>NZ_SMRU01000050.1 GCF_004354015.1 Arthrobacter terricola
TCAGCCCGACGCCAGCAGTACCGGCAATCACCTCCGGGGCAAGCGAAGAACCACCCATCCCGCACAACACAATCCGGGAGACCCCTTCGGCCCGGAACGCGTCCCGCAGCTCCAGGATCCCCCCGACCAGGGCCCGGGAAACGGCAGCCGCCTCCACCCACCCCAAACGGATGGCCGCCTCGGACTCCGCCTCCGGACCCCACAACGAGGCATCCTTCGCGAAAATCCGTGTCGCAACCCGGTCCTCCACAAGTACCCGAACATGCTGCTCGATGGCCTGCTGCGCAGCACCACTGGCGAGGGATGCTCCGGCGGGGAAGGCCGTGCGACGAGGAGGACAATTTCCCGACAATCTCAGCAGTGGCGCTATGCGCATCGTGCTCGCGGTCGCTGTCGGATTCACGTTTCTCCCTTCGGAAAGATCACCTGGCCATGCATTAGCAGGGAGCTCTCTAGCTTGACTGTGCGGAATGGACCAATGCCGTGGTTCTTGCGGCATTGTTCCAGTCAGTATTGATGAGGGGGCAAGTCACGCGTATCCGTAACTATTACGGATTTCTCCACGGGACCGGGCACTGATAGCAGTCGACCGCACCAAACCTCGCGGGAAACCCCACCCGAAATGGCTTGCAACAAATGTTCATTCACTCCGTGGTTGCTCCCGTGGAGAAATCCGTGATTGCCACGGATGTAAGGCTCTTGTGATGCAACCCACACTGAGAGGGCGGTGGTGCACAAGCCCGAATCGATTCCAGGCTTCTTGGGTGCGGTGCCACTCCCGGTCCCAGTGCGCCTTACTTGAGGCAGCAGCCACTAGACGCCGGTCCCTAAGAAACTATTGAAAGGAACGGTCATGACGACTCAAATTACTGACGAAAGTCTCCTTAAGGACGCTCTGTCCCAATTTCCCGCGGGAGTGGTTGCACTCTCTGCGACGGTCCAGGATGAACGCCAGGTCCTCGTTGCATCGTCGTTCTCTGTCGGCATCTCACATGAACCGCCGCTCGTATTGTTTTCGGTTCAAAAATCCTCATCGACGTGGCCCAAAATCAAGGACGCTCCTTTCATCGGCGTATCTGTCATGGGAGAGGATCACCATCCCGTTTGCCGGCAGCTCGCTTCGCGGGATAAGGCCAAACGTTTCAACGGAGTAGAGACAGTGTCCGGCGAGCGGAATGACCTTTACATATCCGGGTCACCGCTTTGGCTGACGTGCTCTATTCACAGGGAAATCGATGCTGGCGACCACATTCTGATTTTGTTGCAGGTCGAAGATTTCCGGTCCCATAGTGTGCATAAGCCGTTGGTGCTCCACCGTTCGACCTTTGGCCGGCTGGATCCCCTCTAATCCCGTCCAGCACATCATGTTGACTGTCCAAGCAACGATGGAAGTTGCCGGTACGAAGACGAGCGCGAAGCAGCTTGACGTTTTGCTCACCTGGAGGGGGAGGGTAGGGCTCTTTAAACGATCGAGACACTCTCTAACGGCTAGTGCGCCGTGGCAGCTACTCTCGTCGCCCCAGCCTGAGCGAACCTCTGAGGATGATGAATTGCTGCATTGCATACAGCTACTTCATGGTGGGACCGGCCTGACAGTTCGTGACATTCTTACGATTCAGGCTGGTCCGACAATCGAGTTGGTCCATGGTTCGCGATGCACTTCCCATTTCGTCTACCAAGTCGAAACCAACCACCGGCGGTTGGCGCTTGGTCCGGGGTATTCGGCGTATCGGTGGGTGAAACGACAGAAGGTCGGACGGTTTGATGGTGGTGTTCACTGGCTTGCCCCGATCTTGGAAGCGGCCACGAGCACTAGTCGCGGACCGGTCCCCGGTGGCGGCGGAACGCCGGACGTTGAAGCCTGAGGCGGACAAGACGCTAAGGCAGCTTCCTCAAAAACGTATAACCCCAAGATGAGATGAAAGTCTCTGCCCGAGTGACTAAGGATCCGAATGACGCTTCAACAAGAAACACTGCCTATCCCACGAAAGCGCTCCAGGACCACATCAATTGCGCTGATCCTGCTGTGCCAAGTCCTGACATTGGCCGTGTGGTTCGCTTCGACTGCGGCTCTGCCCAGTATCGCCACGCTCGAACCGATCTCCGGTCCGCGGATGGCCGCAATGACCAGTATCCTCCAGGTCGGTTTCGTGCTGGGCGCCCTGCTCAGTGCTTTGCTCAATTTGTCGGACAGGTTTGATCCCCGGAATTTTTTTGCCATTTCTGCAGCGGCGGCTGCGGCCACGACGGCAGCCCTGCTTGTGGTCCAACCCGTGGGAAACATGGCGCTGATCCTCCGGTTCGCCACAGGAATTTCCCTGGCGGGCATCTACCCCGTGGGTATGAGGATGGTTGCAAGCTGGGCCAAACATGACCTCGGAAAGCTGGTTGGCCTTTTGGTTGGAGCGCTGACCATTGGGTCCGCCCTTCCCCACCTTTTCACGATTGGCGCAGCATGGGACTGGAAACTGGTTTACGCGGTTTCATCGGTTGCTGCCCTGTCCGCGGCGGGCTTGGTCAAGCTGGTACAGCTGGGGCCGGGATTCACCCGGGCTCAACGCTTTGATCCGCACGTAGCGAAGGCAGCGTGGCTCAAGCGGCCTATTCGCTTGGCCAACATGGGATATCTGGGACACATGTGGGAACTGTACGCAATGTGGGCATGGATCGGCGCGTTCTTCCGCGCATCCTTGCACGCCCGGGGAATCGATCAACCGGGGCTTGCTCCAGCCGCCACCTTCCTCGTCATCGCGGCTGGTGCATTGGGGGCAATGCTCGGCGGACGTTTGGCAGACCGGTACGGTCGTACGGCTGTCACTATCTGGTCCATGGCGATCAGCGGCGCGTGCGCACTTTCGGTGGGGTGGTTGTTTGGCGGTCCACCACTGCTCATACTCGCCGTGGCCGTTGTTTGGGGCATATCGATTATTGCCGATTCTGCCCAGTTCTCAGCATGCGTTGTGGAGCTTTCACCGCCGGAGTCAGTGGGAACCATGCTGACCATCCAAATATGCCTGGGCTTTGCCGTCACGCTCGTCACGATCCAGTCGATGGACTTCGTGGTCAGCAGCTTTGGCTGGGGGATCGGATTCACCATGCTTGCCGCGGGACCACTCTTCGGTTGCTTTGCCATGTGGTTGCTCAGGCGGGACCCGGCGTCGCACACGCTTGCGAATGGCAAGAAGTGAGGCTGCAGATGAGTAGCCAAGCTACGGAACAATTGGAAGTCCGTGTCACTGAAGCAGGCCGGCTGTATGAAGTGCTCGACGACGCAGAAGCCATGCTTCGTCGGGCAGCGACCCCGGAACGGTACGCCGGCATCCTCGTCACCCGACACGAGCCGGGACGCTACACATTCGAACTCAGCGACGCTGTCCCATTCGGAGAGACCCGCGAAAAAGTGCTTTCATAAGGATTACCCCGTGTTCGTTGAACACGGGGTAATCCATGCGGCCGGCGCGCGATCAGGCGACGTCGGCGTCGTCTTGATGGCTGAGTATGTGCCGGATCTTGGCGAGGTCGAGGGACTGGTTGCCCCACTGGACTTCCAGTTCATGCAGTGCACGGCGGCAGTTATCACACACGGCGGATCCCTCCGCTGAGCGGGTTCGGGCAAGGGGCGGGAGTCGTCGTCGACATCGCAATCACGTCGCCCAAGCAATCAGTGCCGGAGGTCCCGCGTACCGGGCAAGCACGTGAAAAAGACCGGCTGTTGGACCGGCGCCAACGGCACCACGAGCCACTTGCCTCCGTAGTATTCCACGTAAGAATCCGCGGGGCATGTTGCATAGGCTTCTTCTCTTGTCATGTCGATCGTCCTTTTCTTGTGTTGGGCTGCCGGAAAGGTTCGCCGCCGGCTCGATGTCTCTTCAGTGTGGGTTGCATCACACAGACTTGCATCCGTAGCGGTCACGGATTTCTCCACGGGAGCAGGCACTTAAAAAGCCCGGAAATTCGCGGCAAATGGCCGACGGCGGCATCGCAGGTTATGTCCGGGTGAAACACCGTGGTGAATTCCGTATTGAGCACGGATGTAGGCCTCTGTCCGCTGAACATAGGTTGGCACTGTGATCGGCGTCATAGGGGCGCTGAAGTGATGAAGGCAGATCATGGACGGCCGAAGGGCGCATCTCTCCGGAAGCGTTGCCCAGGCCCTCGGGACGTGAAATCACTCTTCGCCGATATTTTCCATTCATAGAAAAAGGATGTAAGCATGACAAATCAGCAGGCCTCCAAGAAGCGCATGATCTTGAACGCTTTCGACATGAATTGCGTGGGGCACCAGAATCCGGGAATGTGGGCGCATCCTGATGATCAAACCCACCGCTATAAGGACGTCGACTACTGGACCGACCTGGCAAAGCTCCTTGAACGCGGAGGATTCGATTGCCTCTTTATTGCAGACGTTCTTGGTTTCTACGATGTTTATGGCGGCTCTCGCGACACCGCTCTCCGTACTGCAGCGCAGGCCCCCGTGGGTGACCCCGCCATTCCGGTGGCCGCAATGGCAGCGGTCACTGAAAGGTTGGGCTTCGGTGTGACGAAGTCCTTGACGTACGAGCTTCCGTACTCCTTCGCGAAGACCATGACCACGTTGGACCACATCACAAAGGGCCGGGTTGCATGGAACATCGTGACGTCCTACCAGGCAAGTGCTGCCCGCAATCTCGGGCTCGACAACCAGATCCCGCACGATGAACGCTACGCAGTAGCAGACGAGTTCATGGAGGTTTGCTACAAGCTGTGGGAAGGGTCGTGGGAGGAGGATGCAGTAGTCATTGATAAGGACAAGCGCATCTTCACCGATCCGTCCAAGGTCCACGACATCAACCATGAGGGGAAGTACTACAAGGTACCCGGTGCCCACCTCGGGCAGCCGAGCCCGCAGCGCACTCCCTTCCTGTTCCAAGCCGGAACGTCTTCCAAGGGCATGGAGTTCTCCGGGAAGCATGCCGAAGCAGTTTTCGTCATCGGCACAAGTCCCGAGGAACTCCGGCCGACTGTCGACAAGGTCCGCCAGCAGGCCGCCGCAGCAGGAAGGGACCCGCGGAGTGTGAAGGTCATCGTGATGCTGACCCCGATCACGGCGCCGACCGACGAGGAAGCACAGGCCAAGCTGGAGGATTTCTATCAGTACGCGGACACGGATGCGGCACTGACCCTCTTCGGCGGATGGACCGGTATTGATATGTCGTCGGCTCCGGCAGATCAACCGCTTGAGAGCATTGAAAGCGACGCCATCCGGGCAATGATCGACATGCTGACCCGCGTTGACAGCGAGGTTGTCTGGACCAAGGAACGGCTCGCGAAGTGGCTGTGCATTGGCGGATTCAGTGCCTCAGTCGTTGGATCGCCGGAAACGATCGTTGATGAAATGGAGCGGTGGATGGAAATCGCGGACGTCGACGGTTTCAACCTTGGCCGCGTCATCGCACCCGGGACGATGGAGGACTTCGTCGAACTGGTGGTTCCTGAGCTTCGCAAGCGTGGCCATGTCCCGCAGGACCCGGCTGCGGATGGCGTGATGACACTGCGAGAGCGGCTCACGGGCCAGTCCCGCCTCTCTTCGGAGCACCCGGGCGCCGCGTACAGGATGACTGCCGACGCGGTGATTTCGTGATTGCCGGATCGCTCTTCAGGGGACTCTGCTAATAGCTGCCGGCGGTTACCGGCGTGGGGATCGGTAGCCGCCGGCAGCCCAGGCCCGGCGAACGCACTTAACTCGCCGTGAATGCACCTAGACTATTTTGATCAGATCGAACTGCCCATGACACCGTTGATGGCTCACGGTTGTTGTGGAGTTGGCCTGCCACACTCGGGGGTTCAGAGAGGAATCCATCAATGCCGGCAGATTTTTCGCAAGCGAAGTCCGGGTCGTTTCGTGACAAGGGGATCACCTCCAGGGAATCGGAGGTACTTCAGGCAGTTCTCAACCATCTGGCGAATGCCGAAATTGCCGCAAGCCTGGGTATCAGCGTGCGAACTGTGGAAAGTCATGTCTCGAATCTCTTGACGAAGTTCGATGTCGCTGACCGCGCGGGTCTCGTAGCTGCTGTGCGGGCCCACGACGACGCCGGTCCGGTGCGGATCGAGGCACCGCCCTCATTGCTAAGGATGGCTAACGCCGGTGAATTTGTGGGCAGGTTTCCTGAGCTTCAGCAATTGCACGATGAATGGGGGAAAGTAAAAGGGGGCGCGCAGCGACTTGTATTGGTCTCGGGCGATCCGGGCATCGGAAAGAGCAGGCTGGTTGCTGAGTTCGCCCGTCAAATATCGGACAACGACCATCCATTGGTGATTTACGGACGTTGTGATGAGGACGTCGCAGGACCCTTTGAAGCGGTCGGGCACGCCCTCGCTCCCTATATCCGCGCGTGGGAACCCGGGCGCCTGGCCGGGGAACTTGGCGACCTTGCCGCAGAGTTGGGCAGGATTATTCCAAATTCCGGCATCCCCTTGCCGAGGATTCCCCTTGACGCGACCCGCCCGGATCCAACGATTACCCGGCTGCGGCTGTTCGATGCTGTAACCCGGGTCCTCCGCCATGCTTCCAAATCTTCTGCGATGTTGATCGCCATTGACGACCTCCACTGGGCTCCGGAGCCAACACTTTTGCTGCTCAAGCACCTTATGCAGGTTGAAGTACTTGAGCGTACCCTCATTGTCTGTAGCCTTCGCTCCGGTGAAGTCTCTGACGCCCTGATCGAGTTCATAGGGGACTTGCGGCGCGACGCGACGCCGGTTCAAATCCAGCTGGGCGGACTGCACACCCAGGAAATAGCCCAGTTGTTGGGGTCCGACGTCGGATCGGTTCCGCCACGGGAGGACATTTTTCCTGAAAGCGTGGCCCATGAAATCTTCACTGAAACCCGGGGAAACCCGCTGTATGCCGGAGAGCTGATCCGCAGCCTCGGGGAGGACGGTGGACTGAGGCCGGCAGGCAAGACGGATGTGCCTCACGGAGTCAAGGACATCGTTGCAGCCCGTGTTCGGCGACTTAAGCATGAAACGCAGGCATTGTTGGGGATGGCGGCGGTGTTAGGCCAGGAATTCGAATTGAGCGTTCTGCAGAGAATCGCCGGGATTGATGATCACACGCTTTTGGAAGGCGTGGAGGAAGCGACGCAGGCTCAGCTTTTGTATGACGTCACCGGCATTTCTCCCGGAGCAGTGGAGCGTTTCGAGTTCGTCCACGCAATCGTGCGAAGGGCAATCATCGAGAACATATCGGCGGCACGGGTGCGCCGGATACATGCGGCCGCGGCGTCCGCCCTGGAGCACTTGTTTCCGCATGCCTTGGAAGAGCGGGCAGACGAGATCGCCCGGCACCTGGTCCAAGCAGGCCCGATCACGGATCGCCAGAATATTGTGCGCTACCTGACGATGGCCGGACGGGCCGCACTTAACAGCTCCGCAGCGGAAGAAGGCCTTCGCTACCTCAACCAAGCCATGATGTTCATGGACACGGCACAGGCTTTCGACCGCGCCGAACTGTGGTTCCAGCGTGGATTGGCGTTGCGGACAGTAGGGCGATGGCCGGATTCGGTGGCTTCGCTGCGTAGTGCGGTGGACATCTATGCCGAACTAGGTGACGTCAACGCAATTTCACGTACGTGCAGTGCCGCAAGCCACACGATGTTCTGGTTTTTCCGGATGCATGAGGCAACCGATCTGGCCCTTTATGGCCTCAAGATGCTTGGCAGCTATAACGGCTCTGAACGGGGAAGGCTGCTTGGCGCGTTGTCTTTTGTCCACGCCTGGAGTGGCGAGTACGAATCCAGCGCGGCCAATATCCACGAAGAATTGGATATTGCGTCCCGCCTGGAAGACACGGAACTTCGAGGGCATGGCTTGGCCATGCGCACTATGCAGCTGCCGGCTTTCCTGGAACACCGGGAAGCGGTCTCGGCGGGCTATGAGGCACTGGAGATACTGCGCCATTCAGACGATGCCTGGACTTTGACAAGCATGCTCGGGTTCTTGAACTACGCCCTTGTTGGCCTGGGCCGGCTCGATGAAGCCCGCGCGGTCGGCGCCGAACTTGCTCCCATTGCCGTTCGTGTGGGCAATTATGCCGCCCAACAGCAGCACACGCGCATGAACGCGATGATTGACTTCTTCCAGGTCGGAAGCCCGGTCGCCCTTGAGAAATTTGCGCGAAGGGATTTCTCGTTCTGTCACGCCGTCGGACTTGCAACCCTTGAGCATTCGCTTGCTTGGCTTGGATTGGCCAAATTCCTGGCCGGCGAATGGGAGGAAGCCAAGGATGCCTATTCAGCGGCGCTCGATGAGGAGGCAAAGACGGCCATGGTCGGATGGGGTTGGTCGGCCCTGTTCGAGGTGCTCGCCTACATGGGCGACTCGCAAGCAGCCATTGCGTTGTTTGCGGAACATCGAAACACCCTTCCAACGCCGGGCCAAGCCAACACCTGCGGTTCATGGGTCGCGGCGCTCACGGCTGTTGAAGGTTTAGTGGTTTTGGGAGAGATGGAGCAAGCTGGGGAATTGCTGCCGGCCATTGAAGAATGCATCGAACGCACCGGTGTTGTCTGCGTCGAATTCCGGGGCGGCCGGTTGCTGAAGCGTTCAGCCGCAATTGCCGCCGCCGCTGCAGGAGATTGGCTCCGGGCAGAACGGTACTTCCGCGAGGCCCTTCAGGATGCAGAGAGCATTCCCCATGTTGTGGAACGCGCCCACACCTTGAGGTTCCACGGGAAAATGCTCCTTCAATCAGGAGGCAAAGCATCGTCCGAACGCGCGTTGAAGTACCTGCATGAGGCGCGTGCCGCATATATGGAATTGGCAATGCCCCGCCACGTTGCTATCTGCGACGTGGAAATGCAGGTACCACGGACTTCGAATAAGGCCGCGGGGTCGGTCGAAGGCATGCCTTTCAAGATTTCCCGATAATTCAGAATCCCGCGATCAAGCTGACGCCAGCTTGCCAATCCAGGAGAATCACGTGAAAAGAGACCCATTGCAATCGAACGCACCCGCGCGGACTTTGCCGTTTTCGAAGCGACAAGACCGTGACTTCTTCCAGGTCACGGGCATGGTAGACCACGGAGACCATCGTGGACGGCTTCTCGGATTTCCAACGGCGAATATCGCTATCCCCGAAAACGACGTTCTCAAGGGCGTATGGGCCGGTACCGTCCATATCGGCCCGCTGTTTCGCCGTTCGCTCTACGTTGCTGCCGTGTCCGTCGGCGACCGCCCTACCTACTATTCCCAGGGTCACCGTCTGCTTGAGGCCAACCTTCTGGACTTCACCGGTGACCTCTACGGGAAGACAGTCGTGGTGACGTTGCGGAGCCTCATTCGTCCTCAGCGGAAGTTCTCCGGCACGGACGAACTTGTGGACCAGATCCAGGACGACGTATCGCGAGTGCGGAAATGGGCCCTGGAAGCAGGACTCGGCGGATACCTCGGGGAAGTCCAGGAGTTGGAGTTGTCGAAGTCCCACGGCGCCCGCCGGCCCTAGTCCGTTCGGGCGCCAGGCGCCGTCAAGATCAATCGTCGATTGCGCCGAGGTCCATTGTGTAGCAGACGGCAGTGCCGTCTAATACCACTGTGCCGTCGTCCCGGACAACCCAGGTCCGGAGCTTGGTGATCGGTTTGTCTTCGCGGGTTTCCGTGACTTCGACGTGTCCGGTGATGACATCCCCGGGGCGCACGGGCGCCTTGAAATCCCAATTGACGTTCAGGAATACCGTGCCAGGGCCGGGCAGCTTCTCCGCGACGACGGCGTTCAAAATGGCGCTTGTGACTCCGCCTTGCACCACGATCCCGCCAAAGCGCGAGGCTTGTGCCGATTTCAAGTCGTAGTGAATTGGATTGCGGTCACCGCTGATTTCTGTGAATAGCTCGATGTCCCGTTCGGTAATGTTCCGGGATAGCTGGGCGGTTTGTCCGACTACAACTCGCGTGCGGTTCATGGCTGGGCTTTCTGGTAGCACGGGGGGCGCGGCTGACACGGGCCGAGTGTGTTAACAGAATTGCGGTTGTCAACACCGAGGTCAATCCGTGCCAGCCTCCGTGGAGAAATCCGTAATGGCCACGGATGCTCATTATTTGTGACCTAATCCACACTGAGAAAGAGGTTGTCGTCCATCCGGAACCCTCCCTCGATCTTTTTCGTAACCCCTGTTTTCCCCACAACGCAGTTCCCTTTATGGAAAGGAACAAACCCTGCCATGCCCAGTACGTCTGTTATTGAGGACCTCCCCTTTGCCGTCACTTCCCAAGAGCTTGAAACGCCGTCCGGCCCCCTCGCGGGCACGCCCGGCATAGTCGGAATACCTATGGCCGTGGCCGGGGCGTTCGGTCTTGGCCTGGTCAACACCGGCTTTGTTCCAGCTAGTGCAGCCGCAGTCGCTCTACCGACGGCGGTCGCCGCCTCTGCGGTCGGCCTGCTGTTGGCAACGGTCTGGGCGTGCGCGCTCGGCCAGAATGCTTCGGCCGGTGTTTTCGCGCTGTTCTTCGGCTTCTTTGCCAGCTACTCTGCCTTGTCACTCGGACTTATCAACGGTTGGTACGGCATTTCCGCCGAACAAGCCGTGAATGCGCAATCGCTTTGGTTGATTTGTTGGCTCTTCGCGTTCTCCTTGCTCACGCTTGTGACGCTGCGTCTCCCGTGGACTTCTACGCTCATGCTTGTGTTCGTTGATGCCGCACTCCTGTTGCTGCTTATCGGTACCGTAGAAAACAATGCGAGCATGACCAATCTCGGGGGCTGGTTTACGTTCGCATTCGTCGCCGTGGCCGTTTACCTCTATATCGATGTCATGTGGAGCCAGACCGGCGGCCGAGGATTGCCGCTTGGGAAACCACTCGTGCGCTGACTGGACGTGGCGAGGCCGGCGGCGGGAAATTCTACTCAAGGCCTCGCCTAATCAGGCTTCCGGGCGTAATTTTGCCTTGTGCTCACTGGTGTGATCATCGTCACTTTTTGAACGCAATCCATAGGAGGTCATGACCATGTCCGTCATCATCACAACCAAGGTGTCCGGTGATACAAACGCATTCACCAAAGCGCTCGAGGAACGTGCGGACGAGTTCCGCGCATGGGGCGAGCGCGGCAAGGCCGCAGGCGCTCTCCATCATCAGTTCGCGATCGGAGACGGGTTTGTCTTGGTGGTTGACGAATGGGAGTCGGTGGACGCGTTCCAGAACTTCTTCGGTGATTCCGAGATCCAGGCATTTATCGGCTCTGTCGGCGGGGACCCAAACGTGGCCCCCGTGGCGACGGTAGGGGAGTCCGTCGACTCTTCGGACAAGTTCTAGCGGGAGCTTCTCAAGTTCCGACCCCCGCAAAGTACTAAGTCTGCTTGGTATCTACGCCGTCCGAGGGCTACGGTGGTGATAAGGCCACGCCAGCAAGACGACAGCAGCGACGACGGGCTGCACGGCGGCGCGGAATCCTGAGCGGAATCCTGACCGCACTCTGAGGAGAGAAGGCTCCGCATGGCCCACCCCGAACGGGCCATGCGGAGCCTTCTACGTTTCGTGGCTAGTGGGGATGTCGTGCGAAGCGGCCCAATCGCCCACGTCACGGCGTTCAATTGCTGCCGCCATGAGCTCCGGGAACAAGTCGGGGGTGCAGGCGAAAGCGGGGACTCCGACGCCGGCAAGGGCCGCGGCGTGGTTTGAATCGAACGTGGGGTGGCCATTGTCGCTCAATGCCAACAGCGCGATCATGGTTGCCCCCGATCCAACTATCGTGGCGGCTCGCCGAAGCATCTCTTCAGCTATGCCGCCCTCGTAAAGGTCGCTGATCAGGACGAGGATCGTCTCGCCCGGCCGGGTGATCTGCTCCTGGCAGTAGGCGAGCGCCCGGTTGATGTCGGTGCCTCCGCCGAGTTGAACGCCAAACAATACATCCACGGGATCGTCCAGGTCCTCGGTCAGGTCAACCACTTCGGTGTCGAAAACCACCAGGCGGGTGCGCACGGACTTCAGTGAACTGAGCACTGCGCCGAAGACGCTGGAGTACACGACTGATTCGGCCATCGAGCCTGATTGGTCAATGCAGAGGATGATTTCGCGCTGGATTTCGGTGCTGCGCCGGGCGTACCCGACCAGCCGCTCGGGGACCACCGTGCGATAGTCCGGTTGGTAATGCTTGAGGTTGGCGGCGATGGTCTTGTTCCAGTCGATGTCCCGATGCCGCGGCCTCCGGGTCCGCGCCGCCCGGTCCAATGCTCCGGACACGGCTTGGATTGTCTTGGCCCTCAGGCGGTCCTCAAGCTGGCGGGTCACCTCGCGGACCACTGCCCTGGCACTCTCTCGTGATTGTTCCGGGATCACCCGGCCGAGTCCGATGAGCGTGCTCACGAGGCCGATATCGGGCTGGACGGTGCGAAGCATCTCCGGTTCCAGAAGCAGGTGCCGCAAGCCCAGCCGATCCATGGCGTCGGCCTGCATTACTTGCACCACCGACGACGGGAAGTACCCTCGGATGTCGCCGAGCCACCGCGCCACCCGGGGACTGGAAGCGCCCAGGCCGCCGGGCCCTTTTCGCGGCGCGTCGTAAAGGTCTTCCAGCGTCTTGTCGCGTCGGGCGTCCGCAGCGGAGAGCTGCACGCCCGTGCCGTCGCCCCTTGTGATGCCGTCGGCGTCGTCCCCGCCGAGTACCAACCTCCAGCGGGCGAGCCGGTCACGTGCTTCGGGGTCCGCGTCCGTCACGCGAGCACCTCCCATCCGAGATAGCGGGCCATGGTTCGAAGCGCCGGCCCGGCGGCGGTGAGGTCCGCGGTTGGTTCGGCGGCCTGGGTGATGTCTGCCGCACGGCTGACCTGTTCGCCGATTTCCCGGCGTTCCGCGCGGCTGAAGGCTGAAAACGTCCTGCGCAAGAGCGGCAGGACGTCGTCGAACGCGTCGTCCTGGACCCCGGCGAGCCAGCCATCGACGATCTGAAGAAGGTGATGGTCGTGGATCAGGAGGACCGCGTCCCCGGACAGGAGTCCCTCAAGCCAGGCCGCGGCCTGCGGCGCGGGCGTGGCGACCGAAAGCCGGCGGCTAAGCCGTTCTGCGACGTCGTTCCTTTCCACCAGGCCCGCATCAAGTAGCAGCCTTGTTGCGCGGCCGGCGACGGAACCGTGCAGCCGGTCCGAGCGTGCGACGGCGGCGAGGGCCTGGTGCCAGTCGTCCAGCGGCAATTCGGGCAACAGGGACAGGCCGTGTTGGGCCGAATCGATGGCGCGTCGCATGGCGAGCGCGGCATCGTCATCCAGTCCGGCGCAGGCGACCGGGAGGCCCACGCTTGCCCGTACCACGGTGGCGTCCAGAATCTTGCGCACGTCCGTAACATCGACCCCGCGGACGTTTCCGTACCTGCAGGTTTGGGCGAGCGGAGCAATTGTCTTGAGCAAAGCCGGGATGTCTTGCTGGACCGCGGTGCGCTGCGCAAGGGCGCCAGTCACTGCGCTGATTCCCTCCGGCAAATCTGCGAGAAGGCACAGGGCGAGCAGTTCGCTGAGTTCGGCCAGGTCCGCTGCTTTCCCGGCACGGTCGGACACGCATGCCGCAGCTGCTGACGCAATCGTCGTGCCGTAGCGGCTGGCCTCCACGATGGCCACGGCGAGTTCCGGCCTCCATTGCAGCGCCCAGGCTTCCTTGAAGGTGCCGGTAGTGCGGCCAGTGTCCTGGGGTGTGCCCCAGTCCACGCCGAGCAGTGAGAGCCTGTGTAACAAGACGGAACGGGCCAGCTGGCTTGGTTTGCGCAGGTCGATCGCCACGATTTCTTCCATCGCGCTTGCTTTCAACCGCAGCTTGCGGTGTGCCGCGGTGATGTCCGCGGCGAGCGGCACTGTCGGTGCTGAATCGGGGACGTTTCCCAGCCCCGGTCCAACAGTGAGTTCGCGGTACACGAGCTCCAAAGGCAATGGTGAACCGTCACACAGCACGGCCTGTGCGGCGTCGTCCAATTCCGCCAGTCCGGGGCTCGGCCGTCCGCGTACTGCGGCGAGGGCGTCCGCCATCCGGTTGGCCTCCACCACCGAGGCCGTGGAAGCGTCGAAGTCTTCCTTGCGTAGGGCGTGGGCTACCCGGACGAGCCACGTTGTGGATACATCCACAGTTTCGTCTTGCGCGGACCAGTGGGCGAAAAGGTGTTCGTACCAGCCGGGAGCGGTGACACCAGCCCCGTAACCGCTCCGTCGGCTCAAGCGGTCGGATGTCCACGGTACCCAGGTCACCGCGACCTTGGCTTTCGGTAAATTGGCGAGAAGCCTGTTGTCTGCGGAGGCGGGTGGAAAGGCTTCGGGCATCAGGGCGGGGGCATGGTAAGCGCCGCAGACAACCGCGATCCGCTCGCGTCCTTCCCTGATGACGGAGCGCAGGATTCGCCGCATCGCCGCTTCCCGGCGCTGGTTCTCGATGACGTCAGGGTGGGTGGCGGGCCTTTCGTCGACGGCGCGGATTTCGGCGATGGCCTCGGCGACGGCGGCAAACCGGTCGAGCGGTCCGGCGTTCCGGTGTTCGACGGCGTCTTCCCACCAGCGCTCGGGGTCGCTGTATCCAGCGGCTTCCGCAAGGAGGGCGATCGCGTCCGGGCGATACGGTTCGGCCGGCGACCCGCCCGGCCCGGCGGCGGGCGACTGGCCAGCGTCGGCCGGCCCACCGCCGTCGTCACTCGACGGCGGCAAGGAAGACGGCGACCCAGCAGAGGACGGCTCCGCATCCACCGCCTCTTCAGCCTCGTTTTCGGTCCGGAGCGCGAACGCGTTCGCCGCCGGGAGGTCGATCGCCCGCACTTCGGCGCCGACCGAAAGCGCCCAGCGGATCGCCACCCACTCAGGTGAGAAGCTTGCCATGGGGTAGAAGGAGGCAAGCCGGGGTTGGTCGACGGCGTAAATCAAGCCGGCCACGGGCGGCTGCATTTCGGGGTCAACAACGAAGGGTAGGACCTGGTCGAGTTCCGGCGGACCTTCGACGAGCACCGTGTCCGGCCGGAGGACCGCCAGGGCTTCAGCGACTGAACGCGCCGATCCGGGTCCGTGGTGCCGGATTCCGAGGACATGGACCTCTGCCATTGCTCAGTTCAACACCTCAAGGTCGCGGCAAGCCCGGTAGAGGTCTTTCCACTCGGGCCGGTTCCGGACCACGGTTTCCAGGTATTCCTGCCAGATCACGCGGTCCTGGACGGGGTCTTTGATCACAGCCCCAACCAGGCTTGCGGCGACGTCGTTGGCCCGTACGGTACCGTCGCCGAAGTGGGCGGCGAGTGAAAGTCCGTTCGTCATGACCGATATTGCTTCTGCCGTGGACAGGGTGGCCGACGGCGACTTCAAGGTAGCCCGCCGGTCTTCGGTGACACCTGCGCGAAGTTCCCGCATGACGGTCACCACGCGGCGGATCTCGGAGAGGGCCGCCAGATCTGCGGGAAGCTCCAAAGCAGCGCCAAGGCTTCGGACCCGGGTGGCGACGATCTCCACTTCCTGGTCGAGGCTGTCCGGGAGCGGCAGCACCACCGTGTTGAAGCGTCGCCTCAACGCGGAGGAGAGATCGTTGACGCCCTTGTCGCGGTTGTTGGCGGTTGCGATGACGTTGAAGCCCTTGCGGGCCTGGATTTCCGCGTTCAGCTCGGGAATGGGCAGGTTCTTTTCGCTGAGGATCGTGATGAGGGAATCCTGCACGTCTGACGGGATTCGGGTGAGCTCCTCGACGCGGACCAGGCTGCCCTCTTCCATGGCCCGCATGACCGGACCGGCAACGAGCGCCGCCCGGGATGGGCCGTCGGCGAGCAATCGGGCGTAGTTCCAGCCGTACCGCAGTGCCTCTTCCGGCGTTCCGGCGGTTCCCTGCACCACCAAGGTGGACGATCCTGAGATGGCGGCGGCAAGGTGTTCGCTGAGCCACGTCTTGGCCGTTCCCGGAACACCGAGTAAGAGGAGCGCACGGTCGGTGGCGAGTGACGCAACGGCGATTTCGACCAGTCGTGCCGAGCCCAGGTACTTCGGACTGATCGAGGTCCCGTCCGGGAGGGTGCCGCCGAGGACGTACGTGGTCACGGCCCACGGCGACAGCTTCCAGCTGGGTGGCCGGGGCCGGTCGTCGACGGCGGCGAGGGCCTCCAGTTCTTCGGCGTAGGCGTCTTCGGCATGTGCGCGAAGGACCGTAGCGGTGTCTTGGGCATCGGTCATCGGAAAGCCTCCGTCAGGGATTGTCGGAACGATTGGTATTGGACAACGTCGCTGAGCAATCGACGACGTGCGGCGTCTTCGGATTTCTCAAGCCGACGGCACTTCTCCGCAACATCCTGCGGCAGGGCCATAGGCAGGACGGCTGACAGCATCGCCGCGAGCGGGCTGCCTTCCTTGGCACTGACGCGCTCCAGCACGGCATCGGCCAACCCGGAACCCCACGGCCGGGGGAGTTCGCCCAGTAGGGGTACGAGCAGCGACGGCTGGACGGATCCGGCACGGAGATAGCGTTCGAGCACATTTTCACGCTCGTCGCGTGGCAGCAGACCCAGGAGCCGCACGTCTTTTCGGCTCTCAAGCAGGGCACGCACCCACTCAAGATCGCCGCGGGACGCAGCAATGGCAGCTATCAGATCGACGACGCGCTCTTCTCCGGCAAGTTGAGTGAGGGTTGCCGCTGGGCCCTGGCCGCTCGCCGTCGTCCACACGTCCAACGGCGCACCGCGGATGATCGCGTGCAGCCGTTCGAGCCGGTTCGGCTCTCCCGCGCGCGGATCCGGTGCGATCCCGTCACGAAGTCCCGAGGCGTCCGGCGCGGGCGGCAGGTCAATGTCGATTTTCTTGCGCAGGAAGCCTTTCGAATGAAGCAACGGCTGCAAGCGGGTGGCCATGCGGCGGGCGCGGGCGCTTTCCGGGAGCCGGTCGAGGAGGTCCGTGGCAGCCTCCCGCACGCCTTTCGCTTTGTCGTCCAGGGCCCTCTCGAGCAATCCCTCATCATCGCTGTGGAGTTTCGTGGAGAGGGTGGCCAGGTGGGCCGCGCGTTCGCGTGCGCCGAGGCTTTCCCAGTGCAGGCCCAGCTCCTCGAGCGCGGTAGCGGGGTCGCTGAACCGAAGGCGGGCAAATTCAGTCAGGGCCTCCGCACCCGCCAGTTCAGCCCAGTGCCTGATGCGCGGGGAAGGCGGGGCCGAATCGGCGCGCCCCAGGTCTTGGAGCCACCGACCGCGGACTCCGATCGCCGGATGCAAATGCTCGCCGATGGCAGGTTTTGTTTTCGCGAGGGATAGGAGAGCCGGCAGCAGCCTGTGCGGAACCCTTCGTCCGGATGCTTCGGCGAGGTGCAGCCAGTCCGTCACGAGCTGGTTTCGAAGTTCCGTGCCGACCGGAGGTTGGTTGAGAAGGAGGTCGAGCAGCCGGGCCGCCTCGCTGGACGCTTCCGGGGTCTCGTCCACGGATGCGGGCACCGGCGCGGCTGCTTCCGTTCCGACCAGGTGCCTGGCCGCGCGGGTGGCGACGTCAGCCAAGGCTGCTTGATCCAGCAGGAGCTCTTCGGGGGCTGTCCTTCGGGTGGCCGGAACCCAAGGCTTTCGGGTGCAGGCGGTACGGCGTGCCGGGCCGTGCCTATGAGAGCCGAGGTCCGGATTTCGGCCAACCAGCTCATGGAATCACCACCGCGTGGTCGACGACGACGGACAGGGGCCGCACACGTCCGTCCTCGAGTTCTCCGAACACGTCAACAGGATGGCCGCCCGTGAGCGCCAGAAGCGAGTCCAAGGGCGCGTCGACGAGGGGGAGTGAGTTCCCGGATCCGTCCAACAACCAGCCGGAGCCTTCGGGGCAGACACGGACGCCGCCCAGCAGCACCGGGTGGCGTTCGCGCCACGGAGAGAGGGCCACGGCGGCCGATTCCGTTTCCAAAGCTTCGGAGATTGTGCCCGCTTCGCCGAAACTTGTGGCCATGCCCCGAGGTGCAAGAGACGAGGTGAACATCGCGCGTCGGGGTTCGGAGCCGGGGTACCGCGCCACGGTTGCGTCCACGAGTGCTCCCGCCAATTGCGGCGTCGCGAGCGCCTCGCCGCGCGCTGCGAAATCGAGGACGACGACGACCGTTCCGTCGGGCGCGCGGAGCCACGTTCGCTGTTGTTGGATTCGCCCGTCATCACCCCGGTGGGCGCCAAGTACGAGCCAGGGACCGGCCAGCGCTTCTGTGTCCTGGACCTCGGACGAGGGAACTGCCCAGCCAATCGCTATCCGGAGGTCGGCGAGTTCGTCAGGAGCCAACTGTCCGCGGATTCCCCAGGCCTTGGTCAGGGACCACCAGCGTCCTGCGCGCAAGAGCAGATGCTCGGCCCAATCGGCGCGGGCGTGAATGTCCGAACCCATCGCCCGGACCTGCTCCGCCAGACCGGGAAGCTGGGCATCTACCAAGCGCGCTGCCACGCCGTCCCACCAGGAATAGGGCTGGCTCCGTGCGGCGGCGAGTCCAGTCCGCACCAAGTCCGTCAACCAGCGCGCAAAATCGGCGATTCCAGCGTCCATGAGTTCCATACGCTGGGCGAGGCGCTTGGCCTGGGCCGCGGGGTCTACTGACCGCTCGGATTGCCGTTGCCCCCGTGCTGTGGCGCGGTCGGCCCGTTGTTCCGCCCATTCCCGGGCAAAGTCCGCGGCGTCCGTGCCGGCGTCGGCTGCCTCGCCGCGCGCCCACATAAGGAGCAGCGCAAGCGCGTGCTTGCAAGGGAATTTCCGGCTGGGGCACGTGCACCTATACGCGGGTGTGTTGACGTCAACGCTCACTTGGTAGGGGGTTTTACCGCTGCCTTGGCATTTGCCCCATACGAGGACATCGTTGCTGCCGGTTTCCGACCATGGCCCCGGCCGGGCCAGCCTCCGCGCCGCTGTGAGCGAAGATTCGTCGGGCGCGGCGGCGGCGACCCTCGCTTCGTTCCAACGCCCCATGGTGGATATTCTGCCTGATGCCCTCAATCGGGCGCTGGTAACTGTGCGGGCGGCGTGGCGCACGGCAGACGGTCCGCCGCCCCGCGCCGCCCGCGGCGCGGCTCCTAGCCCCCGACGAGCGTGGCGAGTTCGGCCATGGCGGCGCCAAAGACGTCCACCAATTCGGTGTCCTGGTCTCCGTCGAGCCAAGCCCCGACCGCAATCCGCATCCCCATGACGCAACTTTCCGCGACCAGGGTGGACGCCATTTTGTCCGCCCCGCGCTCCTGCAGTTCCGCAGCGATGGCATCGACCAGTTCGCCGTGCTTTGCAAGGTCCCGTTCCCGGAGGTCTGCACTTCCGGAGACTACCTCGCGGCGGAGTTTTGCGTGTGCCCGGCTTTGTTGAATGAGGCGGCACCGTTCTTCGACGGCCAAGCGGGTTGCTTGGATGGCGGTAGCTTCCGGCGGCGCCTGCCGGATGTTTGAAGCGAATTCCAGCGCGACTTGCTCCATTCCGTGGAACGGCACTTCCCGTTTGTCCGAAAAGAGGCGGAAGAAGGACCGTTCATGCATCCCGGCGCGCCGGGCGATCTCTGCACCGGTGGTGCGTTCATATCCTTGCTCGGCATAAAGCTCGAATGCGGCCTGCGCGAGGCGTCCCCGCGCGTCCGGCTGGGTGGGTTCCGCCGTTGTCCCGGAGTTGATCGCCGCCGGGCACGAGGTAGTTGGCCTGGCCCGTTCCGACGCTTCGGCACTCAAGCTTGAAGCCGCGGGTGCCTCAACGGTGCGGGGAGGGCTCGATGACCTGAAGGTGCTCCAGGATGCCGGCCGATCCGCAGACGCCGTGGTGCATCTTGCGTTTCGCCATGACTTCTCCGACTTCGCCGCGGCTGTGGCGGGCGACGCGGAAGTGGTGGCCGCTATCGGCGAGGGGTTGAAGGGGACCGGCAAAGCTTTCGTTGTCACTTCCGGCACGCCATCGGTGCCGGGCCGGTTTGCGACGGAACAGGATAAGGCAGCCGCGGACAGCATGGCTGGCGGGCGTGAAGCGGTTTCGGACGCCGTGCTTGCTCTGGCCGGCCAAGGGGTGCGGGCCTCGGTGGTACGTCTGCCGCGATCGGTGCACGGCGACGGGGACGCGCACGGCTTCGTCGCTAGGCTGGCCGGCATCGCCGTCGAAAACGGAGTGGCCGGATACGTCGGTGACGGCAGCGCCCGCTGGCCCGCGGTGCATGTCCGCGACGCCGCGCACCTCTACCGGCTCGCCGTCGAATCGGCGCCTGCCGGTTCGGTGTTGCACGCAGTCGGTGATGCCGGCATACCGTTGCGGGAAATCGCCGAAGCGCTCGGCCGCAGCCTGGGCTTGCCCGCCGGGCCTGTCGACGCCGGATCGCTGGGATTCCTTGGAGCCCTCGCCTCGATCGACCAGCCCGCGACGGCTGCGCTCACTCACTCGATACTTGGATGGGAACCGCGGCACACCGGTCTGATCGCCGATATCGACGCAGGGTTCTATCGCTCCTGAACCCGGAGGGCGGTGCCTAACGCTAGGAAGCAGCGCGGGTCAAACCTGGGCGGCAAGGTCATGGCTCGTCAGGCTCAGGTAGACCGTTCCCTCTTCGACCCGCGTGATCGCATCGGCAGCTGCGTACCAGCCGCTGGTCCAGAAACCATGAGTATCGATCTTGATGTACCCCGCGTGGAACAGCCGGCGTGCCATCACTTCAGGGACTTTCGGCTCCTTGCCGAAGATGGAGCTTAGTCCGAGGCGGATCAAGTCTTGCTCCGAGGCGGTGACGGATTCTTCGTACAGTTCCGCCTTTTCGTTCGGCGGAACGATTTTTTCGACGGTGCCGATTTCCTTCCCGGCCAGATCAACAACCCGCATTCCCTTTGACACGGATTCCAATACGTCCATGATCGTCTCCTCACTCCGCCGGCGAGGGCGCTACTTCAGGTGCCGTGCCGGACGATTTCATTACGGCACCGTTGGGGCCGACGGTCAAGAGGCCAATTTGCCCGTTCCAACCGCGGCGCGGCCGGAGCTACGCCGACGACGGCACCTCAAGCCTGCGGCAGGACCCGGGCGTTGGCCGTGGAGTGATGGGCGTCGCCGTCGGCGTGGACGGCGGAAGAGATGGCCTCGACAACAGCAAGCTGGCCCGTGGTGTCGGGGACGCCCGGGAACTGCACCTGGGGCGCTTCTTCGGTTGCTTCAGCCGGGACTTTTCCTGATTTCATGCGCAGGAGGGCTACCAGGGAAATGAGGAACCACGCGATGTTGGTCACCACGGACGGCCACGCCCCGTGGACGGAGCCATTGACGATAAATGCGCACGCACCCACCAGGTTCGCCGCTTGGAAGCGCCGGCCGGTCTTCAACCAGCCCATGGAGACGGCCAGATACGCGGCCAGGATGAGGACGGCACCGAACCATCCGGCGATTTCCCATAGAACATCCATGGTTGCCTTTCAAAAGCGGGGCACGACATGCAAGCACTGTGCGGGGGGAAGATATATCTAATATATTAGTTGCGATAGAGGGTAGTTGTTGCCCTGCCCGCAGTCATTCTCGTCACACAGACACTTGTTGCGTGGCCCACTTGTTGCGTGGCGCTCACCACCCGCTGCGGGTCGGTGTATGTCCGGTCCTGGCGTCGTCCGGCATTGCCATTTCGGCCCTCAGCCCCAGGAGGCGGATGGGTCGGTCTGCTTCGATTGCGGCCGCGAGGTCCAAGGTCCGGGCGAGGATGGTTTCCGGGTCGAAAGTCTCCGGAATTTTCCTCGCATGCGTCTTGGTGACAAATGGTGCGTACCGGACCTTGAGGGTCAACCCGACCACCGGCCGGCCCTCGGCGGCCACGTCTTCGAGGACCCGCGCCGTCAGTTCCCTGACGGCGTTGTCCACTTCAGCGGGTTCCACCAGGTCGCGCTGGAACGTGGTCTCGCGGCTGTGTCCGTGCGGAATCCACGGTGTGTCGTCCACTTCGCGGGCGCCGTCCCCTCGTCCGAGTTGCGCGTACCAAGGTCCCATTTTGGGCCCGAATTCCGGGACAAGCTCCTGGGGATCGACGGCGGCGAGTTCGGCCACCGTGGTGATGCCGAGCTTTGCAAGCCGCGCTGAAATCCGGGCCCCGACGCCCCACAGTTCCTTGGTGGGACGATCGCCCATCACATCAAGCCAGTTGTCCGAAGTAAGGCGGAAGACTCCGGCCGGCTTGCCGAAGCCGGTAGCCACCTTGGCACGGACCAGGGTGTCGCCGATCCCCACGCTGCAATGAAGTTGCGTTCGCTCCAGGACCGCGGCCTGCAGTTGCCGGGCATAGGCTTCCGGAGACTCCGTTTCGACGCCCACAAAGGCCTCATCCCAGCCCAGAACCTGCACGACGGCGCCCGGCTGCTCGCGCAGGGCGGCCATTACCGTCTCGGACGCCACTAGGTAGGCCTCGTGGTCGACGGGAAGGATCACGGCGTCGGGTACTTTCCGGGCCGCAATGCGCAGGGGCATTCCGGATCCCACCCCGAAAGCCCTGGCCTCGTAGGATGCGGTGGACACCACCGCCCGTTCCGTCGGATCGCCACGGCCTCCAACGATGATGGGTTTGCCCGCGAGCTCCGGGCGCCTGAGCACTTCGACAGCAGCGATGAACTGATCGAGATCGACGTGCAGCACCCACCTGATTCCGCTCACGGCACCAGTGTGCCCGAAAGTTGCCTTCCAAGCATCAGTCTTCCGCAGCGTACGGCGGCCGGGAACCCGCCGTCGTACTCCGACGCGCCGTCCTGATTTCACCTTCCGGACAACTTGGCGGGGGCTTTGGACCCCTACGATAAGGCTCGTCAATTGTTCCTATGAAGGAGATCCATTGTCATACCAGCAGCAACAAGCTACCCAGACTGGTGGCACCGTTCCGCTGTGGGCGCCGTACTACGGTGCTCCCATCGGTGAGGCAGCTCGCCGGTTCTTCAAGAAGTACGCCACGTTCACCGGCCGGGCCAGCCGCAGCGAATACTGGTGGTGGGTGCTCATCTCTACAGTCGTGAGCCTCGTACTCAACATCATCATGTCTGTTGCCGGCTCTGCCGGTGCTACCGTCAGCGATTCGGGCGCCATGGTTCCGGGTCCCGGTGCCGTGATCGGCGTCGTACTTCTTGTCATCTGGGGCCTGGCAATCATCGTTCCGTCCATCGCCCTCACGGTCCGCCGCCTGCACGACGTGAACTTCAGCGGTTGGATGGTCCTCATCGGCCTTGTCCCGGTCCTCGGGGGACTGGCCCTGCTCATCTTCACGATCCTTCCGTCGAAGCCGGAAGGGCAGCGTTTCGACGTTCCCGCCTGATAAGTGGATACGCAGTAGCAACAAAGGGTCGCCGGCAGCTTGCCGGCGACCCTTTGTTGTCGACTGATGTTTCCGAAGAATCCGGGTTAGCGGACTCGGCTGCTCGAATGGGGCGCGTATTCGGCTGCGCGGTCCTGTGCCCGCGCGGTTGCGTCGAGGGCTTGCAGGGCCTGGGCATTGTTGGCGGCGTCCGCGAGATCGTAGCGGAGCGGTGTGCCGTTGAGGGCACTGTCGGCGAAGTGCTCGCCCATCCGCACGAAGTGGTTTTCGCCCTTGACCTGGTGGTAAACCGAGTCCTGTCCGAAGTGGTGTTCTTCCAGGACTGAATCTTCTTCGAGCAGGCTGAACGGATTCCCGAGGTAAAGCCGGCCCTCGGTTCCCGTGACCTCAAGGAAGTTGCGGCGCTCAAGGTTCACGCCGGTGTCAAAGAGCGCTGTTGAACCTCCCGGGAAGCGAAGCATGCCTGCAATGCTGGTGTCGATCCGTCCTTCATCCTTGGCATCGCGGTAGTTGCCGAAGGCTGCAACATGCTCCGGCTCCTCCGACGTGACCATGCGGGACACGTTGACGCAGTAGCAGCCGGTGTCGAAAAGCGCCCCGCCGCCGAGGCCGGTGTACCAGCGGATATTGTCGTCCCCGCCCGCATCGAAGGAATGGGCGACGTGGATGAACTTCAAGGCGCCCACTGCGTTCGCCGCCAGCAGTTCCTGAAGCTTCTCGAAGCGCGGGTGGAAGCGGTACATGAAGCCTTCGAGGACTTTCAGGCCGGTCTCGTCAGCCTTGCGCGCGATCGTTTCGCACTCGGACGCGCTCATTGCCAGCGGCTTTTCGCAGAGCACGTGCTTGCCCGCGTCCAATGACTTCAGGATCCACTCGAGGTGCAGGGTGTTGGGCAGGGGTATGTAGACGGCGTCGATGTCCGGAGAGGCAAGCAGCGCCTCATAGGAACCAAATGCCTGCGGGATGCCGTGCTTGCCGGCGTACTCCCGGGCCTTCTCTTCGGTGCGGGAGGCGATGCCCACCACTTCGCCGTTCCTCGTTGCCTGCAACGCCGGAATTGTCTTGCGGACGATACGGGCGCTGCCCAGGATGCCCCAGCGCAATTTTTCGCTCATCAAACTCTCCTTCTGCAATCAATCCTGCCGAGAAGTGTACTAACGGGCGGCCGGGGTGGCTCCTACCCGAATGGAAGGCTGGGCGCTTATGCGCTCGCGGGCACCTTTCCGGTTTCGACCGGGGCATCCGCGCTCAGGCCCCATTCAGCCCAGGACCCGTCGTATACACGAACCTGCTTATGCCCGAGGATCTCGGTCAGGACATACCAAGCAGTGGCTGCGCGGCCTCCGACCGTGCAATAGGTGATGAGCTCGTCCTCTTCCTCAAGTTCCGGCACGGGCATCGCTTTGAGCAGTTCCTCAACCGGGAGGAAGGCACCCCGTGCATCGTAAAGCTGGCCGAACGGCCGGTGTACCGCCGTCGGGATGTGGCCAGCGCGACCACCTGGCTGCATTCCGCCGGAGGGCCAGAACCGCTCACCGACGAACTCGGCCTCGGAGCGGACATCGAGGACCGTGGTTCCGGCGCGGCCTATGATCTCGCGCACCGCCGGCAGGTCGGCGAACAGTTCTGCGTCGCGTTCGGCCAAAGGCGGGATTTCCGTCTGCTGCTGGACGGTCTCCGCGCTGCAGGATAGCCTTCGGCGCGCCAGGCGTCGCGTGAGCAGTTCAGGATTCGGACCTTGGCATGCCCGTAAAGCTTCAGCAGCCAGTATCCGAACGCCGGAGCGTATCCGTAACACACCACCGTGGTGTCCGGCCCGATGCCGGAACGAGCTAACAGCCGTTCGAATGCAAGTTTGCCGACCGGACGATACCGCTCGTCCTTGAGGTCGGCGTAGATGTTCCAGAGCGCCGCTCCGTCAATATGCCACTGATTGTAGGCAGCCGTCGAAACGTCAATTTCAACGGCGCGGACCGTGGGATCGTCAAGATGATTTGCCAGCCAGATGGGTTCGATGAGCATGTCCTCATTCTGCGCGGGCATCATTGGCCCCGGCTTGGCTCCACATTGGCGGTACCTTGGCGTATTCATGGCGTTAACGGTGCCGTCTATTCCACTTCGATCCACCCCAGCAAATCCTCGGGGCTGACCGACCGCAACAAGGCCGGATGGTCACTCGCGATATGGCTGCGGATAGCCCCCACCACGTCCTCGTCGGTTTCTCCGCGGACAACGAATCCACACTCGCAACGGATGAGCTTCGCCATGATGGACCTCCCAAACGTGGTGGCGCCTCCTCGGAATGACGAAGCCCCATGCGATCATGGTGTCATGTCGGTGCAGCCAGGCCTGCGTCTCCAGATCTGCGGGCCGCTGGTCGTGGAAAAGGACGGGCTCCGGCTCGACCACCTGCTGCCCGGACGCCAAGGACGCCTCCTGTTCACCTACCTGGTGGTGAACCGCCATCGCCAAGTTCCCCGCGATGAACTCGCCGAAGCGCTGTGGCGCTCACCCGAACCGGCCGCCACCGACGCCCGACTCAATCCGCTCCTCTCGAAGTTGCGCCACATCTTCGGTTCCGACGCCGTGAACGGACGCGTCACCGTGCAGCTGCACCTTCCGGGAGCCTGGATCGACCTCGAAGCCGCGGTCGAGGCTATCCATCGGGCCGAATCGGCCGTCGCCCAACAAGACTGGGCACGCGCCTGGGGGCCGGTACTGCTCGCGCTGTTTGTCGCCGAACGCGGCTTCCTGCCAGGTGAAGACGCAGAATGGATCGACCAGACGAGAAACCAGCTCCGCGAAATCCACCTGCGCGCCTTGGAATCCTATGCTGCCGCCGAACTCGGCATCGGTGGCGCCGAGGTCGCCGGAGCCGTCCGCGCCGGGCGTCGGCTGATCGCGTTGGATCCCTTGCGCGAGAGCGGGCACCGCTACCTGATGCAGGCGCTCGCAGCCCAGGAAAACGTGGCCGAGGCCCTCGCCGTCTACAGTCGCCTGTCCACCCTTCTTCGCGAACAACTCGGGGTCTCGCCCAGCCCGGCCACGCGCGCTCTTTACCAAAGGCTCCTCGGCGGGATGTGAGCCTTGCGGATCGCACGGCAAGCGCATTCCAAATGTTACATGCAGGTTTCCAGCATGTTTCAGGGATGTAAACTACTTTGGTAATTCAGGCCCTCAATTTCTCATGAAATTATCCCTGAATACCTCGTGCTGGAGAATTCCCTGACGTACATTTGTTGTGGAAGGAATGCAGGTAACTGGGATCACAAAGCCAGGACTTGGCAGTTCTGACATTGGAAACCAGCCCGCTCACCGGGCCAATTGTGAAAGGAACGACGATGACACGCGAAGAAGCATTCGCACGGTGCACCCCGGACTCGTATGTCGAGTTCTACGGCGGCCGGTGGATCGTAGTGCCGTTCGCCCAAGTGGAGCAGCCGCTGTTCTTTGTCTGCTCTCCAAGGGCCCTCCGCAGCAGTCTCTAGTGTCGCGTGTCGTTAATAGCTAGACGTTTGGGTGTTTGGGAGGATTGGTTATGGCCAATCGTCCTGCTGCTGCCCTGGGTCTTCGTGATGGTGATTTTGAGGCGTTGAATCGTCTGTCCAGGTCCTCGGCGGGACGGGCGGGACTCGCCCAGCGGGCGCGGATCGTGCTGCTGGCCGCGGAGGGGCTGTCGAACACCGTGATCGCCGAGCGTGTCGGGGCGACACGGACGACGGTCATAGGGTGGCGCAGCCGGTACGAGTCCGCAGGGATTGCCGGGCTGCATGATCAGGAC
>NZ_SMRU01000051.1 GCF_004354015.1 Arthrobacter terricola
AACACGGGGTGTGGGACTTTACACTGCTTGCGTCCACTATGTGGTTCCCGAACAACAACCGGAACCAAAATAACTGAATAACAACACCACATGTTGTAACCCACAGTTTTCCCACCCACCCCCAACACCGGGGGCAGGGCCGGGTGAAAAGGTTACGGCGGTCATAGCGTGGGGGAAACGCCCGGTCCCATTCCGAACCCGGAAGCTAAGACCCACAGCGCCGATGGTACTGCACCCGGGAGGGTGTGGGAGAGTAGGACACCGCCGGACAACACTCAAAATGGTCGAGACCCCCACACTCCCCGGGTGCGGGGGTCTCCCGCTTTAACCACCAAGAGACGCGGCGTGGCCGGGCGGTAGAGTTGGTGCACATGGAGAGCCTTTTCAGTCACCCCGCGCCGGACTCCGAACCCCAGCCAGATCGATCCTTTGACCTTGAACCCGTGGCGTGCACCGTCGTCGTACGTGCGCCTGTGGCGCATGCTTTTATGGGCTTCACCGACCACACGCACTTGTGGTGGCCGATGGCGGATCACAGCGTGTACGGGGAAGGCTCGCACGTCGAGTTCGAGGAGAACCTGATCCTGGAGACCGCTGAGGATGGCCGAACCTCGGTGTGGGGAACGATCGACGATTGGCAGCCTCCGATGTCGTTCCATGCGAGCTGGTATCCGGGCAGCACGGCGATGTGGTCCACTGAAGTCCGCGTGGCTTTCCGCGGTGTCGACGACGGCACTGAGGTCCGCCTGGTCCACGACGGCTGGGAGGGCGCCGAGAACCCGGGCCAAACGCGAGCGGACTACGCGGCCGGCTGGCCTGGCGTCCTGGAGCGTTACGTCCGGTTCATGGGTGGTGGAAGTGAATAGAATCCGTCGCCTTGGGGCATCGGACTGGCGATTGCTTCGCGAAGTCCGGCTGGAGATGCTGGCTGATACCCCGATGGCCTACGTCGAGAGCCTTGTGGCCGCCCGTCGCCAGACCGACGCGCAATGGCAAGAGCGCGCCATCACGATGTCCGGTGATTCGAGCATCACGTTGGTGTCCGACGACGGGACGGACGGCAGCAAGATCAGCGGTTTGATGCGCGTGGTGGTCAAGAACCCAGAGGAGTCTTCCGAGGCCCGGCACGCAATGCTTGTCAGCGTGTACGTCGCGCCCGAGCACCGGGGACTTGGCCTCGCCGCTGAACTGTTGGATGAGGCGTGCCTGGTGGCGAGCGCGGAGCTCGGGGCTGGAGTCATCGAGCTCGGTGTCCACGAGGACAACTCCCGCGCGAAGGCTTTCTATGCCCGGCACGGATTCGAGGCCACCGGAGCCAGCCAGCCATACCCCCAGGACAAATCGAAGAAGGAAATTGTGATGGCGCGGAGGATCTCTCCTCGTACCGAGACGTTCCTCGAGGAGCTTGCGGCGGGGCTCACGGAGGGCCAGGTGTCTGTCGACGATGAGACGCGCGCCGACTACGCCGCCGATCGCGGACCGGTCCTTGACCTCCACCTGCCGATCGCCGTCGTGTTCGCGGAATCTATTGAAGACGTCCAGCACGTGGTGCGCAGCTGCGCGCGCTACGGCGTTCCGATTGTCGCCCGGGGCGCGGGAACCGGTATATCCGGAGGCGCGCACGCTAGCCAAGGATGCATCGTCCTCAGCGTGGAACGTATGAACCGTATCCTGCAGCTCAACGCGGATGACGAGACCGCCGTCGTCGAGCCCGGTGTGGTCAACGCAGACCTGAACGCGGCCGCGGCAGAACACGGACTCATGTACGCCCCGGATCCGGCGAGCTACCGGATTTCGACGATCGGCGGCAACGTGGCAACCAACGCCGGTGGCCTGCGCTGTGCCAAGTACGGCGTGACCAGGGACTCGGTGCTGGCCCTGGACGTGGTGCTTGCCGACGGTTCACTCGTGCACACCGGACACCAGACCTTCAAAGGCGTGGCCGGCTACGACCTTACGGCGCTGTTCGTGGGTTCTGAGGGGACCCTTGGGATCGTTGTTGGAGTCACTGTCCGTCTCCGTTACCTGCCGAGGGATGTGCAGACCGTGGCGGCGTTCTATCCGGACTTCCGCGGCGCTGCGGCTGGCGTCCTCGCGGTAGGCAAGGCCCGCGTGCAGCCAGCCATCATGGAAATGCTCGACGGCGGCACGCTGCGCCAGCTCGACGAGCTGTATGGTTCGGACTTGAGTGAACGGGGCCAGGCTTTGCTGCTGATACAAACGGATGGATTTGGGGCGACAGCGGAGGCGGCGCTCGTGCGGGAGGTCTTGGCCGCCGGCGGTGCCACGGTCATGGCAGAAGCGAACGCCGAAGCCGAGCGATTGGTCGAGATGCGGCGCTCGAGCCGGGGAGACGAAACGGACAACGAATACCGGGTAGGAGAGGACGTCGCCGTCCCGAGGTCCCGGCTGGTGGACTATGTCGCCGCCCTGGAAGGAATGGCCGAGCACCATAAGGTCCAGCTCAAAGTGGTGGCCCATGCCGGCGACGGCAACCTGCACCCCACTTTCTGGGTGGAACCCGCGGAAATGGAAACGGACGCTGATGCGGTGCAGCGCCTCAACGCTGCCTTGGACGACTCCATCGCCGCGGCCTTGGAGATGGGTGGAACCATCACCGGGGAGCACGGCGTAGGGCAGTACAAGCTGCGGTGGCTCGGCCTCGAGCAACCGGAGCCGCTGCGCGCCCTGCAGCACCGCATCAAGGCGCTTTTCGACCCGGCCGGAATCTTGAACCCAGGTAAAGCTATCTAACTCTCTGGTATCCCAAACTTTGGGAGCCTAGTTCACGGTCACACTTTGACGCCACGAATCTGCCAGTTTACTTTCCTTCCATACGCCTCTAATCTTATTTGGTATACCAAGTGAGTTTTGAGGAGTATTCCGTGGGAGATCGCAGCACGGCCAAGACAGCCGGTGTCCTCGTAGCGCTGGCCCTCGTCTCCGTCAACCTTCGCCCGGCCATCACTGCAATCGCCGGCACCATGGGGCAGTTGCCGGCAGGCTTTGGGCTGGACCCGCATATGTTGCCGCTGCTTGGGGCACTCCCGGTCCTGGCATTCGGCGTCTCGGCTCCGGTGGGACCTTGGCTGGCGCCGTTTAGGCACGGGCCGGGCGGTTGCGGTTGCGCTGCTCATGCTGGCGGTTGCCCTGGTTCTCAGGGTGCTCGTGCCTGGGTTCTTGTTGCCCGGGACGTTCCTCGCCGGCGCTTCGATCATGACAGCCAGCGTCCTGGTGCCACAGATCGTCAAAGCGAATCGTGGAACGGGCTGGTGGACGGGGATCTGCACCATGGGATTCGGCCTGGGCGCCGCACTCGGGGCGGGACTTGTCCAGCCGCTGCAGCAGGCACTTGGTGGGAGCCTCCCGTTGGCACTGGCAGCGTGGGCCGTCCCTGCCGTGCTGGCGTCCGCCCTGATCCGCCGCACTGGTTCGACCCAAAGCCACGATTCGACCAGCCCGGTGCAGCGTACGACGGCGATACCCGGCTACGGCGCGGAGCGTCCGGTTCCGCTCCGGAAGCAGCGGACGGCGTGGGCCGTGACAGCATTCTTCGGCCTGCAAGCCATGTTGTATTTCGCGGTCACTTCCTGGCTGGCCGTTTTCCTGGTCTCGAAAGGCCACACACCGTCCGATGCAGCTGCGCTTCTGGCGTGGTTCAGCATCGCGGGATTGCCAGCCAGCTTGCTTGCACCCGTCCTCGCGGGCCGTCGGGCGGTCCTGAAACTCATGGCTCCCGGGCTGGGCCTTCTAGTGGCGGCAGGTTTGATCGGCGTCCTGATGGCTCCCGCAGACCAGCAGTTCCTGATGGTGGGGTTGCTGGGGATGGTCCAGAGCGCCGGTTTTGGCCTCGGTATGGCGTTGGTCGTGATCCGCTCGGCCGAGCCGACGAGCGCCGGAAGCCTCTCAGCCATGAGCCAAGGCCTGGGCTTTGCTTTGGCCTCCTTGGGACCGTTCGGAACCGGCTTCCTGCATGAGTGGTCCGGTGGCTGGGATGTTCCGTTCGTGGCGTTGGCCGCCGAGGCGGTCCTGCTTGCCGCGGCGGGTTTCTTCGCGGTGCGGGGACGGGCGGTGTCCGTGGCACCTGCCGAAGCCGAGAAGGTAAGCGAGCCTGTCGCCGTCGGGCATTAGTCCCTCAAGCACCCACACAAAAGTGGCCGGTTCCTCGACGGAGGAACCGGCCACTGTGCGTTCGTGGGACCTTAGATGAGTTCGAGTTGCTCGGCCACGACCTTGCCGCGGTGGATCACGGTGCGGTCCTTGCCGCGGTCCATGACGGCGGAAGCGACTGTTTCGCCGTCGAGGAGCAGGAGTTCGGCGGGGTCGCCGGCCTCGAGTCCGGGGCGGTGCGCGGTGCCCTTGAGGCGGGTGGCGGACGCATCGAGGATGCTCGCGCCGCCTACCGTGGCGATGGCGAGGCAGTGCTCAATGAGCTCATCCCGGCGGAAGCCGTGGGTGAAGGCAAGCTGCCAAGTGCGGTCGAGCATGTCCGTGTTGCCATACGGGGACCAGTAGTCGCGCTGGCCGTCCTCGCCCAGGCCCATACGGACGCCGGCTTCGGCGAGCAACGGGATGGGGAGCTGGCCCGCCACGCCAGCGGAGCCCGGCGCGACAGACGCCATGGAGATGTCCAGCTCCGCGAACGCGTCGATCAGGCGCCGGGTGGTGGCCTCGTTGACGCTGCCCAACTGGTAGGCGTGGGACATGGTGACTTTGCCCTGCATTCCGAGGGCACGCGTGCGCTCAAGGACGAGGTCCGTGCTGAAGACACCGAGCTCGCCGAGCTCGTGGAGGTGGATATCGATGGGGACCTGGTACTTTTCGGACAGCCCGAAGACGATATCGAGGTGCTTCGCGGGATCACGGTCCAGGCTGCAGGGGTCGATGCCGCCCATCACGTTGGCGCCGGCCTTGAGGGCGTCTTCCATGAGCGGAACGGTGCCTTCCTCGAGGAGGAGGCCCGCTTGCGGGAACGCGATGATATCGACGTCGGCCTGGTCCTTGAAGTGCTCCTTCGCGGCGACGACGGCGTCGAAGCGCTCGAGGCGGCAGTCGACGTCGATCTGGGCGTAGGAACGGACTCGGGTGGTGCCGCGCGCGATCATCCGCCCGAGCGTGTTGTTGACGCGTTCCTGCAAGGGAACTTCGGCGTTGCGCCAGTTCTTGCGGTCGTTCATCATCATGGTCCAGACGCCCGGACCGCCGGTGTGTTCGCGGAACGGCAGGCCGATCCTCGTGGAGTCCAGGTGCACATGGACGTCTGAGAAGGACGGCACCAGGAGGCGGCCGCGGCCTTCGACGACGGTAGTCGACGAGTCCGGGGCGGTACGCGCGGGGTCATGGGGTTCGACGCCGGAGATCTTGCCGTCCGTGATGAAGAGGTCGCTCAACGCTTGTCCCCAGGGGCGGACGGCACGGATCAGGGTGTTCACTATGTTGCTCCTTTGGTTGTGGATCTATTGCACACCAGCGAGGGCTGCCGCTGCCAGACCCGAATGGTGGCAGGCAGGAGCAGCCGCGCTGGCTGGCGCGGGAATGTGGTTGATGCATAGCTCCCGCTGTTCGGCGTCCAAAGTGCCGAACAGGGGACAGCGAGTACGGAAGACACAACCGCTGGGCGGATTGGCAGGGGAGGGAAGGTCTCCGCGGAGTCGGATCTTCTGCTGCTGACGGGCCGCCTTTGGATCCGGCTGCGGAACGGCCGACAACAGCGCCTTCGTGTAGGGGTGCCGGGGCTCGCGGAACAGCTCGTCCCTGGAGCCCTTTTCCACGATCTTGCCGAGGTACATGACCGCTACCTCGTGCGAGATGTGGCGGACCACGGAGAGGTCGTGGGCAATGAAGATATAGGACACCCCGGTATCGCGCTGGATTTCCTGCAGGAGGTTGACCACCTGGGCTTGCACGGACACATCGAGGGCGGAGACAGGCTCGTCGCACACAATGACGGACGGGTTGAGCGAGATGGCTCGGGCAATGCCCACACGCTGCCGCTGGCCTCCCGAGAACTCGTGGGGAAAACGGTTGTAGTGCTCGGGTTTCAGGCCGACCTGCTCGAGGAGTTCCTTGACGCGGTTCTTCAAGCCTCCGGTCGGCGTGATCTTCTGGACGACCATCGGCGCCGCAATCGCCGTGCCCACGGTTTGCCGGGGATTGAGTGACGCGAAGGGATCCTGGAAGATCATCTGGACCTTGCGGCGGAAGTTGTACAGATCGCGGCCGCCGAGCTTGCTGATGTCGACGCCGTCGATCATGATCCGTCCGCCCGTCGGGTCCATGAGCCGCGCGATCATGCGGCCGGTGGTCGACTTACCGCACCCGGACTCGCCCACGAGCCCCAAAGTCTGGCCGCGGCCGAGACTGAACGAGACGCCGTCGACCGCTTTGACGGTCTTGGACCCCTGCGGCGAGAAGAGTCCGCCCTTGATGGGGAAGTGCTTCTGGAGGTTCTCCACCTGGAGAATTGCCTGCGTATCCATGGTGGTCCTAACGCGTATTCCGGATGGTGAGGATTTGGGGGCCGCTCAAATGGCAGCGCTTGCCGTGGCCGTCCTCGACCACGAGCTCAGGCCGCGTGCCCGCGCACACGCCGTCACCGGCGAGGGCCGCGTATTCGCACCGCGCGCTGAAAATGCAGCCTTTCGGCAAGTCAAGGAGAGACGGCGGCTGGCCGGGAATCGGGTTGAGCTTGCCGGAGGAACCGTTAAGGGTTGGCATCGACTTGAGCAGGCCCAGGGTGTACGGATGCCGGGTGTCGTAGAAGATCTCGTCGACCGGTCCCGATTCGACGCACTGCCCGCCGTACATGACCAGGACCGAGTCGCAGACCTCCGCCACCACGCCGAGGTCGTGGGTGATGAGGATCAGCGCCGAATTCGTTTCTTGTTGGAGCTCGGCCATGAGGTCCAGGATCTGCGCCTGCACGGTGACGTCCAAGGCAGTGGTGGGCTCGTCCGCGATGAGCAGTTCCGGCTCGCAAATCAACGCCATGGCGATCATGGCACGCTGGCGCATCCCGCCGGAGAAATGGTGCGGATATTCGTCGAAACGCTGTTCGGGACTGGGAATTCCCACCCGGCCAAGCATGTCGACGGCGGCCGCCCGGGCCTGCTTCTTGCTCGCGTTGTTGTGGACAAGATACGCCTCGGCGATCTGGTGGCCGACCGTATAGAAGGGGTGGAGGGCCGAGAGCGGGTCCTGGAAGATCATGCCGATGTTCCGGCCGCGCAGCTGGCGCATGCCGGACTCGGGCAGCGTGACGAGGTCCTTGCCTTGGAACATGGCCTGGCCGGTGACCTGCGCGGATGTGCCCTTGAGCAAGCCCATGAGCGCCTGGCTGGTCACGGATTTGCCGGAGCCGGATTCACCGACGATTCCGAGGGTCTGTCCACGTTCCAAGCTGAAATCCATGCCGTTGACGGCCGAGACGAGGCCGTCGTCGGTGGGAAACTTCACGGACAGGTTGCGGACATCGAGGAAGGCGCCGGACTCGCCCGGGCGGGCGGTGGCTTCGCGAGTGCGGGTGGCTTTGCGTGTGCGGCTGGTGGCGCTTGAAGGAGTGGCGGCGCTTGCGGCGCCGGGCTGGAGCTGGGTCATTGGAGCCTCACTCGGGGATCGATGGCTGCGTAAGCGAGGTCGACGACGACGTTCGCGACGATGACGAAGAAGGCGGCCAGCATGGTGATGGCCATGGTGACGGGGAGGTCTCCGGAGATTGCCGCCCGAACGGCGGTAAAGCCGAGCCCCGGGACCGAAAAGATCTGTTCGGTGAGGACGGCGCCACCCAGGAGGAGCCCGATATCCATGCCGAGCATGGTCACCACCGGAGTGATTCCGGCCCGGACGCCGTGCTTGAACGTCACTGTCCTGGGCGCCAGGCCCTTGGCACGCGCGGTCCGGATGAAGTCCTCGCTGAAAGTCTCGATCATGTTGGTCCGGGTGACCCGGATATAGGCGGCGCTGAAGAGCACGGCGAGGGCGACCCACGGCAGGAAGTAGTTGAGCACCCAGGCCCACGGTCCCTGGGCGCCGAATGGACTATTGATCTCGTTGGTGGTGAACGGCAAGAGATGCAGTTGGTTGACGAACACCAGGAGGAGGAACAAACCGGTGACGGGAATGGGCAAGGAGACGCCTACGGAAGCAGCGGCAACAATGAACTTGTCCGTGGCGGAACCCTTGCGGAGGGCGGCAAGCAGGCCGAGCCCGACGCCGGTGATGGTCCACAGCACAAGGGCGCCGATAGCCATGGACAACGTGTAGGGCAAGGAACGGGCAATGATGTCCGAGACGTTCTCGTTGGTCTGGAACGATTTGCCGAGGCACGGCCACTGGCACAGCGACTCAGCACCGGGTGCCCCGATCATGCGGGGCGAAACCAAACCGCGCATGTAGTCGAAGTATTGGATGAAGAACGGGTGGTCCATGCCGAGCGCCACCCGGGCTTCCGCGATGCGTTCGGGAGTGCACTCCTGGCCGCATGCCGCGGACGCGGGATCTGCCGGGCCTAGCTGGAACAGCGTGAAGGTGATGAAGCTGACGGCGACGAGAAGCAGGATCAGTGAGCCTGTCCGGCGAAGAATGAATCTGATCATGGTGCTGGTTGCGGGCCGTCCGGTGGTGACCGGACGGCCCGCCTCCCTTCTGGACTGGCTTGGTTAGTGCTGGACGCCGACGATCGAGAGGTCGATACCGCCGAAGAAGTATCCGACCTGGGCGTTGCGGATGTTCGAGCCCACCACGCTGTTGGTGTGGGTGCGGATGAGCGGGATGATCGGGTAGGTCTTCAGGGCCTTGCCGAACTCCTCGGACCACTGCTTGCCCAGTTCCTCGGAGGTGCCGGTGGTGTTGCGGAGATCGAACATGGCCTTGGAGACCTGGGGATCGAAGTAGCGCGACGTGTTGGAGAAGCCGTAGCTCGTGCCGTCGTTGTTTGGACCGAGGATAGGATCCGCGGAAGTACGCACGGACGCCGGGTCCGCGCCGCCGCACCATCCGGAACGGGCGATGTCAGGCAATTGGTCGCTCGCGAGGACCGAGTAGTAGTTCGGGGCAGGAATCGGGACAAGCTGGACGTCGATGCCGAGGGCCTTGAGGTTCTGCTGGATCACGGTTCCGGTGTTCTTGTAGGCGTCCCGGTTGTTTGCGTAACCGTAGGTGAGGGTCTTGGGGTACGTCTTGCCCTCAAGGAGCTTCTTGGCTTCATCGAGCTTCGGCTTGCCGGTTGGGTCGATTTCCAGGTCCGTGGCTACATAACCGCGCATCTTGGAGTTAAGCGGGGTCTGGGTGAGTTCGCCGAAGCGGCGTCCGCCGTACTGGACGAGGATGGACTGGCGGTCCAACGCCAGGGCGATGGCCTTGCGGACATCGGGGTCGGTGATCTTCTGGGTGTTAAGGCTCAGGACGTCGTTGCAACCCAGCAGGCCGGACGCCACGCGGTCCTTGACCTGGGCGTCGGCGAGTTTCGCGGCGTCCGAGGTCTGTAGTGCGCCGTTGGAGTCCAGGGTGATGGCGTTGGGATCGGAGTTGGCCAGGAGCTGCTGGCTGATGGTTGCCTGCGAGGTGGACAGCGAGAAGGTGAACGTGTCCGGCAGAGCCGAGCGGTTGGGGTCCGTTGCGGGATCCCAATTCGGGTTGCGGACCAGCTTGAGCGACTTGCCGCGGCTGTAGGAATCCACCATGTACGGACCGGTGGACACCGGGTGGTTCGTGTAGTCCAGCTTGGTGTCCTTGTCCTTGGGGACAGGGGAAGTGTTGGAACGGGAGGCCAGTGCAGGGAACTCGGCAAACGGCTTCTTCAGGTGGAAGACAATGGTGCGCGCATCGGGCGTTTCGACTGCCTTGAGGTCAGCGGAAGGATCCTTGTACGGCCCTTTGTACCCACCGGCGTCGAGCGCTGCGTTGAGCTCTTGCGGTGCTTGGGTGTACACGTCCTGGGCGAAGGTGCGCTCGATGCCGTACTTCACATCGGCGGAAGTGATGGGGCTGCCGTCTTCGAATTTGACGCCCTTTTGGAGGGTGAACGTCCAGGTGAGTCCGTCTTTGGACACCTGGCCGGTATCGGTGGCGAGGTCCGGAACGATGGTGGGCGGCTGGCCCGCCGTTTCCTTGGCCATGGTGAGGTTCCGGTAGTACAGCTGGCCAACGTTGGCCGTCTGCACGTAGTTGCTGTTGCCTGGGTCGAGGGTCTGGAAGTCCGAGGACATCAGGACGTTGATGTTGCCGCCCTTGGTGGTGAAACCAGGCTTGACGATCTCGGGAGCCTGCTCGGCGGTTGACGCGCCGGAAGCGGCAGTCCCGGGCTGGCTCTGGCCGGCCGCGCAGCCGGTGGCGGCAGTGGCGATGAGCACGGCAAGTGCCAGCGCTTTGCTGGGGGTATTCATACTTCTCCTCTTGGGGATGGGTGGGTGAAACGGAAAGTGGGGAAATTAGTGGCGCGAGGCTTTGGGGTCGAGGGCGTCGCGCACGGCGTCACCAAGCAGGTTGAACGCGAGCACCGTGACGATGAGCATGACGCCGGGTACGGCGAGGAACCACGGATCGCTGAGGTACCAGTTGCCGGACTGCGCCGCGTTCAGCATCTGGCCCCACGACGGCGTGGGGTCCTTGACGCCGACGCCGAGGAAGGACAGGGCTGCTTCGGCGGAGATGTTAGTGGGGATCAGCATGGTGGCGTAGACCAGCACGACGCCCATGACGTTAGGAATGATCTGGCGGAACAGCACACTGAGGTGGGAGGCTCCGAAAGACCGCGCGGCCTCGACGAATTCGCGCTCGCGGAGGCTCAGCACCTGGCCCCGGACGATGCGTGCGAGGTAGGCCCAGCCGAAGAAGCCCAGGATGATCACGAGTGACGCCATGGGGAGGAAGCTGCCTTGGCCCAGAGCCGTGTTCCGAAGCCGTGATTGCAGGATGGGTGTGAGCGAAAGAACCAGCAGGAGGTGGGGAAAGGCCAGGAAAAGGTCCATGATCCGGCTGATGATGGCGTCCGTCTTTCCGCCGAAGTAGCCCGCGGCCGCGCCAATGACGGTTCCGAGGACCACGGAGACTGCGGTGGACAACAAGGCGATGGTCAGTGAGACCTGGCCGCCATAGGCGAGGCGGGAAAACAGGTCACGGCCAAGCCCGGGTTCTACGCCGAGCCAGTGTGCGGCCGAGGGGTACATGTAGCCGGGAAGGGGCAGGCCTGGAGTCTGGAGGTCGTCCAGGACGTCCGGGCTGGTGTTGGAAGTGAAGGGATCGTTCCCTGACATCGCGCTCAGGATCGGGCCGAGGATAGCGAACAACATAATGGCCACCACGATGCACAGGCTCAAGAGGGCGATCTTGCTCCGGCGGATCCGCAACCAGGCCGTAGCGAGGAGGGACCTTGCCTCAGCGGCGGATGCGCCCGAGGCCGTGCCGGAAGATGCATCGGAGGAGGGACTCTCAGCAGTGGGTTCGACGGTGGACTGTAGCTGGGTCAACGAGGGTGCTCGATTCATGGTCCAAGGAGCAAGCTCCGGAACTTTTGTATACCAAAGACAGAGTAGCGCCCGTTCGATGCGATGTAAATCACAAGCAATTCACCTATCTGGAATACCAAACAGTATTATCTGTGAGAGTAGTCACTCTCGAAAGGAATCTCCGTGATCACGAAGGTAAGCGCCCGCCATGTCTTGGGCTTCTGCAACGGCACCCACGTCCTCCTCCGGGACGCTTGCGTGGTGTACCGGAACGACGTCATCGAATTCGTCGGCACGGAATATGACGGTCCGATCGACGCGCAGCAGGACGTCGGGGATGCCTTGCTCATGCCCGGCCTCATTGACCTGGATGCCCTGACGGACATCGACCATTTGCTGCTCGACAGCTGGGCCGGAGCCGAGCTCGGCAAGGGGTATCAGTGGTCCGAAGACTATTTCCGCCACCGCCGCACCGACGTCTTCACGCCCGAAGAACGAAGCCAAATCCGCGAATACGCCCTGATCCAGCTCGTCCTGCACGGCATCACCACCTACATGCCCATTGCGTCCGAAGTCCATTCAGAGTGGGCCGAGACGTTCGAGGAACTCGCGGACATGGCCGAAACCAGCCGGCGCCTCGGGCTCCGCGGTTACCTCGGCCCGGCATACCGTTCCGGCGTCAATGTGCTGTTGGAGGGCGGCGAGCGTTCCGTGATGTTCGACGACGGCAAAGGAACCGAGGGTTTCGCCGACGCGGAGAAATTCCTGGATCATGTCCGCGAACTGGCCGATCCTTTGGTGCAGGGAGTCCTGCTGCCATGTCGGATAGAAACCCTGGACATGGAATTGCTCAGGGGAACCGCGAAGCTCTCTGCTGATCGCGACGTGCTGGTGCGGCTCCACTCCCTGCAGGGCTTGGTGGAACGGCAACTTATCCAGGACGAGTACGGTGTCACGCCGCTGGAACTCCTGGACCTCGTTGGCCTGCTCAATGAGCGGCTGCTCATTCCGCATGCGACCTACACGGACCGCAACGCGGCTGTGTACGGCGAAGACCGGGGCGACCTTGACCGGTTGGCGGAGTCGGGCGCCAGTATTATTCACTGTCCCTTGACTTCCATGCGCTACGGCGGCGTGCTGGATTCCTTCGCCGCTTACAAGGAAGCGGGCATCAACATCGCCCTCGGCACGGATTCCTTCCCGCCGGACCTCGTCCGCGGCATCGAGTCCGGCGTCCAGCTCGCGAAAATCCTGGCGGGGGACATGGGGGCCGGGGACGTTGCCGGATACGTCGACGCCGCAACGCTCGGTGGGGCGAAGGCATTGCGGCGGCCCGACCTCGGTCGCTTGGAGGCCGGCGCGCAAGCAGACATGGTTGCCTTTTCCCTGGACAATTTCAAGGACGGCGTGCAGGACGACCCCATCCGGACACTCCTGCTCAACGGAACGGCCCGCCAAGCGGTGCTTTCCGTCGTCGCCGGCCGGACCATTATGCGCAACGGCAAGATCGACGGCGTCGACCTCGACTTCTGGCGCCGCAAGGGGCAGGAGCTCTTCGACAAAATGAGGGACGCCTATTCGCTGCGCGACGCGTCGCAGCGGACCGCGGATGAGCTGTTTCCGCCCGTGTATGCTCGGGTGGAGCGCTGAAAGAAGGGTGGCCAACGCCGATGCCGGAAACGCTGACGGGCCGCGACGACGAAGCCCGGGCCGAACAGGTCTACCAACTGGTCCTCGAAGGGATCGTGGCCGGAGAATTCGCACAGGGAACGCGCCTGCGCGAGCGTGAACTGTCCGAGCTCTACAACGTTTCGCGCATTCCCGTGCGCGAAGCCATCCAACGCCTTGAGCAGGACGGCTTCGTGGAGACCTTTCCGCGCCGGGGAGCGGTGGTGCGCCAGCTGACGCTCACCGATGTGAATGAGCTCTTCGATGTCCGCTTGTGCCTTGAAACCTTTGCCGCCCGCGCCGCGGCGATGCGCGTCGCGGCGGGCGGGTCCGACGGCCGCTTGCGCGACCTGGTGGAGGAAGCCCGGCAAGCGATCGACGACGACCGGACGGACGACGTCGTACGCCTTAGCGCCGCATTCCACGCCGAAATCGTCCGTGTCTCCGGCAACCGCTTGCTCATCGAATCGGTCAAGCCGCTTTTCGGCCGGATGCGGTGGATTTTCGGGCTCGCGCACAACCGCAGCAACGAACTGCAGCGTGACGAGCACATGGAGCTGTGCAACGCGATCGTCGGCGGAAAGGCCGAGCTCGCGTACAGCTTGGCCTATTCGCACATCGAACTGGGCCGCGAGCCGGTGCTCGCCGGGCTGGCAGAGACCCTCGAGCCCTGAGTTTGTGTACAGATAACCACCCTTAAGAAGCGTTTTAAGGGGATCTGTACACAAACTCGATTAGTCGTCGGAGTCTGGGTACTCGTCGATTTCGTCGTAACGGGATTCCTCGGTTTCGGCTTCGAGGATCTTGAGCAGAGCCGTGTCCGGGTTGAGCATGATCGCTGCCTCGTCCCGCCGGTGCCGGAGCACGGTGTCCAAGTAGGACTGTACGGCTTCGGCCAGCGGGATGTGGCGGTCCTGCTTCTGGCTCATGTACCAGCGGTGCTCAAGGACCTCGTGGACAACTTCGGCCGGTTCGAGCTTGCCCGCGAGGTCCCGCGGAATGGACCGGACAATCGGCTCGAAGATCCGGCTGACCCAGGCGTGGGCGCTGATTTCCTCGTCCAGGTCCGGGTTGTTGTCCGCCCTGAATGAGTCCATGTCGTTGAGAAGGCGGCGGGCCTGGTTCTCCTGGGCGTCCAGGCCGGTGAGGCGGAGCAGGCGGCGCTGGTGGTGGCCGGCGTCGACGACTTTCGGCTGGAGCTGGATGGTGGAACCGTTCTGGGTGGTCTTGATGGCGTATTCCTCGACGTCGAAGCCGAGTTCGTTGAGGCGCCGGATGCGGGCGCCCACGCGCCAGCGCTCACCCAGTTCGAACGATTCCTTCTCGGTGAGTTCCGCCCAGAGGCGACGGTACGAGTCCATGATGAGTTCCGACGTCGCCACCGGATCCACCTTCTCCTCGATGAGGCCTCCCTCGAGCAAGTCCATGAGTTCACCGGCGATGTTCACGCGCGCGATCTCGAGATCGTATTCGCGTTGCCCCTTGGACAGGTCCGGATAGAGCTCGCCCGTTTCGGCGTCCACGAGGTACGCGGCGAACGCGCCGGCGTCGCGGCGGAACAGCGTGTTGGACAGGGAAACGTCGCCCCAATAGAAACCGATCAAGTGCAGCCGGACGAGCAGCAATGCCTGGGCGTCGATGAGGCGTGTCAGGGTGTCGCGGCGGAGCATCTGCGAGAACAGCGCTCGGTACGGCATAGAGAATTTGAGGTGCCGGGTGACCAGCACGGGATTCAGCGGCCTACCGTCAACTGTGGTGCGGCCCGTGATGACGGCGACGGGCTCGACGCACGGCACATCCAGGCGGGCCAGCTTGCGGAGCATGTGGTACTCGTGCCGCGCGACGTGTTCGGACGTTTCCTTGATGGCGATGACGGAGCCTCCCAAGTGCGCGAAGCGCACGATGTGCCGGGAAATACCGCGGGGGAGGGCTGCGAGGTTCTCGGCCGGCCACTCTTCGAGGGCGATGTGCCACGGCAGGTCGAGGAGTTCGGGATCCGCCGCGGCGGCGGTGATGTTAAGGGAACCGATGACGCTCGCGGGAGGGGTGGTGTCATTCGCGCTGGCGGCCTCCGTGCGGGGCAGTTTTCCGATCTGCCCGTAGTCGGTGGGTTCGTCATGCCACTGGGCACCGCTTTGCTCGCTCATGGGTCAATTCTTCCGTATCGGGGGTGCGGTTAACGACGACGGCGGCCCGTCCAGTGGAGGGGCCGCCGTCGGTAGTGCGGTGGGGATTAGTCGCCCAGGCGCAGGCCCGTCTTGGTGTCGAACAGGTGCACGTGGCCCGACTGCGGGCGTACCCAGATGGACTCGCCCTTCATCGGAGGACGGCGGCCGTCGACGCGTGCCACGATGTCGTGGCTCTTGCCGTCGAGCGTGGTGTGGCCGTAGACGTAGGCGTCCGCACCGAGCTCTTCGACGACGTCGACCTCGACCTCAAGGCCCTCGCCCGGAGCGGCGGTCTCGAGGTCTTCAGGACGGGAGCCGACCGTGACGGTCTTGCCGGTTGCGTCTTCAAGGACGTCGTGCGGGACCGGGTACACCGTGCCACCGAACTGAACACCGCGGTCCACGACCGGCAGTTCCAGCAGGTTCATGGCAGGGGAGCCGATGAAGCCGGCCACGAAGACGTTCCGCGGACGGTCGTACAGGTTGCGCGGGGTGTCGACCTGCTGCAGCAGGCCGTCCTTCAGGACCGCGACGCGGTCACCCATGGTCATTGCCTCGACCTGGTCGTGGGTCACGTAGACCGTGGTGACGCCGAGGCGGCGGGTCAAGGACGCGATCTGGGTGCGGGTCTGGACGCGGAGCTTGGCGTCGAGGTTGGAGAGCGGTTCGTCCATGAGGAAGACCTGCGGGTTACGGACGATAGCGCGGCCCATGGCGACACGCTGGCGCTGACCACCGGAGAGTGCCTTCGGCTTGCGGTCCAGGTACTGCTCGAGGTCAAGAAGCTTGGCTGCTTCGCGGACACGCTCGGCGCGCTCTTCCTTTGAAACGCCGGCGATCTTGAGTGCGAAGCCCATGTTGTCCGCAACAGTCATGTGCGGGTAAAGGGCGTAGTTCTGGAAAACCATGGCAATGTCGCGGTCTTTCGGCGGGACGTCCGTGACGTCGCGATCGCCGATCAGGATGCGGCCCGAGTTCACGTCCTCAAGGCCTGCGAGCATGCGCAGGGAGGTGGACTTACCGCAACCGGACGGTCCAACGAGGACCAGGAATTCGCCATCGGCGATGTCGATGTTGAGCTTATCGACGGCGGGCTTATCTGTGCCCGGGTACAGACGCGTAGCGTTATCAAAAGTAACTGTAGCCACAGTTATCAATCCCTTCACCGGCAGGTACGTGCCGGACGATCCGTTGTGAATGGTTCATGTGTATTCAATTGGAACCCCCACCCCGAGCTGGAGCCCTGGGCAGGGGATTTCGTGTGATGCCGCACGGTACGTGTGCGTCACATCACACCCAAGAGTATTGCAGGGGTACAGGTTATTCGCACAAATGTTACGAAGGTCACATGTGAAATGTGTCTCGGGAAATTTCGAGCCGGCGTTCGCGGAGGAGTGATTCGAGCAGTTCTGCGACGTGGACCGGGGCTTCCACACGGAATTCGGCCTGTGTGAAATCCAGCCCGACCTTCACCCCGACATCGCCGGTGCGCAGGCTCGCAATCGCGTCTTCGTCGGTCAGGTCGTCCCCCGCGAAAAGGATCGCAGTTGCGCCCGTGGCCTGCCGTAGGAATTCGACGGCCTCGCCCTTCGACGAATGCACCACCGAAGTTTCCAGAACGCGTTTGCCGTCCTTCAGGTAGACCCCCGGCCAGCCGTCAAGGACCGAGCGGGCGGCCGCCACGGCGTCCTCCGCGACGTCGTCCGCAGCTTGCCTTGTGTGGAGTACGACGCCGGCCGGCTTGTCCTCGAGGACCGTCCCCGGAGCTTCCCTCGAGATTCCGTCCAGGACTTCGCGGACTTCCGCGAGGAGCGTACGCTGCGCGTCATCGAGCTGGAGTCCCACGGATCCCGGGCCAAGCCACGCCTCGGCGCCGTGGCTCCCGATCAGCAACGTGGCGTCAGGGGGCGAGGCGACCGCCCGCAAACTGGCCAGCGCCCGCCCGGAGATGAGTGCCGTCGTCGTACGCGGAAGCTTGGCGAGTCCAGCGAAAGCGGCTGCCGAACGCCCAAGTGGCCGGGCGTCGCCGGCACGGTCCACGATCGGCGAGATGGTGCCGTCGAAATCCATGGCGACCAGGAGACGTTCGGTTCCCGCGATCCGGCGAACGGCGTCGAGCAGCTCCGGCGAGAGGCTTAGGGGCGTGGACTCACGAGTCATCGCCGAGCTCCCCTTCGGCCAGTGCGGCGAGGAAACCCGCGGACCAATGGTCGACGTCGTGCTCCAAAATCTCCTTGCGCATGGACCGCATGCGGCGGCGCGACTCGTTGGCGGGCAAGTGCACGGCCCTCATGATGGTGCCCTTGAGCCCGTCGATGTCGTGGGGATTGATGAGGAGCGCCTGCTTGAGCTGGTCCGCGGCCCCGGTGAACTCGCTCAGGACGAGGGCGCCCGTGTCGTTCGTCCTGGCGGCGACGTACTCCTTGGCCACGAGGTTCATGCCGTCCCGCAATGCCGTGACGAGCATGACGTCGGCCGCCAAGTACAAGGCCACCATCTCTTCTATGGGGTAGTTGTGGTGGAGATAGCGGACGGCGGTGTTTTGGATGGTGTCGTAACTGCCATTGATGTGGCCCACCGTGCCCTCGATCTCCTCACGAAGGAGCCGGTACTGCTGCACGCGCTCGCGGCTGGGGCTCGCCACCTGGATGAGCGTGGCATCCTCCACCGTCAGGCGCCCCTCCTTGAGGAGTTCCTCGAAGGCCTTCAGTCGGTGGCCGATGCCCTTGGTGTAGTCCAGTCGGTCCACGCCCAGGAGGATCGTCTTCGGATTGCCCAGGTCCTGCCTGATCTGCCGGGCGCGCTCGATGATGTCCGGCCGGTGCGCCAACTCGCTGATCTGGTCCACCGCGATGGAGATCGGGAACGCCTGGGCGCGCGCCACATGGGAGACCTCGCCCTCAGGCCCCTTGACCTGGATCTGCTGCTGCTTGATGCTCGCGCCAACGAAGCGGCGCGCCGAACGCATGAAATTCGCCGCGTCGCTCGGCCGCTGGAAGCCGATCAGGTCCGCGCCGAGCAAGCCCTCGATGATGGCGCGCCGCCACGGCAACTGGGCGAAGATCTCCGGCGCCGGGAACGGGATGTGGTTGAAGAAACCGATCCGCAGGTCCGGGCGTGATTGGCGGAGCATGTTCGGCACGAGCTGGAGCTGGTAGTCCTGCACCCAAATCGTGGCGTCCGGGGCTGCGTGCTCGATGACGGCGTCGGCGAACCTGCGGTTGACCCGGCGGTAGCTGTCCCACCACGCGCGGTGGAACTCGGGAGGGGCAACGACGTCGTGGTAAAGGGGCCACAGGGTGGCGTTCGAAAAGCCTTCGTAATACAACTCAACATCGTTTGTGCTGAGAGCCACAGGGATGATGTCGATGCCGTCGTGGCTGAACGGTTCAAGCTCCTCATCAGGAGCGCCATGCCAACCGACCCACGCGCCGTCGGCCTTCATCATCAAAGGTGCCAGGGCAGTCACCAGGCCGCCGGGAGAACGACGCCACCCGTCGTCGTCGTTTTCCGCGTCATCGCTGCTGCAGCGGTCTACCGGAAGGCGATTGGAAACAACCATGAAATCGAATTTCTTGGCTTCCGGCGGCTGTCTGTTTTCGGGCGCGGTCTCGATTTTTTCGCTTGCCGTTTCTTGCATTTCAGCCCCTTGGCGTTGCTTGTGACTCACATCCCACCCTACCGGCGGGAATCTTCGAGGGCACCTGCTCGTTCCTCAAACCGGAGCCAAAGACCCCAGTCTTCTCCCGTAAAATGGCCCCGATGCCATAGCTAGATCAACGCTGTTCGACCAACCACGAGGAACTGATGAGCCCCGCAAACGAACCACGCCTGTCAAAGGCAGAGCGCACCGCCCAGGCCCGCGAGAAGGCCCGGCAGATCCGGGAAGCGCAGGTCAAGAAAGACAAGCGCAACAAGCTGCTCATCGGCTGGGGCATCGTGGTTGCCGTCGTCGCGATCCTCGCGGTGGTGGCCCTCGTGGTCACCCAGAACATCGCCAACAACGCGCCGATCGCCGATCAGGGCCCGACGCCGGCCAACGCCAACGTGCACGGCGGCGTCACGCTGCTGAAGGCTAGCGACGTGACGAAGTCGGCGGCCTCCACCGTCAGCCTCGCCAGCCTGCCGTCCGCTCCAGCCACCAAACCGGCCACGATCACCGCGCCCGGCACCGAAGCCGAAGCGGGCAAGCCGGTGAAGGTGGTGGCCTACATCGACTTCATCTGCCCCATCTGCAAGAACTTCGAAGCCACCTACAACGACCAGCTGACCCAGCTGCGCAACGACGGCAAGATCACGCTGGAATACCGCCCGCTCGGCTTCCTCGACGCGAGCTCCACCACCAACTACTCCTCCCGCGCAGCCAACGCGGCAGCGTGCGTGGCCAACGTGTCCCCGGAACACTACTCCGACTTCGTGAACCTGCTCTACGCCCAGCAGCCCGCTGAAGGCAGCCCCGGCATCTCGGACAACGACCTCAAGAAAATGGCCACACAAGCAGGGTCCGCCAACATCGACTCGTGCATCGACGGCAAGACCTACAGACCATTCGTCAAGGTGATCACGAAGGAGGCCTCCGTCATCGGGGTCACGGGAACGCCCACGGTCTTCGTCGACGGCCAGCAGTGGGACAACAAAACGGACTTCACCACCGTGCTGAACGCGGCCATCGCTGCGAAGAAGTAGGTAATCGCTTAGCTTGGGCCGGGGAGCTGGCCCGGCGGGCTAGCGCAGCGAGTCGTCCCGAAAAGGGGCGGCTCGTTGGTTTTAACGGGCTCGTGCCCCGGCGGAATTTCCGGGGTTCCCGTCCCGCGGAATTTCCGCGGGCTTCCGCCCGGCGGAATTTCCGTGCGCGGGAGGTCGTGGGCTACCCTTATTTAGCGCTTGCGCACCGGTTCCGGTGCGGTTGTGTTCGCTCCGGTCCGCCGGAGCGTGCCTCCTTAGCTCAGTTGGCCAGAGCACCGCTCTTGTAAAGCGGGGGTCGTCGGTTCGAATCCGACAGGGGGCTCTTAGTTTGGCTCTGACCTGCGGTTTTACTCCCGAGGGAAGAGCGAAAAGTGCTCATTACAACCATGACTCACCATAAACTCACTAGATTCAGTTTCGAACTGAGTCCACACCGGGCTACAGGCCCATGCCCGGCGGCCTGGGTGGGTCCGGGTTGAAGGCGCTGAGTGCGCCGCGGGTGTCCAGGGCTTCTTTGTATTCCTCGATGTAGTGTTTCTGAGTCATTGAAACCTTGGAATGGCCGGCCTGGTACGCTGCGGCTTCGACTCCCATGGTCCGGGCAATGAGGGTTGCGTTTGCCTTGCGGAATGTCTTGAAGGTTACCCAGGGGTAGCCGATGGCGTCAGCGGCTTTCCGCCATGTTTTGCCGACGTTGTTCGGGTCGCAGACCGTGCCGGTGGTGGACGGGAAGACGAGGTTGAGTGGATTTGTGGCCGGGTCCTGGCGACTTTGCCGTTCATGAAGCCTGGCCACGAGGAAGTCGGGAACTGTGACATGGCGGATGCCATGTTGCGACTTGGGGTGGTCTTGAATCCTTACCCCGCCATTGGATGTCCGGATGACCGTGGCGTTGATGAAGACGGTCGGGGGAGTGGCGTCGAGCTCGATGTCTTCCCATCGCAGGGCGAAAAGTTCCCCGGCCCGGAGGCCCGTGAAGATGAGGAAATCGGCGATTTCATGAAGTTCTTGTGTCCGGGTCCGGCCGAGCGCGGGCTCGTTTTCCCAGACGATGAGTTTGGATCGCAAGTCCAGAAATTGTTCGGGTGTCAACGCATGGGGTTTGGCCGACGCTGTGCGCGGGATGGATATCCCGAGGACCGGGTTGGTTGTGACGGCGTCGTGCCGGCGGGCTATCTTGAACATCCCGGAGAGCACGGCACCGCAGGTCCGGGCCGTGGCTGGTCCGGCATTGTCGACGACATCGCGAATGAAGTAGTCGATAACTCCGGACGTCGCTTCGCCGATCCGGATGGATCCGAGGGCAGGGGTTATGTACTTCTTGACGCTGAATGAATATTTGTCCTTGGTCCGTGATGCTTTGTCGGAGCGGTCCAGTTCCAGAAGGTAGAGGTCCGCGAGCTGGCTGATCTTGTCCGTGGCCGCGATCAAGCCTTTGCGTGGGGTGCTACGTTTCTGGAGCCGGATTTGCAGGTTCCGTCGGGCGGCCGCGGCTGATGGTCCGCGTGCCTCCACCTGCCGCAGTTTTCCGTCCATGTCGCGGAAATTGGTTCGGGCGCGCCAGGTCTTTGCGGTTGCCCGCTCGGTTCGGATCGTCCCCCATGTTCCGAGCGGCAGGGGATACCTGCTCATCTCTGCGAGGTGGCCGCGTGACGGCTAAAGCTCCGCGTGACGGGAGAGCCAGGCGACAAAATCGGCGTGGCTGATTCGAAGGTGTCGGCCGATTCGGTAGGCCGGAGGCCCGGCGTGCTTTGCGCGCCACTGGTAGAAAGTCTGTTCGGGGATCTGAAGCCGTGCGCAGATCTCTTTCGGGGTGAGCCACTGTTCGTCAACCTCGACGGGCTGGTTTCGCTTTGGCGTCGTTGTCATTTGGAGTCTCCATCTTCTTCCACGGTTTGCGCCTGACACCGCCCAGGCAGTGTTCCTCCTTCATGGGAGACAAAGGTTCGGACGGCATGACCCTGCCGGCGGGCACGGCAATCCTGATGTCAGAGACGCCAACCGACGGTATTGGGATTGGCTTGTCGGGAGATCGAATCTTCCAGCCATTGGCCGGGTTGTTGACGGGCGGGCCGGGCCGTAATTTGGTCAATAGCGCGCTCGATGTGTTCGTACTGCGATGTCCGTTCCCACTCAAAGTCCGCGGGTGCAGGTCCCAGCGGAAGGGGTGAGTCGTGGATGTCCCATCGGTCCCTGTAGACGGCAACCCTGGCGATCAGGCGGGCTGTGTCTTCGGTGGTCGTGTTCGGTGGGAGGAAGCCAAGGAGGTTTCGTTTCCATTCCGTGTCCTGTTTGAGTGCGGCTTTGGTGACGGCGAGTGCCCTGCGTTTGGTCCGTTCCGTTACTTGTTTGATCATGTCAGCGAGGTCGGGCCGGTTGGTATGAAGTGGTTCGGGGATGACGGCACGGTCGCCGGCTGGCATGCGGGATGAGAAATTGACGAGCCGGGCGTGCAGAACGGCTGCGGCGTCCTTTGCGTCGCCGCTTGTTTCCAAAGCGGCGGTGACAGTCCGCTGAGCCCCGGGTCGGCTGAGCGCGGTTGCTCGGCGCCAGGCTGCGACGGTTGCGCCCCAGGACGGCGATTGTTGCAGTTCCTCGGCCTTCCCCGGGGTTTGGATGTTAAGGAACTTGGTCAGGTCTTCGGCGGCCGCGATCTGGGCGAGGTAGTCGTATTCGGCGCTGAGCCGTTCCAGGCTGTCGGCGCTGGACTGTTCGGCGTCGCGGACTTCGTGGGCGGTCCGTTCGGCACCCTCGGCCGCGAGCACTTCGCCAAGGATCTCCCGCCACGACTCTTCGTGGGAAGGACCAAGAGGCTCGTGGTCGGCGGGGTCGTTTTCGCTGATGTACGCGTAGTTGCCGCCGCGTCCGCGGGTCATGCTCACGTAGAGAAGCTCGCGCGTGAGCCGGCCTTGCGTGACCACGGTGTGGCCGGTGTCGACCGTGATTCCTTGGGAGCGGTGGGCTGTGGCCGCGTATCCCAGTTCCACGGCCGACTCGACGTAGTCCCTGTGCAGCGTGATGGTGGCGCCGGTGTCCCTGCGGACCGCGGTGAGGGAACCGTCGCGCCTGCCGACACGCACGACGTCGAGCAGAGTGCCGTTGCGGATGAAGTCACCGTTGCTGTCTGTGATGGCACGGTCGTTGCGGCGGGCGATGACAGTGTCACCCCGGCCGGCGCGCAGCCCGTCGCCCAGAAGGACGGTCTGTTCGGCGTCCACGAGATCTTGGATCACCCGGTCTGCCTGGGCCCGTTCGTTGAGCATGCTGACGGTGTCGTTGTCCGCAGCGATCAGGATGGACGTCCTTCCGGCGCCGATGTCAGATTGCCAGTTCAGGTAGGCCTGGTCGACCATGTCCAGGTACGTGCCGTGCCGGATCCGCTGATGCCGGTCGTAGTCGGTGATGGCCGCGAATTCCCCGGCACGGAGCTTCAGGGAGGCCTCCCGTTCCCAGGCGTGTTCGAACCGCCAGATGGTGCTCAGCCGGCTGGTTTTGCCCTGGCGGTCCAGCCAACCGAGGACGCCGCCGGCATCGATGGCATCCAGCTGTCCGGGGTCGCCCACCAACAGGACCTTGGCTCCGGCGTCCCGGGCCTGGTGCACCAGCGCCGACAGCTGAAGAGTGGACACCATGGAGGCTTCATCAACGACCACCAGCTGGTTCGGATGGAACCGCCACCGGTCCTGCTCAGCGGAGAGCCAAGCGGCTTTCTGTGCGAGCAAAGCGGTCTGCGGGCTTGACTTAGCCACAGGATCGGTGAGCCGCCACTCCGCATCGAAGAACCGCTCAGCCCGGCGACTGGCCCCCTCGCCGGCGGACTCGTACAGCCACTTGGCGACATTCTCCGCGACCATGGACAGTTCCTGCCCGAGAACCTCGGCGCTCGCCGCCGCGGGCGCCAATCCGACGACGCTGCCGGGACCGAATTCTGCTTCCCAGGCTGCCTTGATTGCGCCGAGGGTGGTGGTCTTACCGGTTCCGGCGGGTCCGACGACGGCGTCGAGCCGGTTTCCGCTTAGCAGGATCTCTGCAGCGGCGGCGCGCTGGTCGTCGTGCAGCCCGAATTTTCCGTGGTGCTGGTAGCCGGCGAGTTCATCCATGCCGACCATTGGCCGGACGGCGGGGCCGCCGTCGTCGTTCCTTGCCGCCATGACGGTCTCTTCGCTGGCGAGGGTGGTGGCGTCGGTGTAGAGGCGGGAGCCGTGGAAGTCGAAGACGCTCCGCCTGCCTAGGTGGAGATCGGGCTGCGCGTTCGCGGGGACGCTGTAGCGGTAGTCGTTCAGTGGAACCGATTGGGTCTCGGCGGCGGTGGCGACGGCGTCGATCAGGGCGTTGCGGTCCTCCGATGTGTGGCAGCGGATCGCGGCGCAGACCCGTTCGGCCTCTGCGAAGAGGTTCCAGCGGTTCCAGGTGGCGCGTTTCGCCGCCACACGCTCGCGCGTGAGGGAAGCCACGGCGTCGATCCAGTCGGCGGTGAAGTCGGACGAGCGGAACGGATTGGTCCGTGACCTCCGGATGGTGGCGGCGAGAACGAGCCGGGGCTCGAAACCCTTGGCTGCCGCGCGTGCCCTCCATTGTGCGGAGAGCTCGTGCAGCGGCGTGACGGTCTCGGGTTTGGGGGTTCGCGTGGAAAGGGTTGCCTGCTGGCGGAGCTTGATGGTGGTGGTCGCGGTAGGGGGAGTGCCGTGGATTGTGGTCCAATCGGCGACGAGGCGGTCGGTCTCCGCCTCGATGAGGCGGGACCGGTGGGAGAATTCGCGGATCAGGCTGTCATCGACGCCGGTCAGCTGCGCACTCGGGTTATGCGTGGTGGCTGCGGGCTCGCGGATGTCGGTGTCGGTTCCGAGGTGGCGGTGCAGGGCGTCGAAGAGCAGGCCGTTGTAGTGTTCGCTTGCGGCGACCGCTGCCTTGTAGAGGGTCCGGGAGTCGAGGGTCACCCAGGCGCCGTCGGTGATGCGCTGGACGCGGTTGGCGATGACCAGGTGCGTGTGCAGCTGCGGGTCCCCGGAGCGTGATTCCCAATGGTCAAAGGCTGCGGCGATGGCTCCCGTGGTGCCGATGCGGGCGACACCGTTGCGTCCGGCACGGGTGTGGATGACGGACTCTTCCAGCCATTGCAGGGTGGCGTTGACGGCGTAGTGGTGGGTTTGCAGGATCTGGTCTTGGAGGGACCTGGGGCTGAGTGCCCAGAGCACGGAGACGGATTTGGGGACGCTGAACGTGAGGTCGAAGCCGGCGATGGCCCGGCGGGTGCTGGTTTGTCTTTGGGTGTTTTGGACGACGGTGGGCTGGCTATGCGGGCGGCCGAGAGGAGCCCCGGTGTCCGGGTGGGTGACGTGGTCGAAGATGGCTTTGGCGTCGGTTTCGGTGGCCGCGTCGCCACTGGTGCGGTTGATGCCTTGCAGCCCGCTTCCGAGCCAGCGTCCCTGCGGTGTCCCGGCCTTCATGTAGTAGGTGGTGGCATCCGCGGGAATGACCGTCAGATCGTCCATCATCGTGGTCTTGAAGAGGTACTTCAGTCCCGACTGCGCGGAGAGCCTTGCGATGGACATGGTCATGGCCGTCTCCGTGTCCGCCGTCGACGGTCACGCTGCCTATTGTCACAGCGTGTAGCGCAGAATCGCTGCGAGGTGCGAGACTGTTCGAAGTCTTGACCACATTCGCGACAAGTCTTTCCATTCATGTCGGTTCATCAACACCGGGCCCAACCGCTACATGACTGGCCGTGAGTCGGCGCTCACGGTCTACTGGCGGAGGGGTCGTATTCTGATGGGTCGAGTTCAGCGTTGCGCGATGTACGCGTTCCAGTTTCGGGAGGAGAGTTCGGCCCAGCGGACGGCGGTGGTCGTGGAGATGCCGAGCAGCTCTGCCAGGATGGGCGTCGGGATTTCGGCTGCGAGTTGGAACAGGGCTGCTTTGCGGGAGTTGTAGGGTTTGATGCCGTGGTCAACGAGTTGTCCGCGGATGTTTTCGGTGGCCAGGTGGTTGCCCGGAATCCCGCCGGGAAAGAGCCAGCGGCTGTTCCTGCTGGCGTAGGAGGCCTGGCCGCGCCGGTTCATGTGCTCGATGATGATCCGGTCCAGGGGTTCGGGCATGAGGATCGGGGTGCGCTCGAACGTGACGGTGACCTGGCCGTCGTCGGTGACGGTGACTTGGTCCGCGTGCATGCGGCAGATCGTGGTCAGGGGCTGGGCGAACAGGAGCATGAACAGGCCGCCGATGCGGGTGTAATGGCGCATCGTTTGGTCGTGGAGCAGGGTCTGGACGTGGCCCCACCGTTCTTCCTCGCTCATCGTGACGGAGGAAAAGCGCCGGGGCTGCTTGGGGAT
>NZ_SMRU01000052.1 GCF_004354015.1 Arthrobacter terricola
CTGGTCGTGCCCGCGCAGGTGTACGTGTAGGCGGGGGCCGTGCCGGCCTCAACCCAGCCCGTGGAGCAACGGTCGACGACAACCTGCAGGCCGTTGGTGGCGTCGGAGTCCAGCTTCGTGCTCGTCGTGGTCGCCGCCGTCGTCAGCGTGACGGCCGAGAGGTTCTGGTTCCCGGCTGCGTTGCTCAGGGTGACCGCGCGTTGGATGGTGTCGCCCGGGACGATGCCGGTGGCGGCGACGTTGAGCCGGTTGGTGGCGGCGGTGGTGCCGAGGGCAATGTTGACGGTGCCGGAACCGACGGCGGCGCTGGCCGAGGTCGAGGAGGTGAACGCACCGTAGGTGCCCAGTCCTGCCACGCCGGCGGCGGTGCCGACCAGGGCCAGGGAGGCGATGACTTTGCCGGTGGTGGTTTTCAGGCTGAGACCCATGATCGTTGTCCGTTTCCGTGTTGTCCGTGGTGGCTGTGCTGCCCGTGTTGTTGTTGATTCCACTGTGGTGCAGGAGTTTTAGGACGGTGCAGGGATCCGGTCAGGGTTGAATCAAGATTGGTTAAAGATCAGCTCAAGAGACAGGTCGCCTCGCGCTGGGAAAAGCTGGCCGCGGAGAAGAAGAACCCCGGTCTCGGCTATGACGGGAAGCGCTTTTGAAAACAGTGAATTTCGCCGATGCGATATCCAGCGGGAAGATCCACATCAATGAATGCACCGTCTCGGTCGAGGCCAACGCACCGTTCGGCGGCAACCTGCTCGAGGCCCTGAGGGTCCAGCCTCCTCGTCGGTCGTTGCGTACGGCCGCTGACCGCGTGCGTTGCGGGCACCACCGCCGCCGTCGAAGTTCGCCTGGACCCGTTTCAATCGATACCGTTTCGATTGAGTGGATTGCTGGGTAAGGTTGTTCCTATGGCCACCGACGTTACTCGCCACCCCAATGCCTCGCGTGCGACGGGCCATGCCGGGGATGCTTCTCCCTTCGCTTTGGGCCTGCTGCTGCGCCGGGCGCACTGGCGCGCGGCCGCGGTGATGGCGGAGGCGCTGGGGCCGCTTGGTATCGAGTTGCGGCATTTCGCTGTGCTGATCGAGCTGGTCAATCGGGGTCCCACGGTGCAGCGGGATCTGGTGGCCGCTACCGGTTCGGACAAGGCGGGGATCATGCGGGTCGTGGACGACTTGGAGCGTCGGGGGCTGGCCGTGCGCAAGGCCGTTCCGGGGGACCGGAGGGTGCGGGCGGTGGAGATCACGGGCGAAGGGCTCGAACTTTTCGACGCAGCCCACGTGGCTGCCGGGCCACTTGCCGCGCGGCTGGTCGCGGAACTGGGTGCCGGCGAGCCCGAGCGGCTGATGGATCTACTGACCCGCCTTGCCGATACGCCAGACGGCAAGCCGGAATAGCACGGCGTACCGGCACAGACGCGTGGACGCCGTGTGACACCCCGGCCTGGGGCGTCACACGGTGTCCGTGGGTCTGGGCTACGCCACGCGCGCCGCGATTTCCTTGGCCTTGGTGGCTGCGTCCTCGAAGGCGCGCTTGCGGGAAGCCTCGTACAGGGGAATGAGTTCTGACATGGCTGGGTTGCGGGCGGCCATGGTCAATTCCGGGATGATGAAGTCCAGGTCCAGGCCGAGGGTGTCTTTGAGGACGGCTTCGAGGTAGTTCTGCACAAACTCGTAGCCCTCGCGCGGGGTGCCCGGTCTGTAGGAGCCGCCACGGCTAGCGACGACGACGGCTGGCGTGCCCTGGGCGGACCGGGACTCGCCCGCGGTGCGGCCGAGCAGGAGGACGTTATCCAGCCATGCCTTGAGGGTCGAAGGGATCGAGTAGTTGTGCATCGGGGCACCTATCAGGACGGCATCGGCCTGCTCCAACTCTTCGATGAGCCTCACGCGCGCGGTAAACGCTCTGGACTGCTCGGGCGTGCGTTCTGACGGGGAGGCGTAACCGGCGGACCAGGCATCGGCCGTGATATGCGGGATGGGGTCCGACGCGATATCGCGGTAGATCACCGCACCCTCCGGCTGCTGCTCCTCCCAGGCCCTCCGGAAAGCGGCGGTCACCGAACGGGACGAGGACGCTTCGCCGGGGAAGACGGACGAGTCGATATGCAGCAGTGTGGTCATGCGCTTTCTCCTAAAGGTGGTGCTCCCCGGTAAGAGCGAGGGGATGAGGGGTCGTGCCCGGAGGTGGTCCGAAACAGGATGGTATTGAATGATACTATCTCAAGTGCAACGATATTGGTCCGGCAAATAGGAGCGTGGTTGATCATGGACGTCTATGAAGCGGTTACCAGCCGGCGGGCGGTGCGCGGATTCACCGACCGGCACGTTAGCAGCGAGGTGCTTGAGCGGGTGCTGTCCGCCGCGGCTTGGACGCCGTCGGGGTCGAACATCCAGCCGTGGCACGCGTACTTGCTGCGCGGCGCGCCGCTGGCCGAGTGCAAGAAACGCGCCGCCGAACGCCTGGCCGCAGGCGACCCGTGGGACGAGCCGGAGTATGAGCAGTACCCGACCGCGCTGAAGTCCCCGTACCACGAGCGCCGATCCGCCTTCGGCGAGCAGCGCTACGGTGCGCTCGGCATTGCCCGCGAAGACCTGGAAGCGCGCCAGAGGGCCGCGGCGGCGAACTGGGACTGTTTCGGCGCGCCCGCGGCCCTGTTCTGCTACATCGACCCCGACATGCGCTCACCCCAATGGGCCGATGTCGGCATGTACCTGCAGACCGTCATGCTGCTGCTCCGCGCCGAAGGGCTGCACAGCTGTCCGCAGATGGCGTGGGCGAAATTTCACAAAACCGTCGCGGAGGTCCTCTCACCGCCTGAGGAGCTCATCCTCTTCTGCGGCTTGTCCATCGGGTACGAGGACGACACGATGGACTACGCCCGGACAGGCCGGGCGTCCCTCGACGAGACAGTCACGTTCGTCGATAGCCTCTAACACACACCCCAACGAAAGGAATGTCATGAAGATCGCAGTCATCGGCGGTACCGGGCTGATCGGGTCGCAGGTCGTCAACTACCTGAACGCCGCCGGACACCAGGCAGTGCCGCATGCGAAGTCCACCGGAGTCGACGTGATCAGCGGCACAGGCGTGGAGGAGGCTCTCGCGGGCGCCGACGTCGTCGTGAACTTGACGAATTCCCCGACCTTCGACGAAGCCTCGCCGGCGTTCTTCCAAACCTCGATGGACAACCTCCTGGCCGCTGCGCAAAAGGCCGGCGTTGGCCACTTCGTCATCCTCTCGATCGTCGGCGCGGACCAGGTGCCGGAGCTGGACTACTACCGTGCCAAGGTGCTCCAGGAGAAGATCCTCGCGGGCGGCCCCATCGCGTACTCCATCGTCCGGGCGACGCAGTTCATGGAATTCATGGACGCAGTCCTGTCCTGGACCGCCGACGCCGACACCGTCCGCTTGCCCGCCACGCCGATCCAGCCGATCGCCTCCAAGGACGTGGCCGAAGCAGTGGCGGAAGTCGCCGCAGGCGACCCGCTGAACGGCACCCGCAACATCGCCGGACCCGAGGTCTTCTCCTTGGACGAACTGGGCAGGATCACCCTGGCCCACAAAGACGACAACCGTACCGTCGTTACAGACCCCACCGCCGGCATGTTCGCCGTCATCAAGGGCGACGCCCTTACCGACAAAAACGCCCACCTCGCCGCCACCCGCTACGAAGACTGGCTTTCCTGAACCGCTCCCAACCTCCAGTGCGATCATTCCAAGATGGCGGCGGGATTATTCGAAGACGGTCTGGCAGGCGCCGGGCTTTGCTGCGGCAGATCAGGGGCCCCTTCGTTGAGGGGGACCCATCAGTGCCTACTACGGTTGCTGAGCCGCCGGGCATTCGATCAGGGCGCAGCGAGACGCGCCTCGGGAATCGTCGGCTCGAATAGTTCGATTGGATTGCCGGACGGGTCTTCGATCAGTACCTGTTTTCCGCCCACACCCTTCACGATGTCATTCCTGAAAGGAACGTTTGCGTCGCGAAGGGCCTGCGCGGTTGCCGCGAGGTCTGCCACTTCCAGTGTGAAGCGGTTCCAGCCTCCCGGCGCCGGACTGCTCCCGTCGGGCATGCTCTGGCCTCCGCCGCCTTGGCCGCCTGGAGCGCTGAGCAGCAGCCGCAGTTCAGCTCGGTCGAGCATGGCGAAAGGCGGGGCGGGATGCATGACGAGCGTGAATCCCAGATGTTGACAGTAAAAGTCAATCGCAGCATCAACATCATCGACGATGTAACGCACGCTTACGCTGGGCATGAGGCGACCTCCTTGCTCTCTCAGAGATACGCGCCGCGCGACTGCCTGTCAACGCGACAAGCGCCCCCGTTTAGAGGATCGACACCGCGCGAACCCGCACAGAGCAGGACGCCGTTACGGTTTGCCTGGAAGACCGCGGACGGGCGCACGTTCCAGCAGATGGAAGACATGGCGCTCACCCCAGCGCCTGACCTCGTGATCGGAAACAGAAGCGGTGCACGGTGGGTCAACGGGCGCGCAATGCCCCGTTGTCGAATCGTGGCGGCGTTCTCCGCGGGATGCGGCTATGAAAATCGCAGCGCGCCCCGGCAAGCCGTAGCCCGCCGGGGCGGCAGTTGTCTGTGCATCAGTTTTTCTTGAGGTTCACCGTAGTCGTGGTTCCCAGCGCGCTGACCTTGTAGCTGATGGTGCCGGCTTGGTGCGTGAAGTCCTTGGTCGCGTGTCACCTCCATCCATGTGGAAGCCGCAGACACGTCCGGTGACCGGATAATCTGTGACATGCCCCTGGAATCGTTATCAACCGGTGAACACCCCGACGGGCCGGAGTGCGGGGGACCCTTCAGATTGAAATCCGTGCACGTTGCCCTCGACTGAAGTACAGCGTGTTGACGATTCTTCCGCCCCACCAGGGCGAAGGAACCGGGACCTGCGCGCCGCGTATCCGTAACTCGCGTGCGGTGGGTGAGGATGGAGCCATGTCACAGCGCATCTGCGGTCTAACAGGCGTGAATCATCAACACCTTGGATCGGTTTCGGGGATCCAGCCCGAATGCCCATGAGCCGATGAGGCTCCGGTACGCCGGAGCATGCCGGCTGTGCGGCACCTCGCTTCCGGCCGGGACGGAAGCGATCTACGAGAGCGAAACGAAGACCGTCCGGTGCCTGAAGTGCCCCAATGGGACGGATTCCCTGTCTTCCGATCCGGAACCAGCCGGCGCGCAGCCGTTGCCCAGTGAGTCCGGAGTTGCCGGGTCATCGGCCCGGCGTGAATACGACCGTCGCAAGGCGAAGGACGAGGAAAGACTCCGGGGGAAGTCGGGCCGGTTCGGTGGCCTCGCACTTGCTCTCTCCGACGAGCGCTAAAGCACCGAGGCCTGGGACCGTGGCGCGACCGGTGAGGAACGCCTCGGCGCCCGGCTGAATGATCTGAAATCCGATTCCGTCGCGGTCCTTCACGACCGGCGGATCCCCGGCTCCAAGGCCAACATCGACCACATCGCCATCACTCCCGGCGGTGTCTGGGTGATCGATGCCAAAAGGTACAAGGGACGGCCGGAGCTGAAGATCGAGGGCGGCATCCTTCGTCCACGTCTCGAGAAGCTGCTCGTCGGCCGTCGTGACTGCACGAAACTGGTCGATGGGGTGCTCAAACAGGTCGACGTCGTGCGGGACCTTATCGGCGATGTGCCGGTTACCGGGGCGATGTGCTTCATCGACGCCGACTGGCCCCTGATCGGAGGCGCCTTCTCGACTCGCGGCGTTCAGGTACTCTGGCCAAAACGACTGGCCAAAGCACTGGTGGAGCAATCCGGCAACGTTCATGTAGCGTCCATCCTTGAACTGGTGGCCACCCGGCTCCGGTCTGCCTGACCTTAAGTTGCCCATGGGCAAAAGAAGCCACGTCAGGACCGGTCCTAGGCGACGAGCCAGTCCGAAATTCCGAGCGGCGAGAACGGGTCCATCCTGGATACAGGAAATACATCGAGACGGGGCCGGCGACGGCCGCCCGCTCCTGTGACCCGGGCACCCCCAAGGCCGCCGTCGATCCTGAGCATCGCGAGTTCAGCACAGCCCGAGGCACCCTGACAGGGCCCGGCGGCCCCGCACTGAGGGGCTCCCCGAAAGTTGGACTGTGGATTCACTTCCGACCTCGGGGAGCAGTTCAAGCAAACCCGGCAGCCGCTCATCGATGCCTCTGGACACCTGAACCTGAAATAAGTCGGCCGTGTAAGTCTTTGGGTTGGGGACGACCCAGGACCGAGTAATTAATGAATCGCTGAAATACGTCGAGGCGTTAACAACAAGTAGTGGCCTCTCCGGCGGCTGCGACAGGGAATGAGTAGGCTTTTCAACGTCTCAGAGCATCGGGCCCGGTTCGGCGGCGGATGGCGCACCTGCTGTCGTAGCGGTTTGCCGGGGCCATCATTGCCTCGATGGTCCCGGCCCGGTGCGGGATGCGTCCCTCGAGGGGTAGGTGTGACCTTATGCGAACGTGGACTTTCTCCCGCATGGGTGCAACAACAGGTGCATTGGCCCTGGTGGGCGTCCCGAGGGCACCGGCGGCATCTGCCGCCCCAGCCACTATCCCGGTCGTTATCTAGCCCCCTTAACTGGACGTCAGGATCTGTAAGGGTCTGGGCCCATGCCGGTGTGGCTGACAGGCTATAGAGGTCCCTGTCAGTAGCTTGGATCGAATGATCCCAGACCCGAAGTACAGTCTCAGCAAGGCACTGATGCCCGACGGCGTCACTGAACGCTTCGTGATCGTGGGCGATGACGACCGGGTGCATATTTCGTCATCGTGGCTGCTGTTCATGGCCGACACGGGCCGCTCGCCCAACACCATCAGGAATTACGGTGCGAGGGTCGCTTGGTACTTGTCGTGGACTGCGTTGACGACCGATTGGCGCGCAGTCACGCTCTCGCACCTGGCACTGTGGCGTCGGGCCGTCGAAATTAGTCCAGTGCGGAAGACAAACGGTCAGTCCTCGATGAGAACAGCAAAGACCGTCGGCCTATGGATGGTGCCTCTGCGCTCCTTTTACGAATGGGCTGATGCCGAGGGGCTGGTGACGACCGATGTTGCGAGCCGGATGACGCAGATGAAGTATTTTGCCCCCGGAACCGCGGCTGGCGGGGAGCACGGAAGGAGACTGCGGGTCCTCACCGAGGTGCTGCGACCTGCGGGCACACCTGTCGAGGCACCCCCTGAGTGGATCGACGATGCCGAGGCGCGGCAGAGGTTGGAGACCTTGACCCTCCCGACACGTGATCGATTCCTCATCGACCTCATGTACAGGACCGGCATCCGAGCCGGTGAAGCACTCTCGCTCTTCACCGCCGACCTGCACTTCGGCGGTGGCTCCCGCACGCTGGGCTGCAGGCATGCCGACCCTCACTTCCACGTACGGGTGGACAACACGGTTGAGAACAATGCCCGTGCCAAAGGCCAGCCACGATTACTCTTCGTGGACGAAGACCTCGTCGAGGGGTACATCGACTATCTCCTTGAACGTGGCCGCATCCTTGGCAGCAACGACAAGTCCGCGCACGTCTTCGTCAACATGTACTCCCACGACGAGTCCCGCGGCCGCGCCATGAGCTACTCGGGCGTGAAAAAGCTGATTGCCCGGTGCGCCAAGAGAATCGACTTCGATCTGACGGGACCACATATGCTCAGACATACACTCGCCACGCGCCTAGTGCGTGGCATCGGTTGCGAGGCCCAGGACCTGGACGTCGTCCAAGCTATTTTGGGCCACGCGAGCATCGACTCGACGAGGATCTATACCCACGACCTGGAGTCCGCGAAGAAGGCCGCGCTGAAGTCGCTTGCGACCCGGACGATCACTCTGGCCCATGAATAGCCATCCGTTGCGACTGGCCTCCCCGCTGATTGCTCCTGAACCCGCGGCAGCTGAATCCTGGAGCAAGAATCTGAAGAGCCTCATCGTCCCATCCTGGCGACCGGGCGAGTTCGAAATGGGCAGGTTATTGTTGGTCCCCGACAAGTCCAACCCCCATACAAACCTGAGCTCATGCATCCGCAGCGGCTGCGGCGTGCTGCTGAGCAAAGGGAGAGTTTGCCCAAATTGCCGTGGCGACTGGGCAACTTCAAGAGTCCAAGGCATCACTTTTAACGAGTGGGTAAGCCAGCCCCGCGACCGCCGAGAGGTGATAAAGGGCTGTCTGGTGCCGCAGTGCGCGCGCGGACACGCGAAGCTTGGTTTGTGCAGCGCACATTCGGCGACCTATCTCAGGAACCGCGGCGCGTCCGGCCCGGACGTGCCGACCGTAACGGATTGGCTGGCAGATCGTCTACCCCCGGCCTTGCCCCCGGCTACCGGGTGCTCTGCGCACCTTTGCGGCAGAGACCGAAGGAACGTTGAACCGCTCTGCGAGGCGCATCACAGACGATACGAGAATTGGCGCAAACAGCAGCGACACGAAAAGGGCGAGGATTCCATCCTCCTGTGGCTTGATCGCGAGTACGAGCCGCCGATGAATCCCGATACCGCCGCAACTTACGGCTCCTCGAGCGCGACCCCCTTCGGCCTCCTGAGCGAGCCGCTCCGGTGGGAGTACCTGTATGCCGTTCAACAGGGGGATCTGACAGGGCGGGTCCACCTCGCAGCATTCGAGATCCGCTCAACGTACCTGGCACTTCGCCGCAGCGGACTGACCACCGTAGTCGGCGAGACAGACCTGGGCCGGTCGGGGACGGGCAAGAACCTGACGGGCAGGCTCGCTGAGTGGCAGCGCCTCATCGACGACGCCCATCGGGTGTGGTCCGGTGTCGACAACCGCGACCCCCAAGTGATTCACCTGCAAGACCTTACGATGCGGAAGACCGACCGGCGTGTGGGGCCCAACGCCATCCTGGACCTCCGGTCGATCCAACACGCATGGATTGCGGAGTCGGTGACCTCCTGGGCACAAGCTTCTCTGCAGGCACCGGTCCAGCTCCTGCAGGCAGCGGCAGCATGGAGACTAGCCGACGAAGTCCTCACAGCGCGCAAAACACCGAAAACTGCTCTCGGGACCGCCGACATGGACGCAGTAATCCGAGCGATCCGGAAGCGCTGGACGAACGAAAGAACACAATACAGGCACATTGCCGCGATCGATCGAGTCATCAAGTTCGCTCGCCGCGACGACGCGCTGGAAGCGAGTTGGAGAGATGTCCCGAGCCGTTTCGCGGTAGATCCCGGCCGTCATGCCCCGGTCGGGACGAAAGAACGCTCCGCCTCCAATGCCGACGAACCATTCAGATTCGTACCGCAACCGATCATTGACTGGATCATGGATCACCTGCATCTGATCGACCGCAAAGACTCCTACCTCACAGCCGAGGCCCGCGCCATGATCTTCATCCAAGAGCGATGCGGTCGCAGAACCGGGGAGACGGTCGGGTTGAAAGATAACTGCATCTCCTACGACAACCAAGGCGCGCCCTATCTTGAATGGCGAAAAGGCAAGCCTCCGTATTCACCCGGCAAGAGACTGCCGATACACCAGGAAACCCACGACGTGATTCGTCAGTGGCAGCAGATCAAACGGGAACGAGACGTGCAATCCCAGTGGCTGTTCCCCTCACTTCGATACAGCCGGGCGGATAAGACCTACGGACCGGGGTACCTGCCGATCCGGGTCAAGGAACTCATCCAGCTAGTAACGAGTTCCGCTCCGTACACCGATCCCGTTGAGGGGCCGGAAGGTAACCTCGTCCACTTCGACCTCTCGACCATCGACCCGTACTCCTTTCGACATGCCTTCGCGCAACGCCTCGCTGACGCCACCGACCAGGAAGGTCGCTCCTCGACACCTCCGGACGTCCTGCAGGACTACATGGGCCATCTGAATTTCAACACCACGATGGCGTACTACCAGGTCACCGCCAAACGCCGGAAGAAGGCACTCAGCGCGATCCCGGCCAGACGGCTCAACCTCCACGGCCAAGTACTCCAAGCAGACCGAGAGCGGGACGGCTTCGGCAAGATCGCCGTGGCGCTGGGCCACTGCACAGAGCCGCAGAACGTGGCCGCCAACGGCCACTTCTGCGCACTGGAGCACTCCTGTGAGTCCTGCCCGTTCTTCCTCATCGACCCGCTCGAGCGCGACGGAATGGACGCCAAGAGACACCACCTGCGGGTCAAGTTCGAGCGCGCACAGGTAATCCAGTCTCCGCAGCACATCCTCGACCACTACCAGGCCCGCATCAAGGACTGCACGTCGATCATCGACGGCATAGACGCCTACATCGACGAGCTCAACGACACGGAGCGGGACACCATCCGGCACGCCCTCGAGAGCATGGCCGAGATCCGCCGCAGAGCGACCGCCCCGCGAAGCATCGACCTCCGCCACTTGCTAAGGAAGGAGGACACCAATGTCCTCTAAGAAAGCCGTTGATGCCCTTCGCCACTATCGCGCAGAACAGTCCCAACGGAAGCAACAAAACGTCCTCCAAGCCATTGAAGATCTCACAAACGACGGCAAAGACATCACGATCGCTTCCGTAAGCCGAGCCGCCCAGGTGTCCCGGGAATTCATCCACAGCCACCACTATCTCCACTCGGCCGTCAGGCAAGCCGCGCAACCTACGCAGCCCCGGACGGCTGCGGCGGCTGGACCGGCGGAGGCCAACGTGACGCGGGGACTCCGGGCGGATCGGGAGATGCTTCTCGGCCGCATCGAACGACAGAGGGCCCAGATTGCAGAGCAGCAGGCACGTCTCCAAGAGCACGACCTGCAGCGCCAGCGCTGGTTCGGCGCACAGCTTGCAGGCGCGCAGGCCGTCGATCCCGAAGCCCATGCTGAACTGCGCACAACGAACGAGCGGGTGATTGCAGACAACATGACCCTCACCCGGCAAGTTGCAGAACTCCGACGGCTCATTAACGTCCTCCAAGGTGATCTCGCCGCCTCCAGACAAGCGCATGAGGAGGACCTTCGAATCCTGCAAAAAGAGCCTCCGGCTGTGATCCAGTTCGACCGCAAGACGACGAGGCTTTAGCGCCATGCGGCGGGATTCTTCGGCGGGGCCGAGGATAAATTCGACGGGTTGTCGTGGCGGTCCAAGAGACCATTACCGTATTCAATCGGCACACAAGGTACAGCGGGAACTTTTGTGCTCGCGAAGACATGAATGGGTATGGAGACCATGAGCTCGTCCGTCTCAGACCAGGTGTTGTGGGACCGTAGCGTTGCAGGCGATGCAGATGCCTTCGGCGACCTGTTCGTTCGACATCGCGACGCGGTCTACAACTACTGCTTCCGCCGAACGGCCTCGTGGGACGCCGCGGAGGACCTCACGTCAGCCGTGTTCTTGGAGGTCTGGCGGGGCCGACGACAGCTGTCTCTGGATCGTGGGTCAGCGCTGCCATGGCTGATCGGAACCGCGTCGAATCTCGTGCGCAGCAGGATGCGGTCCGCTGCGCGACGTTTCGCTATCGAGCGTCGGGCGGCTCCCCGCGGCGAGGTCACCGACCCTGCCGACGACCTCGCCGAGCACATCGATTCCGAGCGGCAGATGGCCGTCGTGCTGGCGGCCATAAGACGCCTGCCCCGAGGCGAACAAGAAGTCTTGGCCGCGTGTGTCTTCGCCGAGCTTGACTACAAGGCAGCCGCGGCCGCCCTGCATGTGCCGATAGGCACAGTGCGCTCACGGCTGTCCCGCGCCCGGGCCCGGCTTCAGGAAACCAACCGACCGCAGCAGAACGAGGGGGAATAGACGATGAACATCCTCGATGAAATTCCAGCCATGCGGCGCATGCCCGAAGACGCCGAGTCCCGCGCATGGGCGCGAATCAAAGACGGCATACAAGCCGGCGAGGAGAAAACAGCGCACCGCCGGCCCCCCGCGAAATGGCGCTTCACAGCCGTGGCTGCGGCGGCTGCGGCCGCAGCCATCGCCGCGGCGTTCCTGATCATCCAGCCGTGGGCGGGCACCGGCGGTCCGCCCCTGTCGGCCCCAGGGCCGAGCAGTTCGATTACCTCCTCACAGTCTCCTTCGAATCCCGGCTCGAGCCCTCCCGGTATCCCAGGCGAGCCGATCATGCTGATCGGATCGACAACCCCGGTTGCCGCAGCATCACTCTGGCCGGATGTCGTGTTTCCGGTGGTGCCGAGCACGGGGCGCTCGATAGCCCAGGCCGGATCGGTCATCGTTGAAGCAGGGTTGCAGGGCAGCACCTTGATCGTGGCCAACAGCTCTGATTCGGGCGCCACATGGACGACCAACCAAGTTGCCTTAGCGACCGCGGTGCCATACGTCGACGTGTCGCTTTCCGGTGACGGCAAGCATTGGATCGTCGGCCCGCCACACGAGGGAGGGGCGACGGTATCGACCTACACGGGCGCCTACGTCTCGACGTCAGGCGGTGCCCTCCAGCGGGTCTCCCTGCCCGGCCAGGCATCACATGCCGCCTGGGCCGGATCAACCCTACTCGTGAGCGGCGGAGCCATGGACACCCACCTCTGGTCAAGCACCGACAACGGACAATCCTTCACCGACATCAGCCCGAGCGTCCAAGGATCCATGCCGACGCCGGGGTACCAGGGCGCGCCGTCGATCTCACTGCTGCAACTGGGCAGCGGGATGGCAGCCATCTCACTTGCACCGAACGGAGCAGCCAGCACGGCGACCGCCTACGTGACGAGCGACGGCGCCACGTTCGGCAAGGGCGCCTCGGCGGATTTGCCGAACATCGCCCCAGGGCCGCTCAACGGCCTTGCCAGCACCTACGGCAGTGACGCCGTCATCGTGACCAGTGCCGCACAGTTGCTCAAGGTCACAGCCGACGCCCAGTTCCAGCCGCTCGCGATGTCGGCGATCCCATCTGGGGTGAACTCGCTCGGAATCCAGTTCCGAGACGCCGTCAGAGGCATCGCCAGCGCCACCAGGACTACGTGCGCTGACGGGAAGACCGGCTGCACCACGATCACCACCCGGTACACCACCGCCGACGGCGGGGCCCACTGGACCCCAGCACCATAAGCACACCGAGTCCCAAAAAGCTTATGATGGCGGGTCCGACAAACGAACCGGCCATCAGCCTTCTCCCTGGCGCCCCGAGACAGCGAGGGCCAGCCTGCTTAACACGACCAGACTTCGCCCACTGCTCGAACGTGGTCTTGAAGTGTGGATAAGAGCGGCTAGTGGTTCGTTCGCACTAGGAAGTTCGGTGCCTGCTGGCTCCACCCGCCCTCGCTCTTGACGGACTCCAAGGCCTTTTTCGCACCGGCAGGAACGACCAGCCAGCCAGCTTCGGTCCGGTCCGGTGATTCCGTCTTCAGCCCGTAGGCTTCGAAGCTTTTCAGGAGCGTGCACCCCATGGATCGGCCCTGTCCTGCGGAGTCGACAGGGACGATGCAGATCTTGTCGCCGGCCGGCGCACCGTAATAAGTGTAGTCATTGCTCTTTCCCAAGAGCCGGGTCTGTGAGGGGTCGATCAGATCCTTGGGCAGGATGGCCAGTGCCGGGGCGGGAAGCTTGTCCGTTTGCTGTTGTGGTCTGGACAGCGACTCGATGATCCTCGACGCGTCCAGGGAATTATCCGGAGGCGTCAGAACAAGTGCGGCCGCACCTCCAGCAGCGCCCACAAGGACCAATCCAAGAAATACTGCTTTGATCTTGGCGGGTAGCTTGCGCAGCGTCACGACTGCCCGGCGCGTCCAGCTCGAGTCCGGCGGCATCCTTGGCGTGGCATGAACGAAACCTGCCTGGTGCATTGCCGCTCGCTGCCTTGCCGGTATCCGTGCGGGCGCAGCCATCTCCACGAGCTGGCGTCGAAGCACCTCGCTCCTGTCACTCTGGAACTCGTATGCACTCATGATTCCCTCCGTCCGTGCACAGCGTGATCATCAATTTCGTGCTCGTTGGACACTTCCTGGTACAAAATTCCGAGCCTTGCTTTGGCCCGGTGCAGTCTCGATTTCACGGTGCCCTCGGCGATCTTGAGGACGGTTGCCGTTTCTCTGACACTCAGTCTTTCGACGACGCACAACGTCAAAACATCGCGCTCCATGGGTCTAAGCCTCTCGAAAGCCTGCCGAAGGGATACTGCTTGTGCCTCACGTTCATCAGCGTCCGCGAATTCATCGGCCACATCAGGGCCGGCCGCCGGCGGAGGGAGCTGGATAAGCAAGGTCCTGTACCGTCGTCGATGCCGGATCTCGTTGCGGATCGTATTGTTCGCAGTGACCAGCAACCAGGCCACGATCGAGCCATTGACCATGCGCACATACTCCCGTCGGCGCCATGTCTCGTAAAAGACAATGGCGGTGACGTCCTCAGCGGCGTGAGGGGATCCTAGGAGTCTCAGCGCGTGGCGCAGCACCCTGTCCCGATGACGATCGAACATGGCACCGAAAGCATCACCATCGCCGTTGATGACAAGCCGCCACAACTTCTCGTCCGAGCATTCCGAGTCCCCATTCATACTCCATAGTGTCCGGACCGCGGAATTGGTTCCATGCTTTTCAACAGAACTTTTCCCACGCCAAGGATTCGAAAGCCTGATGCAACTGTCTGATTCCCGCGAAGCCCGCTGACTTACCCGTAGGCGGGGCCCACTTGACCGGCGCCACCCAATTCGACACTTTTGGCTCCGTCAAAACCAATGCCAGACATCCCTCATGAGCCAGACGAGGAACGCCGCGAAAGCAAAGGGCGGCAACAGATACAGCACCCAGGTACCTGGCTTCTGCAGTCTGGCCATGGCTTCTCCGTTCCCTCAAATCAGTTAGGGGTCAACTGAATATGGCGGTTTGGTTCAGGACCGGTGTGACGGCTTTTGCTGACCAACCCGCAGGGCCGTTAGGAACGGATTCAGTTTCAGTCGTTGCGTCTGATGTGAATCCCTTTTTTATGTGGACCAGGAGCGGGGCCTCGACGTTTGACCCGAATCCATACAATCGCTACTGCAGCTACGACTGCGACGATGGGGATGACCCAGCCAAGGACTTCGAAGACTTCGCGCGGCATCTGGCTGACTCCTAGTCGTTGAATGTCCTTGCCTGCACTCGTTCAACCGAGATCAGCATCTCACTGGGCTGCGGCTCCGTAAACAGTGGAGCGAAACGCCCGGTTCCATGCTTCAGAGGGACCCAAGTGCCTGACAGTCTCTGACGGCGGTTCACTCGGTTTCATGCCCGAAATCGAACGAAGGGCTAGATAACCGCCGGTATCACTCCGTCCGGAGTGGCGGTGAATCCGGGCACACACACGGTCTATGTCGTCAACGCCTCCGCCGGAACGGTATCGGTGATCAGCGGCTCGGGCGTGACCAGCACAATCCGCGTCGGCGGCACCCCGCTTTGCGTGGCTGTAGACCCAGAGACACACACCGTCTATGTCACCAATGTCGCCGGCATCAAGAGCGGAACGGTGTCCGTCATCAACGGAACCACAGTCACCGGAAGCATTCCCGTCGGCAGCAACCCGGATGGGGTGGCTGTGGACCCGGAAACCCACACCGTCTACGTCACCAATTCCGGCAGTCGCACACTGTCGGTCATCAACGGTAAAAAAGTAACGAACACCATCCCCGTCGGCTCCAGTCCGGCAAGGGTGGCGGTGGACCCTTGGACACACACCGTCTACGTCACCAACTACGCCAGCGGCACAGTATCGGTCATCAACGGAACAACAGTGACCGCTACCGTCCCCGTCGTCGGCAGGCCGCTCGGCATCGCAGTGGACCCGGGGACACACACCGTCTACGTCACCAACAACTCCAGCGGCACCGTGTCCGTCATCAACGGAACAACCATGACCGCCACCGTCGTTGGCAGCGATGCCATTCCCGGTTCCTACGAAGTTGCGGTGGACCCGGAGAGCCACGCTGCATATGTCACCAACAACAACGGCACAGTTTCCATCATCAACAGGACCACAGTCATCACGGCCGTCCCGGTCGGCAGCTCCCCGCGAGGGGTCGCGGTGGATCCGGCAGCTCACCTGGTCTACATTGCCAACTCCGGCGACGGCACAGTGTCCATGATCAACGGGAACACCAACCCCGGAGGTAAGGACGACGGCAAGGACGGCGGCTGGATGAACTATCGACAGTTCAAGAGCCTGGGGCAATGCCTCGCGTTCGTGAACCACCCTCACCAGTGATGAGAACTGCCGCCATTTTTCCAGGACTAGCGTCCCCCGTGCCTGCGGTCCCTGCCCAAGGCTGTCGCGGCGATCTCCCTAATGCGGGCGAGGCCCTTCCGTTAGCCGGTGGTAAAAGTTTCCGCCCGTCAGGAAGCGCCGGGGGGTTCCCGACGATACACCCCCCTTGCGCAGTACCTCCCTCCCGCCGGCTTGGAACGCGGTCCCCCGACGGCGCATGAAAGAGAGTGCCCGCCCGGACGGATTGAACTGAAAGGCCCTTGGTGCAGCGCATTGCAGGCACGTCGTCTTTGACCGAAAGTCATTCACACCCCAGAACTGCGAGGACGCAAGGACGGTTTTTAGGTGCACCCATGATGCATCTGGATGCGGTGGGGGTCGGAGAATCTTGAGCGTGGTCTCCGTTGGCGAACCGGCGGGAAGGTTGTGCCTTCGGAGCGAAAACCGGGGCGCTTGAACAATCAATGAAGGAGGAAGAAGGGGAACAGCTCCCATGTGCCGCAGCAAGGTCCGGGAGCCCCTTCCAGCGAGCTGCACGAACCAGCAGAAGGTTTGTTCCAGCCAAGCCTACCAACCCGGCAGATTCCCTGCGGCCCGCGGGCGTTTGAAATATGCGACCACATGAAACCCGACGAGTTGATCCGCGGTCACCACGCTGAATTTTGGATGGTCTGACGGATGTCCGAGCCGCCCATCGATGTGGTTTCCGTGCGCTGGTGAAGAACTTCCCGACGGCGAGCACCGCCTCGGAGGCGGATCCGTCCATACCCTTGCCCGGCATTCCGTTTTTACCCCGCATTCGTCTGGGCCATGTCCAACACGGAGGTTCTCCGCGTCATTCCAAGGCCCCGCACCGTCTCATGGCAATCAAAAGGGGCCTGCACACGAATTCGGGGGAGGACCACCGACGCGCTCTTCGGCGGCGCCCTGCTCTTTGCGCAATCGTAAATCGCCGCGGACGAGAGACCGTCCTATGCCCGCAGCAAGCTCGCTTCTTGTGATCCGGGTGTGGTTAGCGGGCATTTGTCCGGCCAAAGATGGTGTGGACATTGTCCACGCGGTGTACACGTCATGCTGCAGAACACCGGCGAGTCTGTGTTGTGGATGGGATGAAAGTTAATGTCGCCGTTTACCGGTCTGATAGTGTTGCTAGACCTTTTCGCAGCACAGTCCGTGTGCTGGCACGCCTGCACAGGAGGCACTCCATGGCTGAAATCTTGCCGGACTATTCGGGTGAGTGGCGCTTTGACCCCACCCACACCCGCATCGGTTTCTCAACGCGCCACGCAATGGTGACCAAAGTGCGCGGGGCGTTCAACGACTTTGAGGGCGCCATCCACGTCAATGCCGAAAACCCTGAGCAGTCGTCGGTACGGATGACCATCAAGGTGGCCAGCATCGACACTCGCAATGAGGACCGTGACCAGCACCTGCGTACCAACGAATTCTTTGACGCACCGCAGTTTCCACAGATCACGTTCTCCAGCAACCGGGTGGACCAGGTCGACGACGGCCACTTCATGGTTGGGGGCGACGTCACCATCCGCGGAGTCACCAAGGAGATCGCCATCCCACTGGACTTCATCGGCGTCGAACGTGACCCCATGGGTAACCTCCGGGCGGGCTTTGAAGGCTCACGTCGGATTGACCGGCAGGACTTCGGTCTCACATGGAATGCGGCTCTTGACTCCGGCGGGGTCCTTATTTCGGACAAGATCACCCTTGAATTCGAAATCTCAGCCGTGAAAGTCGAAGAACCGGCGGCCTGACACCCGCCGATCCGGTATCGCCCGGACTCAGCATCTTGGTCGCTGGCACGGAAAGCGCCAACGATCAGTTTTACGGGAGTGGGATGTCTCTTCCCGACGGCGGGGGCGATACGTTGCTGCCCTCCAGGTTGGGGAGCAGGGCGCGCAACGTCTGGATGGTGTCGGCCTCCGCGGCCGTCTTGTCGTCACGGTAGCGCTTGACGCGTGCGAACCGCAGGGCGATTCCACCGGTATATCGGGGAGAGCGTTGGACGCCGTCGATGGCGATCTCGACCACGGTGACCGGCTCGGTCCAGACCGTTCCTGCGGTACGCCGCACCTCCAGCTCCTGGAACCTCTCGGTCTGCCATTGCAGCAGAGCGTCGGTGAGGCCCTTGAAAGTCTTGCCTACCATCACGTAACCGCCGGGTTCGCCGAACTCGCCCACGGTGTCCAGGGCTCCGAGGTGCAGGTTCGACAGCAGCCCGGTGCGCCGTCCTGACCCCCATTCGCAGGCGAGCACCACCAGGTCGTAGGTGAGCACAGGCTTTACCTTGATCCAGTTCGATCCCCGCCGCCCGGCGGCGTAGGCTGAGCTCACCGCCTTCACGACCACACCCTCATGGCCGGCCGTCAGTGCATCGCGCGACACACTTTCAGCAACAGCCGGATCCGCGGTGATTTTCCCCGGGATCCGCAGAGCGGGGGCGATGCGCTTGAGCACGTCGATACGTGTGGACAACGGCTCGTCGAGCAGGTCGCGCCCGTCGATGTGCAGAACGTCGAAAAACCATGGATGCAGCAGCATGGTGCGCTCCGCGTTCGCCCCGAACCGAGACATGGTTTCCTGGAACGGGCGGGGGCTGCCGTCCTCGTCGAGGGCCACGGTCTCGCCGTCGAGGATCACATCCCGCACGGGCAATCCGCGCACGATCTCCACGACTTCAGGCAGCCGGTGGGTCACTTCGGCCAGCGTGCGTGTGTAGATGTGCACGTCGGCGCCGGCACGATGAACCTGGATGCGTGCGCCGTCGAGCTTGTATTCCACCGACGCTTCGCCGGTCGCCTCCAGCGCCTCGCTGGCACTGGCAGCGGTTGCGGCGAGCATGGGCAGAACGGGACGTCCGACGACGAGGCCGACGGCGTCAAGCTGGGCCGCGGTACCCGTGATCGCCAGCAGGGCGGTTTCGCCGAGATCGCCGGAAAGCATCGCTGCGCGGCGTACGGCCTCGACGGGCCGGCCGGCGGCGCGGGCGACCGCATCCGTCAGTACGCCTTCGAGTGCACCGGTGCGAAGTTCTCCGAGCAGCACGCCGGCGATGAACGCCTGTTCTCGTTCGGTGGCTTCTGCCATCAGAGTCCGCAGGGTGGCGGCGCGTTCCACAGTCGAGCCAGCGCCTGCGGCCGCCTGCAGCTGGTCCAACGCGGCGTCGAGGTGGGCAATAGTGAGATGAGGCTCAGGAGCGGATTCACCCCTGGCGGCCCGGATGCCGATCCAGCCGACCCCGACTCGGCCTTGGCGAGGCTTAGCGGTGAGCAGGCCGACCGCCGTCGGGATTTCCGCGGGGTTGAGCCGAAGCAGCAGGTCTGCAAGTTCGTTAACCTTGGCGAGCCGGGAGCGGGTGGCCGCGACAGCTTCCAAGGTCCTCACGAGGACGTCGAGCAGCATGGCACCAGTCTGTCACGTCGGCCGGCTATGGACACCGATGAAGCGCCTACGATGCGGGTCACACGGCCGGGGCAGCTGGCGAAAATCCTGGCACTTCTGACTCCTGCGATCAGGCCCGCGGGTATCCCGACCCCGCATCGGCCGTTGCGCCGAGAATTAGAATACCGATTGACGGCACCTCGTATCTGCACGTTGAAATTGCACCATCCTCGAAAAGGGAGCCCATGGACACGCAACCAGCAGCAGCCACGCTGGCGATCCTCGCACTTGCCGCAACCCTGCTGACCGGCTGCTCGGGCGACGACGGACAAACCGACCAGAACCCCTGCGGCGACACCGGGAAGCCCTACACCGGCGACAGCGGAGGAACCGCGACATTCGACGGCGAACGCCAAGCCCTCATCACAAAAGCCGGCGGCGGCAGCGGTGGAGGGAAGGGTAGTGGTTCAAGCTCGGGCGGAGGATCCAAATCAGGAGGCTCGAAGTCCGGAAGCGGAGGCGGAAGCTCAGTCTCAAGGTCGTCCTCCGCGAGCAGCGCATTCCGCAACTCCACCGTGACCGGCTCCCGCACGTTTACGGCATCCAACGGGACCAAATACGCTGTCGCCCAACGAACCAACTTCCCCATGAGGGTCCCCTTCTACGCAACCCCACTACCATCTGCCTACCGCCCGGGAATGCACTACAGCTACCTGACCTGGTTGATGTATGGAAACTACCCAGGATCGACCAGAATCATCGAATGCAGATGAGGCAGGTGCGTCTGAATGAGCCACCGCAATACTGCCCTGTCCAGCAATCCCAAACGACAGCATGCAAAGAGACTTTGTGTCGGCGGCCTTTCAACCGGACGTTAAGAATCTCGGAGCCCAACCAGAGTCCGCTCGCCGATACTGGAGGGCGGACTCCCGTCCTACCTTGACACGGACCAGGCACGCCGGTCTTCCGGGCTTGATGGATTGTTCATCCTGTGTCCTTCGTAGTTTGGTCTGATGGTCAGTAGCGGCTCAGGGGGTATTTGCTCCGGGTGGAAAAGAAAACGCATTCCGACGACAGACATCAGTACAGTTGCACCGGGTTGGACATCTCACCGACGCAGTCCGCCGAAACGTGAACCGTTTGGCCGGGGGCGAGGGTGGCCCGTCCTGGAGGGCTGCCCGTCAGGATCAGATCCCCGGGCTCAAGGGCGAAGATGTCTGTTGCGTAAGTGATCAACGAGGCTACGTCCATGACCATGCCGGCTGTTGTTCCCCGTTGTACCTCGACCCCGTCCAGGATCCCGCGCAGTATGACCTCGTCGGTGTCCAGCTGTGTTTCGATCCATGGCCCGACGGGGCAGAACGTGTCGTAGCCTTTGGGTCGTGTCCAGTGTCCATCGGCCATGTAGTCGCGCGCGGTGACATCGTTGGCCACGGTGTAGCCAAACACATGGTCCAGGGCGTCGGCATGTTCAATTCGGCGTACCGGGTTCGCCCCGAGAACCTGAATTGGCGTTTGCCCGTCAGCGGAATCAAGGACGGCGGTTCGAAACTGCCAATCGGGGTAGTGAGAAACCGCCATTACATGGCGGGCACGACGACTTGTGACTCCGTCAGGCTGGCAGCAGGTGCAACCCAACCGGCTGCCTGCAGGGAACCGCACGGTCTGCGGGGACGACGTCGGGAAGTGCAGCCGTCGTCCCCTTTCCCTCAGACGCTTGCTTGGTAGGCCATGACCCGCTGTTCGACAACAAGATGGATGAGGGCGAAGACGTGGTCATTGTCGATGGCGGCCAGGGCCGCGTCCAATGCAGCCGGAACATCCTTGTCCTGGGTGACGGTGATGCCGAAACCGCCAAAAGCCGTGGCCATCATGGCGAAGTCCGGGTTTTTCAGTTGCGTGCCGGACACGCGCCGGGGGTAGTGCCGTTCCTGGTGCGTGCGGATGGTGCCGTACTCGCGGTTGTCCATCACGATGACCAGCGGCGTGGCACCATACTGGGCGGCGGTGGCGAGCTCCTGGCCGTTCATGAGGAACTCGCCGTCGCCCGCGATGGTAACCACCCGTCGTCGGGGTTCGGCGAGTGAGGCCGCGACGGCGGATGGGATGGAGTAGCCCATCGAGCCGTTCCGGGCGCTGATCATGGAGGCGTAACGGCGAGTGGGGAAGTACCGGTGGGCCCAGTTGGTGTGCTCGCCGGCGCCGAAGGTCACCAGCGCGTCCGCTGTCAGCCTGGGGACCAGGTTCGCCATCAAGGTATCCATCCTGGCCGGCCCGTCAGCGGGAGTTGGCGCGGGCAGCGCGGCAAAGGATTCTTGTTCGGCCCTCATTCGGCCCGTCCACGCCTTCCACTCCTCTTTTACTTCCAGCTCGATTCCTGCCAAGCTGCGGACGAAGGCCCCCGGTTTCGCCAGGATTTGCCTCGAAACAGGACCCGAACGCCCGCGCAGGGAAGGGTCGACCGTGACCAGGAAGTTCTTCTTGGTCCAGTCCTGCCGGCAGACGAATCCATCCGTAATGACGTCGCCCGGGACTGTCCCGACAAAAACCAGGAGGTCGGTCTCCTCGAGCAGGTCGTAGGTGGGACGCGGGCGCCCGTACCCGATAGGACCGACATAGGAGGGGGAGTCGAAAGGGACCGTTCCCTGGGTTCGCCATTCCGCGGCGGCTGGAATATGGTGCCGCTCGAGCCAGTCAGTGAGTTGCTCAGCCGCGGACGGGGTCCAGTCGTTGCCGCCGGTCACGAAAAGCGGTTTGTTGGATGAGGCCAAGGCCGCTTTCAGGGCCTCGGCGTCGTCGCTGCCCATCCCGCCGGTCGCCACCGGGATGGCCGGGTGGATGGCCGGATCCACGGGTTGCCGGAGGATGTCCTCCGGCAGACCCACCACCACCGGCCCCGGCCGGCCACTCATCGCGGCAAATATTGCCTCCGCCACGATCTCGGATGCACGCTCGGGGTGGTCCAGGACCATGACGCGTTTGGCGCCCGTATCGAACCATGCCTTGATGTCGAACTCCTGGAACGCTTCACGGTCCCGGTGGGCGAACGGAATCAGGCCCACGAACAGGATCATCGGAGTCGAGTCCTGCCAGGCAGTGTGGAGGCCCACGTGGGCGTTGGCGGCGCCGGGGCCCCGGGTGACCATCGCCACCCCGGGCAGCTGGTTCATTTTGCCTTCAGCCTCGGCCATGTACGCGGCCCCGCCTTCGTGTCGGCACACGATGGTTTCTATCTGTGAGTTGTGCAGTCCGTCCAAGACATCGAGGAAGCTCTCGCCGGGAACCACGTAGGTTCGTTGCACGCCATGTGCTGCGAGTGAATCAACAATCACATGCCCGGCGGACTTCATGGCCGGTGCCGAGGAGATGGAATCGTGGCGGGAGCGGGGGAGCTTGTGTTCAGGGGACTGTCCGGTTTCGTGAGGGACGTCGGTTGGGATCAGCGTGGACTGGGGCTCTTTTGTCATGGGCTTTCTTTGGTTGACGGGGCTGTTTGTGAGCTGCGGGTATTTATTTCAAAGGCGTTGGGTTCGCGACGACGGGGGAGCTTCCGGTGTAGCCGTCGCGGGCTGCGGCGAGTTCGTGGATTTGTTTGCGGCAGGCGTACCAGCCGGCCACGATGAGGGCGCAGGCTATCGCTGTGACGAGCATGGTGAGCGGGGAGTCGATGAATACCATGACCAGGACGCCTGCCAGGAACAGGATCGAGAGGTAGCCCGTGTAGGGGGCGCCGAACATCCTGAAGGACGGGCGTTTCAGCCAGCCTTTGTCGGCCCAGCGTTTGAGCTGGAGCTGGCACAGGACGATCGTGGCCCAGGTGACGATGATGCCCACGGAGGCCACGTTCAGGACGATTTCGAATGCGTCGGAGGGCACGAGGTAGTTCAGGGGCACGCCGAGCAGGGAAACGCCGGCGGTGATTGCGATGCCGCCGTACGGGACACCGGCTTTGTTCATGCGTTGGGCGAATTT
>NZ_SMRU01000053.1 GCF_004354015.1 Arthrobacter terricola
TGATCGCCGCGGAGGTGGATATCGCAGTGGTATCCAAGCGTCTGGGTCACAGCTCGATCAGTATTACGTCGGATATCTATGGGCACCTGATCGGGTCGGCATCCAGGAATGCAGCCGAGAACGCCGCCGCGTTGGTGCCGGCAAAAAAGGCTGGTGCACACACACTGCACTCACAAGCCCCGGTTACGGCCTGAGGGCAAAAGAAAAACCGCCCCAACACCGGGCTACTTCCCAGTGTTAGAGCGGTTTTTATCGGTCGGGCTGACAGGATTTGAACCTGCGACCCCTTGACCCCCAGTCAAGTGCGCTACCAAGCTGCGCTACAGCCCGTCAGTTCCGCCGTTCTCCGCCTAGATTCTCACCTAAGCAGTCCGGCCGAACCACCTCAAAAAGCTTACACGATGTTCGGGGCTCTCGATGCCATCATGGCGGGTGTCGCCTGTGATGCGCGTCTCACTCAGCGCTTCTTGCCGCGCTTTTCACGCACACGCATGCTGACCTCGATGGGCGTGCCGTCGAAGCCGAAGGTTTCGCGGAGCCTGCGCGTGATGAATCGACGGTATCCAGGGTCCAGGAAGCCCGTGGTGAACAGCACGAACTTCGGCGGGCGGCTGGATGCCTGCGTACCGAAGAGGATGCGGGGCTGTTTGCCGCCGCGGACAGGGTGCGGGTGCGCGGCGACGAGTTCGCCAAGGAACGCGTTGAGGCGTCCCGTGGGAATGCGCTTGTCCCAGCTTTCCAGGGCGACGTCGAGGGCAGGCACCAGTCGGTCCTTGTGCCAACCGGTCTTGGCAGAGATGTTGACGCGCGGCGCCCACTCCACGTGGGCCAGGTCCTGCTCGATTTCCCGTTCGAGGTACCGGCGGCGTTCGTCGTCGAGCAGGTCCCACTTGTTGAACGCAAGGACGAGGGCACGGCCTGACTCGATGGCGAGCTGCAGGATACGGACGTCCTGCTCGCTGAGGACTTCGTCGACAGCAAGAAGAACGACGGCGACCTCCGCTTTCTCGAGCGCGGCTTGCGTGCGGAGGGACGCGTAGAAGTCCGCGCCCTGGGCCATATGCTGGCGACGGCGGATACCGGCGGTGTCGACAAACCTCCACGTGCGTCCACCGAGTTCGATGAATTCGTCCACTGGATCGCGCGTAGTGCCCGCAAGGGTATCCACGACGACGCGCTCGGTGCCCGCCAGCTTGTTCAGCAAGGAGGACTTGCCGACGTTCGGCCGGCCGATCAAGGCAATGCGACGGGGACCGCCTGAGCGCTCGACGCTTTCCACCGCTGAGAACTCGGGGAGGGTGTCCATGACATGGTCAAGGAGGTCGGCGACCCCGCGGCCGTGGAGGGCTGACACCGGGTAAGGCTCGCCGAAACCGAGGCCCCACAGCGCAGCCGAGTCGGCTTCCTGCGCAAAGTCGTCGACTTTGTTGGCCACCATGATGACGGGCTTCTTGGACCGGCGGAGCATCTTCATGACGCGCTCGTCCGTTGCCGTGGCGCCCACCGCGGAATCAACGACGAATAGCACGGCGTCCGCGAGTTCCACGGCCATCTCGGCCTGATCGGCGACGCGCGCGTGGATCCCCTTGGCGTCGTGTTCCCATCCGCCGGTGTCCACGATGGTGAAGTTGCGTCCATTCCAATGCGCCGAGTACATGACGCGGTCCCGTGTGACGCCGGGCGTGTCCTCGACGACGGCCTCACGGCGTCCGAGGATACGGTTCACGAGGGTGGACTTGCCGACATTGGGGCGACCGATGATCGCAAGGACGGGATCGAGCTTGAGTGGACCGGCCTCCCCTTCGTCGTCGTAGAGGCCGCTCAGCAGCGCGGCGTCGTCCTCATCGAGGTCGTAGTCGTCCAGGCCTGCGCGAAGGGACGCGGCACGGAGCTCGGCTTCGTCGTCGTCCAGGGCGGCGAGGTTTTCAGCCACCTGGTCGGTGCCGCTGGGCGTGTAGTCGTCGCCGGCTTCGATGTTGCCGGACTTGTGAGTCGTATCGCTCATTGCACTTTCCTTAGTGGTGATCTGCCGGGATTCCGGCTACTTCCTGGTGGCGGGGCTGCGTTGGCGCGAGGGGGTCGGAAATCGCCCCGGGGAGCTGCCGACCTGTGGCCCTGACGGCTTCCTGGATATGTCCAGCCAGCGCTGCGCGGATCTCAGCCGCCGCCCTGTCCATTGAAACACGCCCCGGCTCGCCGTGTTGGCGGTTCACGCTGAGGGGTGCCCCGAAACTGACGTGAAGGCGCCGCCTCAGTTCCGGGATGGAGTCCCGGTGCTCGTCGCCGGTCCGCGTCCCCAGGATGGCAACGGGAATCACCGTCGCTCCCGAAGCCATCGCGAGCCAGGCGACCCCGTTGCTGATGTTGTCCGCGGCTCCGCTCCCCCGCGTCCCTTCGGGAAGAATCCCCACGCAACGCCCGGCGTCGAGCACTTGCTTCGCGCGCTGGAGCGCCGCACGGTCCCCGGACCTGTCGATCGGCAACTGCCCGGAAGCCCGAAGCACGCGGCCAAGGAAACCGGCGAACATTTCCTTCTTGACCAGGACGTGCATCGGCCGCGGGGCGGCACCGAACATCACAGGGCCGTCGAGGTAGCTGATGTGGTTGCCCGCGAATATCACCGGGCCGGACTTGGGAACGTTGGAACGACCGGTGACGACAGTCCGGTACGCGGCATGGTCAAGGAGCCAGCCCACAGGCCGGCTCCAGTACATGGTCCACCGCGCCGGCAGTCGGGCGTCAGTCACCGTAAATGACCTTGCCCACAATGCTCAACGCCGTTTCGACGGTCTCGTCGAAGTCCAGGTCCGAGGAATCGAGGGTGATGACTCCATCAGCGGCTTGGGTGAAGTTCACCACCGTGGAATCCTTCGCGTCGCGGTGGATGACCTGGGCGGCCAACTGCTCCTTCGTCTGGGTGCCACCCAGCTGGAGTCCACGGCGGCGCATCCGGGCTTCTTCGCTCGCGGTCAGGAGGACCCGGACTTCCGCGTTGGGCACGACGACGGTGGTGATGTCCCGGCCTTCCACCACCATTCGCCGGTGGTGCTGATCGATGATCTGGCGCTGCCGCCGGATCAGCTCGTTGCGGGCACCCAGCGTGGTGGCAACGGCGCTAACGGCCGAAGAAATCCTCGGTTCCCGGATTTCCTCAGTGATGTCCACACCTGCGACGCCGACGTATTCGACGTTGGCGCTGGTGCTCAATTCCAGGGCCAACTCTTTCGAAGCCTGTTCGACGGCGGCACCGTCCTGCAGGTCGAGGCCCGTCTTGAGGCAGTGCCACGTCAGGGCACGGTACATTGCGCCCGTATCCAGGTAGGCGAGCTTTAACCGCCGGGCGACTTCCTTGCTGACGCTCGACTTGCCCGAGCCGGACGGGCCGTCGATGGCAACCACAAGTGGCTTGCCCGGGCGAACTACGGTTTCCGGGCCGAATAGGTCACGTGTCATTACTGGAGTACCCGCCATCCACGGTCAGTCAAGGCTTCAACAAGAAGGTCATGCTTGTTCGGCATGACGGAAAGTTCCACCATGCCCACGTTCTGCCCGGACGAGTGGTCCAGGCGGAGGTCTTCGACGTTGACGCCGATCTCGCCGATCTCCGTCAGCAGCCTGGCGATCTGGCCGGGCCGGTCATCTACCAGAACAGTAAGCCACGAATACGCCTGCGGGGGTCCGCCATGCTTGCCGGGGATCCTGGCCTGCCCGGCATTTCCCTCGCTGATGAGCTGGGCAAGGTCCAGACGGGCTCCGGGAGCCGTGGGTTCCTCCAGGGTGCCGATCAATCGGTTGAGGTCTTCACGGACCCCGTGAAGGATCTCCACCATCTTGGCCGCGTTGTTGCCGAGGATCTGCACCCACAGGGTGGGATCGCTGGCGGCAATCCGGGTGGTATCGCGAAGTCCGTTGCCGGCCAGCGACAGCGCATGGAGCGGAGTTCCTTGCAGGCGGCTGGCCAGGAGCGAGGACATCACCTGGGGTAGATGCGAAACCAAGGCGACGGCTTGATCGTGTTCCTCGGCGGTGAACTGCGAGACGATGGCCCCGAGGTCGCCTGCCAAGGACCGTGCGGCCTGAAGGGCCTCGGCACTCGTCTCCTCGGAGGGGCACAGGACCCAAGGCATCGACGTGAACAGCTCACCGCGCGCGGCAACCGGGCCGGACTTTTCACGCCCGGCCATCGGGTGCGTCCCCACGTAGCGGGACATGTCCACTCCCCGCCCCCGCAGATCATCCTGTATGGCTTGCTTGACACTCGCGATGTCCACCACTGCGGAATCCGGGTAGTCGGTGAGGGCACGTTCAACGACGTCGGCAGTCACGTCCGGCGGCGCGCCCACCACCACGAGCTGCGGCGGACCGTCCAGCTCACCAAGTGGCTTGCCGGCTCCAATGTCGACGGCGACTGCCTGGTTGGTGGGCGAAGGGTCCGAAAGGAAGACGGAGACGCCGCGGCCACGCAGTCCAAGGCCGATGCTCGCGCCGAGCAGGCCCGTACCGAAGACCACGACCGGGCCATCAAGATGGCCCCGGCCGTGCGAGCGGAAAGCCGACATGTCCTACAGTCCTACGGACGCCAGGAGGTGCCCGACTTCCTGCTTGCCGAGGTTGCGGATGCTGCCCTGGCGCTGGTCGCCCAGGCCAATGGGACCAACCTTGACGCGCACGAGCCGCAGGACGGGGAACCCGACGGCGTCGAACATACGGCGGACAATGCGGTTCTTTCCGGAGTGCAGCACAACCTCGATCAGCACGTGGCCCGGGGTGGAATCGACGAGCCGGAAGGAGTCGACCGACGCAATGCCGTCCTCGAGTTCGACGCCTTCCTTGAGCTTCGCGCCGACGCCCTGCGGGAACGGTCCGCGGACCTGGACCAGGTACGTCTTGGGCACCTCATACGAAGGGTGCGTCAAGCGGTTGGCAAGTTCGCCGTCGTTGGTCAGCAAAAGCAGGCCTTCAGTGGCGACGTCGAGGCGGCCGACGTGGAAAAGCCGCTCGCCCTTGTTCTTCGCGGTCTTGAGGAAATCGCTGATGCACGGACGGCCTTCGGGATCTTCCATCGTGGAGACCACGCCCTTGGGCTTGTTGAACACCATGTAAAGCATGGTGTCGTCGAGCTGGATGCGGATGCCATCCACATGGATCACCGCGGTGGCGGGGTCCACGCGCATGCCGAGTTCGATGGTGATTTGGCCGTTGACCTCGACGCGGCCTTCCTCGATCATTTCCTCGCACACACGGCGCGATGCCACGCCGGCTTGTGCCATGACCTTCTGCAGGCGAACGCCGTCGGCGTCGTGCTGGGCCGACTGGGCTACTTCGCCGCGGCGGCCTCGAGGCTTGCGGACGGGGCCGAGGTTTTGGCCGAATCGTTCGTTCCCGAAGGCCCGTGTGGCGTACTGCTTGTTACCGGCCTTGGGCTTCAAGGCGCCAGGGGTGCCGGGAGCCTTGCCGAAACCAGGCTTGTTGGAGCCCGGCTTGCGCGGGGCCTTCGCGCCACTGGTGCTTTGCCGACGCTCGTTGCCTGCCGCCGTCGTGGGGTTGTCAGGATCGAAAGGCCGCTCTTCGCGCGGACGGGACGGCTTGAAGGGGCGGTCTCCACCTGTTGGAAAGTTACGCTTGCCGCTTCCGGACGCTCCACCGGACCGACCGGCTCCGCCGGACCGCCCCGCGCCCCCGCGGCTGCCGCCGAATCCGCTGCCTCCTGCGCGTCCGGCACCGTTTCGTCCCGAACCGTTACGTGGTGAACCCTGGCGTCCCGCCTGTGTCATGACCCGTCCTTTTGTTATTGTGGCCGGCCTGTTCATTCCAACAGTAGCCAGCCGGGCAGACAATCTGCCCGTGCGTATTCAAACCCGTTGCTTGCGTTGCCATGTCCGGTGACTTTCGCCCCCGACTAAATGCGATCGGCGTCGAGGAACTCCTCGATCCCCTCCAACCCGGGAAGGTGTGGAGACAATTGAGGCAACTCGGCGAGCGATCGGATGCCCATCCGTTCAAGGAAGAAAGATGTGGTCCGGTAAAGGACCGCCCCGGACTCGGGATCTGTACCCGAGTCCTCGATCAACCCCCGTTGGGTAAGGGTCCGGACCACCGAATCCACGTTGACACCGCGGATGGCCGACACCCTTGCCCTCGAAACCGGCTGCCGATATGCGATGACGGCCATGGTCTCAAGGGCTGCCTGCGTCAGCCGGGCGGTCTGTCCTTCAAGGACGAACCTGCCCACGACGTCGGAAAATTCCGGCCGCGAGTAGATCCGCCACCCTCCGGCAACGTTCCGCAACTCAAAACCCCGGGGTTCAGCGCTGGCACTTGCGGAGGCGGTGGATCCGCCTTGCGAGTCTTCAGCATCCCTGCCCGGGGCTATACCAGTATAGCCGTTGTACTCTTGCTGGAGTCCCCTGAGCAATCGCTCGACGACGGCGACCGTGACGTTGAGTCCCGCCGCCAATTCTTCCGTCGTGGCCGGCTCGTCGATGACCATCAGGACTGCTTCCAGGGCGGCCCGGGCTCCGCCGGGGAGCGCTTCAAGGTCGGCAAGGCCGTCCGCGTGGGTTTCCTGCTCGCTCACAAGCCCTCCCCTTCGTTGTCGATCGTCTCCGGCTTGTCCCCGTCGTCTACGGGCACCGAATCGTACTCGTCGCTCACGTTGTCGCTGCTCCAACCGTCCGGACGCCCGGTCCAGCGGATCGTGAGGTCCGCGAGCGGGCCGGATTGCTCGAACGCCACTACACGATCGCGGAACAGCTCCAGCAACGCCAGGAACCGCACCACCACAACCAGGGTCGACTCGGCGTCGGCAACCAGCACGCGGAAGGACAGCGGCTCTCCTTGCCGCAACCGGTTCCCGAGGATCTCTGCCTGTTCCTTCACGCTGACGGGCGTGCCGTGCAGGTGGTCAAGGCCGACTTCCGGAGGCGCTTCCTTCTCCTTCGGCGCGAGTGCTTTGGCCGCCAGAGCAGCGAATTGTTCCGGCGAATGGCGCCAGATCAGTTCCGGCAGCAAGGCAGCGAAGTGGCCTTCGAGCGCCACTTGCCGAGGGAAGCGGCGGGCTTCGTTTTCCAGCGTGCCGGAGAAGATGGCGGCAACTTGCTTGAACGCCTTGTATTGCAACAGCCTGGCGAAAAGGAGGTCCCTGGCCTCCAACAACGCGATGTCCTCGTCGTCCTCGACCTCCCCGGCCGGGAGGAGCCTGGCCGCTTTCAGGTCCAAAAGCGTCGCCGCAATCACCAGGAACTCACTCGCTTCGTCGAGCGCCCAGCCTTCTCCCAATTCCTGGAGGCGCCGGATGTACTTGATGAATTCATCCGTGACAGTGGCGAGCGCGACTTCCGTGATATCGAGCTTGTGCTTGGATATCAGGCCGAGCAAGAGGTCGAACGGTCCGGTGAAGTTCGTCAACCGGACCTCAAAGCCGCCCTTCCGTGCGGCCGGCGAGGCACCGCCGTCGTCCGCTCCGTCCGGGGAGGAGAACGACGGCGGTGCGTCACCTACGGGGGCAGCAATAGCTTGCGGTGCGTACTCTGCCACGCTCGCTAGGGTGCGCCGCCGCGCGAAATCAGTTCCTTCGCCAATCGACGGTAAGCGTCTGCGCCGATGTGGTTTCCGGCGTAACTGGTAATCGGCTCGGCTGCAACGGTGGCGTCGGCGAACTTGATGGAGCGCTTGATGACGGTCTCGAAGACTTTGTCGCCGAAGGCTTCCACCAGGCGCGAGATGACTTCGCGGCTGTGCAGGGTCCGGGCGTCGTACATGGTGGCGAGCACACCGTCCACCTGGAGGCGTGGATTGAGCCGGTCCTGGACCTTTTCGATCGTTTCCACCAGGAGGGCCACCGCACGAAGCGCGAAGAACTCGCAGATGAGCGGGATGATGACGCCGTGTGCTGCCGTCAGGGCGTTGACGGTCAGTAGGCCAAGCGATGGCTGGCAATCGATGAGGACGACGTCGTATTCGTCCTCGACGCTCTTCAGGGCACGGTCGAGCACTTGCTCGCGCGCTACCTCGTTGACGAGCTGGACTTCGGCAGCCGAGAGGTCGATGTTTGCCGGCAGGAGGTCCACGCCTTCGACGCCGGTCTGCTGGATGGCATCGCGGATGTCCACTTTGCGGTCCATCAGGACGTTGTAGACGGTGAGGTCGAGTTCATGCGGGTTGGCCCCGAGCCCTGCCGAAAGCGCTCCTTGCGGGTCGAAGTCGACGAGGAGGATGCGGCGCCCATACTCGGCGAGAGCAGCGGCAAGGTTGATGGTGGACGTTGTCTTGCCGACGCCGCCCTTTTGGTTGACCATGGCGATGACCCGGGCCGGCCCGTGGGAGGCCAGCGGCGCGGGTTCAGGGAAGTCGCGGTGCGGGCGGCCTGTGGGCCCCATGACGGCGTCTTCCAGATTGAAATCCGTGCCCTCGAGCGTAGTTGTTCCCCGTTCGCTGCTCACGTATTTATCCACTCTCTCCACGACGGTTTTTTACTGCGGCTGGCTCCAGCAATGCACTGCTCCCCACCTAGGCTACAGCGCCCGACACGGCATTCCACGGAACTTGACATTGCCCGCAATTTGAGCCTTTACCTTCTAGCTGAGGTAGAAGGTTGGGCGGCGGTGCACGGCAAAACAGCCAAGGCGGAACCCTGTTGGGGGCTCCGCCTTGGCTGGATTCCTTGCTGTCTACGAGGCTGCTTACGAGGCCGTTTACACGGCGACGGGTTCCTTCACTTCGACCTTGCCGTGGTCGCTCGTCATGGTCAGTTCATCGAACGGCTTCGCTCCGGACAGCACGCTGTTGACCTGGTCGCGGTCGATTTCCTTGACCCAGGTGCCGATCAGGACGGTGGCCACTGCGTTTCCGGTGAAGTTGGTCAGGGCGCGGGCCTCCGACATGAAACGGTCGATGCCCACGATCATGCCGACCCCGCCAAGCAATTCGGGACGGTGGGCCTGCAGGCCGGCTGCGAGGGTGGCAAGGCCTGCACCGGTCACGCCGGCTGCGCCTTTCGAAGCGATGATCATGAAGACAAGGAGCGAAACCTGTGCGCCCAGGTCCAGCGGGATGCCCATGGCATTGGCAACGAAGAGGGAAGCCATGGTCAGGTAGATCGCGGTTCCGTCCAGGTTGAAGGAGTAGCCAGTGGGAACTGTTACACCGACAACCGGCTTGGACACGCCCAGGTGCTCCATCTTCGCGATGAGCCTAGGCAGCGCTGCCTCCGAGGAGGACGTGGAGAAGATAAGCAGGTACTCGCGGGCCAGGTACTTCATCAGCCCGAAGATGCTGACGCCGGCGACGATCCGAAGCAGGGTGCCTAGGACAACGATGATGAACAGCGCGCAGGTGATGTAGAAGGCGATCATCAAGGTGAACATGCTGATGATGGCTTTGGCACCGGTCGCGCCCACCACTGCGGCGATCGCACCGAACGCGCCCACCGGGGCAAGCCACATGATCATGATGAGGATGCGGAAAACCACGGCCTGGCCGTGCTGGATGGCCTTGAGGATCGACTGCCCCTGGGCGCCCATGCGCTGCAGCGCGAAACCAACGAGGATGGCGGTGAGGAGCGTCGGCAGGACGGGGATGTCGCCGGGGATAATTCCCAACAGGAAGTCCACGGTGCTGTTGGTGGCAGCCGTCGCATTGGGATTGTAGGGCGCCAGCTTGAGGCCTTCGCCGGGATGGATGAGGTTGCCCACCACGAGGCCGATGGCAAGGGCGAAGGTGGACATCACCATGAAGTAGATGAGAGCGAGTCCGCCCACCTTGCCCACGGTAGCGGCCTTCGCGATGGAACCGATGCCAAGGACGATGGTGCAGAAAATGACGGGGGCGATCATCATCTTGATGAGCTTGACGAAGCCGTCTCCGAGTGGTTTGAGGTTCTTGCCGACCTCGGGGAACAGCAGGCCGACGACGGCGCCCAAGACAACAGCCGCGATGACGGCGATGTAGAGGTAGTGCGACTTGTCCAGCCCTTTGCGCCCGGCCTTCGCGGGTACAGTCTCTCCTCTTTGAGAGGTCATGGCATTGCTCCTTTTAGATACTCTGGAAAGCGCCGTGGTTCCTGCAATTTGTCCCTGCGCCGCTCTGCTGTGATATCCATCATTGGCCGCGGGGTGACATATATCACTGTTGCGGTCATATTGGTCGCAGGATTGATCGGGAGGAGAATCGCGTGATCAGGCGTTGGAGCATTGCCCGGAGACTTTTCGTGGGTAATCTGCTGTTTGTGCTCGCGTTGACCGCGGTGGTGGGAACTGCGGCGTTCATCGACTCCCGCGACCGCGCCTACAGCGACGCCGGCCAGCGAATGGAGGCTGTCGCCGCCGCGATCGCAGCGAATCCCTTGGTACTCCAGGCCGCGGCCACGCCCAATCCTTCCGCGACTTTGCAGCCGTACGCCCAAGTGGTCATGACCAACGCCCACACGGACTTCATCACCATCATGGCGCCTGACCGGACACGCTGGACGCACGCAAATCCCGACGAAATCGGCAAGCCGTACATCGGCACAATCGAACCGGCCCTGCATGGGCAGACGTTCACGGAAGTTGTCGCCGGGACACTCGGGCCGTCCGTGCGCACCATCGTTCCCGTCGAGGATTCTTCGGGAAAGGTCAAGGCCCTCGTGGCCGCGGGAGTCACCGTGCGTACAGTGGACATCGCCGTGTCCGCCCGCCTCGGACCGATCATCGCGATCTCCCTGGTGCTGCTGACAGGCGGCTCCCTGGCTTCGTGGCTTCTGGGCCGGTACCTCCGGGCGGTCACGAGGGGCTGGGGACCGGAACAATTGGCGCAATTGTTCGCCTACTACGAATCGGTCCTCCACTCGGTCCGTGAAGGCGTAGTCCTGATCGATACCGGGGGCAGGGTGGTCATGTACAACGACCAAGCCGCGGAGCTGCTTGGCTTGGAAAAGGCCGACGTCGACCCGGGCAGTTCGAATACACCGCGCCTTTCGGAGCTTCCCCTGGACGCCAGCCTGCAGGAACTCTTTGCGTCCGGACGGACGGCGCTCGATGAAATCCACCTCCGCGGTTCCCGGATCCTGGTGGTGAACCAAGCGCCCGCGGTGGGTCCGCCAGGAAGGCGGGGGCGGCAACGTCCCGCTGTTTTCGGAACCGTCGCTACGCTTCGCGACCGGACCGAAATCGAATCCCTGGGCAGCGAATTGGAAACCATGAAGACCCTTTCCGACGCCCTGCGCGCACAGACGCATGAGCACGCCAACCGGCTCCACACCATCGTTTCCCTCATGGAACTAGGCAAAACCGACCATGCGCTTGAATTCGCCACGAAGGACCTTGAACTGAGCCAGCAGCTGACCGACCACCTGCTTGCTTCCGTGGACGAACCTGTCCTCAGCGCGCTCATCATGGGAAAGTCGGCCGAGGCCCATGAACGGGGAGCCGAACTCGAGGTCACCATATCGGGAGGCGACGGATTCGATGGCTTGGCTGTCCAGGACGTGGTGACCATCCTCGGCAACCTCCTGGACAACGCGCTCGACGCCGCCGCTGCCGCTCCCCCTCCGCGCAAGGTCGAGTTGGGAATCGAATCCGGTCCCGGGGGAACCACTTTCACGGTCGTCGATTCGGGCGAGGGCATCGACCCGGACATCGTGAAAGACATCTGGCAGTACGGATACAGCACCAAGGCGGCTGGAATCCGGCAGGACGGCGGGCCAGGAAGCCCTTCCCGCGGGGTGGGGCTCGCCTTGGTACGGCAGGCCGTCCAGCGCTTGGGCGGTACGCTGTCCATCAGCGAAACCACGAGCGGACTGGGCGGTGCGCAGTTCCGCGTGGTGCTGCCCGGACCGGACTCCAGGAAAGAAGCCAATTGACCGAAATCCGTGTCCTCATTGTTGAGGACGAACCCATCGTGGCAGAAGCCCATGGCGTCTACGTGGGCAGGATCGACGGCTTCACGGTTGCCGGAACCGCCCCCGACGGCCAGTCGGCATTGCGCCTCCTGGGTGAATTTGCCGCCGCGGGGCAGCCGGTGGACCTCGTCCTGCTTGACATGAACCTGCCGGACCTCCACGGGCTGGACGTCGCCCGGCGCATGCGCGCGGCAGGGCTGCTCGCCGACATCATTGCCATCACCGCCGTGCGCGAAGTAGCCATCGTCCGCGGCGCAGTGTCCATCGGCGTCGTCCAGTACTTGATCAAGCCCTTCACGTTCTCGACCTTTGCGGACAAGCTTGCGAGCTACCGCGCGTTCCGCGAACAGCTCGCGGCGCCGACGTCGGGATCCAGCGCAGGCGGTGCGTCGCAAAGCGACGTGGACCAGGCGTTCGCAAGCCTCCGCGCACCGACGGAACTTCCCTTGCCCAAGGGCCTTTCTTCCCACAGCCTCGAGTCCGTGAAGGACTTCCTGGCCGGACTTGGGCGAGCGGTGTCCGCGAGCGAGGCGACAGAAGCCCTCGGAATGTCCAGGGTTACGGCCCGTCGCTATCTTGAGTACCTCGTCGACGCGGGATTGGTGACACGGAGCGCCAGGTACGGGACCCCCGGCCGTCCGGAGAATGAGTACCGGTGGAACCGGAGCCAGTGATCAGCCCCATCTAATGCGTGTATACATTGCGGGACTGAATTTTCGGATTTAGCTCCAAATCCTCGCCTTATGATCAGGCAATGTATACACTGATCGTGAAGGGAGGATCCATGCGCGCCAGTGACAAGGCCTACGCGGCCCTGCGTGAAGACATCATCGAGTGGCGCCTGGCGCCCGGAACGGTCCTCGCCGAAGTGGAACAATCCGAGCGCCTGGGCGTGTCCCGCACCCCGGTCCGGGAGGCGCTGAGCCGGCTCAGCGCGGAAGGGCTGACGACGGCGGCAGGAGGCCGCGGCGTCGTCGTCACCGATATCTCCCTCGAGGACATCGACGAACTTTTTGAATTGCGCGAAACCTTGGAAGGCAAGGCGGCCGCCCTCGCGGCCGAACGCGGCGAGCACGGCATTTTCGAGCACCTCCACGCCGAACTCCTGGACGCGCCCGCCATGCTCAACGACGGCGATCCCTCCCGCCGTGACTACTACGCGTTGGTCGGCCGGCTCGACGACGCGATCGACGAAGCAATCTCCAATTCCTACCTCGCCCAAGCCATGCGGAGCCTGCGCGTGCACCTGGTTCGGGTCCGCCGGCTCGCGGCTGACGACGCGGGACGCCTCCATGCCGCGGCCGCGGAACATGCCGCCATCGCCGAAGCCATCGCCTCGGGCAAGCCGAAGCTCGCCGAAGCAGCCACCATCCTCCATCTCTACCGCAGCCTTTCCCACCTCAAAGCCACCCACACGCCTCACTAAAAGGAGCACCATGGTGAAGAACCATCACGTCCGTGTTTACAAGAGCGAAGAGAACCTTGCCCGTGAGGGGCAGTTGGCGCACAAGATCGCGGTGGTCGCCGCGGACCCGGTGGCGGTGTCGCCGGAGGTGGTGGAGATGGTGATCAACCGGATCATCGATAACGCTTCGGTGGCCATTGCTTCGTTGAACCGTGCTCCGATCGTGGCTGCCCGCGCGCAGGCCCTGACGCACGCCCCCAGCTCCAACGGCAAGGGCGCCCATGTCTTCGGCATCGCTGAGCGCGTGTCCCCGGAGTGGGCCGCATGGGCCAACGGAGTCGCCGTGCGTGAACTGGACTATCACGACACCTTCCTGGCCGCGGACTATTCGCACCCGGGAGACAACATCCCCCCGGTCCTGGCCGTCGCTCAGCACGTCGGCGCGTCCGGGGCGGACCTGGTCAGGGCCATCGCCACCGGGTACGAGATCCAGGTGGACCTGGTGAAGGCCATTTGCCTGCACAAGCACAAGATCGACCACGTGGCCCACCTCGGCCCTTCCGCCGCCGCCGGGATCGGTACGCTCCTGGGTCTGGACGTGGAGACGATCTTCCAGTCCGTGGGCCAGGCGTTGCACACCACGACGGCCACCCGCCAATCGCGCAAGGGCGAGATTTCCACCTGGAAGGCCCATGCCCCCGCCTTCGCGGGCAAGATGGCCGTGGAAGCGGTTGACCGGGCCATGCGCGGGCAGACCTCCCCGGTGCCGATCTACGAAGGCGAAGACGGCGTGATTGCGTGGATGCTCGACGGACCGGAGGCCTCCTACGAAGTCCCGTTGCCGGAGGAAGGCGAAGCCAAGCGCGCGATCCTGGACACGTACACCAAGGAACACTCGGCCGAGTACCAGGCCCAGGCCTGGATCGACCTCGCCCGCAAGCTGCACCGCGAGCACCCGGAAACCACCGACCCCGCCAACGTCGCCTCGGTGGTCATCAAGACCAGCCACCACACGCATTACGTCATCGGCTCGGGAGCCAACGATCCGCAAAAATACTCCCCGACCGCGTCCCGGGAAACCCTGGACCACTCCATCCCCTACATCTTCACCGTCGCGCTGCAGGACGGCGCCTGGCACCACGTGGATTCCTACGCCCCGCAGCGCGCCGCACGCCCGGACACCGTGGAACTCTGGCACAAGGTGACCACGGTCGAGGACCCTGAGTGGACCCGCCGCTACCATTCCCTGGACATCGCGGAGAAGGCCTTCGGCGGTTCCGTGGAAATCACCCTCACGGACGGCACGGTCATCACCGATGAGATCGCCGTCGCCGACGCGCACCCGCTCGGTGCCCGGCCCTTCGCCCGCGAACAGTACGTGCACAAGTTCCGCGCCCTTGCTGCCGGTTTGGTCGAGGAGGCCGAAATCAACAGGTTCCTGGCCGCCGTCGAACGCCTCCCCGAACTCGGCCCCGGAGAACTGGACCAGTTGAACATCCAGGCCGCCCCGGGCGTCATCGACCTGAACAACGCCCCGAAGGGACTGTTCTGACATGCTGTATTCCGCCACCACTCCGGAACAGAAACGCCTGCGCCTGCGGGAACTGCTGAGTTCCGGCACCATCCAGCAATTTCCGGGGGCGTTCAACCCGCTCTCGGCGAGGCTGATCGAGGAAAAAGGCTTCCCCGGCGTCTACATTTCCGGCGCGGTCCTCGCCAACGACCTCGGCCTGCCGGACATCGGCCTGACCACGCTGACGGAAGTCGCCACCCGGGCCGGGCAAATCGCGCGCATGACCGAACTGCCGTGCATCGTGGACGCCGATACCGGATTCGGCGAGCCCATGAACGTAGCCCGCACCATCCAGGAACTGGAAAACGCGGGCCTGGCCGGCTGCCACATCGAGGACCAGTTCAACCCGAAGCGCTGCGGACACCTCGACGGCAAGAACGTCGTGGACACCGACACCGCGACCAAACGGATCCGTGCCGCCGCAGACGCCCGGCGCGATAAGAACTTCCTCATCATGGCCCGCACCGACATCCGCGCCGTCGACGGCTTGGAAGCCGCGCAAGACCGGGCCAAAGCCCTCGTGGATGCCGGCGCGGACGCGATCTTCCCCGAAGCCATGAAAGATCTCAGCGAGTTCCAAGCCATCCGTGCTGCAGTAGACGTACCGATCCTGGCCAACATGACCGAGTTCGGCAAAAGCGAACTGTTCACCGCCCAACAGCTCCAGGACACCGGCGTGAACATCGTGATCTACCCGGTCACGCTGCTCCGCATTGCCATGGGGGCTGCAGAGCGTACGCTGGAAACGATCGATGCCACAGGAACGCAGGAATCGCAGGTGGGGAACATGCTCACCCGTGCGCGACTTTACGACCTCGTCGACTACGAGGCCTACAACCGCTTCGACACCAGCGTTTTCAACTTCCAGATTCCTGGACTCGGCCGGTAACTGGATCTACAAGGGGAATGCAAGCGATTCGGCCACACCGAAATGCTTGCCTATGAACGAAGGAGGACAGGATGGCAGCTGTTGAGATCAAGAAGGGCTTGGCCGGCGTGGTGGTTGACTACACCGCGATCTCGAAGGTCAACCCGGACACCAATTCCTTGCTGTACCGCGGCTACCCCGTGCAGGAACTCGCCGCAAAGTGCAGTTTCGAGGAAGTCGCCTACCTGTTGTGGAACGGCGAGTTGCCCACGAAGGAAGAACTGGCAGAGTTCACCGCCCGCGAGCGCGCGGGCCGCGCACTTGATCCGGTGGTGAAAACAGTCATTGACGCGCTGCCTACCACGGCCCACCCGATGGACGTTTGCCGCACGGCAGCGTCGGTACTCGGCGCCCGGCATGAACTCGCCGAAGTCTCCACGCCTGAGGCGAACATGAAAAAGGCGATCGACCTGTGGGCAGCGATGCCGGCCGTCGTCGCATACGACCAGCGCCGCCGTCGCGCCGACGGGGAAGCGATCGAACCGGTGGCACCACGCGATGATTTGGGCTACTCGGCGAACTTCCTGTGGATGACATTCGGCGAAGATCCGGTCGAAGAAGTGGTCAAAGCATTCAACGTCTCGATGATCCTTTACGCCGAGCACTCGTTCAACGCCTCCACTTTCACGGCCCGCGTGGTGACATCCACCTTGTCGGACCTCCACTCCGCGGTCACCGCAGCGATCGGCGCCCTCAAGGGTCCGTTGCACGGTGGCGCCAACGAAGCCGTCATGCACACCTTCGAGGAAATCGGCATCCGTACCGAGGAATCCTTGGAGGACGCCGCCGCCCGCGCGAAAACGTGGATGGAGCAGGCCTTGGCGCAGAAGAAGAAGGTCATGGGCTTCGGCCACCGGGTCTACAAGCACGGGGATTCTCGCGTGCCCACCATGAAAGCGGCGCTGGACAAAATGATTGCCCACTTTGGCCGGCCCGAGATCCTTGGCCTCTACAACGGCCTGGAACAAGCGATGGACGAAGCAAAGGCCATCAAGCCGAACCTCGACTACCCCGCCGGACCCACGTACCACCTCATGGGATTCGACACTCCGACGTTCACTCCCCTGTTCGTGGCCAGCCGCATCACCGGATGGACCGCGCACGTGATGGAGCAATTGGGATCGAACTCCCTGATCCGGCCACTCAGCGAATACAACGGAGTGGACGAACGGCACCTGCCGTAACTTACTGAACCGTAACTTACTGAACGCCCGACGGCGGGTGGTTACCTTGGAGGGCGACCACCCGCCGTCGGGCACTAACAGGGCTGTTCAATCACAGTCCGGGTTCCCACTTCCGGCCCGGACCGCTGGCGCTTGCCGCTTCGTCGGCCCAGTCGGAATGGAAAACGCCGGCGACGCTCTCGTTGTCGTCGGCCAGCACCACCCGAACATCCATCCGGCGGCCGTTCATCATCGCCGGAAGCCAATGTTCGGCGTCTGCCCACATGTGGGCGACGGGCAGGTCTTCCGCGGGGTACCACTGCGGAACGATCTCATCACTTTCGGACGGCTCCCCTACCCACGATTCCGTAAGGAACACGGTGGTGAACATGTTCCACTCCGGCCGGGACGGGAATACGAAGTCCACCGTGCCCGCAGGGATCAGGTCTTCTGGAGCGACGATCACGTGGACTTCTTCATCTACTTCCCGGCAGACAGCCTCGGCAGCCGTCTCGCCGGCCTCGAGGTGGCCGCCGATGCCGACCACCTTGCCGCGCCCGAAGCCCGTCCGCTTGCGCCCCAGCAAGACCTCCCGGCTCCCGTCGACCTCGCGGAGGAGAAAGCAAAGAGTCACGGCGGCGGCTGTCATGCATCAAGACTACGGCCGGGACGGTCCGCAAGGACGACGCCGGGCCGGTCACCAAGTGCGGTGATCGGCTCCGGCGTGGTCCTCCTTGCTACAGTGGGCCCATGAGCGTGGACGGGGGTGACGGTCACGCCGGCGGGGCGCCGTCGCGGTTGCCGGATTGGTTGGTTCGCCACCCGCTCTACGCGGGCTGGGCTTGGGTCGCTTTTTGGGGACTGTTGATCGTCCTCGACGAATTCCTGGACCTGGCCGGTTGGAGTTGGTACCTGCTCGTCGGCATGGCTGCACTCCCCACTCTCCTGGCGACGCTCGTGGTGCTGAACGCTACGCCACGGCGACACCTCAAACCCCACACCGAATCCGTCCTCGGTCACTTTTTCGTGCGCTTCCTCGCCCTGGTAACGGCTTTCCTCGTGTGGGGTATCTCCGTAGTGATGAGCGCATCGATATCCACCACAGTCCAGGCAGCGGCAGGCGATTCGGAACGGGAAGTCACGGCCCTTGGCTTCAACCTGCTGGTGGCAGCAGTCCCATTGGTGATTTCCGTACTCTGGATGGCTTTCATTATCCGTTGTGCCTGGTTCCTGCGCCGCTTGCGTGGCTGGCGGCAAGACCCTGCGCGGTCGCGCGTGCCTAAGAAGTTCCTGCGCACGCAACCAGGGTTAAGGCGTGTCGTGGTTGGATTGGCCCATCCAGGCCTCCTCCTGGTTTCCGGCTTGGGGATGTCGATCCTGGCCCTGTTCCTCAGCGCCGTGGAGCTCACCTTCAACGTGTTGAAGTAGCACCCGGCCGGAGGCATTAGCCTAGCCCGATAGTCCCCCTATAGAATAGTTCTGTGACCGAACAACTTTCTTCAGGCGCGGCCCCGCATGCCACAGCCTCACCCACCGGGTGGGGAAAGCTGTGGCGGGAACCGGCGAGGCCGGACTGGATCCGGCGACGGCCCGGTGCCCCGTGGCTGGTGGTGGCAACGGTGTGTATCGGTGCCTTCATGGGCCAGCTGGATGCCAGCATAGTGACCTTGGCTGTGCCGAGCATCAGGTCTGACATGAACGCCTCCCTCGCCCAGGTGGAGTGGGTGGCGTTGATCTATCTGCTGGTGCTGGTGGGAAGCATCTCCGCGGTCGGCCGCCTGGCGGACATGGTCGGCCGGAAGCTGCTCTACACCTATGGGTTCGGCCTGTTCACCCTCGCGTCCCTGGGGTGCGCGCTTGCCCCCGACATCACCTGGCTCCTGGTCGCCAGGGCCGTCCAGGCGGTCGGTGCGGCCATGCTGCAGGCCAATAGTGTTGCCCTGATCCGGACGAGCATGCCCGTAGGCAAACTCGGCAAGGCCATCGGCCTCCAAGGCGCCGCGCAGGCCATCGGCCTGGCCATGGGCCCTTCGGTGGGCGGTCTCCTCATCGGTCTGGGCGGGTGGCGTTGGGTTTTCTTCGTCAACATCCCCGCGGGGATTATCGGCTTGCTGCTGGGCTGGTTCCTGCTCCCGCGCACCCATGTCAAGGCCCCCCGCGCCCGACTGGACTGGCCGGGGCTCCTGGCCCTGATGCCCGCCGTCGGCACCCTGCTCCTGGCTTTGTCAGAGGCGTCCAGGCTCGGCTTCGGCAACCTCACCGTCCTTGGACTACTGGCGGCCGCATTGATTCTTTTCGTCGTCTTCGTCCTGCGGGAGCGCCGGGCGAAACACCCCTTGGTGGACCTTTCGCTGTTCAGTTCCGGGACCTTCACCCGGGGCGTCACCACGGGTCTGCTGGGTTATCTCGTGCTTTTCGGAGTACTTTTCGTCACACCGTTGCACCTGGAATCGGAGTATTTCCTTCCTCCGGCCCAGGCAGGACTGATACTGACGGTCCTCCCGGTCGCGCTGGGGCTCGTTGCACCCGTTGCCGGCCTGCTGGCGGACCGGCTCGGCGCCCGTTTGCCGGCATCGGCCGGCATGGGGCTGGTCGCGGCTGCGCTGGCCTTGCTGGTTTTTTCCTCCCATGATTTGTGGGTCACGGCAGGCGCCCTGGCGGCCATGGGGCTGGGCCTAGGCCTGTTCACCCCGGCCAACAACGCGTCCGTCGCAGCGGCCGGACACGACCATCAAGCCGGGATGGTCAGCGGCGTGTTGAACATGACCAGAGGGATCGGAACCTCCCTCGGTGTGGCCTTGGGCGCCGCCGCGTACTCCCTCGCGAACGCCTTGGGCGCGAGTGCCGAAGCGCCGGCGGTGTCCGGACTTGGCTTCCGGATGGCCGTGGCACTTTTTGCTGTCCTGGCTGTCTCGGCAGCCGCGCTGTCATTCCTCGGTCGGCGCGCCCGCCCCCAGGTTGTTCCGGACGCGCCGGACCGCTCGGAACCCGGCTGACCTTCAGGTTGTTAAGTAAGACTGTCATTGCCCGAACGTCCCCAACAGGATCCCGAACCTTCATGACTGCCTCCGATTCGTTCCTCCCGTCGCCAACCGTGAGCGCCTTTCACGTGGGTCCCTTGACCATCCATTTCTACGCTCTGTGCATCATGGCCGGGATCGCGGTGGCCATCTGGCTCACTTCCCGGCGTTGGACCGCCCGGGGCGGGGCGGCCGGGCAGGTTCTGGACATCTGCCTCTGGGCCGTGCCCGCAGGAATCATCGGCGGCCGGGTCTACCACGTCATCACCGACCCGGAGCTTTACTTCCTACCGGGAAAGAATCCATGGAATGCCTTTGCCATCTGGGACGGCGGCCTGGGAATCTGGGGCGCCGTAGCGCTCGGGATCGTGGGGGCCTGGATCGGGTGCCGGAGGGCGAAGGTATCTTTGGTTGCGTTCCTGGACGCGGTGGCACCGGGGGTCATTCTTGCCCAGGCCCTGGGCCGGTGGGGCAACTGGTTCAACAACGAGCTCTACGGGGATCCCACGAACCTGCCGTGGAAACTCCAGATCCACCAGATGGATCCTGCCACCGGTTCGGCGGTAACCGATCCATCGGGCGCCCCGGTGGTCCTGGGCTATTTCCAACCTACGTTCCTCTACGAATCGCTGTGGTGCGTCGCCGTCGGGTTGCTTCTTTTGTATGTGGACCGGCGCTTCACGCTCGGAGCGGGAAGCCTGTTCTCCCTCTACGTCGCCGGATACACGGCGGGACGCTTCGCTTTCGAACTGATGCGCTCCGACTACGCAAACCTCGTTCTGGGACTCCGGGTGAACACTTGGGTAGCCGGCCTGGTGTTCCTCGCGGGCGCCATCGCGTTTGCCTTGCTGTTCCGGCGCAGACGCCCGACGGCCGTGCCCGGGGATCCCGCCGTCCACTCCCCTGAACCGCTGACGGCCGACGGCTGAGCTGCTGTGCCGTTATGACAGCACGGCACTTCGCCAGACAACCAACACGATCCATCGCCAGAGAACCTGAGGAAGRTATGTCCATGCGGAAACAATTTCGGCCTTTGCCCGGTGAACGAGGCGTGCCCCCACGCGGTGCCGGGTCCAATCCGGCGAGGACCTTCTCCGGCAGGAACCCGCTCCTGGACACGGGAACAGTTCTCGGCCGGATCCTGGTTTTCCTCGGCGTGAGCGCGGTCTGCGGGGTCCTCGTGGCCGGGCTGATGGTTCCCGCCGCGGCCATGACGGGCGTGACGGCGAGCGGCTCGGTCCAGTTCTTCAACGCACTGCCCGGCGATCTGACTGTAGCTCCCGCCGGGCAGGTGACGCGGGTAC
>NZ_SMRU01000054.1 GCF_004354015.1 Arthrobacter terricola
TACGGGTTATCGTTCGGCTCCAAACGCGTGAACATCAACGCACGCATGATCCGCTTGCCGCCCTGGTCCTCACCCCAGTACCCGATCGACCACGGCTCGGCACACACCAGGGACATGTCCGTGATGCCACGCTTGGCCAACGCCTCCTGCACCAGCGGCGACGCGACCACCGCGGCCTCGCACTCGGCAAACTCATCAGCCATGATCGGCGGCTGCGTCCCGGCCGGCAACTCCACCCACCGCGTGATCGTGGACGAGGGCACATCCACGATCGCCTCATAGGCAAGATTCGTGTCGCGATCCACCAACACCACCTCAGCCTCACGGCTGAAACTGCCGGCCCGCAACGCCGCCTTGGCCGGCTCATGCAACGACACACTACTGAACCGGAAACTCTCCCCGGCCGCCGGCCCCGACTTCAGGACACCAACAACCCGCGCCAGCTCATCACGCGACAACTGCTCAAACGGACGGGCCCCAGCCCCCGCAACAGCCCTACCCGCTTCGGTTTCTTCGATGGTCATGAGTTACTCCTTGATAGATACAAAAAGGACAAAAAAGGTCCGTGGCATGGCAGCCGAAGAGTCCCGGAGATCGGCTTGAAAAGGCTGGACATGTCCCGCCGAAGCCGAGCAGCACCCTGTGGCCTGCTGATAGTGGTCCGGCATCACGGCATGGTTCTCACGCCGGATGCAGAAGACTTGAAGCCGCTAGATGCGGCTTAGCGGGGAGATGGTGGTTGTTGAACCCAGCCACTCCCGGCTTGGATTTGATGCATTCGAAACTGCGCTAAAAAATTTCATCCGGAACCCGGGTCGGGTCCGGGGAAGAATCACTTGCACTCCCGCGCTTCTCTATTCCTAGAGATTCAGTGGAACTCTACTTCGAGCTTCACCGACGTGATGCGGGTCACTTGCGTTCCTTTCATGTAGCAAAACTACGTGAGGGAATTCGTTTACGCGAGGCTTTTATGAATATTTTCCTGAGAAATTCAGCACCCTAAATTCTCATCCCAGTTAACATGTTGGAAACATTTGGTTGCGCGTCTCAGACTGTCGTTTCGAGTTCGGAAATGCTAGTGTTCTGGATCTCGGGCCGATGACTTGCGTCCCCCTCATGTGCAAGATGAGACTGCCCGTCATAGGGAAAGTTGGTTCGCATTGTCAGGCCGCGGTGATCGCTTCATCACTCCCCGTTCTCCGGTGGAGGGCCTCCGCCGTCGGAAACTGTCTTTCCTGCCGGTCTTCGCGCAAGCCGTAGCGGCGGTCGCGCCCGCCGGGGCCATGACCGTCATACCTGCGCTGGTCTTTCCGTCCCTTGTCTTTGGGTCCACCGGCCCGAACCTCGTACTGACGTTCGGGCTGGCCATGGCGATCATGGTGCTGGTTTCCCTCACCCTGAGGCCAATGGCCAAGCGCATGGCAGCCGTCAGCGGGCTCTACAGCTACACGGCCAAGGGACTGGGGCCGCGAACGGCAATCACCGTCGGCTGGTCTGCTATCTTCGGATATGCCCTCGTGGCCATGGCCAGCTTGTTGGTCGTCGGCACCTATGTGGCCCAGTTGTTCATCAACCTGGGAGTTCCCCTCGCGGACCCCCGGGTTGTCATGGTTCCCGTTGTCCTGCTCGCCGCGGGAGCCGCATGCCTTCTCATGGTGAGGGGGATCCAGATATCCGCTTGGTTCACCCTGCTGATCGAATCCATTTCGATCGCCGTTATCACCGTTCTCATGATTGTCTACTTCGCCTTCAACGCACCGAAGGTGAGCTTCACGAGTGTGTTCACGTGGAGCGGTAACTTTGATTCGTTATGGATTGGAATCGTGGTGGCCGTAAGCGCCTTTGTCGGTTTCGAGAGCCCGACGACGTTGGGCGGGGAGGCGTACAAGCCTTTCGTCAGCGTCCCTCGGGCCATCATGTGGACCCCGATTGTTACAGGTGTCCTCTATCTTCTTTCGGCAAGCGCCCAGGATGTCGCCCTCACCGGTGCGCCCTTGAGCATTGCCGCCAGCTCTACTCCGTTGTCTGACCTGTTCGCCCACACGTCCCCGGTATTTGCCTCGGTCCTTGACCTGGGAATCGCGGCATCGTGGTTCGCATGCTCGATCGCCTCCGTCAACGCGCTTGTCCGGATTTTCTTCTGCATGGGCCGCGAGGGCGTGGCACCGCGGGTAGTCGGCCGGACCCACCCCGTCTTCAGGACCCCGTCGATGGCAATCCTCTTCGTCATGCCGGTTGTTACCATCGTCCCCGTCGTGGTCATCATCTCCGGAGCCAGCCCCGCCCAGGGCCTCGTGACCCTCTTCTTGTTGGGTTCCTTCGGGTACCTGGGCGCCTACATCATTGCCAGCGCCTCCATGCCTTTCTTCCTGCGACGAATAGGCGAGGCCACGTTCGGCAGCTGGGTCCTCGGAGCGGCAACTACCTTGGCGCTCGGCGCGGTGCTGTGGGAAGCGACAGCGGAGTCCATCCGTGCGGGCAGCATGCAGATCTTCGCATATGCCGCCCTGCTCCTGGCCAGCGTCATTTACGCCCTGATCCTTCGCCTCCGCTTACCCGGGCGATTGTCTTCGGTGGGTATCTACGACGAGACCCGGGAATCGGACCTCTACCAAGGGAAGACCCTTCCGTGACCTATAGGCCCGTTAACGCGGGGTCCAACACTGTGTCCAACCCGCTCAGGATCCTCGAGGTCGTGGCGCGGTTCGGCACGGGCACCACCGCGAAAGAAATCACAGATACGCTGCAGATGGCGCCGGCGACCGCCTACCGCATGCTCAACGCACTGGTCGGGGACGAATACCTGGTCCGTACCTCGGACCTGCGCGGATTCGCCCTTGGACACGCCATTTCAGGACTCATTACGGCCGCGACTCCGCCAACTGTTCCTACCGCTGCCCGCGCCGTCATCGAGGAATTCCGCCGTGGAAACCGCTTCACGGTGCACCTCTTCATGTTCCGGAACGCTTCCCTCAGGATCGCCGACGAGGACCCCTACTATCCCCTTCGCTCGGCCTACGAAATGCTGCGGTATCCGCATGCCTCGGCGGCCGGGAAACTCATGCTCGCTGAGCTTGACGATTTGTCTGCTTCACTCCCAGGCGGGCAATTGGCGAAACTTACGGCGCACACCATCACCAACCGTGCCAAACTCGAAGAACAACTCGAAGAAATACGCTTCAACGGCGAAGCCTCGGAAGTCAATGAAATGGAGCAAGGCTCCTCCAGCTTGGCCCTTCCCGTACGGATGCCAAACGGCTCGGTAGGCGCAGCGTTGTGCCTCTCCGGCCCGTCTGAGCGATTCGCGGCGATCTATGAGCATGCGGACGCGGCACGTGAATTGACGGTGCAACTCGCGCCGCTCTTGTTCTAAAGCTCCTGAAGTAAGAGCCAACAAAAGAACGGCCCCGCCTCCGGACAAAGGCGGGTTCTAGCGGTCGTTGCAACACCCAGATCTTTTGGGAGTTGCAACGACCGTGTCGTCTTTAAGGTCAAAATCGGGTTCTCTCTTAAGGGAAAGATCGAGTTCCTCGAAGGACCGGAGAGCCTACTCGCGGGAGGAGAAGGACGCTTTCTTCTCCGTGCTTGATCGGCTTGGAAGTGTGAGCGCCGCTGCTGCCGAGCTTGGATTGAACCGGAATACGTGTTTCGGCTGGGCACGGAAGGCCGGGGTCGCTCCAAAGAAGGCAATGACCAGACAGGTTCCAAAGCGGAAGTACACCCCGGAGGAGAAGGAGCAGTTCTTCGCCGTGCTCGACCGCGTCGGCAATGTGACGTTGGCTGCCGCGGAGCTCGGGTTGAACCGGATGACGTGTTACCAATGGGCCTATAAGGCCGGAATCGCCAATATTCGCCAGGGCGCCGGCAAGCGCGAGGAGTTCCTCCGGCTGCGCAGGAACGGAGCGACCCGGCGCGAGGCCGCCAATGCCGTGAGCGTCCATCCCCGGACCGCGCAGGAGTGGGACCAAGGCGTCAGGAAGGTCGGCAGCCGACGCATTTACCCCGACGGGCGCATCGTCGACTACAAACGGGGAGTGACCACCCTGACCAACCCTCCCGGCCTGGACACGCCAACTGCCGGTCCGCCGCTGGCCATGTCCGCACTGGAGAAGCCAGTGGCCCCGAGGTTCCTCTCGCTCCAAGAGCGGGAAACCATCAGGGACATGCGGGCCGCCGGTTCCTCCATGCGGGCGATCGCGGCGGCCCTGGGTAGGCCTGCATCGACGGTCAGCCGAGAACTCGCGCGGAACACCCGGCACGCGTTGGGCTACCAGCCCTACGCAGCCCAACGGAAGGCCGTAGCCCGACGGGCACGGCCCAAGCCCGCCAAGCTCGCTGGCGAGTCCAAGCTGCGAGACTACGTGAAAGCAAAACTCCTCATACGCTGGTCTCCGGAGCAGATCAGCCACACCCTGGTCGACGAGTTCCCCGACTTACCGGAGATGCGTGTGCCCAGAGACGATTTATCAAGCCCTCTACATACAGGCCCGGGGCGGCCTCAAACGTGAGGTCGCAACTGCACTGCGGACGGGCAGAGTACGCCGCAAACCCCACAAGGATCCACAACAACGCCAGTCACGGTTCGTGGACCCGATGGTCATGATCTCCGAACGCCCGCCCGAGATCGAAGACAGGGCCGTTCCCGGGCATTGGGAAGGCGATCTCATCACCGGGGCGAACAACCAGTCCGCGATCGGGACGCTCGTGGAACGCACTACCCGCTACGTGATGCTCGTCCATCTGCCCGGTGACCACACGGCCGAAACTGTCCGAGACGGACTCATCGCCACCATGACCAAACTGCCCGAGCACCTGCGCGGTTCTCTGACCTGGGACCAAGGCGCGGAAATGGCAGCCCACAAATCGTTCAGCCTCGCCACCGACATGGAAGTCTACTTCTGCGACCCAGGCAGCCCCTGGCAGCGCGGCTCCAATGAAAACACCAACGGGCTACTGCGCCAGTACTTCCCCAAAGGAACTGACCTGTCCGTCCACGGCCCCGAAGACCTCGAACACGTCGCACAGGAACTCAACGCACGACCACGCAAAACGCTCGACTGGGATACCCCAGCCGAGCGTCTGCGTGATTTACTACTAACCACCTAACCAGCAGGTGTTGCAACGACCCCTAGAATCCGCCAAACGGAGGCGGGGCCGTTCAAGCAACACAAACCCGGAGCTACACAGCTGCGTCCTCGAGTGCGGCCTTCTCCGCTACCTCCGTGGAGCCCCCTGCGTGCGGTTCAAAGCGGACGAACATGGCTTTGAAGCCCGGAGTGTTGGACACGCGTGCCACGTTCTCCTTGTGGACCAGGGCGTTGGCCTCAGGGAAGTATGCAGCGGCGCACCCCTTCGCCGTCGGGTAGGCCACCAGGCGGAACTTCTCGGCCCTGCGGTCGCTGCCCTGGAAGGTGCTCACGACGTCCACGAGCTCCCGGTCCTTGAAGCCTTGCTCGGCGAGGTCCTCAGGGTGGACCAGGATCACCCGGCGACCGTCTGAGATCCCGCGGTAACGGTCGTCAAGGCCGTAGAACGTGGTGTTGTACTGGTCGTGGCTGCGCATGGTCTGCAGCACCAGGTGCCCTGGAGGCGGCGTGAGGTACTCCAGCGGGCTGACCGTGAAGCGCCCGCGGCCAATGTCCGTGGCGAAGGAGCGTGTGTCGCGCGGCGGGTTCGGCAGGACGAACCCGTTCTTGGTCCGCACCCGGGCGTTGAAGTCCTCGAAGCCCGGCAGGACCCGGGAAATGTGGTCGCGGATCACGTCGTAATCATCGGCCATGGCCTTCCAATTCACGGGGTGGTCCGGACCGAACGTGGCCTCGGCCATCCGTGCCACGATCACGGGCTCGGCGAGCAAGTGCTCGGACACCGGCTGCAGCCTGCCCTGGGTGGAGTGGACCACGGACATGGAGTCCTCGACGGACAGGAACTGGGCGCCGCCAGGGTGCTTGTCGTCCTTGTCGGTCCGGCCCAGCGTGGGCAGGATCAGCGAGGTCCGCCCATGCACCACGTGCGAGCGGTTGGGCTTGGTGGAGATGTGGACGGTCAGGCCGATCCGCTGCATTCCCGCCTCCAGGGTCTCCGTGTCGGAGCAGGCGAGCGAGAAATTACCGCCCATGGAAACGAAGACGTCTACCTCGTCCCGTTCGAATGCTTCCATCGACTCGACCGCGTCGAACCCGTGCTCGCGCGGGGAATGGATGCCGAATTCGCCGTCGATCGAGGCCAACAGAGCCTCTTTGGGTTTCTCCCAGATGCCCATGGTCCTGTCGCCTTGGACATTGGAGTGACCGCGCACTGGGCATGCTCCCGCGCCCGGCTTGCCGAAGTTGCCCTGCAGCAGCAGGACATTGACCATTTCCTTGATGGTGTCCACGGAGTGTGGCTGCTGCGTCACGCCCAGGGCCCAGCAGAAGATCGACGCCTTGGAGCGGATAAGCATGGCTGCCACGTCTTCGATCTGGGCCCGGGACAGGCCGGTGGCCTTCTCGGTTTCCTCCCAGTCCAGGACCCGGCGCGCTTCACCGTAGGCCTCGAATCCGTCGGTTTGGGCCTCAATGAAGGAGCGGTCGACGACGGTGCCCGGGTTTTCGTCCTCGGCGGCCAGGAGAAGGTGGCCAAGCGCCTGGAACAAGGCGAGATCGCCACCCACCTTGATCTGCAGGTATTCATCGGCGAGCGGCGTACCGTTGCCCACGACGCCGGAAAGCGTCTGGGGGTCGCGGAAGTTGAACAACCCGGCCTCGGGGAGCGGGTTGACGGCCACTACCTTGCCGCCGTTGTCCTTGCATTCCTTCAGCGCGGAAAGCATGCGGGGATGGTTGGTGCCCGGGTTCTGCCCGACGACGAAAATCAGCTCGGCGTCGTGGATGTCATCCAGCGACACCGTGCCCTTGCCGATGCCGATGGTCGGATTCAGCGCGGAACCTGACGATTCGTGGCACATGTTGGAGCAGTCCGGAAGGTTGTTGGTTCCCACGGACCGCGCGAACAACTGGTACATGAACGCGGTCTCGTTGGCCGTGCGCCCGGACGTGTAGAAGACGCAGCGCTCAGGCGTACTGGCCCGGACATGTTCGCCGATGAGCTCGAACGCCTCTGTCCAGGAGATCGGCGAATAATGCGTCTCCCCTTCCCTGATGACCACAGGTTCACTCAGCCGGCCCTGGTTGCCCAGCCAGTACTCGGTCTTTTCGGACAGTTCGGCAATGGAATGCTTCGCCCAGAACTCGGCCCCCACGGTCCGGAGGGTGTTTTCCTCGGCGACAGCTTTGGCGCCGTTTTCACAGAATTCCGCCGCTTTGCGTTTCTTGTCCGATTCCGGCCACGCACAACCAGGGCAGTCGAAGCCGCCGCGTTGGTTCAGCCGGAGCAGCGACTGCGCCGTGCGGGACACACCCGCCTGCGCCACGGCACGCTCGAGTGCCACCATGACCGCTTTGACCCCGGCGGCTTCGGTCTTGGGTTTGTGGACCTCAAGCTTGTCTTCGTTGATGTCGTCGATAGGGGCCGGCTGTTTCCCGAACTTCATTGTTCCAATTCCTTAGCGCTAATTTCCTGCTGGTTTCGATCACCACGAAGGCGCGCCAGGCAATTCCTGGCGCGCCTTCGTCGGGGCCCTGGCTACTCGGTAACTTTCGCCAGCGTTTCCTGTTCGGCTCCAATGGTGGTGTTGTCGCCGTGGCCTGTGCGGACGACGGTGTCCGCCGGCAGGGTCAACAGCCGTTCCCTAATGGAGCTCAGGATGGTCGGGTAGTCGCTGTAGGACCGCCCAGTCGCCCCTGGACCGCCGTTGAACAGCGTGTCCCCGGTGAAGACCGTTCCTTCGCTTTCCAGGTAGAAGCACGTGGAGCCCGGGGAGTGTCCCGGCGTGTGGATTGCCTTGAGGGTCGCGCCGCCCACCTGGAATTCGTCGCCGTCGTTGTGGTTCCGGTCCGGCGCGGCGTCCGGGTACACCTGGTTCCACAGGACCATGTCCTCGGCGTTCAGGTAGATCGGGGCGCCGACGGCGTCGGCGACTTCGCGGGCCGCGCCGATGTGGTCGTTGTGCGCGTGCGTGAGCAGGATGGCCACCACCTTCCGCCCGCGCACCTGGTTGACGATCGCCGCGGCGTCGTGCGGTGAGTCGATGATCACGCATTCGTCGTCGTTGCCGACGATCCAGACGTTGTTGTCCACGTCCCAGGTTCCGCCATCGAGCGAGAACGTGCCGGAGGTGATCAGGTTTTCAATAGTCACAGCCATTAGAGCTCCACCACCGAACGAAGTACTTTGCCAGCGTGCATCTTGTCGAAGGCCTCCTCAATTTGGTCAATGGTGATGCGTTCAGACACGAACGCGTCCAGGTCCAGGTTGCCCTGCTTGTAGTGCTGGACCAGCATGGGGAAGTCGCGCGAAGGCAGGCAGTCGCCGTACCACGAGGACTTCAGGGAGCCGCCCCGGCCGAAGACGTCCAGGAGGGGCAGCTCGAGCTTCATGGCAGGCGTCGGGACGCCCACCAGGACCACGCGGCCGGCGAGGTCGCGGGCGTAGAAGGCCTGCTTATAGGTTTCGGGGCGTCCGACGGCGTCGATCACCACGTCCGCGCCGTTTCCGCCCGTGAGCGCACGGACAGCCTCGACTGCATCCTCTTCCTTGGAGTTGACGCCGTGGGTGGCGCCGAGCGACTTCGCCATCTCGATCTTGTTGTTGTCGATATCGACGGCGATGATCGTGGTGGCGCCCGCGAGCTTGGCACCCGCGATCGCGGCGATGCCCACGCCACCGCAACCGATGACAGCCACGGATTCGCCGCGCTTCACCTCACCGGTGTTGATCGCGGCACCGATGCCGGCCATCACGCCGCAGCCGAGCAAGCCGACGGCGGCAGCATCGACGTCGGGATCTACCTTGGTGCACTGGCCGGCGGCCACGAGCGTCTTCTCGGCGAAGGCGCCGATGCCCAAGGCGGGAGACAGCACGGTCCCGTCCTCGAGGGTCATTTTCTGCGTCGCATTGGCAGTGTTAAAGCAGTACTGCGGCTGGCCCTTGGCACAAGCGCGGCACTGCCCGCACACGGCGCGCCAGTTCAGGATCACGCGATCGCCGGGGGCCACGTTCGTGACGTCGGGGCCGACGGCGCTGACGACGCCGGTAGCCTCATGGCCCAGGAGGTACGGGAAGTCGTCGCCGATCCCGCCCTGCTTGTAGTGGAGGTCGGTGTGGCACACCCCGCAAGTCAGGACGTCCACCAAGGCCTCCCCCGGCCCGGGGTCCGGGACCAAGATGGTTTCCAGCGAAACCGGGGCGTCCTTTTCCCGGGCAATAACGGCACGTACTTTATGGACCATGGTTCCTGGTGTTCCTTTCCTGGGGGCCTTCAGACCGGTTGGGGGTCGGGCATGAGTGCCAATCTACCGCCTCAGTGCTACTACTAAACGGCTACCAGGGCCAAATGGTCGCGGCTACGTTGCGGTTGCGCTTCGTCCGCGAACGCAATGTGGCTTTCCTGCCGCATCCTGGACACGTCGAGGGTGCGGACGGTCTCGCCGAAGACGTCGTCGGGATCCAGGCGGCGCAGTTCCTCCACGAGGCAATCCTGCAGGGTCCGGCGGGGCAGGGAGATCCGCTGCGCGGGCTGCCCCGGCTGGGTCAGGACGGCCACGGTGGAGCCGGGCCGGACCAGCTGGATGTCGCCCGAGGCCCGGCAGAGCTTGACACCACGGATCCCGGTGCCGGCGGGGTGGGCGACGATGGTGACCGGGGCGTTGAGGGCCCGCTGCAGCCAGGAGGCCAGCAGGAGGGTGCTCGGAGAGTCGGTAGCGCCTTCGACGGCGACGGACGTGATGGGCGAGCTGTCCGGGTGGTCCAACGCCGCCGCGAGCTGGATCCGCCAATTGGTCAGCCGGGTCCACGCCATATCGGTGTCACCTGCCCGATACGTCAAGCGGAGGTTGTCGAGGGCCCGTTGCGGATCCGATTCGTTGGCGGAATCCGTGATCCGGCGGTGGGCGATGCGTCCAATCGAAGTCTGAGAAGCGTTGAGCGGCGCTTCGTGCGGCCACCAAGCGACGATCGGGGCGTCGGGCAGCAACAAGGCCGCGACGAGCGACTCGCTTTCCGCGGCGAGTTCCCCGTAACCGCGCAGCACGATCACTTCGGAGGCACCGGCGTCGCCGCCCACCCTGATCTGGGCATCAAGGCGGGTCGCCTTCTCGGGGGAGCCCGCGGCCAGAACGATCACCCTGCACGGGTGTTCGCGGCTGGCCTCGTTGGCGGCCTCAATGGCCTCTTCTTCCAATCCGGATTTGGTAATGACCACCAGGGTAAGCACCCGGCCCAAAGCAATCACTCCACCCTGCTCGCGCAGGGTCATGAGCTTCTTGGCGATTTTGGCAGTTGTGGTGGCTGTCAGGTCTACGATCATGGCCTTCTCCATGTTCGTCCGTCGCGGGCCAACAGGTCATCGGCGGAGGCGGGGCCCCAACTTCCAGGGGCATAGGGTTCGGGCTGTTCCTGTAGGGACGCCCAATAGTTTTCGAACGGGTCAAGGATTTTCCAGGACAACTCCACCTCTTGGTGGCGGGGAAACAGTGGCGGTTCGCCGAGGAGCACGTCCAGGATGAGGCGTTCATAGGCCTCCGGGCTGGACTCGGTGAAGGCATGTCCGTAGCCGAAGTCCATGGTCACGTCGCGGACTTCAGTCTGCGTTCCCGGGACTTTGGAGCTGAAGCGGATCGTGGCACCTTCGTCGGGTTGGACGCGGATGACCACGGCGTTCTGGCCGAAGTCGTCGTCGAAGTCGCTGCGGAACAACAGGTTGGGTGCGCGCTTGAATACGACGGCGATTTCGGTCACGCGCCGCCCGAGGCGCTTGCCGGCCCGCAGGTAGAACGGGACGCCGGCCCAGCGGCGGGTATTGATGTCAAGGCGGATCGCGGCATAGGTTTCCGTGGTCGATCCGGCCGGAATGCCGTCTTCCTGGAGGTAGCCCTGGACCAGTTCGCCGCCTTGCCAACCGCCGGCGAATTGTCCGCGCGCCGAATGCTTGGACAAGTCTTCAGGGAGTTCGACGGCGGCGAGGACCTTTTCTTTCTCGGCACGCAGGTCGTCCGCATTAAAGGAGATGGGCTCTTCCATCGCGGTCAGTGCCAGCAACTGCAACAGGTGGTTCTGGATGACGTCCCGTGCCGCACCGACGCCGTCGTAATACCCTGCCCGGCCGCCGGTGCCGATGTCTTCGGCCATGGTGATCTGGACGTGGTCGACGTGCTTGGCGTTCCAGAGGGGCTCGAAAAGCTGGTTTACGAAACGCAGCGCCAGGATGTTCTGGACGGTTTCCTTGCCAAGGTAGTGGTCGATCCGGAACACGGAATCGGGCGGAAACACCGATTCCACGATCTGGTTGAGCTGCCGGGCCGAATCGAGGTTGTGGCCGAACGGCTTCTCAATGACTACGCGGCGCCACTTGTCCCCTTCGGCCTGGGCAAGTCCGTGCTTGGAAAGCTGGCGGCATACGAGCTCAAAAGACTTGGGCGGAATGGAGAGGTAGAACGCGTGGTTGCCCCGGGTTCCGCGTTGCTGGTCCAGGTCCGCGAGGGTTGCCGCAAGCCGCTCAAAGGCGGCGTCGTCGTCGAACTCGCCCTGGACGAAACGGATGCCTTCGGAAAGTTGTTCCCACACCGATTCGTGGAACGGAGTGCGGGCATAAGCCTTGATGGTCTCTTTGATCCCGGCGAGGAAGTCCTCATCGTCCCGGTTGGACCTGGCGAAACCGACCAAACCGAAGCTCGGGGGCAACAACCCCCGGTTGGCGAGGTCGTACACAGCTGGCAGGAGCTTCTTTCGAGCCAGGTCTCCCGTGATGCCGAAGAGCACCAAAGATGATGGTCCCGCAACCCGTGAGAGCCGGCGGTCACGGCCGTCCCGGAGCGGATTCTTCCCGGGCCTCACACTCGTATCAAGGTAAGTAACAGACATTGTTGCCTTCTATCTCTGACAAGCAATGCGGCCGTCGAACGACGGTCACGAAAGTATTTGCTCGCGGGTCTCCCCGAAAGGGACCGTGTTGCTGAGGGCGAGCGTGTACCGCCCGGGCTCGTGGCGGGTGACGAGGATGCCGGCATACCGTTCTGGCATTGCTACTTGCCGCAACATAGCCTCTGCACCGTCGAGCAACTCGTAAAGCCGACTTGGTTCAGTGACGCGAACTTCCAATTGTTCGGTGACCTGACTACGCATGGTGAACAGTTTCCTTCCTAGGGATTTCGGGCCCCCGTCCCCTTATCGCTGGTGGTAGAGCATTTAGATCAAATAGAGCGTGACGGGATCGTCACGGACAAACAAACGACGGCTGCCTGTGCCGTTCTCGATGACCCAGATCAGTTGGCCGTCGGCCGCGAGGTCATCTACGTAAGCGATGTAGCGAAATGAACCTGCGGACCAGACTTCAACACAATCCCGGCGCTCAAGGGAAGCCCAGTCCCGGACCGGCGGTTGGTCGGGGAATCGGCGGCTTCCACTGGACGATTCCAGTGTCCGTTGATTCATGACTTGTTCCTTCCGCCGGAGACGGCGTCCCGCAGCCTTCGAGGCTGCGGGACGCTCGTGTCAATCCGGGGACTAGACGATGGCGGCGCGGAGTTCCTTGGCAGCCAGAGCGGGGTCAGCAGCGCTGTAGATAGCGCCACCGACGACGGCAACGTCAGCCCCTGCGCGCTGAACCGCGGCGATGGTGGAAACCTTCACGCCACCTGCGACGGAGAACGGAACGCGAGCTTCTTCACCGGCAGCCAGGAGGCCGTTGAGGTCGAAGCCGGGCTTGGCCTGCTCGTCGAGGCCAGCGTGCATCTCAACGAACTTCGCACCGAGGGTGCGGGCTTCCTTGGCGCGGGTGACCTTGTCTTCGACGCTGATGAGGTCAACGACGACGCCCTTGTTGTGGGCCTTGGCAGCCTTGACCGCACCGGCGATGGTGGAGTCGTCAGCGGTACCCAGAACGGTCACGAGGTCGGCACCGGCCTTGAACGCGATGTCGGCTTCGAGTTCGCCGGCGTCCATGGTCTTCAGGTCAGCGAAGACGATCTTGTCCGGGTGGGCGTTCTTGACCGCGGTGATGACCGAGAGGCCTTCGCTCTTGATCAGCGGGGTGCCCAGTTCGATGATGTCGACGTATTCGGCAACCTTGCCGGCCAGTTCGAGGGCAGCTTCGGTGGTCAGGAGGTCGATGGCAACTTGGAGTTTCATGATGTTTGTTTCTTTCTCTAAGGGAACTGCTGGTTTGGGTGGAAAATGGGGGTCCCGAAAGGGTTCTTACTCGAGGTTTGCGTGGCGCAGCCACAGCTCCTCGGCCGGGGTGGCGACGTTGTCCCAGAGCGACTGGAAGATTGCCTCAGTGGCGATGAAGAGTGCCTGCTCGAAGAGCGAACCGGCGTACTGGCGCGAAACGCTCGAGCCGTGGTCGGTCTTCTGCGCGGCGGGGATGATCACCACGGCGTCGGCCAGGCCGGCCAGCGGCGAGTCCGGGTTGGTGGTGAACGCCGCGATGCGCGCTCCGGCCTTGGCAGCCGTCTCGGCGGACTTGACGACGCCGGAGGTCGTTCCCGATCCGGAGGCCACCAGGAGCACATCGCCGGAGCTGATGGCGGGGGTGGTGGTGTCGCCTGCGACGTGGACGTTCATGCCCAGGTGCATCAGCCTCATGGCCGCCATGCGCAGGACCAGGCCGCTGCGGCCTGCACCGGCAACGAACACCCGGCCGGGGTGGCTGAGGTGGCTGGCCAGACGGGCCATCTGCTGCTCGTCGATCTTCGCGACGGTAGCCGAAATCTCGTCCCTCACGAGGGACAGATTGCGGACAATGTCACTTGCGGTGGTGTACGCGGCGGTTGTCGCGTTTGCTGTCGTGGTCACGATTTGTCCCTTCGATTCGGTCGTCGGCCGGAGTGGCCGATCGAGTGCTTTCTGGTTGACATCAATACTCGCGAAACAAATGGGTAGGAGTAACACTGATTTCTGACGGTTCTAACTACCCATTCGGACTGGGCAGGCAATTTGGGTCCGGAGTAGACTGTCCTGATGAGCACTTCCGCCCCCCAATATGTGAAGGAATCCATCACTCCACTGGCAGAACTGCCTTGGCCGCTCCTTAAGGCCGTGGCGGCATTGGCCGACGCCCCACTCCTCCAAATAGCGGACCGGCTTCGCCAGGCCATGCTCCCCTACATGGGGAACAGCGCGTTGGTCATCTTCACGGAGGACTGCACGGGGCGCCCCCAGAAAAAGGCGGGAGACGAAGGAATCATTTCTCGGGTTTCCATCGCCGAGATGGACGCCGTCCGCGCTTCGCTGCCGGACGAGTCCCCCTGGTTCGGGGACGCGGAAATCGCCGGCAAGGCGCGCCCCGTGCTCGCCATGAAGCACGCTGCCAGCAACGCCCTCCTGGTCCTCACCAACCCTTACCCGCCAGGACCCGCATCCCAGGCTGAGATCGAACTGGTCACCTACCTGTGGCGCATCACGGCGAAACGGATCCAGGAGAAGGTGGCGGACGCACCGCCGTCGTACCTTTTGGAATCGCGCGCGGCTTCAGCCGAACGCCTTCGCGTCACCGCGGAACTGACGGACATGCACTCCACCACCCTCGAGACGCTCCTCGCGGCGCTTCGCTCTTCGTCCTTGGACGACTCCACAGCCCGGAACACGGTCACCGACCTGACCGCCAAAGCCCTGGTGGCGCTGCGCACCCTGAGCGACCGCACCACGGACCTCGTGGAAGAACCGGTCGCGAACGCCTTCGAACGCCTGCGGGAAGACCTGCGGCCGCTCACCCGTTTCAGCGGCACTGAGGTCGAATTCATCGAACCGCCGCTCAACGGCAGGGCCCTCCCCGGCGAAGTCGCCCACGCTGCGCGGGCCGTCGTCCGCGGACTGGTCCTCGCCATGATGGAGCAACCGAACGTCAGCCGTATCCGCACCCAATGGGACTGCGACGGCGAAAACCTCCTGATCAACGTGCGCGACGACGGCCGTGGCGTACTCGCCCCGGACGCGCCGAGCATCAACCGCCTGGACCGTCGCGTCCAGGCGCTCAGCGGAAACCTGCGCATCGAAGTCATGCCGGGTTGGGGTGCCGACGTCTTCGTCGCACTCCCCCTCGACCCGCCGTCGCGCCCGGCCGGGGACGTCGCCGGATGGAACCTCGCCGCCCGGGAACTCGAAGTGCTGCAGCACCTCGCCGCGGGTCAACGCAACCGCACCATCGCCTCGACGCTCGGCATCAGCGAGAACACGGTCAAGTTCCACATGCGGAACCTTTTCAAGAAGCTCGACGTCGGCTCCCGCACCGAGGCGATCGCCCTGGCCCACAGCCACGGTCTTCGCTGAGGCGCTGCGGCCTTAGCGGCGCGGCCCTTAGCGGCGCGGATCGACCATGGTCATACCGGCTACGTTCGCCGCGTCGAAGCGCGGTAGGAGCAGAGCCGCCTCGTCGAGCCCAATGACGCGTTCGATGAGGCCCTGGGGCCTGAGCCTTCCGGCTTCGATGAGCGCGAGCATGCCCGGATAGTCGGCCGCGGCCATGCCATGGCTGCCGAAAACATCGAGTTCCCAGGCAATCACGCGCGCCATGGGGACCCGCGGGTGGCCGTCCACGGGTGGCAAAAGACCGATCTGCACGTGCCGTCCGCGGCGGCGGAGGCTCAGGAGGGCGTCGGCACTCGTCTGTTCGCTGCCGACGGCGTCGATTGCTACGTGGGCACCGCCGGCGGTGATGGCGTGCACTTGGGCGGGGATGTCCGAACCGTCCGCGAGCAGCACCTCATCTGCTCCCAGCGAGGTGGCGACTTCGAGGGCCGCGGCATTACGGTCGACGGCGATGACCTTGCCGCCGAGGGCTTTCGCGATCATGACCGCGCTAAGTCCCACGCCTCCGGCGCCGACCACCGTCACCCATTCCCCGGCGGCGAGGCGCGCACGGCTGGTGAGCGCGCGGTACGCTGTTGCGAAGCGGCAGCCGAGGCTCGCGGCGGCTTCGAAAGTGACGCCGTCGGGAATCGCCACCAGGTTCGTGTCCGCGGCGTGGATGGCAACCCGTTCGGCGAAGGATCCCCAGTGCGTGAAGCCGGGCTGCTCCTGTTGGGGACACACCTGCGCGTTGCCGGCCAGGCACCATTCGCACTCCCCGCAGCCCTCGACGAAGGGAGCGGTGACGCGCTCGCCCACGGACCATTTCGCCACTTCCGGGCCCACCGCGGCGATTACTCCCGCGAATTCGTGGCCGGGAACGTGCGGGAGGGCGATCTCGTCGTGGCCGGCCCACGCGTGCCAGTCGCTTCGGCACAGCCCGGTAGCGACGACGTCGATCACTACCCCGCCGGGCGGAACCTCGGGTTCGTCGACGTCGCGGACCTCGAGGGGTCCGGCAATCTGTTCCATGATCATCGCGCGCATTAGCCAAGCATCCCCCGAACCGCGAGTTTGTGTACACCTGACACCCCTTAAAGCGGGCTTTAACGGGTGTGACCTGTACACAAACTCCGGCGAGTTACGCGTACGACGACGGCCCGCACCTGGGGCGCCCAGGTGCGGGCCGTCGTCGTGCCCGGACTGTTCCGCGGAAACCGCGGTATGTGGCTACTTGCGGACGAGGTAGATCGCGCCGGTGGTCACGTCCTCCTCAAGCGCTTCGAGCGTGCGGCCGCGGCTTTCCGGCACCTGGGTGATCACGAAGACCAGGGCCAGGGCGCCGACAACAGCAAAGAGGAAGAACGTCCCGGTGATACCCATCGCGGCAACCATGGACGGGAAGTACAGCGAGAGGAAGCCGTTGACCACCCAGAGGGCGAAGACGGCCACGCCGATCCCGAAGCCGCGCATGTGCAGCGGGAAGATCTCGGACAGGTAGACCCAGACTGCGACGTTGAGGAACGTCTGCATCGAGCCGACGAAGGCGACAACGAGGAACAGGATCACGAACGGACGGAGGGGGTTGCCGACGGGGAGGACCATCGAGGCGATGCCGATGAGCACGTGGCACGTCGTGGTGAGGGACAGGCCGATGATGAACGTCTTGCGGCGATCGAGGTGGTCCATCATCTTCAGGGCGATGATGCCACCGACGACGGCGATGATGCCGGGAGCGACGTTGGCGATCAGCGCGCCGTCTTTGCTGAAGCCGGATTCGGTGAGCACGGTCTGCCCGTAGTACATGATCGAGTTGATGCCGGTCAGCTGCTGCGCAATTCCGAGGCCGATGGCAACGAGGAGGATGCGGAAGAGGTTCTTGTTCGAAAAGATGGCGCGCCAGCCGATCTGGTGGCTCTCGCGCTCTTCCTTGGCGACAATCTCGACGTCGGCGAGCTCGGCTGCCGCGCGGTCCGCGGTGCGGACGGTCTGGAGCACCGAGAGTGCTTCATCCCGGCGGCCCTTCTCAACGAGCCAGCGGGGCGATTCGGGCATCCGCAGCATGCCGAAGAACAGGGCGACGGCGGGCAAGGCGCAGATCGCGAACATGATGCGCCACACGCCGTCGAGGTGGCCGAAGAGGTTGCCGATGACGGCGTTGACGACGAACGCCGCGAGCTGCCCGACCACGATGGCGAGCTCGTTGCGGCCGGCAAGCGAACCACGGATTTCGTAAGGAGCGAGTTCCGCGAGGAACACCGGCACAACCGTTGAAGCGCCGCCGACGGCGAGGCCGAGGAGGATGCGGCCCAGGACCAGGACCTCGAAGTTCGGGGTAAAGACTACTGCCACCGTTCCTGCGAAGAACAGGACGGCGAGGAGGATGATCGACTTGCGGCGACCCCAGAAGTCGGAGAGGCGTCCGCCGCAGATTGCGCCGATCGCCGCTGCGAAGACGAGCGAAGCCGTGACGACGCCCTCAGTGATGGGAGTCAGGCCGAGCTCCGAAGACATCGGGCTTAATGCTCCGTTGATGACGCCGGTGTCATAGCCGAAGAGGAGGCCGCCGAAGGTGGCGACCAACGCTACGAGGCCAAGGCGCTTACGGTGTGGGCCATCCGTCAGTGGCGGTAAAGATGAGGCTTGGCCGTGAAGATTTGCGGTTTCCATGTGACTCCTTTGTCGTCCAGGCGCGGACCCCTCGTGACCCGCATCACTACTCTAACACGCGAAAGTCTATATGTCAGGTCAAACTTACATAGAAATGATTTCGATGCCTTCATGGGGCGCGCAGGTATGAATTGGGGCGCTTCGGCACGGGGTGATACAGCGACTGGGAGGCCTAACGCGCGATAGGATTTCACGCATGAAAACAACGCGCGCCCGCTCCATCACCCAGGAAGACGTTGCGCGCGAGGTCGGCGTATCGCGCACGCTCGTCTCGTTCGCTTTCCGGGGCGCGCCAGGCGTGAGTGACGAGACCAAACAGGCAATCTTCGACGCCGCAAAGCTCCTCGGCTATAGCCACAACGCCGCCGCTGCCGATCTTGCACGGAAACAGCCCGCAACGGTCGGTCTCTTCCTCCTGGACCTGAGCAACGAAGTCTACGTCGACGTTTTCAGTGGAGTGCGCGAGGCGATTTCGCCCATGAAGAAGCGCCTCATCCTCAGCGTCTCGCACTCCCGGGGCAGCATTGACGAAGGATCGCTCAGCTCGCTCATCGAGGCGCGCGTGGGTGTCATCATCGCGGCTACGCTCCTGGAACCCGATTCGCAGGTCCAGGAGCTTTCCCGGACAGTACCGCTCATCAGTGTCACGCGGCGGGTGGAGGGGGTTGACAGCGTCTATTCAAACAATGTCGCCGGCGCCCGGGCCGCGGTGGAGCATCTGCTCAGGCTCGGCCACACCCGCATTGCCCACGTGACCGGCCCGATTCACCAAGGCCACGAAGACCGCCGCCTGACGTATGAAGAGGTCATACACAAGGCAGGCCTGGTGCCACAGGTGGTGTACGCGCAGGACTACACGCAGGAAGCAGCGAGGCAGGCCGCGGACCAACTGTTCGGGGCATTGGACCGACCCACCGCCGTATTTGCCCACAACGATGAGATGGCTCTCGGCGTCCGCGAAATCGCCTTCGTCCACGGCCTTGAAGTCCCACGGGACCTCTCCCTTGTTGGCTACGACGATTCGAGGATCGCCAAGCTCCATGGAATCGACTTGACCTCGGTAGACCTCCACGCGCTGGAACTTGGCCGGACAGCCGGAATCACGGCGCTCGAGCGACTCGCCAAGCCCGACTTCCCCGTCATTGACCGCAAGCTGGAGCCGCGCCTGATGGTGCGGAGCTCGACGGCGGCGCCCGCGCGTTAAATAGACCCTTGATTCAAGTTCGTTCAAATTGTTAGCATGTCAGTATGTAAGGACAAATTCCTTCACTTTGCTCTTGCGCTCGAAAGACACTCGCGCCTACACGCACTGCTCGGCTGACAGAAAGAAAGCAATCGTGACGACTACGCTTGAAACGCTCACTATCAACCATTTCATTGACGGGGAATTCTCTGCGGGGACGGGGTCGGCGACGAAGCCGGTCTACAACCCGGCGACCGGTGCCGTGACCGCGGAGTTGCGGTTGGCCTCGCGGGAGGACCTGGACCGCACAGTGGCCATCGCGAAGAAAGCCGCCGAGTCCTGGGGTGATATTTCCCTGGCCAAGCGCACCGCGGTGTTGTTCAAGTTCCGTGAACTCGTCGCCAACCATGTGGACGAACTGGCGGCGTTGATCACGGCCGAGCACGGCAAGGTCCTCTCGGACGCGAAGGGCGAGATCGGCCGCGGCCTGGAGGTCATCGAGTACGCCTGCGGTGTGCCGACGCTGCTCAAGGGCGAATACTCCGACCAGGTCTCCACCGGCATCGACGTGTTCTCCTTCCGTGAACCCGTCGGCGTGGTCGCGGGCATCACGCCGTTCAACTTCCCCGTCATGGTGCCGCTGTGGATGGCCCCGATGGCGATCGCGACCGGGAACGCGTTCATCCTCAAGCCCTCCGGCAACGTGCCCTCCGCGGCGATGCTGCTCGCGCGCCTGTTCCAGGAAGCGGGCCTGCCGGACGGGGTGTTCCAGGTCCTGCACGGTGACCGCGAGACCATCTCGGGCCTGCTGACCCACCCGGACGTGGACGCGATCTCCTTCGTCGGCTCCACCCCGGTCGCGAAGCACATCACCGAGGTAGGCACCAAGCACGGCAAAAGAGTCCAGGCCCTCGGCGGGGCGAAGAACCACGCCATCATCCTGCCCGACGCCGACCTGGACAACGCCGCGGACCACGTCGCGGCCGCCGCGTTCGGCTCCGCCGGGCAGCGCTGCATGGCCATCTCCGTCGCGGTCGCCGTCGGCGACGCCGCCGACCTGCTGGTGGGCAAGGTCCGCGAACGCGCCCTCGCGATCACGGTGGACAACGGCACCGCACCGGGTGCGGACATGGGCCCGGTCATCACCCCGGCCTCGAAAGAGTTCATCCTCAAGACCGTCACCGAAGCCGAAACCGCCGGCGCGGCCATGGTCGTGGACGGACGCGACCTCATCGTCCCCGGCCACGAGGACGGGTTCTGGGTCGGCCCCACCGTGATCGACCACGTCACCACCGCGATGAGCGCGTACACCGAGGAAATCTTCGGACCCGTGCTCGTCGTCGT
>NZ_SMRU01000055.1 GCF_004354015.1 Arthrobacter terricola
CCCAAGGTCCCGCCGTCGGCAGGTTCCAGGTCCGAAAGCAGACCCCACTGGCCGGTGGGTTGCAGCGCCGCGCTGAACGGGTCGACCACCACCGTCAGGTGCCTGGCCGCGGCCTCTTCGACCAGCGTGCCGATCGCGGACACCCACGGGTCCCGGCGGCCACGCCATTCTTCCCGCCCGGACACCGGCCGGTCAATGACCCGGACCGCGACGCCCTTGATGCCCAGACCGGCCACGGCGTCCAGCCTTTCCGCCGCCGCGCCGATCCCCAAGCTCTCGTAGCCCGGAATGCTGCGGTGGGCCTTTACGGAGTGGGGGTCTGCGGTGATATCCACGTCCAGTGCCTGCAGGAAGTTTTCCGGTGAGACGGTCACCTGCGCGTTTTCCGTCAACCGACGGCTGAGGCCTGCACGCACGAGTGTTTCCAACGTTTTCAAATCGATCCAATCCCCCTCGAATCCAATGCCGCCGACGGCGGCATTGGAGCGTCCAGGACCGGGGTCTGGGGCGCACCGGTCCTGGCCGCGAGCACCAAAATATGACGTACGCCACAGTATGTGCAAACGCTTACGCACAGATGTCATTTACCTCACCGGACCACCGGGGCGGCAGTGAGGCGGCGCCAAGGGGTCCGTCCGGGCAATCTGTAACCCCCGGCAAGGAGGCCGTTTTTCGCGGCCTCTGATGCGCATCATCGCTTCACGTGCTCAACGGCTGGATAGAATGTGGGGGAGGGGGTGCGTGCCATGAGCGACAAAGACGGTCTCTCTGCCGATGCGCTGCTTGATGCGCTCAAGGCACTGGCCAATCCCGTGCGCCTGCAGATCATGGATTGGCTCCGCGACCCGGTATCCGAGTTTGCCGATTACGACCCCATTGCGGACCGGATCGAGGTCGGTGTGTGTGTCAGCCACATCCAGGCCAAAATCGGCCTTGCTCAGTCGACAGTCTCGTCCTACATGAGCACCCTGGAACGTGCAGGGCTGGTCCAATCGACCCGCGTAGGCAAATGGACCCACTACAAGCGCAACGAGATGCTGTTGCGTCGCGTGGGGGACAGGGTGGCGGGCATCGCCTAGCAACATATCGACATATCGCGATTTATTGATATGTTGTGCGTGTGAGCACGCAAACTGACTCCCGCGCTTCGGCGCTCATTGTCCACGCCCACCCCGAGACAGTATCGTTTTCCACCGCCCAGGCCCATGCCGCCGCGGAAACCCTACGCGCCCAGGGTTACACGGTCGAGTTCATCGACCTGTACGCCAATGGCTGGGAACCGGTCCTGGACCGCAGCGAGTTTGCCCCGTTCGAGGGGCCGTTCAAGCCGCAGCGCGAACAATGGAACGCCGTGAAGGACGGGATGCTCCCGGCAGACGTCCGCACCGATTTGGACGCGGTGTTCCGGGCGGATCTGCTGGTGCTCTCGTTCCCGTTGTGGTGGTTCTCGCTGCCGGCGATCCTCAAAGGATGGATGGACCGGGTCTTCGTCATGGGCGGCGTCAGCGGCGGGGACCTCGGTGCGTTCGAGCAGGCGGCTTTGACCGGTCGGCGTGCCGTGGTGCTGGCCACGACCGGCGGTTCGGCTGATGCTTTCACCGCCGACGGTGCCTTCGGTGACATCAACGATTTCCTCTTCCACATCCACCGCGGAATGTTTGAGTTCGTCGGTTACGACGCTCTTGAGCCCGTCATCACCTACGGCCCGGCCCACCTGGACGATGCCCGGCGGGCAGAAGCGCTCCGCCAGGTGCGCCACACTTTCGGCAACATTCACCACCGCCCGTTGGCGGCTTCCACTCGTTACCTGGACCTGACCGCCACCCGGTAGCCATCACATCACCACATCCGCGGACAGTGCATTACGCACGTCCGCAGTTCAACTGCGCCCATCCGGACCTCCCGGATACCGCTCCAGAAAGGGACACCCACCATGACCGCGAATACTTTGCTCGCGACCAGGGCGGCGGAACGGCTCACCGCCCGCCAGCGTCTGGCCGTCGCCGTGCTGCTCACGGCAAACTTCACCCTCGCCGTCGACTTCTCCGTCCTCAACGTCGCCCTGCCGCACATCGGCCGCGACCTGGGCTTCACCACCGCGAACCTGCAATGGATCGTCACCGCGTTCGCCCTCTGCGCGGCAGGTTTCACCCTGTTCTTCGGCCGTGTCGCGGACCTGTTCGGCCGCAAACGCCTGTTCATCCTGGGCATCATCCTCCTCGGCGCTTCCTCGCTCGTCGCGGGCCTCGCCGTCGAACCCGTGCTGCTGCTGAGCGCCCGTGTCGGGCAGGGCCTCGCCACCGCAATGGTTACCCCGGCAGCCTTGTCGCTGCTGACCACCATGTTCGCCGAAGGGCCCGCCCGTGCCCGAATCCTGGGCCTTAGCGGTGCCCTTATGGCCGCGGGCTTCACGACCGGTGCCGCCCTCGGCGGTGTGCTCGCCGGTCTGGTGAGCTGGCGTTGGGCCTTCTTCATCAACGTTGTCGTCGCGCTTTTCGTTCTGGCCACCGCCCCGTTCGTGCTGACCGACACGCCCACCCAACGCCGCCCGCGCCTGGACACCCCCGGCGCGGTCACCGTCACCCTGGCCTTGGTCGCCCTCGTCTTCGGCATCACGACCGCCGGTGAAACCGGATGGGCGAACCCGCTGGCCTGGGGCGCGATTCTCGCGGCCCTGGTCCTGTTCGCGGTCTTCCTGCGGATCGAATCCACCGTCGCCGAACCCCTCGTCGCCCCTGCCCTGCTCAAGCGCCGGAACATCGCCTGGGGCAACTTCGCCGGGCTCCTGGCCTTCGCGACCGAAACCTCCCTCGTCTTCCCGCTCACCCTGTACCTGCAGGAAACCCTCGGCTTCAACGCCGTCACCGCAGGCCTGATCTTCGCCTGGCTTGGCATCGGGACCGTCTTGGGCGGCCTCATCGCCCCGAAAGTCATCGGCAAGACCAACTCCAAGACCGCGATTGTCATCGGCTTCATCGTCCAGGGCTCCGCGACCCTGCCGCTGGCGTTCGTCACGGACCACCAGGCCTGGGTGATCCCGCTGCTGGCCGTCACCTTCATCGGCGGCGTCGCAAACCTTGTCGCGATCGTCGGCTACACCGTCGCCTCCACCACTGGCGTCCCGGCCGAACAGCAGGGACTCGCCACCGGCCTGATCACCATGAGCCAGCAGGTCGGCATCACCCTAGGCACGCCCGTCATGTCGGCCATCGTCACCGCGTTCGCCGCCTCCACGCTGCTGCCAGGGCTCCAGGCAGCCATCGGGATCAACGCCATCATCTGCCTCGTGTCCGCGATCGTGGTCGCGCTCTTCCTGCGCCTGCCGGCAGCGGCCAAAACCGCGGCCTGAGCACACTGCCGCCCAGGTGCAGCGGGGGCTGCCGCGGAATGCGGCCCGTCACCTGAGGACACCCTTGCGGCCAGCAAGGCACACAGCGAGCCCCCGCGGCGTGAACACGTGCGGGGGCTCGCTAGCCTTCCTCCATCAATAGGTGAGTCGGCTTCAGGTCCGGTGCCGGGAATGGAGCCGCAGCCTCGATGTCATACCCGGGGTCGATCTGTCCGAGGGACCGTTATGGTTACCGGTTCTGGTTTGGCGCCGACCACCGACCGTGATCCCCGGCGTTTGCCGCCGGGTGAATGGACTGCGTGGAATCCTGCCGCGGCGAGGAGCAGGAGGACCGCGCCGAGAAGGGCTGGGGCGTGGATGGAAAGCCCGGTGGTTGTTGCTCCTGCGGCTGCTCCGGTGGCGATGCCGGTGTTGAAGGCGACAACGGCGGCTCCGGAGGCCAAGGGGCGGTGACTTGCGGCCCGCTCGAGCATTTCTGTTTGGACCAGGGTCGGGAGCAGACCGAAGCAGGTCCCCGCCAGCACGGAGGCCGTGATGGTTGTTGCCGGTCCCGGGATGAAGGCGGCGGCAGCCAAGTTGATGGCTTCGGCGGCGACGACAAAAGTTGCGCGTCGCAGCCGGTGCCATCCGGCGATGGTCCCCGAGAACACGGTGGCGATGATGACTGCCGCCCCGTAGGAGGCGAGGGCCAGGGGCGCGGGCACGGTGTCGGCGGCAGCTGCAGGGGCCAGGAAGGTGTACCAGGAGAAATGCCCAGCCAAGGCGAGAGCGAAAACGGCGGCCAGTCCGTACACGCCGCGGGCCGGGGTGTGTGCCTCGTCGTTGTTGCCCTCGAGTTCACTGGGCACAGGGCGGGGCGCGAAGAGGATGGAGAAGAAAACGCCGGCGGCTGCCACAGCGATCGGTATCCGCCAGTTCAGGGTCGCCAGCGCCTCGGAGACGGGAACGCCCGCAGCCAGGGCGAAACCGTTGCCCAGCAGGACTCTGGCGACGGCTTTGCCGGTGTTTTGGGATGCTGCCGCGGCCGCTAGGGCGAGGACGAGGGGAAAGAACGCGCCGTGGGCCACCCCGTTCAGGGCACGCAGGAAAAGATAGGAGGGCAGATCGGGTGCCGCGGCGGTGGCCAGGCCCAGGACCGTGAAGATTGCGCCGACGAGGACGGTGGCTTTGCGCGGGTCGAAGCGTAGCGCAAGGCCGGACAGGGGTAGCGCGAGGATTGCCGTGCTCAGGGCGTACAGGCTGGAGCCTGCGGCCGCGGATCCGATGTCGGTGTTCAGTGAGCCGGCGATGTGCGTGAGGGCGCCCGCGGGTGCCATTTCGACGGTGACTGCGAAGAAGACGGCCAGGGGCAAGGCCACGGTTGCCCGTAGCCTCGCCCCCGCGGTGTCAGATGGCACGTTCGGCCTCGGGTAGTTCCGGTATCCGGGCCGGGAGCACCCGGGTGACGTGCCCGGGGTAGGTGCGGATACTGAGGATATGGGTGGTTGTGGTCGCGGTAAGGGCGCCTGATTGCAGGGCGGGGGCGAGCAGCAGGCTCCCGGGTTTCAGGGTTTCCCCGGCGACGGTGGCTGTTCCGGAGAGCAGGAGCAGCGCTTCGTGGACTCCCTGGGTGCCCAGACGGAGTTCCTGGCCGGGGGCGAGGGTCCAGTGTTCGATGGCTTCCGTTTCGCTGTGCAGCATGCCGCGGCGGATCAGGCAGCTCCAGTAATCGTCCGTGTCGACGGTGCTGATGATCATGGCCGGGTGATCCGCAGCTCGACGGTGAACAGTTCGACGCCGGTTTCCGGTGTGAACGTGGCCGTGGCACCGGCAGGGACCAGGAACGCGGTGGGGGCTTCTATGTGTGCCGTGGACCCTGGGAAGGCAAGTTCGGCAGTTCCCTGGTTGAGGAACCCGGCGATTTCGGTGGTTTCTTCACCGAGGGTGAGGACTTGTCCGGTGGTGAGGGTGCGGCGTTCGACGGCGGTGAGCGGGCCGTCAAAGATGCCTTGGGTGTCGAATCTTGGTGCCGTGTTGAGGTCGAAGATCTGTGCGGGCATGGGTGCGGTCTCCGTGTGGTCGGTGCCGTTCAGGGCGTTCTGGGTGCGGGGTGTGAGCGTCTCGATGACCCACCAGTTCAGGGCGGTGTTCCCGGTGTTGCGCAGGCCGTGGGTGTTCCCGGGTGTGGTGAGGGCGAGTGTGCCCCGGCGAACGGGATGCGGGGCGCCGTTGAGGAAGAATTCTCCGTTCCCGTCCAGGATGAGGTAGATCTCCTCGGTGCGGGTGTGGCGGTGTTCGCCGGAGACTGCCCCGGGCGGCAGGGTGGCCCATTCGACTGCCTCTGTCGGGGAGGCCAGTTCGCGGCGGGTGTAGAAGGCTTTCCAGCCGGTCTGGCCTTCTGCGCCGTGGACGCCGAGAACGGTGGCATGCCCTGCCGGGGTGCGCGGCCTGGGCGGGGCGCTTGTCAGGGTGTTCATACGGCGGCGCCTTCGAACTGGGCTGCCGAGGCCAGGATTTCCAGGGCCGCGGCGATGTCCGCGGGGGTGAGGTCGTTGACGAACACGGCAGCCCCGATGCCGACCGGGAGGGGGAGCCGCTGGAGGCCGTTGCGGTGCCGGGTCGTGTCGGCCAGGCCTTCGAGCAGGTTCCCCACCGTCATGGCCGGGTGGGATACCGGCAGGCCGAGCTTGCCCATGACGGTGAACACCCGACGGGCTTGTTCTGCGGAGACCAGACCGCGGTGGACGCTGATGGCGGTGGTCAGTGCCATGTCGAGGCAGACGGCTTCCCCGTGCAGGAGTTCGGGGAGGGCTTTCATTTCGACGGTCGGTGAGAAGCTGTGGCCGTAGTCGACAAGCCGTTCAAGGTTCTGCTCCCACAGGTTGGGTTCGAGTTCTTCGAGCATCCCGGCGATGGCCCGGTCGATGATCTGCTGCTCGGCGTCACTGTGTTGCTGGAACCGGCCGGCACGGGCCGAGGCGCCGTGTTCTTCCAGCAGGGAGAAAAGGTCCCGGTCCTTGATGAGTGCGATCTTGAGGATCTCGGCGAGCCCGTTTGAGACGTGCCGTGCACCGAGACTGGCCAGGAACGAGGTGTCCAGGAGACTGCGTGAGGCGGCAAAATAGGTGCCGATCTTGTTTTTGCCGGCCTGGAAGTTCACCCCGGTTTTGACACCGACGCTGGCATCTACGATGCCGATCAAGGTGGTGGGGACCCGGACGAAAGGGGTGTTCCGGCGGTAGATGCTGCAGGCGAAACCGACGATGTCGGTCAGGACGCCGCCGCCGATGGCGATCACCGGTTCACGCCGGCGGTCCAGTTTGAAGGATTCGATCGCTTCCAGGACGGTCTCGACGGCAATCCAGCGTTTGTTGCTTTCCCCGTGAGGCAGGACGAGGATCCGGTGTTCGGTCAGGTTGGCTTCGGCGTAGGCGCGGATCTTTTCTCCGTAGAGGGCATCAACTGTGGTGTCCGTGACAATGAGACGGCGGGAACCGTATTCGCCGTCGATGAGGGTCGGGTTGGCCGGGTCGAGGATGTCAAACGTCGTTTCAACGCGGTAGTTCACGTCCTGTTGTGCAGAGACGGTCCAGGATCGGTTGTTCGTGGTCATGTCAGGCCTCTCGTATGGTGGAACGTCGGGTGCCGAAGGGGTTCAGGGACCGCAGGGCATTGTTGGCGGGCGTTTCGACCAGCCGCCAGAGCAGCCACGCGGCCGCCAGGCTCACGGCGAAGGACGCAAGGATGATCCCGGCAGCGGGTAAAGCCTGCAGGGGGTCCGGGCCTAGGATGGCCCGTGTCGCGGTCAGGACGATGTCGTGGACCATGTAGAAGGCGAAGGAGAGCTCTCCGAGCCGCACGGCAGCCGGTGAAGCAAGGATCCTCGGTGGTGCCGGTTCCTGTGCTGCCGCGATGACCAGCACTGCGACCGGCAGGACGTAGGCGACATCCATCTGCCAGGGCAGCGGCACGAAGAGGCTGACCGCGTATCCGGCGGCGGCGAACACGGCCGCCGGCCTGAGCGGAATCCGCGGGATGAGTCCTTCGAGGACGGCGCGGGCGGCGAGCATGCCGAGGGCGAATTCGATGAACCTCACCGGAGGCAGTGCGTAGACGGCCCAGATCTGCGGGATGGATGCCCCATGGAGCGGGGATTGAAGGTGGTTCGCGCCGAACTCGGCCCCATAAGGCAGCAGCCCGGCGACCAGGGGCGCCGCGGTGACAAGAAGCACCAGGCCGGCCCCGACGGCGAGCAGCCGCCGGCGGGGAACACGCTTCACGAGCGGAAACGCGAAAGGGAACGCGAGGTAGAAGAACAGTTCCGCCGACAGGGACCAAGAGGGGTGGTTGATGCTGAAGAACGCCGTGTCGGCCGGGATCCATGCATGCAGGAGGAAGAAGTTCGCAACGGCTTCACCCGTGCTCGCTGCCCCCAGCCCGCCGATGGCCAGGGCGGCGAAGAAGGTCACGGCGTGGTTGGGCACGATTTTGGCGATGCGTCGCCAGATGAACCGTCCCGGGGTGTCTCCGGCCCTGGCCGACCAGGCCAGGACGAATCCGGAGAGCACGAAGAAGAACGTCACGCCGAACCAACCGCCGTTTTTCAGGATGAAGCGCAAGGGTTCGACGGCCGGTGCGTCGCCGGCAAAGAAGCGGTTCAGGCTCAGGTGGAAGGCGAAGACGAGCAACGCGGCGTAGAAGCGCAGCCCGGTCAGGGCGTCCAGGCGGCGGACGCCCGCCGGTGCCTGGGTTGTTGTTTCAGGCAAGAGGGATGCTCTGGGCATGGGTGAACACTCCTTTCGGGTCGTAGGTGGCGCGTGCGCGCTTTAGGCGGGGCAAGTTGTCCTTGTAGTAGAGCTGGAACGCGTTCTGCCCCGAGGTGTTCCAGGCACGGTCGTTGAGGTCAACGTCGGCGTAGTTCACGAAGGCGCCGTCCGCGTTCTCGTTGGGTGCGGGTACGCCGCCGGTGGTGGAGAACATGTTCCTGTAGGTGGTGCGGGTCCAGGCGACGTTGGCGTCATCGTCTTCCGGGTTGTCCCAGATGGAGACGACCTGGAACTTGATGATCGAGTCACGCTGCGGGACGGCGGTCGCCACCGTGGAGACCTGGTTCACGGCGCCGCCGTAGGAGGCAATCATCAACAGGGCAGTCGGGTTGGAGATGGCGGGATCGTTCAGGCCCCGGTAGGCGGCAGAAATGGCTTCGGGGGTGTAGCTTCGGCGAAGATAGGCCGACTTGCCTTTGAAGCGGCGGGTCGAGTCCGGGCCGGTGAACCCGCTCCACTGGGTCGCCTGCAGCCAAGGAACGAGCCTGTGCTGGACAACCTTTGGCGCTGGGACTCCGGCGGAGACGGCGGCGAGGTAGCGGTCAAGGACGCCGGTCGCGTCCGGTGTTGCCGCATCGACGATGGTGTCCATCGTGATCGAACCGTTGGAACGGTGCCAGGTTTTCAGCTGGGCGAACAGTTTGGCTTCCGGGGTCCCGGGAGCGGAGTGGGTTTCGTGCCAGCGGCCGTGGTTGTTGAGCAGACGGGTGAACGCGGCCTCGTCGATGGAGGCCCAGTCCCAGGCCACGGTGCTGAGCCAGACGTGGCGCGGCGGGGAGGGCAGGGCGTTTTCGGGCTGGTCGCCGCTCGCTGAGGGGGAACGCAGCCAGTACCGTGTGGCGATGCCGAAGTTCCCTCCGCCGCCGCCTGTGTGTGCCCACCACAGCTCGTGGTGCGGGTCCCGGGGGTCGCGGGTACCGCGGCTGACCGCGACGGTCCCGTCCGCCCGGACGTGGACTGCTTCCACAGCCAGCAGGTGGTCCACGACGAGTCCGTCGCGGCGGTTCATGCTCCCGTAACCGCCCCCGGCTATGTGTCCGCCGGCCCCGACGGTGGGGCAGTTTCCTGCCGGAGCGTACACGCCCCACTGCTTGTAGAGCAGCTGGTAGACGAGGCCCAGTTGCGCGCCTGCCCCGACTTCGAACGCTTTCATTTCCGGATCCCAGCGGACCTGGTCCATCGCCGCTAGGTCAATGATTGCCTTGATGTCGCCGTTGGCGACAAAGCCCTCATAGCAGTGCCCGCCGCTGCGGGCCGAGGGGCGAAGATTCAGGCCCAGGACGGTGCGCAGTTCCTGGGCGACCTCGTCGGTGGTTGTGGGGAAGGCGATCCTTTGGGCGGCGCCCTTCCAGCGCAGGTTGGTGCCTTGCAGCAGGTCCTCGTACTGTTCCGACCCCGGGGTGATCACACGGTGCGGGGTGCGGGTTGTTCCGGACGGCGCGGCATTGGCGCCTGGGGCGATGCTGCTCAGGGCGAAGGCGCCTGCGAGAGCGCCCCCGGCCCCCAGGAAGGTGCGGCGGGAAGAAGCGGTGCTCATGCGAACGCTCCGATCGTAATCGGTGCCCGGAGCGCGGAGGCGCCGGCTTCGTAGGGAAGGGTTCCGTCGGGCATGTTGATCACTTCGAGTTGCAGACCGAAAGGAGAGTCAAGGTACACCCACCGGTCACCGGCTATCGGGCCGTCGGTGATGGTTTCCGGTGCCCCTCGTGGGACGTACCGGGTGGCCGCGGCTAGGGACGCCAGGGAGGCATCGATGTCGTCGGAGTGAAATGCCACATGGTGCCCGCCCGGGTCGCTGTTCGCCGGACGGGGCGCGGGGGAGTGGCCGTGAAGGACCGCCAGGGGCGCGCCGTGATCCCCTGCGAGCACAGTTCCCGAGGCTCCGAAAGCAGTCACCGCCTCCACTTCGCGGAGACCGAAGGTTCCGGTGAATTCGGTGAGTGCCCTGTCGTGGTCGTACCGGTTCAGGCAGACCGCGCCGAGAAGCTGCTCCGCTGGACCGTGCTGGATGGCCAGATGGATGCCCGAGGGCAGGCCCATCTCGTAGCCGGGCACGGGGTGCTCGACGGGGCGCACCACCGCGTCCTCGTTGAACAGCCGGGAAATGATTCGTTCCGGCGTGGGGGTCCGCAGCAGCAGGAAGAACGTTCCTGCCGCGCCTGGAGGCGAGGTCCAGGAACGTTGTGCGGCGCCGGCATAGTCGAAGAGTTCGAGGTTGGTTCCGAGCACGTTCAGGGCGGCAATACGCAAGGTGCAGCTGCCGCGTGCACCGAGCTTGGCGGACATCCACCCGGGTTCAGGGTCCCGGATCGGGCCCTCGATATAGCAGAGGCCGGCGCCGAGCGCGTTCCTCAGGTCGTGGATCGCGTCCTCCAGCGATCCGACGGTCAGACCGAAATGGTCAATGCCGCGTGTGCGGGCACGGTTCATCATTCCCCCTATGTTTTTCGTGCAATTGACGCCGTTGTGCGGCGGGGCCCCGCCGGATGGTGCGGGTTGGTGGTCTTAGAGGTTGGTTCCGCCCGTGGCGTCAACGGTCTGTCCGGTGACCCAGCGGCCGTCGTCGGAGGCGAGGAACGCGACGATGCTCGCGATGTCCTCGGGCTGGCCGACACGGCCCAGTGCCGTGCTCGCGGAGACGCCGTCGATGGCGTCCTGGTTGCCGCGCAGCCAGGACGCGTTGATGTCGGTGTCCACGACGCCCGGGGCCACGGCGTTGACGGTGATCCCGCGGGGACCGAGGTGCTTGGCCAGGGTCAGGGTGAAGGCGTCGATGGCGCCCTTGGTCAGGGCGTAGCCGATGATTTCCGGGAAGGCGATGCGGGTCACGCCGGAGGAGATGTTCACGATCCGGCCGCCGTCGGCGAGGCGCGGCAGGGCTTCCTTGACGATGAAATACGGGGCGTTGACGTTCACGGCCTGCTGGGCGAGGAAATCCTCGCGGCTGAAGTCTTCAATCGCCCCGCGGAGGGTGACCCCGGCGTTGTTGACCAGGACCTTCAAGGACTGGCCGATCACCCCCGCGCCTGCCGCGGCCTTGTCGAAGGAGGCCCAGAAGTCCTCCGCCGCGGTGCCGGCAGCGAGATCGGCACGGAAAGCGAACGCCTTGCCCCCGGCGTCCTCGATGGCGGCGACCGTGGCGTCCGCGGCGTCGGTGTCGCGCCCGTAGTGGATCCCGACCGTGAATCCGTCGGCGGCGAGGCGGGAAGCAATCGCGGCACCGATTCCGCGGCTGGCACCCGTTACAACAGCAATCTGGTCTTTGTTTGTTTCGCTCATGAGTGAGATACTTACATACGTGTAGCGATCACTACAAGAATTGAGTCGCCCCTGGAGCTGTGAAGCTCGTCACATGCCCACGGCGGTGGCTGGGGAGACTGGAAGTATTGAACGGACGAAAGGGGGCGTCTGGAAACAACAGGCAAACGGAAGGACAACGATGTCAGGCAAAGCAGGTCAAGGGCGCAAATTCAACGTCGAGGACGCCTTGGAGGCGGCCACGCTGGTCTTCTGGGACCACGGCTACGAAGGCGCGTCCCTCTCCGAATTGACCCACGCCATGGGCATCAACCCGCCCAGCCTGTACAAAGCATTCGGGTCTAAGGAAGATCTGTTCTTCTCCGTCGTCGACCACTACAACGCCACCCACGGCAATTTCATGTCGATCGCCTTCGCCGAGGAAGCCACCGGTCTGGCGCTCATGCGCCGCCTGCTGCTCGAAGCAGCCGAACACTACGCCTCGACTTCGTACCCGGGAGGCTGCCTGGTCATCAGCGCCGCCGTGACCGTGACTTCCGCCAACCGGCACGTCGGGGACCGCCTCGCCAAAATGCGCAACGACAACATCGCCGCCATGGCCGAAGCCCTCACCCGCGACCTGAACGCAGGGCTCCTCCCTCAAAACACTGACACCAAGGCCATGGCCGCCTTCGTCGGGGCCACCCTGCAAGGCATGAGTCAGCAAGCCCGCGACGGCGCCACAAAGGCAGACCTCACCCGCATCGCCAACTACGCCATCACCGCCATCGGCGCCTAGCGCAGAGGGTGGACGTTCCATCGCGGACCTTCCGGCCGCCTCGGGGATCCTTCGCCGAAGAAGCCGTCCTGTTCAACTCGTTCGTTCCAGGGCTTTGGATCGGCCCATCACCCCAATCTGACGGCGAATTGAGTGCAGATGTGCGCCCCGAATGACTAGGACACCGGCGACGCCGCGGACGGCGCACCAACGGCCTGCCGACACTAGCTGCCCCGTGGTCGCGCCCCATTCAGCCGTCTGAACGACCGCTGGTTCGGTTCAGTAGACTGCTGCCCCTGAATGGCCCTGGCCGTGGGGTAGCATCGGAGCCTGTTTCGCTGTTTCACCACTGGGGGTTGATGAGTGTGACTATGCCTGTCGTTGAGATGGACCTGGAGGTCCGCGGCTATGGCGGCCGATACCGGCGGGGTGACTCCTTGACCGGGGCGGAGGCCTTGCGGGCGGCTAAGGAGCCGTGGCAGGTCATGTCGGCGACTCGGGTCGGGGCCGCCATCACGATCAGGACCTGGTACTGCGACCGGCTCATGGTGTCCCGTTGTCGGGGAAACGCTGCGAGTCTTTACCGCCGCAGAAAGCATCTCGGGGATGCATTCGACCAGTACATTCACATGGTGCTGGTCCACACAGGCGCAGTCACCGTCCGCCAGGGCGGCAGGGAAGCCATCGCCGGTCCACGCGACATCGTCACGCTCCTGCCCCGATCCATCTTCGAAGGCCACAACCTCGACGGCACCGATGCGACGCTGCTCCAGATCCCGATTGTCTTTCTGGAATACCGCGGAATCGACACAGACCAGCTGGAGGCTGCGGCCTGGTCCGGCGGCCTGATGGTTGACGCGCTGCGGGACCTCGTCAACGGGGGCCTGGCTCTTGCAGAGGGCGAAGGTGCGCATCAGGCGCCCTACATGGAACAGGCGGTTCTCGAACTGGCTACCGGGCTCTTGTCCGCCTACTTCATCGGTTACAGCAGGAACGATGATCTTTCCAGGTCGAACAGGGACCGGGTTCTTGAACTGGTGGAGGACGGGTTCGCGGACCCTGCTTTCGACATCGACCACCTGGCGACTGCGCTTGGTGCCAGCCGGCGTTACGTCTACCGGCTCTTTGAGGGGCGCAAAGTCTCCGTGGCTTCGATCATCAAATCCAGGCGCCTTGACGAGGCGGAAATGCTTCTGCGGACTCTTCCGGAAGAAACGGCACTGAACCGGATCGCCCGCGTGTCCGGCTTTGCAAGCAGCACTTCCCTGAATCGAGCCTTCAAGGAACGCAACGGGATCACTCCAACCCAGTACCGCAGTAACTATTCGACCGACCGCTGACACAAATCCGCGCAGAACACGTTTTCTTGGATACCCGGAATCACGGTTTGTGCAACCCGTTGTTCCGATCTGTGCCAATCAGCCCTCCCCGCTCCCTGTTCGTCACGAGGTCACGTCGCGTTCCCTCAGGATTGACTTCGATGTGCTTCCGCCCGGGGAAAAGACCTCGGTGATGTCAACGGCGACCTGCGAAGAGGCTGATCGACAATCGGAGGGGGAACCATGAGGAAACGCGCGCAACATTCTGCCGGAACCGCGGCTTTGGCATGGCGGAGCTGAACAGTGGTCCTGGACACGACAACCCTCCGGGTGGCGTTCGCCGTGGTGGCCTCGACCCTGGGAATTCTGTTCTACCTCGCCGAGTTCCGGACCACCCGGTCGCCGTACAGCGCGTGGTGGTGCGTTTCGCTGGCCCTGTTTCTCGCGGGCTCCGCAGCACTCCTCCTGGGCGGGACCCCGTACCGCTGGTGGGCGGAGCCGGCAGGTAACGCTTTGCTCGTGGCCGGCGCATCGGCCATCTGGGCCAGCGCCCGCTCCCTGAGGGCGCTGCGGCCCCATGCCGGACTGCTTGTCGCGGGGCCTCTGCTCGCCGGGACCGCGGCGATGCTGGACTCTCCGGCATCAAACCCGATGGCGGGAGACCCGGCATACCTGGCACTGATGTGCGTGATGATCGGGCTTGCCGCACGGGAGTTGTGGTTGGGCGGGCTGGAAGTCTCTACCATCCGTGCGTCGATGGCCATCGCCGCGGCGTCGGTCTCCGCCTTCTACTTGTGCCGCCTCGCCGTGTTCGGGTTCGACTCTCCCAGGGGGACCCTGTACAACACCTGCTTTGACGCGGGGGCCGCCGCACTTGTCGGGATGGCTTTTCTGTCCGTCGCCTCATTCAGCATGTTCGCGCTCAGCGCCGAAGCGCGGGCCAGGGTCCTCAGGACCGCAGCCGCACAGGACGGACTTACAGGCCTCCTGAACCGGACCGGCTTCCTTGAGGGTGCCTGCCAGGAACTGCAAAAGATTCGGCCCGGCGGACGGCAAGGATGCTTGGTCCTGGCGGATCTTGATCATTTCAAAGTAGTCAACGACGACCACGGACATGCGGCAGGAGACACCGCCCTGAAGGCATTCGCGAACGCCTGCCGGGCCTCGGTTCGATCCAGCGACCTGATCGGACGGCTCGGCGGCGAAGAGTTCATCCTTCTCCTGCCCGGCGCTGGCACCACGCGGGCACAGGAAATCGTCGCGTCAATCAGTACACGCCTTGAAGCCGCCGGTACCTCCGCCCTGTTCCCCATGCCCACGGCGAGCTACGGCATCATCTCCATCGGGCCGGAAAGAAACGATCTGGATGAACTCATCGCGGCCGCGGACTCAGCGTTGTACGAGGCGAAACGTCGAGGCCGCAACCGCGCGGTCATCGGAGGCAACCAATGACCGCACATCATCAACCAGCCGGCAGCGCATGTCCGGCGTGGTTCGCCTGCCCGCGCAGACTCGGCCGATCACCACTGTTTCCACAAGAAAGGAACCATCAATGAATGAACGACGCTTACCGATCCACAAACTGATCCGGAGCACGGTCGTCGCGGCCACCACCGCAGTGGCCCTGGCCTTTGCGCCCGTCACGGCGGCGTTCGCCGACCAAGGGCCGCTGTACGCCCCGGTCGACCAGCCCGGCCCGGCGCTTTCCGTGCCCCAGAACCTGCTGGGCGCCAGCCTTGAGTGCTCCGCGAATGTCAGCGGCGCCTCCCGCGACGTGGTGCTGCTGATCCCCGGAACCACCCTCACCCCGGAGACCAACTTCGACGGGAACTGGTTCCAGGCCCTGGACAAACTGAACTGGCCGTACTGCTCCGTGACACTACCGGAGAACGCGATGAACGACATCCAGGTCTCGGCCGAGTACATTGTCAACGCGATCCGACAGGTGAACGCGGCCAGCGGCCGGAAGGTCGACCTGCTCGGCTTCAGCCAGGGCGGCCTTGCACCCCGCTTCGCGCTGCGTTTCTGGCCCGACACCCGTGCCATGGTCGATGACTACGTTGCCTTGGGGGCCACCAACCACGGCAGCCTGACCGTAGACGGCATGTGCGCCGCCGGTTGCGCGCCCGCGCTGCAGCAACAGCGGCTCAACTCCGCCTTCACCCAGGCAACCAACTCCTACCAGGAAACCTTCGCCGGCATCTCCTACACGGACATCTACTCCCACACCGACCAGTTCGTCACACCGAACCTGAACGATTCCGGAACCACATCGATGCACGGCGGCGGGGGCAGCATCACCAATGTCGCCCTGCAGGATGTCTGCCCGCTCAACGCCGCCGACCATCTGGCCACCGGCACCTATGATCCGGTCGCGTACGCCCTGGCCATCGATGCGCTCTCCCACGACGGGCCAGCAGATCCCGATCGGGTCCCGGCGTCCACCTGCACCAAACTGTTCATGCCGGGAGTGGATCCTATGACTTTCCCCGGCAAGTACGTCGACCTGTGGAACAACGTCCTCGCCCAACTCGTCGCGTACCCGCACGTCGGAACCGAACCGGCCCTCAAGCCGTACGTCTACGCCCAGCCCTGAGCTGGTCTGGAAGGACTGAGCTGACGGGCTAGGTGCGCAGATGATTGAGGCATGCTCACATGCCTTCAGCTGCTCGGACCAGAACACAAAGAAGTCCCGCAGGAATGGGGGCAATCCTGCGGGACTTCTTCGTGGAGCGCATCCGATTTTGATGTCTGTAGACGACACATTGTGCCGCGGTCGGTGCCCGCGCCGTCGGTTTCAATGGGCTCCTTGTCCAGCTTCTTGGCCAACGGGGCCTGTCAGCTGTTGGCGCCGTCGTTCGCTTCGACGCCGTTCGGCTCAAGGTCGATCATGGGGGAACGCTTTTCGAAGTACCAGAAGGTCAGCAGGCCCACGGCGCACCCGATGAACCAGCTGTAGTTGCCGATCCATGTGGCGTCGACGGTGGTTGCTCCTGCGTCGAGGAGGGCCTTGGGGATCAGCACCGACGCAATGGAAACCACCCCGCTGATCGCAACTGCCTTGACGGCGTTGGGGTTGTACCCGTTGCGGAACCAGTACTTGCCGCTGGGCTTCATGGTGTACATGTCCTCAACCCACACCTTCTGCTTGCCCACGAGGTAGTAACCGGCAATCAGGATCCCGAAGAGCGGCCCGATCAGCGCGCCCAGCACGCCGAGCGTGTAATGGATGGCGTCGTCGTTCGAATACCAGTTCCAGGGGGTCAGGATGACGGATCCGACGGCGGCGATCATGCCGCCCATTCGCCAGCTGACTTTCTGGGGGCTCACGTTGGAGAAGTCGAACGCCGGCGAAATGAAGTTGGCCACGATGTTGATGCCGACGGTAGCGATGACGAACGTCAAACCGCCCAGCAGGACAGCGAACACGGAGTCGATTTCCTGCACGGTTTTGACCGGATCCGTGATCAGGTGGCCGAACACGGGGATGGTAGCTGACGCCGTCACAACGGTCAGAAGGGAGAAGAACAGGAAGTTGACGGGCAGTCCGAGGAGGTTGCCTTTCTTTACTGCCTTGAAGCTCTTGCCGTAGCGGGCGAAGTCGCCGAAGTTCAGCATAGGCCCCGAGAAATAGGACACGACCAGGGCGACGGCGGAGATCATGACCGGGATGGATGCCGCGAAGTCCAACGGCTTGCCGGCCGAAAGGTCGAGGCTGATGTTCCCGATTCCGGCTTTGGACACTAAGTAGACGGCCAGGACCATCATGACAACATACACAGCCGGTCCGGCGAAGTCGATGAATTTGCGGATGCTTTCCATGCCATTCCAGAACAGTGCGGCCTGCGCCACCCAGAGGATCCCGTAGCAGATCCAGCCCAGAGCGGAGAGTCCGAGGAATCCATACCGGTGGACGTCGTACAACGGTTTCATGGCAGGGAAGAACTTCAGGAAGACGATGACGAGGGCTTCGGAGGCCAGGAAGGTCTGCACGCCGTACCAGGCCACGGCAATGAGTCCGCGGATGATGGCCGGAATGTTGGCGCCTTTGACTCCGAAGACGGCCCTGTTGATCACCGGGTACGGAACGCCGGTCTGTTGGCTGGGTTTCGCGACCAGATTGCAGAAAACTTGGACGATCACGATGCCTGCCAGCAAGGCGATAAGGACCTGCCAGCTAGCCAGGCCCAGGGCGAAGAGGCTTCCGGCTGTCACGTACCCGCCGATGCTGTGCACGTCGGACATCCAGAACGCGAACAGGTTGTAGCTGCCCCACCGCTGGTGTTCCAGGGGCATCAGGTCTTCGTTGCTCAGCCGCGGATCACGGTTGGCAGGGCTGTCGATCGGGGCGCCGGGAGCGGTTTCGTGCGGACCGGTTTGCTCCGGGGCGAGTTGTGCTTCGGACATATTTTTTCCTCGAATCAGGGTTTCCACGACAGAGTCAGTCGTTTCACAAGTCCAATTCAATGGAACGGATGTTTCAGTGCCGTTTCCGTGCCGCTAACTGTTCTTTACGCTTTCTTGGGGAGTCCGCGTCCGAGAGGAAATCCGGCTAACGGCGCTCGATCTCTCCCAGACCATCGAAGACACCGGTGATCTTCCTGACCCGCTCCCTGCCTTTGCGCCCAGATGCGGCCATCACTCCGTTCGCGAGCACACTCATCAGGCTCATGGCCGAGGCGTAGCTGTCGAACGCTCCGCTGCCCTCCACGGGGCACTCGATCCACACCGATGCGCTGCCTGCCAGCCACCGGCCACTCGGATCGCCGATGAGGACAGTGGTGGCGCCGGTGGCTGCGGCGGCCCTTAAGGCCCTCTCAAAGGTGGCGGGCCTGCGGCGGAAACCGAGAAAGACTACGACGTCCTTGCCGTCCAGCCCTGCCAGTTCCTCTCCCAGGCTTTGGCCGGGCTGGGGGGCCACATGGACCGAGGAACGGCACTGCAGGAGCTGCTGACGCAGATGGAGGGCCAGTGGGAAGCTGTTCCGGAATCCGATCAGCAGAACGTTCCCGGCTTCGACCAACTGCCGGCTCAGCGCGAGGAGACGCGCGTCGTCAAGAGAGCCCCAAAGACGATCCAGGTTATCCTGTTCAACCGCGCGGTGACGGGGGAGCCCGCCGTCGGGCCCCTGCGAAGCGAGCGGCACATCGCTGGACCGGAGGCTGCGGGTGTGCTCCTTGACTTCATTGAAGTTTGCGAAGCCCAGATGGCGGAAGAGCCGGCTCATGGTCGCTTTGGAAACGCCGCTGAGCCCGGCGAGTTCGGCCGCGTTGTAGACGGCCAGATCGCCCAGCCGGTCCAACAACGTGTCGGCGGCCTTCTGCTCCTGAGGCCCCAGTTCCGCATAGTGCTTTTCGATTCGCTCCTCAATCCTCATGAAACAACCGTCTCACGATCAGGGAGAAGCATGGTTGTTCCCAGACCGTCGGCTGCCGGTCGTTCAGAGCTTGGTCCCGCCGGTGGCGGCGAGAAACTGTCCGGTGACCCATGACCGTCATTGGAAGCGAGGAACACGTCGATGCCTACGATGTCCCGGTCCGGGACAGTGCCCGCGGAGACGCCGTCGATGGCGCCCTCGTGCGGCTGCAGCCGCGGATCCCCGGCGCCCGAGCCGGGCAATGACGGTCGACGGCGGAGACGAAGCTGCCGCAGTCCCGGGCATCCCGTTACCTTTTTCGTGGCCCCTAAATGAGTAAGAATCGGGGTTGCTGGCCTGTCGGGCCCGGCATGATCTTGTCCCCCAGTCGACCATGATCCGGGGGGTGTTGTCACCGGGTTCCGATAGGCGCCAGGGGATCGCTAATGGGGACCAGACCAGCCGCAGACCTTACCGCGGGAGGCCGGCCGTAACGTGGATGCCGAACTCTGGGGCCGCAGGACATGCCAGCGCTGTTAGATCGGAACGGAATTCTGGGGGTTATTGCGTGATCAAGGACCACGAATCCGTCGATGTCTTCATC
>NZ_SMRU01000056.1 GCF_004354015.1 Arthrobacter terricola
TCCCCCGTCACGGCCATCGCCGTCGAAGGCGCCTCCGACTCCCCCAGCACCCTGCTCCTGGCAGCCTGGCTCACCCTCTACCTGAACGCACCCGTCCACATCGTCGCCGACCCCGCCGGAACCGGCATCCGCCGCGTCAAACTCACCCGCGCCACCGGAGACATCCAACTCATCCGCCCCGGCCTCACCATCGCCGAACTCACCCAACCAGGCCAACCCCCACAACGGATCTCCCTCCCACGCCGCAGCCTCAAAGACTGCCTCGCCGAAGAACTCCGCCGCCTCGACCCCGACGACGTCTTCGGAGAAGTAGTCCAAAATGCTTAGTGCCGCATCCGTCCTTTCATCCGGTAGCGTGCAACCCATGACAATCAGACTCGAGAACGTAGGGATTGCCGTTCGCGACCTCGACGCAACCATCGCCTTTTTCACCGACCTTGGGCTCACCGTCGTCGGTCGCGACACGGTCAGTGGCGAGTGGACGGACACCGCCGTTGGCCTAGACGGCAACCACGCGAAGATTGCCATGCTTCAAACTCCGGACGGCCAGGGTCGCCTTGAACTCTTCGAGTACATCAACCCCCAAGCGATCGAGACGGAGCCCACCCGCCCGAACGAGATCGGCATGCACCGTGTCGCTTTCTCGGTTGAGAACATCGAAGAAGCCTTGAAAATAGCCGCAAAGCACGGCTGCCATCCGCTTCGCGGAGTGGCGAACTATAAGGACATTTACAAGCTCACGTACCTCCGCGGTCCCAGCGGCATCATCGTGATGCTCGCCGAGGAGCTGAAGAAGGATTAGGCCGAAGCCTTTCGTCAGTATGGCAATTCGGGAGCAGGTCCGAACGGTCAAGGTCCCGGACAACTCGGAAGTCAGTGCCCGCAGCTAACCGACGTTCCTGGCCCTGCCCGTAGTTTCGCGAACCACGAGGGATGGTTCGATGAGCTCTTTTCGCGGTTGCACACTGGCGTCTTGAATGCGCTCAAGCAGCGCCCGAGCCACAGCGATTCCAACAAGATCGCTTCGATTGTCCACCGATGTGATTTCGAGATACCGCGACTTGGCCAGCGGAGAGTTGTCGTAGCCGATCACAGATACGTCGCCGGGAACGGAAAGGCCCCTCACTTTCAGGGCGGCAAGGACGCCGAGCGCCATGGTGTCGTTGGCAGCGAAGATCGCCGTGGTTTCCGGAAAATGATCCAAGAGCCAACTGGCTCCCGCGTAACCGTCCTCTTCGGACGTGCCCGCCTGCTGCCCCACGACATTCGGGGCCAGGCCCGCGTCCAGCATGCTCCTCAGGTAGCCCTCCCGGCGGTGCGCCGCCGCCCCGCCGGTCCCGGAGACGTGACCGATCCGGGTATGTCCAAGATCGAGCAGATGCTGCACGGCCATTGAGCCGCCGCCGTCGTCGTCGTTCGTGATGAGATCGGCGTCCGGGAGAATGCCTGTACGCCATCCGGCGACCACCGTCGGGACCCAGGAACCGGCGGCCAGAGGACCGGATACCGGTGGACCCGACGGCATGGTGTCACTCGAATCAGCCGCAATTACCAGTCCTTCCACGTGCAAGGACAGCAGATTGTCGACAGCTTCCTTCAAGCGGTCGACTCCCGGCCTCGAGTCGGCAAGCGTGACTTGGTAACCCAGTTCAGAAAGGACCGACTCCATGCCACGGAGCAGATCTACGAACCACAGATTCCTGTAGTCATCGATCACGAGGCCTATGCTGTGGGTCCGGCTGCTGGCGAGGGTCGCCGCGGCCCGGCTCGGCCGATAACCCAGCTCTGACATCGCCGCCTGGACAGCCGCGCGCCTCTTGTCGCTCACCTTGGACGGGTTCTGCAGCACCAGGGACACCAGGGAAGGCGAGACGGCCGCGCGCTTCGCTACGTCATAGAGCGTTGGGCGGCGGGATTTGGAACTCTTCGTCGGCTTCACGCCTGATCCTCCTTGCATCTCATAAAGAATAGTAGCCTGTTATTGACAGGACATACGTACAAAGCTAACCTCAAACCAGCGCAAATTGCAGCGCTCCAAAATCTCCACGACGGGTAATGGCCCCGCGTGAATTTCGAAGGAGAAATCAATGGCTGAGAGCCTCGGAATCGCCGTGATCGGCGCGGGAATGGCCGGTAAGGCGCATGCGGCGGCGTACCGCACGGCGTCGACCCTGTACAACCCTGTTTTACCGCCCCTGCGGCTGGTCTCGATCGGGGATGTGAACGCCGAATTCGGTTCCCTCGCGGCGCGGCGGTTCGGGTATGAGCGCCACGACACCTCATGGCAGGCGATCGCGGAAGCCGACGATATCGACGTCGTCAGCGTCGTGATCGCGAACTCCCTGCACCGTGAGGTGGTCGAAGGGCTGTTGGCCGCCGGGAAGCACGTGCTCTGCGAGAAGCCGCTCTCGGACACGCTTGAGGATGCCCGGGCGATGGCCGACGCTGCCCGGGCCGCGGAAGCCCGAGGAACCTTGGCGCGGATCGGTTTCACGTTCCGGCGCACGCCCGGGATTGCGTACATCCGCGAACTGATCCGCACCGGCGTCCTGGGCAACGTGCTGCATTTTAGCGGCCGGTACTGGACCGATTACGGATTCAGCCCCGCCGCCCCGATGAGCTGGCGCTACAAAGGCGGCCCGGGCTCCGGTGCCCTGGCCGACGTCGGAAGCCACCTGACCTATGTGGCTGAATTCCTGTGCGGGGACATCACCTCCATCAGCGGCGGACGGCTCAGCACCGTGATCGGCAAACGCCCCCTGCCGCTGGGCGCGGTGATGGGCCACGACCACGCCGCGGTCAGCGACACGTTCGAGGCGGTCGAGAACGATGACTACGCCGCGTTCAACGCCGAATTCGGCACCGGCGCGGGAAGCTTTGAAGTCTCCCGCGTCGCGGCCGGGCACGCCAACAGCCTCAACTTCGAAGTGTTCTGCGAAAACGGCGGTGCGAAGTTCGACCAGCGCCGCCCCAACGAAATCCAGCTCTTCCTCAACGACGGAACCGGAACCGAAAACGGCTACCGCCAGGTCATCCTGGGCCCGGGCCACCCCTACATCGCCGGCGGCCTGGCCATGGACGCCCCGGAAGTCGGCTTCGGCCAGAACGACGCCTTCGGCTACCAGGCCCGTGCCTTCCTCGAAGAAATCGCCGGCCTGCCCGAAAACGACTCCCTGCCCCGCTGCGCCACCTTCGACGAAGGCGTACGCAACATGGAACTGCTCGACGCCGTCGCCGCATCCGCCCTGAACAACGGAAAGAAGATCACGCTATGAAACTCGGTGTCTACAACGCCATCCTGCACGACCGCCCCCTGCCCGAGGCCCTGAAAGTCATCGCCGACCTCGGCCTGACCGGCATCGAAATCAACACCGGCGGCTTCCTTCCCGCCACCCACGTCCCCACCATGGACGACATCCTGGTCTCAGATACCGCCCGGGATGATTTCCTGGGCATCTTCGAAGGTACCGGCGTCACCATCGCCGGGCTGAACTGCAACGGCAACCCCCTGCACCCGAAGCCCGAAATCGGCGACAAGCACGCCGAAGACATCCGCCGCTCCATCCGCCTCGCCCAGCGCCTGGGCCAGAACCGGGTGGTGACCATGTCCGGGCTGCCCGGCGGCGAACCGGGCGCCACCGTCACCAACTGGGTCGTCAACGCCTGGAACTCCGCCGCCTTGGACGTCCTGGACTACCAATGGGGCATCGCGGCAGACTTCTGGCGCGAAACCGACCGCCTCGCCGCGGACCACGGAGTCAAAGTCGCCCTGGAACTGCACCCGCAGAACATCGTGTTCAACACCGCCGACGTCCACAAACTCATCGACCTCACCGGCGCGACCCATGTCGGCGTCGAACTGGACGCCTCGCACCTATTCTGGCAGCAAATGGACCCCGTCGCCGTCGTGCGCGAACTCGGCCCCCTGATCTTCCAGGCCGCCGCGAAAGACGTCCGCGTCAACACCGCAAACGCCGCCCTCTACGGCGTGCTGGACAACAGCTTCCGCCGCCTCACCCCCGACGAGAACCGCACCAACCTCGGCGGGGACGAATGGGCCAACGAATGGCCCAAGAACTCCGCCTGGGACTTCGTCGCCCTTGGCCGCGGACACGACACCGCCTACTGGACCGAATTCCTCCGGGCCCTCCACGACGTCGACCCCAACCTGCTGGTCAACATCGAACACGAAGACACCTCCCTCGGCCGCATCGAAGGACTCCAAGTAGCAGCCCAAGTCCTCAAAGACGCCGACGCCGCACTCACCGAATCACTCAACCCCATCGCGTAGGCAAAGCAGGCAACTGGATGCCGCCGGACTATTTCCGGCGGCATCCACCTGCGAGGCCGCATCCACCTGTGATTAGCAGTCTCCGCGCCTACCTACCTTCGGCGAGATAGGAAAGCGCGGCCACAACATGGGCCTGGACGCCGATCGACAGCGTCGGGTCGATGACCGGCGCGAAGTACGGCGAATGGTTGGCCGGGATGTCCTTGGCAACCGTGCCCTTCGCAAGGGCAGCCTTGTACAACGCAGGGTCGACGCCGCCCAGGAGCCAGAACGTATAGGGAACTCCGAAAGCATCGGGGATGCGGCTGAAATCCTCGGAAGCCGTCTGCCGGGAAGCACGGACCACGGCGCCGGACCCGAAGTGGGCCGCGAAGGCCGCTGTTACCTTATCCGTCACAGCGGGATCGTTGTTGGTCAAAGGGAACTGATCGTAAAACTCGAAGTCAGGCTCCCTCGGCGAGCCCGCGCTGAAACACTCACCCCTGACGATCCGCTCGATCGCAGCCAGCACAGTTGCCCGGACGTCATTGTCGTAAGTCCGGATATTCACTAGGAGCCTTGCGCGGTCAGGGATGATGTTCGACGTCGTCCCGGCGTTGAGCGCTCCCACAGTTACAACGGCAAAGTCGCCCGGCTTCGTCTCCCGCGAAACGATCGTCTGCAATCTGAGCACGATCGACGCCGCCAGCACCACCGGGTCAACGGACATATGCGGCATCGAGCCGTGCGCACCCTTCCCATATACGGTTATCCGCAGCGAGTCCGCGGCCGAGAGGACCGGGCCAGCCGTCGTCGCGAGCATTCCCGCGGCGATCGGCATGACATGCTGGGCGAATGCGACGTCGGGCCGCGGCACTTTCGCGACGAGCCCGTCGTCGACCATTGCTTTTGAGCCCGCGCCCACCTCTTCGGCCGGCTGGAACAGGACCGTGTAGCTCCCTGACCAGGCGTTACGCCCGTGAGCCATGAGTTTCGCCGCGCCGAGCAAAGCGCTGACGTGCATATCGTGCCCGCACGCGTGCATCACGCCGTCGACCTCGGACGCATAAGGCAACCCCGTCGCCTCGGCGACGGGAAGAGCGTCCGTGTCCGCCCGCGCGAGGACCGCTCGACCGCGTCCGTTCTCCAGGACTCCTACGACGCCGGTGCCTCCGATGCGTGTCACGGAATAGCCGAATGCGGCGAGCCTTTCCTCGACGAGCTTCGATGTCCGGCTTTCCTGGAGGCTCAGCTCGGGATGCCGGTGGAGATCGGAGTAAACATCCCGGATCCAGCCAAGTTCGGCATCAAGTCCGGCCAAAACCATATCCAGGCTGCTCACGCGAATCTCTCCTTCTTGGAGGCCGGGCGTGTGATGCCCCTTCGAGTCGGAGCCTTACACAGTTCCAAGGATCCCAGCACTTTGCCCTCGAATCCATCCTTGGCGAACTTCGGTGACACCCCCGAGTTTGTGGACAGCTCGCACCCCTTAAGGCCGCTCTTAACGGGTGCGAGCTGTACACAAACTCCGGGTTCTCTATGGAAGTGAGACTCCAGCACTGCAAAGATGGGCACCATGGAGCCCCTGGACCGGCCATGCCGGGTCGGGCATTATCCGCAGTAGCAAGTTCGGCGCATAGCCGGGCGGAACAGGACGAGAACCATGAACGGAATCTCCATCCTCACCAGGCCCCTCACCGGGGTCGCCACAGACGCCACAACAGACGCGATGCATCAGCCATGGACCGGCCATGACACCCAGGTGCTTATTGTGGCGGCCGTCGGTATCGCAATCGTTGTCCTGCTGATCGTCTGGGCAAAGATCCATGCATTCCTGGCGCTGAGCATCGGCGCACTGTTCGTCGGTATTGCCTCCGGGATCGCCTTGGACAAAGTGACCACGTCCTACGAAAACGGCGTTGGCGGGGTACTTGGATACGTCGGCGTCCTCATCGCATTGGGAGCCATGCTAGGCAAACTCTTGGCCGATTCCGGCGGTGCCGACAAGATCGTGGACACCCTCCTCCATGGGAAGCCAGCAACGCTGCCCTGGAAGATGGCGCTCATCGCCGGAATCATCGGCATCCCCATGTTCTTCGAGATCGGCCTTGTCCTGCTGATCCCGGTTGTAATGCTCGCCGTGCACCGTTCCCAGGGCGCGGCGATGCGCCTGGGCATCCCGGCCCTCGCCGGCCTGTCAGTACTCCACGGGTTCATCCCGCCGCACCCCGGGCCGCTCGCGGCAATCGGCATCCTGCACGCCAATGTCGGCGTGACTCTTGCTTTCGGGCTGCTCATAGCTGTTCCGACCGTCATCATCGCCGGTCCTGTGTTTGGCCGCCTTGCCGCGCGGATGGTCCCGATCGGGGCTGCAGGTGCGGGCCTGGCCGTCACCGTCGCAGCCGACGGGAATGCCCGGGCAGGCGGGCCCGGTGCCCGCAGTGCACACACGGACGTTGAACACGGCGAGGTGCCCCGCGGTACTGCACAGGATCCGAACGCCACCCGCAGCCCGTCCTTTGCGTGGACCTTGGTCACGCTGCTCTCCCCGTTGGTGCTGATGCTGATCAAAGCCGCGGCAGACATCTGGGTAGACAAATCCGCCGCAGTCAGGCCCTTGCTGGACTTCATCGGCGACCCGGTGTTCGCATTGCTCGTTGCGCTGCTCCTCGCCATGGTCACGTTCGGCACATCGGTCGGCTTTTCCGCCTCAACCCTGACGACGAAGATCGGCCAGAGCCTCCTGCCGATCGTCGGGGTAATGCTCATCGTCGGCGCTGGCGGCGCTTTCAAACAGGTCCTGGTGGACGGCGGTACGGGCACAGCGATCGCCAAGATCGCCGTCGCCGCCAGTTTGTCGGCCCTGGTGCTCGGATGGATCATCGCCGTGCTGATCCGCCTCGCCACTGGTTCCGCAACGGTTGCAACCGTGACGGCCGCAGGTATCATCGCGCCCCTCGCAACGGGTTTGGCGCCAGCTCAGCTAGCCCTGGTAGTTCTCGCTATCGGTGCCGGCTCGCTGTTCTTCTCCCACGTCAACGATGCCGGCTTCTGGCTCGTCAAGGAATACTTCGGCCTGACGGTCGGGCAAACAATCAAGACCTGGTCAGTCATGGAAACCATCATTTCCATACTGGGATTCGGATTGACCTTGTTGCTGTCCTTGTTCGTCTGACTTTGCCTGGGCCCACCCCGAGTCATCGCACCACCGTCCGGTGCCCGGCATCCAATCGCCGGGTCCAGCCGCGCGCGTCGAGATGTTCGAGCAGTGGAACCGCGACCCGCCGTGTCGTGTCGAGCGCCTGTCGCGCCTCGCTCGTGGTGAAAGGCTGCTCCAGGCGGGCGAGGGCACGCATGGCAAAAGCCGGGGCCGAAGGCAGCAGCACCACTCCGTCCCGCAGCCGCAACACGCGCCCCGCGCGTTCGGCGGCGGCGAGTTCCCGGGCGCCGAGGCCAAGGGCGGCAAGCTGATCGGACTCCGGGGCCTGGAACGCATGTGCGGCAAGCCTGCGTTCCAGCTCGGCGACTGCCGGTTCGACGGCGCCAAGGTCGCCTTGGCTGCCTGGCAGCCGGACGTGGCCGCCGTCCTGTTCCAGTCCCGCACCGCGGATGACGTGGGCAAGCAACCTCTCATCGGGCAACTCGAGCAGGTCCCTGGCCGCACCCATGGAAAGGCCCGGGGCCAAATAGTCGCGCTCCTGCAGCGCCCGAACCGCGCGGTTCAGCTTTTGCTGCCACGCCTCGAGGACAGGGTCATGTACCCACCACTCCCCTAGAGCCCGGACACCGGCGGGGATTTCGCCGTCGTGCCCGGACAGCAGCCCGAGCCGCCGCAGATGTTCTTCCTTCACCGCACCGCGGGCCGCTACTTCTCCGAGCACGTCGCCGGCCGAATCCATGCCTGCAAGCCTCTCCGCCCAGTGGGCGCCGTCGCCGCGCCGGCGCAGGGCAGGCGGGTCGCCGTCGAGGATGCGGGCGCCGCCCAGCACCAAGCGGCTTCCCGGGTCACGAAGCACCAGGCGGTCGCCGAGAACCAGCGGCAAGTGCCTGTCAAGGACGAGCCTGGCGTTGTCGGCATCGAAGGCGCGCAGCCGCGCAGGTACCGATGCGGTTCCGACGTGCACCATGAGTTGCTCCGGCGCCTCGGTGTACGGCACCCCGGTGGTCCGCCTGATGCCGATGACGCCGGTTGTGGGCCATGCATCGGGGGTCACCAGCGCGTCGCCGCGGCGGATATCCGTCGCCGAAATGTCGCGCAGGTTCAACGCCACTCGGCTGACCGGCCCCACCGCGGGGTATGAAGTGTCGCAGCTTTGCAGGCCACGGACCACGACGGACCGGGAATCAAGGTGTCCGAGCATCTGCAGCCGGTCACCTTGGGCGATCGTCCCGGCGGCCAGTGTCCCGGTCACGATGGTCCCGGAACCGGTGATGGTGAATGAGCGGTCCACCCACAACCGGACCCGTCCGGAAGTCGTGGGAGAAGGCACGCCGGCCAGGACGCCGTCGAGCGCTGCGCGCAAGTCAGCCAGGCCGGTGCCGTCGACGGCGGAAACGGTGACCGCCGGCGCATCGTTCAGCCCGGTCCCGGCCAGCTCGGCACGGGTCCTTGCGAGCACCTCGCCGATCCGCTCCCGGGACGCGCGGTCGGCGCGGCTCAGGACGACGACGCCGTGTTCAATTCCTAGCGCGGCGACCGCGTCCCGGTGGTCGCTCGACTGCGCTTGCCAGCCTTCGTCGGCAGCGACGACGAAGCAGACCACGGGTGCCGGCCCGATTCCGGCAAGCATGTTGCCGAGAAATCGTTCATGCCCAGGCACGTCCACGAAAGCAACATCCTGTCCGGACGGCAACCTTGTCCAGGCATACCCGAGGTCAATGGTCAGCCCGCGGCGCCGTTCCTCCTCCCAGCGGTCCGGCTCCATTCCGGTCAGGGCGCGAACGAGAGTGCTCTTGCCGGAATCGACGTGTCCGGCGGTAGCGACGACGTGCACGGTTCAGCCAGCCCTTCCTTCACCCGCAACCTCGAGGTCCGCCAGAGCCTGCCGGACCGCGTAGAGCAGCCGTTCATCGTCGCCTTCGGGCACGCACCGCAGGTCGACCAGGCAGGAACCGTCGTGGACGCGAGGCAGCACAGCCGGGTCACCGGCCCGCAGAAGACGCGCAACTCCCTCAGGAAGCCGGAGCGCCCATCCCGGCAGGGCAACGCCGGGCGCGCCGCCGCCGCCGACCCTGCCTTCATGCGCCACTACGGGTACCCCGAGCGCTTGGGCGAGCGTGTCCGTGCGGCGCCGCAACTGCCCGACGTCGGCGTGCAGCGCCTCGACGACGGGCGGCGGTTCGCCCGCAATAGTCGCCTCCAGCGCTGCGAGCGCGAGTTTGTCGGCCCGGACTGCCCGGGCGAGCGGGTGGCGAGCCAATTGGGTGATGATTTCCTTGCGTCCAAGCAGCAGACCTGCCTGGGGACCGCCCAGCAGTTTGTCGCCGCTGGCGGTAACGACGTCGGCACCGTCCGCCAAGGCGGTGGCGGCGTCGGGTTCGTGCGGCAGGTGCGGGTCGGGGGCCAGCAGCCCGCTCCCGAGATCGGCGACGAGGGGTATTCCGTTTGCCTTTGCCAGCGGGCCCAGCTCGTCCAATGGAACAGCGGAGGTGAACCCGTCGACACGAAAGTTGCTTGGGTGGACCTTGAGAACGCAACCGGTGTCCGGCCCGACGGCGGCTGCGTAGTCGCGCAGGTGCGTGCGGTTGGTGGTGCCCACTTCATGGAGCCTTGCGCCAGTCGACGTTATGAGGTCCGGCAGCCTGAAGCCGGCGCCAATCTCGACAAGTTCGCCGCGGCTCACCACGACTTCGCGGCCGGCGGCAAGTGCTGTGGTTGCCAGGACCAGTGCCGCGGCCCCGTTATTGACCACCAGGGCATCCTCGGCGGCGGGACACGCCGCGAGCAATGCGGCCCGGGCGCCGGCACCCCGGGACGAGCGGCTGCCATCGCCGAGATCCAGCTCGACGTCGACGTAGCCGCTGGCTGCGACAACTGCTTCGATAGCGGCGGCCGAAAGCGGGGCGCGTCCGAGGTTGGTGTGGACAATGACGCCTGTTGCGTTTAGAACCGGGCGCAGGGTGGTCGCCCTCCGCGCGGCGACGGCGGCCAAAAGGGCCGATGCCACTTGGCCGGGTGCGAGTTCACCTCGCCGCGATTGCTCCTGGAAATGCTGTACGAGATCGCGGATGACGCGTCCGTTCAACCGTGTCCCGGCCTCGCGGACGCCTGGGAGTTCCAGCAACTCATTCGTGCGGGGAATCAGGCGGCGGGGATCGACGTGGTCCACAGCCCCTCCTCGCTCCGCGGCATTGCCTGCCGGTGGTTGGCGGTGGCGGACGGGAATCGAACCCGCCAGGCCGAGATGCTCGGCCTCACCGGTTTTGAAGACCGGGGAGCCCACCAGGACCCGGACGCCACCGCGCCTCAATATAGCAGGTTGCCTACGGGAGTACGCTAGGCGAATGAGTGACGCCCGAACGTCAAATCCGGCCATAGATCAGAGCGCTGCCGGCGCGCCCCGGCTGACTGCTTACGCCCATGGAGGGGGCTGCGCGTGCAAGATTCCTCCCGGCGAGCTTGAAGAAGCGGTTCGCGGCCTTACCGGTCAAGCGGGCGCGGACGTGCTGGTCGGCCTGGATAGCGGCGACGACGCGGCAGCAGTCTTGGTGCGCGACGACCTGGCGGTCCTCTCCACCGCCGACTTCTTCACTCCCGTTGTGGACGATCCCTTTGACTGGGGCAGGATTGCGGCGGCCAATGCACTTTCGGATATATACGCGATGGGCGGCCGCCCCATCATGGCGATCAACCTCCTGGGCTGGCCCCGCGGCGTGCTCTCGCCGGACTTGATGACCGAAGTCCTCCGCGGCGGTATGAGCATTGCCTCGGCGGCGGGCTGCCCCGTGATCGGCGGGCATTCCATTGACGATCCGGAACCGAAATACGGCATGGCGGTTACCGGCGTCGCCCCTCCCGAGCAGCTCATGCGCAACGACGCCGCCAAGCCCGGTTTGCCGATCACGCTCACCAAGCCGATCGGCGTCGGACTCCTCAACAACCGGCACAAGCAGACCGGTGAGGTGTTCGCCGAAGCGGTAGCGACCATGGCGAGCCTCAACCGCGACGCCTCCGAGGCCGCGATGGCGGCTGGCGTGCAGGCGGCCACCGATGTGACAGGCTTTGGCTTGCTGGGACACCTCTACAAGATGGTCCGTGCCTCCGGTGTGGGCGCAGTGATCGATCTGAACGCGGTACCGCTCGTCGACGGCGCCCGGCAGGCGCTGCGGGATGGCTTTATTTCCGGCGGGACCCGGCGCAATCTCGATTGGGTTCGACCGCAATTGCACGCCGGTCCCGGGATCACCGAAGACGATCTGCTGCTTCTTGCCGACGCGCAGACCTCCGGCGGACTACTCGTCGTCGGCGAATTGCCCGGGCACCCCGTGATCGGCCACACCACAACCGGGAAAGGCATCGAAATCCGCTGAATCACCGCTCGCCGGTCACTTGGCGGTAGTGATCGCGTCATCAACAATGCCGGCCGCGCGACGTGCGGCGAGGCGCTTCTTTTGGGGCTCGATCGTGTACCGCGGGTCCTTCGCCGACTCAAGGCCGGCCTCGAACACGCCGAACCGCGTCAAAGCCGAAGCGCCCAGCAACGCCAGTCCCGAAACTGCAGCAACTACGCGGTTTCGTCCGCCGAGCAGGGCCCCCAAGCCACCCGCGACGGCCAAACGCTCACTCCATTTGAGCATGGCACCTGCCTTGCCCTCGTGCAGGGGCTCGGCTGCCACGGGATCCATCCGACGTTCCATGACCCGCATTGCCACCACGTCGCCCACTACGCCCAACGCGGCAAGCTTCCGGGCCGGAGCCGCCTCGGCTACCGGCGTCGTGATCATCGCGAGTCCCGCAGATGCGAGCGCGGCCGAACTGACAAAGACGAACGGCAATTCCTCATGCCCGGCATTCCAGGTCGGCGTCGCCGTGTCACCGAGCAGGACCGCCGTGTACGCGGCGAGGGGTCCGGCGAACAGTGCCGCTTCGATGCCGGCCGGCCCCTCGGCCGCTTGCAGGACTGTCCGCAACGGGCCGAGCGGCAGGCGCATCCCGCTGAGTCGGTCAATTTCCGCCACCGCCGAGACTGCCGTGCCGGCGCTGAACGCGCTGAGAATCCACGAGCCCACGCTCATCGGCGATGTCACCTTGAAGGTACGGAGCATGTTCAGGAATCGTTCCGGCCGGCCCAGGTCCTTCACCAAAGCAACTGCGCCGAGGCTCACTGCCGTTAAAGCGCTCAGGCGGGCATTCCGGCAAAGCGTCGGCCGACCGGTCAGTTGGCCGCCGAGGCCAAGCAGGGCCGATCCGCCCGCGACGCCGCCCAGGAACAGGTAGATGGCGACGTCGTCGCCCCACGGAGCGGGTTTGACCACCGGTCGTCCGTAATAGGAGGTGAATTCCGGCTCCGGAACCATGGGCATTTCCCGGGAACCGTCACCATTCCCGCGACGGCCCGGGCCACGCTTTTCACCGGGCCGGCGACGGCGGGGAGGCTCCGGCGGCCGGAAGCTATCAAATTCAGAATGGGTCACGCCCGTCCTCCCAGGAAGGCCACCGCAGCTGCCGCGAGCATGCCCGCCACTGCGACGCCGGCGCGCCGGTACATCCGAGGCAGGTCGGCTGTGGGCACTCGAGGGTCCGGCGGGAGTCCGTAAACCTCCGGTTCGTCGAGGAGCAGGAAGACCGACCCGGTTCCGCCCACGCCGTCGAGCTCGTTAGCGCCATAAAGCCGCGCTTCCGTGAGTCCCTTCGCGTGAAGCTCGGCCACCCGTTCCCGGGCCGTCTGCACCATGTCCTCGTGGTCGCCGAACTTGATGGACGTCGTCGGGCACGCCTTGGCGCAGGCCGGCGTCTCGTCGGTGAGCAGCCGGTCGTAACACAGCGTGCACTTTTGGGCGACGCCGACGTTGGGGACCGCCGGATGCTCGGCGTGCTGCTCCTCCCGCTGGGCGGCGACGGCGGCTGTCCCGTCGCTGCGGCGCTCAATTACTCCGAAAGGGCATCCGGCCACGCAAGTTCCGCAGCCGTTGCACACATCGTCCTGCACCACTACCGTGCCGAATTCCGTGCGGAAAAGCGCGCCAGTGGGGCAAACGTCGAGGCACCCAGCGTGCGTGCAATGCTTGCAGACGTCGGAGGACATCAACCACCGGAAGTCGGGCGTGTCCGGTGGCGTCGTATCAACCTCCGACAGATCCAGCGGGTCAGGCTCGCTGGGAGGGCCGATCCGGGGCATGCCAAGGTTGACGAGGGCGCGCCCGGATTCCCGCGCCTCCGCAATCCGCTCCTGGCCCTGCTCGACGAAGGCGACATGCCGCCATGTGCTCGCGCCCAACGCGCCGGTGTTGTCGTACGAGGAACCGAGCAACTCCAGGTTTCCGTCGCGCGGATTGTGGTTCCACTCCTTGCACGCCACCTCACATGCCTTGCAACCGATGCAGATGGAGGTGTCCGTGAAGAAGCCCTGGCGCGGATGGTTGTGCTCCCAGTGGGCATCGACAGTGGGATCGGTCGGTCCGGACAACTGGCCCATCTAGTCCTCCAAGGTCGAGTCGGCACCCGGACCCCTGCCCGAAAGCAGGGCGAGTCCGGGCGGGGCAAAGTGTGCTTCGGTTGCGGCGGCAACGGTCTCGGTCATTATCACGGTCCGCCCTCGGCGCTGCCGCCCTCACCCGTGTCTTCCGCGCCGATGCCTTCCGCGGCCGGATCGGTCACCGCACTGTTTCCGGTCGCTATTGTCGTTCCGGAACGTGCCTGGTACTCGGCCACCAAAGCGAGCAAATCCGCGCCGCGGGGGCGCCTGCCCGGGCGGATGTCACAGGACGCCACCTTCGATTCCTGGATTTGGACGTTGGGGTCCAGCGTCACGCCGAGCAGATCGTTGGCTGCGTCCCCGCTGACGACGGCGTTCGAACCGACTCCCCAGTGATAGGGCAACCCGATCTGGTGGACGGTGTGGCCGCCGACGACCAACGGTGTCATCCGTTCGGTCACAAGTACCCTGGCCTCGATGGCGGAGCGGGGTGAAATGATCGTGGCCCATCCGTTGGGCTCGAGCCCGCGTTCAGCGGCGAGCTCGGGTGACACCTCGCAGAACATTTCCGGTTGCAGCTCCGAAAGGTACGGCAACCAGCGGCTCATCCCGCCGGCAGTATGGTGCTCCGTGAGCCGGTAGGTGGTGAAGACGAATGGATACACGTCCACGCCACTGGTCCCGGCGCTTGGCGCGCTGAGGTTGTCCGCACGAGGGAACACGAGTCTGGCAGGACTCTGCTGTTGCCTGTACAGCGCATTGGCCACCGGCGACTCTTGGGCCTCGTAGTGGGTCGGGAGCGGACCGTCGACGAGGCCGGTGGGCGCGAACAACCAGCCCTTACCGTCGGCCTGCATGATGAAGGGGTCATCTCCGCTGAGTGCAGCCGGACCGCCAAGGTCGGGATCGGGGTGGCTGCCCGGGGCCCGGTCAACCGGGAAGTCGGGCACGTCGTCTCCAACCCACCGTCCCTGCTCCTGGTCCCACCAGATGTACTTCTTCCGCTCGCTCCACGGTTTACCCTCGGGGTCCGCTGACGCCCGGTTGTAGAGGATCCGGCGGTTGGCCGGCCAAGCCCAGCCCCATTCCGGAGCCGCAGGTCCCTGCTCCCGGCCCGGCTTTCGACTGGCGGCATGGTTGATGCCGTCAGCGTACACACCGGTATAGATCCAACAGCCTGCCGACGTCGAGCCGTCCGGACGCAGCTGGGTGAACGCGGAGAGCGGTTTGCCGGCGTCGGGGCCATAAAGGTACCGGCCGTTGATCTCGGCAAGCACTGCCTCCGCATCCGGATCACCGTGCTCGTCCGTGGGATAGTCCCAGGTCAGGTCAAGCAGCGGACGGTCGCGTTCATCGTCCGAACCGGCGAGCTTTGCACGGATCCGCTTGCCAAGCTCATAGAAGAACTGCAATTCGCTCTGGCACTCCCCCGGCGGCGCGACCGCCTGGTGGCGCCACTGCAGCAGCCGCTGGGTCTGCGTAAACGAGCCCGCCTTCTCCACGTGGGTTGCTGCCGGCATGAAGAACACCTCGGTCTCGATGTCCTCGGTGCGCAGTTCCCCGGATTCGATCTCCGGGCCTTCCTTCCACCACGTCGCCGATTCGATAAGGTTGAGGTCGCGTACCACCAGCCACTTCAAATGGGACATGCCCATCCTTTGCATGCGGCCGTGGGCCGAGCCGACTGCTGGATTCTGTCCAAGCAGGAAGTAGCCCTCTATCTTGTCCTCGAGCATGCCCATCACGGTCTCATAGGTGCCGTGCGCTCCCGTGAGCCTCGGGAGGTAATCGTAGGCCCAGTCGTTCTCCGCGCGGGCGGCATCGCCCCACCACGCCTTCAACAGGCTGATGGTGTAGGCATCGGCGTTCGCCCAATAGCCCTTCTGCTTCTTCGACGCGATTGCATCGAGGTATTTGCTGAGCGTGTCGTGCCTGCCCGCGCTGGGCACCGGCAGGTAGCCGGGAAGCAGGTTGAAGAGGGTTGGAATGTCCGTGGAACCTTGGATGCTGGCGTGGCCACGCAGGGCCATGATTCCACCGCCCGGCCGCCCCACGTTTCCGAGGAGGAGTTGAAGGATGGCTGCAGCCCGGATGAACTGCGTTCCGAGCGAGTGCTGGGTCCAGCCGACGGCATAGGCGAAGCAGGTTGTCCGTTCGCGTCCTGAGTTTTCCGTGATCGTACGGGCCAAGTACTCGAAGTCCGCCGCATCGATGCCGCACATATCCCGCACCATCTCCGGCGTGTAACGGGAGTAATGCCGCTTGACTATCTGGAACACGCTCCGGGGATCCTGCAAGGTATCGTCCCGGTGCACCTGGGCGTGTTCCAAGGACGGGCCGCCGCTGCCGAATTGGTCACCAGCTGCACGAGCCGAAGTGCCGGAGCCATGTTCCGCGCCGGGCCCGGGCTCATCGATAACGTCGCCAGTCTCTTCGGCATACGACCATGACGCGGTGTCGTACGCTCCGGTCTTCGGGTCGAAGCCGGAGAATAGTCCGCCAAGATCCTCCGTGTCCCGGAAATCTTCGTGAACCAGGGTCGCAGCGTTGGTGTATGCGGTGACGTACTCCTTGAACCAGAGGTCGTGGCTGATGACATAGTTGATGAGCGCACCCAAGAGGACAACGTCAGAGCCTGCGCGGATCGGAATGTGCTTGTCCGCCACCGCGGAAGTACGCGTGAAACGGGGATCGACGTGGATCACCTTCGCACCGCGGGCCTTCGCCTCAGCGACCCACTGGAATCCCACAGGATGGCATTCGGCCATGTTTGAACCCTGAATGATGATGCAGTCGGCGTTTGCCATGTCTTGCAGCGATTGCGTAGCACCACCGCGTCCAAACGAGGCTCCCAAACTGGGAACCGTGGCGGAGTGTCATATGCGGGCTTGGTTCTCGGTCTGCACCGCCCCGGCGGCCGTGAACAACTTCTTGATCAGGTAGTTTTCCTCGTTGTCCAAGGTTGCCCCGCCCAGCGAGGCAATGCCCATCGTCCGGCGCAATAGCCGGCCGTGCTCGTCCTCCTGCTGCCACGTCCTGCGGCGCGTCTCGATGAACCGGTCCGCAACCATGTCGATTGCGGTCTCCAAATCCAGGTACTCCCAGCGCGCGGAGCGTGGGGCACGGTAAAGCACGCGCGTCTGCCGTCCGGGAGAGTTGACCAACTGCTCGCTGGCCGAGCCCTTCGGACATAGCCGACCACGCGAAATGGGGGAATCCGGGTCGCCTTCGATCTGGACCACTCTCTCGTCCTTGACATACACGCGCTGTCCGCAACCTACGGCGCAATACGGGCACACGCTTTGTACAACCCGGTCAGCAGTGGATGTCCTCGAGGCGATCGCTTTTGTCCTTGATGACGTAACGGACGGCCCACGGCCCAGAAGATCGCCCGTGCTTAATTGCCGGACGACCGGCCATTGAAGAAAACTCCGCGGCGCCATTTCAGGAGCATATCCCAAAGCAAGGCACGAGGGACAGGACGAATTTGCCCCTCTCTCGGCCACCCTCCCGGGCTGTCCTTCACAAGGCGTCCGCCTGGCCAGGGGTCAGTCACAACGAGCGCGAGTCCCGGCGTACCCCTCGGGAGTTACCCGTTCGGATAGGGATATTCACCACAACAGTCTCAACGGGTAGTCACGACGGTGTTGCAAGCAAATGTTTCCGGGATGTTACACGTCATGAGAAACATTCGGCCCTAATTTCTCACAAAATGCTCTCGCGCTAATGTCACTGACCCCGGTACTCTCGTATGCACAGCAGACAGAACAATTTACTCACTCGCAGCAGACCCACAATTGCAAATACCGAAAACTCGACTCGCAGTCGCACTCAAGGGAGAGCTTGACTGACCCCAACGAGGTCGAGGACATGACAGCAAAGACGCCCACCAGGCACACAGCCGAGCTCGGGAAATGCAAAGGTGCCAGCTACTGCGCCAACCAAAGCGGCCGACGTGAGGTAACCACGAATTATCGGCAACGGCCCGGACCATCAGCGTGTACCTCCAGGGCGCCAAGTCCGAACCTTGGCCTCCCCCCTATCAAAAAGATCCTCAATTACCCATGGGTATTTCGGCGCCGAATAGATAAATGCAGTGAGCAACTATTCGCATCCGGATAATCCCGAAATAGAAGCAAGGAGTAACTCATGACCATCGAAGAAACCGAAGCGGGTAGGGCTGTTGCGGGGGCTGGGGCCCGTCCGTTTGAGCAGTTGTCGCGTGATGAGCTGGCGCGGGTTGTTGGTGTCCTGAAGTCGGGGCCGGCGGCCGGGGAGAGTTTCCGGTTCAGTAGTGTGTCGTTGCATGAGCCGGCCAAGGCGGCGTTGCGGGCCGGCAGTTTCAGCCGTGAGGCTGAGGTGGTGTTGGTGGACCGCGACACGAATCTTGCCTATGAGGCGATCGTGGATGTGCCCTCGTCCACGATCACGCGGTGGGTGGAGTTGCCGGCCGGGACGCAGCCGCCGATCATGGCTGATGAGTTTGCCGAGTGCGAGGCCGCGGTGGTCGCGTCGCCGCTGGTGCAGGAGGCGTTGGCCAAGCGTGGCATCACGGACATGTCCCTGGTGTGTGCCGAGCCGTGGTCGATCGGGTACTGGGGTGAGGACCAGGGCGGCAAGCGGATCATGCGTGCGTTGATGTTCACGCGTTTGGAGCCGAACGATAACCCGTA
>NZ_SMRU01000057.1 GCF_004354015.1 Arthrobacter terricola
CCCATGGGCGACCGCTACGGCCGCAAATTCGTCATGATGCTCACCTTGTTCGGCATCGGCGGCTGCACCTTCCTGATCGGCTGCCTGCCCACCTACGCCCAGATCGGCTCTCTCGCACCGATCCTGCTCGTGGCGATCCGCGTCATCCAAGGACTGTGCCTCTCCGGCGAGCAACCCAGCGCGATCACCATGAGCCTGGAGCACGCTTCCGAGCGCCGCCGCGGGTTCGTCTCAAGCTTCACCACGTTGGGCTCCGCCTCCGGCACACTGCTCACCCTGCTGGTCTTCATCCCGATCTCCGCCATGCCCTCGGCACAACTGCTGAGCTGGGGCTGGCGGCTCCCGTTCTGGTTCTCCGCTCTCGTGGTCGTCGCCGCCTACCTCATCCGCCGCAACATCCAGGAGCCGCCTGAGTTCATCCAGGCCCAGGCCACCAAGACAAACGTCGCCCCGCTCAGCCACCTCCTGCGCTTCCACTGGCGCGCCGTGCTGCGGATCGTCTTCTGCGCACTCATCGCCGGCACGAGCTACATGATGCAGACCTTCTCGGTCGCCTTCGGAACCGCCGGGTACAAACTCGACAAACCCACCATGCTCCTGACAACGACCGTCTCGGCCGTGATCGCCCTCGGAATCACCCCCGTGGCAGGATTCCTGGTCGACAAAATCGGGCGCAAGACCATGTTCCTCAGCGGAACCATCGGCGTAGGCATCACCATGGTGCCCTACCTCTGGTCGATCACCACCGGCAACTGGGCGTTGATCTTCCTGTTCGGCATCATCAACTACGCCTTCTTCTACTCGATGGTCAACGCGTCCTGGCCCTCGTTCTTCGCTGAGATGTTCCCCGGCCGCTTGCGCGTTTCCGGGCTCGCCCTCGGCACCCAGATCGGCTTCGCCATCTCGGGTGTCATCGGCCCCGTTCTCTCGACAGCCCTCGCCGGCGCCGACCTCAAGGGCGCTGCCGCGGCCACCTACCCGCGCAGGGCCACACACCACCTCGCTACCAACCCCGCGACAGAAAAATAACAAAACCCCGTTCCGCCCGCTGTGCGCCGGTCACGCCCAACACAACACAAGCGCGACCGGCGCACAACAGCCAAACAACTGGCCCGTGCCGTGAGCGCACAGCCACATCCGTCCCCGGGAGAAGCAATGACCTTCGCTGATTACAACACCGCCCTCGTCACCGGAGCGTCGACGGGTATGGGTGCCGCGATCGCCGAGCGCCTCGCCAAGAGGGGCCTGACCGTCCATGCCCTGGCCCGCAACGAGGACCGTCTCACCGAACTGGCCGAACGTACCGGTGCCATCCCGCACGTCGTCGACCTGACCGACACCGCCGCGCTGACCGCCGTCGTGAGCGAGCTGAAGGTGGATGTCCTGGTCAACTGCGCCGGCGTCTCCAGGCCGGGGAACATCCTGGACTCTTCCGCGGCGGACATTGACGAACTCATCGACGTCAACCTCCGCGGCCTGCTCCAACTGACGCGCCTGGTCCTGCCCGGCATGGTGGAGCGTGACCTCGGGCACGTCGTGAACATCAGCTCCATCGCCGGCCTGTACAACTTCTACGGGCACACGGCCTACCACGCCACGAAGGCCGCCGTGCACCAGATTTCCCGGCAGTTGCGCAACGACACCGTCGGAAAGCGCATCCGCGTCACCGAGATCTGCCCCGGCCGCGTCGAGACCGAAATCTTCGGCCGGAACATGGGCGGTTCGCCCGAGGCCATGGAAGAGGCATGGAAGACCTACTACGAAGGCTACGAATCGCTGACCACCGATGACATCGTCAACGCCCTCGACTACGCGATCGAAACCCCGCGCCACGTCAACGTCGGCATGCTCGAACTGATGCCCACGTTCCAGGTTCCCGGCGGCCTCACCTTCGACCGGCGCTGAAGCGCCTCCGGGGGTCCGGTGCGGCCTCCGGGAGCCTCGCCGCGGAAGCCAAAGAATTTTTGTCGACTTCACTACCTACGAATGGTGCCCACATGCAGATCGTCCATACCGTCTCCTTCCCCGACACAGAAACCCTCTCCGGGCTCTCACCCCTGCCGCCCGGACTGCAGGGCATCGTCTGGGACATGCGATCCGCCCCGGTCGACGGCGGGCTTGACGCCGTCGACGCCGTCATCCTCCCCTACCTCAACGCCGGGGAGGTCCTGTCCGAGCTGACCAAGATCCCGAACCTGAAGTTCGTCCAGGCACAGTCCACAGGCTTCGACGGCATCAGGGAAGCCGCCGGATCAGGTACCGGCGTCGCGAACGCCTCGGGGGTCCACGCCGCCGCAACTGCCGAGCTCGCCGTCGGGCTGATCCTGGCCAAGCTCCGCGGGATCGACGACGCCGTCCGTGCCCAGCAGGAACGCGACTGGCGCCCCGTTCGCCGCCCCTCCCTGGCCGACAGGCGGGTCCTCCTCATCGGCATCGGCGGTATTGGCGCCGAGATTGCCCGCCGACTCGAACCCTTCGAGGTCGAGCTCACCCGGGTAGGCAGCACCCCGCGCACGGACGCCCATGGCAGGGTGCACGATATAGGAGAACTGCATGCCCTCGCGCCGAACCACGACATCGTCGTGACCGTCACTCCGCTCAGCGACGCCACTTACCACCTGATCGACGCCACCTTCCTGGCTGCCCTGCCCGACGGGGCCTTGGTCGTGAATGTGGGCCGGGGGCCGGTCGTGGACACTGACGCCCTGACCGCGGAGGTACTCTCGGGGCGTCTGCACTGCGCACTCGACGTCATCGACCCCGAGCCCCTGCCCCGCGACCACCCCTTGTGGGACTCCCCCAATGCGCTCATCACTCCCCACGTGGGCGGGAACGCCTCCGCCTTCGAACCCCGTATCCGCAGGCTCCTGGCCAGCCAGCTCGCGGCACTCGCCGATGGACGCACCCCCGCCAACCTCGTCCAGCAAGGCCCCTTCTAATCGCGAGGCACAACACCGAATACAACGACCACGCGGCGCCCCTCCCGGGCGCCGCGTGGTCGTTGCGCTGCCTCCTGTATGTCCCGCACCGCGGACGACCTGAGCGATCGCGGGAACCTCATACTCGTCACACCCGCAGCGCGAAACAGAAACAGTTCGCCTGGGCTTCCTCGTCGCATTGACCCGTACCGGGCTCCGTTCTCCGTCTGACCGGTGACGTCACTCGTTGCCGCGGTGCACATGGGCGCGCTGGCCGTCGCGGTCGAAGATCATCAACAGTTCGACGGAGCCGTCAACCGCGGCGAACGCGTGCGGGGTCATGGTAGCGAACTCGGCGGCCTCGCCGGCCTCGACAGTGATCTCGCGGTCACCGAGCAGGAGTAGGAGGCGGCCGCTGAGGACGAAGAGCCAGTCGTGGCCGGGGTGGACGCGCTGCTGCGGCCGGGACGCAGTCGGCTCGACCCGCGTCTTCACCGCGACGGTGCTGCTGTCGGGCCGGCTAAGCGCCCAGGTGGTGCGGCCTTCGACCCGGCTCGGTGTGGGCCGGATGACAACGTCGTCATCGCCGCTCACGTCGAGCAGCACGTCCAGGCCGACTTGGAGGCCGTTGGCGAGCGGCAACAGCACGTCCAGGCTGATCGTGCGCTTCCCGGTTTCCACGCGACTGATCGTCGACGGGCTCAGATTGGTACGCGCGGCGAGGTCGTCGAGGGACAGGCCGAGAGTGGTACGCAGGCTGCGCAAACGGGTCCGGACGATGTGCTCTATGTCGGCTAGTGCGGTCATGGTTCTCCTTGCGAATACTGCAAGAAGCCTAGCACTTTGCGCGAGGCGGTCCTACGATCGAAACCATGAACCATCAGCACCGCCACTCCGACTCACCTTCCTCCGCCGCACCCGCCCTTGTCCGTCACTGCGACGTCGCCGTCGTCGGCGGATCGGCCGCTGGTCTCGCCGCCGCCCTTCAGCTCGGCCGTCAACGCCGATCCGTGATCGTGATCGACTCCGGTGAGCCGCGCAACGCGGCGGCTGTGCACATGCACAGCTTTCTCGGACGTGATGGCACTGACCCGGGCGAACTGCTGGCTGCAGGGCGGGCGGAGGTACGAAGCTATGGGGGCGAGGTGCTGTCCGGCCGAGCCCTGCGGGTGAGGCGCGACGGCGGGCGCTTCGTTGTCGAGCTGGCCACCGGAGACAGCATCGTGGCCCGCCGGATCGTCGTCGCGACCGGCCTGGTCGACGAGTTGCCCGACGTCGAGGGGCTGGCTGCACATTGGGGCCAGACGGTGATCCACTGCCCGTTCTGCCACGGGTATGAGGTACGCGACCAGCGGCTGGTTCAGCTAGTCACCCATGCGGTGGGGCTGCACGTCGTCCCGTTGCTGCGTCAGCTTAGCGACCGCCTGACCGTGCTGATCGCCGACGGGGTCGAGATCAACGAATCGGACGTTGACACCCTCACCGCGGGAGGCGTTGACGTGCGCGTCGCCACCACAGCGAAGCGTGTCCTCACCGACGCCGACGGCCGGCTGACCGGGGTGGAGCTGGACGATGGCACGCCGGTCGACGCCGATGCCATCCTCGTCGGGCCGCGGTTCCACGCCCGCGTCGAGCCGTTCGCCGGGCTCGGGCTGTACTCGACGCCACACGCCACGGGCATGGGCGAAGTGATCGAGGTCGATGCGATGGGTGCCACCGCCGTCGACGGAATCTTCGCGGCCGGCAGCATCACCGACCCGGGCCAACAGGTCCTCCCGGCCGCCGCACATGGTAGCCGCGTCGGTGCCGTTGTCGCGATGAGCCTCGCCGGCGAGGACACACAAGTCGCGGCTCGCCCGTCCGGTTCGGTAGCCGACTGGGACCACCGCTACTCCGGCGACCCTGTCTGGAGCGGCAACCCGAACGGATCGCTGGTCGCGGAAGTGGCCGGGCTGGATACCGGCCGCGCGCTGGACGTCGGCGCCGGTGAAGGCGGCGACGCGATCTGGCTGGCCGAGCAGGGGTGGGAGGTGACAGCGAGCGACATCTCCTCGCGCGCGCTCGACAGGATCCAGGCCGAAGCTGGCCGTCGTGACTTGCCAATCATGTGCGAGCTGGCCGACGCCAACGCCCGGGAGCCGTTCGCCCGAGCCAGATTCGACCTCGTTTCCGCGGCATACGCCTCGATCCCCCGCACGCCCGACCTGCGCGGAGTCCACAACCTCCTCGACGCGGTCGCCCTCGACGGCACGCTCCTCATCCTCAGCCACGACATCGAAGCGATGCGCGACCCGAAGCACCAGCATCGACCGTTCGACCCCGATGCCTACCTCCGCATCGACGACTTCGTCGCCGTGCTCAAGGCCACGCCAGGCTGGACCATTGAGATCAACGACAAGCGCTCCCGCCCGGCAGGTTCGGCAAGCGCAGCCCATCACGCCGACGACCGGGTCCTGCGTGCCCGCCGGGCCAGCTGACCCGCCCGGTAGCTGGATAGACGGGACTCATGCACGGTCTTCCGAGGCACGTTGGCTCGGGCGTAAAGTCGGGGCATGTCCACAGATGCGCCGGGCTCGCACGTGCAACTTGCTGCTGCTCTTCGCTCCAGGGTTGCGGATACCGGCACCCTGGAGCCCGGGCTGCGTCGTGCCATCCTTGCTCGTGCTGGCGGCGGCAACGCGGCGCCTGAACCGTACGATGCACTCGCCAAGCAGGTGGGTGAGGACTCGTTTCGCGTGACGGACGCACAGGTCGACGCTGTACTTGAGGAGACCGGGTCCGAGAAGGACACCTTCGAAGTCATCCTTACCGCGGCGATCGGTGCGGGGCTGCGTCGGTGGGACGCCGCGGGGAAAGCGATCAGGGAGGCCGAGGATGCGGCTACCTGAGGTAGAGCGGGGAGACACCCTCCGCCACAGGATGCTGATCGCCACTATCTCAAGGATGTCGGGAATGCGGCTGCCGGATGCAGCCCGGGTCGCGTTCTACCGGAGGGACTTCGCAGGTCCGTCCATCGGCGCGTGGACACAGAGGACAATGCGCGGGCCCAGCGGATGGTCGGTATCCGAGCGTGAGCTCATGGCAGCAATGGTCGCAACCTGGAACAGTTGTCCGTTCTGCATCGGCGCCCACGGCGCCGTCGCTGTCCGCGGCATGGACAAAGACGTCGTCGACGCCGCCCTGGCGGACTACCGCACCGCCCCCATCCCGGACAAGCTCAAAGCCGCGCTGGTATTCATCGAGAAGATGACCCGCACCCCCGATGACCTCACCAAGGACGACGCACAAGCGGCGCTGGAGGCCGGTCTCACCAGGAACGACCTCGAGGACGCCGCTGCTGTCGCAAGTCTCTTCGCGATCGTCACCCGCTATGCCAACACACTGGACTTCGACATCCCCACACCGGATGACTTCGACAAAGCAGCAGGAATGCTCCTCCGCCGCGGCTACGCCTGATTGGGCTCAGCGAAAGCCTTGGGGGGCTTCGCGAAACCGCGCCGCCCCATTTAGCGGGGGCTATGCGCCTTTGTCGATGACACAGAAGCGGTTGCCGTCCGGATCCTCGAGGACGACGAAGTCGGGATCATCCGGGTACAGGTCCCAGTCCACACGCCGGGCGCCGAGCGAGACGAGGCGCTCCACCTCTACGGCCTGGTCCGCCGCATAGAGGTCCAAGTGGATCCGGGGATGGTGCTGGACCGGCGTTTCGCTCCGCATCAGCGACAGCAGAGCGCCAGGTCCCGACGGCGGCGTGAGGGTTACCCACGTATCGTCACCGGGTTCCCGCGGCACGTAGCCCAGGGCGGCGTGCCAGAAGTCGGTGGCGGCGGCAATGTCGTTGACGCCGAGGACGATGGTTCCGATGGTCAACATCAGCCAAGCGTAGACCCGGTTCGCGGCCTCCGGAAAGGGTCGTCGTCGCAAAGTCCAATGGGCAAGCCCGCCTCTGGGTGCCGGAATTCAGGCATTCGCGAGCCTTCAAAGCTGGCACACCGCGCGTCGCCCGAACCTTCCGATATTGTGAGCCCATGCCCATCGAGATTCCTGCCGCAGAAGGCACAGCTGAGGCCCTCGTGGCCCGCCCGTCCAACACAACCGGCCGACCGGTTCCCGGCGTCATCCTCTACATGGACGCCTTCGGCCTGCGCCCCCGCATCCAGGAAATGGCCCAGCGCATCGCGGACTGGGGTTACGTCGTGCTCGCGCCTAACGTTTTCTACCGCGATGGATCCATAGCTGAGCTCGCCCCGGCCATGGACATGTCCACCCAGGAAGGCAGGGAGACTGCCGGCAAGGCGGCCTTTCCCCGGGTTCGCCGCCTGACCCCGGACAAGGCACTGCCGGACATTGATGCGTGGGTTTCCGCGCTGGCTGGCCTCGACGATGTGGCGCCGGGCCCCATCGGGACCACTGGTTACTGCATGGGCGCCAGGCTTGCGGTCCGAACGGCAACCTCGCACCCGGAGGTGGTGGCAGCATGCGGCGGCTTCCACGGCGGAGGCCTGGCTACGGATGAGCCAGACAGCCCGCACCTGGGACTGGAAAACGCTCGGGCCCGCTTCGTGTTCGGCCATGCGGACAATGACCGGAGTATGGGCCCGGACGCGGTCGACCGGCTCGGCTCGGCACTGCGGTCCGCGGGTCTTGAGGCGTCCAACGAAATCTACGCCGGGGCGCCGCACGGCTACACCATGGCGGACACCTCAGCCTTCCACCCGGAAGCCACCGAACGGCACTTTCAAGAGCTGAGGGCCCTGCTCGACGGGACACTGAAAGCCTGAGCGTCCGTGGCGCGGGCGGCCTTGCGGACTGGCCAACCCCGGCAGGCCTCTGCCAATACCTGCGCAAGTAGTCGCACATTCTTCCGTTCCAACAGCCAGCGTTGTGATGGCTAGGAACCAGCCCGGGTGTCGAACGCGGCAGCGGACTCCCGTAGAAGGCGAGCCACCGTATCCACTGGAAGATTGGTTGGCCTTCGCCGGTCGAACCGTCGTAGGGCGATGTGCCTGGTCCCTAAACCGGGAACGTCCAGGATGTCTACCTGATCCTGGACCATGCCCGTCAAAGCCAACGTGGGTACGATAGCGATGCCCTCTCCGGCAGCGACCAGGGCGAGGGCGGTGAGCGTGTCCTGGTACTGATGGACGGTTTGGATCTGGATTCCTGTTGAGTGGCGGAGGCGCCCCAGCACGGCAGCGTTTGCTGCGGACTGTTCGACGCCCAACCAGGGAAAGGGCAGCCGACTGAGGTCAATATTGTCGGTGATGAGCAGCGAACCTGCGGGGACAACCAGTTTCCACGGTTCATCCAGAAGAGGTTCTTGGATCATTCCTGCCGAAACGGGGTGCTGCTCCCCCGTCGTCGAGTCCAGTTCAACGACGACGGCGTCCAGCTCACGCTGACGAAGTAGCCGCATCAGCGCTGGAAAGTCGTCTTCGACGATTTGAAGCTGCAATTGCGGATATTGCCTGCGCCACTCAGGAAGACGCGGGATGACAACTGTTCGCATGAAGCTGGTGAAGCCGCCCAGTCGGACCACTCCTGCGATCTTTGCCTCGCCTTGCATTCGAGCCTGAGCGACACTGAGAGCGCGTTCTATTTCCTCCCCGGCTTCCGCGAGCGACAAACCAGCCTGCGTTAAGACGGAGCCTTTGGGTGTGCGGAGGACCAACGGGTGGCCGATCTCGCTCTCAAGTTTGTTGAGCTGCTGCGATACCGCCGAGGGTGTAATTCTCAGCTCGTCGGCAGCCGCCAGAACGCCGCCTGTACGGGCAATCGCAAGAAGAACAAGCAGTCGGCGAGGATCCATCTCCATGTTAAGCGATTCTAAACGCCGGATTCAGAAGAATGCAATTGAACTAAAGTCAGCACGTCGAAATAATTAAAGCGAACCGGGAATTCATTGCACAAGCGACTGACACAGAATTCAGGGCTTTATTCCCTATATCCCCCTGTATCCAGTTACAGCCGGCCAAATCGACCGGCGGGCTGCCCAACCCGTGAAAGGACTCGTATGGAAGCGCTGTGGGAAATTGTCGGTTGGGCCGGGGCCGCTGCGATGCTCAGCGCCTTCATGGCAGTGTCCATGGGCTGGATCAAGACGGGAATAGGCTTCCAGACCGTGAATCTCTTCGGTTCTTGCGCCTTCATTATCAACGGCACCCTTCATGGCGCATGGCCGTCCGTAGCCACAAATGTCGCATGGTTCCTTATCTCGGCAATCGCGCTTCTTCGCATGCGCATCAAGCATCCAACTGCCGCTATTGATGCTCAAGTAGCAGAAATCTCGGACGCCCCCATCGAAATCGGGATCGCCAACCCCCACGGGACACCTTCTGCGCCCAGGTTCGAAAGCCCTGTCTGTAACTGACGCATGACGGCACGATCCCTCGGCTGGCGGGCTTCGGCTTCTATCCCACATTTTTGTTGCGCGAGCCGGCGAGGTGGGTTCCACAGCGAACGCCAACCGATGCCCGCTGCTCCTCTTGCACCGTTCATGGGGTCAAGCTAACTTGACCCCATGAACGGTGATGCGGCGTCGGTCGAGCAAGCACTTAACAGCGGTGATATACACGCGGTATTAAAAGTGTGGGAAGACTTCAACCGCGGCGAGACGTGGCGAGAGGTCTCGGCCTCCGGTAGCGATCAGGTGCGAGCGTCCGCGGCACACTTCCTTGCGGAGGTATCGGAAATCGCAGCGCTTGAGGCGTTGCGTGCCAACGCGAAGGCCGTCGAACTGCTCACGGCCAGGCGCTGGTACGTTATCAAGTCTGCACGGGAAGCCGGAGCCACATGGGCCCAGATCGGCGACGCGTTGGGAATCACCAAACAAGCCGCCCATGACTTCTACAGCCGCAAGATCGAAGAACTGGAGAAGCCGAACCCTCACGACGTAGCAGCAGCGAGAGCGGTCCTGGAAGACGCCAAGGAAAACTAGCCCGGGCTCCCGCCCAAAGGCCAAAGGTCCAGGAGCGCAGAACCGGGGCGGCGGACGCAGCCAAAAAGCGCCGTCCAGCTGAATTAGTGTCCAAATACCTCGACGTCGTTTTGTAAGCACCCGACAAAATCGGGCCATCTGCTCGCGGATACCGTCTACTTCATGACGACCGAAGCAACCCAAGAAGCCACTGGTTACGCCATCCTTGACCTTGCGAGGGAGCAGGTCCTGGGGCGAGGCGAAGGCCTGACGGAACCCCAGCTTGTAGAAATCCTCCAACTCCCGGACGACGCGATCCCGGCCGCCCTGCAACTTGCCCATGAGGTCCGGCTAAAGCACTGCGGCGAAGACGTGGAGGTGGAAGGCATCATCTCCATCAAGACCGGCGGCTGCCCGGAGGATTGCCATTTCTGCAGCCAGTCGGGACTGTTCGACTCCCCTGTCCGCGGCGTGTGGCTGGACATTCCGGAGCTCGTGAAAGCAGCCAAAGAAACGGCCGCGACCGGAGCCACCGAATTCTGCATCGTCGCGGCAGTCCGCGGCCCCGATATCAAGCTCATGAACCAGATCAAGTTCGCGATCGACCGCATCAATGCAGAAGTGGACATCAACATCGCGTGTTCGCTGGGCATGCTCACCCAGCGCCAGGTGGACCAACTGGCCGAATGGGGCGTGCACCGCTACAACCACAACCTGGAAACGGCCCGCAGCTACTTCCCCGAAGTGGTCACCACGCACAGCTACGAGGAACGCCTCGAAACCTGCGCCATGGTCAAAGCTGCCGGGATGGAGCTCTGCTGCGGCGCCTTGATCGGGATGGGCGAATCCCTGGAACAACGCGCTGAACTCGCGGCCCAGCTCGCCGCCCTTGAACCTCATGAAGTCCCGCTGAACTTCCTCAATCCTCGTCCCGGAACACCCCTGGAAAGCCAGGGAATCATGGACGGCAAGGACGCCCTCCGGGCCATTGCGGCCTTCCGCCTCGCAATGCCCCGCACCGTCCTGAGGTACGCCGGCGGCCGCGAGCTGACCCTCGGTGACCTTGGCACCCGCGAAGGGCTGCTCGGCGGGATCAACGCCGTGATCGTCGGGAACTACCTCACGACCTTGGGCCGCCCTGCCACCGCTGATCTCAATCTGCTGGTAGAGCTCAACATGCCCATCAAGGAACTGCAGAAATCGCTGTGACCGCCGAAGCCCTTTACTGCGGCCATTGCGGCGGCGAAGCGTCCGGCGACCCGGCCGCTCAAGGCGGGAACCCGGCGTCGGACACTCACAACGGTTGCCGGGAGCGGTTGGCGATGGAGCCGCCCAGGTACTGTGCGAGGTGCCGGCGCCGGATGAAAGTCCAGGTCACACCCTTGGGCTGGACCGCGGACTGTTCCCGCCACGGACGGATGGAACCATGACCTCGCTTATTGAGCGCGACCGGGCCAGCCTGTGGCACCCGTACGCGCCAGCGTCCGGAACCCTGCCCCTGTGGGAAGTTGAAGCCGCCGGCGGCGTGGCGCTGCGGCTGCGCGACGAGGGCGGGCGCGTGCACGAGGTGCTTGATGCGATGTCCTCTTGGTGGTCGGTAATCCACGGGTACAGGCACCCGGTGCTTGACGCTGCTGTGCAGCGGCAACTTGCGTCGTTCAGCCATGTGATGTTCGGTGGCCTGACGCATCAACCGGCTGTGGACCTCGCGGAGAAGCTTGTAGCCATGGCACCCGGCGACCGGCTGGAGCGGGTGTTCCTGGCGGATTCGGGATCGGTCTCCGTGGAGGTCGCCTTGAAGTTGGCGGTGCAGTTCCAGACAGCTTCGGGCCGTCCGAAACGGCAGCGGTTCCTCACCGTCCGCGGCGGGTACCACGGGGACACCTTCGCGGCCATGGGGGTCTGCGACCCGGTAGACGGAATGCATTCGGTTTTCCCTGGCCTGCTTGCCGGGAACGTCTTCGCACCGCGGCCCCCGGCCGCGGCAGATGCGACCCCGGAGACGATCGGGGCGTGGCGGGCGGCAATCGGGAACCTGGCTTCCGCGCATGCGGACGAGCTTGCGGCAATCATTGTGGAGCCCGTCTTGCAGGGCGCCGGCGGCATGTTCGCCTACCCGCCTGAGTGCGTGAGGGTCCTGCGGGAACTCGCCGACCACCACGGTTTGTTGCTCATTCTCGATGAGATCGCGACCGGGTTCGGGCGCACGGGCGAGCTCTTCGCGGCAGACCACGCGGGAGTGGTTCCGGACATCATGTGCGTCGGCAAGGCCCTGACCGGTGGCTACCTCACGCTGGCCGCGGTCCTGTGCACGGGCGACGTGGCCCGGGCCGTGTCGCGCTCCGGTGCGGGTGCCTTGCTGCACGGACCGACCTTCATGGCCAACCCGTTGGCGTGCGCGGTGGCCAAGGCCAGCTTGGGATTGCTGCAAGACGGTGATTGGCGCTCGGACGTTTCCCGTGTGGGTGCCGGGCTCGCGAAGGGCCTGGCCCCGGCGTTGGAGCTCGACGCCGTGACTGACGTCCGGACCATCGGCGCGGTAGGCGTCATCGAGTTGCGCGACGCCGTGGACGTCGCCGCGGTCACGCGCACCGCCGTCGAGCACGGCGTCTGGGTGCGCCCCTTCCGGAACCTCATCTACGCCATGCCGCCCTACATCAGTTCAGCCTCCGACGTTGAAACCATTGCCACCGGGATGGTGGCCGCAGCAAGCACGGTCGCTGACACGGTGCAGCAAAAGGCGGCAGTATGAGCCAATCCATGACGCGGTGGCTGGAACAACAGGCCGCGGTCCGTGAGCGTCGCGGACTCGTCCGGACACCATCGACCCGCGGAGCGGACGAACGGGCAATCGACCTTGCGAGCAACGATTACCTGGGCCTGGCCCAGGACCCGCGCCTTGCCGAAGCGGCCTCGGCAGCCGCGCACCAGTGGGGCACCGGCTCCGCGTCCTCCCGGCTGGTCGCCGGCACCACGGAACTCCACGTCGAACTCGAGCGTGAACTAGCTGCCCTCATCGGGATCGAAGCCGGGCTGGTGTTCTCCTCCGGATACCTGGCCAACCTTGGGATCACCACGGCATTGGGCGGTCCAGGCACGTTGATCGTGGCGGACGAACACTGCCATGCGTCGTTGATTGACGGCTTCCGGCTCAGCCGCTCCGCCGTGGAAACTTTCGCACACAACGACGTTGCCGAGGCGGACCGGCTACTGCGCCGGCGCTCGCAACCGCGGGCCTTGATCGCCGTCGAATCGATCTACAGCGTGGGCGGCGATTCCGCCCCGTTGGGAGAGCTGCTCGTCTTGGCCGAGGAGCACGACGCCGTTCTGCTGGTGGACGAAGCCCACAGCGTGGGCGTGGCCGGAACCGGAACACAACTGGGGTATGGGTCAGTCGCGGGAACCGCCCTGGCAGGCCACCCGGGCGTTGTCATCACCGCAACACTGTCCAAAGCCCTCGGCAGCCAAGGCGGCGCCGTGCTCGGATCAGCACTGTTGCGTGAGCACTTGGTCAACCGCGCCCGCAGCTTCATTTTCGATACCGCCCTGGCCCCGCCGGCGGCGGCAGCCGCGCTCGCCGCCGTCGGAATTATCCGGCAAGAACCCTGGCGCGCCCAAGCCGTTCACCATCATGCCGCCCGCCTGGCCGAGCACCTGAACCTGGACCCTTCCGCCGGCGCCGTGCAATCGCTTCGAATGTCCTCGCCCGAAACCGCCGTGGCAGCAAGTCGTGCCGCGGCGGCCGCCGGACTGCGGATCGGCTGCTTCCGACCACCTTCCGTCCCCGACGGCATCTCGCGCCTGAGGCTGACCGCCCGCGCGGACCTGACCGATGCCGACCTTGACCACGCTTGCGCAGTGCTGCGCGACATCCTGGAGAGAACACCATGACCCTTCCGCGCATCATCCTGATCACCGGCACCGATACAGGCGTCGGAAAGACCGTCACGACGGCGGCGCTCGCCGCCGTTCTGCAGCAGCAGGGCCGTTCCGTAACGGTTTACAAGCCTTGCCAAACCGGTCACAGCCTTGGCGATTCGGATGTCGCCGAGGTGATCCGGCTGGTGGGACCGCTCACGGCCGAAACCGGCGTTGTGCTCGGCGAACCCCTCGCGCCGGTGCCCGCTGCTGCGGTCGATCGGGTGGTACTGCCGCCCCTGGCGGCCCACGCCGAACGCATCCTGGACCTGGCCTCCGAACACGACCACGTCCTCGTCGAAGGTGCCGGCGGCTTGCTGGTTGAGTTGGATCACGACGGCGGCACTCTGGCCGCGCTGGGCGCTGTCCTGGGCAACCAGGCGGGCTTCGTCGTGGTGGCCCGGCCGTCGCTGGGCACCTTGAACCACACAGCATTAACGCTTGAGGCGCTGGAACGCCGCGGCCTGCACGTCGCAGGAGTCGTACTGGGCGGATGGCCGGACACACCAGGGCTCGTGGAACAAAGCAACAGGGCAACCCTTGCTTCATGGCCCGCGCCCTTCCTCGGCGCCTTGCAAGACGGGGCCGCACAGCTGGATCCGGCTGTGTTCCGCGAACGGGCCTGCCTGTGGCTTGAAGAGGTTCGGGCATGAGCGCGCCAGCCGCGTGCCCTTACACGGTAGTGCGGGACCCGGACACCGTCCGTGACATCCTGCACCGGCCCGACGACTTCAGTCCGGCCAACGCGTTGCTGGCCGTCACTCCCCTGAGCGGCCAAGCGCTCCGTGTGTTGCAGAAGGCCCGCTTCGCCCTGCCACCCGTTCTGGCCAGCAATCCCACCGCGTCCCATGCAGGCATCCGCAAAGTCGTCGCGGGTTTCTTCACCCCGGCCAAGGTGGCCGCGATGGAACATCGAATTCACAAACTTGCCCGTGAAGCGGCTGCGGCTGCGAAGCTTCACTTGGCCGCCGCAGGACAAGTGGACCTGGTTCAGGCTGTCGCCGCCAACCCTCCGGCCGTGATCATGATGGAAATGCTGCGGCTACCCGTCCGGGACCTGGCACAACTCAAGGCCTGGAGCCTGGACTCACTCGAGTTGTTCTGGGGCTGGCCGGATCCCACGCGGCAGCTGGAACTCGCCCGCAGCGCGGCTGCCTTCTACACCTGGCTTCGCGAGCTCGTCTTGGAAGCCGTGACGGCCGCGCCCGAAGACGGGGCCCCGAACCTGTTCCGGGCCCTCGCGGACCACGGGCTGACCATCCCGGAGATCTGCTCACTTGGATACTTCCTGCTCATCGCTGGCCAGGAGACCACCACCCAGCTCATCAGCACCACCCTGTTCCGGCTCCTCGAGGGCTCCCGCGGCATGGCCTGGGAGGAAGCATCGTCCGGTGCCAAGGCCGGGGACATCGTGCGGCACATCCTCGCGACAGAATCCTCCGTCCCGACATGGAGGCGCGTCGCAGCCCGTGAGACTGAACTGGCAGGAAAGACTGTGTCCGCCGGCGACGAGATCCTCATGGAGCTGACCGGGAATCACGGCTTCCTGTGGCCCGCGGACGGCGGCCATCCCAGCGTCTCTGGTGGCACTAGACGGGCGGGACCCACACCCTACGGCCTGGCCTTCGGTTCAGGCATCCACCGCTGCCTGGGAGCGAAGCTCGCCGAACTGGAAGCTGCCATCGTCATCCAGGAAACGGCAGCGGCACTCCCGGGCATCGGGCTGCACGAATCGGCCCCGGAATGGCTACGACTGCTGTCCTTCCAAGCACCCCGTAAGGTAGTCGCCCACCTTGTCTGAGCCAGCCCGCAGTCCTCGTTGAGGCGGCCAAGGCCTTATTCATCGTTAAAGCAGTCTCGTCCCGCAGCCTCAAAGGCTGCGGGACGAGACTAATCTTTCAGTCAGTCCGAGGACTAGACGATGGCGGCGCGGAGTTCCTTCGCGGCCTGTGCCGGGTCAGCTGCACCGTAGATGGCGCCACCGGCGACGGCGACGTCGGCTCCGGCCTTCTGGACGTCCGTGATGGTAGCAAGCTTCACGCCACCGGCCACGGAGAACGGAACACCGGCCTTCTCGCCGGCAGACAGGAGGCCGGTGAGGTCGAAGCCGGGCTTGGCCTGCTCGTCGAGGCCAGCGTGCATCTCAACGAACTTCGCACCGAGGGCGTGAACTTCCTTGGCGCGGGTGACCTTGTCTTCGACGCTGATGAGGTCAACGACGACGCCCTTGTTGTGGGCCTTGGCAGCCTTGACGGCACCGGCGATGGTGGAGTCGTCAGCGGTACCCAGAACGGTCACGAGGTCGGCACCGGCCTTGAACGCGATGTCGGCTTCGAGTTCGCCGGCGTCCATGGTCTTCAGGTCAGCGAAGACGACCTTGTCCGGGTGGGCGTTCTTGACCGCGGTGATGACCGAGAGGCCCTCAGCCTTGATCAACGGGGTGCCCAGTTCGATGATGTCGACGTGCTCGGCAACCTTGCCGGCCAGTTCGAGGGCAGCTTCGGTGGTCAGGAGGTCAATGGCAACTTGGAGCTTCATGATGTTTGTATCTTTCTCTAAGGGAACTGCTGGTTTGGGTGGAAAATGAGGGTCCCGAAAGGGCTCTTACTCGTGGTTGGTTCTTACTCGAGGTTTGCGTGGCGCAGCCACAGCTCCTCGGCCGGGGTGGCGACGTTGTCCCAGAGCGACTGGAAGATCGCTTCGGTGGCGATGAAGAGGGCCTGCTCGAAGAGCGAACCGGCGTACTGGCGCGAAACGCTGGAGCCGTGGTCGGTCTTCTGGGCGGCGGGGATGATCACCACGGCGTCGGCCAGGCCGGCCAGCGGCGAGTCCGGGTTGGTGGTGAACGCCGCGATCTGGGCTCCGGCCTTGGCAGCCGTCTCGGCGGACTTGACGACGCCGGAGGTCGTTCCCGATCCGGAGGCCACCAGGAGCACATCGCCGGAGCTGATGGCGGGGGTGGTGGTGTCGCCTGCGACGTGGACGTTCATGCCCAGGTGCATCAGCCTCATGGCCGCCATGCGCAGGACCAGGCCGCTGCGGCCTGCACCGGCAACGAATACCCGGCCGGGGTGGCTGAGCATGCTTGCCAGACGGGCAACCTGCTCCTCGTCAATCTTCGCGGCCGTAGCCGAAATCTCGTCCCTCACGAGGGACAGATTGCGGACAATGTCACTTGCGGTACTCTGCGCGCTGCGCGGTTCACCGGCTATCGAATTCACAAATAATCCCTTCGACTTGACCGCGCACCGTAGCGGCCACACGGAAACTTGAGGTCGAGATCCATACTCCCGAAACAAACGGGCAGGGGTAACACTGATTTCTGACAGTTCTTACTACCCAATCGGATGGGGTGGACTTCGAGGACCTCGACGCCGACCTGGAAGGCGCCCGGAACTGCATGGATCGCGGAAAAAGGGTGGTAGATCGAAGGAGATCAGTTCGTTCGTCGAAGATTCGGCTTCGGTTTGCTGTGCCGGACCCTCGCTACGGAGCAACAATCGCCGGAGAAGCAACGCTTCTCCGATTGTTTCCGGCATGTTAACCCGGGCGGGAAATTAGTGCCCTGAATTTCTCAAGTAAATATCTAAAAAACGCTCGCATAAATGAATTCCCTCACGTAGTTTTGCTGCATGAAAGGAACGCAAGTGACCGGCATCACGCTGGCAAAGCCCAGCGCAGGGCCTGGCCGCCAGCCGAATCACTCGCACTAACGAACGAGCAGTTCCAGTAAGTGGAACTGGCAGGAGTTTCCCACAACCTTTGTGTCCGTCAGCCCCGTCGGCAGCACAGTCGATCGGCTGGACACAGGACACCCCTTTGTTCCGAAGAAGCCGCGATGGCGGCTGCCTTTGGCGTGGGTGTTTGTCCTGATTTTTGTATCTAGCTATCTGGTTATTAGAGGAGAAGTATGACCATCAACAGTGAGGTTGAATCTGCCGTGGGTACGGCGCATCCTTTGGATCCTTTGTCCCGCGCCGAAATCTCCCGTGCAGCCGCCATCTTGAAGGAAGGCCCCGCCGCCGCAGACACCTTCCGCTTCGGCAGCATCGAACTCCGTGAGCCGGGCAAGGCTGAGTTGCGGGCTGGTGCCGCGGTGGTGCGTGAGGCTGATGCGGTGTTGATTGACCGGGCGACGGGGGCGGCGTTCGAGGCCGTGGTGGATCTGGACGGTGGCCTGGTGTCGTCGTGGACGCAGCTGGCCCGGGGTGTGCAGCCGCCGTTCATGTTGGATGAGTTTGATGAGTGCGAGGTCAATTGCAAGAAGGACCCGCGGGTGATCGAGGCGTTGGCCAAGCGCGGCCTGACGGACCTGGACCTGGTCTGTTTCGAGCCCTGGAGTGTGGGCTGGTTCGGTGAGGATGCCCAGGGCCGGCGTCTGATGCGTGCCCTGGTGTTCGTGCGGGATGAGCCGGATGATTCCCCGTACGCGCACCCGATCGAGAACCTGGTGGTGATCTATGACCTGTCCTCGGGCCAGGTGGCGAGGATTGATGACAACGAGGCGATCCCGGTCCCGGCCGCGCGGGGTAATTACCTGCCCAAGTACGTCGGGGAGGCCCGGACGGATTTGAAGCCGATTTCCATCACGCAGCCCGAGGGGGCCTCGTTCACGGTCACGGGCAACCATGT
>NZ_SMRU01000058.1 GCF_004354015.1 Arthrobacter terricola
GAAGCGTTTCTTGTGCCATTCGTCCGAGTCCTTTGCACGGTCACCGACTACCAAGAGGACGCGCCAGAATACAGCGCGATCTTCCGTTCTCACATAGGACGCTGTTTACCCATGGCTGTCAATACTCGGTAGCCCTAGTTCCGGTCTCCCCAGGGACAGGACGCGGCGTGAAGCGCCAACATCTGACTCAGTACTGCCGTGAGACACGAAGTCGTGCTGCGCCCAGCGTTTGATACCGACTTACCGCCGGCATCGAGTGACACGAGTTCGGGTGGACACGTCTCATGCTCAACTATCTGGCGTACCCGATGCGATGCGTTGCCATAGATCAAAAACTTCCGTTCTCGAAACCCGTCTATGACGGCTTGATGAAGTCTATCGTTTTGAGAAACATTTATGAGAATACTTGAGCAGCAAGTTCAATCGTCCGCATTCTCAAATAGCCATTTCTCGAAAACCTTCGTTATTGAGAACCGGGAATCAAGGAAGCGTCGTCCGCTCGTTCCTGCGACTTTCGGAAACTCCTAAGTTGCCGTTCCAATCGAAAACATTCTCAATGAGGACATCAGAGCCGGCCGGAAATGGCCCTGAACGCAATAATCAAGTTTGTCGCTTACCCATGCCCTCTGAGTCCGTACTCGCTGTTGCCAAGTTCCGTTTGACCAATCGCGATGGCACGCCCAAGCTGTGACAAGCTTTAAAGGGCAATACTGACTGGGTTGCAGGGCCGACTGTCGAGCCCACGACAAAAAGCTGCTCCGTCTGGTCGAGGGCAGCAGTGAACGTTGCCTGACAGTCCCTTTTCTGGGAACGACACGGCGGGCAGTTGCTGCCAGACCGACTTGATCGGAACAGCCTGAAGATCCGCGTATTTGGTCATCCAACTAGAATGACCCGCCGGAGGCTTTCCGTCTCTCGACGAGCGTGAACTATGTTCCATATAGCCCGAAGATCCCACTCGCTTTCAAGCCCTATGTGTGAATTGCGTCCCGGCTCAGGCCCACCAGGGTTGCAAGGTCCGCGGAGGTTTCGTCTCCCCTCGCGGTAAAAGGCGACACCAACGTCAGTGCCAGTCAAGGCCCACCAGGGCTGCAAGGTCCGCGGAGGTTTCGTCTCCCCTCGCGGTAAAAAGCGACACCAACGTCAGTGCCAGTCAAGGCCCACCAGGGCAATACGACAACAGTATGTGAGAGACGAGCGAATTAGGAAGTCCAACGATCTCTCACCTTTCGTGGACCCTGGGCCTCCGCTGAGGTCGTGAGTGCATTCGATGCCGACCTCGCCTCAGCCTTCGTCGGTGGTGACGATGGCGTCGTAGCGTTCGGCGAGGAAGTCTCCGATGACGGGGCTGTTGTTCCCCAGCCAGGCTCCCATGGCCTCGCTGTGCAGGCGCGGGTCCGTGTCGGTGATGAGGGTGGTGATGTTGAGCGCCTTGGCCGGGGTCACCCGTAGCGGGCTACGTTTAGGGCTTCGATGACGCCGGCGAGTTCGGCGAAGTTGTCGCTGTCGCCGGGGGCGATGGTCACGGTGTCGTGGGCAGGGTCAAGCAAGAGGGTGGCTTCGGCGTGGGTCTCGGGGGCGAGCTGCCCTCCAATGGCGATCCGTTTGGGTTGCCGGTTCTGCGATGTCGTCATGCCATGTGTGCGGCCCCGCCAAAAGAGGCTGCGGTGATCTGAAGTGCTTTCGGAGACGGAATTCCCGCCCTACCACTGGATCCCACCGACCGACCCGGAACCTACCATCCGGTCGAGTGGGAAAATCCCCGGAGTGGCGGGGAATATAGGGCCCCCTACTACTACTACTCTACTTAAACGACCTTAAATAGAGATATATATAAGGGGCCCCTAGTTCTCTTCCTTGGAGCCCCCCTGATTCTTAGTAAGAGAGTACTTTCCCTCTTAGTAAGCACGTACCTCCCGGGGTGGTTTTGGTCGAGTGGGGTCCGGCAGAGACAAAAAACCGTGCCAGCACTGGGATGCAAGGCCGTTTTTCCGCACGACCGGCGGTAGGTTCAGCGTTGCTCTCGGCATTTTCCCGGTGGAGTGGTGAGAATGCGAGAGACCAGCTATTTGTATTCATGTGATAACCTGAGGAATGACACCGGCCTCTTAGAGACGATGGTTATCACAGGCTCCCGAATGGGGGCCTTTTCGCTTCTCGGGATCTTCGGGAAAGCACCCAGCAAGACTGGCTAGACCGGGGGCTTGGACAAATCCTCCTGCCTTCAACTTCAAAAGCACAGGGCACGGACAACATTTTCCTTGCCCGAATGCGAACGGTCGCGAAGTGTTGAGCCCCGTTTGTCGACCCCGGGCCCGGGGGCTCCGCTCCACCTTTCCTCCACGTGCGGGAGCGACCATCGTCACAGCCGCTATCAATTGACAGTCGCTATTGAGGGCTGCCGCGCGGGGTGTCGGGCTCGGAGTAATCTCAAGACATCTTCCAAAATCCATTTAGCAATCGTGCCCGCGTTTAGGTGCGCTACCCGTAGTCGCTTTCGCTTTGCTCTCGACGCCCGATGTTAAAGATGCATGAAGTTGTGGCTTCTAGTCTGGAGAGCGAATCACAGTCCGCGTTGGCGCCTGGACTTGAAGGTGGGGAAGCAGACGACCCGGCTCCTTGAGCGTCTTGCCAACCCTCAAGGACTTGTGAGACTCCCCCAGTGAGACAGACTTGGTGAGACATTTCTGGCCGCGTAAAGGGCCAAAACGGCGTTCAGCGGCGATTACTCATCAAGCTAGAGTCTGTGAGACTCCGACCAACCGCGGACGACACGCGGCTCCGTCCCAAAAACTGTGGAGTTGAAAATAAATCTCACAATCGGTCGCACCTGACTGCGCCGGCGGCCGTCTACCAACCGATAAGTGTGCGAATGACTTGGGCGACTTCCCTAGGTGTTTCACTGCGAAGAGGGATGACGTGGGTATCAACTTGAGCTTGGTCCAGGATCTGCCCTAGTTCGGCACTGCGGTTAAGATGCCAAGTCAGCTCCGGGCTGTCTGGTTGGTGCCTATTCCTGAGCCTGGTGTGAACAATTTCGAGCAACGGATCTAACCGGACAACGTCCAGTTCTCCGCCGCCAAGCGCCTCGTGGTAACGGTCCACTTCGTCGGCGCGCTCGATGACACCAGCAAGAATGAACCGCCGAACTCCGACTTCTCGGTAGTTTCCTGCTACAGCGTGGAGGTTCCGAAGCTCAAGTTCGTGATTGAACCGGTCCGTTGATGGTGCGGGCCAAACCCGTCGCAGCTGGTCCAAATCGAGCATGGCACTGCTGAGTCCGTCCTCTATGAGGAGTTGGTGTAAAGCTTCGCCTGTTGTGGTCTTCCCGGAACCGACCGTGCCGTTGAGGAAGACGCTCTGAACATCCGGGGCCATCTTCGGAGTTTAGGCCAGTGCGCAGGGCACGTCCGAGAACCGGCACTTGAGCCATGCCGCAAGAAGGGGCCGACCGCCGACCCCGGTGGTCCGAAACGCAGCCCATCGAAGATGCCCGGCGCCCAAGATCGCCATTTTACGTTGACCGAATTCACGTGGCTCTTCGTGTTCGTCTCAGGACCGATGCTTACGGCCGGGCGAACCGTGCGCTTTCCGGTCCTCTATGCTTTCGGCATGGAAAATGGGGAGATGACTGCTGCTGGCGCCGACCCTTCTCGTGCACCGATGAGGAGAGTGACAGATCAGGAGAGCGAACTCGCGTGGCTGCTTGAACGGCCGGCCATGGATGTCTGCACGGGTCTGGATCCAGTGGGCTGGCCGGCCTCGGTTTGGGTGCTCCACGCCATGTACGAAAATCCTCTACTCGACCTCCATGGGCCCACGAGGACTTGAGACGGCGCCGACTCGCGGCTGGAGCCGAGCCGTCGATGATCGGCGACGTCAATATGGACGAAATGACCACCGATGTCGGCATCCCCCTCGGGTACGTCTCTGACCCCGGCCGTGGTTGGTCGCGGCTGACCTGGGCGGATTATCTGGCCCGCGAAGGTCGCAGCCTAAATGGCCCACACCGTACACGCCCTGGCTACCGCTGGTTCCCGTCCGGCTCGTGGCCCCTCTCGATCCAGCCGCCGCCGGAAGGATCGTTGGATCTTTCCAGTTTCGATGCGCTTATGAGCGCGATCGCTTCGTTCGAAGCAACAGGCACGGACGTGGGGTGCTTCGCTTTCATGGCCGGATTGCCTGCGGGAATGGACCCACAGGATCTCTATCACCTCTGGAAGGGCCCTCTGGGCGCACTTCCGACGCTGCTGGAACGGAAAGACTACGACTACCGGTTCACTCCCACGAACTGGTGGTCAGCTGACCGCAGCTGGTTCGTCATGACTGATTACGACCTGCAGGCCACAAAAGTCAGCGGACCCGAACACCTCATAAGCAGGATCCGAAACGATCCCTTCCTCGAGACCGTGGACTGGACCGAACCGCAACCCGAAGGGCGCTCCCTCCCGGCACCCGGTCAGGTGCCGGCTATCGAATCCTGGTGAAGTGCCCAACCACCGGAAACGTGCCGCAAAACGGTGCCACGACGGAAGCCGGGGGCAATGCTTTGGAAGAAAATTGTTGTCAGTTTCCGAAGTCGTCTGCACAAATTTCAGCGATCGTCTGCACGGCCCGTCTGTTCGGGGATTCTTTACCTTACGCATCCGCCCTCGTGTGAGGTCCGTTGGTAGCTTTGACGCGTGCCGTGAGCTGTCGGACGGAAGCCGGGTGCATCGGTGGTGGTGAAAATTGTTTGGGGCTCGGGAACCTTTTCTGGTCCTGCGGACACTACAAGGCATGAGGCTAATGGGGGAAACCGACGAAGAGCTGTGGCGTGAGTGCATCAAGGGCGACGCCGATGCTTTCGGGATGCTGTTCGACAGGCACGCGGATGCGGTCTTCCGGTATTGCCTGTCCCGGTGCGGGTCCTGGCACGACGCTGAGGAACTCGTATCGATCACCTTTTTGGAGGCGTGGCGGCAACGGAACAGGCTCAGACCGCAGAGGGACACGGTCCTGCCGTGGCTGCTCGGGGTCGCAACGAACGCGAACCGCAACCAGGCCAGAGCATCACGGCGGTACGCCGATTTCGTTGCAAGGCTGCCGCACTCGGATCCCCGGCACGGCGACCATGAAGCAGACCACGCCGAATCGGTGGCATCACGGCTCGACGCGGAACGTGCCGTCCGCGAGTTGCTCGACACAACCGCTGGCCTGAACGACGGGGAACGGGACGTTGTGATCCTGTGCCTGATGAACGGAATCGGCCAGGACGAAGCCGCCAAGGCACTCGGCGTAAGGACCGGCACGGTGAAATCGCGGCTGCACCGGGCAAGGGCCAAGCTTGCCAAGATGACCGGACACCCCGAGCCCGGCGAACAATTCGACACGACGATCGTTGAAGCGAGGCTGTCATGAACCTGCCTGAAATCACTTACCCGACTGACACGAAAGACCGCGTCCGCAACCTGATCGTCCAGGAAGCACGCCGCAAGCCGAAACCCGCCCGCAGGTGGCTTACTCTGCCGGTCGTGATCGCCGTCGCTGTTGCCGGCACCGCACTGGTCGGCACCACCGCGGCCGGCGTCTACAAGGCACTCGCCCCGGTGGACGACAAAAGGGACATCCGCTGCTATTACCGCGCCGACCTCACCACCACATATCCCGTCAAGCAGGACCCGGCGGTGACCATCCCCCCGTACATCACCACGGGGATCTTCATCACGGGATTCGACGCCAATAACAACTCAAATCCGGACGACAAGAATGCCGGAATGCAACAGGTCACCGACCCCATCAACCAATGCAGCCGCGTCTGGGACACGGGGCTGATGAACCCCCAGGGCATCACCGACGACCTCATCCCCGCCGGTTTTGTGCGCACGGCACCCACTGCCGACCCCAGCAGGAAGAGTCCCGACGGAACGGCGAACGACAAGTACGGCAACCCCCTCGGACCTGCCGGGTCGAACCCACTCCTTGGCCACTATGTCCCGCCGCTGACCGCCTGCGTCGTGGACAATTCCGTCGCCGTCATCCCCGGAGGACCCGAAGTCTGCGCCCACCTCGGAATCCCCGCCCTGGAGAAATGACACGTTCAGTCCTGGCAACTACAGAGCAGCAGGCCCGCAACGTGACAGGGCGGACCTTGAAAGCTCCGACACCTATCAGGCGCACATTTCCGGTTTCCTGTTCCATGGAAAAACCCTAGTCCCGGCGTCGACCATCCCTCACCTCCACAACGGACGTACCACGGGGTGATCCTTTACCGGGAACTCAGAGGCGCGCGGGTGCTCAACTTCTATTTGATCCGCGATTTACAGTTGCCCGCCCCGAGCGCTCCTTATCCGCCCGTCCGAGCCTCGCCCATGCTCCAGACGGTTGTCCTAAATCAAGCCGTCATGGTGGCCCTGAATCACGTTGACATATTCAACCGGTCACGTTGGAGGACGGTGTGCACTTCCCATGTGAGGCACCTCAGCCTCTCTACGAAAGCGTTGCGGGGCGTTTGGCAAGGATCGCATCCAAGGATTGGACCGCGTGGGCCTGTTGCTCCTTCCCTGTGGGGAGAAGCTCGAAGCGGTCCGGGAAGGGTGTGGACCTTCCTTGGATCTCGAACACGAGCTTCGGGCGTGAGGCCAGAGTGCCGCTCAGATCCTCCAGCCTGACGTCTTCCACGAGGCTCCACGGGATCATCCCGAAGGAGAAGGCCCCCTGAGGTCGGACCAGCTCGAGTCCTCGCCGGTCGGCGACGACGAGGACTCGACCGCCACGGCCTCTAGCGTGCCTGGTGAGTGGGCCGGGCCTAAGAAAGAAGTCGGTGTAGCCGGCACCCCAGTAGGTTTCAACGACTACCGCGTCAGGCCGTGCGGCACGGAGAGCCTCCGCAGCCTTCCTGGCCGTGCCAGCCGGAACGGTCAGCAGGAAAAACACCAGGACCCCGACAATGGCCAGCGCGAGGAGCAGGTCCCAGAGGGTCTCGGTGCCCCTTGAGCGGGCGCCGAGTGAGAAGCGTGCCGTGAACAGAACCGCTGTCGCCACCAGCAGGACGATGCGGAGTGCGGGCACTCGGGACTTGTTTGGACGCTCAGCCATGGGAAAACTCTACGAATTCCGCTCTGAATCAGGTCCTGGACCCGCCGGAACAAGGACGGTATTGCAGGTCGGCAAAGACGAGCTCTCCAGGCGCGGTGCCGCCGCTGTCCACCGTCGAGGGGGCTGAGAACTGACCGGGGCTCCCAATCCGCACCCCGACCGCATCGAGTCGTGCAGCCGGCTTCGGATCCTGACAGGAGGCGGCAGGCGCCGCATTTGTCAGAGTTCGACGTCGATATTTATGAAGGCGCAGAAGTCGATCAGCCAGTTCAGGTCCGGACCGTTGAGGAAGACCTTCGGGGCGACGCTTGCCGAAATCCCGAAGGCGTCGCTGGCGTGGCCGAAGAAAACGTAGGCCGCCCCGGAGTCGAGCCGGCGGCTGGTCCACACGCACCCATCCAGGCCCGTCTTCCAGGCAGCCTCCGCCCATTTGACCGTGTCGGCGTACCAGGCCGAATCCGTGTCTGTCAGCTGGGACCGGTCCAGGCCGAAGTGCCGCAGGCCCACGCCGCGGAATGACGCCAGGTTCAGAGGCCGCAGCGTCGTGATTCCGGCAGCGATCCGGTCGGCGTACTGCCGGGGGAAGAGGGTCCCGCCGGCGGCCGGAAGGTGATGGACTATCGATTCACAGACAGCGGTCTCCACGTTCTCCGCTGCGTAGAGGACCGGGACCGGCACGCCGTGCTCATCGTCGAAGAAGGCGAATCTGGTCGGCTCCCCCAGGCCCGGGTTGAACGAGGTGGGCAGGCGCTTCCCGTCGGGGCCTGCCCCATAGACGCGGTGCAGCACCGTGCCTTCGGGAAGGACGAGCCGCTGCGGGTCAAAAGGACTGGGCGGTGGCGGGACCGGCCCTACCAACGCTCAGCCATATCCTGGCGTGCAGCCTCAAGGATCCTGCCGGTGTCCTCCATCATCTGGGCCGGGACACCGCCTTCCAGGTACCCGTTCGGGGAAGCCAGCCACAGCAGCAGGTGCGGGTCCGACCAGTGGTTGCGCCGGCCGATGGCGGCGACCTCGGCGATGACGGGCCTGACCTCGCCATGGTCGAACTCGAAGCCCGGATACAGGGTGCCCCTCCCCCGCTTCACCCCGATGATCTTCCCTTCCTTGGCAAGCTGGTGCGCCCTGTTCCTGTTCTTTCCGCTGCCGCCAAGCAGCGCGGCGACCTCGCCGCTGTCCAGCAGCCCGTACTCCTCGGCAATGGTGCGCCAACGGTTCTCCGATGCCTGCACGGAGCGTGCCACTCCGGGGCTGGCCTCCAGCCCCTGGCCGGTGCGCTCCAGGACTTCGGCAAGGGCTCGCGCTGTCCGGCGGAGCCGCAGCTCGTCTTCGCGCAGCCGGTCCTCGGCGGCGCGGACGTTCTCCGGTTTCGCCTGAGGACCCCGGTGCTTCACCTTCCAACGGCGGCCGGACTTCGGGTCGACGGTGATGTAAATCTTGGCGGGCACAGATCTGCGCGCAGGCTTCTTGCCGGAAACGAACACGCTTGGAGTCGAGGCTGCGGTGGTGACTTTCGTGACGTTGGGGTTGGTGGCCCTGACACCGCCAGCCTCGCCTGAATGACGCTTCATACCAATCCACATTACCGTCATCTCCGTCACCTGCGGTAGGGCTGGCACCGGCCTTCACCCTGACCACATCTCTCACCATGCCGGCCGGGTGTATTTAGAGACACGTGATCTGCGACGGGCGCAGGTTTTGTCGTGCCGCACCCATCGGTGCTATCCCGCCCGGGCTGGCTTGTGAAAGCATCTGCATGTGGTGGCATCGACATGGGATACGCGTCGAACTGGAGGGATGACAAAATGACCGCAGGTGTTGATACGTCTTTCGACTTCAACTCGGACACTCCGGCCGGCAAGGACCCTGACTCGTTCAGCCCGACACTGCGCCGGTACCACCAGCTGTTGTGGAGCAAGGAGCTGCCCAACGGCGCGGCCTTCGACCTGGCACCCGAAGGCCGCCAGTACATGGTGCACCGCTCCCCTGTGGGTGTCTTCCATCTCGCCAGCGATACCATCACCACCAGGCTGCGCAAGAGAGCATGGGCCGTCGTCCGGGAGATCCCGGAGAATGACCTGCCGGAGTACTCCGGCTACACGGTAGGAAGCACGCTCGTGTTCCCGGGCAACGTCGTCGGCGGCAAGCAGACCATCAACGGTGCACGCGGGTTCCACGCCAAAATCGCCGATCGCTTTGACCTAACCTTGGAATGCATCCGTCGGCACTACTTGGGTCAGCCGAACCCTCTCGCGGACACGCTCCGCAGGTATGCGGATTTCTTCGCCCTGTTCGGGGACTTCGGCGGGTACGTCAAATTCTTCCTGTTGCAAGACCTCATGGAGGATGACGGCCAGACGATCAGGTTTTTCCACCCGTTCGCGGACTTCAGCACGCCGGCCGTTCCGAGGACCGCTGAGGAGTACCTGAACTATCTACAGGCCAGCAACACCTTCATCCGCGCCCGCAACCGCAGGATCGACGAAAACCCGTGAAGCGCCGTCGGGACCCTTAGAGGCTGGTGGTGCCATCGGGGGCCGTCTCGTTCAGCGAGAAAGGACCCCACGCATCATTCTTGGGCAAGGTCTCGTCGATCTCATGCCACCGCTCCCACACCGCCTGGCGTGTGACTCCGAGTGCGTTGGCGATCTCGGCCCAGGACAGGCCGGCCTTTCGCGCGTACTTCACGGTCACCAGCTCAGTGTGATCACACTTTTGGCGGACCTGCTGGATAGCCTGCAGGGTGTCGACCACTTCGACCTTCCAGCCCTGGGGGCTCGACGTCGCCTCTCCTGTTGCCCGGGGTCCCGTCATTGCCCTGTGAACGGTGGGGCCGCCGCTGTATCTCGCCATGGCGCCACCCTGTCCCTTCGGCACTGAACTGTCAAGGCATCTTGGCAATGATGCGCTGATGCCAGAACCTGCCGTCCGGGAACCTACAAACCAGACATCAGGTTGAGGACAACAATCACGGAGCCAGGACAATCCAGATGACCGCCACGACGCGGACCTGGGTGGTGCCCCGCACAGTCCACCACACAAGATCGACGCTGTCCGAAAACCATTGCCGGATCTTCGCAGCACCACCCGACGGCGGCCGTGCGACCGCCCAGCCAAGACGTCCCCCGGCAATTACCAGGAGCCCAAAGAACACTCCGGGAGCCATCGCCTCACCTGCGAATGATCACCTGGACGTCGCCTCCTTCGGGTTTCCTGCCCCACGGAACAAAAATGGGAGCACAACTGACCTGGCGGCATTAAATACCTGCCACCCCCAGTTTTGCGACCAGGTCCCGTAGTGCCGTCATGTCGCAGTCCATCCGCTGTGCTGCTGCCCAGGACTCGGCTTCATCCACCGCCGCAAGGACGCACCCCAGCAGGAACCCCACAGGGTCCTCCGGTACTACGGCCGGAAGGGCGGCCTGGACTGTGAGCAGGGAATCCGCCTTCCTGAACACACCGGTCCGGACCCCCTCGAAGTCCGGAACCAGGATATGGCCCGGCACATGGAACTCGACGTTCAGTTTGATGTGCGACTCGATCCCTTCACGGTTAGCAATGACAGCCCGGGCCAAGGCCCGCACGGCCTCGATCCAAGGAGCGTTGTCCTGATTCCGGCCGCCGGCGACCATGCCGATCGACAGCACCTTGGACGGGTCGTACGCGTGGCCGACATTCCCCATTCAGCACCCCTTTTCCGCCATCACAGTTCGTCGTCGTCGAGTCCGTTGGCCAGCTCGGACCAGAACGGTATCCGCGGCCGGGGCGTTGGATGGGCCGGCGGTGCGTGGAATTCTTGCGCGACATAGTCCAGCAGGTTGTCGCCGTAATAGACCACGTCAGTCTGGTACACGGAGAAGACCGGGCTGGGCACGTCGCCGGGGCCGGCGGCGAGGAACCGGTGGACGTAGACGGGGATGAGTCGTGGAACTCTTTCAAGCCTGGTCCGGGCGTGGGCCAACGCAACCTCCGGATCGGCTGGCTTTTCGCCCCACGACGCCGGCCAGAAGCTGTTGCGTTCGACGTCGAACAGGGCGCTGTCAATCGGCCAGGCGAGGCGGCCCTCGATCTCGTCATGTTCCCCGTGACGCCAGTCCACCCATCCTTGCCCGAGAGGCAGCACCGTGGCGAGGAATCGGCGGTGCGTGAGGCTGAAAGAAAACCCGAAACGCTCCTCGACCCGGTCCAGTTCGGTCTCGCTCAGCCCGCGTTCCAGCACGACCCCGGCGCTCCGGAGCCGCTCCACAGCCCGACTCACAAGTTCTGACATCGAACCATCATCGGGCCGATGCACCGGAGATTGTGGCAGGCTCATCGATATGGGGTCAGCCTATGGACTGTCGGCATCCTTCGGCTCAAGAAAGTCCCCGCCGTTAGTCTGGCGATTGAAAGGATGCGGGATGGCTTGTGAGGTTTCGGAAGGGCGATACGTGCAGCTGCGTGCAGCGGCCCTAGATTTCCTGGGAGCTGCATTCTCCACCCTGACTATGCTTCGTGTGCTGCCGGTGTCGATGTACCACCGCTACATCCGTGTGGGTGCCGACTATGTGGGCGCCGACGTGATGTTTTCGAACGAATTCAAGGACCTTGAGGAACAGATTACCCTTGCTTTCCCAGAGCGCTGCATGGCTGATGGGCACAGTGGCGGTACTGCTTCTGGTTTTATCTTCGGGTTTCTCGAAGCCAGTATCGCCGAGTTAGCAACGAAACAAGAACATGAGTTCAGCTCAAACCCCGATGCAGCTGAGGAGATGATCGACGAGCTCGTGCGCGTACTTGAGCAAGATATGCGGTCCATGGTCCATTGTCGTCTTGTGTCGCACCTAACAACAGCAGACGGGGAGCCTGTAACAGTCGGCGGCGTCACGCTGGTCCCTGTTCCTCAGGAAGCTTTCCTTCCTGAGATCATGTCGATCGTAACGACGAAAATACCAATGGCCCGACAGGCGTTTTTCTCCGGACCGCCGGTGACCCTGGATAGGCCAAACGCAATCGTCATTGCGGAGAAGACGACATCGGGTGACCCGTTTCAGACCAAGCACGAACTGAAAACAAGGGTCGAGCGGTTTTTGTTGATCGCTCGTCTGGTTACGGGGGCCACGGCGCGTTCGTACTGGGACATCACCGGGACATCTGACGCAATTTCTGACTTCCGCCCGCATGGAAGAGCCTTTTTTGACGGACTCGGAAGGCATCAAATCCTGAGCCGGGTAGGTGTTGTCGCAGAGGGCGACGAGGGCGCCTTTGCTGCTCTTGGCCAGCTGATTGATGGCGCCGAAGTTGATCGTGAGGGAAAGGTTATGACCTCGTTCGATATGGCATTCGGGCGCTTTACCAGATCCTATCTGACGGACGACCTTGCGGACGCGGTGGTGGATCTGGCTACCTCGCTTGAGGCCATCCTGCTCGGCGGCGACAAGAGTAAAGACGATATTGGACTGCGGTTGCGAGGTCGGGCCGCGGCGCTGCTTTCTACCACAAATGATGCGGCCCCGGCCATGAAACGGCACATCAGTGATCTTTACTCGGTCCGGTCCGCACTTGTCCACGGTGGAAGTCTTAAGGCTGCGGAACTCAGGAGGTATTTCAGGAGAATTGTCGCCGAGCCTCAGGGCCAACCGGATGGCGTCCTGTTCGCGCGGCTTGTCGACCGTTTCCGCGACTTGGTCCGCCGTGCGATCCTCGCCCGGCTGGCGCTTGCGGCCGAGCCAGTAAAGCTATGGCCTTTCGACAATCCACCACCAAATGTGGACCAACTACTTTGCGATGACGGTGAGAGTGAGCGTTGGCGTTCGCAGTGGCGTACTACCCTGGCAAGCATCGGGTTGGGGCACGCAGGTGAAGCGCTTCCGGAGGCCGAAGATTATTGAGTCGCTGGCACAGTACGCGCTTGCAATCAAGGTTCATCGGCCACGGGACAAGCAAAAACGTCCGGTTGAGCTGCCCGATCGGTGTTCCATATAGGTATTGCTCCGGGACGTCCAAGCCAATGATACGACGCACCCATTCGCGGTTGTGAGTTTCGGAAGTCGTCCGCACCTACCCCTTATTGGAGCGCCCGTTTGATCCAAGGATCGCCACCGACAGTCGCGGCGATCCGCACAGCGTAGCTTTATTGGACTCCCATAACCATCCAAAGGCTTGTTGAGGCGAATCTGGGCTTGTCTTTCCGTCTTCAACCAGACAGCACCGCATCTGCTCAGATGAGGGCATCCAGTTTCTCCCAAAAGGCGGTGCGCAGTTCCTTGCGGACTCCTTGCAGGTCGGTTTTGGTTTCGCCGATCCGCTGGGCGCCGTCTTTCAGGAGCACCCGGTCGATCTCGACGGGAAGGATGGGCCGGTCTGCGAGCAGTTCGGCCAGGTCTCCTTGCGTGACCGAGCCGTACCAGCTGGCGGCGACGCTCTCCCCCACGTCCTGGGCGACATCCAGGAGGGTATCTTCCGGGAGTGTTGGAGTCCCGGTGCCTCCGGAGCTGTAGACAAGGTGCGCTTCCGCGTAGTGCGGGCGGGGCGGCATGTGATGGAGCGGCCTGCCCGGCGGGGCCGGTTTGGCCATCGGCGCACCCGGCCTCGGCACAGGCCGCGGCACCGGATGGCCGGCGAGGGCAGTGTCTGAACTGACAGGCGAGGGCGCCGGCACGAGACGCGGCGCGTCTTTGACGATCCTCGTGAAGCACTCCTCGATCAGTTCCGCCGGCAAGGTGATGATGCTGTCCACCCGCAGCGCCAGATGCTCGGCGACCGACATCACCCCAAGACGGTGGGCCGAATCCGCGACACCCACCAGCACAACCTTCATGCCCAGGTCCTGGGCTTCCTCGACGGCCTCGGCCAGGTCGTCATCGCCGGAGACCAGGTACGCAACCGAGGCCGCCCGGTTGCGGGCCACCCCGACCAGGTCCAGGCCCAGCTTCAGGTCAACACCCTTCTGCTCGCCGTTGAAGGAAATCCTGCCGAGCCTGACCTTCACCCCGGGCAGCAGCCCGATCTGCTTGTGCTGATCGGTGAACAACGCGTCCTTCGAGGCGTCATACCAGTACGTGCGCAGATGCTCCACGCCGGAATGCTCCTCCGTGCACTTCATGATGCCCTCGATCAGCTTCTCGTAATCGACGCGGAAGGCGGACCTGAGGGACGTTCCGACCACCTGCGTCCCGCCCACGGCCAGAAGGAAACCTGCATCGACGAAGACTGCGCGCTGGGAGACCATGGCCCCGATGATACCGGCGGACCCGCCCGAACTTGAGAGCCTGACTGGTACATGGCCTTGGACCTTCCAAACGTCTCAAGTTGTTCGGCAAATCGGGGTTTAGCATCTGAGGTATGCCCAATGCCCCACGCCCGGAATTGCTGTCTGACCGCGACCTCACACTGATGCGGCGAATCGTCGTCGGCATTGCGCCCATGGCAGAGGACCTAACGCACTTGTCAGTCGGACGAGCTCCCAGGAAAGGTTCCGTGGCCTTTCAGTTTCTGGAAGACCCGGTCAATCAGTCGACGCCGAAAGACAGCTCCCATGTCCGACACGCACATCTCGCGATCGCACTTCACACTTTCGTTGCACTCGACCATATGAGGGTGTTCGTTCCGCTGCTCAAGACGCGGCGGCACATCATGCCGCTGGCGACCCTGACCCGGGGCTCGGTGGAAGCATTCGGCAAAGCAAACTACGTCCTCAGTGCCGAATCAGCCCGTGACCTCATCAGGCGACACTTAGGGCTCAAAATCCATGAGCTAGTGTCGCGTGTCGTTAATAGCTAGACGTTTGGGTGTTTGGGAGGATTGGTTATGGCCAATCGTCCTGCTGCTGCCCTGGGTCTTCGTGATGGTGATTTTGAGGCGTTGAATCGTCTGTCCAGGTCCTCGGCGGGACGGGCGGGACTCGCCCAGCGGGCGCGGATCGTGCTGCTGGCCGCGGAGGGGCTGTCGAACACCGTGATCGCCGAGCGTGTCGGGGCGACACGGACGACGGTCATAGGGTGGCGCAGCCGGTACGAGTCCGCAGGGATTGCCGGGCTGCATGATCAGGACCG
>NZ_SMRU01000059.1 GCF_004354015.1 Arthrobacter terricola
ACTGGGGGTCAAGGGGTCGCAGGTTCAAATCCTGTCAGCCCGACCGATAAAAACCGCTCTAACACTGGGAAGTAGCCCGGTGTTGGGGCGGTTTTTCTTTTGCCCTCAGGCCGTAACCGGGGCTTGTGAGTGCAGTGTGTGTGCACCAGCCTTTTTTGCCGGCACCAACGCGGCGGCGTTCTCGGCTGCATTCCTGGATGCCGACCCGATCAGGTGCCCATAGATATCCGACGTAATACTGATCGAGCTGTGACCCAGACGCTTGGATACCACTGCGATATCCACCTCCGCGGCGATCATCAAGGATGCGTGCTCGTGGCGCTGGCCCTTGAACGTCAGCTTCGGCAAACCGGCCTTCACTCGCAGGCTCTCAAACAGACGTGTCGCGTACTGAGGTTTCAGCGGTCGTCCGTCCTCCATTGTGAACACGTAGCCGCTGGGGGAGTAGGCCTCTTGCCCTGCGTCCTGTTCTTCCTGCTGCTTTATCTGCCATCCGATCAATGCGCCCGTGGCGCGGTCATCGAGATCCACCGTGCGCTGACCGGCATCCGTCTTGGTGCCCTTGTCCACAATCCGCCCATCGGCCTGAACCCTGTTGTTCCTCACGGCGATTGTCCGCGTGGGAAGGTCAACATCAGCCCAGCGCAGACCGATCAGCTCGCCGCGGCGCATTCCCGTGAACATGGCCAGCTCGAACAGTGCCCCGAGCCGGTGGGCAGCCGCCACGTCGAGGAAGTGCCCGACCTGGGCGGGTTCCCATGCCTGTACTGGCTTCTTTTCCACCTTCGGCAATTCCAGCTCGGTGGCAGGGTTGTTCTCGATGCGCTGGGACCGTGCAGCGGCCCTCAGGGAGCCTTGCAGCACGGCAGCTATACGCCGAACCGTGACGGCCCCTCTACCGGCCTCTGAGAGGCCCCTGAGGAAGTCGTTGAGGTGGTAGCGACGGATGTCGGACAGCAGCATCCGAGATAGCTCAGTGCCCTTAATATCATTCTTGATATACCGGGCGTAGTTGTCATAGGTGGTTGCCTCCAGGCCCTTGCCCGTGACCTTGTGACGCTCCAGCCAGCCGTCCAGGTAGTCCCCGTATCGCTCGGTTGAACGCTTCACGTAGGTGCCCTGGTCCAGTGATCTGGCTACCTTGTTCCGGGCCTCACGTGCGGCCTTCTGCGTCGGAAAACCAGCCTGCCTGACCTGCCGGCGCTTACCTGTCGCTGGATCCACACCCGCAGCGACATAGAAACCCCAGGTGCCGTGCTTGGGATCCTTCGCGAGCTGCGGGCACCTCGCCCCGTACTGCTTCTTGTTCTCATCCCGGCAACCACAACGCCGGAAAATGTCATTCGCCACTCTCAATCCTTCCCTGTTCTGCCATCGGACTGGCAAGCGCCTCTGCTCTAGCCAACATTTCCTCTTTCCTTGCGGCACTGGCCCGCTGCCTTTCAACTTCCGGAACCTTTTCCCGATAGCGCTCCAGGCAGTCGAGCGCCGTTTCAACGTCGATCGGAATTTCACCTTCGAGCTCGCCTAGAAGATCTGCGGCCTGTTCCGACCCGACGATGCTCAACTCCGAACGTTTGTCATCCTTCGAAAACCGCTCTTCCAACACGAGTCTGAGGGCAGCTTGAACAACGACGCCTTCTAACTCCTGTCGGACTACGTCATATCTCACAGCCTGCTCACAGACAGATTCCACGATCAGTTCATATTCGTGACGGACCTGCTTTGAAATCTTGAGGATCGTCTCTGCGGCAGCGAGGTCACGTTTCGCAGCGGTGACTTCTTCGCTTGGGGCATAGCCGCCCCACAGCTTTTCTACGGGGATCTTGAAGACGCGGGCATATGCCAGCATCTCTTTGATGGTTGCCTTGCGCCCGCTCTTCTCCGTTTTCTGGATGGCGCTTGGGTGGATGCGAATGCCCATCCCCATGAGTCTTTGGGCTAGCCCCTCATAGGTGAGTCCGGCTTCCGTTCGGAGCCGCTCCAGGTTCAACGCGACCTGTTCCTCCGGTGTTGGTAAGGCCATCGTCCAGTCTCCCTAAATTGGAATTATCGGTTTCGGAAAAAGTGTATGCGGAATCGGGTTGCAACTCAACGCACCCAGGGGTACTGTTTGAGAAAGAGCGATTTCGGTATTCGCTCAACCCAAACTAGGAGAGAAAATTGGTAGTTCCCTACTCCCCAGAAGTTGCAGAGATCCTCAGCAAGGCAACTGCACCCGTCTCGGCCCTTGAGGTCATCTTCGGCATCGGGCATCGACAGGCGTACGAAGCTGTCAACCGGGGCGAGATCCCGAGCATCCGTCTGGGCCGACGCATCGTCATCAGCACCCGCGTAATTCAAGAAATTCTCGACGCGGGGACCATTCCTGAACGGGCCGCATGATGTCCACCGTCGTCCGCTCGACAACCGGAACCGCGCCCATCGAGTTTGACCTCATCGGCCCAAATCAGGTGCTCATCAAGCTTGAGGATGGCTCGCAGCAGATCTACCGTCTGGCCGACCTGCTCGGAGCCTTGGACGCCGTACCGCGGAAACCCTACGCATAAGACGCAGCCTGGGGGCTGCACCCATCCGACCTAACCACCACCACAAGAAACAAGGTCTCGCCATCATGAACACCGCCACGATCACCCGCAAGAATCCGCTGCTTTCACCGACCTACCCGGAGGTCATCCTCCATTACGTGCTCAAGTCCAACATCACAGAATCGGCGGTCCTCGGGACCACCATGCATGCGCTGTGCGGACACGCGTGGAACGCCAACGAAACGAACTACGCCGCGACAGCCGCCGCGTCAGGCGGGACAGCAAACAACGTCGTCTGCCCCATGTGCGCAGACATGTACTACAGCCTTCCCGAAGGCTAAGCCCAATGGCAGCACACCGGCCCATCACCGGAACACCCGAACAACGAGCCACCCAATGGGTGCAATTCCTCGCCGCAACACGCGATAACCGCACCCCCAAGAATTTCAACATCTGCCGGCAAGACCTCGGCCCCGACCACTACGCCCGCGTCCTCCTGGACCTCCACCAAGCCAACGCGATCCTCAAAACAGTCCTCAGAGCCGAGGCCAACCGGATCCGGCCCGAAGCCAAACCCACCGAAACAATGCCCCTCGAAGCATGGGCGGCACTCAACAACGCAATCAAACCCACACCCCGCCACGGTCACCACCACAGACAGGCCACACCATGATCAGCAAGAAAATCACCATCGACGTAGCACGATTCGACAGCAGCGACCGCGGAACCACCGCATACGACCCCGCCGAACTCGACCGCATCCACTCCTGGGAAGTCTCCAAACTCCCGCCACGCGCCGTCGTGGAACTCCTCGTCCACAGCTACAGCCCGCTACGGTTCCCCCGCGAATACGGCGGACAAGAACGCTTCCCAGACCCCCACGCATGGGGCGCACGCCAAGACATCCACCTGATCATCACCGCAGACTCACACGGCATCGCCACCGAATGGGAAGACCTATTCAACGATCACGCCACCAAACCCACACCCCAACGAGCCGCCTAACCCCCAGCACCACCCGTGGGCCAGCCGAGATGAGCGGCGACTGGCCCACACACCCAAGGACACCCGGACCCACACCCCAAGGACCGAACAAATTGACCCACGACGAAACACCGCCACCGCTCACCGAAGCAACATCATGGTCACCCATCGACCTCACAACCGTCCTCAACGGCACATACAAAGTCCAGCCACCCACCTACATGCAACGCACAGACGGTGTGGCACTGCTCTACCCCGGCAAAGTAAACGGGATACACGGCGAATCCGAATCCGGAAAATCACTGCTCATGCACGCCGTCACCGCGCAAGAACTCAACGCCGGTAGACGCGCCCTCTTCATCGACTTCGAATCCGACCAAGCAACCGTCGTCACACGGCTGCTCATGCTCGGAGCCACCCCCGAACAAATCAGCGGGAACCTCCACTACATCCGCCCCGAATGCAGCCCCTACGGGCTAGCCGCGGAACACCAAGCATGGGAACAACTCATGCAAACCCGGTACTCCCTCGCAGTCATCGACGGCGTAACCGAAGCGTTCTCCGTCTACGGCGTCGGATCCATGGACAACGATGAAGTAAGCGCATGGGGCCGCAAAGTACCCCGCCAAATCGCCCAACGCACCGGAGCCGCAGTCGTCCTCATCGACCACGTCACCAAATCAGCAGAAGGCCGCGGACGCTTCGCCATCGGCGCACAAGCCAAAATGAGCTACCTCACCGGAGCCTCATACTCCGTCGAAGTCATCGCACCCATCGGCGTAGGCATGGCCGGCAAACTCGCAATCCGCATCGGCAAAGACCGCCCCGGACTCGTCCGCCCCTACGGCGGCGAATGGCGCAAATCAGACCGCACCCAAGAAATAGCCGTCGCCCTCATCGACTCCACCGACCGCAAAACCATCAAATACGCGCTCATGCCCCCACGCGACTTCCCAGACACCGGCACCACCGACAAACTCACCCAACTCAGCGGCGACATACTCCAAACCATCCAAGACGCACCAACGCCCCCAAGCTTCCGCACCATCGACACAGCCGTCAGAGGCAAACAAGACGCCAAACGCGCAGCCATCCAACAACTCATCAACACAGGCCAAATCGAAACCTACCCCGGCCCCAAAAACGCCACACTCCACCGAATCCCCAACAACCGGGATACACACCCAGGCCTAAAAGCAGTGTGAGTGTATCCCCTCTTAAGAAGAGAGGGGGGATACACACACTCAACCGTATCCGGGATACACACCGGATACACAGAGATACACATACACAGGAGAACCCCAAAATGCCCCGAACAAACACCAACACAAGGGCCAGCCGGTCCGCCCGCTCTGCCGCTCGTGGTGGCTCGAACCCCGCGCGCGATGCCCATCTTCCTTTGACCGCCCGCCACCTGGAGTCCTTGGCTCGCTCGCTTGTGGAGCGTGGCTTGTGTTCTCCGATGATCTTGGAACACGCGACAGGTGCACACACAAGTGCACACACGCATAGTGAATCGGCCTCTGACCTGCGGTTTTATCGTCGGCCTTTGACGCCCGGTCAAGAGGCTTTTGGGGGAGTGGTGGCCAATTGAGCGCCACTGACAAGCTCCGGGACTGGGCTGCGGCATGGGGCCTCGGTGGAGCCGTGAACGCGCTCGAACAGATCGAGCTAGCCAACGGCCATGAAGTGCCCGAAGCCGTGCACGATGCCGGCCTAGCCATCAGTGAAGCACTCGAAGCGTTGCACCTGGACACAACCGATGACATCGCTTTGGTGGCCGACGTGTGGAGGGCTGAACCGTGACGGACGAAGAGACCTACACACTCCATCACCTGACCGGGCTTGGAAACCCCGCAGGCTTGGGACTTCCTGAGCACACGGCAGGTTCCGGGGTTCTCCGAGTCACAGCCAACAGCACCGGCCAGCGTGCAACGTTCATCGTTGATGCTGAGTACGCCGCGCTCATTCTTGAAGCCCAGGACATCGCCCCGGATGCCGTGTTGTCGGCTACTGCGGTGCGGTGGATGCGCCTTGGATGGCCCGAGGAATGGCCCGCATGTCCTGCCCCGGAAGCATGGGCGCGGGTCTACCCAGCCGCCACGGGCGGTGGTGCCAATGTCTGAGCACTTGGAAGCCCCCGAGGGATGGACGCCTGAGTTTGAGGGGCAGCGGCCTCCGTTCGCTCCTGGCAATGAGCTGGCGGTGAAGCATGGGGCACGCTCCCCACGGAAGGTTGACCCTGTCGCGGAGGCGCTCGCGGTCGAGCTGCTGGCTGATGATGCGCTGGCCTACCTTAGGGCACCCCGGTTCGCGGCGGCAGTGCAGGCGTGGGCGCAGGCTGAGGCGAAGGTGGCGCTTGTCGCTGACTGGCTGGATGGCATGGGCATGGAGCAGGCTACTCAATCGGGCCAGGGGCGCATGTCCCCGCTGGAGTTGTGGCGGAAGCTCGATAGTGCTGCGGCGGGTCATCGTGCGCGGCTTGGTTTGGATCCGTTGAGCGCGGCAAGGCTGGGTAAGGACGTGGCCCAGGGCAGGCAGGCTGATGCTGCGGCGACGTTGACGGCGATGCGGGAGCAGCATGAGCGGGCTACGAGGGGTGATGTTGTTGACGGCGGTAAGTGAGTATAGCCCTGCTACTGATCCGGGGGCGTTTGCTGAGCGGGTGTTGGGTCGCCCGTTGTGGCCGCATCAGTTGAGTGTGGCCCGGTCGGCTGCCCGCCATCGGCTAATTTGTGCGGGGAGACAGGTGGGCAAGTCCACCACCCTGTCAACAATTGCACTGTTTGAAGCGGCTACGCGGGGGAATATCACTGTGTTGTTGGTGTCGGCTGGTGAGGTGGCATCCCGTCGTCTCCTGGAGGAATGTCAGGCGCTCGCGGTAGGTTCGCCGTTGCTGAGGGGTTCGGTGTTGGATGATTCGAAGTCGCTGCTGACGCTGTCCAACGGCTCGCGGATTATCAGTGTGCCGGCGTCTCAGCGGCAGATCCGTGGCTGGGCAATCGACCTCCTGGTGCTTGACGAAGCCGGCTTCATTGATCCGGAGATTTGGCGGGCTGCTGAACCGGCGATCATTGCCCGTCCGGGCTCGCGGGTGATCCTGGTTTCCACGCCGTGGGGTGGGGTGGATCATTTCTTCCGTGCTTTGTGGCAGCGGGGAATGGATGCCCCGAGCGATCAGGTTGAGTCGTGGCATTGGCCGTCGTCTGTGAGTCCGCTTGTTGATGCTGCTTTGTTGGAGCAGATCCGGCAGCGTGAGACTGCGGAGTATTTCCGGCGCGAGTTTTTGGCCGAGTGGACTGATGATGCGGGCAGCTATTTCAGCGAGTCGGAAATCATGGGCGCTGTTGCGGATTACCGGATGTGCCCGCCTGAGGATCTGGAGTCGTGGTTTGAGAGGCCGTATGCGGCGGCGGCTGGCCTTGACTGGGGTTACGCTCAGGACGCTTCGGCTATGGCTTTGGTTTCGGTGTTGGAGGACTGGGGCGCTAACCGGGGGATGCTCGGGGACGATTATGCCCTGTTTGTGCCGTGGCTTGAGGTTCGTCACGGGTGGCCGTACAGCCGGTTCATTGACCGTGTTGTGGAGACTGCGGGCCGGTATTACTTGCCGGTGATCGCGTCGGAGGTGAATGGTCCGGGTGAGCCTGTGACGCAGAATCTTCGGGAAAAGGCTCACGCGGCGGGCGCTGATTGCGGAGTGTACAAAGTGTGGACTGACAACCGCCGTAAGATGTCGGGCTTTTCGAAGATCAAGGTGTTGTTGCAGCGGAATCAGTTGGTTTTGCCGCGGGATCCTGAGTTGTTGAAGCAGATGCGCAGCCTTGAGTTTGAGCAGTTGCAGACGGGGAGTCTGCGTATCGCCGTGCCGGAACGAGCTGGGCATGACGACGGAATATTAGCGCTCATGCAGGCCGTTTCGAGCGTGAATATGCAGGGTGTTTCGCGCCTGTATTCACGCTCTGGCGGCTCTGGGAGTTCGCCTTTGGACATCGAGACGGTAACTACTTCGTCGGGGCTTGTGGTGCCCGTCCAGGCCCGCCCTGTGGCTCATCTGCGCATGCCGTTCATGGTGCCTACCGGCAGTGAGAAGGGGTCGGGATGGTGAGGCCGGAATTGCCTGGGGCTTATTCGCGACTGGTGTGTTCTGACGGGTCGGTTTTGGTCCCCGCCGACGTTGCGGACGGGATGCTTCGGCTTCTGGTGTTGGGCGTTATGCAGGAGTCTCAGCGGAACGCTGGCGGTCGGCCTTCGGCCAAGGTTGTGGGGTTGCTGCACGCACTAAATGCGGCGGCGGTGAAGCACGAAGAGGCCCTGTCCGTGAAAGGACTGCATATTCATGAAAGGAGCAGTATGGATATACAGGGTGAGTCATGGAAAACGTCTGCTGAGGCGGCGTCCCTGCTCCAGTGCACCGAGCGTTCCGTACGACGGGCCTGCGAGCAGGGGCGGCTTTCCGCTAGCAAGCTGGGTCGTCAGTGGCTTATCTCTCCGGAAGCTTTGAATGACTACAGATTTGGGAAGACCACGTAATGGCCGAGGAACACGCAAACGATGAACTGTTGGTGACTGACGCTGACGTTGCCGCTGCCGAGCAGGAAGCCCGCGATGCTGAGGATCTCGTCACCGAACTGGAGAACCGGATTGTTGACGGTGATGATACTGTCACGGCTGCGGATCTCCAGGCTCAGGTGGGCTTGAGCCGTTGGGCGAAGATGCGCCTTGAGGGCACTCGGCGTAAGGCGGATCGGGCGAAGGCCGCGGCCCGTTTGCGTGACTGCGAGGCTCTGCATGGGGAGATCCTCGCGGCCTCGAAAAGCGGGGGTAAGGATCTCGCCAAGCTTCTGAGCGCGGTTGTGGACTCGGTGCGGGCTTTCCATGAAGCGGCGGATGCCCGTAATGCGCAGATTCGTGGTTGGCGGCAGAGGGCTGTTGCTCTGGGGATTCCGGAGCACAAGAACCCGAGTGCGCCGCCTGCGGAGCATGGCCGTGTTGGGTTGACGACGGGTGGCGGGTCGTTCGGTGTCGCTGGTGTCATTGCTGACCGGCGACGGGTGGAAGAGTTCGACCCCTCCCTTTTCCTGAACCGAGCCGTTGACCTGCTCGTTCGGGAGGGCAAGTTCAAGCACCTGCCGCACGTTGATGCCGGCGTGGATGTGTTCGCTGACCTCGCGGGCATTGACGCGGAGATCCCTGAATCCACGGCGAAGCATTTCTACCGGGGGAGTGGCGGGGGTGTCGTCGTGAAGGACGAGCCGTTCACTGATGAGGAAATCGCCCGTATGGGCTTGGTGGTCATCACCCGTGAAGAGGCATACGGCGAATGAGCGCCCAGGTCACGGAAGCCGAGTTGAAGGCGATGACTCCCGAGCAGATCGTGACCGCTCACAAAGAGGGCCGTCTGTCGGTCCTCTTGGGCGCTCCGGAGCGAACCGGAAGCGCAGCGTCCTGAGGTGAGCATCGAATGGGATTTTGACCTCGACCTTGGCAAGGTCACCGAGGAAGTGTTGGCCGCGGTTCCGGAGGCGTCTTTCAAAGCCATGGAGCATCTGCGGGAAGTCGCCGTTTCGCGTGCCCCGTTGGAGACGGGCAATTTGCGGGCCGAGGCCCATACCGACGCTGATTCGGACGGGGCCACCGTGAAGTTCGATGGTCCGTACGCTCGCTATCAGGAGTTCGGCGTGTCTAAGTATGGGAAACCGTTGCGCCACGAAGAAGGCCAGTCGTTCTATCTCACGTCCTCGGTATTCACGGAGAAGGACAAGGTTATCGAGATCCTGGGCGAAGAGCTACGCCAGGTAATCGAGTAGCAGGAGAACTCATTGTCTGAAGACACAACGAACGTCGGTAACATCACCGCGAAGCTGAAGGTTGATTCTTCGGCCTGGACCGCCGAGATGGACAAGGCCGAGGCTAAGGCTCGCGAACTCGGGACTATTGACCCGTCGATCAAGGTTGACGCGAACGTGGGCGAAGCCCTCGCGAAACTTGACGCGGTGTCGATGGCTGAGCGGAACCTAGATAACGCCTACCAGCGGTCAGCTATTTCCCAGGCGAAGCTTGACGCGGTAACGAAGAAGTACGGCGATGACTCGTTACAGGCCGCGCAGGCCCGGTTGACGCACAAGAAAGCGATGGATGCCGAGTATGATGCGGAGGCGAAGCTTTCCGATGCCCGGTTGAAGGCCATCAGCGAAATCGAGCAGGCGGCCCAGGCCACTGAGCAGGAAGCCCAGGCCACCAACAAGGCCGTGTCCGCTAATAAGCAGCGTATCAGCGGCTGGCAGGTGCTGATTGCTCTTGCGCCGGCGCTCCTTGGCCCGGTGGCTGCTATTTCCGCTGCTGCTGTTGGTTTGGGTGTGGCGTTCGGTGGGATGGCCGCTGGTGGTGTCGCCGCCATTGTCGCGATCAAGAAAGAAATGGAAGACGGGACCACTGTCGGCAACGAGTACGCCGCAGGCCTGTCCGCGCTGAAAGGTGATCTGTCCGAGCTGGGGTCTTCGTCGGCTAACGCGATGCTGGGCCAGTTCAACACCGCCGTGGCTGAGATCAACGTCAAGATGCCGTTCCTGAACCAGTTCCTCAGTGACGGGGCGGCAGCGCTTGGCGTCATGGGGAACACGGCGCTCAAGGGTGTTCTTGACGGTTTGCAGCAGATGAACCCGCTGATCCAGGACGGCACGGTCCAGTTGTCCAAGTTCGTGACGTGGCTGTTTAGCTTTACGGGGACGAATGGTTTTACGGAGTTCATCCAGTACGCGCGGGACAACCTGCCGGGTACCATGACCCTGATTGAGAATTTGGTGACTCTGGCTGGCCGGATCCTTGCCGCGTTCGCGCCGCTCGGGCCGGTAGTGATCGGGTTCCTCAACGCGGTAACCGGGTTGCTCAACAGTTTCCCGCTGCCCGTGCTGGAAAGCATTGTGGCTACCGCTGTTCTCATTGGGCCAGCGTTCAAATTGGCCTCGGTAGCCGTTGGTACCTTTGGGGAAACTGCGGCGCTATCCGCGCTACAGGTTGAAATCTTAGGCGTCTCCGTGAATCTTGCCATCCCCGTTGTGGGTATTTTCACGGCCCTGCTCGCTGGTATTAGCATTGCTGCCGCTACTTCGGCGGCGTCCACGCAGCAGGCCACAGCGGCCACGCAGGACTACACCCAGGCGTTGAAGGACGACAACGAGGAACTGGGTAATCACGTCCGGGCGCAAGCCGCCAAAGCCCTCTCGGATGCCGGGGCGTACGATGCCGCCCGGAAGCTTGGCATCACCCAGACCGTCCTCACAGACGCACTGATGGGGGTTGCCGGGGCGCAGGACATCGTGAATGACGCGGTGAAGAAGGGCAAGGATTACGCGAACGACTACCACCAGCACGTGGTAGCGGGCGGTAGCGCGGCACGTGTGGCGTCATCTGACCAGATCGCCATGGGTAAGGCCGTTGACACGGTGACCAACGCGCTTGGGGGCCAGTCTGCGGCTATTCAGAAGTCCAAGCAGGACAACATTGACCAAGCCGCCGCGATGGATAAGACCACGGGGGCGTTGACTGCTGAGCAGATCGCTTTGCAGGGTCAGGCAGCCCAGTATGGGGTGTCGGTGTCCATGTATCAGGCGGCGACGGATGCGCAGCAGAAAGCCGCTGACCAGACGGCTGAGACAACCGTGAAGCTGCAACTCCAAAACAACGCTGCCGACCTGCTCAAGCAGGCGTGGGATTCGTTGAACGGTAAAACCTTGTCAGCGGCTCAGGCGCAGAACTCCTTTGATTCGTCACTGGCGAACATGGGCGACCACATCGACAAGACCGGTAAGAAGATCCATTTCACCACGACCAACATTGGTGACATGTCCGCCGCGTCGGTCGCGTTGCGCGGCCAGCTCAACGGCCAAGTGCAGGCCCTTGAAGGTGTTGTCGAGGCGAACGGCGGGTTGCAGAACGCAACCGGCCAGTCCCTGGAGCAGTACAAGACGATGCGGCAGCAGATCATTGACAACGCCGTAGCGCACGGCGTGGACCGGGACGCTGTCACCAATTACATTGACAAGCTGTTCCAGATCCCGAAGAGTGTCCCGCCGACAAAGCTTGAAATCGACAAAGCTAAGGCTGAGGCGGACATTGCCGAGTTCCAGCGGCAGGTTGACGCGGTCCACGGCAAAACCATTGACCTGATCACCCGCGAGTCCACCCAGAAAACAGCTGACACGCTGGGAACCCGAACCAACCCGACGACCGGTGAACAGGAAACCTACGTTTCGACGCCGGGAACGGCGGAAACACCCGGTTCGGGAACCGGCAACGCGGCCAGGGGATCATTCCTTGGGTACGCGCATGGTGGTTCCGTGGCGTACCTTGCCACGGGCGGTCATCCCGGCGAGCCACGCGGCACGGATACCGTCCCGGCGTGGCTCACCCCACGTGAGTTTGTTGTGAAGCGCGCGTCTGCGGAGTCCATTGGCCTGCCTGCACTGAATTACATGAACCAGACCGGGCAGCTCCCACCACAGCAGGGCGCACCGGCCCCGGCTTTCCCGTCAACCGTCAAGCTCGTTGTGGACGGTCACGAATTCACCGCATACGTCGCAGCCGTCGCAGACACCCGAGTAACCAACGGCATCAACGCAGCTAACCGGGACGCGGCACGCCGCCCCTCACGCTAAAAGCGCTTCATCTAGGACAGGAAGAAATGACCGCATACGCAAATGGCCCGATGGGTGGTACGCCGCTCTCAGCCGAAAACCTGAACCGGGACTTCAACAACCGCCCCGCGAAATGGCAACCCAACACCCCATACATCGGCGGCGGTGTTGACCTGTGTATCAACCCCAACGGGGATCTCGTATCCCGCACCACTTCGGGCACGTCCCCTTCAACCTATGCAGCTGACGCCGCCAACTGGGCACTGTCACCAAGTTTCATTCCTGTAGTTGATCCTTCGGTCGGCCCCATGGGAGTCCGTCGCAAGACCTCACTCACCTATGGGACGGCCTACATTTTCGGCACCGGGTCATCCTTCGGGTTCTCTGGCACTGGATCACCGGCAGACATAGCTGGTGCCTTCGGAATCTATCAAGAGTACGGGAGGAACACCCCGGGCGCTGGTGTTCCCAAAACAACCCAGGGCGGGTACGCGATCACCAATTATTGGGGGCCGACAACGGATGATGTAGCCGAGGGCTTCTCCAGCGCGGTCCTTCTCAAGGACGGAGGTGTGCCTTTCACCCAGGCCGCGTCCACGACGGCGCTGGAAGGTATCTCACAGGTTGAGAACAACGTCACCGTAACTGGCAAGACTGTCGCGGTCTCGGGACGCGCTGGGTTCAAAGGAGTCTCATCAACGGCCTACGGCTACTCGTTCTTTGCACAGGTTCAAAAGGACGCGTCAGCGTCCGTAGGAACTTACGTGGGGTTCGCTCAGGACACCTCCGGGGGCGCGACTAGCAACTTCGGAGTGAAGGTCGTTGACCGCATTGAGACGCAGACCAGTCTCGGCATCAATCCTGCAAGTGGCGACGGCCTGTTCAACGTGAACCTAGCCGGCGTCTCTGTCAGCAGTGGCAACACGCCGTTTGCACGCATTCTGCCGGCGTCAACAACAGACTTCGTAAGCCTCCGGGTCGGCGCGGCGGCAGGCCAGACGAAGAACATTCAGGAATGGTGGCCCGCAGGCGCAACAGCGGCACAGGGCTACGTGGATATCACTGGCGCGTTTCGGAGCCGCCAGGGCATGTTCGCCCACGATTCCGGGGGGACTGTTATGGTGGGCATCACGTCATCAGGACCTAAGTGGTACGCGGCGGGTTTGACGCAAACCACTGTGGGCGCAGCGGGAGGAGCCGCAGCGCTGCCTTCTGCACCGAAGCGTTACCTCAAGGTCGTTGACTCGGACGGTACCGTCTTGGTCATTCCGGCCTACCTTGCAGCCTAAGACGGTGACCACTGATAGCGGGTTTCCGCCGTCCTAAGGCCGATACTGCGACACTTGTCCGCCCAAGGCATCAGCGACCTTTTTCGCTACCTCAAGCTCTCCGGGAAGATCAGCCGCAGCGGGGGTGGATCCGTTGAATGAATCGGCTAGTAGCTTGTCTGCTTGGTTCGTAAGCTGCCACTGAAAAGTCATGTCGCGCCTGACGAATGCGGCCCACCCGGTGCCGCTGGCGTAGGTGACGGCCTCTTTGTTGGCCTGTATGACAGATCCCATCCCTATCTCGGCGTTTCTGTTTGCCCAACTGTAAACGTCCACCGTGCGGCCACCGAGTACGCACGTACCTATAGACGCCAAATCAGGTCCGCCCTTGGCCACTGGCAAAGACTTCACGTCCGTGCAATCCGGGATCAGCGCTGCGATCGCGGATGCTGTTTCGCCGTAATAGGTTGTCGGCTTCGGTGTCGCGGTGGGAGAGCTTGCCGGTTTTGCTTCTGCTGTTGAACTGCATGCCGCGAGTGAAACTGCCAGCACGACAGCACTGGCTACCCCCAATATTGGTTTCATACGCTGATAGTAGGGGAGGGTGTTCCGTATTAATAGGGGCACGGTCAAACGGCGACGAGATTACATAAGCAATTACTTAACTGTTGGGCCGTTCTGCGGTAGAATAGCTTCATCAAGGAAAACTTGGCGGTCACTGTGGTGGTTGACCGCAGTGTCACAACGAAGGGGCGTCCATCCTTATCCGCGGCTGGATGCCCCTTCTGGCTGTCTCGATATAATTTGGCGATGGACGATCTTCGGCTCATAGACATCGAGCAGCTTGCCGAATTGCTTCGGATCGGACGTTCTCATGCGTACCGTTTAAAGAGGGAACAACAGTGGCCTCACGTCCTGCTTGGAAGTCAGATCCGGTTCACGGTAGATGATGTCAAAGCCATTGTGGCGATGAATCACAAATCCCCAGGAACAGCACCGCGTGGCCCACGTGTCGGAACCGGGGCGAGGCGGGAACGGATTCCCAAGCGAAGTAGCACCTAATTACATCTAACTGCACGTAATTGCATCTAATTACACCTAATGGGAACGTCTGGCATACTTGCATCCGTGACCCTCCTTGACGCCCGAATCGGGCACATCATCAAACGCGAACGCCGTCGCAAGAAGCTCACACTCGTGGACCTCAGCTTGCTTGTGGGAGCGAATCACTCCACCCTGTCCAACTACGAGAGCGGAAAGCGCAGAGTGCCACCCGAAAGGGTGACTACCCTGGCTCAGGCGTTGGACATCGATCCCCGGCTCATCGACCCGCGGGCGGACCAAGACGGGGATCCACCCAAGGTCAGGCCCGAGCACACGCCCAAGAGCAACACGGCTCCGGTTGATGTGAGTGCACTCGTGTGTGCACCCTGCCGGAAAGGCCCGAAAACAAGAGGGAACTAGCGGAGATGCATAGCCCCTATATATGAGGCACAAGGCCACCAGATGCACCCACGGGACAGTGGGGATATGGTGGCCTTGTTACTGGGGGTCAAGGGGTCGCAGGTTCAAATCCTGTCAGCCCGACCG
>NZ_SMRU01000006.1 GCF_004354015.1 Arthrobacter terricola
CTCCGAAATGGCCGGACACAAAGCCTTCACCATGGCCACCGACATGCAGGTCTACTTCTGCGACCCCGCTAGCCCCTGGCAACGCGGCTCGAACGAGAACACCAACGGCCTGCTGCGCCAATACTTCCCCAAAGGCACCGACCTGTCCGTCTACGGACCCGAAGACCTCGAACACGTCGCCCAGGAACTCAACGGCCGCCCACGCAAAACGCTCGACTGGAAAACCCCAGCCGAGCGCCTACGTGATTTACTACTAACCACCTAACCACCAAGTGTTGCAACGACCCCTAGAAACCGCCAATCTTAGGGGGTGTTAGGTGTACACAAACTCAAGTGGGGTCGGGCCGGGCGGAGCTGATTTTGTGGGCTTCTTCCATGAGCAGCTTGCCGAGGAATTCTTGTCTTTCGGGGCGGAACCTTGGTTCGATGCCGGTCAGGGACAATGCGCCGACCGGCCTGCCCAGAGCATCGAAAACGGCAGCCGCCATCCCCCAACTGCCTTCGAGGACCAACCCCGGATTCACCGAATAGCCGGTCAGCCTGGTCCTTTCCAGGCTGACCCGGACAATCTCCAGTGAGTGGCCCGTGGCGAAATCCCCCGCATGCTGTTCCCAGCCGGACAAAATGGCGTCCTGTTCATCCTCTGGCAGGAACGCCATCATCGCCGTCCCGGCCGAAGCAACTCCGAGCGGAAACCTCACCCCCTCGTGCAGGACGAAGGAGCGGACAGGGAAGCTCCCTTCCTCGCGCAGCACGCAAACCGTTTCATTGCCGCGTCGAATCGAATAAAAGGCACTTTCACCGGTTTCCTCGGCCAAGCGACGCAGACTGGGCCGGGCAAGGTCTTCGAAGGGGAACCGGGCCGCGGCCACAGAGCCCAGCAGGAACATCTCCGGGCCAAGGATCCAGTTTCCGGTCTTGTGGTCGTGGTCGAGGAGGCCTTCGGCGGCCAGGGATGTGAGCAAGCGGTAGACGGTGGGACGCGTCAATCCCGATTCGCGAACCAGGCCAGCGATGGACATGCCCTCCGGCTTGCGCCCGACGAGGCGCAAAAGCCCCGCTACGCGACCAACGACTTGCGCGCCCTGGACGGGCGCGCCTTGAACCTGCCGAGTCGCCAAAATGACCCCTTTCAAAAAATCCTCCACAATATGGACACTCTCAACGCTACCGTCCACACTGTGCCGTCGGCCAGCCAAAACCAAGAATCGGGCCATTGACCACCAGAACTAGCACCCCTAGGCTCCTTTCCCAGAACACGTGTCCACAAAGTGGACTCGCAAGCGACTCAACGACGAGGAGAACCTATGGCCAGACTCCAGCACAGCGCTGCCGAGGCCTTGCATGACATCCTGCGCGACGGCCAGACCCTGGCGGTCGGCGGCTTCGGACTCAGCGGCATCCCTGCCGACCTGATCGAGGCCGTCCGCGATTCCGGCGTCCAGGACCTGACAATCGTTTCCAACAACATGGGAATCGACGGCAAAGGACTCGGAATCCTGATCGAAGCCGGCCAGGTCCGCAAGGTCATCGCATCGTATGTAGGCGAAAACAAGCTCTTCGCCGAGCAGTACCTTTCGGGCCGGCTCGAGGTGGAGTTCACTCCCCAGGGCACGCTTGCCGAGCGGCTTCGCGCAGGCGGCGCGGGCATCCCCGCTTTCTACACGCGGACCGGCGTCGGAACCTTGGTGGCGGAGGGGAAGCCGCTCGAAGAGTTCGACGGCGTCACTTACGTCCGCGAGCGCGGGATCGTTGCCGACGTCGCACTCGTCCACGCGCATACGGCGGACACGGACGGCAACCTGATCTACCGCTATACGGCCCGGAACTTCAACCCCTTGGTGGCAACCGCCGGCAAGGTGACCATCGCGGAGGCCGAGGTGATCGTACAGCCGGGCGAGCTGGATCCGAACCACATCGTGACGCCGGGCGTCTATGTTCAGCGCCTCGTCCAGGCAAGCAACAGGACGAAGGACATCGAGCAGCGCACCGTCCGGCCCCGCGCAGCAGTCCCGGCCTAAACCCAGCACAGTAAAGGAGCACAACCATGGCATGGACCCGCGACGAAATGGCGGCCATCGCGGCCCGGGAACTCAACGACGGCGACTACGTCAACCTCGGCATCGGCATCCCCACGCTCGTTGCCAACAACCTGCCCGACGGTGTGCGGGTTGTCCTGCAGAGCGAGAATGGCCTGCTGGGCATGGGCCCGTTCCCCTATGAAGGCGAAGAAGACGCCGACCTCATCAACGCCGGCAAGCAAACCGTCACAGTCCTTCCAGGCGGCAGCATTTTCGACTCGGCAACGTCCTTCGGCATGATCCGCGGCGGGCATGTGAAGGTCGCGATCCTCGGTGCAATGCAGGTTTCCGGAACCGGTGACCTCGCCAATTGGACCATCCCGGGGAAGATGGTCAAGGGCATGGGCGGGGCCATGGACCTGGTGGCGGGGACTCCGCGCGTCGTGGTCCTGACGGAGCACAACGCCAAGGACGGCACGGCGAAGATCGTCCGGGAGTGCACCCTTCCACTGACGGGCCAAGGGGTGGTAGACCGCATTATCAGCGACCTTGCGGTCTTCGATCTCCTGCAGGCAAAGGACGACGACGGCGGGCGGCGCCTCGTGCTGACGGCCCTCGCGCCGGGGGTCACCATCGCGGAAATCCAGGCCAAGACGGAAGCGGCGTTCGACGTGGAACTCCGGCAAGACTACGAAGGAGAAGCAGCATGAGCCTGAAGGAACGCTTCGGCAAGGACGTACTCCTCACGGGTTGGGGACACAGCAAGTTCGGCAAGCTCAGCGACGAGACGCTTGAGTCATTGATCGTCCGGGTGTCCACGGAGGCGATCGCCAACTCGGGCCTCGAACCGCGGGACATCGACGAGATTTACCTCGGGCAATTCAACTCGGGAATGATGCCGTTGGGGTTCACGTCCTCGCTCGCCCTGCAGGTGTCCCCGCAATTGGCCAACGTGCCGGCGACACGCACCGAAAACGCCTGTGCCTCGGGTTCGGCCGCGTTCCAGCAGGGCGTGAAGTCCGTGCTGGCCGGCACCGCCCGCAACGTCCTGGTGATCGGCGCGGAAAAGATGACCGACGCCGGAGCAGACGTTGTGGGGGCCGCACTGCTGGGAGCATCCTACGAAATGGCGGGGAAGCCGTCCACCACGGGCTTCACGGGACTCTTCGCCGAAGTAGCCAAGCACTACGACAAGCGGTACGGAGGTGGCATTGCTCAAGCTGGACAAAGCTACGCGAGCCTCGGCGACGTCCTCGGTTCCATTGCCGCCAAGAACCACCACAACGGCATGGATAACCCGTACGCGCAGATGCACCGGGATTTCGGCGAGGAGTTTTGCCGCACGGTTTCCGAGAAGAACCCGATCGTCGCCGAGCCGCTCCGCCGCACCGATTGCTCGCCGGTGTCCGACGGCGCCGCCGCCGTCGTGCTTTCCCTGGGGCCGTCGTCGGGCGCTGCTACTGAACCCGTACGGTTGGCGGGCTTCGGGCACGCGAACGACTTTTTCCCGGCGGAGCGCCGCGACCCCACGGAGTTCACTGCCACTCGCGCTTCGTGGGAGCGGGCGTTCGCGATGGCCGGCGTCGGGATCGACGAGTTGGACTTCGCTGAAGTCCACGACTGCTTCACCATCGCCGAGTTGATCATGTACGAGGCCATGGGACTCACGCCGCGCGGCGAAGGCGCCCGCGCTGTACGGGAAGGCTGGGTCTACAAGGACGGCAGGCTGCCCGTCAATGTGTCCGGCGGGCTCAAGGCCAAAGGCCACCCCGTTGGCGCGACCGGCGTCTCGCAGCACGTCATCGCCGCGATGCAGCTCACGGGAACGGCGGGCGCGATGCAGCTGCCGCGCGCCCGCCGCGGTGCCGTGCAGAACATGGGCGGCGTAGGTATCGCGAATTACGTGAGCATTTTGGAGGCCGTCTAGCCAGCTTCTAGTTCGAGGAGGCGCCCCCTCAAGTTTCTTACTTAGCCGCGAGTACCGCTGCTCCGGCTGCCGCGCATGCTTCGTCGAGTGCGCCGTCCGGGGCACCCCCGACGCCGATCCCGGCCACCGAAACACCGTTCACCTTCAGCGGCACTCCGCCGGCGAGGAAGAGGGTGCCGGGCAGGTCGTCGATCGACGGTCCGTTGCCGTTGATCCGCTTGGCGAGTTCACTCGTGGGGGCGCCGAAGGCGGCAGCCGTATAGGCCTTCTGCTTGGCGGCTTCGATGGTGTGCTCGGCGGCGTTGTCGCCCCGGAGCAGTGCCTGGACGGTGCCGAAACGGTCGACGACGGCCACCGTCACGAACGGAAGCTTGTCCGCCTGGCACTTGGCCAAAGCTGCAGTCACGGCTTGGCTCGACGCGCCCACGGTGATGCGGTTCTGGGGGACGACGTTCTCCGCGGACGGATTGACGTCGACGGCGGTCGCGGCCTTCGCGACGGCGGGCGCGGCACTCGGGGCGGATGGCGTCGTGGCATTCGCGACGGCGGTCGCTCCGCCGGTCAGGAGCATTGCTCCGGCGGCAGCGGCGGCGAGGATCTTGTTGGACTTCTTCATGGCGGTCCTCCGGGAGGTCGGCAGCAGGTACAGTTCAATGCTCCCGACCTGGCTCAACGGGCACATCGGGCGCCCGGCTCTCCCCGGCTCATCCTTTCCGCTCCGGGTATCAGCCAAAAGGCGGAGAGACCCGCAAGACGAACCCGCCTAGCATTGGAAGAATGCCGGCCCGCTCGAACAATTCCGTTTCCCACCCGATGAGGGAGCGGATCGACACGGCCGTGCACCTCAGCTTCGCCGTGCTCATGGTCGCCTCGGGCGTGCGCTACGTCCTGCGGCACAGCCCTGCCGACAACCTCGGGACGATCGCGTTGGCTGCTGCCGTGTGTGTCCTTTACACCGTGGTGGCCGTGCTCGCCAAATGGCGCCAGCCGTGGCTGTGGTGGATGATCGCCCTCGTTCTTTCGTGGGCCGTGCTGGTGATCGCCGCGCCGAGTTTCGCGTGGTGTTCCTTCGCGTTGTTCTTCTTGTCGCGCGTCGCCTTCAGCGGCTGGATAGCGTACCTGGCGGGCGGCGTGACGGCGCTCGCCACCGCCGTCGGACTGTTCCGCCTCAGCGGGGACACCGACGTCGCCATGCTGCTGGGACCGCTCGCCGCCGGCGTCTTGCTCACGATGGTCTACGACAGGATCGAGCAGGACGCCGCGCTTCAACGGCAACTGCACGCCGAAGTCTCCCAAGCGCAGGAACGCCTCGCCGCGAGCGAGCGCGAAGCCGGGATCGCGGCGGAACGCGAGCGCGTTTCCCGCGAAATCCATGACACCGTCACGCAAGGGCTCGCAAGCAGCCTGCTCCTGCTCGAGGCGGCGCGACGCTCGTGGCCCGAATCGGGGGCGAAGGCGGAGATACAGAAGGCGGGCACCCTCCTGCGCCAAAACCTGGCGGATACCCGGAGCCTGGTCCATGAGCTCTCGGCCGCCGGCCTCGAAGGCGGACCGCTACCCGAAGCCCTGGAACAGGCAGCCCTGCAACACCTCGATTCGGTCCGGTTCCACGTAACCGGCGTGCCCCGACCCGTCCCGGCAGACGTCCGGCACGCATTGATGCGCGTCACCCAGAGCGCCGCGGCGAACATCAAGCGCCACGCCCACGCCGGACAAGCCAGCGTGACCCTTGGCTTCCTTCCCGGTGGGGTCACCTTGGACGTGTTCGACGACGGCCGCGGCTTCGATCCCGCAGCGGTACCTCCGCCGTCGGAACAGGGAGGGTACGGCCTGCGCGCCATGAGGCAACGGGTCGAACAACTGGGTGGCGTGTTCTCGGTGGAGAGCTCCCCGGGCGAAGGAACCGTCGTGGCCGCGCAGCTGCCCTTGCCTCCGGAGGAAAACCCATGAAGCCGATCTCCGTCCTCCTCGTTGACGACCACCTGGTAGTCCGGAGCGGACTCAAGGCGCTCCTGGGCACCCAACCGGACATCGCCGTCGTCGCCGAAGCCGCTTCCGGCGAGGAAGCGCTCGCCGCAGCCCAACAGCACCCGGCCGACGTCGTCATGATGGACCTCGCAATGGGCAACGGGATGGACGGAATCGAGGCGATCAAGCGCCTGCGCCAAGCCAATAACCGGCAGGCGGTGTTGGTTTTCACCACGTACGATTCCGACGCCGACATCGTCAGGGCCGTGGATGCCGGGGCCATGGGGTACGTCCTCAAGGACGCCGCACCGGATGAGATCTTCGCGGCGGTCCGGGGTGCGGCTCAAGGCAAGAGCGTCATGAGCGCTCCGGTGGCAAGCAAGCTTTTCCAACAGCTTCGCAACCCGGACGAGGTCCTCACGCCGCGGGAAGCCGAACTCCTCAGCCTCCTCATCCAAGGCCTCAGCAACCGCGAACTCGGCAAGCGGCTGTTCATCTCCGAGGCCACGGTCAAAACCCATCTGGCGCATATCTACGCCAAGCTCGGCGTCGAAACCCGGGCCGCCGCGATCGCCGTCGCAATCCGGCGCGAAGGGATGCGCTAGCAGTTCCCGCAGCCCCTTCACCAGCTACCCGGCCGGGTCTAAACTGACGCTATGTCCGACCTCGCAGGGCGCAAGTTGTTCAAGCATTCCGGAACGGCACTTCTGTTCCGGGGAGTTTTGGCCATTTTCCTTGGCCTTCTGATTGCGTCCCTACCGGTCGCAACGGTCTTCGCACTCGTCTATGTTTTCGGTGTTTGGGCCATCACCGACGGCCTGACCAACATCGCTCATTACTTTTATGACCCCGCGCGGCATTCGCGCTGGAGCATGATCGGCGGCATCGTCTCGGTGGCCACCGGACTCGTGGCCGTCGCTTGGCCGGGCATCACCGCAGCGGCATTCGGCGTACTCATCGGAGTCTGGGCTTTGGTCCTCGGCGTTTCGCAATTCATCCTCGCAATGGACGCGCGTGCCAACATCAGGGGATGGTGGCTCTGGGTGGCCACAGCACTCGTCACGATCCTCTTCGGGCTCTTCGTGCTGATCAATCCCGCCGGCGGATTCCTGAGCGTCGTCGCCTTGCTGGCCACGTATTCCGTGGTCGCCGGGGTGCTGTTGATCGCCTCCGGCGTCAAGCTCCGTAGGCGCGCCGCGAGGCCCCTGCTGCTGGCCGGGTAGCCTCCGGAGCAATCCGCCACAGGGGATGCGTTCGCTCCCAAGTTCGGTAAGTTAGTGGCTGTGAAGATTGCTACCTGGAATGTGAACTCGCTCCGCGCCCGCGCCGACCGCGTGGAGGCTTGGCTGCAGCGCAGCGACTGCGACGTCCTCGCCATGCAGGAAACCAAGTGCAAGGACGACAACTTCCCGTGGGAACTCTTCGAACGCATGGGCTACGAAGTTGCCCACTTCGGTTTGAGCCAATGGAACGGTGTGGCGATCGCTTCCCGAGTAGGGCTCGACGACGTCGAGCGCACCTTTGTTGACCAACCCGCCTTCGGAAAGTCAGGCAAGGATCCGCACCAGGAAGCCCGTGCCATCGGTGCGACGTGCGACGGCATGCGGGTGTGGAGCCTGTACGTCCCCAACGGGCGCGCCTTGGACGACGAGCACATGCCGTACAAGCTCAAATGGCTGGACACCTTGAAGGGCCACGCCGCGAACTGGGTGGCCGAAGATCCCGAAGCCCAAGTGGCGCTCATGGGCGACTGGAACATCGCGCCGTTTGATGACGACGTTTGGGACATCGACTTCTTCCGGGCCAACGCGATGACCCACGTCAGCGAACCCGAGCGGGAAGCCTTCCACGCGTTCGAGGCGGCCGGCTTCAAAGACGTCGCACGCGAATACACTCCGGGTCCCGGCGTTTACACCTACTGGGACTACACTCAATTGCGCTTCCCCAAGAAGGAAGGCATGCGCATCGACTTCGTCCTGGGCTCGCCGGCACTGGCCGCCCGCGTCACGGGCGCCTCGATCGACCGCGAGGAGCGCAAGGGCAAGGGTGCCTCGGACCATGCTCCCGTGATCGTGGAGCTCGCGGACTGAGGAAGCTGACAAACACGGAGGAGGCGGCCCTGCGATGAACGGAAAGATCTACGGGAGTCAAGCGGGGCTGCCGTTCTCGTCAGCCCTGCGCGTCTACGAACCGATCGAAGCCTTTCCCGAGGAGCAGCGCCAACAGCTCGTCGCGAACGGCAATCGTGGAGGTTCGCGGGCCGCCGTCGAGAACGCCGAGCTGCTCGCCTCCCTGGGCCGCGTGACCCGGGAAGGCGGCGACCCCTTTCCCACGGGCAGCACCGATCTGGTGCGGATAACGCGCATCCCGTCTACTGACCGGAACGATCCCGACGGCGGGCGGCTGCTTTATTGCCCCAGCCAACTTGTCATCCGGGCCGGGCTTGCGGCGAACGCCCTCATGGAAGGGATCCACGGTCCGCTCGCCGAGCTGCTCATCCCCGTGGACCAGCGGGACCGGCATCAAGCCCGGATCGACCGAATCAACGCGAGCCATGACGCGAAGCGGGTTCACACGAGGGCCTCCACCTGGGGCATCCCGTTCAGCTGGTTCTCGCTGTTCCAGGAGTCGGACCGCAAGGACGTGGTGGAATCCGGAGGCCGGATCCTCACAGTGCGAATCTGGGCTTCCCTCACCGATGCCTTGGACCGGGCACGCTTCGCCGTGGCCAATCTTGCCCTCGCCGCCCCCGACCTCGACATGCTGGACGACCTGACCCAGCTCACCGAATGGCTCGAGCTGTTTCACGTTCAGTCGATGGTCGAGCTCGACTACGGCGCAGTGGCGGACAAGGTTTACCCGGACGAATCGCCCATGGACGTCCGGCTTGGCATCGAATGCCTGGCCGAAGGGGACATGACCGGGGCTGCCGCGGCGTACCGCAGGCTGGCTTCCCGCTGGATCCCGATCAGGCAGTTGGCGCGGGCTTCCTAGTTGCTTGGTTTTGGCCAGTTCGGTGGGCTTCGGCTGGCGGGGCGGCGCACGGCGGCGCCGTAGTTTCACGGATGATCAGGCGGTGGGGCGCCTTCATGGACCTGACTGATCCCGCCGCGCCGCCCAATTCGTCGAGCAGCATGCGGGTGCCAAGCTGGCCCTGTTCAACCGGGTCCTGGGCTACCGTGGTCAGGCCCATGGCTTCGGCGAATTCGTGGTTGTCGATGCCGATGATGGACAGATCTTCCGGAACCCGAACGCCACGGCGACGTGCCTGCAGCATTGCGCCCATGGCCATTTCGTCGGAAGCACAGAAGAGCGCGGTGGGCTTGGGGCCGGGCTTGTTCCACAGCTCGTCAAAAGCTTGCTGCCCGCTGCCTACCGTGAAGTTTCCAAAGATATCCCATTCCGGCGGCATCGAGAAGCCCGCACTGGTCATGGCATCAGTGAATCCGTCCACGCGGAGCCGAGGCACTGTGAAGTTCAAGTCTGAATCGTCCTGGCCATGGAGGAGGGCGATCTCCCGGTGGCCCAGGTTCAACAAATGCATGGTGGCTTCCACGGAAGCCGCATAGTCGTCGATGCCGATGCTGGGACAATCCTCCACCGGCCCTCCGACGATCACCAAGGGGATGTCGATCCTTTGGAGGTCGGCAATTTCCTCGGACGTCAAGGACATGCAAAGGACCAGGAGGGCATCGATCTGCTTATAGACCATGGTCTTGCTGAACAGCCGTTCCCGCGCGCCGCGCTGGCCGCCCAGGTTAAAGAGGGAGAGGTTGTAGCCGCGGGCATGGAGTTCCCGGTCCACTCCCTCGATGGCCTTGAAGAAGAACCAACGATCGACGTACGGTGCCAGGACGCCGATGGTCCTGGTGCGCCCCGTGGCGAGTCCCGACGCCGACGACGACGCGACGTAGCCGAGCTCTCCCGCAACCCGCAGGATCTTTTCCCGGGTTGCGGGAGACACTCGGGGAAGTCCCCGGACGGCCCGTGAAACCGTGGCCGTGGAAACGCCCGCGGCCTTTGCGACGTCCTCAATGCTGGCGCCCGCGTGGCCGCCACGCTGGGATCGTTCGCTTGTCTTAGCCACTCAAAGCCCCCTCAATTATTCAGTTCGGAAGCCGAGGGTTCCTTCCCAGACGGCAGACAACCAGAGTATTCCGGCTGATCTCCCTTAACCGATTCCGTAAACATTGTTTCGACGGCTGCTCACCTGATGCGCCTGGTTGTCCGTGCGGGGAGCCGACGGCGAAGCCGAAGCATCCCCCACAGTGCCAGCAATAGTGCCAGCAGGCCCAGGGCCCAACCCAGGGCGGGCTGGGACGTGAGCTCGGCGGCCACGGTGATCACCAGCAGGACCAAGGCCCAAAAGCCGAGGAAACCTATCACGAGGTCGAAATCTTCCGCCGATTGCACTCGCGTGTGCCGCTCCTTGGCCGGGCTGCCGATGGGCGGCCCGGCCGAATCCGGAGTTTGCGTCATTTGACGGCGCCTGCGGTCAGGCCCGCCACGATCTTGCGCTGGAAGATCAGCACGAGGATCACCAGTGGAATCGTCACAACTGTTCCGGCTGCCATGACGGCGGTGTACGGCTCCTGGTGGGCCTGGGCACCCGCGAAGTAGGCGATAGCCACCGTAACGGTCTTGGTCTGGTCGTTGGATAGCTGGCTCGCGATGAGGAACTCATTCCACGAGGCGATGAACGCCAGGATGGCTGTGGTGAACACGGCAGGCGCCGCAAGCGGCATGATCACCTTGCGGAATGCCTGGCCCTGGGTGCAGCCATCAATCCGGGCTGACTCCTCCAGCTCCCACGGCATTTCCCGGAAGAAGGAGGTCAGGGTGTAGACCGTCAAGGGGAGCACAAACGAGATGTTTGGAATGATCAGCGCCTGATACGTGCCGTACCAGCCGATGTTGGTGAACAGCTGGAACAACGGCGTCACCAAGGCCACGCCCGGGAACATCGATGCCCCGAGGATAAAGCCGAGGACCAGGAACTTGAAGCGGAATTCGAGCCTGGACAAGGCATACGCCGCGAACACCCCGAAGAGCAAGGCAACCACGGTGGTCACTCCTGACACCAAGAGGGAGTTCAAGAGGTTGCGGCCGAAGTGGTTGCCCAGGTTTTCAGAGAACACCGTGGTGAAGTTGTCCCAGGTGACGTGGGTGAAAAAAGGCGTCGAATCGAAGGTGTATCCAACGTCGCGGAACGCGGTCACAATCATCCAGTAGAACGGAATCAAGCACCAGATGAAGATAATTGCAGCGCTGATGTACGTGCGTCCGTTCGCCCAGCGTTCCCGCCGTCGGGCTGCCGTCTTGGGCGCGGTGTCAATGCTCACGGCGGTCATTTTTCCTGCCCCTTGGTCTTAGGTGTGGCTGAGGCGACAGCGTTGGCTCCGAGGAAACGAACGAAGATGAACGCAACGAGGAAGATAATCAAGAAGGTGATGGTGGACAAGGCCGCTGCTGAATTGAATCCTTGACGGATCTGTTCAACCACCAGGATGGACAACGTTGTTGTGCCGTTCGAGCCCTGGGTCATGATGGCCGGGAGGTCATACATGCGCAGTGCGTCAAGGACACGGAACAGGACAGCCACCATGAGTGCCGGCTTCACCAGCGGCAAGGTGATCTGCGTGAAACGCTGCCATGCCGACGCGCCGTCGACCTTCGCGGCTTCGTACACTTCTGCCGGGATGATCTGGAGGCCCGCCAAGATCAGGAGGGCCATGAACGGCGTCGTCTTCCAAACGTCTGAAATGATGATCGCCCAACGGGCTGGCCACTCGCTGCCTGTCCATAGGATCGCCGTGCCGAAGAGCTTGTTGGCGATTCCGTCGAAAGCGAAGATGAAGAACCACAGCTTCGCGGTCACGGCCGTTGGAATGGCCCACGGAACCAGGACAGCAGCCCGAAGTGCACTACGACCACGGAAAGTCCGCGCCATGATAATGGCCATCCAGAATCCCAGGACAGTCTCGAGGACTACGGTGACCACCGTGAAGAAGAACGTCGTTCCTACTGCGTCCCAGAACTGGGAGCCGAGCGTGCCGGGCGCACAGGCTGCGGAGCCACATTTCTGGGCCAACCAGTGGACGAAGTTGTCAAAGCCGGCGGCTCCACCCTGGACGAATACCTTGGTGACCGGGTCAAGACCCTGGTCCTTCTGGAACGCCATGACAATCGCGTTGACCACCGGGTACACGATGACGACGGCGAGCAACACCAAGGCGGGCGAAATCAACCAGAACGCCCACCGGCCTTGGGACGTGGCCGCCCGGTCCTGTCCTACTTCTTTTTGAACTTTTTTGGGTTTGGGGCTTGGTGTCTCTGGCGCCCGCTTAGGCTGCGCAAGGGTGGACATGTCCCCTCCTTCCGGAAATTGATAGCGTGCCCCTCGGGCGGCCGGTCGCTTGTAGCTCCAGCCGCCCGAGGTTTACTGGGGGTGTCGCTATTGGCTGGCCGAGTTGATGGCCGTGTCCATGTCCTTCAGTGCCTGATCGACGGACTTGTCACCCTTGATTGCCGCGTAGGCATTGTCCTGGATGGCTTTGGTGACCGCTGGGTAGAACGGCGTGACCGGGCGCGGCACGGCATTCGAAATCGAGGTCTTCAGCACCGGAAGGTACGGCAGCTGCTGGACCAGGGTCGGATCGTCGTACAAGGAACCCAGGACCGGAGCCAGCGAACCCTGCGTGGCGTAGAACTTCTCAGTTTCTTCGCTGGTCATGAAGGTCAGGAAGTCCTTGGCCGTTGCCTTGTGCTGCGAGTAGACGCTGACGGCGAGGTTGTGTCCACCGAGGGATGAGGCGCCGGGGCCATCCTTACCCGGGAGCGGGGCCATGCCGAAGGTGTCCTTCACCTTGGACGAACCGTCCGTCTTGGCGAGGTTGTAGACGTAGGGCCAGTTGCGCAGGAAGAGGAGCTTGCCGTCCTCGAAGGACTGCCTGCCCTGTTCCTCTTGGTAGGTGACGGCCTGGGTGGGGATGTTTCCGTTCTTGTAGGCAGCGACCAGGTTGTTTAGGCCAGCCTTGGCGGCGTCAGAAGTCACCGTCGATTTGCCGTCGTCACCAACGATCGTGCCGCCGGCCGAGTTGATGGCTTCAGCCGCGTTCACGGTGAGGCCTTCATACTTGGCGAACTGTCCTGCGTAGCAGTCGATGCCGTTCTGCTTCGCGATGGGGCACATGCTCATCATCTCGTCCCAGGTCTTGGGCGGGGTGGGCACGAGGTCCTTGCGGTAGAAGAGGATGCCGCCGTCAGAGGTCTGGGGTGCCGCGAACAGCGTGTTGTTGTACGTTGCCGTCTTGACCGTGGCAGGCAGCATCTTGGACGTATCGATGCTCATCTTGTCGGTGAGCGGTTGCAGCCAGCCCTTCGCCGCAAACTCGGCAGTCCAAATGACGTCCACGTCAACGACGTCGTAATTGGCGTTCTTGGCCTGGAAGTTCTGGACCAGATCGTCGTGCTGCTGGTCCGCCTGGTCGGACTGCTCCTTGAACGTCACCTTCTGGTCCGGGTGCGCCGCGTTCCATTTGTCGACGAGCGGACGGACGACATTCGAGTTGTCCTTGCCTTGCACGTAAGTGATCGGACCACGGCCATCGAGGTTGGCCGCGGCGTCGCCGCCGCTTGAGGCTGTGCTGCCGCCACCGCCGCCGCCACAGGCGGACAGGGACATGGCTAGCACGCCGGCGACAGCTACCGGCAAAAGGTACTTGCGTGTGTTCATGCTTGGAACTCCTCAGTGAGTGAACCAGGTTTTTCCGCAGTGCGGTTGATGTGGTGAGCCTCACACTAGTAAGGTTCCTGCTAGGAATGCAAGCGTTTACACAAAAAATGTCGCCGAGAGGATTCAAGTGCCGCACTCCCCGATCCCAACCCCCGGTTCGAGCATCTCCGCGTGGTGGGCGAGCGCCGTCGTCTACCAGATTTATCCTCGCTCCTTCGCCGACGGCAACGGGGACGGGATGGGCGACCTCGCCGGTATCACCGAGAAATTGCCCTACCTCCAAAGCCTGGGCGTCGACGCCGTGTGGCTCTCCCCGTTCTACAAATCGCCCCAAGCGGACGCGGGCTACGACGTCGCGGACTATCGCGCGGTCGACTCACGTTTCGGCACCCTGGATGACTTCGACGCCATGCTGGAGAAAGCCCACAACCTGGGCATCAAGGTGATCGTGGATCTCGTGCCGAACCACACTTCGGACGAGCACGCCTGGTTCCAGGAAGCCCTCGCGGCCGCCCCCGGCTCACCCGAACGCGAGCGCTACATGTTCCGTCCGGGCAAGGATTCCGTTCCCGGTTCCGGGGACGGGGACCTGGCACCGAACAACTGGAAGTCCATCTTCGGCGGTCCCGCCTGGACCCGCTTGAAGAACGACGACGGCACCCCGGGCGAGTGGTACCTGCACCTTTTCGACACGAAACAGCCGGACCTCAATTGGGAAAACCCGGAGGTCCACGACGAAATGAATTCCGTGCTGCGGTTCTGGCTGGACCGCGGAGTGGACGGATTCCGGGTGGACGTTGCCCACGGCTTGGTCAAGGAAGCCGGACTTCCGGACTGGGAGGGCGCCGCTGCGATGGTCGAGGGCGGGTCGGCCGCCCCGGGCGTCCACAGCGAAGACGTGGAACCGCACACGGCGCACTCCCACGCCGGTTCGGTCGCGACACCCGCCGGGAGCACCGCCGTCGAGCACCAGGTCAAGCCGCCGCTGGATCCGCCGTCGCCCTATTTCGACCAGGACGGCGTCCACGAGATCTACCGCGAATGGCACAAGGTCCTTGCCGAATACGACGGTGACCGCATGTTGGTTGCCGAGGCTTGGGTGGAGCCGGCCGAGCGGCTCGCGCGGTATGTCCGCAGCGACGAAATGCAGCAGGCGTTCAACTTCGATTTCCTCCTGGCCGGTTGGGACGCCGAACGCATGTCCGAGGCGATCGAGCTCTCGCTGGATGCCGCCGGTTCCGTGGGCGCACCGTCGACGTGGGTCCTAAGCAACCACGACACCGTCCGCCACCCAAGCCGCTTCGGCCTGGAAAACCCCACCACGTTCCCCAAGGGCATCGCGGCACAAGACGAACAGCCCGACGCCGATCTCGGCCTTGCCCGGGCACGCGCGGCATCGATGGTGTCCTTTGCCTTGCCCGGTTCCGCCTACCTGTACCAGGGCGAGGAATTGGGTCTTCCTGAGCACACGTCGTTGCCCGACTCAGTGCGTCAGGACCCCAGCTTCTTCCGCACAGGGGGCGTGGAGCGCGGCCGGGATGGTTGCCGGGTGCCTTTGCCGTGGAGCTCGGCCGAGCCAGGGTTCGGGTTCTCGCTCGCGTCGCCGGACGGCGCAGCACCCGCCGCGTCGCCCGCCGAACCGTGGCTGCCGCAGCCCGAAGCCTTCGGTGAGCTGGCCGCGGACCGCCAGGCCGGCGTCGAAGGTTCCACGCTTGAGCTGTACCGCTCCATTCTTGAGTTCCGCAGGGCCAGGAAATTGGGTTCGGGTACCTTCACGTGGGCCGAAGAGCATGATCCAGCCAATGGGGTCCTGGCATTCCACAACCGCGACGTCATGGCAGTGGTGAACATGGGCTCCACTGCGCTGCCTGTGCCGGACGGCTTCCGGGTGGAGCTCTCCAGCAGTGGCGCCGGGAGCGGTTCGAACGCGCGGGATGGCATTGCGCCGAATAGCGCGGCGTACCTCGTTTCGCTGTAGCCCGCTAAACGCCCCTCGCGGGCATTCCACGGCTCAGCGGACGCGCTCGGCCTTGCTGAATCTCGCGCGTGCGCCCGCTCCGATGTGGATCACGACAGGGGTTTTGCGGCCCACCACCATATCCAGTGCTTCGACGAGCCTGGAAATGTCGTCAGCCAATGCGTGTGGCGCGACGCCTTGGCGGGGTTGGACCCTGATTTTGAGTCCCGGAATTCCCCTGACGTCGAAAGTGGCGACGGTGATTCCGGCGAGGTCCGTTCGTTCCGCGAGCGCGGCTTTGAGTGCTTGCTCCGCGAAGCTTCCGCCGATGCTGACGCTGCCGGGGGTCCGGGTGTCATCGTATTCGGAGACGAGGAGGTTGGCCCTGCCCTTCCCCTGCTGGGCGACCCAAGCCACCATCAGCACGATCAGGACAATCATGATCGCCGCCGCAGCAACCCACAGCCAGCTCTCCTCGCGCCCCGGAATGCGGGTCTGTTCCGAAAGGAACTTCGCGTGATCCCATACCCCTGTTGACCAGTCGCGCCACCAACTGCCCACCGCGGGAACCGTCGCGAGCAGCACCAAGAGGATCCCGATAACCAGCAATGTCAGTCCGAGAATGCCGATCAGGATGCGGTTGAGTACGTGCGGAGTGCCGTTCATGCGCCAATCACCCCCGAGGTTGCCACGTTGACACGCACTGAGGGCATGGGGAAAGGCGACATGGTCCGGAGTTCGTCTTCGACGGCCGCGAGGATGCGCTCCTCGTGCAGGGGTATCCCGGAGGTCGGCCGCACGTTGACCACGACGTACCGCTTCGACACCACCACCATGACCTGTTCCTGCGTAACGTTCGCCGCTGTCCTTGCCGACCGTGCGAGGGCGGAGGCTATGACCTCGTCATCCACCACCACACCGGCCCTCGGGTCCTCCAGAAGGTGCCGGGACCTCCGTCCCGGCAGGATGGCGTTCAGGAAGAAAATCAATCCCACCATGGCCACTACGGCGCCCAATGAACCCAGCAGCAACGGGGATATCCCCGCAGGCAAGGCCGTGAGGCGTTCCCCCGCCGTCTGGGGGTCGATGAGCCACGGCGGCTGGCCGAGCGCACGCAGCGCGGACTCGAACAGCGCGTAGACGCACGCGGCGATTACAAGGACCGCGGCGACCCCGGCCATCCCGGCACGCGAAGAGCGCGATTCCCGCCGAAGCATCCGTGGGAGTCCGACGTCGATCCTGTCCCCTTCCGACGCCGGTACTGGCACCCCGGGCGCCTGGGTGTCGTTTGGGTGCGGATCGGCAAAGTCCGGTTCGGCAAAGTCCGGTCCGGGGATGTGCGGATCCGTGGTTGGCTGCTGTGGGATCTTTCGTGCGGGGTTTCCGTGGGGCGCGTTTCTCTGCACATGGCTCACTGGACGCGGGCTCCTTCGGTGATGCGAGCGCCACTGATCCGGATATCCACCCGGCTAAGGGTGGAGCCACTGAGCTCCATCACACGCTCAAGGATGGTGGTCTTCGCCGTCACTGCCCGCTCCCACACTGATCCGCCGAACCTTCCAAGCCTCAAAGGATCCATCAGGACGTCAACTAGGGAAGGCACGCCAATCGGTGCGGCGATCGAGAGGGCCAAGAGGCCGTCGTCGTCCGACCATTCGGCGCGGACATCCTGCGGCGAGACACCGAGCGATTCCGCGGCGGCGGCCTGCGCCAAGGCGGTGAGTGCCTGGGTGCTGATCCGGTTGTGGCCGGCCATCGTGGTGGCGGGCTGCACCGCCTCAGCCGCGGACATCATGAAGACGAGCGCCGGCCGGTCAGTGCATCCAGGACGCTGCGAAGATCAAGTTTTCCGTCCGCAGCCCGGCCCAGGAGCGCACCAATGCCCATGAACAAAAGGGCAATCACGAAACCCCACAGCCCGAATTGGAACGCCATGAACGCCACAAAGGCGCCGATCCCGATTCCGACGACAGTCATGTTCACTGGAGTGGCTCCCTTTCCGCTAAGGCACCCTTTGTTCCGGCCTTGACGAGCGAGGCAACATAGACATCGTTGATCTCGACGTTGACCTCAATGACTTCCAATCCCACGAGCGACTCGACCGCCCTGTAAACCGCGGCCCGCACCTGGTTGGCGACGTCGTGGAGGGGGTATCCGTAAACGGCCACGAGGTTGACGTCCACGGCTACTTGGGTTTCGCCCACTTCGGCACGTACCCCGGCTGCATGGTCCTGGCTGCCGACGGCGTCACGGATGGCCCCGAGGGCTCGGGAAGGGGCTGAGCCAAGGGAATAGACGCCGGGAACTGCCCTCGCCGCGATGCCTGCAACCTTGGCGACGGCGGAATCTGAAATGATGGTGCGTCCGCTCCCGGGCAGCGCGTGGTGTTCCTCGGAAACCGGAACCCCCATGGCCTCCGGGTCAGGCGCGGCGAAGCTTTCCTGCTGTTCCATGTAGCCCTCCCCTTCTGTTGATTACCACCCTAGCGCTTGCCCCTGACAAGGCGGAGACAAAGGGGAATACAAAGAAGACGGAGCCCGTCGTGGCCGAACAAATTTCCCGGAAATTCCGGGTTTTGGTTTAAATGAAGAAAAGCGCCGGTTCCGAAGAACTGACGCTTCCCAGTGGTGGCTCCGACCGGCGTCGATCCGGTGACCTTTCGATTTTCAGTCGAACGCTCTACCAACTGAGCTACAGAGCCTTAGGTGACATTGTCACCATGATTGCCGGAATTTCTTCCGGCAATCAAAGCGACCCTGACGGGACTTGAACCCGCGACCTCCGCCGTGACAGGGCGGCGCGCTAACCAACTGCGCTACAGGGCCTTGCTTGTTTGCAGTATCTCTACTGCTTTTTTCAAGGCTTCCAGCCTACCAGACTTTTCAGACTGGTTTGACCACTTCCTTGCGTACCCCCAACGGGATTCGAACCCGTGCCGCCGCCGTGAAAGGGCGGTGTCCTAGGCCGCTAGACGATGGGGGCCTGGAACAATCCGAATTTGCGACAGGCAACAACACATTACGGTTTCCCGTGTGCTTTTCGCATCTCGCTCGTCCGAACTGGACTCTAAAACTTTAGAGCATAGGTGGGGATATTCCAAAATCGGCGCACGAGCAGCCGAATAACCGCTCCCCGATGTTGGCAGTTTCTTGCTGAAAGACGTCCGAATTCCGCCAGTCCGGAGCAGTCACGCCGGGCTAGATTGGCAGCATGGCCACAAGCACTCCAGTCACTCCGGCGACCACCAACTCCCGGACCATCAACAAGCTCGGCGTTGCCGCCGTCGTCGTCACCGTTGTCCTTTGGGCGTCTGCCTTCGTGGGCATCCGCGCCGTCGGACCCAGCTTCTCCCCCGGTTCCTTGACGCTCGGGCGGTTGGCGGTTGCCGCCGTCGCGCTCGGCATTGTGGCGCTGCCCAAGCTGCGCACCTGGCCGAAAGGCCGCGAATGGTGGCCGATCCTCGCGTACGGCGTCATGTGGTTCGGCGGCTACAACGTGGCGCTCAACGCAGCTGAACACTTGCTCGACGCCGGCACCAGCGCCATGCTGATCAACGTTTCACCCATTCTGATCGCCGTCCTGGCGGGCTTCATCCTGAAGGAAGGCTTTCCGCGCTGGCTGATCATCGGCAGCCTCGTAGCGTTCGGCGGGGTCGCGCTGATTGCGCTCGGCTCCGGTCAGCGTTCGACGGCGGACGTCGCCGGAGTGCTGCTGTGTCTCCTCGCCGCCGTCCTCGCCGCGGTGAGCGTGATCGTCCAGAAGCCCGTGCTGCGCAAGTTCCCGGCAGCGCAAGCGACCTGGTTCGGCATCATGGTGGGTGCGGTGTGCTGCTTGCCGTGGGCCGGCCAGCTTGTGGCCGAGGTGCAGGCGGCTCCACTTCCGGCCACGCTCGGGTTGGTTTACCTGGGCGTCTTCCCCACGGCGATCGCGTTCACCACGTGGGCCTACGCCTTGTCCCTGATTGAAGCGGGAAAGCTCGCCGCCACGACCTACCTCGTCCCGGGCACCACGATCCTGATTTCCTGGGCATTGCTCCACGAGATTCCCGGCATCTGGGGCCTCGTTGGTGGAATCGTCTGCCTCGTGGGCGTCGGGCTCACCCGGCGCAGGTCCCGCTAGCCACCTCGCCGGAAAGGTGCGCCTACCGCGCCATTCCGGCGAGGAGCTCGCGGTGCGTGGGCGGGTTGGCCCCGCGGCGCCCCACCGTGATGGCGGCGGCCATGGACGCGGTCTGTCCGATGCGCTCCAGCACAGTGGGCGCCAACCCTTGGCTTCCACGCAGCAGCAGCCCGAGGATCAGGGCCGACATGTAGGAATCGCCGGCACCGATAGTGTCCGCCACCACGGAAGCCACCGCGGGAACGATCAGCTGGGTGTGCGGCGTCGCCATCAGGGAGCCCTCGGCGCCGCGAGTCACCACGGCCAGGCCCGCGCCGAGGCCCAGGATATGGCGGGCGGTCTCTTCGAGGGACTTGCGCGGGTAAAGCCAGAAGGCGTCGTCGTCGCTGAGCTTCACGACGCCGGCCAACGGCACCAGCTCTTCGAAAATACGCAAAGCCTCGCCGTGGCTGCCGAGGAGGTCTGCGCGGATGTTGGGATCGTAGGTGACCATGCACCCGCCTTGCGCTTGTTCCAACAGGTTCCGCACCGAGCTGGCGCCGGGTTCGAGGAAGGTTGCGATCGAGCCCGTGTGCAGGATCTTCGGCGCATAAGGCAGGGTGGCGCGACCCAAGGACCATTCGATGTCAAAGGAGTACTCGGCCGAACCGTCGGCCGCGATTTCCGCCGTCGCGGTGGCCGTCTTGGTGAGCGACTGCGAACCGGGCAGCACCACGACGCCGGCGCTAGCCAGGTGCGTGGCGATGGACTCGCCGCGCGCGTCCCGGCCGACGGCCGTGAGCAACCCGGCCTTCACGTCAAGCCGGCCCAGGCCGTACGCGACGTTGGCAGGCGATCCACCCGGGTATTCGGTCTCGCCTTGCGGCGTGTGAACGATGTCGATGAGGGCTTCGCCGACCACGACGACGTCGAGCGGCTCGGGCGAGAGGGACGCGAAGTGGTTCATGGGGTTCCTGTTCCTAGGTGGGAGGGTTCCCGTGGCACGGCCACGGACTGGCGTTCAACGAGCGGGCATTCAAAGTATTCGGCGCGGCCATCGCGCTCCGCACCGGCCAAAAGCAGCTCGACCGCGCGCCTGCCCATCCCGACGAAGGGCAGTTCGAGCGTAGTCAGGCCGGGGCGCAGATATGGCGCGAGGGTTTCCTGGTTGTCGAAACCCACAACGGACACGTCGCCCGGGACGGATAACCCGAGCTGGGCCAGGGCCTGGTAGGCGCCCCAAGCGGTGCGGTCGTTCGCGCAGAAAACGGCTGTGGGCGGCTGCTTGCCGGTCATGAGCGCGAGGGCATTGTCGAAGCCGCCGGATTCGTGCCCGTCGCCGATCCTGTGGAGGCCGGGATCCGGATCGATGCCCGCTTCCGTGAGGGCGCGCCGGTATCCGTCATAGCGCCCGACGGCGGCTGGCAACTCCCCGTCCGGGGCCCCAAGGTTGATCATCGCGATCCGGCGATGGCCGGCGTCGAGGAGCCTTTTCGTGGCGACGTAACCTCCCGCTTCCTCCTGCGGGGCGATGCTGGGAAAGCGTCCCGCGCGGTCCCGCGAATTAAGCACGACGGCGGGCACCTCGGCCAGGACGTCGGGCACGTCAAGGACCCGGTGGTACATCGCGGCGTAGACCACTCCGGCCACCTTGTAGGACAACATGGCCTCCAACGATGCGGCTTCGAGGGCCTTGTCTCCGCCCGTATTCACCGTCAGGAGGAGCAAACCCGATTCCCATGCTTTGGCCTGGGCGCCTTCAATGATCTTGCCGGCAAAAGGGGCCGTGGCCACGAAGTCGCCGACAAAACCGATCATTCCCGCCACGCCATCGCGCAACACTTTGGCGTGGGCGTTGGTCCTGTAGCCCAAGCGGTTGGCGGCAGCGTGGACGCGCTGCCGGGTCTCCTCCGAGAATCGCGTTCCGGCGGCATCGTTGAGCACCAACGACACTGTGGCCTGGGAAACACCGGCAGCGGCAGCGACGTCGTTCATCGTCGTGCCGGATCTGCTGCCGTGGCGGTTCATCGATTCCTTGTCTGTTTTGGCTTAACTTGCGGCCTGGTTATACGAATTACCAGCCCGGAAAACTGTAGCTGCAGCCACATCCAGCGTCAATGATGAAGCCGCGCGTTACAGTCGGAACATGCCCATCGATTTGCCTCCCGGCCTGCCGATTATTCCCGATGGCGAAGTTCCCTTTAGCCAGCGCATCTTCGGCGTGCGCCCCACGGCAGCGAGGGCGGCCGACGTCGATGCTGCGGGCACGGCTGCTGCAGAGGTAGCTGGCGCGGCTGGCGGCACTGAGGCTGGCGGCGCCGCGCCTTTCGAGATGTCGCCGGAGGACTTTGAGGCGGCCGTCAGTGATGCCTTGCTCCTGATTCCGGACAAGGCGGCCCGGGCGATGGACAACGTGGCCATCTTCATTGAAGACGATTACACGCCGCAGTCCGGAGACGACCCCGGCACGGTTCTGCTCGGCCTGTATGAAGGGGTGCCGCTGACGGAACGCGGTTCATGGTGGGACGCTGGCTCACTCCCGGACCGGATCACCATCTTCCGCCAACCCATCCTGGATATTTGCGCCTCCCGACAGGACGTGATCGACGAGGTCGCCATTACGGTGATCCATGAGATCGCCCACCATTTCGGAATCGGGGACGACCGCTTGCATGAACTCGGCTGGGGCTAGGCGGTTGATCTAGGTCCGGGCTGAGCCGAATCCCCGCCGTTAGGCAACAGTGCCAGCTGCGCCGTCCACCGTGATCGTTTGGCCCGACGTGATCCGGGAAGTGGCATCCGGGACCCCGACGACGGCCGGAATCCCGTACTCCCGGGCGACGACTGCGCCGTGCGAGTTTGGACCGCCCATCTCCATGACGAGGCCCGCAGCGGTTAGGAATAGCGGAGTCCAACCGGGGTCGGTGGATGGAGCCACCAGGATCTCCCCCGGTTCCAAATGCGCACCCACGGGGTCCATGATCACTCTGGCCACGGCAGTCACGGTCCCTGCGGATGCGGGAGCTCCCCGCAGCACGTCGCCAGCCACTTCGGGACTGGTCTCCGGAATGTCGTTGGACTGGGCGCCCCCGCGTTGGGCGCTTGCCGTTGTTTTACCGCTGTTCCGGCTACCGGAAGGCAAGGCTTCGGGTTCAGTCCCGTCGGAAAGGAGCACCCTGGGCACATGGCGGCGGCGCAATTCCAGCTCGTATTCGTCCCGGCGCCGAGCCACGAGTTCATGGAGGTCCTGGCCATCCAGGCCTCTATGGGCGTCGTCGAAATCGAGGAAGAAAACGTCCGAGGGGTCATCGATCCTTCCCGCCTCTGCGAGCGCTTCTCCCACCAATGCCAGTTGGGACCGGGCAGCGGCCAAAGCAACCACGAGGTTGTATTTCGGGAACTCGCGTAGCCCGGAGAACATGCGGGTGCGCTCTAGCGCGGCTTTCACAATCTTGGCGTGGAAGACGCTCTTCGACCGGGCCCTTGCCACCAGGACGGCAGCCTGTTCCTCGGCGTCGCGCGCTGCTTTCTCAAATTGTTTGTCCGGAGCGAGCCGGGGGTCCTCGAGGCGCAGGTAGTTGATGAGCACGCCGATGATGTGGGTGGGATCATCGGACCAGCGGGCCATGCCGAGGTCGATTTCCGCGACTGCCCGGTGCCCGTAGCGGCTCAGGAAGTCTTCGAGTCCGCCCTGGGCGACAGAGGGCAGTCGGCCCTCACGGTACTTTTGCACGAGGGCGGCGGGACCGGCGTCGGCGAAGGCGCGGGCGGACGCGGCATCATCCCGGATGGTGGTTGCCAGCTGCCACAGCGCAAGGTCCATTTCCGTGGTGACATTGTTGGGCAGCCCACGGATGATGGTTTGGAGTTCGTCCCAGGAGGCTTGTTCGCCGAGGAGTTTCCTGACAATTCCCATGGTTGCGAAGCCGACCACAACCGGCGGCAGGGTGTTGGGTATGACAGTGAAGAGTTCCTTGCCGAGGATCCGCTCGACGTGGCCAATCCTTTCCCGCGGAGAGGCATCCGCAGGAACCGCCAACGCGGCCTTCAATTCCTCGGCGACCTTATTGACGCGTTCAAGCGCTTCCTTCGGCTTGAAAATGGCTCGGACGAGTGTCTCGGGCACGCGATAGCGAAGCACGATAGGTGCCACGTGCTTGATCAGTTTCAGCGGCGTCTTGTTGGTAACGGCGAAACCAGGATCATCAAACAGCGCCCGCATGACGGTGGCCGAACGGGACTCCATGAAGTCGAAGGCCTTCGGGACAATCGCGCGACCTATGGTGCTTCGCAGCGGAGTGGCGAGATCGAAATAGATCCGCATTCCGGCCTCATAGTATGGCGAAGGACCGTTCCGCGGTTCAGGGACCTGGAAACCCGCCGTGCGCGCCACCGACGCAGCAAGGACCCTGATAGCGGCGAGACCCATAGGGGTAAGCGGGCGCGTGAGCCCTTGTGCAAGGCTGAAACACAAGTACGCGTGCGGACCTGGGGCTGCGCTGTAGTTATTCGGGTTTTGGTGAGCAGTGTTTGGGCGAGCCGAGTTCGGACGGACTGGGTGAGGACGGACAGGGTTCGGGTAAAGCGTCGTGATGGGGCGTGCCTGGGTGAGCCATAGCTTTCCGTCGCCGTCCAAGGCCCATTCGATGTCCTGCGGCGAACCGTAGTGTTCCTCCACTCGCTGCCCAACGTTTGCCAGGGACCTGATCTGGGAATCGTCCAGGCAGGCAGTTTGGCTTGGCGAGCCCGAGCCCAAGTCCGACCCGGAGCCCGAGTCCGGATGCGACGGTGCGTCAAGGCGTTCGGTGCCGCCCCCAGGCAGCGAACGAATCACGAGTTTCCGGTCCCCGAGCCTCCGCTGCGTGATCCTGCCCGTGAGCGAATCCACCACGAAATGGTCCGGGTTCACCGCGCCTGAGACCACTGCCTCACCGAGGCCGGGGTTGGCATCGATGACTGCTTCGCGGCGACGCCCCGTGACCGGATTCGCAGTGAAGAGGACGCCTGCCGCCTCCGCATCCACCATGAGTTGAACAACGACGGCGAGGGTCACCGCAGCGTGCTGGATTCCATTGCTGGCCCTGTAGCTGACAGCGCGGTCCGTCCATAGGGATGCCCAGCATTTTCGAACGGCGTCGAGAACAGCCTCGGCACCCACAACGTTCAAGTATGTGTCCTGCTGCCCCGCGAAACTCGCAAAGGGCAGGTCCTCGGCAGTCGCGGAAGACCTGACGGCCACCGCGGCATCTGAACCGAGCCCCGTGTAGGCCGAGCGGATGGCTTGCTCAATTTCGGCGGGCATACCGGACTCGAGCACTGCGGTCCTGGCGCCGGCCGCGAGCACGCCCAGCCGGTCAAGGTCTCCCGGCTCGGCGGACTCGAGTTCGTGAATTATCTCGGAGAGCGCGCGGGCCGTGTTGCCCGAAGCGTCCAGGCTGGTGCCTGTCCCAGGTCCCTGGCCATCGGCGTCGGGGTTTTCGTCCACCTGCAGTGCGCGCCGATATGCCTCAGTGCTGAGGCAAAACCCAGGCGGAACCGGAAAACCAGCCCACGTCAGTTCGCCGAGGTTTGCCGCCTTGCCGCCAACCTCGGGAAGCATGGCAGCCCGGATCTCCCGTAATGCGAGAATCAAGCGCGGCGCGGTTCCTGACGCCGACTCAGGCCCCGCCCCCGGCGCCCACTCAGACCCAGACCCAGACCCCGACCCCGACCCCGATTCGGACCCCGGCTCCGACTCCGACTTCTCCGTGATCATTGCCGTCCGTCCCCCGCCGCCTGCTCGTTCCCCTGGGCCTAAGCCGCGCCGAGCATGGGGCCGAACCTTGGGCGGTCCTCGAGCCTCGGATCATCACGGTCCGGAACAACGAGCACTGGACCCTTTGCATGGTGCAGGATGCCATCCGAGGTTGATCCGAGGAGCATTCCTGCGAAGCCCCCGCGGCCACGAGTACCGACCACCACAAGTTCAACGCCACGGCTGACTTCCACAAGCACCTCCACCGGAGAGCCGTCCAGCAATTGGGTTTCCACGGGCAGCTTGGGGAAGTGGCTCTTGAGCCAGGCCATGCCGGCTTCAAGCTGAACCTTGATATCCCTGAACAGCGCTTCCCTGTCCAAGGGAGCCGGAACCCAGGCGAGGGATCCGCTGTATTCCGGAACGGCACAGATGACGCGCAGCTTCGCTCCCATCCTCTGGGCTTGTTCAGCGGCCTCCAACACGGCAATCCGTGCCTGCTCCGAACCATCCACGCCCACGGCCACAACGTTCTCGATCACGTGGGGGCCTGACTTGGCACGCTCTGCCTTGATGTGTTTGTCCTCGGTGCTTTCACCCAGGCGGTCCGAGCAGAAGAGCGGCACGGTCACTGTTGGGCACTTCGAGTGGGCAGGGAGTGCACTGCTAACCGAGCCCAACAGCCTGCCAACGAAACCACCACGCCCGCGCGTACCGAAAACTAGGAGTTCGGCCGATTCGGACAGGTCCAGCAGCACGCCGGACGCGTCGCCATTCTCAACTGAGCCATCGACGTCGATGGCGTAGCCGGCAACTTTCTCGAGCGCTTGCTTGACGATCGCTTCGGCACCGTCCCGTATGACGGAATCGTCCACTGTTGCGTATCCGCCGTCCAAGCCCGAGGCCGCGAAGATCGGAACGGAGTACGCCGTCACGACGTGGAGCGGGATCTGCCTCCGCTCAGCTTCCCGCGCGGCCCAGACGAGGGCGCATTGGCCGTGCTCGCTACCGTCAACGCCAACCACAATTCCGCCAGGGGCGATCGATGGCTCCTCCCCGTTGCCTTCGGGGTCCGGGTGATGGCTTTCAGAGTGTTTGCTGTGCTGGTCCATGGGGCCTGCCTCCTCGCACTACTGGCTGATGTTGCGGCTATTCTGCCAGAGGCCGTGCCCACAACGTGCTTTCCCTGTGCATTCCTTACACCGGCGTGAGTTGTGGCCTCCAATGATCACTATTCTCGTTTGCAGGAGGCGAATCAAGCCGGAATCAGCGTATGTGGATAACGCTTGGAACACCTTCTAAACAGCGAAATCCCGGGGTGAAAAAAGCGTTCGCAGACATGCCGATGACGGGGCTATCCAGCACACGATTTCTTCTGTAATGTTCGAGGCACTGATGACGGTGATCGTGTTTTCCAACACGCCAACGGCCTTCAGTCGCGACCGCTTGGGGACTCGGACGCTGCCCCTGTATTGCCTTGGGTAATGCACTTTTCAAGGAGGAGCCAAGCTGTGTCAACCATGCCTGCTGCGAGGACGGAACGCACCACCACGGTAGTCATTGGCGCCGGCATGTCCGGCTTGGCCGTGGCCAGCGAGCTCAGTCGCTATGGGGTGGACGCAATCGTTGTTGATGGCCTGTACATCACGGGAAGCACGCAGTCGCCCGGCACGGGTCTCCTTCCGCGTTGCGATGCCGCCGACGTCGCATGCCTCCAGGAGCGCAGTGAAATCCTGAGGCACCTCCGGAACTATGCCACGAGCCACAGCCTGGACGTCCGGAACACCACGCGGGCCGTCCGCCTGGACCGCGTGGATGAAACCGCCGTCGAGGGCTCGGTGGCCAGTGTCTCGCTGCAGGACAAGCCTGATTCACACCAATGGGCTGTCCACACGCCGAACGGCGTGCTCCTCGCCGACCACATCGTCGTTACCCGCTGCGGGCAGAGCCAATTGCGGCGGATGCTTGCCGATCTTGGTATCGCGATTGGCCAGAACTTCGTGGCAGCCATGCGGGCGATCGGAATGTACCTGGTGGGCGTCGGCGAACTCGCGACTCCCACGCCCAAAGAGGTCCTTCGCCAAGCCAAGGTAGTGGGCCAAGCGATTTCGGCCAAGGTGCACCCGGACAGCGTCCATGCAGCCCACGTCGGGGTCTTCGCGGCGCTCCCGACCCTCGCCTAGAAAAAACCCAACGCCACAAGCGCTTGTTTCCGGTACCAGCGCAAGTAGCTCCGGAATGCGAAACAAGCGCCGGGCATCGGGGCCCGGACATCAGGGACCAGGCATCAGGGCCGGCGCCCTGCCTAAGTCCTAGTCATCGTCCGTCGTGTCCTCTGCGCCACCAACTCCAGCATCTTCAGTGTCCCCGCCTCCCGCGAGCTTGCGCCGCGCGGTGACTCCCAGGAACACCAGAAGCCCTACGGCCACTACCGCGAGCCCGACGATGCTCCAAGGGAAAGGCTGGGAGGCGTCCGGGGCTTTGTCCGGCGTGGTGGTCGAACCCGGGGCGAGCGTACCGGCGGTGGGCACCGCGCCGGAACTGCCGGCCGACGTCGTACTTCCGGTTTTCGCCGTGAAACTGAAGCTCCCCTCGATGGGGTGCGAATCCGAGCTGACAACCCGCCAAACCACTGTGAAGGGACCGGCAGGGGCGCCCGGCTTCAGCTTTTGCGAGACGACGGTGTCCACGATCTCGACGGAGCCGTCCGCCCAGTTCTGGCCGGTAGAGTCCTTGACCTGGATCTGAGATCCCAGCAAGAGGGGCCGGTTGTTGAAGGTGATGGATACGGAATCGGGCACGCTATCAACAGTTGAGCCGTTCGCCGGCGAGGTTGATTCGGCGACATCATGCGCCAGGGCGGGTGCGGCGGAAATCAACACCGCAGAGAAAAGTACCGCGGTGACAGCAATGACGGCGGCCAGCAACTGGCGGATAGGGCGCATGAGCGGACGACTCCCTTTTTGTTGGATTCCTTACAGACTAGGCGAATTCGCTGGGTGTCCGCTGTCACGGGCATAGGATTTGAGAGCACACTTCCCCGATCCCCGGAGACCTCCATGCTCAAACAGGGCTCAGCCATCGATCGCTACTTCAAGATTTCGGAACGTGGATCCACCTATTCCCGCGAAATCAGGGGCGGGTTCGCAACGTTCTTTGCCATGAGCTACATCGTCGTCCTGAACCCGTTGATCCTCTCCGGGGCGGACTCCTCGGGCCACTCCTTGGGTTTCCCCGCTGTCGCAGCGACCACCGCGTTCGTTGCCGGAATCCTGACGATCCTCATGGGCGCGTGGGCCAAGCATCCGTTCGCGGTGGCCACCGGCCTGGGCGTGAACGCGTTCGTGGCCGTCACGGTCGCGTCCCATCCCGGCCTGACCTGGCCGGACATGATGGGCCTGGTGATGCTTTCCGGCTTGACCATGCTGATCCTGGTGCTCACCGGCTTCCGGACGGCCGTCTTCAAAGCCGTGCCCGAGGCCCTCAAGACGGCGATCGTGGTGGGCATCGGCCTGTTCATCGCTTTGATCGGCCTGGTCAATGCGGGGTTCGTGCGCCGCGTCCCGGACGCCGCCGGCACCACGGTCCCAGTCAGCCTCGGCGTCGACGGGAAGCTCCTTGGCTGGCCCACGCTGGTCTTCGTCGTCGGACTGGTGCTGACGATCGCGCTCGTGGTCCGCAAGGTGCGCGGCGCCATCCTGATCGGCATCATCGCTTCGACAGCCCTGGCCGCCGTCCTTGAGTTCACCTTGCACATCGGCCCGAGCTTTGACGGGAAGAACGTCAATCCCCGTGGCTGGTCCCTCGTGGCGCCCAAGTTCACCCAGTGGGCCGCCCCCGACCTGTCCCTCATCGGCAAGGCGAACCCGGTGGGCGCGTTCCAGCACCTCGGCATCATCGCGGCCGCGCTCCTCGCTTTCGTGATCCTGCTGAGCATCTTCTTCGACGCCATGGGAACCATGGTGGGCCTGGCCCGGGAAGCCGGCAACGTGGACAAGCACGGAAACATCCCGAACGTGGACCGTGTCCTCCAGGTGGACGCCCTCGGCGCGATCATAGGCGGCGGCTCGTCCGTGTCTTCCAATCAGATCTTCGTGGAGTCGGGCGCGGGCATCGGCGAAGGCGCCCGGACCGGCCTGGCATCGATCGTGACTGGCTTGCTGTTCCTCGTGGCCATGTTCGTCACCCCGCTCATCAACCTGGTCCCCTTCGAGGCGGTCGCGCCTGCGTTGGTTGTGGTCGGCTTCATGATGGTGTCCCAAGTGAGCAAGATCCATTGGGAAGACTGGGCGCTCGGAATTCCCGCCTTCCTGACGATCGCCCTCATGCCGTTCACCTACTCGATCGCAAACGGCCTGGGCGCGGGATTCATTTCCCACGTCCTGATCCGCACATTCCAGGGCCGCGCCCGCGAAGTCCATCCGCTCATGTGGGCCGTGGCTGCCGCTTTCCTGCTGTTCTTCGGCATCGGTCCGGTCGAGGAAATCCTGGGCGTCAAATAGGCCTTTCCGGGATACCGGACACCCTCGGCGCCCACGCGGTGTATTTCGGACCGGCAATGCGCTGAGCTTGAACTATGTACACCGCGCTGCCCGCTATCGACATTCCGCCCACCCCTTGGACCGGCCGCCACGACGGCGACGGCGACGAACACCGCCGCTGGTGGCAGGCGGTGGCTCCCCACAGCCGCGGAAACGTGGGCACCGGCTCCCGGCCCGCCGTCGTCGTGGGTTTCCGTAGCGACGAAGGGGTGCTGCGCAACAAGGGACGCGTAGGCGCGGCGGCCGCTCCGACGGCGATCCGCAACGCCCTGGGTCCGCTCGCCTTCCACCTGGACCGGGATGTGTTCGACGCCGGTGACGTGGCGGTGGACGACGGCTCGCTCGAGGCGGGCCAAGACCGCGCAGGCAGCGTGGTTTCGGAACTGCTCGACGCCCGCAACCTCACCGTCCTGCTGGGCGGCGGGCACGAAACCGCCTTCGCCAGCTACTTGGGCGTCGCCGGCTCGGAGGCTGTGCGTTCAGGCAAACGGCTCGGTGTCCTGAACCTGGATGCGCACTTCGACTTGCGTGACGAGCCCGTGCCGAGCTCGGGCACGCCGTTCCTGCAGATGGCCCGTGCGGAAGCCGCCGCAGGCCGCGAATTGAATTACGCCGTCGTCGGGATTTCCGAACCCAACAACACGCGGACCCTTTTCGACACGGCAGACCGCCTGGGCGTGAAGTATCTTCCGGACGAAGACTGCTCTGCGGAGGCCGTGCACGAGTTCGTCGCGCGGTTCCTTGAGGGCGTGGACGTGGTGTACCTGACGATCGACCTCGATGTCCTGCCGGCGTCGGTGGCGCCCGGCGTGAGCGCCCCGGCCGCTTATGGCGTGCCGTTGCCGATCATCAGCGCGGTGTGCAAGCAAGTGGCGGCAAGCGGAAAGCTCCTGCATGTGGACGTCGCAGAGCTCAATCCCGAGTTCGACATCGACTCCCGGACCGCCAAGGTGGCGGCGCGACTGGTGAACACGCTGCTCGCGTAGCCGCGCTTACGCACCTCGAAGAGTGACGACGGCGTCGAGGTCCAGTTTGCTGACCGACGTCCCGATGCGGAGGCGGTAATCCCCGGGTTCGTATTGCCAGCCGTTGTCCCAATAGGCCAGCAGGCGCGTGGGCACACTGAGCGTGGCGGTGACGGTTTCGCCCGCCCCGGCAGTGACCGGGACGGACGCGACAAGCCAGCGAACCGGCCGGTCTACGGCGGAATCGGGCCGTTCGGCGTACACCTGCACCACTTGCTTGCCGTGACGGGAGCCCGTATTGGTTACCGTGACGGCAAGCGGCACAGCAGAGCCGGCTTCGGCAACACCGCCAGCGATCTCGACGGCGTCAAGCGCCCACGTCGTGTACCCGAGGCCGAATCCAAATTCGTAAGCAGGTTCCGCGTCGGTTTTCAGCCACGCCCGGTAGCCGATATGGATGCCTTCGTCGTAACTGAGCTTGCCTTCGGCGTCCGGTGTGGTGTTCAGGACGGGCACGTCTTCCTGCGCGGCCGGCCAGGTGGTGGGGAGCCGGCCGCCTGGTTCCGCTTCGCCCGTGAGGATGTCCGCGAGCGCCGTCCCGAATTCCTGGCCGCCGAAGTAGGTCAGAAGGATCGCGGAGACGTCCTGGCGCCACGGCATCAGGACCGGCGAACCGGAATTGACCACCACCACCGTGCGCGGATTCGCCTCGGCTACGGCGTGCACCAGGCGGTCTTGCAGTCCGGGCAGTTCCAAGGACGTGCGGTCGTAGCCTTCCGATTCCACGCGTGAGTTGGTGCCGACTACGACGACGGCGACGTCGGCAGCGCGGGCGGCCGCAACCGCGTCGGCGATCAATGCTTCCGGGTCGGGCTGAGCCGCTTCCAGGCCTATGGTCACCGCCAAGGCGTTGGAGAGGGCGTCATCGCCGTCGTCGAGGTCCAGTTCCACCATGACCTCGAGCGGGGTGCCGGCGGTGGCTTCGACGCGCACTGATGCCGAGGGTGGGGCGAGGAACGCCGCGCCCAGGTCCGTGCCGCTCGCTTCGATACTTGCTTCGTGCAGGAGGACACCATCCACGAAGATCCTGCCGTGGCCCACGGTAGCGAAGCCGAGCTGGATTGAACCGCTGATTTCAGGCGTGTAGAAAGTATGGAATCGGACCATGGACGATTCCTCGATGGGCACGTCGCCGCCAAACCAGACCAAGGCAGTGGAGCGGCGGTCCTCGGCGAACAGTTCCTGGCCGGTGGAGTCGTAGAACTGCGCGCGCAGGCCAGGCTCCCCCGTCACCGGGTTCCTGAGTTGTGCGAGGGGTAGTTCGGCAACGCCCTCCTGAACCACCGCGCCCACGCTGTACGTGACGTTTTCGGCCCCGAACGCCGCTTGGATTCCGTCCAGCGGCGTAACGATCCTCTCCGGGACCACGGTGGCCGATCCGCCGCCTTGGGTCCTGGCGTGGAGGGCGTTGTGCCCGATCACGGCGAGCTTCACCGCCGACGCCAGGACCAGCGGCAGCACGCCGTCGTTCTTCACCATGACGGTACCGGCAACGGACGCTTCGCGAGCGAACGCGAGCGGGTCTTCCCGGTCCGACGGTTCTGCCGCCACGGGCTCGAAGCCTTCCAACGCCCCCACCCGGGCCGCGAGTTGCAGGATGCGCAGCACCTTCCGGTCGACGGCGTCCTCGGAGACCTCGCCGTCCTTGACTGCCGCGACGAGCGCGGAACCCCAAGGGCCGTCCGGGCCGGGCATGACGAGGTCCTGGGAATGCCGGGCGCTCTCCAGGCTGCGTACCGCGGTCCAGTCGCTGACGACAACGCCGTCGAATCCCCACTCGCTGTTCAACGGCGTTTCCAGCAGCTCATTCTCGGTAGCTGTGGTGCCGTTGATCGAGTTGTACGCACTCATGACGAGCCAGGCGCGCGACTCGACAATCGCCTTCTCGAACGCCAGGAGGTATAGCTCCCGCAGGGGTCGTTCGGCCACGAGCGCGTCAACGGTGAAGCGGTCGGTCTCGGAATCGTTGGCGACGTAGTGCTTGGGCGTCGCGCCCACGCCGTTGCGCTGCACTCCCGCCACATACGCCGCGGCAAGCTCCGCCGTCAGGACCGGATCTTCGCTGAACGCCTCAAAGTGCCTGCCGCCGAGCGGCGAGCGGTGCAGGTTGATGGTGGGCCCGAGAACGACGTCGACTCCCTTGCGTCGCGCTTCGACGGCGGAGGCGGCGCCCAGGCGATCCGCGATCGCGGGATCCCACGAAGAACTGATGGCCGTCGCGGAGGGGAAGTTCATGGACGGTTCACGCTCGTCCCACACCTCGCCCCGGACGCCAGTGGGACCGTCAGAGAACAGCATTCGGCGCAAGCCGATCTTCTCGAGGGGCCATGTTGTCCAGAAGTCCCGGCCAGTGAGCAAGCGGACTTTCTCCCCGAGGCTGAGCTGGGCAAGGAGGTCTTCGAGTCGAGCGTCCGTGAGCGCTTCGAGCCGGGCGTCCGCGCCCGGTTCCGCTTGAGTTTCCATGGCGGCGTACTTCCTGGCTTGGCGAATGTAGCGAGGCTGGCCCTGCGCAATTGCTCACGAGGTTAGCACTGAACGCTTTTCAATCAAGGCCGGAGCGGAGCACGAGTTTGGAGGTCGCACGGGTTCACAGCGCGCAACGCCGCGACACCGGGCGAAAGGCGGCGAAACCATTGTTGGATCGGCCGGCACGGGCTGCCTACCCTCGATGCACGTGGTGTACCCAAGAGGCCAGGGAGCTGCCTGCAAAGCAGCGCACGCGGGTTCGAATCCCGCCACCACGTCTCTTTGGGTGTGTGGGCCGCTACTGCGGCAGGCGGTTACTGCGCTGAACTTCTACTACTGCGAGCTGCTGGCTGCGTCGTAGCCCGCCAAGAGCCGCCGCGATGCCGTGCCCATGTGCGAGACCATGGCCTCGGTGACGAGTGCGGGATCGCGGGATTCGAGGGCTTTGAAGATAGCGCGGTGCTCCGAGAGGGCAGCGGCCGCGTGGCCTTCGTCGGTCAGTGCCCGGTCCACCCAGATCCTCAGGAGCGACCGGATGCTCTGGAGCAGTTCCTGGAGGACCTGGTTTCCGGAGGCCGCGGCGATTTCCTTGTGGAACGCGGCATCTGCCTCGACGAACACCGCGAGGTTGTCGAGTCCGGACTCCATCGCATCGAGGTCGGCCCGCATGCGCTCCAGAGCTTCGTCACTGATCCTGGTGGCGGCCAACTGGACGGCTTGGACCTCCAAGCCGCTGCGCAATTCGACCAACTCGCGCGTGCGCGGCTCACCCAGCATGAGTCCCCAACTGAGCGTGCGCGGCAAAAGTTCGGAGACGCCGTCGCGCAGGTAGGTCCCGGATCCCGGCCGGACGATGACGATCCCGAGGATCTCCAAGGCGGCCAGTGCTTCGCGCACCGCGGAACGTCCGACGCCGAGCGAAGCCGCCAGCTGCCGTTCGGCAGGAAGGCGCGTCCCGGCTGCGATGTCGCCGCTCGTGAAGTACGCAAGCAGCCGCTCCGCAACCTCGGAAACGACGGAGCCGTGCTCCATGGGTGCAAGGGCTGCCGTGATGTGGGCCGCTGCGGCCGCGGAATTTACTGACACATTCACAGCGTAGCAACCGGATGACCAATTTCGCCTGACGAGCCGGACCGTCCCATCGAGTGATCAGTCAACCGGTTGACCAATTTAGATTTCAGTCCTATGGTTGAAATCACACGTTCACGTCGCCGGGTGCTACCGGCAAAATCACGAGCCAACCCGGCACCTCCAGTGCAGGAGCCACCGGGATACCCAATACCAAGGAGTCAATGTGGACACCACGCAATCAGTGGTCGAACGCTCGACAATCAAGAAGGTCGCGATCCGGCTGGTGCCGTTCGTTGCCCTGATGTTCTTCATCAATTACCTGGACCGGACGGCCATTTCCTTCGCCGGCCCCAACGGAATGACCACGGACCTGGCGCTTTCCGCTGCGCAGTTCGGCTTCGCTTCCGGTGTCTTCTTCATTGGCTACATCCTGTTGGAAGTCCCCAGCAACCTGGCCCTGCACAAGTTCGGCGCACGCCGCTGGCTCGCGCGAATCATGGTCAGCTGGGGCATCGTCTCCTTGCTGTTCACCTGGGTGGGCAACGTGGAACAGCTCTACATCCTCCGCTTCGCCTTGGGCGTGGCCGAGGCCGGCTTCTTCCCAGGCGCCATCCTCTTCCTGAGCCTCTGGGTACCGGCCAAGCACCGCAGCAAGATCCTCGCCCTCTTCTACTTGGCACAACCCCTCACCACGGTGGTAGGCGCCCCGCTTGCCGGTGCCCTCATCCAGCAGCACAACGTCTTCTTCGGCCTTGAGGGCTGGCGTTTCATGTTCTTCGGCGTGGCCATCCCCGCCATCCTGATCGGCGTGATCTCCTGGTTCTACCTGGCCGACTCACCCGCCAAGGCCAAGTGGCTGACCTCCGAGGAAAAGACCTGGCTGATCGGCGCGCTCGAAAAGGAAAAGAGCGCGACGTCGGACGGCGGCAAGCACGCAAGCGTCCGGACCGTCTTCGGAAACGGCCGCGTCTGGATGCTCTCTGCTATCTACTTCGGCTTCATCTACGGCCTCTATGCCCTCGGGTTCTTCCTGCCCACCATCATCAAGGGCTTCGAGACCCAGTTCGGTTCGAAATTCGACGTCTTCCAGCAAGGCCTCATCACGGCAATCCCCTACCTGCCCGCGGCCGTCGCCTTGTACTTCTGGTCGAAGGACGCCACGAAGCGCGGCGTCAAGACGTGGCACATCGCAGTTCCCGCACTTACCGGAGCAATCAGCATCCCGCTGGCTCTGTTCGCAGGCTCTCCGGCCGCGACGATCGCCGTCATCACCATCACGGCCATGTCCATCTTCGCGGCACTGCCGAACTTCTGGACCGTCCCCACGCAATTCCTCACGGGCGCCGCAGCCGCGGCCGGCATCGCGCTGATCAACACCGTTGGAAACCTGGCCGGCTTCAGCGCGGGCTACATCACGGGCTGGCTCAAGGACTGGACCGGCAGCTACACAGTACCGATGTTCGTCGTCGGCGGTTTCATGTTCCTGTCCTCGATCCTCATGGTCGTACTCAGCCGCCGGGGAAAAGCGCCTGAGGGGCTGCGCGCAACCGCAATGGATACCGCAGCCGCCGGCAAGCCCTCCCAAGGCTGATCCCACCTTCCCCACCCCCACCCGAGCCTTTCCGCACACTGTTTCCAGGAGTTCCGCATGACCCGTTTGTTCAATGAGCCCTCGGCTTTTGCTGATGAGATGATCGAGGGTTTCGTCGCGTCGCATGGCCGGTGGGTGCGCCGGGTGCCTGGCGGGGTAGCCCGCAGCACCCGCAGCACTCCGGGTTCAGTGGCGTTGGTGATCGGTGGCGGTTCGGGCCATTACCCGGCGTTCGCCGGTTTGGTCGGGCAGGGCCTGGCCCATGGCGCGGCGATGGGGAATTTGTTCGCGTCCCCGTCCGCGCAGCAGGTTTACAACGTGGCCAAGGCCGCGGACAACGGCGGCGGGATCCTGCTGGGCTACGGCAACTATGCCGGAGACGTGCTGCACTTCACCCAGGCCCAGGACAAGCTCCGCGCCGAAGGCATCGATTGCCGCAGCATCGCCGTCACTGACGACATTTCCTCCGCACCGCTGGCCGAGAAGCACAAGCGCCGTGGCATCGCCGGTGACCTGACCGTCTTCAAGGTCGCCGCGGCGGCAGCCGAGGCCGGCTACCCCCTGGACGCCGTCGTCGGGATCGCCGAACGCGCCAACGAACGCACCCGCTCCTTCGGCGTCGCGTTCACCGGCTGCACCCTGCCCGGCGCCCCCGAACCGCTGTTCACGGTCCCCGCGGGCCGGATGGCCGTCGGGATGGGCATCCATGGCGAGCCGGGCATCGGCGAAACGGGGATCCCGACGGCGGACGAACTCGCCGAACTGCTCGTCAAAGACCTCCTCGCCGAGGTCCCCGACGGACTGCAGATCCAAGGCGCGCGGGTGGTGCCGATCCTCAACGGCCTGGGCAGCGTGAAATACGAAGAACTGTTCGTTCTCTACCGCCGCGTCGCGCAACTCTTGGCCGAGGCCGGGATCATCGCGGTGGACCCGCAGGTCGGCGAACTCGTCACGAGCTTCGACATGGCCGGGACCTCCCTGACCCTCTTCTGGCTCGACCCCGAACTCGAGCAACTGTGGCTTGCCCCGGCGGATGCGCCCGCGTTCCGCCGCGGCGCCGTGACCGCGGAAGCGCTCGACGCCGATGAACTCACCGCCGCTGCCGAGCAGCTCACCGTGATCCCGGACGCCTCTGACGAGTCCAAAGCATCAGCCACCGCCGTGCTGGCCGCCCTCCACGCGGCGAAAGCCGTGATCGACGCGAACGTGGCCGAACTCGGCCGCATCGACGCGATCGCCGGAGACGGTGACCACGGCATCGGCATGGAACGCGGAATCCACGCCGCCACCGCGGCCGCGGCAGACGCCGTCGAACGCGGGGCCGGTGCCGGGACCGTACTGGAACTGGCCGCGGACGCCTGGGCCGACAAAGCCGGCGGCACCTCCGGAGCGCTGTGGGGCATGGCCCTGCGCGCCGTCGGACACGCCGTGGGGAACACCGAACGCCCCACCGCGCAGGCCGTGGCCGCCGGAGTGGCCGAAGCGAAACGCTCCATCATGGACTTCGGCAAAGCCAAAGTCGGGGACAAAACCCTCGTGGACGTCCTGGCCCCCTTCAGCGACGCCCTCACCGCCGCCGTCACCGACGGTTCCCGGTTGCGGGACGCCTGGGGCACCGCGGCCGCGGTCGCCGAGCAGGCCGCCGAAGCCACCGCGACCCTGCTGCCCCTCATGGGCCGCGCCCGGCCGCACGCCGAAAAAAGCCTCGGCACCCCCGACGCCGGCGCGGTCTCCATGGCCCTGATCATCCGCGCCATCCACAACACCCTCACCGACACCACTGTCACGACCCTTCTGAAGGAGAACGCATGAGCGCCGCACTACGCCTGGTCATCGGATCCGACGACGCCGGATACGACTACAAAGAAGCCCTCAAAACCGACCTGCAAGCCAACCCCCTGGTCGAATCCGTAACCGACGTCGGGGTCGACGCCGCATCCCACACCCCCTACCCCTCGGTGGCGATCGCCGCCGCGGAACTCATCGCCGCCGGCAAAGCCGACCGCGCCCTGCTCATCTGCGGCACCGGCCTCGGCGTCGCGATCGCTGCGAACAAAGTCCCCGGCATCCGCGCCGTCACCGCACACGACTCCTTCTCCGTCGAACGCGCCATCCTGTCCAACAACGCCCAGGTCCTCACCATGGGCCAACGCGTCATCGGACTCGAACTCGCCCGCCGCCTGGCCAAGGAATGGCTCACCTACACCTTCGACGAAAGCTCCGCCTCGGCCGAGAAAGTCGCACTCATTAAGGACTACGAAGGTGTCACTTCCTGCTAACACCCACACCGCAAACCACGACGGCGGCACCCGGCCCGGTGCCGGACCGTCCGGTGCCGACGCGCACCGACCGGGCGCGGTGATCGGGGTCAGCCTGAAAATGTACTTCGGCTACCAGCGCTCCGTGGACTACTGCCGCGAGATCGCCACCCTGGCGTTCAAGCACCCAGCCGTGGTGAACGACGACATCGAACTCTTCGTCCTCCCGGCCCTGCCCGCACTGCCCGAAGCGTCCCGCATCCTGGGCGCGGCCGGCGTCGGGACCGGGGCGCAGGACATCTTCTGGGAAGACGAAGGCCCCTACACCGGCGAAACCGGCGCGAAAACCATCGCCGAACTCGGAGGACGCTACGCCGAAGTCGGGCACGCCGAACGCCGCCGCATCTTCGGCGAAGACGACGCGGTCATCGGGCTGAAGACCGCCGCCGCTTACCGCAACGGCCTCACCCCAGTGCTCTGCGTCGGGGAACCAGCCGCCGGCTCGCCCGAGGAAGCGATCGCGCACTGCACCGCCGAGATCGACGCCGCCCTCAACCGGGCCGGAACACTCGGCCCCGCAGGACGCACCATCGTCGCCTACGAACCGCAATGGGCCATCGGCGCCCCCGAACCAGCCACCCCGGCTTACATCAGCGCCGTGGTCCGCGGCCTCGACGAACACCTCCGAAACCTGCCCGGCCAACACGACAGCCGGGTCATCTACGGAGGCAGCGCCGGACCCGGACTGATCACCGAACTGGACACCGCCGTCGCCGGCCTGTTCCTCGGACGCTTCGCCCACGACCCGCAAGCACTGGCCGCCATCCTGGACGAAACCGCCGCCCGGATCGCCGCTGGCAAGGAAGTGGCGGCATGAGCAGAATCGGGCAGGCCAGTCGTATTGGATTAAGCAGCTACGCGTTCTTCTGGCAACTCTCAGACCAGGTCAGCAACCCGCTCACCCTCCACCAAGCCCTCGAACGCACCGCCGCCATGGGGGTGGACCTGTTCCAGATCTGCGACTACGCGCCCCTGGAGGACATGAGCGACGACGAACTCGGCGCCGTCCGGGCCACCGCGGACAACCTCGGCATCACCCTCGAGCTCGGCACGAAAGGCATCCGCCCCGAGCACCTGCGCCGCTTCCTGCACATCGCACGGATCCTCGGCTCCGCGCTGCTCCGGACCATGTTCAACGTTCCCGGACACACCCCGGACAACGACGAAGCCACCGCGATCTTCACCGAGATCCTGCCCGAGTTCGAGGCCGCCGGGGTGCGCATCGCCGTCGAAACCTACGAACAAGTCCCCACGGAACGGATCCTGGAGGTCATCCGGGCCGTCGGCAGCCCGTACCTGGGAATCTGCTCCGACCCCGCCAACACCGTCGCGGCACTGGAGATGCCCCGTCAGGTGATCGACGCCGTCGAACCCTACGTGCTCAACATGCACATCAAAGACTTTGCGTTCAGCCGCAAACAGGGATGGGTCGGATTCACGTACTCCGGCGCACCCCTGGGCGAAGGCCTTCTCGACTACGACTACATGGTCGAAAAGATCCAACCCAAGCAAAGAAACATCAACCAAATCGTCGAACACTGGCTGCCCTGGCAGGACACCGAAACGGACACCATCCACCTCGAAAACCAGTGGACCCAGCAAAGCATCGAATTCCTAAGGAGCAAGTGAAATGTCAGCAGAAATATTGACCGTGGCCGTCATCGGAGCCGGTGGCAAGATGGGGATGCGCGTTTCCCGCAACCTCCAGAAGTCCAACCACGCCGTCACCTACAGCGAGAACTCCCCCGCCGGCCAGGACCGGGTCCGCGCCGAAGGCCGCGAGATCACGGCGACTGACGACGCCGTCAAGGGCGCCGACGTCGTAATCCTCGCCGTCCCGGACACCGTCCTGGGCCTCGTCTCCGAAGGCGTTGTGCCGCAGATGAAGTCCGGCGCGATCCTGCTCACCCTGGACCCGGCCGCCGCTTACGCCGGGCTGCTGGCCAAGCGCGACGACGTCGTGCAGGCCGTTGCGCACCCGTGCCACCCGTCGGTGTTCCTCGAGCGGACCACCAAGGAAGAATGGGCCGACACCTTCGGCGGCGCAGGCGCCCCGCAGAACGTCGTTGCCGCGATCGACGACGACGCTCCCGCCTCGGCCCGCGAAGCCGCCGAAACGACCATCCGGACGATCTACGCGCCGGTCATTGACGTGCACTGGGTCACCGTCAAGCAGCTCGCCATCCTCGAACCCACCCTCGTGGAAACCGTCGCCTGCATGATCGGCACGCTGCTCAACGAAGCCCTCCACGAGACCGTGCACACCGCCGGCGTCCCCGAGGAAGCAGCCAAGGCGATGCTCTTCGGCCACGTCCAGATCGCGCTCACCAACGCCCTGCGCGGCTCCAACCCGTTCTCCGAGGCCTGCGAAATCGCCATCCAGTACGGCAAGGACACCATCATCAAGGACGACTGGAAGAAAATCTTCGACGACTCCGAACTCGACGGCGTCATTGCCAAGATGCTCAAGCTGGACGCCGTCAAGCGCTAAAAGCCAACGCGGGGTCGCTTACGGCCCGTTGCGAGCAGCAACATGGGCCGTAAGTGACCCCGCGTCGAGATCCGCGATGGAAGCCTCGAGGAATTCCTTGGTTACACAGCCCCGGGTTTTTGCCTTGAGGATTCCCAGGCCCGCTTCCTCCGCGAGCACTGTGCGGAGGGCATCGGCTACCTCGCGGCTGCTGATTCCTGGTTGGATCAGGCCGAGTAGTTTCGCGGTGGCGTCGAGGCGGCCCCAAAGGTAGTCGTTTTCACGCCAGTCTTTGCGCAAGAACGCGGCGAACTGCCCCAATCCTGTGCCCTTGAGCTTGGGGCCTTCGCTGGTGACGGCTCCGTCTTCAGGGCTGATCCGGCTGATTTCGATCCGCTTGGATTGCCGGATTTCAGACAACGCGAGAATCGGATAGACCACGGCGTCCCACAGAGGGTAGCCGGCGTACGCTTCCAAGAGCCGCTGCGCTTGATTCGCATTGCTGCGCGGCCACGCCTTGAGTAGCCCGCTGAATTCGTTCCAAAATGCCGTGTCCTGGCTCGCGCGTGGAGACTTCAGGCTTGCGAGGAAGGAATCGAGGGATTCCATGTTTTCCCTCGCGAATCCGTGGGGGTCGAGCGCCGCCGGTTCCTTGTTGGCCACGCGGGCAAAAAGGGCAGCACCGGTTTTCGCCGCGCTGTTCAGCGTTTCCGGCAAGGCGTGAAGTGATTCCAACGCGTCGTAGACGGCGGTTTTCGCCGCGTCCACTAGGGCTCTTTCAGCGCTGTCCGGCCGGTCCTCATATAATTTGTTGAGTTCCTGGATGAGGAACCGGAGCCGACGTTCCTGGTAAGGCACGTCGTAGTCACCGAAAAAGCCCTTCAAGCCGTCAATACTGAAGTTGGCGTTTTGGCCCTTCTGCAGCGCCCATGCCCGGAGGACCTCCCGGATGAATGCGGCAACGCTTGATTCCTCGGAGTATTTGAAGATCTTGGTGACCGCTTTGCCGAGGTTTACGGCGATCGCTTCCAAGCGGAGCTGAAGATAGCCCTCCAGATTTTTGCCCATCTCGGTAGCAGCCAAGCGTGCGAGATCGTCCTCGACGAAGCAGACGTCTCGGTACTCGGTGGTGCCGGTGACCCTTTGCCCACGATCGTTCAATACTTGCCCGATCCTCGACTCGAGGCCTTTCGTGAGGTCGCTGATCTGTTCAATACGCGCGTTCCGGTGCCGCAATCCGACCAGTCCCTCCAAGATGGACTGATGCGCGGGAATCGCAGTTGCCCCCGCCACCATGCTCCCGGGCCAGCTCGGGAGGCGCACCTTACGGTTCGGCAAGGGGGGAACGGGATGGGGATCGATGTAGACGAGGTAGCGCTCAACCTCTGTGTCCGCACGCTTGTGTTCTATGGTCTTGATGGCATGATCGAACGGGGCGTTGTCCAGGACGCCGCCGTCCATGAACCAGGTCTTGCGGGGGTCGTCCCCCCATCCCCTGTAGTCGTCGAAGAAGTCCTTCACGAACTTCCTCGTCTTGAATGGCGTCGCGTCCCAACTGTCCCCTGTTTGGGCGAGTGCATTGAATGCCTGGGCGAATCCTTCGATGGTCACCGGTGGAAACCCGCCGGGGAAACTGGACGTCGTACGGGCGGCGAAGGCCAATACGGGGTTGCCGTCCCGTTCGAACTGGTTCTCCGCCGGAGCTCCGGAGACCGCCCTGAAGTGCATTACGTGGCGGTGCGACACATCCTGGAGGATCGTTCCGCCCGGATGAAGCACCAAGAATCGCTTGTGTCCGGCGCCATCGGTAATCGGGACGAATAGGTCCAACGACTGGCCCCGGGGAATGAGCGGTCCTGTAGTTATCGGGGGCGCGTTGTCTATCGCCTGAAGGCTCCGGCTGACCAATCCGACCATTCCGGGTCCGTCCAGCGGAGCGGCGTCGGGCGTGAACACAAGCCTTCCAACGAACTCCACGAGGCGAAACCACACGTCCCCGAATCCAGCCATGAGGGTCCGGACATCTGCCTGGTTGAGCCAGAGCTTCTTGAGCGGTTCGAGGGATCGGCCGATCGCCATGGCCTTCGCCAGGAACAAGCCGTCGAGGCCGCCTGCGGAAGTACCGGAAACGATATCGACCACCACCCTCGGCAGGGCGCCCTGGTGGTTCTTAGCGCTTTCGCGGAGTGCCTGCACATAGGCGTAACGGGTTGTTTCCGGCGCGATGTCCTGTGTTTCGCCGGACTCGAGGAGCCGCGAGGCGATGACCAGCTCAAGGATCTCACGCGTCACCCCATACATATAGACGGCCAGGGACACGCCCCCATAGCACACTAGTGCTAAGCGGATTTCCCTCGTTGGACCAGCGGCACCGGGGCGCCCATCAAACTCAGCTGCCGGGCCGCCGTCGGACGCGCCGCCACTCGGCCGGGCGCGGGGCAACCACCTCCGAAGGCTGAGCTTCCGCATCCAAGCCATTTGACGATCCCGCTCTGGTGAAGCTGAACAAAATCCGGCGCGCACGGGACAAAATCACGAGCGTAGCGGCTTAAATCTCACCCCGCCGGCGTCGGCTGTCAAGGCCAACGCCTTAGCGTTCTTGAGGCCAGGAGGGGACCTATGGCAAGCTCCGGGACGTTTCCGACGCGCTCAGTCTGGTCCTCGCCTCGCTCACCGTTCAACCAACCGGCAACGCGACGACATCTTCGCGTAACGTCGGATTTTCCGTGAATTAACACCCCGCTCGAACATGACGTGGGGGGTCCGCATGCTGGAGGACCGGTGTCCTAGTATGGGGCTCGGCGAGACCCCGTCACGCCCTTGTCATTAGCCGCAGAGAGCCCGGCACAACAGGCATTAGATGGCGCTCGGAATTGGAAGTCCAGGGTGATCAGTCCACCTGCCGTTGCTGCCGTTCCGGCAAGGCGGCACCGGCCAACAAGGCCGGGGCGGGCGAAGACTCCGGCAACCAGGCCGTCTGCGAAGACCGGCCAGTAGAGGATCGCCGCCCGCGGCACCTCGTTTGCACGAGGCGCGGTGGGCGGCTGGAGCACTTCGGAGGTATTGCATGTATGTGGTGATGGTGGCCAGCGAATGCGCACCGGTGGCAAAAGCCGGGGGCTTGGGCGATGTGATTTTCGGGCTGAGCCGTGAGCTGGAGATCCGGGGGCACGAGGTAGAGATCGTGCTGCCCAAGTATGCGGGCATGCGGCACGAGGATGTGTGGGGGTTGACAATTGACTACCACGACCTCTGGGTGCCGTGGCACGGGGATGCGGTCCATTGCAGCGTTTGGTTCGGCTACGTGCACGGGCGAAAGTGCTTTTTCATCGAGCCCCACTCGGACGAAGGGTTCTTCGACCGGGAGCTCATGTACGGTTACGCCGACGACGTGGACCGCTTCACGTTCTTCTCCAAGGCCGCCATGGAATACCTGTACAAAGTGGGGAAACGCCCGGATGTGATTCACTGCCACGACTGGCAGACGGGACTGGTCCCGGTGCTTTTGTATGAGCAGTACGGGCATGTGATGCCCGACCAGCGGGTGTGCTACACCATCCACAACTTCCGCCATCAGGGTTTGACCGGCCCCAAGGAGCTTTGGAGCACCCAGCTGGGCCGGCCAGACTATTTCCTGGACCGTGTCCGCCTCGGCGACGACCACAGTTTCCAGGCGGTGAATTTGATGAAGGGAGGGGTGGTTTACTCGAACTTCACCACCACAGTCTCGCCCAACCATGCCGACGAGGCCCGCTACGGCGACGGCGGGGACGGGCTGGGGCCGACCTTGTCGACACATCAGGCCAAGTTCGGCGGGGTACTCAACGGCGTGGACTACGACACCTGGAACCCCGAAATCGATCCTTTCATCCCTGAGCGGTATTCGGCAGAGTGGATCGACGGCAAGTACGCCGCAAAGAGACGACTGCGCGAACGGCTCTGGATGCGGGACACCTACAGCCCTATCGTTGCCTACGTGGGACGTCTCGACACCCAGAAGGGTGTGCACTTGGTGCATCACGCCTTGTTCTACGCCCTTGAGAAGGGTGCCCAGTTCGTGCTCTTGGGTGACGGCCTGGACAAAGAGATCAACGGACACTTCCGGCATCTCAAGCACTACCTCAATGACAACCCGGACTGCCATCTGGAGGTCGGATACAGCGAGGAACTGTCGCACCTGATCTACGCGGGGGCGGACATGCTCGTGGTGCCGTCGATGTTCGAGCCGTGCGGCCTGACCCCGATGATCGCCATGCGCTACGGGACCATCCCGGTAGTCCGCGGGGTGGGCGGCATGGTCGACACGGTCTTCGACCGGGACTTCTCGGACCGTCCGGACTGGCAGCGCAATGGATACGTGTTTCACCAGGCCGACAACGCCGCCGTCGAATCGGCGCTGGAACGGGCGTTCGGGCTGTGGTACGACCACCCCGGCGAGTTCCGTCAGCTGATGCTCAACGCGATGCGCAGCGACTACTCCTGGGCCCGCCCCGGCCAGGACTATGTCAACATCTACGACCACATCCGCCACAAGTAGCCCGACTACGGGGAGGGAATCCGATGGACGAATACGTGGACGGCCTGCCAAACATCTGCGGGGAGGAGACCATGATCGCCCGGGCGATCGCAGCCAGCCGGGAACAGCGGGTGTTCAACAGCATGGACCCCGCCCGGCTGGACAGCGGCTTCGCCGCGGCGTTACACATGCACCAACCGTTGATACCCGCCGGAGGGCAGGATCTGAAAAGCGCGGCGGTGATCTCGAACCTTGCGTGGATGATGGACAACCCGGACCAAGGCGACAACCACAACGCCCCGGTCTTCGCATGGTGCTACAAGCGGATGGGTGAGTTCATCCCGCAACTCCTCGATCAGGGACTGTCACCCCGGGTGATGCTGGACTACTCAGGCACCCTGCTGCACGGAATGCGTCAGATGGGACGCGACGACGTTTTTGACGCGCTAACCAGGATCACCCGTGAAGATCCTTCGCGAGGTGCCGTGGAGTGGCTTGGATCCACTTGGGGGCACGCCGTGGCCCCCTCCACGCCCGTCCAGGACTTCCGGCTGCACGTCAGCGCCTGGCAGCACCATTTCGCCGCCATCTTCGGCACCGAGGCGCTCGGCAGAGTTCGAGGCTTCTCGCCAGCCGAGATGGCTCTGCCGAACCAGCCCGATGTCGCCTATGAGTTCGTGCGCACGCTGGTTGAGTGCGGCTACGAGTGGGTTATGGTCCAAGAGCACACCGTCGAACAACCCGACGGCCGACCCTTGGACCGCCCGCATCTTCCGCACCGGCTCACCTGCACCAGCTCCACCGGTGAAACCGCCACGATCACCGCGATCGTCAAAACGCAGGGCAGCGACACAAAACTTGTCGCCCAGATGCAGCCCTACTATGAGGCCAAGGGTCTCAGACCGCTACAGCTGGGGGGCCGGACGGTCCCGCCGCTGGTCACGCAGATCGCAGACGGCGAGAACGGAGGGGTGATGATGAACGAGTTTCCCCCCAAGTATTTTGAGGTCATGGCCGAATCTTCCGGATCGTCCACGCCCGCCCTGAACGTTTCCGAATATCTCGACGCCCTCACCGCCCTTGGTATCCAGCCAGAGGACCTGCCACCGATCCAGCCGGCGGGCCAGCACCGGGTCTGGGAGCGGCTTGCTCCCGGCGAGGGACCCGAGCGGCTCAAAGAAGTGATCGACCGGCTCTCGGGCGAGGACGGCGGATTCCACATGGACGGCGGCAGCTGGACCAATAACATCTCCTGGGTGTCCGGCTATGACAGCGTCCTTGCCCCGATGCAGCGGGCCAGCGCCCTTTTCAACGAGCGATTCCTCAAAGCCGGGGTGCCGAGCAGCGATCCCGCCTACCGGCGGGCTCTGTTTCTCCTGCTCGCTTGCGAGACCAGCTGCTACCGCTACTGGGGCCAGGGCCTCTGGACTGACTACGGCGCCGAGCTCGCCCGCCGAGCGATCGAAGCCTGCGAGGCCGCCTGATGGCCGGGCAGATCGACTTCGCGCTGGTGCTCAACCTGCACCAACCTGCCGGCAACCTCGAGCACCTGCTCGAGACCGACCCATGGGCGGCACGAGAGATCCTCTACGCCCTCGACCGCATTCCAAGGTCCCTCTGGCCCTACGAGGACATCGGCCGGGTCCACCTGTCGATCTCAGGCACCCTGCTCGAGACCCTCGCGGACCCTGCCTTCCAGTCCCGGGTGTATGGGATGGTGGACTGTGGATCCCTGCTTTGGCACTTGCAGAACACCGCCATCATCGACATCCTGGGAACCGGGTACCACCACCCCGTCCTCCCACTCATTCCCGCCCACGACTGGCCCGATCACCTCCAAGCGTGGCGCCACATAGGCCAACGGCTCTTCGCCCGACCCCATACCGGCGGCTTCTGGCCACCCGAGATGGGCTTCACTATGGAGCTCATCCCCCTGCTGCAGGCGATGGGCTACCGCTACGTGCTCGTGGACTCCAACAACGTCGAGGCAGTCGATGCGATGCGCTGGGACGAGCTGCGCTACCGAACACATGTCGCGCGCCACGCCGGCGCCGAGATCACCGTGGTCGTGCGCGACAGGGAACTCTCCGACGCCCAGGAGTCCGGGATGGACCCGGACTGGTTCATCCGCGAGGTCAATGCCCGCGCCCGGCACTGCGAGTTCACGCCTTTGGTCACCACCGCCACCGACGGCGACAACGGCGGATGGTTCAGAAACACGACCGATGGCGCCAACTTCTGGACCGCCTTCTACCAGCCCCTCCTCGAACGCGCCCGCGGCGGCACCGCAGGCGGGATCACCCCCGCCTTCATCGGCGATCACCTCGACCGCCACCCACCCTACGGCGAAGTCCGAGTGCGCGACGGGGCCTGGAACACCGGCTGGCACGACGGAAGCGGCTTCACCCAATGGACCGGCAGCCTCGCCCAGCGTGACGCCCTCGAACGGGTCCGGCAGGTCAGCCAGCAACTTCAAACAGCCGCCAGCAGGACCGACGTTTTCAACCCCGGCCTCGAGCTGGCCCGCCGCCATCTCCTCCAAGCCGAGACCAGCTGCAACTTCTTCTGGGGCGAAGCCTGGCTCGGCCGATGCCATGACCAACTCGACCAGGCCGCCGCCATCACGCCTAGCTGAAGGGACGGAAACCGATTCTCTCCTGCACCACCTGTAGCGCTGGCCACAGAGGCAAGCTAGTGTGCGGGCATGGCTGGTTTCCTCACGTGGGTATCGCAATCCGGGGTGGTGCAAGGAATCATCATCGGTGCAACATTCGCATTCTTGACGGCTGTCCTCGTCATGAATGCCGTGATCAAGACGGTGACAACAACCGTCAATGGCTGGAGCGCCATCCGGGCGTGCGGCCGCCCGGAGAACGGCGTCCTTGTACGGGCCGCCTGCGCCAAAGCTCTTCCGGCGGTCAACGTCTTTGAAGAGGCCGCCTACTGGACGGCCACCAAGGACGGGTCCGGGCAGGGCCTCAGCGGCAACCAGGAGTACGTCCTGCGCTTTCCGGCCGGGCAACTCCCGCCGAACGACGCCTTTTGGTCCCTCACAGTGACGGACATGGTGGGCTATATGGTCGACAATCCGATCAACCGGTCCAGCATCGATGACGGTTCGGAGCTTGTGGAAAACTCCGACGGATCAATAGACATTTACCTTCAACGAGCCGCTCCCAGCGGGCGTGAACAAAACTGGCTGCCGACCCCGGCAGGGAAATTCAAGCTCATGCTCCGTGCCTACTTGCCCGGCACGGAAATCCTCAATGAGAAATACCAGGTCCCACCGATCATGAGGATCCAGTGACATGAACCGGCTTATTTTGAAATACGGATTCCCTATCACCGTGGTCATCCTGGCAATATTTGCGTGGGTCGTTTTCCAGCGGATTTCCCGCGGATGGGACGAAGTGGTTCCCCTCGCGATTGTGGCCGTGGTGGTGTGGGTGCTGGGCGCCCCGGCCTTCATCTACCTTTGGCCGCGCATCACGGTCAATGGCTTTAAGCGGGCAATCCTCAAGCACGGCCTGGGCGGTGGGCCTATCCCGCTTAATTCGCTGTATGCGGCGCCCCTCACTTCTTCGTCCTCGGCACCCGCCCGGAGCCTCCTGGCAACGGGGACCAACAAGCTGCTCTACGTCGCCGGTTGGCTCGATCTGAAGAAGGGGCCGCTGATCCTTCGCGTCCCGGACATGGCAGGCCGCTATTACAGCGTGCAATTCACCGACCCCTCGAACAGCGCTAATTTCGCCTACGTCGGAAAGCGCGCAACCGGAACGCGGGCCGGCGAGTATTTCCTCACTGGCCCCGATTGGAACGGAACTGTACCGGCGGGAATGACACGGATTTCTTCGCCCAACAATTCAGCGCTTGTGGTTGGACGAGTATTTGTCGCGAACGAAAGCGATCTCCCCACCGCGTACGGACTGGCGCAACAGATTCAGCTCGTTCCGCCAAACCTCGCGTAGCACCCGGGAACTCCCCCTCCCCAAACCTTTACGGCCTGCCGAGCCGCGGCCATGATGAAAGCAGGCGCAAGGCCTCGCCGACCGCATCGCACGGCCGTTCCTTGCGTGGCGGAGGCGCAGTGAGATGTCACCAAGGATCGGGTCCGCGGAAGGATTCCTGACCGACTACTACGAGCACGTGGCCGACGACGACGTCCGCAGCTACAGTAGCGACACCCTCTTGGACCGGGCGCGGTACCACCGCTCTTTGGCGGAGCGGCGCACTCCCGGCCAGGCCGTCGTCGGGATCCTCAACGAGGCTGAGGCCAGCATCGTCGCCATCGTCACCGACGACATGCCGTACCTGGTCCCGTCCATCACCGCGGAAATCACCAGGGACAACACGTCCATCCGCCTCCTGGTCCACCCCACCTTCAGCGTCAGCCGCGACACTTCAACCCACGCGCTGAGCGAAGTGCGCCGGGGACCGTCACGCGCGGGCCTGCCGTCCGGCAATGAGCCTTCCGTGCCTGCAGCCGAAGACCACGACGACGGCGGGCGGCTCACGGAGGCGTGGATCGCCGTCGAGATCTCCCGGTTGCCGGACGATGCGAGCGCCGAGCGACTTGTCGAGCGGCTGCAGGCCGTGGTGGGCGATGTCCGGGCGGCTTCGAAGGACTCGGCTGCCATCGATGGGAAACTCGACCGGGAAATCCGTGCTTTGGAAGCCCTCGAGGAGCGGCTTCCAGCGGCGAGGGATACCAAGGAGTTGCTGACTTGGCTCGGCGACGGGAATTTCGTTTTCCTCGGCTACCGCGAACCCAACGGACGCCGCGGATTGGGCCTGCTGAGGGACAAGGTCACGTCCCCCGGAGCCCCGGAGGTGACGCGCCGCAAGCGCGGTCCAGGACTCGGCACGAAGCCCGAACTGATCCTGAGCAAGTCCACCCTGCGCTCCACGGTTCTCAGGCGCGCATATCTCGACGAAATCACGATGGCAACCGTCAACGAAAACGGCGAACGCACGACCGAATGCACCTTTGTGGGCCTCTTCGCACCAAGTTCGGCATCCCGATCGGCCTTGCAGATCCCCGTCATCCGCGACACCGTCAAGCAAGTTCTCGAGTCGTTCAATTACCCGCCGAATTCGCATGACGGCAAGGAACTCCTCGCGGTGCTTGAGGCGTATCCGCGGGATGAGTTGTTCCATATCGACGCCAGGCAGTTGGCCGCCCATGTAGGCGAAATCCTCCGCCTCCAGGAACGGCACAGCACGCGGCTGTTCCTCCGCCCGGATTCGCACGGCCGCTTCATGACGGCGTTGGTGTTCCTGCCGCGTCACCGGTTAAGCAGTGCGGTCAGGCTCAACATCGAGCGCGAGTTGCGCGAGGCTTTCGGTTCGGACGCGATCGAGTTCGAGCTTCGCCTCGGCGAGTCCGACATGGCGCGGTTGTTCTTCCGTATCCTGCTGCCCGACGGCGGTTTGGTCACCCCGGCTGAAGCGCCCGACGCCGGTCCGGTCACCGCAGCCGCGGTCGCCTCGGTCGGTGCGCCTGCCGCCGTCGTCGATCCCGCGATACTTGAGCAGCGGATCATCGCGGCGACCCGCTCGTGGGCGCAAGGCCTCGACGAAGCGCTCCAGGCGCAGTTCCCCGCGAAGGAGGCCGCGCGGCTGTCGCAGCAATGGGTTTCGGCGTTTCCCCCAAGCTACAAGGCCGATTATGCGGTGGAGGACGCGGTTGATGATATTGCCCGCTTCGAAAGCTTTGGCCCGCCGGGTTCGCCCACTGGGCCGGACGGCGACCCTTTGCTGACCATCTACCGCCGCCCGGGAACGGCCGTCTTGGCCGAGGACGCCCGGATCCGGCTGTACCTGACGCGGCCGCAAAGCCTCACCCAGATCCTGCCGTTCTTCCACAATCTGGGGCTCCAGGTCCTGGACCAGCGGCCGTTCGACGTGCATCCCGCAGACGGCCGCGCCTTCTTCTTGTACGACCTCGGCCTTAAATACCCGCGCGGAGTGGACCCCCTGGCGACGGGCGAGCTACTGCAGGATTCCTTCCGCGCCGCGATGCGCGGCGACGTCGAATCGGACGCCTTTGATGCGTTGGTGCTGCGCGAAGGCATCGACTGGCGGCGGACGGCCGTGTTGCGGGCATATTCGAAGTACCTTCGCCAGCTTGGAAGCACCAATTCCTACGGTTTCATCGCCGACACCCTGCTGGAGAACGTTCGGGCCAGCAACGCGCTGCTTGAGCTTTTCGAGGCCAAGTTCGATCCCGACAGGTTCGAACCCGATCTTTTCGACCCCGAACTGCTTCACGCGACCAGCAAGTACAGCGCCCGGCAACTGGCCATGGACGCGGCGCGCGCGAAACTGGCCGAAGCGATCGACGCCGTTCCCGTCCTCGACGCCGACCGCCTCCTCCGCTCGCTGGCGAGCTTGGTTGAAGCGACACTGCGCACAAACTTCTACTTGGGCAAGCCGTACTTGAGCTTCAAGCTCGATCCCTCGAAGATCCCGGCAGCGCCGGCTCCCCGGCCGAAGTTCGAAATCTGGGTCTATTCGCCCCGGGTCGAGGGTGTCCATTTGCGGTTCGGTTTGATAGCCCGCGGCGGCTTGCGCTGGTCCGACCGCCGCGAAGACTTCCGCACCGAGGTCCTCGGCCTGGTGAAGGCGCAGACCGTCAAGAACGCCGTCATTGTGCCTACCGGCGCCAAGGGCGGCTTCTATCCCAAGCAACTTCCCGATCCGGCGGAGGACCGGGCTGCTTGGTTCGCGGAGGGCCAGGAATGCTACCGGACCTTCATCCGCGGCCTGCTGGACATTACGGACAACCTGGTTGCGGAACCGGGCGGATCCAACGGGCGTACGGCGCCTCCCCAACGCACGGCTCCAGCCCAACGCACGGTACCGCCGGCCCGCGTAGTACGGCACGACGGCGACGACTACTACCTCGTGGTGGCGGCGGACAAGGGGACGGCAACGTTCTCGGACATCGCCAACGCGCTCGCGTCGGAGTACGGATTCTGGCTCGGGGATGCGTTCGCTTCGGGCGGGTCTGTCGGCTATGACCACAAGCAGATGGGCATCACTGCCCGGGGCGCCTGGGAGTCGGTGCGGCATCATTTCCGCGATCTCCTCATGGATTCCGACACGGAGGACTTCACGGTAGTGGGAATCGGCGACATGAGCGGCGACGTCTTCGGCAATGGCATGCTCTTGTCCAAACACATCAAGCTGGTAGCGGCTTTCGACCACCGGCATATCTTCCTTGATCCCACGCCGGATCCGGCAATTTCCTTCGCGGAGCGGAAACGGCTCTTCAAACTCCCGCGATCGTCCTGGGCGGACTACCGCGCCGCCAAGATCAGTCCGGGCGGCGGCGTTTACTCCCGCCTGGACAAGTCGATCCCCGTTTCGGAACCGGTGCGCCGGGCGTTGGGTTTGGCGAGCGATCCAGAACAGGATGAGGGCACGACGGCGATGTCCCCGCCGGAGTTGCTTAAGGCCATCCTCACGGCCCCGGTCGACTTGCTGTACAACGGAGGCATCGGCACCTATGTGAAGGCCTCGACGGAAACCCATGGTGAGGTGGGAGACAAAGCAAACGACGCTATCCGGGTCAACGCCGGACAATTGCGGACCCGCATCATTGCCGAGGGCGGCAACCTCGGCGTCACCCAGCGGGGCAGGATCGAAGCCGCCCTGGCCGGGATCCTCGTGAACAGCGACGCAATCGACAATTCGGCCGGGGTTGACTGCTCGGACCATGAGGTGAACATCAAGATCTTCCTGGACCGGATGATCGCGGCAGGCAAGATGCCCGCCGTCGAGCGGGCGGCCTTCCTGCACTCGCTCGAGGACGAAGTGGGGCGCCTGGTCCTGAAAACCAATGTCGACCAGAACGTCCTCCTGCTCAACGACCGCCAATTGGTCCTCAAGTGGAGCCCGAGCTTCGAACGGACAATGGATTGGCTCGAAACCGTCACGGACCTCGATCGGGACCTCGAGTGCCTGCCGACCACCCGGGAGTTACAGGCACGGGTGGCTGGGGGCACCGGGCTGACTTCTCCGGAACTAGCGGTGCTTGCGGCCTATGCCAAGATCGAGCTATCCCGTGAGTTGACCGAGGGCGGCCTCGCCGACGATCCGTGGTTCTCAAGCACGCTGCGCGGCTATTTTCCACGCCGGATTTCGGAAAGGTTTGGCGAGGAACTCTTCGCCCATCCCTTGAGGCGCCAGATCGTGGCAACTGTGGTGGCCAACGACATGATCAACTTCGGCGGGATCGCTTTTGCCTTCCGGACCATGGAGGAAACCACTGTCTCGGCCGTGGCCGTGGCCCGCGGTTTCGTGGTCATGCGGCAGATCTGGGACTTCGACTCGGTCATGGACGCAATCGCGCGGGTTCCGGCGAATGTCCCGAGCGAACATGCTTGTGCCGTAGCGCTGGACATGCGCCGCTTGCTGGACCGCTCAACGCGCTGGTACGTGACCCATGATTTCCGGGACAAGCCCATCGCGGACGCCATGGCACGGCTCGAACCGCCCATGGCCCAATTGCGCTCGAACTTCACCCGCTTCCTCCACGGCATGAACCTGCAGCATTCCTTGGTCCGCCTCGCCAATACTGACGCCCAGGGAATACCGCACGAGCTCGGGATCCGGGCATCGGAACTCCTGGTCAGCTACGGGCTCCTGGACATTTCCGCGATCGCCGAAGAACTCCAGGAACCGGCGGAGGCCGTGGCGGAGGTGTATTTCGCGGTGTTCGAAAGGATCTCAGCCATACCGCTCCTGGAACACATCACGCTGTTGCCGCGGGAAACCCATTGGGAAGCATTGGCCCGGGCAGCGCTGCGGGATGACATGTACCTGGTCCTCGCAGACATGACCAAGGAAGTTGTCCGGCATACTCCGCGTTCTTCCGCGATCGGCACGGATCCGGTGGAGCGGATCATGGATTGGGAACACGGGAACATCGAGCAGCTCGCGCGTATCCAGGACACAATCCAGGAGGCAATCAAGCCCGGCCCGGTGGACATCGCGGCCTTGTCTGTGGCCGTGAAACTGCTTCGCGCGATGGTCCGTCACTGAGCTGTCAGGCTGTCCGCTTGCCAGTCATCTGACAAATCCTTGCGACAGGACTATGATTGATCAGTCGCCTTCGCATGCGACAAGTAAGAGGAGGCCCCCAAATGATCGCTGCCCCAACAGCAGAACGCGAAATCCGCTTGTCTTTTTCAAGCGCGGAGGAAATGCACGACGGACTTGATCGTGCCGTTAACTCCCTCATCGAGAGCGCAGCCACGGATGCCAACTGCGGCATCCTGGTAACCCGCCACGAGCCCGGAAGCTACACGGTAGCCCTGGACGAGTCAGTGCCGTTCGGCCAAACGCTCGAGGCAATCGCCGCCTGAACACCCCCAAAGACGGCAAAAACCGGGGCTTGTTTGCCAAACCGCACTCACAAGGAGCGGGATGGCAAACAAGCCCCGGTTTCTCTGTTTAAAACCCTTACGCCCTACGCAACACCACGCCGTCGGACTTCATGAAAAGCTGCTTGGCCGCTTCATCGGCGCCTGGTCCCGCAGGTTCGAGCCACACAACGTTGCCGCTGCCCGACACTTCCTGCACCTCCCCGGCCGCAACCACGTGAGCATGCCTCACGACTTCGATCCGCTCCCCCACCCTGAGCGTTCCCCAGTTGGAAACGACGGCGGACTGTGCGATTCGCCTGGACATGACCGTCCCGCGTGCCTTCATTGAACTTCTACCCCTTTGTGGATGTTCGTTGTTTCAGTTGTGTGTGTCGGATCTTTCCCCGGCAGGCCCACGACATCGTCGGCGTGGACATGCCGTACCCCATAAGTTCTACTACATGAAAAGCGCCCCGGGGCGTGTTTTGCCAAACATTTCCGGGGCGCTTCCATTTGTTCATCCGATCAGTATTTTGTTCGGATTCAGGCGAGAATTCCGACGGCGGATTCGGCCGCCGCACGAACGTCGCCGGAGCCGACCAAACGGTCCGCCGCTTCCAGCTCAGGTGAGAGGAAGCGGTCGGTTCCCGGGCCGTCGACGACGCCGCGCAGCACCTCGATCACAGCCGCACCGGCAGGCCCGGGCGTGAGTTCGCCGTCGGACAGTTTGGTGCGGATGTCCAGCGCGCGGGCGCTCGTGACGAGTTCGACGGCGAGTACGCGGCGCAGGTTCTCCACGGCCTTACGGAGCTTGCGTGCAGCGTGCCAACCCATGGAGACGTGGTCTTCCTGCATCGCGGAGCTCGGGATGGAGTCCACGGACGCCGGGACGGCCAAGCGCTTGTTGTCCGAGACCAGGCCGGCCTGGGTGTACTGAGCGATCATGAGGCCCGAGTCCACGCCGGGATCATCGGCGAGGAACGCCGGGAGTCCGTGCGAACGGGCGGGATCGAGCATGCGGTCCGTGCGGCGTTCGGCGATCGAGGACAGGTCGGCGACAGCGATCGCCAGGAAGTCCAGGACGTACGCCACGGGTGCGCCATGGAAGTTGCCGTTCGAGGAGACCCGGCCGTCCGGCAGGACCACGGGGTTGTCGATGGCGGCCGCGAGTTCGCGGGACGCAACGAGTTCCGCGTGGGTCACGGTGTCGCGGACAGCACCGGCCACCTGGGGAGCGCAGCGCAGCGAGTACGCGTCCTGGACCCGGGAATCGCCTTCGCGGTGCGAAGCGACGATTGCCGAGTTGGAGAGCACGCGCAGCATGTTGTCCGCGCTGGCCGCCTGGCCCGGGTGGGGCCGCAGGGCAGCGTGCAGCTCAGGCAGGAACACCTGGTCCGTGCCGAGCAGCGCCTCGACGCTGAGCGCCGCGGTGATGTCCGCCGTCGTGAGCAAGAGGTGAAGGTCGGCGATCGCCATCAGGAGCATGCCGAGCATGCCCTCGGTGCCGTTGACCAGCGCCAGCCCTTCCTTCTCCGCCAAGGTGACCGGAGCAATGCCGTGCGCGGCAAGCAGCTCAGCAACGGCCGGACGGCCGGGAACGCCGTACAGTTCGCCGTCGGGACCGGTCGCTTCGCCTTCGCCCATCAGGACCAGGGCACAGTGCGAGAGCGGCGCGAGGTCGCCGGAGCAGCCCAGCGAGCCGAACTCGCGGACTACGGGGGTGATGCCCGCGTTGAGGAGGTCCACCATGGTCTGCAGGACCACGGGACGCACGCCGGTACGGCCCGAGGCGAGGGTCTTGGCGCGCAGGAACATGATGCCGCGGATCACTTCGCGTTCAACGGCGGGGCCCATGCCCGCGGCGTGGCTGCGGATGAGCGACTTCTGCAGCTGCGTGCGGAGTTCGTTGGGGATGTGGCGGTTGGCCAAGGCGCCGAAGCCGGTGGACACGCCGTACGCCGGGGTGTCGCTGTGGGCGAGCCCGTCGATGTGGGCACGGACCTTGGCAACGGTGTCCAGGGCTTCCTGGGAGATGGTCACCTTGGCGTCGTAGCGTGCGACGGCGACGACGTCCTCCGGGGTGACGCCGCTGGATCCGAGGGTGACGGTGAGCGGCTCGTGGGTAATCGTGGTCATTGTTCCTACTTCTCGTTCATGGGGATGCGGACGCCGCGTTCCCTGGCGACCTCGACGGCGCGGTCGTAGCCGGCGTCGACGTGGCGGATGACGCCCATGCCGGGGTCGTTGGTCAGGAGGCGTTCGAGCTTTTCGGCCGCGAGGTCGGTGCCGTCAGCGACGGAAACCTGGCCCGCGTGCAAGGAACGGCCGATGCCCACGCCACCACCGTGGTGGATGGAAACCCAGGTGGCACCCGAGGAGGTGTTGATCAGGGCGTTCAGCAGCGGCCAGTCGGCGATCGCGTCCGAACCGTCGGCCATGGCCTCGGTCTCGCGGTACGGGGACGCCACGGAACCGGAGTCCAGGTGGTCGCGGCCGATCACGATGGGGGCCTTGACCTTGCCTTCCTTGACGAGCTGGTTGAACAGCAGGCCGGCCTTGGCGCGTTCGCCGTAGCCGAGCCAGCAGATGCGTGCCGGGAGGCCTTCGAACTCCACGCGCTCCTGCGCGGCATCGATCCACTTGTGCAGGTGGGTGTTCTCGGGGAAGAGCTCCTTGATGGCCTCGTCCGTGACGCGGATGTCTTCCGGGTCACCGGACAACGCGACCCAGCGGAACGGGCCCAGGCCCTCGCAGAAAAGCGGGCGGATGTACGCCGGGACGAAGCCAGGGAACTCGAACGCGCGCTGGTAGCCGCCCTTGCGGGCTTCGTCACGGATGGAGTTGCCGTAGTCGAACACCTCGGAGCCGGCGTCCTGGAACTCGACCATGGCCTGCACGTGGCGGGCCATGGAGGCCTGTGCCTTCTTGGTGAAGCCTTCCGGATCGGCCTCGGCCTCGCGGTGCCAGTCCTCCACCGTGATGCCTTCGGGCAGGTAGGACAGGGGGTCGTGCGCGCTGGTCTGGTCCGTGACGACGTCGATGGTCAGTTCACCGGCCTTGTGGCGGCGCAGCAGTTCCGGGAAGACCTCGGCTGCGTTGCCCACGTAGCCGACGGACCAGCCGCGGCGTTCGGCCTTGGCCTTCTGGACCTTGGCGATCGCGGCGTCGAGGTCGGTCTCAACCTCGTCCAGGTAGCGCTTGCCGGCGCGGCGGCGCAGGCGGGTCTCGTCGACGTCGACAATCAAGCACGCGCCGTCGTTCAGCGTCACGGCGAGCGGCTGGGCGCCGCCCATGCCGCCGCAACCTCCGGTCAGCGTCAGCGTTCCGGCCAGCGGACCTTCGGTGGAGCCCTCGACGGCGGGAGCCGGGTGACGTCCCTCGGCCGCCAGCTTATTTCCGACGGCGGCAAAGGTTTCGTACGTACCCTGCAGGATGCCCTGGGTACCGATGTAGATCCAGGAACCAGCGGTCATCTGGCCGTACATCATCAGGCCCTCGGCCTCGAGGCGGCGGAACTCGGGCCACGTTGCCCAGTCGCCTACGAGGTTCGAGTTGGCCAGCACCACGCGAGGCGCCCATTCGTTGGTGCGGAACACGCCCACCGGCTTGCCGGACTGGACCAGGAGGGTTTCGTCCTTTTCCATGGTCTCCAGGGTGCGGGTGATCGCATCGAATGCAGCCCAGGAACGGACAGCGCGGCCGGTGCCGCCGTAAACGACGAGGTCGTCCGGACGCTCGGCAACCTCGGGATCGAGGTTGTTCATAAGCATCCGCAGCGGAGCCTCCGTCTGCCAGGACTTGGCAGTGAGCTCGGTGCCACGGGGGGCCTTGACCGGACGGGCTCCGGTAGTGAAATCAGCGGGTGCCATGATGACTCCTTCGTCTCTGGAGGGTTGCTAGGGGAAAGTCCTTCTGTATCCAGTACAGCCCCTCCGCAAGCATCTCGGAACGGCTTTCCGGCGGGTGCTGTCCGGTATTACAGACTCACTCGATTGGCGGCCGGACCAGTTTTGACGGGTGCTGCGATGCCGGCTGCCAACTAGTTCGGTTGGGGGCGGCCGTGGATGCGGATGGACAACTCGTCGGCTGTTTTCTGGATGCGGGCGGCGAGCGCCGGCCACTCCCCAACAGGCACCCGGTCCTCGAGGAACGTGACGGCGACTGCCGCCGTCGGCCACCCCAAATGGTCCGTGACGGCTGCGGCGACTGAACCGAAACCGGGCGTCACTTCGCCGTGTTCGGTGGCGTAGCCACGTTGCCGGACCTGGTCCAGGTGCGAGGACAGCGCGGAGTACTTCATGATGGGCGATTCCATCTCGTGCCTTGCCGTAAATGCTGCGGCATTAGGGTAGAGAGCCCTGACCTGAGACTTTGGCAGGGCGGCCAAAATGGCGCGGCCGCTCGCGGTGAGGTGGCTCGGAAGGCGGACACCGACGTCGGTCACGAGGGACGGGCGGTTCTTGGCCCGCTCCTCCACGATGTAGAGCACGTCCCGGCCGTGCAGCACGGCCAGGTGGGCGCTCTCCCCGATCTGGTCCACGAGAGCCGCGAGCATGGGTCGGCCGAGGCGGGACAGCGGCTCTTGGCGCGAGTAGGCAGAACTGAGTTCGAAGGCGCTGATGCCCAGCCCGTATCGCTGCTCCTCGTGGAGATGCAGGACGAAGCCGTTCGCCTCCATGACTCCGAGCAAGTGGTAGACGCTGGAGCGCGGCAGGCCGAGGGCGGTGGCAATGTTGGATGCTGCCATGGGGCCGCGCCTGGACGCCAGCAGCTTCAGGATGCGCAGAGTGTTTTCCGCGGCGGGCACCTTGGACGTGGCCCGGCCTTGGGTGGTCGGCTGTATGGTCATGGCTCCTCTTCGAGTGCACGGTATTACACGGTTCCGTCGCCTGCCCCGGAAGGTTCCCCGGGGCAGGTGTCCGGTATCCCGTACTTAAGCGTGCGCCTTGGGCAGCCGATCCAGAAGCCAATCACCGAGGGAAGATGTCTGGGATTCCAGACATTTGCAGCTACCCTTCGGATACCACCGTGACCACCACTTTGCCCCGGACTCCGCCTTCATGCGCGTAACGGATTGCGTCCGGAGCTTCGGGGAGGAGGAACGTCCTGTCAATGACCGGTGTTACCTTGCCAGCGTTGATGAGCGCCGAGACCGCTTGCAAGTCGTCCTGGCGCTCCACGGCGATCAATCCGCTGAAATTCTGGCCCCGGAAGAGCGAATGCAAGGGAGCTCCCATGCCACGCTGAAATCCGCCGAGCCAGCGGCCGCCCCCTTCCCCGCCCACAATGACAAGCCTCCCCCGCGGAGTGAGCGCCTTCCGGAGCTGCTTGAGCGGACGGTTGCCAGCCGTGTCCAGGATGAGGTCGAAGCGCTCAGGCCCGTCAGTGAAGTCTTCCTTGGCGTGGTCAATGACATGGCCGGCACCCGCTTGCCGGACGAGCTCCACTTTCGAGGTACTGCACACCCCGGTGACGTCCGCCCCGAAAGCCTTGGCCATTTGGACCGCGAACAATCCCACCCCGCCTCCGGCGCCGATAACAAGGACCTTCTCCCCGGATTGGGCCTTCCCGCTGCTCCTCAGGCCCTGGAGCGCCGTGGTTGCCGAGATGGGCACCGCCGCCGCCTGTTCGAAGCTCAGCATGGTCGGCTTGGGCGCAATCTTGTCCTGCTTGGCGCAAACATATTCGGCAAAGGATCCTTCGCAGGTGCCAAAGACGGCGTCGCCGGGCCGGAACCCGACTACTTTGGCGCCCACTTCTTCCACGACGCCGGCCACGTCCCGGCCGCGAACGCGGTTCTTGGGCCTCGTCAGGCCGAATCCGAAGAGCCTGGTCAGGTACGGAAGCCCGGTCATCAGGTGCCAGACGCCGGGATCGACGCCGGCGGCATGGACCCGGATTAAGACCTCGTTTTCGCCCGGAACCGGCTGCTCGATGTCCGAAAGCTGAAGTACGTCAGGGGAACCGTAGGCGTCTTGGACGATTGCTTTCATAGCGCTTCTCCTTCATTGCCCGGGTAGTGGAACACGTCGTCGAGCGACACATCCAGCGCGCGGGCTATTTGGAATGCCATCTCAAGGGACGGCGAATACCGGCCCTGCTCGATGGCGATGATGGTCTGGCGGGTCACCCCGATAGCGTCGGCCAGTTGGGCTTGGGTCATTTCCTCGCGGGAGAAACGCAGGGCGCGGATGGAATTGGTGACCTTGGTCGGTTTCACCACGCCTGGAAACCCCGCCGATACGCGATGACCTTGGTGATGGACCCGAGGACTGCCGATAAGACGAACCCCAAATAGATCACGTTGGCGATCCAAAAGTAGTCCAAAGACACCATGGCCATAATGAGCGCGGCGACCGCCCCTGCAATGACGAACGACTGGCCGACGTATTCGCCGAAGCGGTAGATCTCCCGGTCCCGCTGGTCCTTTCCCGCATTTCGGGGCGAAGCCATGCGGATCAGGATGTGGAGAACGATGGATATGACGATCGATGCTCCGATGGTCCACAACATCGGAGCGGCGTAGGGCACGGACGTCAGCGGAATTACCGCCGCCTGCCCCAGGACAATGACGAGGTAAGCAGCGTAGGAGCCCACGGCAAGTACGCCCATGATCCAAGCGCTTTTCTCTTCGAACGACACGGCGCACTCCCCTTGGAAACGCTGGACATGTAAAACAAAGTTGACACGGTTAATGTAAAACTTCCTTTACATCGAGTCAAGAGCTTTTTACTTCTCGCCCGAGGAGGCCCCGATCCAAGGTCTGAGAACCGAGACAGCGATCCCCCGTGAGAACCATCACAGCCTGCTCCGGGATGGTGTGCTGGTTAACAGTCCCCCTCCCAATGACGAGAAGGTATTTCGCATGCAGCAAACCCCAACAGCCGTCCGGACAACGGCTACCAAAGACGCTGAAGGCGCCGTATCAAGCGTCCTCAGCCGCGGACTCAATGTCCGCCACATCCGTTTCATGGCCCTCGGATCCGCCATTGGCACAGGCCTGTTCTACGGTTCGGCCTCTGCCATCCAGAAGGCCGGCCCGGCCGTCCTCTTCGCGTACATCATTGGCGGCGCGGCAGTGTTCATGGTGATGCGGGCCCTCGGCGAAATGGCAGTCCGCCACCCGGTTTCCGGCTCGTTCGGCCAATACGCCAGCCGTTATCTTGGCCCGCTGGCTGGCTTTGTCACCGGGTGGACCTACGTCTTCGAAATGGCCATCGTCGCGATTGCCGACGTCACCGCGTTCAGTATTTATATGGGGTTCTGGTTCCCCCAGGTTGACCGATGGATCTGGGTCCTGGCGATCATCCTGGTCCTAGGCGCCATGAACCTGCTAAGCGTCAAGGTCTTCGGAGAGCTCGAGTTCTGGTTCTCGCTCGTCAAGGTGGTGGCGATCATCGCCATGATTGCCGGCGGCGCGGCGATCATTGTGTTCGGATTCCACACGGCCGACGCCAGCGCGGCACCCAGCGTGGGCAACCTCGTCACCCATGGCGGCTTGTTCCCCAACGGTTTCGAAGGGCTCCTGGCCTCGTTCGCCGTCGTGATGTTCGCGTTCGGCGGGATCGAGACGATCGGCATCACCGCCGGCGAAGCCGCCGACCCCAAGAAGGTCCTTCCCAAGGCCGTGAACACGGTCCCCGTGCGTGTCCTGCTCTTCTACGTCCTGACGCTCGCGGTGCTCATGAGCCTCTTCCCCTGGAACGAGATCGGCAACAACGGCAGCCCGTTCGTGCAGATCTTCAGCGGCCTCGGGATCCCGGCGGCACCCCACATCCTGAATGCCGTGGTGATCACTTCGGCTTTGTCGGCGATCAACAGCGACATCTTCGGAGCCGGGCGCATCCTCTTCGGACTTTCGCAGCAGGGACATGCTCCCAAGAGCTTCGGCAAGGTTTCACGACACGGCGTTCCGTGGATGACCGTGGTCCTCATGGGAGGCATCCTCTTGGTAGGCGTCGTGCTCAATGCCGTGATCCCGGAGAACGTGTTCCTGGTCATCGCTTCCATTGCCACGTTCGCGACCGTCTGGGTGTGGGTCATGATCCTCGCTTCCCATGTCGCCATGAAACGTGAGATCAAGCGCAAGGGACTCCCGGCGTCGGAATTCGCTTCGCCCTGGTGGCCCGCCGCGTCCGTGCTGACCATCGCTTTCATGGCACTCGTCATCACGATCCTCGGAGTCTTCGATGACACACGTGTAGCCCTCTACGTGGGCGCGGTATGGCTCGTGCTCCTGGTTGTGGCGTACAAGCTGTGGGTCCGCGGCAATGGGCGCGTGCGCGCGGAACTCGTTGACGAGACCTCGTCGCTCCCGGTGGTCGAGGCACGTTCTTAAAGACAGCTGTTCCTGACCTCCTTTGACCAGACCCCGACGGCGGAGCGGCGTTGGGGTTCGGCGTGTCGGACGTCCGCGGATCCAAAGAAGGTCAGGAACAGAGCCACACCGGGTGGACGGCGGGCTCTGTCGTCACCATCTGGACGACCGCCAAGGCCCGGAATACCATCAGGCCTGGTCCCGATCACCAGCCTTTTGGCCTTCGCCTTGACGGCGTTCGTCCTGATTGTCATTCCCGGCCCCAGCGTCCTCTTCGTGATCGGCCGGTCACTCGCCCTCGGCCGTATCGGCGGACTCTTGAGCGTCTTGGGAAACGCCTTGGGGATGGGTCCGCAGGTGGTCGCTGTCGCGTTGGGACTTGGGGCGGTCTTGGCACAGTCGGTGGTGGCATTCACGGCAATCAAATTCTGCGGCGCTGCGTACTTGGTCTACCTGGGCATCCAAGCGATCCGCCACCGCAACAGCGGCGCGGCGGCCGAGCGCACGCCGCCGACCCGATCAGCCTGGAGACTGGTCCGCGAAGGGTTCCTTGTGGGTGCGAGCAACCCCAAGTCAATCGTCTTCTTCGTTGCGGTGCTGCCCCAATTCGTGGACTACTCGGCCGGCAGCATTCCGTTGCAGCTTGCCGAGCTAGGAACGGTTTTCCTGGTGATCGCGCTCCTATCGGACAGTGTCTGGGCCCTCGCGGCGGGCACCGCCCGGGAATGGTTTGCCCGTTCGCCGCGCCGGATCTCCACGTTGGGCGCCACCGGCGGGGTCATGATGATCGGGCTCGGCGGAACGCTGGCGCTGACGGGCACCAAGTCCTAACAGTCAGCCGACCGGCAGCCAATCCACCTTGGTACCCGTGTCGTAGACGCGGCACACGCGCTGACCTTCCTGGGTTGGGCCGTCAACGAGCTTCGTGGTGGTGTTCATCAGGATGTCGTGGGCGGGTAGGCCGGACGTCCCGGTTGATGCCACTGGCGCTCCGGCGAACGAGATGGAAACAACCGTGAACGGCCTGGGGACGACCGTTCCGGAGACCACTGATGAACTCGCGGCGTCAGCTTGGAGCCGTGCCGTGCAGCTGTCCTCGATGTGCTGAAGCTGCGCCGCGGTCAGTCCCCCGGCACCGGGAGCGGGGGCCGGGGCTGCGGGGGCCGCTGGGGCCGGCGCGGGCGCGGCCGCCGTCGCTGCGGGTGCGGGGGCTGCGGGTGCAGCGGGAGCGGCGCTAGGCGCTGCCGAAGGGCTTGACGCGGCAGGACTTGCGGGCGCTGCGGAAGGCGTACCTGGCGCCGCAGATGACGACTTGGCTGGGCTCGGGGCGGCTGCGCTTGCCGTTGCCGATGGTGGCGCCGCAGCCTCGGAGTGCGAGGCCACTTGCGAGGCGTTGAGGGTGATCGCCCCGGCCAGGCCCACCGCAACCACGCCCCCAACGACGATTCCTGCTTTTGCCGCTCGTTTCATTGTTCCTACTCACTTCCTGACCATTGCCCGGCTCCCGCCGTGCTTTCCCCTTGTAAAGCTCCCCTCCCCTGCAGCGCCGTCCTGCCGCGCCCGGTTACAGAACCGGTGCCTTCCTGCCGGGCGCAGCTGCCGAAAAGGTCCGGACCACAGGAAAGACGACGACGGCGGCACGCGCCCGCCGTCGTACGCGTGCCGAGTCTCCCGAGGGGAATCAGACCGGAAAAGTTCATTAATCAACCCCATCTGGCCGCGGCACGGAACCGCAGGGACACGTAGGACAGGGCCACCGAGCAGCCCCAGAAACTGACGGATATTTTCGTCACGACGTGTCGGCAGCAACACCTTGTCCCCGCTTTGGAGGGGCGCGCGGGCCGGAGCGCTGCCGAACGCCGCGATGCATCGAGCGTAAATTCCGCGGCCCCGCGCGGGCATGCGTGGCGCCTACCCGTCTTTTCCATGCACTACTCGGATCACCACTTGCCGGCTCTCGGACACGTCCGAGTGGTAGCGCGAGTGGCACGAGTGGCGCTTGTTGGAGAACGGGTGGGAGGCACTCCTGTGCTGGATGTGATACGTGCCTACCGTGGGGCTCATAGGAACTGCGAAGGAGTGGCTCTATGTTTGATCCCAAACGAAGGCACACCATGCGCGAAGGCGGACGGCACTACGTTCTGGCCGGCCGGCTCCAGCGGGTGTTTGCCCGTGCAGCTGAACAAGCCAAATCTGCGTCGTCACCGTTCAAGGTTGGCGATTACGTGAGCGGCGACGATCCTTTCAATGGCAGCCGGGAGGGCGTCGTGGCCGTGGTCAACGGCTCCTCCATCGGCCTGCGAACCAGCGCTCCCGGTGGAGGAGCGGTGGTCTACTACGACTACAGGCAACTCAGGAGGCCATGGTGACTATGGGAGCCGCCGGTATTCCAGCTTCACGATTCATGACCATCGCCGAGGTGGCCGAGGCTCTGCGGGTTTCCAAGATGACGGTGTACCGCCTGGTAAATTCGCACGCCATCCAGGCCGTCCGCTTCGGACGTTCGTACCGCGTCCCGGAATCGGCTGTGGAGGACTACATCGAACACGCCACGGTGGATCCGGAACACCACCACGACGACGGGTCCGGCCAGTAACCGTTAACCCGCCGCGCGGACCGCGCGATTCCGTCCGAGGGACTTTGCTTTATACAGGGCTTCATCGGCCGCGGCGATGATGTCCACCAGTTCGGAATCGGCAACCGTACTGGTGGCGATTCCATAACTCACGGTGGGAAACGTGATCCCGTCCGGCGCTTTGGCGGATGCGAGGCGGCGGCTGATCTCCGACGCGGTCCTGACGGCGCTGTCCGCGTCCGCGCCGGGGAGGAGGATGGTGAATTCCTCTCCCCCGTACCGGCAGACGATGTCCGTGCGGCGCACCGAGGCCTGGCACGCGGCGGCGAACGCCTGGATGGCGATGTCCCCTGCCGCGTGGCCGTGCCTGTCATTGAGGTCCTTGAAGTTGTCGAGGTCCGCGAGGATCAGGGTGGTCACAGAATCCATGGCGTCCTGCCGCTGGATCTCCTGTGCCGCGCGCTCCATGAATGCCGTGCGGTTGAACAGCCCGGTCAGGCCGTCCCTCGTGGCCCGCTCGTTGAGCGAATTAATGAGCTGCTCATTGCTCAACCCGGTCATGCTGTAAGACACGGTAACCAAGAGCACGATGGTGATCACGCACGTGGTTGCCGGACTAAAGAACGTGTTGAACTCCGGACCGTCGGGCCCTTCGGCCAGGTAAACGAAGGAACGGCACAAGTAATACGCGCCGAGGAATCCGGCGGCGAGGGCCAACGGCCGGTTGACCTTTGAATCCCGCGGCCGGAAAAGCCACAATTCCCGGGTGGCCAAGCCCAGGCCAACCCCCATCATGGCCAAATACACGAAGCCCCCGGACCAGGCGTTCGAGGCAGGATTTTCCACCGCCGACGCCACAGCCGTCACAACCGGCCCCGCGACAAGGACCCAAAGCGGTGCGCGGAGCAACCTCAACGAACGCGAGCCGGACCACACGCTCATAGCCCCGGCCACGAGCAAGCCGTTCCCGAGCGGATCGGCCCAGACCTGCTGCGGTGTGCCGGTCAGGAGGTACGCGGCGTTCCCGCCCAAGAGGAAAACGAGGGCGAGGCACCACCAGCCGCTGTACGGGGACTTGGTGTGGCGGTACGAACCAAAGAACAGCAGGCACAAGGTAAGCGTCACAATGCCCAGCGCTATCTTGAGACTGATCGGATCGAGCACCATCTTCGTTCCCCCTCGGCACGAGTCCAGCGTGAGGGATCCGGGAAACCCTGCCCGGAAACCATTAGTTAACAGGTTACCGGGCAGGGGTCCGGCGCGGCCGGGAATGGTGAACGAAATGTGGCGTCAGCGGGCGGACCAGCCGCCATCCATCGTGTAACTGGCCCCGGTGACCATTCCGGCGTCGTCGGACGCTATCCAGGCAGCCAGCGACGCCACTTCCGCCGGCTCCACGAGGCGCTTCACCGCGGACTCGGTCAGCATGACTTTCGCCAGGACTTCCGCCTCAGGGATTCCGTGCAGCAAGGCCTGGTCGGCGATCTGCTTCTCGACGAGTGGCGTGCGCACATAGCCGGGATTGATGCAGTTGGACGTCACCCCGCGCGGTCCGCCTTCGAGCGCGGTCACCTTGCTGAGGCCTTCGAGCCCGTGCTTGGCCGAAACGTAGGCGCTCTTGAAGGCCGAAGCCCGCAATCCGTGGACGGAGGAGATGTTGATGATCCGCCCAAACCCATTCGCGTACATGTGCGGCAGCGCGGCCCTGGTGAGGAGGAACGGAGCCTCAAGCATGAGGGTCATGATGCGGCGGAATTCCGCCGGTTCGAATTCCTCGATCGGTGCGACCTTCTGGATCCCGGCGTTGTTGACCAGGATGTCGCAATCCAGGCTGAGCCCTGCCAAGGCGTCGGTGTCCAGCAAGTCGACCGCCCACGCGGTGCCGCCGATCCTGTCGGCGAGGGCCGCCGCTCCGGAGGCGTCGACGTCGGCCACCACCACTTTCGCGCCGCGCTGGGCGAGGGCCGTGGCACAGGCTGCCCCGATTCCGCTCGCTCCGCCGGTCACCAGTGCCTTGCGGCCTTCGAGCGTCATGCGCGCGCACCGGTGGGCAGGCCGTGGCGCTCGGCGTCGGCGTTGTCCACGTCCTCAAGCGCCACGCCTTTCGTCTCCTTGAGGGTCAAGACGACGACGGCGGTAATGGCGCACGCGACCACGAGGTAGATCGCGGTGGGGAGCCAGGATCCGGTGTCCTTGAGCCACTGGGTCGCCAGGAGCGGCGCCAGTGAACCGGCGAAGATCGATGTCACTTGGGAGCCGAGGGAGACGCCCGAATACCGCATGCGGGTGGGGAAGAGTTCGGTCATGATGGCCGGCTGGCCGGAGTACATAAAGGCGTGGAAGCACAAACCGATCGCGACGGCGGCCACGATCACGACGGCGTTCTTGGTGTCGAACATCGGGAACGCCATGAACGGCCATACCGCACCCGTGACGGCGCCGATGAGGTATACCGGCTTGCGGCCCCACGTATCCGCGAGCCTGCCGACCTGCGGGATGACGGCGAAATGGATCACGTGGGCAATGAGGAGCGCGAGGAGCAGGGATGAGGTGTCGTACTTGTCCACCGCCTTGAGGTAGACGATCGAGAAGCTCACCACCAGGTAGTACATGATGTTCTCGGCGAACCTCAGCCCCATGGCCTGCAGGATGCCCTTGGGGTACTTGCGCAGGACCTCCCCGACGCCGTAACTGACGGCCTGTTCCTTCTCCACCTGGGCTTTCGCTTCGAGGAAGATAGGCGCCTCGGTGACGTGGGTCCGGATGTAGTAGCCCACGAAGACGATGATGGCTGAGAGCCAGAAGGCCACGCGCCAGCCCCAGCCGAGGAAGGCCGCGCTGCTGAGGGTAGTGGACATGATGAAGAGGACCAGGGTGGCCAGGAGGTTGCCCACTGGAACGGCGGCTTGCGGCCAGCTGGACCAGAATCCACGCGACTGGTTGGGGCTGTGTTCCGCGACGAGGAGCACGGCACCGCCCCACTCGCCGCCCAGTGCGAAGCCTTGGATGAAGCGGAGCGCCACGAGCATGGCCGGAGCCCAGTACCCGACGTCGACGAAGCCAGGCAGGCAGCCCATCAGGAAGGTGGAAACCCCGACGATGACGATCGTGAGCTGAAGTGTGGGCTTGCGTCCGAGCTTGTCGCCGATCTGCCCGAAGACAATGCCGCCCAAAGGCCGCGCCACGAAGCCGACCGCGTAGGTCAGGAACGCCTGGATGATGCCGTCAAGGTCATTGCCTGTGGAGGGGAAGAAGTACTTGCCGAAAACCAGGGTGGCGGCGGTGGCGTAGAGGAAGAATTCGTACCATTCGACCACCGTGCCCACCATCGAAGCGGCGACGATTTTCTTGAGGCCTGCGCCTTTGCCGGGTGCTTGGCCTGCATTGCTTGCTTGGGCTGCTTTTCCCGTGGAGCGTTGTCCTACGCTCATGTCCATCTCCTTAGTGTCCACATCGACACGTGCTGTGATCCACAACACGAAATGCTCCCATGAGTATTGCTGCACAAATCGAGGCCTTCAATGGCCAAATCGGCACCAACTATGTGCAGAATTGCAGATATGAAGGCGAATCCCGACGACCTCCTCATCCTCCTCGCAGTCTCCCGTTCCGGAAAGTTCACGACGGCGGCCCAAGCCCTGGGCTTGAACCACACCACGGTTTCGCGAAGGATAGCCGCCCTGGAGAAAGCGCTCGGAGGCCGCGTCCTGGCACGCGCCGCGGGCGGCTGGGAAGTCACGGAACTGGGCGCCGAAGCCGTGGCGGTCGCCGAGCGGATCGAGGCTGCGGTGGGCACGCTGGGAGCCGAAGACCACGCGCCCGACCCCATTGCCGGCGTCGTACGCATGACCGCGACTGACGGTTTCAGCGCATATATCGCGGCACCTGCCGTGGCGCGCTTGCGGCGCATCCACCCCGGTCTCACCGTGGAGATCATCACGGTAACCCGCCGGGCACTCCAGCAGCGCTCCGGCCTGGACCTGGAGGTAGTGGTGGGCGAACCCCAGGTGCACCGGGCAGAAGCCGTCCTGCTGGGCGAGTACATGCTGGGAATGTATGCGTCGCGGGAGTATCTGGCCTTCCACGGGGTTCCGGGCACTGTGGAGGAATTGACGCGGCACCAGCTGGTCTACTTCGTGGACTCAATGCTCCAAGTGGACGATCTCGACGCTCCCCGCAGGCTGGTTCCCTCCATGCGTGACGGACTGAGTTCCACCAACGTCTTCGTCCACGTCGAAGCGACGCGCGCCGGGGCCGGGATCGGCTTCCTCCCGTGCTTCATGGCCGATCGGCACCCCGACCTCGTCCGCCTGTTGCCATCGGACTTCGCCGAGCTCCTCCCCTACTGGATGGTCCTCCGGCCCGACTCCGCCCGCCGCCCCGCGGTCGCCGCCGTCGTACAGGCACTGCAGGAGGAAACGGCCGCCCACCGCGAACTCCTGCTGGCCCGCCACTGACGCTCGCTCACATCCGGCCGCCATTCGAGCAACGCCCGCGCACTAAACCTCAGGCGGCAGGCTGGGGGTCGTGCCGGACGCGGGCGCCGACGGCGAATGCCCTCACCTGGGCGTCGTTCCAGATGTGCGCGGGAACCGCGCCGCCGAGGAGCTTCCGGGCCAGTTGGGGGTCGTCGCCAAAGGGTTCGTGGCTGCCCGCCATGATCATGTTGCCGTAGCGGCGGCCCTTGAGCATCGCGGGATCGGCGATGATCATGGTGTGCTCGAAGGTATCGGCGATAGTGGCGGCGTCGGCCCGGGCATTCTTGAGGTCGGGGGCGTCGCCCGAGTTGACGACGTAGAGGCCTCCAGGCGCCAACACCCGCTGCGCATGCTCATTGAATTCGCGCGTCGTGAGGGCCCTGGGAGTGTGGGCTCCTGCAAAGACGTCCCGGATGATGAGGTCGCGCGTGCCCGAGGTCAAGGTTTCAGTGACCGCACGTGCCTCGCCGACGCGGATGCGGAGCAACGGCGCTTTCGGAAGGTCGAACCAGCCCCGGACATACTCGGCCAGCTTACCGTCGAGCTCCACCACCACTTGGCGGGCCTCGGGATATGCGGCGTGGAAGTAGCGCGCCAAGGAACATGCTCCTCCGCCGAGGTGCAGGGCGCGCAACTTCGGCCGGAATTCCGGCGGCCATTTCGACTCGACCAGGGCCGCGATCCAGCGCATGTATTCGAAGTCGAGGAACAACGGCTCCGCCACGTCGATGTGCGAACTCATGACACCGTTGATCTTCAGGAGCCAACCGTTGGAATTATCCGGATCGGCAACGAGCTCGCAGTCGCCGGTGTCGATGTAGTAGACGCCCTCAACGGGGCCGCTCGGCGTAGTGCCTGCCGGCACCTCGATGACTCCGCCGAATTGCCCGGCGCCCCGGTTCCTGCCCCGTTTCCCCACTAGATTCGCCCCGACTCAATCATGCTTCAACCCTAGTTGACGCGCCCGCCACGGTCAGCGCTCCGGTCAGCCCGACGGCGGCGGGTCGGGTCGCCGTCGAACCCTCGCTAAGGAGTCACATAACCCGCGCTATCGCGAAGCCGTCCCATCCCTTGGATCCGACGGTTTGGATAGCCGTAGCGTCGAGGCGCGGATCTTTGCCCATCATCTCCAGCGCGTCCACGATCCCCGGAGCATTCACGTCGTCCATGGAAGTTTCCAGGATGGCGCCTTCCCAAATGACGTTGTCCAGCACAATCACGGTTCCCGGTTTACCCAGCCGAATGGCCCACTCCAGGTACTTGGAGTTGTTCTCCTTGTCGGCGTCAATGAACACGAAGTCGAACGGCTCGTCCTGCCCGGGATCTTCGGCAAGGGCTGCAAGTGTCTCCAGCGCCGGTCCAATGCGGATTTCCACCTTGTGTCCGATCCCGGCCATGTCCAGGTTCGTGCGGGCGATCCTGGCGTGCTCCGGCAAGTATTCGCACGTAAGCAAGCGGCCGTCGTCGGGCAGTCCTTGCGCCATCCAGATCGCGCTGAAGCCGGCCAGCGTGCCGATCTCCAACACGCGCCGCGCCCCGCTCATCTGCACGAGCATCTTGAGCAGCTTCCCGGCGTTGGGCGCCACCTCGATGGGCGGCAGGCCGGCGTCGAGCGCGGATTGGACCGCGTGCGTGAGCGCAGCGTTGGGGCGTACGACGGCGTCGGACAAGTATTGCTCGACGTCCAGCCAGGCGGGCAGTGCCTTGTGTTCAACCATGGCCCAAGTCTGGCACCGGGCCACGGCGGAAGGAAGGGATGGGTCCGCCCGGCGCCCTAGCCCTTTTCGGCGATCGCGTTTTCCAGGCGCTCAACCTTGCCCGTGAGTTCGCCCGTGTATCCGGGGCGGATATCGGCCTTGATCACCAGGGAAACCCGGCTCCCGAACTTGCCGACGGCCTCGGTGGCGCGCTTAACGACGTCGAACACCTCATCCCATTCGCCTTCGATCGTGGTGAACATCGAGTCCGTCTGGTTCGGCAGTCCCGATTCGCGGACGATCTTCACGGCCTCGGCAACGGCGTCGTGCACTGAGCCATCGGCGGACGCGGAGCCATCAGTGGATGCGGAGCCGGCGGCGGGCTGGCCGGATGGGGCAACTGAGAAAGCAAGCAACATGAATCCAGTGTTTCACGGGCAAGAATGTCACAAAAGTGATGCAGGCCGCTCCGTTGCTACTGTGAGCAGCATGGACCGGCCCTTGGAACGCAAGCCACTTAGAGCTGATGCTGCGCGCAACGTGGATAAGATCATCACTGCCGCACGCCAGTGCTTCCGTGAGCTTGGCCCCGAAGTGCCGCTGCAGACGATTGCCACCACCGCCGGCGTCGGCCCAGCAACCCTCTTCCGCAACTTCGCCGACAAGGAACAGCTCGTCCTCGCCGCGCTTTCCCGGCAGCTCCGGCTCCACGTGGATCCTGTAGTGGCAGAGGCCCTCGCCGGGATGGACGCCGCCGTCGGGCTCATGAAGGTGATCGACGCCGTCGTGCAGGTCGCGAGCGAAGACGCGAACCTCCTTGGCGCCGTCGCCGGCCGCCGAGGACTCCTGGTGGGAATCACGGGCGGGCTCATTGAATCCATGGCCGAACTGTTGGAACGCGGCCAAGGACAGGGTTCGCTGCGCCGCGACATCACCATCGAGGACATGATCCGGCTGGTCGCCATGCTGATCGGAGCCGTGGACACGATGGAGCCGGGATCGCGGGCGTGGGAACGGCCGGTCGCACTCCTCGAAGACGCCATCCGCACCGAAAAGCCGCAGCGCCCCCTGCCTGCCCAGACCCCGATCCCGGGAATGACCTTCTAGAAAATCAGTGCCAGCCGAGCAGGCGAAGGCAAGCCGCGGCCGCCGCACCGACGATCACCACCACGAGGAACGGCGCCCGCAGCCACAGGGCTACGGCTCCCGCGGCCAAGGCTCCGAGCCGGGCGTCGAAGGCAAGGGCCTGGCCGGACGCCACGGCATTGACCACTGTCAGGGACGCCAGGAGCCCGATTGTCATGGTTCCGGCGACGCGCATCATGCGGGGACTCCGGAGCAGCTTCGCCGGGACGAAATAGCCGGAAAGCTTGGTCAGGTAGGCCAAGCCGCAGGCGATCAGGATCCACCACCACATGCTCATTCGGCGCTCCCGTCGTCGCGCGAATGGATTTCGTCCGAATGGCTGTCGCGCGAATGGCTGTCGTGCGAATGGCTGTGGGGGTAGGGGTCCACGTCGGGTTCCATGCCTTCATCGCTTCGTCCATGGCTGAACCAGCCGATCCCGCCAGCCACGACGGCTGCCACCAGGATGGGGACTCCCGACGGAACGAACGGGATCGCGACGATCGTTGCCAGCGCGGCTGCCGTAGCGATCGCCCAGGGCTCACGGCCCTTGAGTCGTGGCCACAGCAGGGCCAGGAACGCGGCGACGGCGGCGCCGTCGAGCCCCCATCGCTTGGGGTCGCCCAGCGCGTCGCCCGCCAGTGCACCGACCGCCGTGAAGATGTTCCACAGGACAAAGATCCCGACGCCGGCCGTCCAGAAACCGCGTCGCTGCTCGGCCGGGTCGCTCTGTCCGGAGGCCGTGGCCGTCGATTCATCGATGGTGACTTGGGCCTGCGGGTACTTGAGCCAGCCGGAAGGGCGCAGCATGGCATTCATTTGCATCCCGTAAATGCCGTTGCGCAGGCCGAGCAAGGCCGCGGTCGTCATCGCGGCTATTCCGGACCCGCCGCCGGCAACCACGCCGATGAAGGCGAACTGCGAGCCGCCGCTGAACATGAGCAAGCTGAACGCCATGGTCTGCCAGAAAGTGAAACCGGAGGCCGAGGCCAGCGCCCCGAACGACACCCCATAGAGCCCCGTTGCGATGCTGATCGACAGACCGACCCGAACCGCCGGGGAATCGAGCAGTTTCACGCCTTTTTCGTCCCGGCAGCCAGGCTCCAGGCCCACAAGATCAAGGGAAGCTGCAAGGGCAGCCTGGCCGTGTGGATCCGTCGTTCGGACACAGTTCCACCAGGGGCATAGGCCCGGCGCAGGGCGTCGACGTGGCCGGCCAGGAAGGTGGTGAACATGAGGGCGGCGCCGCCCGCGGCTGCCTTGCGGGTGGCCGGAAGGAGGAGCCCGACGGCGGCAATCACCTCAAGCAGACCGCTCGCCGCGATCCACTCCTCCCGTGACATGACGGCGAAGGTGCCGTTCCGCGGAGAAGTCCCGGGTCCGCCGTCGTTCCTGCACAGGTAGTCCGGGACCACCGGGGCGAAGAACTCCGGTTGCTTGAAGTGTTTCCGGGCGCTGGCGAACAACAGCGCGCTCATGGCCGCCGCGGAAAGTGCCTGTGTTGTCCGCGCTGACCAGGAAAAGAGCATGTACTCATGCAATCACAGCCTCAACGGCGGCGGTAACCGGACGGCATTCTGAGCGAATGGATCCGTGTCACATCCGTTCAGAATATTGGACCGCGTTCAGCATGGTGTAAATTCTCCCATATCCAATCAACGCCGCTTGGCGGAATTCACTGAGGAGTCCCAATGCGCATCGCCCGCCTACAAACAGCTTCCGGACCGCAACACGCAGTGCTCCGTAACGGAACGTGGGACCACATCAAAGATCCCTTCGCCGAAGTCCTTGCCTTCACCGGGGAAACTACGGCCGAGCGCAATGCCGTGTTCCTCGCCCCGGTCAGGCCCTCGCTCGTTATTGGAATCGGACACAACCTGGGCAACAACAACCATGTCCTTCCCATCCAGGCCTGGCACAAGTCCGCGCACACGGTCGCCGGTCCGGGCGATGAAATCGTCGCAGTGCGCGGCGTCGGCGTCGTGAACGTCGAAGGTGAACTGGCCGCCGTCGTCGGAAAGCGCGCGGAAAAGCTCACGCCCGGGAACGCCCTCAGCCACGTCCTGGGTTACACCGTGGTAAACGACGTCACCAATGTGGACCAAAACCAGATCGACGAAAAGCTGTTCCAAGGAAAGTCCGGAACCAACTACACCCCGCTCGGCCCGTGGATCGAAACCGAGGTCGAAGACCCGGACAACGTCAGCACGGAAGTGGCGGTCAACGGAGAGGTCATGGCCAAGTCCGGCTCCTTCAACCTTCCCTCCTCCGTCACCGACTGCCTTGTGTACGTCACGCAATGGCTGACCCTCGAACCGGGAGACATTGTGATGACGGGAGCTCCAAATACGTTCGTCGCCGTACAGCCGGGCGACCGCGTCGACATCACGCTCGAAGGCATCGGAACCCTGAGCAATACGGTGGTGTAGCCGGGGGCGCCGGGGTCTGGCTGGCCCGTCGCCCGTCAGAGCTGGGCTAGCACCTGCGCCGGTTTGTTGGTGGTGATCTCGTGGATACCCAGTCCTTGGCACAGGGCAACATCCGTCTCCGAATCGACGGTCCAGACACGGAAGCGCCGACCTGATTCGAGCCAACGCTGCACGGTGCGGGCATGCTTGCGGAGGTAGTCGATACCAGGGCCAGCCAGTCCCACTTCGCAATCGTCCAGGATCCGTTCGCCTTCCAGCTGAGCGGCCTTCATCACGTTGGCGACCGCGCCGCCGGTGATTGCTCCCAGCCCGAATTCGTCGCGGATTTCCTCGATCGAGACGTCGTCCACGAGCTGGCAGATGTGTTCCGCGGGAACGAACTGCAACAAGTGCTTGACGGAGTCCGGGCTGAAACTCATGAACGAAACGTGGATGTTGTCCAAAGTGGACGTCTCCGCGTCCCAGCCCTCATCGGCGAGGAGTTCAAGCACGCGTTCCTCGAGCTTGAGCTGATACGGGCTCGGATGTTTGAGTTCGATGGCCAGGCCGATCTCCCTGCCGGCACTGCGAAGAATCTCCAACAGGTCCTTGAGCGTCAACAACTGGTCCGACTTGGCACCGAACTGCTCCGGGATCCGAGCACCTTTCCACGACGAGAAGTCGAGGTGCCGCAACTCGTCGAGGGTCCTTTCAGCGACGGGGCCGGTTCCATCCGAAGTGCGGTCCAGGTTCGCGTCGTGCAGCAGGATCACGTGTTGGTCCCGCGTCAGGTGGACGTCGCACTCAACTCCGTCGGCGCCGTCGGCGATTGCCTTCAGGTACGCAGCCCGCGTGTGCTCCGCAAATGCGGCGCTTGCGCCCCGGTGCGCGTAGACCTTGGGCCGCGGATTCTCTTCGGATGGGCTCGCCTCGTCGTTCATCATGGGGACACGGTAGCCCACGCCTTGATCTGCCACGGGGCTACGCTGGGCACATGCAGGTGAATTCTGAACAAATCCCGGCGACAGAAACTGACCGCCCGCTCGGAAGCACCCCGAATGGTGGCGCCGGGACCGCATCAACGGTTGCGGCCGCCGTCGGGCTCCGGAGCAGTGACGCCGAAAAGGCGGCTGCGCTGCGCCGGATGAAGTCAGTGGCGCTCGCGCTGCTCATCGTCATGGCGGTGGTTTTCACGGTGGCGTTCGCCCTGCAGAAGCAATACCCGTGGCTTGAATACGTGCGTGCCGCCGCTGAGGGTGGAATGGTTGGCGCGCTGGCCGACTGGTTCGCCGTCACCGCGCTGTTCAAGTACCCGATGGGCCTGAAAATCCCGCACACAGCCATCATTCCGCGGAGGAAAGACCAGATCGGCGCCTCGCTGGGGGAATTCGTGGAGACCAACTTCCTGTCCGAGCAAGTGGTTCAGGAAAAACTCGCCAGTGTTGATATCGCGAGGAAGGCGGGCAGGTGGCTCGCTACGCCGTCGGGATCGGAGCGGGTGGCCAAGGAAGGATCCGCGCTCATCCGCGGCGCGTTCACCGTGCTGAACGACGACGACGTCCAGGCTGTGATCGAAGGCATGGTCCGCAAGCACCTGCTCACTCCGCCGTGGGGACCTCCCGTGGGCCGCATGGCGGAGCGGATCTTCGCTGAAGGCCACCATCACAAGCTCGTGGACCTGCTCGTTGACCGCGCTGCGGATTGGGTGGACGCGAACCATTCGACAGTGAACCGGTTGGTGTCCGACCGTTCCCCGCTGTGGGTTCCTTCCTTCGTTGACGACATTGTGGGCGACAGGGTCTACAACGAGCTCGCCAAGTTCGTGCGGGCCGTACAGCGGGATCTCGAGCACCAGGTGCGCCGCTCCATCGATACCTACCTCAACGACCTCGCCCAGGACCTCCAACATGATCCGGCGATGATCGAGCGGGCCGAAAGCATCAAAGCCCAGATCCTCGGAGATCCCGAAGTCCGCGAACTGGCCTCCCGCACATGGGGCACCATCAAGAACGCGCTGCTCACCGCCGTCGACGATCCCCGCAGCGAATTGAGCCTCCGTTTCACGAGCGCCGTGCGGGACTTCGGCTCCCGCCTGGTCAACGACGACGAACTTGCCGGCAAGGTCAACACCTGGATCGGCGATGCCGCGGGGTACCTCGTCAAGACTTACCGTTCTGAGATCGCAGGCGTCATCACCGACACCGTTGCGCGCTGGGACGCAGAGGAAACGTCGCAGAAAATCGAACTCCAAGTGGGCAAGGACCTGCAATACATCCGCATCAACGGCACGGTGGTGGGTTCACTCGCGGGCCTGCTGATTTTCACGGTGGCGCACCTGGTGTTCGGCTAGGCGGCCCTCCCTTGGGAGCATGCTCATTGCTCGACACTTAGAAGGGACATGCGCCGCGCTCAACCCAAGGAATGCGCAAAACGCCAATATGCCCACTCCTCAAAGCCAACACCGAGCATGCGCCGCGGGACACCGCCGAAACCCCTCACCCCACAAACCGAATCCTTTGTCCAGGTCGCGCCTGGCCCAGCACATCCAGGTCGGCTCGGCGGACCACTGCGATGACGGGGTACCCTCCCGTCACAGGATGGTCCGCGAGGAACACCGTGGGAAGGCCCGACGGCGGCACTTGCAGTGCGCCGAGCACCATGCCTTCGCTGGGTAGATCCTCGGTCCGGGTTTGCTTGAGCGGGCGGCCCACCAGTCGTGCGCCGATCCTGTTCGAGTCGGCCGACAAAGTCCAGCCTTGAGTGACGAGTTGGCGCCACGAGTCGTGGTCGAACCAGTCGGCGCGGGGTCCACGGTCGACGCGCACGGTGATCGCGCGGGCGGGGTCGGGGGCCCGGCGGATGGCGGGGACGGCCAGCGGGCCGGTCACCAAGTCAGAGCCGGCCCCCAACTCCGGGCCGCCCCCTAAGTCAGAGCCAATGCCCAAGTGGTCGCCCGATGCCAGCGGCGCCGGCCCCTCACCGGAGAGCATGTCCGTGCTACGCGAACCCAGCAACCGCGGCGCATCGATCCCGCCTTGCACTGCCAGGTAATAGCGCAGCCCGAACAATGGAACAGCGAAATCGAGGACCGCCCCCGGTGCCACCGGAACGGCTTGGTTGAGCGGGATTTCGGCGCCGTTGAGGGTCACGCTTCCCTCGGCACCAGCCACCGCGACGTACGACGCCGTCACGAACCTCAAGCGCAGTCCGCCCAGCAGGATTTCCAGGCCCGCCGCCGTCGCCGGGTTCCCCACCAAGGCATTGGCGAGGCGCAACGATTGGCGGTCGAGGGCTCCGGACGGGCTGAGTCCCAGGGCCGCCCAGCCCTGCCTGCCGAGGTCTTCCACGAGCGTCAGCGGACCGGGATTCACCACCACGATGCCCATCAGGCCTCCACGAACCGCACGGTATCGCCCGGCCGGATCAGCGCCGGGTGGGCCTTCGACGCATCCCACAGTGCCGCCGTCGTACTCCCGATCAATTGCCAGCCGCCGGGCGAGGAGCGCGGATAGATGCCGCTGAATTCGCCGGCGAGCCCCACCGATCCGGCGGGGACAGCGGTGCGAGGAGTGTTGCGGCGCGGGACCCGGAGGCCCTCGTGGGTCGTGACCAGGTAGACGAATCCGGGTGCGAAGCCGGAAAAGGCGGCCGTCCATTCCGACGCCGTGTGAAGCCTGACCAATTCCGCCTCGCTCAGCCCGAGGTACTGCGCCGTCTCGGCGAGGTCCGGGCCACCATAGGTGACCTCGATGCGCACCTCCCGTCCGGAGCCGACGACGGCGGCAGCCGGCTGCGCGGTCTCCAGCCAGTCCCTAACTTCGGCCGGCGTGATGAGCCCGGGGTCGAAGGTGACCAGGACAGTGCGGGCGGCCGGGACGACGTCGATGATGCCCTGAGGAATGGACATGTCCCCCGGGAAACCCGTGAGGCCGCGATAATAAGCCACCACCGCCGATAACTCGGGCAGTTCCACGAGGAACGCACTGTCCCCGCACGGCAGCAGCACCCGGCTAGGCAAGGATGCACCGCCGCCATGAACCCCCGGAGCCACTGTCAGGCGAACGACGCAATCTCCACACCCGCCTCCTCGAGCCCCGCGCGCACCGCGGCTGCCAGCTCGACGGCGCCCGGGGTATCACCGTGGATGCACAAGGAATCGGGCTTCACGCGCACCACGGTCCCGTCGATAGCGAGGACCTCGCCCCGGACCGCAAAGCGCACTGCCCGCTCAACCACCGCGTCGGCGTCGTGCACTACCGCGCCTTCCTGCGAGCGCGGCACGAGCGTCCCGTCCGGCAGGTAGCCGCGATCAACGAAGGCTTCGCGGAAGACCGGATGGCCGGCTTCGCTGGCGAGCCGCAGGAACGCGGAACCGGGCAGCCCGAGGACTGGGAGCCCGGGATCGTAGGCCTGGATGGCGGCGACTACGGCTTCGGCTTGGTCGGAGTCGTGGACGATCCTGTTGTAGAGGGCGCCGTGCGGCTTCACGTAGTCCACGGAGGCACCCACAGCGTGGGCCATGCCGTCGAGGGCGCCCAGTTGGTAGAGGACGTCCCCGAACAGCTCATCGAAGGACATGTCCATTGAACGCCGGCCAAATCCGTGCAGGTCGCGGTATCCAACGTGGGCGCCGACCCTGACGTCGAGCTCGTAGGCGCCGCGGCAGCTGTCGAGCATCGTGACGGGGTCTCCGGCGTGGAAGCCGCAAGCGACGTTCGCGCTGCTCACGATCCGCAGGATCGAGGCGTCGTCGCCCATGGTCCAGGAGCCGAACGACTCGCCCAAATCAGCGTTGAGATCCACTATTTTCCGCCTTTCAGGGCGTTTTGGCGGGCGCCTGGAACCAGCTCGCCCGGGATGGTGTCCGGCATGGGACCGAATGCTTCTTTCGCGGATGCCGCCACGGCACGCCCCATTATGAGGTTGCCCGCTCCCCCGACGACGGCACCCACCCCGAACGGCAGCGCGCGGCCAATCAGGGCACTTCCTTGGCGCTTGACGAGCCGTTTGAGGAAGGCGCGCTGGATGGCCTCGCGGATAACGCCGAAACCACCGCCGGGGATCTTTTTCGTGAGCGTTTTGCCCCAGGCCTGGGTCACGCCTTTGCCTTTGCCGAGCGTTTGTCCGCTGAGGGAGCCCAGCAGGGCGGTGCCTTCTTCGCCGAGCATGATGGCCATCACCAGTGTCCGCGCCCGTTCCGGGTCCGTGAGGTGGATTGCGTGCAGTTCGGCCAGGGAGGCTGCGTAGAGGGCGGTCGCTTCCAGGAATCCGATGGTGGCGACGGCGGACAGGCCCAGCGACGCTGCGGTGCCGATCCCGGGCACGACGGCGGTCGCCCCGACGGCGGCGCCCCCGCCGGTGACTGCGGCGAGGTAGTCGCGCTCGAGTTTGGCGGCCAGCTCGCCGGCCGTGGCCTGCGGGTACTTGCGTTGCAGCCGGCGCAGGTTGGCGAGGACCAGCGGACGTTGGACCTCGACCGCGCGAAGCAGGACATTGTGGACCCCGGGCTTGGGATTGCCGTGGGCGTCGAACATGGCGTTATGGGCGGTTTCCTGGGCAATTTTCATTGCCGCGTTGTGTCGTTTGGCCATTCTTCACCTCTGCATTCGGCCGGGGAATTTCGTATCGTGTTCCTTCGCCTAGCCTAGGCCACACGCTGCTTCCCCGGCGTAGACTGTAGGCGTTCACGGGAGCAGTCCAACGAAGGACAGGAAGTATCCGGAATGAAGAAGCCAGACGAGCCGAACGACCTCCGCCACCACAGTGATTCCCCCGCAGAAGGGGAAACGGAAGGCTGGGTTCCCCATGACACCGGCCTTCATAGCCAGGAACCCGCGGAAGGGCCGGATACCGACGATTCCGAATAAACAGCGCTAGGCCAGCATGATCCTGGGCGTAGAGATGGTTGCGCGCCGGGTACTGGCTCCGGAAGACACCGAGCCAGGGCATTTGGTGGCACGTGTTCTCGATGAACTTCGTGCCTTGGAGAAACACGACGCCGCAAGTATCCGCGCTTTGCGGCGCCGGATTTCCGCGGAGATCGCGACGGCGGAAGCCGGCGTGGTCTTCGATCTCGCCGAAGGGTTGATTCAAGAAGGATTCGACTGGGAAGGCTGGGAATTCATCAACTCCCACGGGGCCGCCTTCGCGGGCCTGACGCGTGCCCGCCTGGAAAAACTGGGCGAATGCATCGGAACGTGGGCGCAAGCGGATGCGTTCGCCACGATCTTGGCCGGCCCGGCGTGGCGCGAGGGGCTCATCTCGAATGCCGACGTCGACAACTGGGCGCGCAGCCCGGACCACTGGTGGCGACGCATAGCGCTCGTGTCCACCACGATCCTCAATACCCGATCGCGATGGGGAACCGGCGATACACAACGGACACTCGCCGTCGTCGGTCTCCTTATCAACGATCGCGACGAGACCGTCATCAAGGCCGTCAGTTGGGCGCTGCGTTCCTTGGTGCCTTGGGATCCGCGGGCCGTGCGGACCTTCCTCGAAGCGCACGAGGGTGAGCTGGCTGCCCGTGTGAAACGTGAGGTCCGGACGAAGCTTGAGACCGGATTGAAGTCTCGCCGGCGCAGCGTCCACAGTGAGGCGTCAGTCCATAGCAACTCCGAAACCGCTGCCTCGTAATTGTTCCCTCTGGCTCGCCCGATTGAGGAGGGCTGTCATGCATATCGCTTTTGTCTGCTTGCCTGCCGCAGGCCACGTCAATCCAACGTTGCCGGTGGTCGCGGAATTGGTCCGGCGCGGCCATCGGGTCACGTATGCGACGTCAGACAAGTATGCCAAGGCCGTCGAAGCCACGGGGGCCGGGTTCTTCCGCAGCGGGAAGGACCTGTCCGCCTGGTTCCCCCGGCGTGCGCACCCCGCCGACGGCGATTCGTCACCGATGACGGGCATGTTCGCGGGATTCGCGGCAGGCGGCCTGGCGGCTTTGCTGGACCGCATCCTCGAAGGCGCGCGGGAGGAGTTTCCCGCGCTCCTCAACCGGCTCGCCGAAGATCCGCCTGCCGCGATCTGCTACGACGCCATGACTTTGTCCGGGAAGATGGCCGCCGCGAAGCTTGGCCTTCCTGACGTCGCGTTGCTTCCGACATATGCCAACAACGAGCACTTCTCGATGCGGCAACTCATGCCCGGACCACCGCCGAAGGGAATGGTGGAGGCGTGGAAGAAGATCGGCCAACTGATCCATGATTTCGCCGCCGAACAAGGGGTGGGCCACCTGAAGTTCATGGGCGGACCCCCGGCTTCGCTGAACATTTCCTTCATTCCCAGGGAGTTCCAGCCAGCCGGGGAGACTTTCGATGGCAGCTTCCACTTCGTGGGTCCGTGCCTCGGCGAAAGGACCGACGACGCCGCGTGGCAGCCTCGTGTGTCGGAGGTGCCGTTACTGTTCGTTTCGCTGGGTACGACGCCGTTGAACGACCAGCCTGATTTCTTCAGGAAGTGCCTCCAGGCTTTCGCCGACCTTCCGTTGCAAGTGGCCATGGCTGTGGGCGAGCGCATTGATATGTCCGAGCTGGGATCACTTCCGGACAACGTGGAGGTACGGCCGTTCTTTCCGCAGTTGGAGGTGCTGCGCCACGCCAACGCCTTCCTCTCGCACACAGGGATGAACTCGACCATGGAGGCCCTGTACTACGCGGTGCCCATTGCGGCCTACCCGCTGCAACCCGAGCAGGAAGCGAACGCCCGGCGTGTGGAGGACCTCGGCCTCGGACGCCGCCTCCCGCGTGAAGGGCTCACCCCCGAGCTCATTCGGCAGACCGTTCTCGAGGTCAGCAGCGATCCCGTTGTTCGTGGCAATCTCGACGCCATGAGCCAACGGATCCGCGGTTCCGGGGGCGCCCCGGCCGCCGCGGACGCGATCGAAGGGTACCTAGCGTCATCGACTGCTGCGTAATCAGGCGAGTTACTTAAGCAACTGGCAGGGCACGCTGACGCCCTTGACGATCCATCCTGTTGGAGCAATCGGCACGATCGTCACGGGTCCGGCATTTGACGGTGCGCATGCCTGTCGGGCTTGGGGCAGGAAGTCAGCCCAAACTGGCCCGAACTCGCGGCCAACGCTGACTGGGAAGAAATAGACCAGCATCAGCACGGTCATAACGCTGATCGTTGCTGCCCTTCCCGTGCGCCCAACGACCTCCCCCAGGAGCGGCAGCAGAGCCAGCAGGAACATGGACGGCACCACCGCGTATCGCCCGAGGTGCACTCCGGCCCAGTCGGATTCATTAAATCCGGCGTAGTCGAAGAAGTCAGTGAAGTTCAGTGCCACTGCGGCGCAAGCGGCCACGATCGAGCCACCGAGGAGGGCGCATGCCGTCACTCTTTCCCGCGAGCCTCCGCGCACCAGGATGACAACGAATCCCGCGAGAAAAACTGCAGCGGTCAATGCCACGGGCACCCAGCCGAAGCGGATCACAACGCGGGCCACCTGCCCGGCCGTTCCGAAAACCACGGCCGACGGGCCTTCGATGAACCAGGCATAGAACACCGAGAGCCAGTTTGCGGGCTGCGCATCCGGATTCGTGCGCGGGAAGCTCAGCGTGGTGAACACCTGTGCGCCCACCCCGACAAGAAGGGCAATCCGTGTGCCCCACAAGGTCTTGTCCCGAAGCCGGTACAGGTACAGCGGCAGGAACATTGCCGTCTGAATTTCCGTCAGGCCAACGAGCAAAGCCGCAACGGTCAGGATGATCCTTTCCACCCAGGTCCGGGTGCTCTTCAGCAGGAGCCAGGGCGCCAAGTACAGGAAGTACCAGTGCAGGTTGGCGAGGTTTCCAAGGGCTTCCTCAGGGCTCGCGGCAACCAAAATGGGAACCGCCGCGAATCCCAGCCTTGTCCACACGTTCTCGGACAGCGCTGACGAGCAATGGAAAACCAGGGCCGCGACGGCGCCGACAACCAAGCAGGCCGCCACCGTCACCGCGATCGCCCAGCCATCGATCGGGATCACTTTTACAACCAGCCACGCAATGCCGCGCGGCACAACGTGGAGGTATCCCTGGTAGGGGGAGAAAATGTTGCGAAGGCCGGCGTTCTTGAGCACGTCGTTGATGAAGACTCCGCCATCTTCAGCCCATAGCGTCCCGATAGCAGGGGCAGGGAGCCGCGCCAGCGACACCAAGGTTGAAACGATAACGATCAGCCCGTACGCAACAGGCGTTCGCCAGCCGCCAGCGGGAGCCGCGGCGGGAACGGAATGGGCGCGACGACGCGCAAGAGAAACAGCCAAAGAAGAGCCCCCATGGAAAATAGCAAACAGAATGCCTATTTTACTTCCTCCGCCTGCCCCTTCGACCCGCTGTCCCCACCGGCTCCCAGCCTTCGCACGCTCAGGCCGGGGCCCTCGCCGGCGGGGGCCCAGCGTAAGTGCCGTTTCGGAGGCTCATAACGGCACTTACGCAGCAGCGGATGGACTTAGACCCGGGCGTTGCCGATGACGGGGAGGCCCGCCGTCGGGAACATGCTGGGGAATTCCGACGGCGGCGGGACCGGTACCGATTCGAGCTGCACCGTTGTGGTGTCGACGCCGATGACGAGCCTTTGCCCGCGGACGCTGAGCTCCAGCGGGGTGGTGTCCGCTGACGGAGACGGGACCAGCGCGAGGCCTATGGCTCCTTGGCGCAGCTCGACGGACAACACGCGGCCACGGACCTTGAGCCGGAAGGCCAGGCTGTCCCATTCCACCGGAAGCCTGGGATCGAAGTGCAGGACTTCGCCTTGGTCGCGCATGCCCGCGAAACCGCACACCAAGGAGCTCCAGATCCCTCCGGTGGATGCGATGTGCACGCCGTCCACGGTGTTCTGGTGGGTGTTGTCGAGGTCGATGAACAGGGCCTCTGTGAAGTGCTTGAGTGCGACGTCGGAGTACCCCACCTCGGCAGCCATGATCCCCTGCACGCAGGCTGACAACGTTGAGTCGCCGGTAGTGATGGGGTCGTAGAAGTCGAAGGCGCGCTGCTTTTCCACGGCCGTGAAGTCCTGCCACTGCAGGAACATCGCAAGCACGGTGTCAGCTTGCTTGAGGACCTGGTGCCGGTAGATCACGAGCGGGTGGAAGTTCAACAGCAGGGGGTACTTGGATTTCGGCGTGGACCAGTCCCACGGCTCCAAGGTCATGAAGTCGTTGTCCTGGCTGTAGATGTCCATGTCCGGATCGTAAGGAAGGGACATGCGCTCCGCAGCCTGGTGCCACACCAACCGCTCGGTTTCCTGGACACCCGGGTGGTCCAAGGCCGCCGCGGCACGCAGGTTGAACCTGGCCATGACGTTTGTGTAGAGGTTGTCGTTGACCACGGCCGTGTATTCGTCAGGCCCGGTGACTCCGTGGATGTGGAACATCCCGTCCTTGCCGAAGAAACCGAGGGAAGCCCACATGCGGGCCGTCTCAATCAACAGGTCCGCGCCGACCTCCGTGCCGAATCCGGCGTCGCCGCTTGCCCACTGGTAGCGGTTGGCAGCGAACGAGATGGCGGCGGCGATGTGGAACTGGGCCGTGCCGGCGGCGTAGTAGGCGCTGGCCTCAAGCCCGTTGATCGTCCGCCACGGGAACAGCGCCCCGTCAACGCTGAGCTCCTTGGCCCGGATCCGCGCGTCGGGGAGCATGGCGTGGCGTGATTCGAGGACCTGCCGGGCCGCTGCAGGGTTGGTGTAGGTGAGGTATGGCAGCAGGTACACCTCCTGGTCCCAGAAGTAGTGGCCCTCGTAGCCGGAACCGCTCACGCCCTTGGCGGGGATGCCCGCGACGCCGGCGCGCGCCGTCGCCTGGGCGAGCTGGAACAGGCTCCAGCGCACGGCCTGCTGCTGTTCCGGCTGACCGCCGATGGTGATATCCGCCGTCGACCAGTACTCGCTGTAGTGCCTTGCGCTTTCGGCCAGGATTTCGGCGAAGGGCACCAGCCCGAGTTCAGCGTCCGAGGCCAGGATCTCGCCCGGATCCGCGGCGTCGGCGTCGGCAGTGTTAACGACGTAGCTGACGGTCTTCTCGAGCCGGAAAACGTCGCCCTCGTTCACGGCGAGGACGTAGCGGACAGTCGACTCGTCCTCCCCCACCACGGTTTCGAACGGCTGGCCTTCGGCTGAGATCCAGTGGTCCACGGCCATGCCGATTCGTTGCCGGGATTCGGCGGTTTCCCAGGCAAGGCGCAGGGAGCCGTCCGAGCCATGGAGGTGCAAGGGGGCCAGGACACGGCCGGCGTGGCGGCCGGAGCGGCGAGGATCGTGCGCGGAGTGGTCCTCCACAGGCTGGTCCTGACGGTTGACCACCAAGGAGGTGATGTCCGCGGACACGAGGCGGTCCGCGGTGAGGCTCAATTCGATGCCCAAGGAACCCCTGGATTGGATGCCGACAGCGCGGCGCTCCACCGTGGTGACGGTGGCACCGGAGCGGCATTCCCAGGTGATCGCGCACTCGTACACACCGGTGGCGAGGTCGATGCTGCGGCGGTAGTTCAGCACGGCGGATTCAGTCAGGCTCAATTGCTCGCCGTCGATCACCACGTTGAAGTTGTTGGCATCCGGAACGTAAACGATCCGCTGCCCCGTGCGGGCGAAGCCATAGGCGTTCTCTGCGTGCTTGATGTCCCAGGTTTCGTGGAATCCGTTGATGAACGTGCCGGGAAGTTCGGCGTCCGCGCCCGCCCAATGGGCACCGCGGATGCCCAAGTGGCCGTTGCCGAGGCTAAAAAGGGTTTCGAGCGTGCCGGCGTCGCCGGGTACGTGGATGCTCTCCACGAGCTTCCACGGTTCGCAGGGGAAGCGCAGCCGGTCGGAGCTGATGAGTGCCATGGCCTGTTGGGTCCTTCTGTTTCCAGGTGTGAAACGGGTGTGTGTTTAGAGGAGGTCGTCGAGGTCGTCGACCACAAAGGTCGCACCGGCGTCGAGCAGCGTCTGGCGCCCTGCCCCGCGGTTGACGCCGATGACGGCGCGGAAGTTCCCGGCGCTGCCGGCCTGCACACCGGACACCGCGTCTTCGACGACGACGCAGCCTTCAGCGGGAACGTCCAGGAGCTCGGCGGCGTAGCGGAACGTGGCGGGATCGGGCTTCCCGGGGAGCCCGACGGCGGCAGCCACCTGGCCGTCGACGACCACCGGGAAGTAGCCGTCCAGTCCGGCCGCCTTGAGTACCGCGGGAGCGTTACGGGAGGAGGAGACGACGGCGAGCTTGAGTCCCAGCTCCAAGGCCGCGTGGATGAAGCGGACGGACCCGGGATAGGGTTCGACGCCGCGCGAATCCACAATCTCGTTGAAGATCCGGTTCTTGCGGTTCCCCAAGCCCTGCACGCTGGAATTCGCGGGGTCGTCGTCAGTCGGGCCTTCCGGCAACGTGATGCCACGCGAGCCCAGGAAGTCGCGGACGCCGTCGAAACGGGGCTTGCCGTCGATGTGGTCGAAGTAGTCGCTCTCCTGGTAGCGCTCGGGGTGGCCGGCTTCGGCCAGGTACCCGTCGAAGAGTTCCTGCCAAGCTTGTTCATGCACGACGGCGGTGGGCGTCAGCACGCCGTCGAGATCGAAGAGGAGCGCGTCGGCGCCTGTCCAGGCGCCCTTCTGGATAGCTCGGGTATCAGTCATGTTGGGGGTCCGTTCAGCGCTGGCGGCGTGTGGTTTTGCGTTCGATGAGCTTGGTGTCGAGGAAATGGTTGGACGGATCGTTGGGAGCGTCGGCATTCTGGAGCCTTTCCACCAGCAAATTGGCGGCAAAGGCACCTTGGTCCGCAACCGGCTGCGCCACCGTGCTCAGCCCCATGAACCAGCTCATGGGGTGATCGTCGATTCCGATCACGGAGACACTCTTGGGCGCGGACAATCCATGTTCCCGCATGGCCATCAATGCCCCAAATGCGGCCTCATCGCAGTAAGCGAAGACGGCCGTGGGGAGGCTGCGGTGGGCAATGAGTTCGTTCATGGCTTTGCGGCCCCCGTCGATGGTGGAGCCGGAGTTGATGATCAGGTCTGGATGAACGGTGAGGTCGTGGTCCTTCAATGCCCGGCTGAAGCCTTTGAGCCGTTCGCTCGAGCTCATGACGGAGTTTTCGTGGCTCTCGGCACCTGAAAGTACTGCCAAATCCCAGTGTCCCAGGCCGAGAAGGTGTGACGTGGCCTCCCAGGCCGCGTTTTCGTCGTCGATTCCTACGTTGTCCCACGGTACGGACGTCATCCCCACGCTGGCGACTGCCAGGCCGGAAGCGGCCAGAAGGGCGATCTCGGAATCGCTCAAATCAACGTTGAGGAGCAATACGCCGTCCACGCGCTGCGAGAGGCCAAGCAAGTCACCGAAGAACTTTTGCTTGACGCTTGCTTTGCCGCGAAGGCTGATGAGAACTGTATCCAATCCGCTGTCTCCGAAGACTTCCTCGGCCGCTTCAACGGCCTGGGCAAAGTACCAGGCTGTTGCGGTCGGGGTGATGATGGCGATGGATCCGGTGCTTCCGCCGGCCAAACGGGCTGCCGCGGATGATGCTTTATAGCCGAGCTTCGCTGCGGCGTCCATTACCTTCGATTGTGCCTTTTCGGACACATTCGGCAGGTTCCGCAGGGCACGGGAAACCGTGCAGATAGACAAGCCCGAGAGGACTGCGACGTCCTGGATTGTCGCTCGATGAGACTTAACCATTCAACACGGCCTCAACCCTTTCATTCCTTGGATTTGACGGCATTTCCGTGCACCGCCGAAGAAGAGTGTAAGCGCTTACAATTTTGGCAATCAAGAGTTGTATTCAGGCACCCGCGATTGTGACAGGAACAGCGCATTAGCGCAGGACGTAGTACCTCAGGAATGCGCTGACATCCACCATTTCCGGGGCTTCGATCCGGTGGCCCATGCCCGGGTAGCTTCGCGAGGTGAGGGCCGTGTTCGTGTTGAGCCACTCCTCAGTGTGCTGGACCGCGTCGCGGAAGATCACGGGATCGCCTTTGTCCCTCCCCCAAAAGAAGGGCGGCGGAGAATCGAAGGATTCACTGAGGGAAAGGAGATCGTTCTCCAACACGAACCCGGAGAGGCCCACGGTCGCCCTGAACCCCTCGGGCCGAAGCCGCAGCAAGGTGCTCGCCATCGCCATCCCTTGCGAATAGCCAAGCAGGCTCACGCTGCTGTGGTTGTGCTTGACGGAGTCGATCCACGCGAACACCTTGCTGGTTGTGCTGATGACGTCCGCAAAGTCGTTGGCAAGGAAGTAGTCCAGCAGGAACCAGCCGTAGTGGTCGCCTATGGGCATGGGGCCACGGACCGCGGCGCACGTGAATTCCTTGGGGATCTGAGGAAACAGGTTGACCATGCGGAGCTCGTCGGTGCCATACCCGTGCAACATGACCAGCAGGGGCGTCCCCGCGCGCTCATGCTCCGGCTTGGACCAGACGACTGTTTCCATGGGCCAAAGCATAGTAGGCGGCGTCGCCGTCGAAATCGCCGGAACGCGCCCGGATCGTCGGAAGACTCCGGCGACTCCGCAACGTTCCGGCGAACTCGCGCTCAACAGCCCCGCCCGCGGGCGTAGACTCGGTTGCTCGAGCCCCACAACGCCGAACGCATGCAGGAGAGCACCAATGACGGGCAACTTCATCGCAAGTTCAAGCATTGACATCGACGCGGACGCAGAACGGGTGTGGACCGTGCTCACGGATCCATCCGCGATCAAGGATTTCATGTTCGGAACCGAGGCTTCCACAGACTGGACGATTGGCGGACCGATCACCTGGCGTGGCACTTGGGAAGGCAAGGACTACGAAGACAAGGGCGTCATCCTCGAATTCGAACCGGGCAAGCGGCTGGTGAACACCCATTTCAGCCCGCTCTCCGGCCAGGACGACATCCCCGAGAACTACCACACGCTCACGTGGACACTCGAGCCCCAAGACGGCAAAACCAGGCTGACGCTCACCCAGGACAAGAACGGCAGCCCCGAGGAAGCGAAGCACGCAGAAGGCATGTGGGACTCCTTGGTAAAGAGCGTCAAGCAAATCGCCGAACGCGGCTAGGCCACAATCACACACCGCGTCACCAAGCAAAACCCGCGTCGCGCAATAGGGACCAGCTACCGCTCGAAGTGCGAGACCGGTGCTTCGGAGTTCAGGGACGATAGGAGCTCTTCGGCGACCTCCCGCAGCTTCCGGTTCCGGCCGTTTGAAACCCTCGTCAGGATGTTGAACGCTTCCTCCTGGCTGCACCGGTTCTGGCCCATGATGACTCCTGTGGCGAGGTCGATCGCAGTGCGGGAACGCATGGCGCGCTCAAGGTCGTCGACCAACTGCTGCCTGGCGCCGATCCGGACAGCCAGCCGCAGGGCTTTTTCCGCCTGGCTGGCGAATTGTTCGCAGTTCCGGACAGCCACCTCGTCAAAGGCTTCCCTCTGCGGCGCGAAAAGGTTGATGGCCGCCGTCTTCCAGCGCCAACGGGACACATAAGACAGCGAGATGGCCGCGCTCCGCAATGGTGGTGCAGTACTCGGCCCAACGCGAATCCGCCGAGGTGTCCTGGACCAGGATCGTCTTCTCGGTTCGCATCGCTTGCAGGCAGGGCCCGTCGCCGTACGCCTGCTGCACCTCGTCGACTAGCCGGGCCTCCCGGCTGCTCCCGGCTATCGTCATGGAGCGCCTGCGCCGGCTCAGCGTGATGCCGCAAAGGATTTCCTGACTCCGGGCCTGGGACACTGACGCGGCGGTAAAGACGGCCAGGTCCTCGAGGAATCCGCTGACGTCGTCGCTATCGATGACCAAGTCCTGGAGCTGCTCCGCCACGGAGGCGTCGGCACCCATTTCATCCATGCCTCAGTTTAGGGGTGTAAAAGTGCCGACGGCGGAAACAATCCGTAAGGAGTGACCGCTGAATGCCCACTCCGTGGACACAGTGTGGACCACTCTTGCGCACCACCGTGGAGCGGTGCAGAATTCTTCTACAGTCCGTACAGATACCGGACTCAGGCCCGATCACCGGCCTGATCGCTCAAGCAGCCGGGCGCCATTCACTTTGAGTGAAAGTGCTGCCCCCATGAGCAACCATCCCAGTCCGGCACGGAAGTAGCCGATGTCGGCTACTTCCCAATCATCGGGATCCCGGGAACCACGGCTCCCCGGTGCATCCCCGCTATGGTGTGGCGCCTGCGGCACGGACGAACACCTCGTCGTTGAATCAATCCAATCCCAGATCCCTGGCCAGGCATCAACGCCTGGCCAGTTGCTGGCGGTGTTCTACAGGTGCGCCTCATGCGGGTTCTCCTACAGCCACGCTGCCACCGTCCAGCAAGCGGGGGCCATCCTGAATCGTCGGGGGATACAGGATGGCCTCCTCCAGTTCGGCAACCACTACTTCCACTGCAGCGAACCCCTCAGGGAAGTAGGGCGGTCCCGCCAACGAATCGAAATGCCGAAGGGTGACCACCCATCAGCAGACGGCTCACCCCAGGGAGCAATTCTTGTGGTGAAGACCTTGAGGTGCCGTTGCAGCTTCGAACTGAAAATACCTGCGTAGCCGGGCCTGAAACCACGGGAAGAAAGAAGCATGATGAAACACGGAAGTGCAGGGTCCGGCAGAAACAGCCAGGAGAACGATAACCGCGAGGACTCGCAGGGCGTCGATACCGACCCCGAGCAACGCCCCGAGCCGGGCGTCGGCGAAATCGACGAAGTCGACGAGCGAAGGAAGAAGCACCAGAGGGAAAACTCCCCGGCGAGGAAGCTGGATTTGCCCGACCCGCCGGACCCGGACAACCTCCCGATCAACTATCCGGTGGCTCGAAAGCTTCCCCGGCCACACGGCATCGAGTGGCCGTAGCACGGCAGGCGGCAGCGCGGGCGCACCGGCCCCGCTGACACACGAGCACCTCTAGCGCTCCTCCGAAAACCTAGCCAAAACCACCTAAAACCACATGCACCCGCCCATCAACCCCAAAACCACCCCCTTCAATCTTTGTTTATGTTGTTTTCTATTGACAGAGCAACATGAACAAAGATAGAGTCAAGCAATTCCACATCATGTGATGACTGTCACGGATGTACCAGATCGCTTGTACGCAATGGAGGGTATGTGTTTGCCGAGGAGCGCCAACAGCTGATCGCCGAGCTCGTTGCCGAGCGCGGACGCGTCAGCGTTACGGACCTCGCGGACCGGTTCAGCATCACCACGGAAACCGTCCGCCGCGACCTCGCCGTCCTTGAATCCGCGGGGAACATCCGTCGGGTCCACGGCGGAGCCGTTCCGTCGGACCGACTCAGCACCCGCGAGGAAAGCGTCGTCGAACGTGCCGTGCAGCGCCAGCCGGAAAAGCTCCGCATTGCCGAGGCCGCCCTTGCCCTCATCCCGGAAAACCGCGCCGGCAGCATCCTGATCGACGCCGGTTCCACCACCGAGGCACTGGCCCGCCTCCTCGGCCAGCGCACCCAAAGCAACGTGTCCGCCAACGGAAAGCCTGCCCATGAGGAATTGGTGGTCATCACGCACGCCATTCCCATTGCCGGCCAGCTGACGGGCCATCCGCACATCGCCCTGCATATCCTCGGCGGCCGTGTCCGCGGACTCACGCAGGCCGCCGTTGGACAGTCCACCGTCGACGCCGCGTCCCGGCTCCGGCCGGACATCGCGTTCGTCGGCGCCAACGGAATCCATGCCACGTTCGGTCTCAGCACCCCTGATCCCGAAGAAGCCGCCGTCAAGGCCGCCTTCGTCACGTCCGCACGGCGCGTCGTCGTCCTCGCGGACTCCTCCAAGCTGGACGCCGAAACCCTCGTCCAGTTCGCCGCCCTGAAAGATGTGGACACCGTGATTACTGACCACGAACCATCCGAAGAGCTCTCGGCCGCCCTGGCCGAGGCTGGCGTCGACGTGGTGGTCGCATGATCGTCACCCTGACTGCCAACCCCAGCCTTGACCGGACTGTGGAGCTCCCTGGCGCCTTGGCCCGCGGCGAGGTGCAGCGCGCCGTCGCCGTCCACCAGCACTCAGGTGGCAAAGGCGTCAATGTCTCCCGCGCGCTTGTCGCGTCGGGCCTGGACACCGTCGCGGTCCTGCCGGGCGGGGATTCCGATCCCGTCCTCGCCGGACTGCTCGCCGACGGCGTCCCCTACGCCGCTTTGCCGATCAGTGAGCCGCTGCGCAGCAACGTCACGCTCACCGAGCCGGACGGCGTCACCACAAAGATCAACGAACCCGGTCCGGAGCTGAGCCCGGACGAGCAGGAAGCCCTGATCGGGCTCCTGCTGGAACGCTCCCGTGGTGCGAGCTGGGTGGTACTCGCCGGTTCGCTCCCGCCCGGGGTGCCCGCGGACTTTTACGCCACCGTGGCCCGGCGCCTCCGTTCTGTGGACAACCCAGCGAACGACGGCGGAGCTCCCCTGATCGCGATCGATTCCTCGGGTGCCCCGCTGGCAGCCTCCATCGGCGGTAACGCCGACGGAGAGACCAGCGGGAAGCCCGATCTCCTGAAGCCCAACGCTGAGGAACTGGCCGAACTGGCCGCCGCAGCGGGCTTCGCAAACGTCCACACGGCTGACGAACTGGAAGCAGACCCGGGCCTGGCCGCCAAGGCCGCTGCCGCCGTCGTCGAAAGCGGTGTGGGAGCAGTACTCGCAACACTCGGTTCCAAAGGCGCAGTCCTGGTAACCGCCGACGGTGCGTGGCTCGCCACCCATCCGCCGATCCAAGCCGTCAGCACCGTTGGTGCGGGCGACTCGTCCCTTGCCGGCTATCTGCTGGCCGCCACCCGTGGCGGATCCGCGCAGGACTGCCTTCGTCAGGCTGTGGCACATGGTGCCGCTGCTGCCTCGCTGCCGGGCTCCACTGTCCCGGCAGTCCACCAAACAACTCCCGACGCCGTAACCATCACGGCCCTTCAGAAGGACTAACAGTGACCCAGCTCATCACCCCCCAACTGGTCACCCTCGACCAGAACCTCGGCGATGCTCCTGCCGATGTCATCCGCTTCCTGGCGGGCAAAGTTGCCGCCGAGGGACGCGCCACCGAGGTTGAAGGGCTCTTCGCCGACGCCTTCGCCCGCGAGCAGAAGACCGCAACGGGCGTCCCCGGCGGAATCGCGATTCCGCACTGCCGCTCCGAAGCCGTGACCGAAGCAACCCTCGCGATGGCCCGTCTTTCGCACAAGGTGGACTTCGGCGCGAAGGATGGTCCCGCGGACATCATCTTCTTCATCGCCGCCCCGGCGGGCGCTGACCAGGAGCACCTGAAGCTGCTCGCCAAGCTGGCCCGTTCCCTCATCAAGAAGGACTTCACCGCTGGACTCCGTGCGGCCGCGACGCCTCAAGACATCGTGGAATTGGTCGAAGGCGCCCTTGCCGACAAGCCTGCCGCAGCTGCTTCCGAGGCCGCTGTTCCCACGCCGGCCGCCGCCGCATCAGCCTCCGCCCCCAAGCGGATCGTCGCCGTCACGGCCTGCCCCACCGGCATCGCCCACACCTACATGGCAGCCGACTCCCTCGTGGCAGCCGGCAAGGAAGCCGGCGTCGACCTACAGGTGGAAACCCAGGGCTCGGGCGGATTCACTGCCCTTGACCCGGCCGTCATTGCCGCCGCCGACGCCGTGATCTTCGCAGTGGACGTGGATGTGCGCGGCAAGGAGCGTTTCGCCGGCAAGCCCGTCATCAATGCACCCGTCAAGCGCGGCATCGACGAACCGGCCAAGATGGTCCAGGAGGCCATCGCTGCCTCCACCGACCCGCACGCCCACCGCGTGCCGCACTTCGGCGCCGAAGAGCGCGCCGAGCAAGCGTCCGAGGCCGCGAGCGAGCACCTCGGCACCAAGGTCAAGAAGGTCCTGCTAACGGGCGTCAGCTACATGATCCCGTTCGTCGCCGGTGGCGGCCTGCTCATTGCTTTGGGCTTCCTGCTCGCCGGGTACGACATTGCCCTCGGAACCAAGGCCAACGACATCCTGGCCCACAACACCCTGCTCAACCTTCCCGACGGTAACCTCGCCCTGTACTTGGGCACGGTTGCCTTCAAGATCGGCGGGCTTTCCCTCGGCTTCCTCGTCCCGGCGCTGGCTGGCTATATCGCCTACGGCATCGCGGACCGTCCCGGCATTGCCCCCGGCTTCGTTGCCGGTGCGGTGTCCGGCTTCATGGGCGCAGGCTTCCTCGGTGGCCTCGTAGGTGGCCTGCTCGCCGGCCTGACGGCCCACTGGATCGGCACCTTCAACGTCCCGCGGTGGCTCCGTGGCCTCATGCCGGTCGTGATCATCCCGCTCCTGGCTTCGATTGTCGCCTCCGGCCTCATGTTCCTGGTCCTCGGCGGTCCCATTGCCTGGGTGACCACCCAGCTCAACACCTGGCTGACCGGCATGACCGGCGCATCTGCGATTGTCCTCGGCATCATCCTTGGCCTCATGATGTGCTTCGACCTCGGTGGTCCCGTCAACAAGGTTGCCTACTCCTTCGCCGTCGCCGGCCTCGGCGCGGGCAGCCTCGCCAACCCGGCTCCGTTGCAGATCATGGCCGCGGTCATGGCCGCCGGCATGGTTCCCCCGCTCGCCATGGCTCTGGCTACCACCATCAACAAGAAGGGCTTCAGCCTGGCTGAGCGCGAAAACGGCAAGGCCGCCTGGCTGCTCGGTGCTTCCTTCATCTCCGAAGGCGCCATCCCGTTCGCTGCCGCAGACCCGTTCCGCGTCATCCCCTCCAGCATGCTGGGCGGCGCGATCACCGGCGCACTCTGCATGGCCAGCGGCGTGACTTCCCAGGCACCGCACGGCGGCATCTTCGTCTTCTTCGCGATTGGAAACATCACGATGTTCATCGTTTCGATCGTGATCGGTTCCGCGGTTACCGCCCTGGTGCTGCTCGCGCTCAAGCGCTGGGCCGTCCGGAAGCCCGTAGAGGCCGAGCAGGTCCGCGTTCCCGTCGCGGCCTGACCACTGCCAACCAGCTAGTTAGAGGACCACATCCATGCAGACCTTTTCAGGTGTAGGCGTAGCCCCCGGGCGCGTCCTGGGTCCGGTACGGCAAATGCCCAAGCCGGTCCAGGAGCCCGCCCCGCACGCGCCCGGGGCAGCCGATATTCCTGCGGACGTCACCGTCGAATCGCAAGGCCGGCGCATCAAGGATGCCGCCAAGGCCGTGCAGGCGGAACTCCGTGCCCGAGCCATCGGAGCGTCCGGCGAAGGCAAAGAGGTCTTGGAAGCAACAGCCCTGATGGCCGCCGATCCCATGTTGGTGAAGTCGGCCATCAGGCTCCTCTCCCCCGAAGCCCCGGGCGGCGCACGTACCGCCGAACGGGCCGTCTGGGAAGCAGCAGCCACGGTTGCCGAATCCTTGAAAGCCCTCGGCGGCTATATGGCCGAACGGGTCGCGGATGTCCTGGACGTCCGCGCCCGGATCGTCTCGGAACTGCGCGGACTGCCCGCGCCGGGCATCCCGGCGTCGGACGTTCCGTTCATCCTGGCCGCCGAGGACCTCGCCCCCGCTGACACCGCCACCCTGGACCCCACCAAGGTCATCGCCCTGATCACCTCCAGCGGCGGCCCGCAATCCCACACGGCGATCCTGGCCAGGGCCCTGGGCCTGCCCGCGATCGTCGCGGCTCCCGGCGTTGACGGGCTCGACGACGGCACAGAGATCTACCTCGACGGCGCCGCCGGGACCATCACCACCGAGCCGGGCGAGGACCTTCGCCTCGCCGCCAAAGCCTGGGCCACCCAGGCGTCCACACTCGCCGCGTTCAGCGGAAACAACGCTTTGGCCGACGGCTTCCGCGTGCCCCTGCTCGCCAACGTCGGCACGGGCGCGGATGCGGTCAAAGCCGCCGACGCCGGCGCTGAAGGCGTCGGCCTGTTGCGCACGGAATTCTGCTTCCTGGATCGCGACGACGAACCCTCCGTTGAGGAACAGATCGCCGCCTATGGCGCGGTGTTCGCGGCGTTCCCGGGCAAGAAGGTTGTGGTCCGGACCCTCGACGCTGGCGCGGACAAGCCCCTTCCGTTCCTCACAAACGCGGACGAACCCAACCCCGCACTCGGTGTCCGCGGCTATCGCACCGACCTCACGTCGCCCGGAGTCCTCGAACGCCAACTCGAAGCGATCGCGGCGGCAGAAGCCGCCCACCAGGCCGAGGTCTGGGTCATGGCTCCCATGATTTCCACCGCCGATGAGGCCGCACGCTTCGCATCCCTTTGCTCGGCAGCCGGCTTGCGGACCCCGGGCGTCATGGTGGAGGTCCCTTCTGCAGCGCTGACGGCGTCCACGGTGCTGCGCGAAGTCAGCTTCGCATCGCTTGGAACCAACGACCTCACCCAATACGCCATGGCGGCCGACCGCCAGCTCGGCCCGCTCGCGAGCCTCAACGACCCCTGGCAACCGGCCGTGCTGCAACTCGTGAAGTTGACCGTCGACGGCGCTGCTGCCGCCAGCACAGTGCTCGCGGGCACGGCCGCTGCCGCCACCAAGCCCGTGGGCGTCTGCGGTGAGGCAGCCGCGGACCCGGCTCTCGCCGTCGTACTCGTTGGACTCGGCGTCGCGACGCTCTCGATGAGCGCCCGCGCGCTGGCTGCCGTTTCAACGGTGCTGGCCACCGTAACCGTTGAACAAGCGCGGAACCTCGCAGTGGCCGCGCTGGCCGCGCCAAGTGCTTCAGCGGCACGCCAGACAGTCCGCGCCCAACTCCCTATTCTGGTTGAGTTGGGTCTTTAGACTTTCCTCAAGTCCACAAACGAAGGAGCAACAATGTCCGAACGTACCGCCACCATCGCCAGCCGCGTCGGCCTGCACGCCCGTCCCGCAGCCATCTTCGCCGAGGCCGCCGGCGATCTCGACCTCGAGGTCACCATCGCCAAAGCTGGCGAACCCGCCGACGACGCCATGGACGCATCCAGCATCCTGTCCCTCATGAGCCTCGGAGCATCCTTCGGCGATGTCGTGGTCCTGCGCGCCGAAGGTGCCGGCGCCGACGAAGCGCTCGACAAGCTCGTCAAGATCCTCGAAACGGACCACGACGCCGAGTAGCCCACCCACCGAGCATGCCCTCCCTTAGCGCCGAGGAGTGGACATAATCCGTTTATGTCCACTCCTTGCAGCGAGCGGGGGGCATGCTCATGTGGAGGTCAAATAATTTACGACGTCGGACTCCCTCGCCTTGAGGTCTTCGAGGTCGCCGGCAAGGAAACCATCGACGATGCGCGGGTCGACGTAGGAGGTCCTTGCAATCGTTGGCGTGTTTCCGAGCAACTCCGAAGCCTGCTTGATGGCTTCGACGATCCGCTTGCGCGGAGGCAGTTCGGAGCTGCCGATCAGGGCCACTCCCGCGGTCGCTGTGCCTTTCCAGGTGCGAAAGTCCTTGGCCGTGAAATCCCCGCCCGTAATGCGGCGCAAATACTCATTGACCATCGAGGCGTTCAAAGAACTACGTTCGGGTCCGTCCTCATAGGTCAACAACGGCTCTTTTCCGGGATGGTCCGCCAACGGCTCGAGGAAGCGTGCCAATTCTGCGTCTTCCACGGTCGATTCCCAGTCGAGGCCGCTTTTCCCGCGAAACCGCAGATGCACGGCGTCGCCGCTGACCGTGACATGCCTGCATCGCAAAGTGGTCAGGCCGTACGAGCCATTGCGGCGTGCATAGCCCTCGGAACCTACCCGTAGCGCGCCCAGGTCCATGAGCCGCACAGCTGCGGCAAGGGTACGGGTTTTCGGCGAATCCGAACCCCGAAGGTCGCGCGAGACCAGGCGACGCGCATTCGGCAAGACGACGCCGAGCCGTGCGGCCCGCGCAAACTTTTCCTTGTCCTGCCGCGCGCGCCATTCCGGATGGTAGATGTATTGGCTCCGCCCGGCGTCGTCCACTCCCATGGCTTGGATATGCCCGTTATCGAACGGGCATATCCAGACCTCGGACCACGCGGGCGGGATGGCGAGCGCGTCGAGGCGCTTGCGCTCCGCGCCGGAAACCAGGGAGCCGTCCGGACGGTAATAACTGAAGCCGCGTCCGGACCGTCGCCGGGATATGCCGGGGGTTCCCGGCCGACTGCGCCGGAGCCGGGCCACGCTGCGAGTCCGCGGAACTACTTTTCGGGCGCCGCGGACTCAGGCTTCCCCAGGATCGGTGACGGAGGTGTTCGCCGTCATGGTCTCAGCGCTGATCATCCATGCCAGTTGTTCCAAGCGGGCGATCATCTCGTGCAGGAGGTCCGCCGATGTGGGGTCTTCCTCATCAACTTGGTCGTGGACGTCGCGCATAGTCTGCACTGTCCGCTCGACACGGGCCGTGATCAGCTTGACCGCGTCCTTCGTCGTAGTGAGGCCCGCTGGGAACTGTTCAAGCCGGGTTGAACCGGCAATCGTTGCGCTGCGCCCATCCGGCAGGGCATGGAGCGAGCGCATTCTTTCCGCCGTGGAATCACCGAACAGCCGGGTCGCTTCCACAAGCTCGTCGAGCTGGAGGTGCAGGTCCCTGAAGTTGGCTCCCACGATGTTCCAGTGGGCCTGCTTACCCTGTAGCTGGAGCTCGATAAGGTCGGTCAGGACCAATTGAAGATTGTCTGCCAGAGTTTGCGATGCCTTCATGGTTTCCCCTTCTGGACGGTGTTCTGACGGTGCTTCGGACACATTCGGCGGTCGCCTTCCAGGCCACGAATCTGCCCCTCAAACCACCCTAAGACTATGCCCAACAACTTCCTAAGTGCGCTTACCTCTTGATTTACTAAGTGTGCTTAGTAGTAGGATAAGGATATCGCGGCACCTCGGGACCGGATAACCCGGGAACGGGGTCCGCGACACCAAGACCTCGTCTGGGGTAAAGGAACCTGGTGAGTATCACGGTTCGAAACTGAACTGGCAATCGAATACATCTCGAGGGGCTAGGCAACAGGCGCTGGCCCCGCTGAAGTAAGGAATGTGTCACAGTGAACACTCTTCTGATCATCGCGGGCGTTGTGGCAATCGTCCTCCTGCTCGTTGGCGGTTTCTCGCAGGCTGTTAGCTGGCTCCTTTGGGTCGGCGTGGTGCTCTTGATCGTCGCGGCGATCGGCTGGCTCCTCAGCTTCATGAGCGGCCGCAGGTCCCACATATAGCGGGCGTCCGCAAGCTCGAACAACCCGACCGCGCCAACTGGCGTTAGGCAGTCTGGCGAGGTCTGTAGGCCCATCACCAGCAAAGGAGTACTTCCATGGGTGCAGATGACAAGATCCGCAATGCCGGCGAGAAGGTAGCTGGCAAGTCCAAGGAAACAGCCGGAAAGCTCACGGATGACAAAAGCCTGGAGGCCGAAGGCAAGATGGACCAGGCCAAGAGCGACTTGAAGCAGGCCGGCGAGAAAGTAAAAGACGCTTTCAAGAAGGACTAACGAAACGGAATGCGGCCTCTGCGCTAGGCGGGGGCCGCATTTTCGACCCAAAAATTTTGCAGTTCCTAGGAGCACAGTCAATGCCGACTATCTCTGATCCGATTGTCCCCCAAGGAGCACCGCCGCCTCGGGGGGAACGAGTTTGGTGCAGCACATGCGGAACCAGCGAGCACTTGGTCCTGGATTCCATCGAGCCCCTCAAACCTCCGGTCAATGACCTGGTGGACATCGCGTACACCTGCGTTGAATGCGACACCTTCTACGCCCACACGGCAGCTTTCCACGACGTAGCGGCAATCCTGAACCAACAGGGTGCTACCGCTTCGGGAGTGCTGCAATTTGGCGGGGAATACATCCACTGCGGCGAACCAATGAAAATATCGGCAACCGGCTTCCACAGCATCTACGACCCCATTTCCACAGAAGACCCCTCAGTCAACCTGCTCGATGTCTACCTGGCAACCAAGGTCCTGCAATGCAGTTGTGGATTCCGGATGGAGATTCCGTCGTAACGGTGTCCGGGCCTTGGCAGTTTGGGGGCGGCCCGCCTGGCACGCCGCTGTAAATCACGGCAAAGGAGGAAAACATGCCGAACAAAAAGACCCCGAGCTTGAAGGATCCTGAGCTCTACGAATCCCTCAGGGAGGACGGTGCCTCCAAAGAGAAGGCCGCCAGAATCTCGAATGCCGCAGCCAAGGAGGGCCGGAAGGAAATAGGCCGGCGAGGGGGAGAATCCGGAGACTACGAGTATTGGACCGTGCCCGAATTGAAATCCCGGGCCAAGGAATTGGGCCTCACTGGTTGCTCCGACAAGAGAAAGTCCGAGCTCATCTCGGCCCTGAGGAACCACTGAGGCACTGGCTTCTGGATTAGTCGCGGGCGGTCTGGGTCGGCGAACCCGAAGATCCCGGCCAAGAGGGACATGTCCATCGGTGAAATCCACCCCGCGTGTGGGCCCCTCCCATTGGACATGCGCCGCGCTTGACCCCAGGAGTGGACATATTCGGAATATGCTCACTCCTCGCTGCAAGCGAAGAGCATGTCCCGTCGAAACCGAGGAGCATGTCCACTCTTCGCCGCGAGCGGGGAGCATGCTCCGCAAAACCCCGTCAGGCTTTCTTAGCCCGCGCCCGCGGCCTCCCCGCCCCTCGGCTGGCCCCCGCACCGGCACCGGCGCCCGCAACCGCACCAGCGTCCGCACCGGCCTCGGACTCTTCATCGACTTCCCCGGACGAAGAACCGGACGACTTGCCCCGCTTCTTTTCAAGGCTCCGCTTGAGGGCCTCCATGAGGTCGATGACTTCGCCGCCCTCTCCTTCGCCCGCGGTGACACCGAAGGTTTCCTCAGTGTCGATGGAGTCGCCCTTTTCGAACTTGGCTGCGATGAGTTGGCGAAGTTGGACCTGGTAGTTGTCGGTGTACTCCTCGGGCTCGAAGTCGCGCGCCATGGAATCCACCAAGGCCGAGGACATCTCGAGTTCCTTCTCCGAGATCTTGACGTCAGTCTCCAGGGACGGGAAGTTGGCTTCGCGGACCTCGTCGTCCCACAGCAACGATTGCAGCATCAGCACATCGCCGCGCACCCGCAGGGCGCCAAGGCGGGTCTTTTGCCGGAGGGCGTACTGCACTATAGCCACGCGTTCGGTGTCCTGGAGGGTCCGCAGGAGGAGCATGTAGGCCTTCGGCGATTTCGAGTCCGGCTCGAGGTAGTACGGCTTCTCGTACATGATGGGGTCCAGTTGCTCGGCCGGGACGAACTCCACCACCTCGATTTCGCGGCTGCTCTCGGCCGGGAGGGACTTCAAGTCCTCCGTGGAGAGCACCACGGTCCGGCCTTCCTCTTCGTAGGCCTTGTCGATATCCTCGTAATCCACAACAGCGGAGCAGATTTCGCATTTGCGTTGGTAACGAATGCGGCCTCCATCCTTGTTATGCACTTGGTGGAGACTGACATCGTGGTCCTCGGTTGCGCTGTAAAGCTTGACCGGGACGTTGACCAGCCCGAACGCGATAGAACCCTTCCATATGGCCCTCATGCACTAAGTGAACATCACATCAAGGCGGAGGTGAAGAGGTGGCAACCAGCCACAAGGAGCGCGTCAACGTTGAAGGGCATCAACTGACCCTCACCAACTTGGGCAAAATCCTGTACCCGGAGACGGGCACAACGAAGGCCGAAGTGCTCGAGTACTACGCCACGGTGGCGCCGTTCCTGATTCCCGCCGCGGCGGACAGGCCCGCCACCCGCAAGCGCTGGGTCCACGGCGTCGGAACCCCGTCCGATCCTGGCCAGATGTTCTTCCAAAAGAACCTCGACAACTCCGCGCCATCCTGGGTTCAGCGCGTCACCATCCAGCACAGTGACCACAGCAACGTGTATCCGCTGGTGAACAACCTCGCGACGCTCACGTGGCTGGCGCAGATCGCGGCCCTGGAAATCCACGTGCCACAGTGGCAAGTGGACGCCGACGGGACCATGCTTCCGCCCGACCGCCTTGTCCTGGACCTCGACCCCGGCCCGGGCACAGGCCTTCCCGAGTGCGTGGAAGTTGCCAAACTGGCGCGCAGCATCCTGCAGGACATCGGGCTCGACCCGGTACCGGTGACGAGCGGCAGCAAGGGCATCCACCTCTACGCAGGACTCGACGGCACGGGCAAATGGGAACAGGTCTCCGCGTTCGCCCACGAACTGGCCCGGTCCCTCGAAGCCGACCATCCGGATCTCATTGTCAGCGACATGAAGAAGACCCTACGCAAGGGCAAGGTCCTGGTGGATTGGAGCCAAAACAGCGGAAACAAGACAACAATCGTTCCGTACTCGCTCCGCGGCCGCGCCCACCCCATGGTCGCGGCCCCCAGGACGTGGCGGGAACTGGTGTCGCCGGACCTTGAACACTTGGACTTCACAGCGGTCATGAAGCGCGTGAAGGAGGGGAAGGACCCCTTTGCCGCCGTGGCAGCGGCGAGATCCGGGCAGGCGCCCGCGCACCCCAGCATCCGGGACGAGAACGACGACGGCGGCTCGCGGGGCGCGCGGGACCTGCACCGAGCGGCGGGGGTAACCGCCGTCGGGGGCACCGCCGTCGAACGCAACCCCCTCAACCCACGGCTCGCCAAATACGTGGACAAGCGCGACCCGAACCGGACACCGGAACCGTTTCCCGCCGTCGAGCACCACCGACGATCCCGGGCCCCGCAGGAAGACGCGGAACCGCACCCGCCCGGCGGAATATTCGTCATCCAAGAACACCATGCCCGGCGGTTCCACCTGGATTTCCGGCTGGAGCACAACGGCGTGCTGGCGTCGTGGGCGTTGCCCCGCGGAGTGCCGGACACGCCTGCCAAAAATCATCTGGCAGTGCAGACCGAAGACCATCCCATGGAATATGCCCAGTTCACGGGCATCATTCCGAAGGGCGAATACGGCGCCGGGACCGTCAGCATTTGGGACAGCGGCGAGTTCGAGTGCGAAAAATGGCGCGACGGCAAGGAAGTGATTGCAACCCTCACCGGCAAACCCGGGGGCGGCCTGCACGGGACGCGGCGGTTCGCTCTCATCCACACGGGGGAATCGCCGTCGCAGTGGCTCATCCATTTGATGAAGGACAGCCCGGGGCACCACAAAGTGATCTTGCCGGAAGCGCCGGGCGGCGGGGAATCCGCGGCCGGCCCTGTCCCGGACTACCCTCCGATGCTCGCCACAGCCGGAACCGCCGGCGATGTCGCCGCCGGGGAATGGCTGTTCGAACTCAAATGGGACGGCTTCCGGGCCATCGTGACGCGCTCGAACGGCAAGATCCGCCTCACCAGCAGGGCGGGCAACGACATGACGGCAACGTATCCCGAACTCGCGGATCCGCACTATTGGCCGGACAACGATTTCGTGGCCGACGGCGAAATCGTCGCATTGGGCAAGAACGGGCGGCCCAGTTTCGAGCTCCTCCAAAAGCGCATGAACCTCTTCAAACCGGGAGACGTCGAAAGGGCGCGTGCCGCGGTGCCGGTGCAGCTCATGGTGTTCGATCTCCTGTGGGACGCGGGTTCCGACGGCGGCGCCAACCTCGTCCCGTTGCCGCTCCGCGAACGCCGGGAACGCTTGGCGGCGTTCCATGCCAGGCACACGGTGAAAGGCTCGCCGATCCACCTGTCCGAGGTACTGGAGCATGACCTCGACGACCTCCTGGCCAGCGCATCGGAGCTTGGCTTGGAAGGGGTCATGGCGAAGCGCGCGGACAGCCGCTACCTGCCGGGGCGACGAAGCAGGTCCTGGATCAAGCTCAAGCTGGAACGCATGCAGGAAGTGGTGATAGGTGGGTGGAGGCCCGGCTCAGGTGAGCGGCAAGGGACCATCGGCGCGCTGCTGGTGGGAATTCCCGACGGCGACAAGCTGCGGTATGCGGGCCGCGTGGGAACCGGGTTCAAGGACTGGCAATTGCGGGACATCCTGCAGCGTTTGAAAGACCTTGAGCGCCCGGATTCACCTTTCCACGACATTCCGTCCGAAGACGCAGCGACTGCCCATTGGGTAGCTCCGGAGCTTGTAGGTGAAGTGACTTTCGGCGATTGGACCAGCTCCAGCAGAATGCGCCATCCCGTGTGGCGCGGCTGGCGTCCCGACAAGGCGCCGGAAGACGTGCACCGCGAGCCTTGAGCCCCGCGACGCCCAGCCCGCCCCGGGACGCGGAAAATGCCTGGTGACGCAGAAAATGCCCTGCGCCCATGGAATTCCATGGGCGCAGGGCATTTTCTGCGTCGGTGAGCAATATCGGCGTCAGAGCCTCACGAGGAGTGCGGCATCTGCGGGCGGCCGGTACGGTGGGTTGCCGTTACAGCAGCTTGTTGTCCGCCGCGGCCGAGGTTGGTGACGTGCTCTTTCGGGTGCTTGGCCTTGCCGCTGCCATCCGGCCAGGTCGGCGCTTGAGCTGAGCCAAGGGTCATAGCCACAACTGCCGGGGCGGGCATTGGTGGCGCACTCATGGACTCGGCGAGGTGGCTGGCGACCTCGGAATTGATGCCTTGTGCAACATGCTTCGCAGCCATTGTTCTTCCTTTCCACAGTGAAACGAAGGGATTTTCCATCTTAGGTTGGAGCGCTCCGCTTGTCTGTAGGAGCTACCAGCGGACTTTCTTCTCTGTCTTGGCTTGCTTGCCCTGGGTGTGGGTGGGTTTGTGGCCCTTTCCCGTGCTTTGCCATCCCGCACCGCCTCCGCCGCGTGACTTACGGGCGAGCATTTCCTTTTGTGCGTCCGTCAGTTTCGCTGCGATGCCAGTGGCCTCAGGGGCAGTTTCCTGGGTGTTGGTTTCGGGCGTATTCGGTGTCATGCAATGGTCTCCTTAAGCGCTGATGCCGGAGAAGGCGTCGGGACTGCGGCGTCCATTGCAAAACCCAAATAAGGATGGGGCAGCGGTAAAGGAACGGCGCGGAGGCGAAGCCTCAACAGCGTGGATTTTTGTCTGATGAAACTCAACGGAATCGGATCAAAGCCAACTCAGGCGATCCAAGACCAGGAGGTTTACTCAAAAATCAGTGTTCCCATGCACCCACCCTAAACAATGGGGACGCTTTTTGGGAACCCCAAGCTTTTGCCGGCATGGTTTCGGGGCGGGCTCTCGGATACCATGGCAATTCCAGCGCCGCCCGCTGGCAGGAAATCCAGGAGGTGAGACCCATCAATACGGCAATTCACGGGTGCTCATACCTCCTCCCCCGGCAAGCCCGCCGCCACGCCTGAACTGGACGTCCGAACTGAACGGCTGGACTGGGGAAGGTGGCTTGGAGAGCACCCATCGGTATCCCGAAAGGCTCTCCCATGTCAGCAAACGCTAACGCCATCACAGCCAGGCTCCGTTCCGCCGGGTGCGTCTTCGCCGAAGACGAGTCCCGACTCCTTATCGCCGCTTCCGGCACGTCCGAAGAATTGGAGCAGCTGGTGGAGCAGCGCGTTTCCGGACTGCCCTTGGAGCAACTCCTCGGTTGGGCCGAATTCTGCGGCCTGCGCATAGTCCTCGACCCCGGCGTCTTCGTCCCGCGCCGTCGCACGGAGTACCTCGTCCAGCAGGCGGCGCGCCTTGCCCGGCCGACTGCCGTCGTCGTCGACCTCTGTTGCGGATCCGGTGCGGTGGGTGCGGCGCTGGCCGCCGCGGTGGGCGGCATCGAACTGCACGCCGCCGACGTCGACCCGGCCTCGGTCCGCTGCGCGCGCCGGAACATCGAACCGGCGGGCGGGCACGTATACCAAGGCGACCTTTACGCCGCCCTGCCGGCCACCCTTCGCGGACGCGTGCACGTGATCGCGGCGAACGCTCCGTACGTGCCCACCGAGTCGATGGGGATGATGCCGCCCGAGGCGCGGCTGCACGAACCGCTTATAGCGCTCGACGGCGGCGCGGACGGTTTGGACGTGCAGCGGCGGATCGCGCGGGAGGCTCCGTCGTGGCTGGCTCCAGGGGGCCACTTGCTGATCGAAACGAGCGTCCGGCAAGCCCCGGCGACGGCGGCCCTGTTCGAGAGTGCCGGGCTCTCTCCGAGGGTGGTTCATTCGGACGATTTGGACGCTACCGTCGTGATCGGGACGCTCGCCGAAAACGGCTGAAAATAGTCAGCAAACTGGCTGTTTCGCGGGCTCAAGCCAAAAAAGTTGCGGACACAGCCCCGGAATGACCCAAAAACCGCGTCATTCCGGGGCTGGACGGGCCATGAGCATGTCTGACATTTGACACAAAAACGGGCCAAAACAGCCCCAAAAATCGGAGTCCAACTCTCAGTTTCGGCGGATTTCGCGTAAAATCGAAACCCTGCCCGGAGCGGGGCAGCTACACGTCGCAAGCAAATGACCTCCCTAGGAGAAGCCCAAATGCCCATAGACCAAAGCATCACCGACTCTTCAGCAGGTGCCAGGAACACCGTTGGAACAAGCAAGGCCGCAGCCCGCGGCACCTCGAAAATGAAGCGCCCCCTGCGCCGTCGCCTCAGGGTTTCGGACGTCAATGTCGTGGACCAGCCAATGCTTAAGAAGGCGCTCGGCGGCACGATCGTCGGCAACACCATGGAGTGGTACGACGTCGGTGTTTTCGGCTACCTCATCACCACCATGGGGCCGGTGTTCCTTCCTGAGGCGGACAAGTCGGTCCAGACGCTTTTTCTTTTGGGAACATTCGCGGCGACGTTCGTGGCGCGTCCGCTCGGCGGGGTCGTGTTCGGCTGGCTCGGTGACAAAGTGGGTCGCCAGAAGGTTCTGGCAGCGACCCTTTTGCTCATGGCGGCAAGCACCTTCGCCGTCGGGCTCCTTCCGGGATATGCGCAAATCGGCATCTGGGCAGCTGCGCTGCTGGTCATGCTGAAGCTCATCCAGGGATTCTCGACCGGCGGCGAATATGCCGGCGCCACCACGTTCGTGAGCGAATACGCCCCCGACAAGCGGCGAGGCTTCTTCGCAAGCTTCCTCGACATGGGCTCGTACATCGGTTTTGCCCTCGGCGCCGCGCTGGTCTCGATCCTGCAGCTCAGCATCGGCCAAGGCGCCATGGAGGACTGGGGCTGGCGCCTGCCGTTCCTCATTGCGGGCCCGCTCGGGGTCATCGCCGTGTATTTCCGGAGCAAGATCGAAGAATCGCCCCAATTCCAGGCCACCCTTGATGCGCAGGAAGCCATGGCTGCCGACGCCGCCGCAGGCGATGCCGCTGTAGCAAAGGGACCGATCGGCATCATCAAGGCCTACTGGCGCCAGATCATCCTCGCCATGATCCTTGCCGCTGCCGCGAACACCGTGGGCTACGCGCTCACATCCTACATGCCCACCTACCTCACGGATTCCAAGGGCTACGATGCCGTCCACGGCACCTTGCTGACGATTCCCGTGCTGGTGATCATGGCGGTCTGCATCCCGCTGACCGGCAAGCTGTCCGACCGGATCGGCCGACGTCCCGTGCTGTGGATCGGCGCGGTAAGTACGGTCCTGTTCGCCGTTCCAGCGTTCCTGCTGATCGGACTCGGCAGCATCTGGTCCACCCTCGCAGGCCTGGCCCTCGTGGCTTTCCCCGTGACCTTCTACGTGGCAAACCTCGCCTCGGCCCTGCCCGCGCTGTTCCCGACATCCAGCCGTTACGGCGGCATGGGCATCGCCTACAACTTTTCCGTGGCGATCTTCGGCGGAACGACGCCGTTCATCGTGGATGCCCTGATCCAGGGCTCGGGTGACGACATGATGCCCGCCTACTACCTCATGGCCACCTCAATCGTCGGCGCAGTCGCCATCTACTTCCTGCGGGAATCGGCGCAGCGTCCGCTCCCGGGCTCCATGCCAAGCGTGGACACCCAAGCCGAAGCCCGCGAACTCGTTGCAACGCAGGATACGAATCCGCTGATCGACCTGGATGAGATGCCGTTCGACGCAGCTGCCGTCCCGTCCGACGCCGATCATGCAGCCGCTCCTGCAGCCGACGCCGCCGCAACCGCGGGTGAGCCGGACAACGCGGGTGAACTCGCCGGCCTCCGGTCATAGCTAGAGGATCACGTTGCATTGGTATCCGATGACGCCGGCGGCGGCAACGATGTCCCTCAGTACAGCAGGTGACTTCAACGGCATCGAGAATTCCGGAGCCGCGGGCAGCGGGTGGTCGGTCCACAACGTGGTAACCGGCCGGCCCCCTGCCATCGCGGACGGAGCCCGGACACCGTCCACATCGGGCCAGGCTTCATGGATGGCGCGGGCCCAGGCGCAGGTTCGGTCCTTATTTTGCAAGGCGATCTGCGCCGACGCCCCTGCCCTTGTAAGCCACAGGCCCTGAAGGTCAACGAGCTGGACGTCGCGCGTTGTTTTCAGCGCGGTCACGTACGGATCGTCCCGGTCGACGTCGACGAACCTGGTTTGTTGGAAGACTTCGGCAAGGCACGTCAACACGTCATCGCCGAAATAGGCGGCTCCGAGAGGTGCGTGGTCAGCCTCGGGAAGAGGATGCGGCTCCCATCGCGCGTTCACTACAGGTCCCCACGTCCGTAGTTTGTTCCACGGCGTGACAAATGTGGACGAGGTGAAATGCACGCGCCAAAGGATGCTGCCGACCGGGAGCACCACAGTCTCCTTCCCAAGCGCCCGGAGTTCCGCGACGGGCGGCGGGTATTGGTCCGCCATCAATAGCCGGCCGATAGGGCAGCGGCCATGCGGACAACGGGCTCGGCTGCTCCCCCGGCCTCGAGCCACACCTTCACCGTGGCGGGTCCTCCATGAAGAAAGAGGTCGGCCTGCGGGGTGAGGAAAAAGCCCGCCACGGCCTGAGGGTGGAGATCCACGGGAAGGGCCCCCAAAACCTGCTCAAGCCGGGGCACGGCTTTACCGCTGGCGGTGAACTGCCATGCTGGAAATACCAGGCGCCCGTTGGCCAGGTAGGAATACAGTTTCCGTTCGGCCCGGTAATGCCTGATGGTGGACTGCGACAAGCCGAGGCGCTCGGCGACCTCCGCTGCGGTATGGGATGTGGCATCCATCAGGACGCGCGCCGCGATGCTGTTGGCGGACGAGCGCCCGACATCTTCCGGCCCGGCGGAAATCCCGGAATTCGTCTCCCAGAAGGCGCGGTCCCGCGCTGGCAATTCCGCGCCGGAAAGGTCGCGCCGCATCCCCTCCAGGGCAAGGATCAACTCGGCAGGAGAAAACGACAAGGATTCATGGGAGAACCACTCCTCCACGCTCTCCCGATCCGCGTTCTTCTTTATTCCTGCCTGGTTTCTTCCTGCCTTGAATTCCTTGACAGCCATGACGGCCCCCTTCGCTTTCCCACAGTCTATGCCATTGCCGTAAATTGTGCGAAACGAGGCCCTGCCGACCCCCGATACCTTCGGCAGGGCCCGCAAACTCAAGCTTTGTTGTTAGCCTTTCGCAGTTCGATCCGCTGCGCCTGCGCCTGGATCTTCGCCCCATAGGTGCCGTTCAGGGCGTTGTCCCTGATGGTTTTGGCCTTCGCCACCCGGTCTGCGGGGGCGGCATCCTTAAGTGCCTTCAGGTCCGATTGGAGCGCGGCGGGCAGTTTTGCCGCGAACTTCGGCCGCTTGTCGAGGATGAACGTGGCAATCTTCGCGGCGCGCGTTCCGAAATTCGGCTTGCTGGAGTCGCCGTTCACGAAAAACCTGAGGGCAGTGGCCAGCGGGTGCCGCGCCAGTGGTGCCTTGGCCGCCGTCGGGACGGCAGTCGCGGAAGCAGTCGCCGAAGCAGTCACTGCGTCAGCCGCGGCGGGCTGGGAGGTGGCTGCCGCCGTCGTACCCGGGTTGCTGGAAGTGGCCGCGTTCGCCGCGATCACGCCGCCGCCAAGGAGGAGGCCTGCCGCAACGAGACCGGCGACGGCGGTGCGCGCCTTGCGGCCCTTGCGGGGTTGCGTCGGGGTGCCCGGGATGGGGAGCATGTCCATCGAGTAGTCCTTTGTTCCTGGCCGGCGGCACATCCACCAGCGCTCTTCACAACACTCTGGTCCGGAGGCGTGAACTGAGTGTTCGGCGAATGTTCGAGGAATGTAAAACGGGTCCGGAAGCCGCCCCCACCAAGTCTGCGCACAGGTCATTGCTGTTGAATGGACGCATGGAAGACGGGCGCGGCTTGGTGTTGATTGCCGAGGACGAACAGGCAATCGCCGATATCCAGCGCCTCTATTTGGGCCGTGCGGGGTTCGGAGTGCATGTGGAGCGCGACGGGATTTCCGCTCTCGCGCAGATCAGGCGCCTCAAGCCGGTGGCGGTGATCCTCGACGTCGGGCTGCCCGGCATGGACGGAATCGAATTGTGCAGGCAGCTCCGCTTGGCCGAGGACTGGACGCCGGTGCTGTTCGTGACCGCGCGGGATGAGGAAGTCGACCGCGTGCTCGGGCTGGAATTGGGCGCGGACGATTACCTGACCAAGCCGTTTTCGCCGTCGGAGCTCGTGGCCCGCGTCAAGGCCGTCCTGCGGCGCACGGAAGGGATGGTCCGTCCCAAACCGCTTGTTGTTGGCGCGGTGGAACTCGATCCGTTGAACCGGACAGCGCGGGCCGGCGCCAGCCACATCACCTTGACCGCCACCGAATTCGACCTCCTCGCCTACCTCATGGCCCAACCCGGTCGCGTCTTTTCCCGTGAGCAGCTCCTTTCCGCGGTCTGGGGCCAAGCAAGCTACGCGGCCGGACGGACAGTAGATGTCCACATCGCGCAATTGCGCGCAAAGCTTGGCGAATACTCCCCCATCGCGACGAGCCGCGGCGTCGGATACTCGGTGGTCGCAGACGACCGCCCTGCCGCCGGAGGCTCCACGTGAAACGCTGGCTCGGCACACTCGCGGGACGCACGACGGCGATCATCGCCGCGGTGGCGACGGTCGCCGTCGTACTCGCGGGCCTTTTGGCCGCCCAACTCGTGAATGCGACGGCCGTCGACGAAGCGAAGAAGTACCTTGCCGTCGAGGCCGATTCGCTGAGCAAGCAGACCAGCCTTGGGGGTTTCCAGGACCTTCGCGCCGACCTGCTCACCCACGGCGCGCGACTCGCGGCAATCAGCTCCGATGGTCGCGTCACCGGTGGCGGGGCAAGGCTCGTGGACGCGAAGACAGTGGCTGACGTGCAGTCCGGCAAGTCTGTTTCGAAAACCGTGGACGGCCCGCAGAACACCGTGGTCCTCGAGGCGCGGCCACTGACAAACGGCGGAGGGGTGGTCCTTGCGCAACCGGTGTCCGAAATCCGCGCGGCAGCGGCGCCCCTCCTGAGCCGGATGCTGATCGCCCTCGCGGTCTGCTTGGTGTTCGCGATCGTCGCGGGAGCACTTTTGGCGCAGTGGCTGAGCCGCCCGCTGGTGCGCACGGCCCAATCCGCCCACCGGCTCGCGGCCGGAGAACGTTCCGTGGAGGTGGCCGCCGGAGGGCCGGCCGAGGTGGTGGAAGTCTCGCAGGCCTTGGGCGCCCTCGACGCCGCGCTCCGCACCAGCGAGGGACGGCAGCGCGAATTCCTGCTGTCCATTTCGCATGAGTTCCGGACTCCCCTGACCGCGCTGCGCGGCTATGCCGAGGCCCTCGCCGACGGCGTCGTGACCGGCTCCGACGTCGCGGGCGTGGGACGGACCTTGGTGGCGGAAACCAACCGCCTGGACCGCTTCGTCCGCGACCTCCTCGAGCTCGCCCGGCTCGAATCCGACGACTTCCGAGTGGACAGACAGCCCGTGGACGCAGCCCTGATCCTGCGCGAGAGCTGGCAAGCATGGCAAGCCGTGTGCTCCCGGAACGGAATAGCGGGACGACTCGAATTGCCGCAGGGTGCGCTGATTGTCCGCACTGACGGCCAGCGACTGCGCCAAGTGGTGGACGGACTGTTGGAAAACGCCCTTCGGGTCACTCCGGAAGGCTCGCCCGTGGTCCTCGCGGCGTACACGACCGCGCCCGGCTCACCCGTTCTCACCGTGGAAGTGCGCGACGGCGGGCCGGGGCTCACGGAAGCCGATGCCGCCGTCGCGTTCGACCGGGGTGCGCTCTTTGCCCGGTACCGCGGCGAACGTCCTGTCGGCAGCGGATTGGGTCTGTCGATCGCAGCACGGATCGTGGGGCGGCTGGGCGGCCGGATCAGCGTCCGCGCCGCGCTCGAGGGCGGGGCTGCGTTCGTGGTTGAACTGCCCGCTGCCTGACCGTTCCGGCGGGCCATTCCAATGGGCCGTTCCGGCGGGCCATTCCGCCGGATGCCAAGCGAACGTAGACTCACGGCATGGCTGAAGTACCAGCAGGATCGCTGCACCACGTCGAGATCTGGGTGCCCCACATTGGCCGGGCACAAGAGGAGTGGGGCTGGCTATTGTCGGAGTTGGGCTACGAACAGTTCCGGGAGTGGCCCGAGGGCTGCAGCTGGAAACTTGGAGATACCTACATTGTGGTCGAACAGTCTCCGGCACTCACGGGGAGCACTCACCGCCGGACCGAACCCGGACTCAACCACCTCGCCTTCCACGCGGGCAGCAAGCAAAACGTTGACCGGCTCCGGCAGCAGGGCGCAGATTCCGGGTGGTACGAAATGTTCGAAAGTCGCTACCCCCACGCCGGGGGTCCCGATTACTACGCCGCTTACCTCGTGAACACGGACGGCTACGAAGTGGAGTTGGTCGGGGCCTAGCTCCGTTCATCTGGGGATGGGCGCCAACTCCGTTTCGGCTTTCTTCGTCTTCACCATCGACTTCTTCAATTTCATCGCGGGACGCTCCACCGCGTAATACGTCAGGGCCGACAGGGGAAGGGTAATCGCCAAGACGAGCAGGCCGTTCAACGCGACGGAAACTGAGTCCTGCCCAAAAGTCCGATGGTGCGTGATGAGCCAGAAAATGATCGGCAGATGCCAAAGGTAGATGCTGTAGCTAATCACGCCGGTAAAGCGGAAAGGCAACCACTCCAGCACGCGGGCAGCCCTGTTGAGGCTGCCGTTCCGGCTGGACGAAGGCAAAACAACGGCCACCAAACCCAGGGCGGCCGCCACACCCGAAAGGTGGGAAAGGGCCGGCCGCGCCAAGACGATCCCAATGAACACCAGGAGTGCCGCTCCAAAAACAATTGCCGCCTTGATGCCGGTATGTACTCGTTGCACGCCGCGTTGGTGGAGCAGGACAACCGCGACGGCGGCGAGCATCCCATAGGCGAAAAGATCCGCGTGGGCGAGGAAGCTCCTCAAGAGGACAGCGCTTCCGGTCTGGCCAAACCTGAACTCGCCGGCCTCGTCCGATCCCATGCGGCTTGCGGCATCGTTTGACCAGGCCGCAATTCCCAGGGAAACGACGACCATCGCAAACGGACCCCAAACCAGGGCAGACGTGTTGTTCGCTCCCTTTCGAATCCGCCACAGAGCCAGGACCGCCACCAGCGGCAAGACAAAATAAAACGTGATCTCCGCGGTGAGCGACCAGGAAACGGGCAGGCCGCTCATCACGTATTGCGGGATGAACATTTGGACGAGAAGCGCGTTCGCGGCGATCTTCAAAGGATCGGTCAGCCTGCCGATGTTGTCCGGCCCGAATCCGTGCGTGCTCCCCTTGAGATAAACAGCGCCGACCAAAATGCCCGTCACAACGAAAATAACGATGTACACCGGATAGATCCGCAAAAGCCTGTTGTAGGCGTAGCGGCGGATGGACGGTAGCGGCTTTCCCTGCATGATCGCGGAAACGAACGGCCTGTAGAGGAGGAAGCCGGACAAGACGAAGAACAAGGTGAGGCCTTGGTTGAAAAGGGTGAAGGCAACTTCCAAAGGCCCGGTCAGCAAATGGAATGATGCAGTGAGGCCAAGGTGGTAGAAAACGACGATGACAGCAGCAACTCCGCGGAGGCCTTCGATTCCGCCAAGGCGATGTCCCCACGACGGGCGGGCGGCGATGGTGTCCTGCACGTGGTTCCCCCAAGCTGTTGGCCGATCCCGTGGGAGCTTACAGGAAATACCCAGCTGTCCGTGATTTTGACGCGCGGGGGTGGCCGAGGCCTCCGCTCAGGCCCGCTCGCTGTCTTCCACTGGAGCGGGAGTGAACTCCCCGTCCTCTTGGCGCGTCTCCGGGTCACCCCGGAAGATCCAGTGCTTGTAGAGGAAGAAGTTCCAGGCCATTGTGGACACCGTGGCCACGACCTTGCCCCCCGCGTAGGTGAGCGCGAGGTTGTCGAAGAGATTAACGATGATGTCCGTGGCGAAAATGTTGAAAACTACCAGCAGTCCGTACCGGAACATGCTGACGCCCTTCCGGCTCCTTGCGCGGAAGGTGAAGGAACGCTGGACAAAGTAATTGAAGATCAGGCTGGCGATGAAGGCCACCGGCGTGGCAAGCCACAGGTCCACTTCCATCGCTTCGTGCAGCAAGACCAACAGCCCAAGGTCAATGGCAAAGGAAAGGCCGCCGACAATGAGGAATTTCACCAGATGGCTGCGATGGACAAATCCCGCCAGGCGCGACGCGAGAGCACGCGGGTCAAGCGCCATGGTCAATACCCCGGAATCTCTAATGTCCTTGAACTATGGCCCCCGATGACGAGCGGCCCGCCTCAGCGACGGCAAGGCTCCGTCAATTGTAGCGGTTGTGATAAAGGGGCGCGGTCAGCCCAAGGAAGCACCCATGCGGTAACGTAACTGCACGATGGCTACCAATTCTCCCGCACTGCCTGGCTTAGTCCGCCGGCCAGGAGCGTCCCCAACCTTGCGGTACACGCTCCTCGCGTTCCCCGTTTTCGCGGTTCTTTCCATGATTTGGGTTTTTGCTTCGCCACTCATGTCGGTGCCTGACGAACCCGCCCACACCATCAAAGCCGCGGCGGTTGCCCGTGGGGAGCTGAAGGGCGAATCAGCGGGGAAGCAGGGCGACCTGACCATCGTCACAGTGCCAAGGTACATCGCCATGATCAACGCCCAGGCGTGTTTCGGCGCCAAAAACGCTGTTACGCCGGCGTGTGCCCCTCCCATAGATGCCACCGCGCGGGACCTGATGAAGGCTCCCACGAGCGCCGGTAACTACAATCCGATGTACTACGCGATGGTGGGCCTCCCCTCGCGCGTGATGGGAGGAGCGCCAGCCATCTACATCATGCGCTCCATCGGCGCGCTGGTCTGTTCGTTCTTCCTTGCAGCCACCTTTGGCGCGGCGGCTTCCATGCGCCGTCGATTCTGGCCCGTCGCAAGCACGTTGGTTTCCGTCACCCCCATGGTGCTCTTCCTCGAGGGTTCGGTTAACCCCAACGCGCTCGAAATCGTGACCACGTCCGCGCTGTTCATGAATCTTTGCCTTGTCTTCCAGAACTACCGCAAGCTGAATACGGTTCGAACAAGCATCGTCCTGGTCGGGATCTCCGGGGCGGTGTTGGCCAATACCCGGGCCCTGTCCTTGCTTTGGTTGGCATTGGCCGTAGTGGCGGCGGTCCTCATTTACGGATTCAGGCCACTCCTTGCAACCCTGAAAAACAAGCTTGGCCTGTCCATGACCGTCCTGATGGGCCTCGGCTGCGCTATCAGCCTTGTCTGGCTGGTCCGGGCGAACAGTTTCAACAGCCTGACGGGCGCCCCCAGCGACGTGACCCCGGACCAAGCATTCGTCACGATGCTGGACCGCACGTTCGATTACTCTTCCGGCTACATAGGAATCATGGGCTGGCTCGACGCCCCGGCGCCCGCGGCTGTTTTCGCCTTCTGGCACTTCGCCTTCGCTGCCATCATCGTCGGCGGCCTCACGGCACGGCCGGTACGTGCGCGGCCTGCGGTGTGGGTCGCCCTGCTCGCGGTAGTCATCCTTCCGCCGATCCTGCAGGCCCAAGTGATCCAGCAAATCGGCTACATCTGGCAGGGCCGGTATCTCCTTGCCTTGTTCGTCCTGCTCTTGCTCGCGAGCGGGGTGGCCATGCGTTTGCGCCCGACGCCGAACGGAACCTGGGCGCGTTCCCTTTCCCGCTGGCTCCTGGCTGGCGGCGTGGGCGTGCACCTGTATCTTTTCCTCCAGGTACTTCGCCGGTACACGGTGGGCTTCCAGGCCCGGACCAACTGGACGGAAATGTTCGATCCCGCGTGGCAGCCGCCGCTCACCTGGCAGGGCCTGTCCGTTGCCTACCTCCTGGTACTTGCAGCGGGCGCCATCCTCACCCACCGCTTCCTTTTCCCGCGGGAACCGCTCGCGGGACGCAAAGTGAAGCGCGGTGGAGTGGAACTCGTCGCGGCTTAGGCTCCCGGCCTCATTCCGCGTTGCGCAGCCGCGCCTTCATCCCCTCCGGATCCACTCCAAGCTTGTTGAACAAGGCTGCGGCAGGGTCCGGCTGTTGCCTTTCCAATAGGGCGAGCAGGAGGTGGCGACCGCTGATCCTCCGGGCTTTCTCCCGGGTGGTGAGGATCAGCGAATCCTGGATCACCGCGCGGGCACCGGAAGTAAAGGTAGTCCGGATGCTTCCCCTGGGGGCCCTGAGCGGGCCGAAATCGCGGAGGGCAACACCCACGGATTCAAGGGCTTCCTGGTCCAAGGCATCGAGTTGGGCGCGGGCCGATTCAAGGTCCACCGAGAGGACCCGGCAGCTCTCGGGGTCATGCAGCAACCCCAAGAGCAAATGCTCCGTTCCAATTCTCCGGTCACCCCGGTGCTTGGCTTCTTCCGCTCCTTCACGGACCGCAGTCCTTGCCTCGGCAGCGAATCGTTCAAACATGGCAAACTCACTTTCCGTGCTTGGCGTGGACCGACTGCTTGGAGACGCCCAACGCGTCTCCAATCTGCTCCCAGGACCAGCCTTGCTCCCGGGCGAGCGCCACGTTCGTGGCTTCGACCTTCTCGGCGAGCCGGTGCAGGGCACCGACGGCGCGGAGGCCGACTGCCGGGTCCGAGCCGGATCCGGGAGGAGTCAATTCTTCACCGTCCATGCTGTCAGTTTGGACTGACAAAACGGCGCTGTCAATCTAAACTGACAAGTTCCTCGACGGTCTTTTATCCCACCCGACGCCGCATCGCCACCCTCGGCCAGCGGTCAAGGCCAACCATGGCCTCCCACTCCAAGATGCCGCGCAAGCCATCGTCCAGTTCATGGCCTGCCAATTCCTGGAAGCCGAGCCTGCGGTAGTAAGGGGCATTCCATGGAACTTCGCGGAAGGTAGTCAGGGTCAACCACTCCAGGCCCTCAGCCCGGGCCCACTCTTCGGCAGCATCCAGCAAGGAACTTCCGAGTCCTTGCCGGGCATGCGAAGGGTGGACGCTCAGTTGCTCGACGTGCGCATTGCCGTCCAGCCGCTCCAGCAAGAGATATGCCACGGGCTCGTCCATTCGATCGGCAAACACCAACGCGCAACCGCGGGCTTGGAATAGCGCCAACTCCGTGACAGTCAACGGCTCATCGTCAGCTATGGCAGCCATCCCCCAGGCCCGAAAAATCTCGCCGGCGGCATATTCTATACCGCGCAACTGCTCCAGTTCGTGGGCACGTGCTTCCCTGATCACGAAAGGCCGGCTTGCCCGGCGAGGTACCGATTGCGCTGCACAATGAGGTTCCGCAGATATCGCGCGAGGACCATTTTCTCCGCAAGGCGACCCACCACTCCGAAAGGGGCAGCGAACTCGACCTCGTCGACCATGAGCGTCCCGCCGTCGTCGGGAATGAACCGGTGCACGTGGCGGAAGAAGCGGAAGGGACCGCGCACTTGCTCATCGGTGAACGAATCGGGAAAGTGGAATTCCGTGATGCGGCTGCTCATCTGCAAAGGCAACGTGAAATGCCACGCCCGCCACGTCACTTCGTCTCCCTCAGACATCAGCCCGGACACGACGCCGCCCACTGCGCGCTCCCGGGACCGGGCCATGGAACCCACGTGGGCGTCGACGTTGCGGGAGAGGTCGAATACCTCGGCCGGCGCAAGCCTGATAAGGGTGCGGCACGTGAAAGATACGGTCATGCTTTCGATCCTGTCACTGTTTCCCCCACCGCAGTGCCAGCCCGGCTCCCGTTCTGGTGAAACACTCGGCAACGTTGGACCCCTCCCGTGGCGCCAATCTTGAGCTACTGGTACCTTCCAAATGATCGGCCGAATTGATTGGTGGTGTCCCGATGCGATCAATCATGTCCCACGCCCGCGCCCTGTATAAGGTCCCGCCCGCGAGCAACGACCACCTTGCCGCCGTCAGGGTTGCGCTGAGCGTGGCCGTTCCGGCGCTCGTACTGCTCGTGACCGGCCACCCGGAGCTCACGCTTTACGCCGTCTTCGGCGCGCTCACGGGCATGTACGGCCGCAACGAATCGCACCAGTTGCGTCTCAAGCACCAGGCCCAGGCCACCGCCATCCTGCTGGCCGGCGTCTCAATTGGAACGTTCCTTTCCATCGCGAATATCCACTTCTGGAGCCTCGTAGCGGTCGAGGCCGTTTTCGCGGGCGCGGGATCCCTCTTCGCGGACAAAGTGCAGCTCAGGCCGAACGGGCCGTTCTTCGGAATCCTGGCGCTTGGCACTTGCTCCGCCGTTCCAGTGACCATCCCTTTCTTCATACCCCTCCTGGTTTTCGCCGCCTCCGCAGCGTTCTCGATACTTGTCGGCTTTGCCGGATGGCTGCGGTACCGGACGTGGGAGCGCGGGGCCAATCGCGATGTCCCCGCACCGGACCGGCAGTGGCGTCAGGCCGCCGGAATACACGCTGCCCGGTACATGCTGGCGGTCGGCGCGGCAGGCTCCGCGGGCGTACTGTCCGGACTTGGACACCATCACTGGGCGATGGCGGCCGCAGCGGTCCCACTCGCCGGGGCCGACATGCCCAGCCGGCTGCACCGGGGCATCCACCGCATCGTGGGGACGTTCCTCGGATTGGCGATTGTCGCCGTCGTACTCTTCCCGGGCCCGTTGTCCCCGCTCCATTACTTTCCGGGGCAGTCCCAGGTCATCCTCGCGCTGGTGGTGATCGTCTGCCAGTTCCCCACCGAGCTGTTCATGTCCAGGCACTACGGCTGGGCGATGGTGTTTTTTACCCCGGTGATCCTGCTCATGACGCAGATGGCGGCGCCCGCCAGCCCGGCCGTGCTCATTGTCGAACGCGGCGCGGAAACATTCATCGGCGCCGTGGTGGGGATTGCGGTGGCGGTGCTCGTCCAGGGTCGCCGGGCAGCTCCAGCGTCGGCTACTCCAGCCGACGCCGCGCCGGACCCGAAGTAAACTTAGCCGGCACGAACCGCATGACGGTGGTAAGCACCTTGTACCGTTTGCTCGGAACGGAAATCCCCTTGCCGCGTGCGTTGTCTTCCAACCCTTCCCGGACCACGTTTTCGGCGTTGAGCCACAGGAAGCCGGGGATAGCCCTTTTATCCATGGACATGCGCTGGTGGAATTCCGTGTGGACGAAGCCAGGGCAGACTGCCGTCACCTTCACGCCGCGGCCCGCGTAGGCGAGGTTGGCCCATCGGCTGAAGCTGACCTGCCAGGCCTTGGCCGCGGAATAGCTTCCGCGGTTCGCAAAAGCAGCCACGCTGGCAACGTTGATGATCCGGCCGGAGCCGCGCTCCAGCATTCCTTGCAGGGCGGCATGGCAGAGCTCCAAGGGAGTCTGGACGTGGAGCCGCAGGTGCCGCTTCTCGTCTTCCACATCGTTCTTCTCGAACGGTTCCAGCAGGCCGATTCCTGCGTTGTTGACCAGCACCTCCACCGGGCGCGAAGCGTCCTGCAGGCGTGCGACGACGGCTGCCACGCCGGCGTCCGTGGTCAGGTCGGCGGGCAGCACCTCAGCCGTGATGCTGTAGTCGCGCTCCAGGACTTCCGCTTCGGCACGGAGGCGGCCCTCGTCGCGCGCCACGAGGATGAGGTGGTGCCCATCCTGTGCGAGCTGACGGGAGAACTCGGCTCCCATACCGGCCGAGGCCCCCGTGACAAGCGCGGTAATGGCATCTGCTTTCGTAGTCATGGGCCAAGACTAACGGGTAGGAGACAGCAAGCCTTGCATTATGCAATAGTTGTCGTATGCCAAATCCTCTCGACAGCCAGATCGACGCCCTCCAGCGCGCTACGCGGGACCTGCTCGCCGTCGCAATGCGCAGTGTTGACGAGGTGACGGACTTGTCCATGCCACAAATGCGCATGCTGTTCGCCCTCCACGACCACGGAACGGTACCCAGCGGCACGCTCGCGCACGTCCTCGAAGTATCCGGTTCCTCAGTAACCCGCCTTGCCGACCGCTTGTGCGCGGGAGGATATGTCCAGCGCACCGCCGTGCCGGAAAACCGCAGTCTCGTGCTCCTTTCCCTGACCGAGGCCGGCCGGGAGGCCGTCGCGGCCGTCGTCCGCCGGCGCGACGACGAATTCCGCCAAGCGCTGTCCCACCTCAGCCCGGAGCTCCGGGAACAACTCGCCGAAGGACTCACGGCGCTGCATGGGCACCTTTCCGAGGCCTCCCTGAGCCGGGCGGTAGTGGCATGAGCGGCCATCGAAGCCACCCGTTGAGCGATTTCGCCGTCGACCGGCGAATGGTGCTCGTGGCAGCCCTCGCAATCCCGGTCGGCGCACTCGGCGCCCTCGCGGCGTGGGCGCTCCTTGGCCTGATCGGCTTGGCGACCAACCTCTTCTTCTACGGCCGGATCTCCACCAGCCTCGTCGCCGTCGGCAGCGGGCATCCGTGGTGGCAAGTGCTCTTCCTACCGGTCGCGGGCGGGCTCGTCATTGGACTCATGGCCCGATTCGGCTCGGAGAAGATCCGCGGCCACGGGATGCCCGAAGCCATCGAATCCATCCTGATCGGCGGCAGCCGCATCGCGCCGAAGGTCGCCGTACTCAAACCCGTTTCGGCAGCGATCAGCATCGGCTCGGGCGGACCATTCGGCGCCGAAGGACCCATCATCATGACGGGCGGGGCCATCGGTTCGATCCTGGCCCAGCACCTCCACCTCACGGCGGACGAACGTAAGACGCTGCTGGTTGCGGGCGCGGCCTCCGGCATGGCCGCGACGTTCAACTCACCGCTCGCGGCCGTCCTGCTAGCCGTCGAACTACTCCTTTTCGAATGGCGTCCACGCAGCTTCATCCCCGTCGCTGCAGGCGTCGCCGTGTCCACCGTGGTGCGCGGCGTGATCCTCGGCAACTCCCCGATCTTCCCGGTCCCGACCGAAGGACTCCACCTGACACCCGGCATCGAGGCGCTGGCCGCCGTCGTCGGCCTTTCCGGCGCGATCGTCGCCGCCGGCGCGACGTGGCTCGTGTACCGCGCCGAAGACGCGTTCGCCCGTCTGCCCTTCCACTGGATGTGGTGGCCCGCGATCGGCGGACTCATCATCGGTGCGGGCGGCCTCATCGAGCCGCGTGCGCTCGGCGTGGGTTACGACGTCATCGACCAACTGCTCACGGGCCGAGCCACCACCGGCCTCATTGTGGGCATCCTGGTAGTCAAGACGCTCATCTGGTCACTGTCCCTCGGCAGCGGGACGTCCGGCGGCGTGCTCGCACCGATCTTCATGATCGGCGGTGCGCTCGGCGCGGCGGCCGGCCTCGTTTTGCCAAGCGTCATCCCGGGGTTCTGGGCCCTGCTCGGGCTCACTGCCGTCGTCGGGGGCGTCATGCGCTCTCCCCTGACGGGTGTCATCTTCACCCTTGAACTGACCCATGCGTGGGCCGTGGCGCTTCCGCTGCTCATCGCTTCGGTCGTCGCTTACGGGGCTTCCGTCCTGTTCCTTCGCCGTTCGGTGCTGACTGAGAAGATCGCGCGGCGCGGACTCCACCTGACCCGCGACTACACCACAGATCCGCTCGAAACCTTCTTCTGCGAGGACATCATGCGGGCACCAGCGGCAGCGCTTCCGGACGGAGCGCCCGTGCTCCACCCGCGCGAAACCGCCCGGCACGCGGCGTACGTCCTCGCGCTGTCGGGCGCGGCGGAGGCCGCGGTAATGGACGACGGCGGCACGTGCCTCGGGCTTATCGGCCCGCCCGAGCTTCTGGCCGCGCGGCTTCACGACCTCAGCGAAGCCACCGACCGCGACCGCTCGCTCCGCTACCTCACCCGGGTAGGGGCCCAAGCCGCCAAGTAGGCACCCCTGCCCCGTGAGGGAGGGGAAGGGATGTTAGCTCGTCCTTCGACGGCCAAGGATTTGCGGGTCGTCGGGCTTGGTCTCTTGGGAAGTACGGTTCTTCGGCCGCGACGGCATGATCGGCTCGGAGGGGAACCGCCGCGGGCCACTCCACATCGAGGGCGGTGCGTCGATCGCGTAGGCGAGTGCGTACGCGACTTTCTCGTAGTTGACGCGCCAACCCCTGAAGTGCGGCCACGCCTGCTCCGCGGTCACTTCAATCGGGTAGTCGACGCTCCGCATCAACTCCACGGCTTCTTGGAAGTCCGCGAACGTCACGTCGATCGGAGAATCGGGATCCGGATCATCGTCCACCGGGATACCGATTGCCCGCGCGACCTGCCTCAAGCAGGTGAAGCCCATCCGGAGGACCAGCCGGGCCCGGGTGCTCGGGGCCGATCCCGGACTCAAGGCGAGTTGCAGGGCAGCCGCGTCCATCACGCTCAAGAGGGAGTTGAGCCAGTTGGATTGGGCAGACGGCGAACGGAACCACACCAAAGTGAGGTAGGTGCTGTGCGATTCGGCCACATCGGCCGCCCACCGTTCCCATGTCCGGTAGAGGTCGCTTAGCTCGCTCGTGCTGTTTTGCGCGGCCATGCCAAACCTCGTGCGCACCAGGAGTTCCGGCCCCCAGGAAGGCGCACCCGCCCTCGAAACAAGCAGGGTCACCTCCGCTTCGCGCCGGTTGAAAGCCGCATACAGGGTTGGCAGATACCCGATTTGCAGGGCGATGACTATCAAACCCGTATACGCGGCCGCGTAAACCAGCACAGTGTTCCCCACGTTGGACGGCGCCGCGTACCCCAAAGTGAACATCGCCGAACCGGCCTCGCTGGACGCCTGCCAGATATCTCCCTCAACGAACGGCAGCAGCAAGAGGCTGAACGAAACGTCGAACAAGACCACCCACACCAGCAACCGGACGAACAAGGACATCGGAGATTGCCACGACAAAATCCGGTCGCGGACCTCGTAGCTCGTGACCGGAATGGTGATGGTGCGGAAAATCTTCGACGTCGCGAGGGCGGTAACCCGGGAAAGCCTGCTGCGCAGCGGTCGCGGCACAATGAGGGTCCCAATCACGCTCATCCATGTCAGGAGCAGCATCACCCCGCCCACGGAGAAGCACACCCAGTCGATCACGGCCACGGGTCCCTCCGCCGGCGAAACGGAACGCTAATCGTTGCCGGGTTCGCCCACGGGCGGTTCCGGCGGCCAATCGACGTCGAGCTCGTAACCCTCGTGCGCCCGGAGGTAAGCGGCGATGAACGGGCAATGCGGGATGATCCTCTTGCCGGAGGCCACGACGTCGTCGAGGGCGAAATGCGCCAAAACCTTGGCCAATCCCTTCCCCTTGAACTGTGGCCGGGTCTCGGTGTGGAGGAAATCGATGTGCCCCGGTTTGTCCATGAACTGCGAGATCACGGCCACTTCGCCATCAACCAGAAGCTCGTAGCGATGGAATTTGTCGTTCCTGACGGTCGTGACGTGAGCGCTGAACGACTCTGCCGTGGATTCCGTGAACTCAGTCATGAGTCGAGATTGGCACGTAAACCTTGCTCTGGCAATGGCCCCTCAAGCGCACCGCGGGCTGTCGGCGACGGCCCGTCCGCGGGCACACGCCCCAGCAACAGAACCGCGAGCGCGAAGCACGCCGAACCCCCACCCAACAGGGTCAGCGTGAGACCGTTGAAAGCGGCGTCCACCATCGGAATGAAGACCACGACGCCGGCAGTCACCACCGCGGTATGGGCCCGCCCGCGCGCGTGGACGGCCGCCGTCGGGCGCTCTTCGAGCCGGCCGCAGAGCAGCAGGACCGGCACCAGGAGAACGACGACGGCGAGCAGCACGAGCGGCCGCGCCCACCACCATCCAGCCGTTCCAGCTGCCGGTTTGGGGAACGGGGTGAGCAGGAGCAGGCCGGACATCGCCACGAGGAGCGGCAAGTGCCAAAGGTAGATAGTCATCGATCGCCGGCCCGCCACGGCCACCACCCAACTGACCCAACGAACGTTGGCCAGCCACGCAATTCCCGGCCGCAAGAGCTGGAGGGTGGCTGCTTGCGACAAGCCCAGGAGGAGCATGCAGAAGTTCGGCGGATTCAGGTCCACAATCATGTTCCCGGAGTAGACCCCGATCCCGGTCACGAGACCTAGCAGCAGGTTGCTGCCCGCGATCAGGCCCACGAACCAACCCCGGCTTCGTCCCGCGAAGATGCCGTCGGCAATGAAGAAACCGAACTGCTGGACGGAGCACCAGACGAAAAGCATGTTGAGGGATGCGAGAAGCGGGAAGGCCCCGCGCAGGGAATCAACCGTGATCACTGCCGCTACGAGGCCGCCCAGGGTCAACCATGGGGAACGGGCATGGAGGCGGGCCAGCAACGGAACGCTGAGCTGCGTTGCGAGGTACGCGGCGAGGAACCACAAGGGCATTCCCGCGCCGGTGGCGATGAGTTGGATCACTTGGGGGTCGACGCCGGAAAGCCGCGCAGCCGAAAGGCCCAGGAACATTGCGGCCAGCAGGGCGGTCGCCGGACGGATGAGGCGCAAGAGCCGCAATTGGGCGTAGTCGACGCCGGTCCCGCCCCGCCCGCGGAGCCTGCGCCACGAGCCAAGCCCCGTGATGCCGCCAAGCACGAAGAACAGCGGCATGATTTGGAAAACCCATAGCACCGGCTCAAACCATCGCTGATCCATGAGGGTGTTTTCGGTGGTGACCGTCCCGTCCGGATGGAGGACAGGACTGACCATCATGCAGTGGGAAAGCACCACGAGGACCAGGCAGAAGAAGCGGGCAAAATCAATGACCGGATCACGCGGTCCTCCACGCACGGTCCGGTCCACTGATGTGTTTTGTTGCCTCCAAAATCCCATTGCGCTCCCTTGCGAAAGCCCGATTTCCGGTGCCGAGTCCATTCTCTGTCCGATCGGCGGCGGAGCCAAGGCGGTCGGTGGGTCCAGTGTGGTGGGCGCCCCGCCACCTCCTCACCCCTTCACTAAGCGCTCCCTTTGGCACGGGTCGCTCGCTGCCGCGCTTGCTGCCATCGCCAGTCCGAAGGCACCATCCAACACGGCCCGGTCGGCGGAGGCGGATGAACCGTGGGCAGCGAATTCTGCGGTGTGATGGGCTGCCCCGCCAACGTCATAGCCGAGCATGGGATGGATGCTCGGAACCATCTGCGAAACGTTGCCCATGTCCGTCGACGCCACTGGTTCGTTGTTGAATGCCACGGCCCTCCCCCTCGTCAGCATGGCGTCCCGATACGCCTCGGACAGGTATTGGTCCTGTTTGAGTTCGGCATAGGCATTGCCCGTGGGAGTGACCTTGAGGGTGCAGCCGCTGGCGAGCGCACCCGCGTCCAGGCAGCGGCGGACCCGTTCCTCGATGACGCGCAGGTCCTTGAGGCTCGGCGAGCGCATTTCGACGCTTGCCCGGGTCCGTTCCGGGATGACGTTGACGGCGCTCCCGCCCTCGGTGACGATCAGCGAAACAATTGAGCCGGTCGGAAGTTGCTGCCTGGCCAGGGCTACGGCCGTCTGCGCGACGACGAGCGCGTCGAGGGCGTTGATCCCCTCGAACGGCGCGGCGGCGGCATGCGCCGGGCGTCCCTCGTAAAGCACGTCCCACATCCCCATCGCAAGCGATGTTCCCCCGATCACGTCTTCGGCTGCGGCGTGGGCCATCATGGCGAAGCAGACATCGCGGAAGAAACCGTCGTCCATGAGATCGACCTTGCCCCCACGGGATTCCTCGGCCGGAGTGCCCAGGACCTTGACGGTGATCCCGAGATCGTCGGCGACGGATGCTAGCGCGAGCGCCGCCCCCACCGCGCTGGCAGCATTCACATTGTGCCCGCAAGCATGTCCGATGTCGGGAAGTGCGTCGTATTCAACACACAGCGCCACCACCAGTTCACCCGTTCCGAATCGCGCGCTGAAGGACGCCGGCAGCCGCGGTTGGGGCTCGTCAAAGCTGAAGCCGGCGGTCCTCAGCAGTCGGCTCACCCGCTTGGCGGCGCGGAACTCCTGCCCGCTGAGTTCAGGGTCTGCGTGGATGGCGTGGCTAAGTCCCAGGATGTCGGGCTCCCAGCGTTCCAGCGCTGCGGAAATACAGCGTTCGACGGCGGTCGCGGACAGCGATTCAGCGTTACCTGCCGTGGCACCCACCGCAGCCGGGGCCCTCACGCGCGCACCGCCGTCGTACGCTTCTTGGGGTAACGGGCGGCCGAGACGGCGGCGACGAGCGCCGCGCAGGCGAGCGCAATCCAGATCGACATCAATCCGCCCTCGCTGATGTGTCCGGACTGTTCGAACGACGAAGAAATGAGCTTCACGACGGCGGCGCCCACCGCGATGCCGACCGACAGAGCGAGCTCGTTGAGGCCGGCCGCCGTGGCGGTCTCCTCCAAAGGGACGCCTTCGACCGACAGCGCACGGGTGCCCGCTTGGTACATGCCAAGGCTCAGGTTGAACAACGCGAATCCGGTGCAGTATCCGGCCAGCGATCCGTGCGCCATTGCCATGGTCAGGAAGCCGCCGGCGAGCAGCAGTCCAGCGAGAACCAGGGTGGCACGCTCGCCAAACAGTCGGAGCGCCCTCGAGGTCAAGAGTGAGGACACGAGCGAAAGCACCGACGCCGCAGCGAGAACCACCGCGATCATCAACGGACTCATTCCGAATCCGTATCCCGTCTTGTCCGGGTTGGAGTGGAGGAAAATGTCGTTGGTCCCGAAATAGCCAATGGACGCGAAACCGAAGAAGAACGTGGCCATGGAGACGGTGCGGATTCGCGGGACGGCGAGCATGCGAAGGTCCATGAAGCGCTTCGTGGCGCCGGACCGGGCATCGAACACCACCCAGGCCGCCAACAGCGCAAGGCCCAGCACTCCGGCAACGATCGTCTTGGCGTCGAGCCAGCCCCACTCCGGGCCCATCGAAAGAGCCACCACGAAGCCAATCAACCCGAGGGAACATGCCAGAAGCGGCACCACGGCGAGCCCTTCGCGGGTGGGCGTGCCGGCGTCGGGCAGGACAAAGGAACACAACAGCGCGACGACGGCGAACGGCACCGCCACCCAGAAACCGAGGGTCGGATTGTCGACTCCGATGATGCCGGCCAGCAACCCTCCGGCGCCCACCATGATCATGAGCATGCCGATCATCACGCTCACCCCGGTGCGGGTGTGCGAGGGGTTGCTCACGCGCAGAATGCCCATCATGAGCGGAATGAACCCAACGACGCACGTCAGCATCACGACGCCGGCTGTCACCGTCCACAACGACGGCCACAGCGCCATCATGATCACGCCCGCGGCGACTACCGCCGTCGACCAACGCAGCACCAAACGGTAGCCGTAGCTATCGCCGAGCCGGGAAATGATCGGTGTGAGCACGGCAAAACTGACGTTGGAGATGAGGAAGATGCCGTTGATGGTGGGGTCGTCGATCGAGAAGCTTGGTCCCAGCGCGGGGAGGATGGGGTTCAAGTATCCCTGGGTGACGCCACTAAGCGATTCGATAAGCGCCATCGCCACGATCATTCCGGCGATGGTCCGTCGCGCGACGGGCGCGATGGTTGGCGGGGCTGTCTTGCTTTCCATGGGTGGTTCCTTGCGTGTGTCGGGGGTGGGCTATTTGGGGGGGTGATGCGAGTCACAACGCTAGGGTCGTCATCTAGACTTGAGGCGAATTTGTTCAAAATCATCTGGAGCAGGGGAAATTTGAAGGAATCGTCCATGATCTCGGAAACAGACCTTGAAATCGTGAATGCCTTGCAAATCAATCCGCGAGCCGATTGGAGCCGGGTTGGCGATGTCCTCGGCTTATCCGGCCCCACGGTTGCCCGGCGTTGGACCGCCCTCGCCGAGGAGGGCTTGGCGTGGATCACTCCTGCCCCGGGAGCGCGGTATCTGAACGCCGGGTGGTCAGCATTCATCAGCATGTCGTCGATCCCGGGCGAGCAGGAGGCGTTGATCCAGAGGCTGTGCGCGGAACCGGCCTTCGGCACGGTGTCCCTCGTGTCCGGCTCCCATGACCTCTTCGTGGATTGTTTCGCCACGAGCCACGAAGAACTCACGGACATAGTCACCGGGTCTTTCGCCGCACTGCCCGGGCTCACCCACCGCGAGGTCGTTTTCGTGACCAAGCTGTACCGGCAGGCCTCGGATTGGCGCAGCGGAACGTTGGAACCGGCGAGGGCCCGGCTGATGTCGGCCGAACCGCTGCCTGCTCCCGCGGCTTACGCTCCGGACCGGCTGGATGCGGCCCTTCTGGCCGCGTTGGCGCGGGATGGCCGGGCGAGTTGGGCGGAGCTTGGCGCCTCGTGCGGGGTCTCACCACAGACGGCCCGACGGCGGGTGGAACGGTTCCTCGCGGCCGGCTACATGACGCTGAGGTGCGATACCGCCGCCCCAGTCCAGCAGGGGCTCAGGGAAGTGAGCCTGATCCTGAACGTGCCCGCGCACCAGGTTGACGCCGTCGGGCGCTATTTTGCAGCCCTCCCGAACTGCCGGCTCAGCGCACAAGTGCTTGGAGCCCAAAACCTGTTGGTCACTCTCTGGGTGCGCGACTATTTGGAAGTGCAAGGCCATGAACGCGAACTGGCGGAACGGGCGCCGGGGAGCGTCGTGATTTCCAGGCAGGCGGTGGTGCGCAACTACAAACGGCTCGGCCACGTGCTCGACGAGTCGGGCCGGAGCCGCAGCGTGGTCCCCCTGCCGCTGTGGCGCGAGGGATAAGCGCCCGAATCCATCCACACGCCCGCTCACCTATGACCGGGTTTCCCTCGACGCCCGCTCACATCCGATCGGAAAATCAACGACCGTCGCCCACATGATCTGCACAGGCATCCGCCAAAAACCCACCAAACGTGAGCGAGCGTCCGCCAAAAACCCACCAAACGTGAGCAAGCGTCGGAGTAGAGAAACGACGCCGGGACATCCCACGGGTCGCATCTGGAACCCCAGACTGCAACTCGCGCAACAGCCGTGCCCGAACGGGAACCCCCGCGTTTAGTAGATAGTGCTATCAATCCATGACAAAGGAGTCATTGTGGCACGCGCCGATTTCGCGACGACAGTGCAGTCAGCCCCTTCCCACCTCGTTCCGGGCCTTCGCCATCCAGCCGGGCCGATCCTGGCGCCACAAGCCCCGGCGCCACAAGCGTCGGGACCGGGACCGGCACCAGTGCCGAGGCCGAACCGGCATCCAAGCACCGATGATTCAGCCGCGAGCGACATTCCTCCCAGCGCTTGGCGGATCCGCGCTGACGCCTGGGAGTTCCTGGGATACGCCGTCAAACAGATCGGCGCCGCAACCCCATCCGACGCCGCAATACATCGGAACAATCTGCCCCGGGAGATCCGCCGCTTGCTCCCGATGCTCGAAGCCCTCGAAATGTACTGGGCATCTCCGGGCCAGGCCCACGTTGCCGAGGTACGTCGCAACCTCGAGTCCGGAGACCACTCCGAGGCGCTGGCCCTGATCGAGCCGGTTGCCCGTCGGGTCGCCGGCCATCACGCGGCGGAGCCCACGGCCGAGACGGAACGCGAAGGCGACCGCCCGGAGGAACCGGTCGAGGCCAAGAAACGGTTCGAAGTCCTTGTGATCGACGACGTGTCCCCGGCAGACCGCGAAGCCTTCCAAACGGAACTGCTCAACCAACGGCGCCCGGCCGATGCCTTCCACTACGAATTGGTCTTCGTGCCAAGCTTCGAAGATGCCGTCGTCGCGATTCTTTTGAACCCCGACATCCAGGCGTGCGTTTTGCGGCCCGGATTCGTAGCCAAGAGCAAGCAGCGACTCAGCCGGGACCTGCATAAGTTCCTCGATGGTTTTTTGGGGAAAGCCCTCCCCCAACGCCCGCTCGACCGGATCCTGTCCCTGGCCGCCAAACTTGGCCAGCTCCGCCCCGAGCTGGATCTCTACCTGGTGGCCGGCGTCGGCATCGAGGAACTCGCCGGTTCACTGACGCGCCAGTTCCGCAGGATCTTCCGCCGCCAGGACGGCTTGGAGCTTCATTTGTCGCTGTTGGCGGGGGTCGCGGAACGCTTCGAGGCGCCGTTTTTCCACGCGGTCCAGCAGTACAGCCGCAAACCGGCGGGCGTCTTCCACGCGCTGCCGGTGTCCAGGGGCGGCTCCGTCATCCATTCGAAGTGGATCAACGATCTGGGCGAGTTCTACGGCCTGAACCTCCTTCTTGCTGAAACCTCTGCCACGTCCGGCGGGCTCGATTCGCTGCTGGATCCCCACGGCTCCCTCAAACAGGCGCAAAAGTTGGCAGCGCGGGCGTTCGGCGCGCAGAAGTCGTTCTTCGTGACCAACGGGACCTCGACGGCGAACAAGATCGTGCACCAGTCGATCGTGGCTCCCGGCGACGTTGTCCTGGTTGACCGGAATTGCCACAAGTCGCACCACTACGCCCTCATGCTGGCCGGGGCGCAGGTTTCCTACCTCGATGCCTATCCGCTCAACGAGTTCTCGTTCTACGGCGCAGTTCCACTCGAGAGCATCAAACGGACTTTGCTGGATTACCGGCGCGCGGGCAGGCTCCACGAGGTCAAGATGCTTGCCCTGACGAATTGCACCTTCGACGGGATCGTGTACGACGTCGAGCGGGTCATGGAAGAGTGCCTCGCCATCAAACCGGACTTGGTGTTCCTTTGGGACGAGGCTTGGTTCGCTTTCGCGGCCTTCCACCACATCTACCGCCGCCGGACGGCCATGGCTTCAGCGCGCTCGCTCGAGGCGAAGTTCGCGGATCCGGCTTACGCGGCCCGTTACGCCGGGCATCTGCGCGAATTGGGCGCGCCAGCGGACGGCGGCGACCACGGCGGAAACGTGCCCGACGGCGGGAAGTCGCGTTCCGGCGTCGGGCACGTCAGCGATGAGGTGCTGCTGAAGACGCGGCTGCTGCCCGACCCGTCGAAGGCGCGCGTGCGGGTCTACTCGACCCAATCGACCCACAAAACCCTGACGTCGCTGCGCCAAGGTTCCATGATCCACATCCATGACCAGGACTTCGGACAGCTCAACGAAGAGAGCTTCCGCGAGGCGTACATGACGCACACGTCCACCTCGCCGAACTACCAGATCCTGGCCTCTCTGGACATGGGACGCCGCCAGGTCGAGTTCGAAGGCTACGAACTCGTGCAGCGGCAGGCCGATCTCGCCGTGAGCATCGCGCAGGCAGTGGCGCGGCATCCCCTGTTGAAAAAGTACTTCCGGGTCCTTGGAACCACCGACCTCATTCCCTCCCAATACCGTGAAACCAAGCGCCAGATGCCACTGCGCGACGGCTTGGCCGCGATGGCGGAAGCCTGGGAAAAGGACGAGTTCGTTCTCGACCCGAGCCGGCTGACCCTGCACATCGGCCTCACGGGCGTGGACGGCGACACCTTCAAGCACGACTACCTGATGGACAAGCACGGAATCCAGGTCAACAAAACGTCGCGGAACAGCGTGCTTTTCATGACCAACATCGGGACATCGAGAAGTGCGGTGGCCTATCTCGTGGAGGTGCTCGTCAAGCTCGCCGAGACGTTCGAGGACGAACAATCCGGACTCGGCGGTCGTGGTCGGCAGGCACGCCGCGCCCGTGTGGCCACCCTGACCAGCGCCCCGCCTCCGCTGCCCGACTTCAGCCGTTTCGCCGCGCGTTTCCGGGTGGATGGGCAGACTCCCGACGGCAACATGCGGGACGCGTACTTCGAGAGCTACAAGCCCGGTGCCTGCGAGTATTTCAGCGCCGACGAGCTTGCGCGGCGGGTCGCGGCCGGAGAGGAAATGGTCTCGGCGGCGTTCGTCACCCCGTACCCGCCCGGATTCCCCGTGCTCGTTCCGGGCCAGGTGATCACGGAGGAGATCCTCTCGTTCATGTCGGCCTTGGACACGCGCGAGATCCACGGATTCAATCCGGAACTGGGTTTCAGGGTGCTGACGGGCGGGAGCGCCGCCTAAAGCGCCCCGGCTCAGCCGAGTGCCACGGCCAGAATACCGAGCACGACGGCGAGCAACGGCGTCGTACCTTGAAGAACCGCGGCGCGGAGGTACTTTTTGCCGCTCAAGGCGAGCACAAGGGCCGCCAGCAACATGGATCCGCAGGAACTGAACACAAGGGTCCACCCGACCTGGGTGTGCCCAAGCATGACAAAGACAATTCCCGCGAGCGCGCCGACAGCGAGGAAGAGGTTGTAGAAACCCTGGTTGTAGGCAAGGGGTTTGGTGGTCTCGGCGTCGGCCTGCGAGGTGAGGCTGAAGCGCTTCCACGTGGCAGGACGGGTCCAGGTTATGGATTCCATGCTGAAGATGTAGACGTGCAGCAGGCCGGCGAGGAGGGCAAACAGAAGGGAGACCACGGTCATGTGCCGATCCTACTGGGAGTTTGTGTACAGATGATGCCCCTTAAAAGCGCTCTTAACGGGCGCTCTTAACGGGTGTTATCTGTACACAAACTCCGGGGTTAAGGGGTGCGTTTGGTGGGTACGCGTGTGTCAACCGTCACTATGCTTGGCGCATGCTTGAAGAGCCTTCCGGAATCGCGGAACTGCACGTGGACCGCCGGCGCCCGGCACCTTCGGCGAGTACGACGGCGGCACTCACCCGCCAGCCGCCCGTCTTGTTGGTGCATGGCTGGGCGTCCACGGTCGCCTACTGGGAGCCGCTCGCCGCCGAACTCCTCGACGAGGGCTTTGAGGTGTGGATCCCGGAACTGCCCGGCTACCACCCCGGCGAAGCACTGCCCGAAGGATTCGCGTGGACGCTGGAATCGGCGGCCGCGTCGATAGCTGCGATCGCCGCCGAATACCCTTCGCCCGTCCATGTCGCGGGCCACTCCCTCGGCGGCAGCGTGGCACTGACCTTGTCCGCCAACTACCCGGGCCTGGTAGCCAGCGTGGCCCTGATCGGCATGGTCCCCGCACCGCCAAACCAAGGTTTCAAGTCCATGCTCGAGGCCCAATTGGAACAAGGCTTCATTGACGACGCCACGCGTGCCAAATGCATGAAAGCCTGGTTCGGACCGTTGGCTCCAGACGAGGAAAGGCTCCTTGGCGAAGGCTTCAACCTGCCATTCGACGTCCTCGGTCCCAGCGGCCTCGCGGCGATGGCCGGGGTGGCAGCGGATGTCCCCAATAAGGTGACGGCGCCAACGCTGGTGATTGCCGGCGTCGGGGACCGGGTGCGTTCACTCGACCAAGCGGAATCCTTCGTGGCAGCCAGCCCGGGGCGGCAACTCGTGGCAATCCCGGACGCCGGTCACAGCGTCCACTGGGAGCAGCCGCACGCTTGCGCGGAGGCGCTCGGCGCGTTCTGGCGGGAAACCTCGCCGCCTCCAGCGTAAAATGTCAGACATCTAAGATCGGAGCACCATGGCACGCAAGTCGCTGGTCGGCCTCGTAGCCGACGAGCTGCTGGACCGCATCGTCGCGGGCGAATTTCCGCCGGGCACCGTGGTTCCCGGCGAACTCGAGTTGAGCGCGAAGCACGAAGTCAGCCGCATGACCGTGCGCGAAGCAATGAAAACCCTCGAAGCCCAGCGGATCCTCAGCGTGGAACGCGGCCGCGGAACGTTCGTCAATCCGCTCAGCCGCTGGGAATCCCTTGAGGCGGTGTTGCGCGCGGCGTCGGAGGGAAAGAACGACGGCGCCGTGGCTGTGCAACTCATCGAACTGCGCCGCATGCTCGAGACAGGCGCCTGCGAACTCGCCGCATCCCGGGTTTCGCCCGAGGACATCGAACAGCTGCGAGCCCAAGTCTCGGCGATGCAGGACGCCTACGATTCCAACGATGTAACCGCTTTCGTCAAAGCCGACCTCGCGTTCCACGACGTCATCCTCCATGCCTCGGGAAATGTCTTCGTGGCCGTCTTGTTCGAACCCCTGCACCGCGTCCTGGAAACCCGTCGCACGCAGACCTCGCAGATTCCGGACATCCAGAAACACGCCATCGCCCACCACCGGAACATCCTGGAAGCCCTCGAAGCCCGCGACACCCGCCGCGCCCGCCTGGCCATGGACGCCCACATGCAACAAACCCTGGACGACCTCAGAAGCTACGTCCTGGACGCTTAACCGAACGCCCGCTCACCCGCCATCGTCGAACCACTGCGCGCCCCCTAGTCCGCCGCCGTCGTCTGGGCTAGTCTGCTTTCACGGCCTGCCGGGCCCGCAGTTCAGGCGTCGGAGAGTTCAGGTCAAGCAGCAGTTCAGGCATGAAGGACGATCATGAGGAGCAAGAATGGCTGACCACACATATAGCGTTTCCGAAATCGTCGGAACCTCGTCCGAGGGCATCGACGCCGCGATCAAGAACGGCGTTTCGGCCGCACACCAGACCCTCCGCAACCTCGACTGGTTCGAGGTCAAGGAAATCCGCGGCCATCTCAACGAAGGTGAAATCGCGGACTGGCAAGTCACGATGAAAATCGGCTTCCGCCTGGAACGCTAAAGACTTAAACGGACGATGGCCGCCAGTCCTCCTGTGGAAGGACTGGCGGCCATCTGTTGCGAGGCTGGACTCACCCGCGGGTCCAGACTTGGACGGGGTCACCGCCACAGAGGAGTCGCCGGCCACGGCCGACGAAATCGATCCACAGGAATTCGTGATCGCTGGAGACTTCGTCCACCAGCCCGGCGTCGAATCCCCACGAGTCTTCGTGGATCCAAACTGATTCGCCGGGGCTGAGTTCGCGCCATTTCGACGGCGGCAGCTGCCGTGAGGCTTCTGCGGGTCGCCGTTGCGGCGTCGTAGAGCGGCTCGGACCCCAGGGGCCCAAGATCTCCGAACTCATCGGGATCCGGCAACCAGGAATTGGCGGCGCCAGACAGTTGCCGCGCCATTGTGGGTGGGGAATACGTGGCCTTCGAAGAACGTGTGCACAATGTGCGGTTCGCCTTCGGGGCTCCATTGGCCCGAGGCGGGGCAGTGCGAGCCGGTGGAGCCCGTGGACGCGGCGGATGCACGTTCCCTCAGCAGTGCGATGCGTTTCATCGTTGAATTCCATCCTTGGTAATGCGAAAAGGTCTGGACTCAGCGTAATCGGAAATCAAAAGCCAAAAAATGGATGGTTGGCTAGGATCACCCAGATTCGTTATGCAGTCGTACAGTGATTTTAAGGCCTTGCGGCGATTGCGATCACAAAAGCCGGCATCCATGGCGGATGCCGGCTTTCGTTGCCTTGCTAAGTCACCGGGTTCAGGCCTCAACCAAACAGGGCCCGCGTGTGGTCATTGAGGAACATGCCCCGCGGATCGAACTCCCGGCGCACTTGGATGAAAGTGTCCAACTCCGGGTAGAGGCGCTCCAAACGGCTCCTGGTCATGAAGTGGATCTTCCCCCAATGCGCACGCGGCTCGAATTCCTGGAGTACGGCGTCGGCGTCCCGGAAGAACTGCCAGTAGTCGGTCCCCGGCTTCGTGGTCAGGGTAACCACCGTGGTGTCGCGCCCTTGGAATTGGGACATGTAACCTTCGTCGGCCTTCACCCAGCGGATCTCCACCGGGTATTTCTGATCGGGGTGCTTGGTCCGGATCAGGTCCTGAATGGCTTCGACGGCGGCCAGCCCGTCTTCAGTGCGGACGAAGTATTCGAGTTCGTGGAACTGTGTGGTGAACCCGCCCGGGTAGATGCGGTAGGAGCGATCCAGCCGGGAGCCCTCCGTGGTCGAAATCTGGCGTTCGTCCTGGATGGTGGCCACGTTGTACCGCTTGGTGTAGCTGCGGTTCGCCATGCTTTGGTCCGGCGAGCCCGGAAGGTCCAGCAGTTCGCACGAATCGTCTTCCGGACACCAGAGAAACGAGTAGTGCCGGTTCCGGTCGATGTCGGACTGCCACGTCGCGGTGGTCTCCTCCCACGTTGGATACGTGATTTGTTCCTGCAAGTAGTAGCGGTCTTCAACGGCCAACTCGACTTCGAGGAAGATTCCGAGGGTTCCCAAGGCTACCTGGGCGGCCCTGAGTTCACGAAGCTGCCCCTCGCCAATTTCGACGATTTCACCGTAGCCGTTGATCAACTTCACCCAGCGAAGGTTCGACGAGAAACTGCCCAGGTTTTTCCCGGAACCGTGGGTGCTCGTTGAGAGGGCGCCCGCGATCTGCTGTTTGTCGATGTCGCCTTGGTTGCCCAAGGCCAGTCCTTGCTCCCACAAGGGATCGCCGAACGCATTGATGGTGGTGCCCGCCAAGGCACGGGCCCGACGTCGGACGCGGTCAGTTCCGGTAATCGCCGAAAGGGCGGACATGTCCATCAGGACCCCACCTGTCTGGACCAGCGGCGAGGACGAGTGTCCCGAGCCGACCGCCCGCACAGGCAAGCCCTCGCGGATGGCGAAACGGACGGCGTCGAGCGCTTCTTGTTCGGTCCGCGGCCGGACCGTGAAGGCGGGCGTCGCGCTTTGGTTGCCGCCCCAGTTGGTCCAGGTAACGTCGGTTCCGAAAGGGATCGAAGGAGTGGCCGCACGTTCCGGGGACCCGAGGCGGTGGAGGTTGCTGGTGGTCATTGCTGGACTCCGATGCTTGTCTGGATGCTCATGCGCCGTGGTTGATCATCACGTGCTTGGTCCGGGAGTAATCGTCGAGGGCATAGATGGAGAGGTCGCGGCCGTAGCCGGATCCCTTGAAGCCGCCCCACGGCACCTCACAGGCCAGCACCAGATGTGAGTTGACCCAGACCGTGCCGAAATCGAGCTGTTTGGGAATCTTGAGCGAGAGGCTCGAATCCCGCGTCCATACCGACGCGGACAGTCCGTAGGGACTCTCGTTTGCACGGGTCACGGCTTCTTCGGGGGAGCTGAAGGTCTCTACTGTGACCACGGGACCAAAGATTTCGTGTGTTGCGATGGGTGCGCCCGCCGGAACGTCGGTGATGACAGTGGGTTCGATGAAGAAGCCCGGGCCCTCAAGGGCGGACCCTCCGATTGCCACGTTCAGTCCCGCGTCCTTGGCTTCCAGGAGCGATTCCTTGACGCGCTCAAAGTGCGGGCGCGAAATCATGGGCCCGATCTCCACATCGCCGCCTGCCTCCGGCGAACCAACCACCAAAGTACTGACTTCATCCACCAGGTATCCGGTGAACTCCTCGGCAACCGACTCGTGTACCAGGACCCGGCAGGCGGCTCCGCAGTCCTGCCCGGCATTCCAGAACCCGGCGTTTCGCACGCCGGCGGCGGCAGCGCGAAGGTCGGCATCGGGAAAGACCACCACGGGCGCCTTGCCGCCAAGCTCCAGGTGCACGCGCTTGACTGACTTGGCAGCCGTAGCCGCGACAGCCTGTCCGCTGGCGACGCTCCCGGTCAGGGCGAGCAATGCGACGGCCGGATGTTCGGAAAGCCGCTGGCCGACTGTTCGCCCCTGTCCAGTCACGACGTTGAGAATGCCGTCCGGAATGCGCCCGGCGAGCAATTCCGCGAGCTTGAGCGTACTGAGCGGCGTCTGCTCGGAGGGCTTGAGGACGATGCTGTTTCCAGCAGCCAGGATAGGCGCGATCTTCCACGCGGCCATGAGCAGCGGGTAGTTCCATGGGGTAATGACACCCACCACGCCCACCGGTTCCCGGAGGATCACCGAAGTATGTCCGGTTGCGTAATCCCCGCCTGCCATTGAGGTCAGCGCGCGGGAAGCGCCGGCCATGAACCGGAAGGTGTCAATGGTGCTGGTGACATCGTCTTCAGCGACGGCTCCCGGCTTTCCGGTATTGGCTGACTCGATGGCCTCAAAGGCCTCCCGGTTTGCCTCGATGATGTCCGCGATGAGGTACAACACCTCGGACCGTTCCTTCGGCGTTGTGGTGCCCCAGGTCTTCTGGGCTGCGACGGCGGCTTCAATGGCAACGTCTGCGTCTTCGGCTGTTCCGGCGGGCACCGTCGCGATGACCTGCTCAGTGGCGGGATCTACGACGTCGATGAACTCGCCTGAGGAACCCGAAACGAACGAGCCGCCAATGAAGTGGCCGGCGGGTGGCAATACGGCGGCAAGGCGCTCATTCCCCGGGCTGTTGTCCGCGGCGGCCCGCCGGACGGTGAACTGTACGGTGTTGGAGACTGTCATGACTTTCGCTTTCAGACGAGGTCGGTCGCGAGGACCGGGGTGTGGACGGGGGCGGGATCGGACTTCTTCCGGAAGATCCGTGCCGAGAAGTAGTAGAGCGGGGCAACAACCAGCAGGCCGACGAGCCAGGAGATGTCCACTCCACCCATCGCGGCAGCGACGGGACCGGTGAAGATCGCGGTTGCCGAGAACGGAACCTGGATCAGTGCGCCTGCTATGTATGCGCCGATGGCGACCCAATTGAACCGTCCGTACACACCGCCGTCGCGCTTGAAGAAGTCCTCAACCCGGTAGTCGCCGTGGCGGAGAAGGTAATAGTCCACCAGGTTGATGGCTGTCCACGGGACCAGGACGTACATGAGGAAGGAGAGGAAGTTCGTGTAGAAGAGGATGAAGTTGTCACGGGCGAACAATGCGATCAGGAGGGCAAGCAGGAAGATGATGATGGCCCCGATGGTCCGGGTCTTGGCGCGCGGCAACCAGCTTGGCTTGAATGTCTGCCCAATGGTGAGGGTGCACAGGACACCGCAATAAAGGTTCATCGCGTTGGACGCGGCCACGCCGAGGCAGAAGATTCCAATGACCGCGATGGTCCACGGCTGGAGCATTGCTCCGATGCTGCCGACAATATCGACGCTGGCTGCGTCGTGGCCGAACGCGACGGCGAGTGTCCCCACCAACGCACCCAGGATCATGGGGAACAGCGTTCCCAGGACGCAGCCCGAGTATGAAGCCCAGAAAGCCGGAGCCGAGCCGGTTCCTTGGGGCATGTAGCGGGAGTAGTCCGAGACGTACGGCGCATACGCGAGTTGCCATAAGGCGGAGACCGAGATGGTGCCCATGAAGCCGGCCCAGTTGAAGTTTCCTTGGTCCAGGAAAGTCGACGGCAATCCGTGGACGAGCAGGATCCACGCAAAGGCGAGCAGGAGGGCCACGCCGGCCACCACGCTCAAGAAGCGGGCGTAGGCGTGGATGAGCCGGTAGCCGAAAATCGTGGCAACCACGCTTACGATGCCGATGATAATGATGCCTCCGTCGACGCTGACCACCGGACTCACTGCGGCCATGGCTTCGCCGCCGAAGACGAGGTTCGCTGCGAAGAATCCGACGTACATGATGACTACGATCGCGACAATCAGGAGCGCCCCGAACGAGCCGAACTGGCCGCGCGTCTGGATCATCTGTGCCACGCCCAATTGCGGGCCCTGGGCGGAATGGAGCGCCATGAAAACGCCGCCGACGATGTTTCCGATGATGATTCCGACAATTGCCGGCACGAAGTTGAGGCCGAACACCGTGGTGGCGAGGCCGCCCGTCACGATGGTCATGATCATGATGTTGGAACCGAACCAGATGGTGAAGAGGTCCCGGGCTTTTCCGTGGCGTTCGTCCGCCGGGATGGGCTGGATGGTCTTGTCCTCCAGCCGTGGCACTTCGGTGGCGGCAGCGGGGTTGCTTCGCGTGGTCATGACGCGGTCCAAGAAGCTGTTTGCAATTCGCGGGCAGCGGTGGCAGGGGCCTTGCCGCGGTTCACCATGAGCGCGAGCAGGTCGAAGACGAGGGTAGCCGCAGCCACCGTGGTGATGTCGGCGTGGTCGTAGGCGGGTGCGACTTCGACGACGTCGGCACCCACGATGTTGATGCCGTCCAGCCCGCGGAGCAGCGCAAGGAGTTCGCGGGAGTGGAGCCCTCCCATCTCAGGAGTCCCGGTGCCGGGAGCGTACGACGGGTCCAGGACGTCGATGTCGATGGAGACGTAGACCGGGGTGTCGCCGAGACGCTCCTTGACCTTCTCAATTGCTGCCGGAACGCCGATGACGTCCAAGTCGGAACAACGGATGATCTGGAATCCGAATTCGTGGTCGCGGAGGAAATCGTTACGGTCATAAACCGGCCCGCGGATGCCGACATGCATGGACTTGTCTTCCACCAGCAGGCCTTCCTCGAAGGCCCTCCGGAAGATGGTCCCGTGGGTGATGGGCTGGTCGAAGTATGTGTCCCAGGTATCGAGGTGTGCGTCGAAGTGCAACAGCGCCACCGGCCCGTGGACCGTGTTCAGCGCCCGCAGCATCGGAAGGGCGATGGTGTGGTCACCGCCGATCGAGATGAGCTTCTTGTCCTCGCTGATCAGCGGAAGCGCCTGCTCCTCGATTTCGCGGACTGCCCGGGTGATGTCATACGGCGTGCAGGCGATGTCTCCGGCGTCCACGACCTGGACTTCATAGACGGGCTCAACGTCCAATTCGGGGTGGTACCCGGGACGCAGGAGCCGCGAAGCCTCGCGAACCGCCGCCGGACCAAAGCGGGCGCCTGGGCGGAAGGAGGTTCCGCCGTCGAACGGTACGCCGACGATCGCAATGTCGTAGTCCGGGACGCGATCGATTTGGGGCAATCTGGCGAACGTGCCGAGACCCGCGTAGCGCGGTACTTTGGTCGCGTCGACGGGGCCAATTGGCTGGTGCGTTGTCATGCCGGAATCCTTCGTTTGCTTCGCTGCCTGGCGTCTTCGTCGGCGGCGTTTCGGTGGTCGGGTGGGGTTGGAGGTTGAGTGCTCGCCGTTGAGCGGGAAGTAAGTAATCCAATTCTTGGTGACGCCGATCACTTCGTATAGCGGTAGATTGACTACAAATGGCCGAGGCGCTTATACAAATGTCTAAGCGCTGCGAGGCAGGCCGAAAAACCAAGGCTGGGAGCGCAATTCCATGACAATCACCGTTGCCGAGCTCATCGCGGAGCCCCAACTGGGCCTCACGCTGATGGCCGGATCAGCAGGCAGCGGGAACCGGATCACATGGGCGCATACATCCGATTTGCCCAGGCTTTGGGAATGGGTCACCGGCGGCGAGCTGATGATGACAAACGGCCTGTCCATCCCGGCGGACGCGCCGGGCCAAGTGGAGCTCGCCCAAGCGCTGGTGGATGCGGGGGCGAGCGCGTTGGCCATCGGCGAAAAGATGCACGCCCCGCCGTTGCAGCCCGAATTCCTCGAAGCTTGCGAGCGGCTCCCGCTTCCGCTGATCAATGTGCCGTACCCGCTTCCATTCATTGCGATCGCGCGAACGGTGGCCGAATCCTCCCTGCTGGAAGAATCGCGGCGCCTGCGCCAAACGGCCCGGATCTACGACCTGCTCCGGACCACAGGATCTTCCGAGGACCAACTACAAGGCCTCATCCGCGGGCTTTCGGCCGAACTCGATGCGGACCTGTTCGTGGTGGACCGGCGGTGCCTGCATCCATGGCATCCGGACGGCCAACCGTTGCCGGTGTTCCTCCAGGCGGAATTGACCCCCCTGACCGGCCGACTGTCCTTGGCTGGAAAGAAGTTCCAGTGGCATCGGCTCCGCGAGCGGCACGTGCTGATGATGGATATTCCGACCCACCCCAACGCCCTGCTGCTTGTGCTGCCAAAGAGCGATCCGCACCCTGACGCCGTCGTACTCCTGCACGCGGCGACCGTGCTGGGACTTGAGCTCTCACGAAAAGTCATGTCCCTTGAAAGCAGGCACCGGCTGGCGAGCGAATTCCTCTTGCAAGCCGTGGACGGACGCCTGGGAACAGCGGAACTGGAGAGCCGCCTTGCGGCTTTCGGTGTTGCGCCGCAGGCTTTCGTGGTTGCTTCCATAGCAGCCGACGACGGCGAGCGGCTGGCGAACGTCCACACGGAACTGTGGCGCCACGGTTTTCCGGCCGCGTGCCTCCAACGCTTCAACACTCTTCATGTGGCGGTAGCCGCGAACGTGACGGACGACGCCTTGGTCCACTGCGCAGGGCCCGAGACTCGAATCGGCGTCAGCTCGCCAACATCCGCGGGCGGCATCCAGCGCGCCTTGCAGGAATCCCTCTGGGCGCTCGGCTCTGCCAAGGGCAATGCCATGAGGCTGGCCCGTTACGCGGAGGGACCTTCCTGGTTGGGGCTGACGAGTTTCGAGGAAGGGACGGCGCTGGTCGAACGGCTGCTCGGTCCGATCTTCGCGTACGAACAGAGCCAGGAAGGCGACTTGCTCGTGACATTGAGGACCTATCTGGACACCCAAAGATCATGGCAAAAAACAGCTTCGGCACTTTTCGCGCATCGCCAAACCGTCATTTACCGAATCCGCAAAATCAGCGAATTGACGGGGCTGGATATGACCGAAACGTCAACATTGGCCCAGCTCTGGTTCGCCCTGCAGATCCACGAGGCCATGCATGCCGCACGCTAAACCCCAGAGTTTGTGTATAGGCTCGAGAGAGCAATCCCCCCTCGCGACGAAAGGGCCGGACATGTCCAACTCCCGAAATTCCTCCGTACCAAGGCTCGTCCTGAACAACTCGGTCACCATCCCGCAGCTCGGTTTCGGAGTATTCCAGGTTCCGCCCGCCGAAACCCAGAAGGCTGTGGAAGCCGCACTGGAAGCCGGCTACCGGCACATCGACACGGCCGCCGCGTATAGGAACGAATCGGGCGTCGGTGCGGCCATCAGAGCCTCGGGCATCGCGCGCGAAGAACTCTTCATCACCACCAAATTACGCAACGGCGAACAGGGCCAGGCCGCCGCCGCGTTCGACAACAGCCGCCGCGAACTCGGCCTCGACGTCATCGACCTCTACTTGATCCACTGGCCGGTTCCCTCCCAAGGCCTCTTCGTGGACGCGTGGAAAGCCCTCGAAAAGATCCATTCCGACGGCGGCGCGCGGGCAATCGGCGTCTCCAACTTCCTGACGGACCACCTCCGCACCCTCCTGGACTCGGCCGAAGTCGTTCCGGCGGTCAACCAGATCGAACTGCACCCCACCTTCCAACAAACTGAGGTTGCCGCCAAGAGCCGCTCGCACGGGATTGCCGTCGAGGCGTACAGTCCACTCGGGCAGGGGTCGGACCTGAACGAACCGGCCGTCACCGAGGTGGCAGCGAAGCGTGGCGTGACTCCCGGGCAGGTCGTCCTGGCGTGGCACCTCGCCAGCGGAAACATCGTGATTCCCAAGTCGGTCCACCCGGAGCGGATCCGGCAGAACCTCGAGGCGGCATCGTTGCAGCTCACCTCAAGCGAACTGGCAGCGATCAGCGCGCTCGACGGCGGTGCGCGCATCGGCGCCGATCCCGCCGTCGCGTCGTTCAGCCAAATGTAGAAACCGCCAACAGGAAGCGAAGGAACCAGGCAATGCAATACACCCAGTTAGGCCGTTCGGGCCTGAAAGTTTCCCGTTTGTGCCTCGGAACCATGAATTTCGGCCCGCAGACCGAAGAATCCGTTGCGCACTCCATCATGGATTCAGCCGTCGATTCCGGAATCAACTTCGTGGACACCGCCAATGTCTACGGCGGAGCCAAGCATCGCGGTTGGACCGAGGAAATCATCGGGCGTTGGTTTGCCCAAGGCGGCGAGCGCCGGGAACGCGTTGTCCTCGCCACCAAGCTCTACGGGACCATGACCGATCGACCCAACGAATCCAAGTTGTCCGCGCTCAACATCCGGCGGGCCCTCGATTCCAGTTTGAAGCGCCTGCAGACCGACTACATCGATGTCTACCAGTTCCACCACGTCGACCGGAACACTCCGTGGGATGAGATCTGGCAGGCGATCGAAGTCGCGGTCCAGCAGGGCAAGATCCTGTATTCCGGCAGCAGCAACTTCGCCGGTTGGCACATCGCACAGGCCCAGGAGGCAGCGGCCCGGCGTAACTACAACGGGCTCGTGAGCGAGCAGTCCATCTACAACCTGCTCACGCGGAACCTCGAGCTGGAGGTCATCCCGGCGGCGCAGCAATACGGACTTGGGTTGATCCCGTGGTCGCCGCTTCACGGCGGTTTGCTGGGTGGCGTCTTGAAGAAAGAGCGCGACGGCGTCCGGCGCCTTGAGGGGCGCGCCGCCGAAACGCTAAAGAAGCACGAGGAGCAAATCCGCGCCTACGAGGACCTGGTCGACGACCTCGGGCATGAGCCGGGAGATGTGGCCTTGGCCTGGCTGTTGCACCAACCGGCCGTGACCGCTCCGATTGTGGGGCCGCGCACCCAGGAACAACTGGATGCCGCCATCCGGGCTTTGGACGTGGCACTCGATGCCGACGCCCTTAAGCGGATCGACGCCATCTTCCCGGGACACCGCACAGCCCCCGAGGACTACGCCTGGTGAAGCCCGTGGCACCCTGTGCAAACAGCTGCTGATAGGAAAGACTTCCGGTATGGATTCTGCACCCTTGATCAAGCTCAACGACGGCCACGCCATTCCGCAGATCGGCCTCGGAACCTGGCCCCTCGACGACGCCGAGGTCGCAACGGCAGTGGCGTCCGCCGTCGAGCTCGGCTACCGCCACGTCGATACGGCAGTGCGCTACGGTAACGAAGCCGGCGTCGGGCAGGGCGTCCGGGACAGCGGCATCGCGCGCGAAGACATTTTCATCACCACCAAACTGGACGGTCCCTTCCAAGGCCGGGATCGCGCCGTCGGAGGCTTGGACGACTCGCTGGAAAGGCTTGGCCTCGATTACGTCGACCTGCTGCTGATCCACTGGCCGCTGCCCCAACGCGACGAGTACGTTTCAACGTGGAAGACGTTCGAGCGCCTTCAGGCCGCGGGGAAGGTACGCTCGATCGGCGTGTCCAACTTCAAGCCCTCGCACCTCGAACGGCTGATGGAAGAGACCTCGATTGTGCCGGCCCTCAACCAGATCCAGGTCTCGCCGTCGATCACCCGCATTGACTCGCGCGCGTTCCATGACAGCCACGGCATCGCCACCGAGTCGTATAGTCCGTTGGGTGCCGGACGGGACTTGCTCAACGCCCCGATTTTGGGGCGGATCGCCAAGAAGCACGGGAAGACGGCCGGGCAGGTGGTCCTTCGCTGGCATGTCCAACAGGGCCTGGTGGCGATCCCCAAGTCGGCCAATCCCCAGCGGATGAAGGAGAATCTGGACGTCTTCACTTTCCAGCTCGACGACGAAGACCTCTCCGCAATTGCCACTTTGGACGCGGGAGCCGACGCGGGTGTCGACTCCGACGTGGACGGCCACTAAACAGGTCCGCGTCACTTGCGGCAGCGGTCGCCGCGAAATTCACACAACAACTTTAGGGATGGCATGGCGGCGAACACTGGCGAAGCACTCATCTGGGTAGGCACCTATACGGCGGACAGCAACGGTCAGGGGGAAGGTATCACGGCCATCGCGGCCGCCACGGACGGGACCCTCACGTGGCTGGGCACCGCTGCGGAAGCACCATCGCCGTCGTTCGTTGCCGTCCACCCGAGCCTTCCCGTGGTGTATGCGGTAGGCGAGGCCGCCCAGACTGTCCGCGCGTACCGGCGGAACGGCGAATTCGGCCTGGAGCCTTTGGGCGGGTCTTGGTCCGCCGGCGCCGCTGTGTGTCACGTCGCCGTCGATCCGGACGGCCGGTTCATTGTGGTGGCCTGCTGGGGCGACGGGAACGTCATCCTGTACGGACTGGACGACGACGGCGGCATCACCTCGCGCTTCGTGGCCGCGCCGGCGAAAGATCCCCACGCTGGAGAGGAAGGAGCGGTGGACATCGCTACCGGCGGCGTGCGCGTGAGCCGGGCCCATGCGAGCCTCATGCTCGACGACGGCAGGATCATGACTACCGACCTTGGCTTCGACCTGGTGCGGGTCTGGAACTACTTTCCGGATTCCGGGCTGCTCCTGGACCACGAGGTAGCCCTTCCGCTCGGGAGCGGGCCGCGGCATCTCGTCCAGCATCCTTCCAGCGCCGTGTTCATCGTGACGGAATACTCCATCGAGGTCGCCGTGCTCCTGCCCGGTGCTGACGGCCGCTTTGCGATCTCAGGCCGTGGCCCTGCAAGCGAAGGCGGCGCCGTCGACGGCGATGCTGCGGCCGAGATTGTACTGTCGCAGGACGCTCGCTTCGTCTATACCGGGATCCGCGGTTCCAACCGGATCTGCGTTCTGGCGGTGGAAGGCAGCGGAACCCGGCTCCGTCCCGTGGTGGACGTTCCCAGCGGGGGAAATTGGCCGAGGCACCACATTGTCACCGACGGCTGGCTGCATGTTGCGCACGAGCGTTCCCATCAGGTCACCACGTTCGCATTGGACCCGACCACGGGCATCCCCGGTGAGGTTCAGGGGCAGTTGAGCGTCGGCTCACCCACTGCGCTGATCCCGGCCGGCTGACCGGGACCAGGCAAAACGCCTACTTCCGGACTGCCTCGTCAACGGCCGCGAGCAAGGCGTTGAACCGCGGGTTGGCATGGAGATCGTCGATGAGCACTGCGCGGCCGTTCTCGTCCGCCAGCGGTACTTGCCAGTTAGGGTAGACCTCCGAAGTAGTCCCCGGCTGGTTTTGCACCCGCCGCTCCCCTACCGCGTCCACCAGCGCCACGCCCAGCAGGACCGACGGCGCCTGTGCCAGAAGCCGGTGCAGGGCCTGGATGACTTCCGCTTCGCCGGCGTCGGGAGTGAGCAGGCCGCGCTCACGGAGCATGTCCATCATCTTCTCCAAGGACGCCTCATGCTCGGCCCGCTCTTCCGCCACGCTTCGCTCAAGCAAGCCAAGCTCTCCACGGAGGTCCACATGGTCCCCCGCGAGGTAGCCGGCGGTCGGCGGGAGGTCGTGGGTATTGACGCTGGCGAGCGCCTGTGTCCGGTACCGTTCCGGCGCAAGGGGCGCGTCGCCGTCGTTCTCAAACCACAAGATCGAGGTACCCAGGATTCCGCGGGCCGCGAGGTAGTCCCGCACCCAGGGCTCGAAGACCCCCAAGTCTTCGCCGATTACTACGGCGCCCGCGCGGTGGGCTTCCAGCGCGAGGATCCCGATGAGTGCTTCATGGTCGTAGCGGACGTACGCGCCGTCGCTCGCGGAATTCCCGGCAGGAATCCACCACAAACGGAAAAGCCCCAGGATGTGGTCCACGCGAATGCCGCCGGCGTGGCGCAGCACAGTGGAGAGCATCGCGCGCAAGGGTGCGTAGCCAGCCTCGGCCAGGCGCACAGGATGCCACGGCGGCTGGTTCCAGTTCTGGCCGAGCTGGTTGTACATGTCCGGCGGCGCGCCCACGCTCACGCCGTGCGCGAAGCTGTCCCGGAGGTTCCAGGCATCGGCGCTGCTGAGGTCCGCGCCGACGGCGAGATCATGGACTACGCCCAGGCGCATGCCCGATCGCCGCGCTGCTGCCTGGGCTGATTCGAGTTGTTGGTCGCAAATCCACTGAAGCCAACGGTGGAAGGCAATCCGGCCCGCCAAAGCCTGGCGCATCGATTCGACCCTCGCCGAACCGGCCACGACTTCCGGATCCTGCCAGATCGGGTCCTCAGCCGCGTGGTCTTCGCGGATGGCGCACCACAGCGCGAAATCATCCAAGCCCGAACCGGCTTCCCGGCAGAATTCATCGAACGCGCGTTGGCGGGCAGGTGAAAGCCGGACCGAGTGAAGGAGCTCCAGCGCTGCCAGTTTGGCACTGAAGATCGGGTCCCGGTCCAAGCGGTCCGGGTTCTTGTTGAGCGCGTGGACCTGGTCCAGCAGGCGATCCACAGCGGCACGCTTCCGTGGCTTGACATATGCCAACTCGGGAATTTCTTCAATCCGAATATATATGGGGTTGAAGAAGCGCCTGGTCGAGGGGGAATACGGCGAAGCCTGGATGGGAGGCACGGGATCCGCGGCGTGCAGGGGGTTCACCAGGACGTAATCGGCGCCGCGTGCTCCAGCCAGGGCTGCCAAGTCCGCGAGGTCGGCGAAGTCCCCGATTCCCCAGGAACGCTTCGAGCGGACGGAGTACAACTGCGTCGCGATTCCCCAACCGCGCCGTTCCTCCAGCTGGGCCGCCGTTTGCAATTTTGCCGGAACCACGGCGAGTACTGTGGTGGCCAAGACGCCGTCGGACTCCGCCGTGAGCGAGTGGTAGCCGAGCGGCAGGCCCGCGGGGATCTCGAACGCGGCCTGGCCGGTTCGAACGCCATCGACGTCCCGGGCAGGCGCCCAATCCTCTTGCTGGACCGCCGCGAGTTCCGTGCCGTCCTCCAGCGTGATGGTCAGGCTTACGGAAGATCCGTCGCGCACATGGACATGTACCGCGGTCGCGCTTCCTTCCTGGAGCACGACGGCGGGCGGCAGCATCCGCCGCCACGGAGCCAGTTCCACGTCCACCAACGCGGCTTCGATCTGCTCATTCGAGTCCGCGGCTACACCGAGCGCAGCCAGCACCTGCACCAGGGTCCTGGGAGAAACATCGTGCTGGAGGCCGTCCCAACCATGGAAGGAGGTCCCGACGCCGTGGGCATCCGCGAGCCGTTGAAGCAGTTCCCCGTTGATTTCCGAAGCGTCCCCCGGCGCTTGACTGCCTGTGTCTTGCCTGGCGGCGTCGTGTCTCGGGGTGTCCTGCTGGGTGGGAGTGTAGGTCATGTCCGCCTCGTCCTTGATGTGTTTCGTCCGAAGGTGCATACCGCCCCGCGTGCTTCCCGTGCGAGGCAACTGGTTCCGATTATTGCAGGGCATCCCAACGCCTGCTCACGTATGACACCCCCAGCCCCTATTGCTTTGAGCGGAGCCACTGCTCGAGCCGCTCGAGCGGCCACGTGGTGACGATCCGTTCGGCCGGTATGCCGTTGGCTTCGGCCCGTTCCGCGCCGTACTGCAGGAAGTCGAGTTGACCGGGAGCATGCGCATCGCTGTCAATGCTGAAGAGGCAACCGCTGTCCACCGCGATCATGATCAGTTCGTCCGGCGGGTCCTGACGCTCCGGACGGGAATTGATTTCGACGGCGACGCCGTGCTCCGCGCACGATTCGAACACCTTCTTCGCGTCGAATTCCGACGGCGGCCGGGTTCCCCGCGAGCCCTGGACCAATCGTCCAGTGCAGTGTCCGAGGACGTTGGTATGGGGATCCTCCACCGCCCGAAGCATTCGCCTGGTCATCGTCCGTCTGTCAGAGCGGAGCTTCGAATGGACACTGGCGACCACCACGTCAAGCCTCCGGAGAAGCTCAGGGATTTGGTCCAGCTCGCCGCCCTCGAGGATGTCCACCTCGATTCCGGTCAGCAGCCTGAAATCGGGCGAGTCCTGGTTGAGGTCCTCGACGATGTCGATTTGCTTCGTCAAGCGCTCGGCGCTGAGTCCGTTGGCGATGGTGAGGTTGGGCGAATGGTCTGTCAGCGCGAGGTATTCGCGCCCGAGCGTCCGTGCCGCGGCAGCCATGGCCTCAATCGGCGAGCCGCCGTCGGACCAATTGCTGTGGCTGTGCAGGTCTCCCCGGATCTCCGCGGCCAGGGCGCGGCCGCCGTTTGCGAGCGGTTCGGCGCCACGCTGCCGGAGGTTCTCCAAATAGTCGGGGACTTTGCCTTCGACGGCCTGGCTAATGACCTCGAAGGTACGGTTGCCGATTCCCTTGCTCCGTTTGAGGCGGCCATCCCTGACCCGTTCAGCGAGTTCCTCGGCCGACAGGCCAGCGATGACGCCCGCGGCACGGCGGAAGGCCTGCACCTTGAAGCTGTCGGCAAGTTCGCGTTCCAGCCAGAAGGCGGTTTCGTTGAGCGCATCTTTGGCGTCCATGGCTCCATCATGCCCCCCGAGCGTCAGGTTCGGGGCGCGGCACAGTCACGGAGGGCGGCACGACGGCGCAGTAGAGCCGCAATGATCCACGCCGCCAGGAACAGCCCGACCAACACGAGGCCCGCGTCGCCAAGGTCGATTTCGCCCAGCCAGTTAGTGATCGGATCGCTCAGGCCGAAGGCCTCGTTGAGGAAGCCACCGAGGGTGATGACCGAGATGAACAAGGCAGAGAACGCCGAAATGCCCGTGATGACCGCGTTGAACCCGAGTTTTCGCCGGGGGTCGTGGATGGCCGACTTGTACATGTGCATCATGACCACTCCGTTGCTCGAATCGCAGAGGGTCATGGCCGCCGTAAAGGCCAACGGAAGCGCGAGGAGCGCCCAGGCGGAAACACCGGCGAGGGACGCCGCCGTCGTGAGCACCAGCAGCCCGATGGTAGTGGCGGTGTCGAAGCCCAGGCCGAACAAAAATCCGATCACGTAGATGTTCCGCGGACGTTGGACCTTGGACAGAGGTTTGCTGAGGAGCCGCGCGATAAAGCCCCTCGTCGCGAGGTCTTCGACGGCGATGTGCCCGCCGGCCCGCGCCACCCGATACAGGTGCACCGTCCGGAAAAACGCCGAACCGTTGAAGAGTCCCATGCCCAGGAGGAAGAGGCCCGAGACCGCGCTGCCGATCAAACCCATTACGAGGTGGGCGGTGGTGCCTTGGTCCATGAGCTGACCGACCAGCGCGGCACCGCCCACCACCATCACGCCGGCCAGGATCACCACGGAACTGTGGCCGAGGCTGAATGCAAGGCCGACGCTGACCGGATCCTTGTGCTGCGCGACGAACTTCCTTGTCGAGTTGTCGATCGCGGCGATATGGTCCCAGTCGTAGCTGTGCTTGATACCGGCCACATATGCTGTCAGCACAAGTCCCAGCGCGAGCGGCTGCCCGCCGCTTGCGCCGCCCGCGAGCAGGAGACCGACGGCGGCAACGTGCAGGAGGATGACCGAACCGAACATGAACGCGAGCCGCGACTTCATGGGTAGGTGCTCGCGCCTGCGATACATCGAGGCGAACTCGGCGAGTGATGTCATCAGTACTTCCTGAGGTTCAGCGGTGCCCGGCCGTGCCAGCGTTCACGCAAGAGGCCGGTGCAGGCAGCGAGCAGTCGGTTCAATTCTTCCGTGGTGTTCGACAGCGACCGCAAAACAAGCCCTGTGGTGCCATGAACGGTACGCGTCAGCGACAACCCCGTATAGGCGTCGTAGTCCGCCGTCGCGCTGTGCAGTTCGTCCGCCAGCGCCTGGTCCACGCGCGCATCCACCACGATCAGCGAGCCCATATGACTGAAGCCCTCCATGAGTCCCAGGCCGGACACGTCGCCAAGCGGAGGCCGGACCAAGACATTGTCGAGCGCGAGCAACGCCTCGTCACCGCCGCTTTCCACCCGGACTTCGTTCCGAAGCCGCAACTCCTCATAGGTAAACGAGGCGCCGTCCGGCGACCAACCTGGCGTGATGACTTCGGAAATGACAAGGCTCGACGTCGGGTGGACAGTAATGCGCGTATCTTGCCGGTAGCTCGCGTCCCGGTAGGCGATCAGCTGGTCCGGAGCCAACTCCAATTGAGCATGCTCCCCCAAGCGAACAGCCATCCGCTGCTCCGCAAACGACCCGGGGGTCTTATAAATCTTCGTGGCCGACTGGGTCGTCAAAAGCAGCGAAGCCCCTGCCTCGACCTCCACGTCCACGACATACAGATCCGCCCCAAGGTACGCCCCACCCGGATTGACCATGACGTAGCAAACCTGCCCGGACCGATCCAAGTAATGCGGCCTCAACACCCTCAAGGCACCCTGATGAAACTGATGCACGGCCACGGAACGCTGATCACGCAGGGCGACCCGCAAGCTGAGCTCCCCGCGCGGTGAGCGGGCAGCCGAGGCGGCGGAGCCGGATTTGGGGGCCGCGGCGTGGTGATGCTCGCGAGGGGCCCACGGCCGCGAGGGCCCCGGCCCGAGCTTGCGAGGGTTGGGAGCGGCTGGGGACGGGCACGGCCCCAAATCCGGCGGAGCCGCCGGAGCCGAGCCAGCCCCCGCGGTAAGCCCAGCCGCCGTCGCCGTCGTGTTCATTCGGCGAGGTCGAGCATCAGGACATCGTGCCGAATCCATTCGATGACTTTCTCCAGCCCTTCGTCGGTCTTCAGGTTGGTGAAGCAGAAGGGCTTGTCTCCGCGGAATTCCTTGGAATCGCGCTCCATGATGGACAAGTCGGCACCGACGTACGGGGCGAGGTCCGTCTTGTTGATGATGAAGAGGTCGGATTTGATCATGCCTTGGCCAGCCTTGCGGGGGATTTTTTCGCCTTGGGCGACGTCGATGATGTAGATCGAGAAGTCGACGAGTTCGGGGCTGAATGTGGCGGAGAGGTTGTCGCCGCCGGATTCGACAAAGATGACCTGCAAGTCCGGGTGGCGTCGTTTGAGTTCCTCGATCGCTGCAGTGTTCATGGAGGTGTCTTCGCGGATGGCCGTGTGCGGGCAGCCGCCGGTTTCGACGCCGATGATGCGGTCCTCGGGCAGGATTCCGTTGGCGGCGAGGATCTTGGCGTCTTCGATCGTGTAGATGTCGTTGGTGATGGCGGCCATGGAGATTTCACGGCTCATGTGGCGCGTGATGCGCTCGACGAGTTGGGTTTTGCCGGCGCCGACCGGGCCGCCGATGCCGATTCTGATGGGTTCAGACATGTGTCCTCCTGTGCTTCTAGCTCATGAACATGCGCGCACGTTGCCGTTCGTGCCGCATTTGCGAAATTTCCAGTCCGGGGCTGACCGCCCCGAAGTCGTCCCAGCCGAGGTGCCGGACATGTTCGACGGCGGCAGCAACGCCGTCGTGCGCTTGCCGCAGAACCCGCTGCCCGGCGTTCTGGCCGAGCGGGATGGCGCGCACGGCGTTTTGCGTCAGCGAGGTGACCGCCGCGAAGAGGTAAGCGGCGAGCGCCTCTTCCAGCGGCACCCCCAGCGAGCGCGCGACGACGGCGAACGCGAGCGGCTGGTGGCCGTCGGCGCGGCCTGAGGTCACCAGGGCGCGGTAGGTTCCCAGTTCGTCCGACGGAAACACTTCGGCCCCGATTTCGAGCAATCGCGCACCCATCTTGGTGCTGGCCTCCCGGATTTGCCGAGGCAGCAGCTGGGCGCTGAGGTGCTCGTCCAACTCCCCCACATCAGCCCCCTCATAAAGGAACCGAATAGCCAAACCATCCGAGTAAGTCAGCTGCTGCGAAATGAACGCCGACAACCAGCCAGCAAAACTCCCCTCATCAACCACGAGCCCCCGCTCGATGTACGTCTCAAACCCCAAGGAGTGCGCAAACGCCCCGGTAGGAAGCGCGGAATCAGTCAGCTGCCGCAGAGCGAGCTGGTACGACGCGCTCATCGGAAGCCCCCGACGGCCCGAACGGTGATGCGCGCCGAGGCGAGATACCGGACAGCCGCTCCGGAATTTTGGGCCGCGGTGTGGAGGGCACCGCGGAGCGGGCACGGCCCAAATTCCGGAGCGGCGCCCCAACCCGCCGGAGCAACGGCGACCCCACCAGCCCGGGGAGACCTAGTGCGTATGTTCAGCATGGCGGAAAGGCACCGGCATTACGCGCTCTTGGCGGTCGTAGGGCACGCCGACGTGCTTGAGGTAGTCCTCGACGGTGTGGTCGTATTGGCACACCATGGATTCGGTCCCGTACTCGGATTCCGCATCGAAGAATTGGGCTTGCAGGTGCCGGTTGCCGAGTGAATGCGCCACGACCCCCATTTCGTAGATGCTGCGCGGGGCGATGACCAGGACGTCGGTCGGCAACACCGAGACGACGATGAGGTTGGTGTCCTCGATGGCGAGGATGTCGCCGTCGCGCAGGTCGCCCGACCCGGCCGGGAGACGGATGCCGAGTTCCTTTCCGTGGTCGGTGGTGACCCGCTGGATGCGTTTGACCAGTTGGGCGCTCGGCAGGACCACCTTTTCCTTGTGGAGGCCGGCGTATTGTTCGGGGTCGGGCAGCTCGTGAAGGTTGCCGAGGATCTTTTCGATGATCACGTTTCTATCCTTCCGCGATCTAGAAGAGGAAGTAGCGCTGGGCCATGGGCAGCACGTCGGAGGGCTCGCAGGTGACGTCTTCGCCGTCGACCGTCACCCTGTAGGTCTCAGGGTCGACGGCGATGTCCGGCGTTTCGCCGTTGAACTTCAGGTCCGCTTTGCGCAGGTTCCGGATGCCGGAGACAGAGCGGATGACGCGTTCGAGCCCGAGTTCCTGGGGGACGCCCGCGGCGATGGCCGCCTTCGAGAGGAAGGTGATGGAGGACTGCTGCAGTGCTTTGCCGTGGGTGGCGAACATCGGGCGCATGGTGCGCGGCTGGGGGGTGGGGATGGATCCGTTGGAGTCGCCCATGAGTGCGTAGGCGATCTGCCCGCCTTTGAGGACGAGTTCGGGTTTCACGCCGAAGAACGCCGGGTTCCAGAGGACCAGGTCGGCGAACTTGCCTACTTCGACGGAGCCGATGGAGTCGGCCATGCCCTGCGCGATCGCCGGGTTGATGGTGTATTTGGCGATGTAGCGCTTGATCCTGAAGTTGTCGCTTTCGTTGCCCAGGCCGTTGGCTGCGCCGTGCTCCGCACCGGACGGATCCTTGAGGACGCCCCGCTGCCGTTTCATGGCGTCGGCCACCTGCCAGGTCCGGATGACCACTTCGCCCACCCGGCCCATGGCTTGCGAGTCCGAAGAGGTCATGGAGAACACGCCGAGGTCCTGGAGGACGTCCTCGGCCGCGATGGTTTCGGCGCGGATGCGGGAATCGGCGAAGGCCACGTCCTCGGGGATGTCCGGGTTGAGGTGGTGGCACACCATGAGCATGTCGAGGTGCTCTTCGATGGTGTTGCGCGTGTACGGCAGGGTGGGGTTGGTGGAAGCCGGGAGAACGTTGGGAAGTCCGGCGATCTTGATGATGTCCGGGGCGTGCCCACCGCCTGCGCCTTCGGTGTGGAAGGTGTGGATCACGCGGCCGTCGATCGCCTTGATGGTGTCCTCCACGAATCCGCACTCATTGAGGGTGTCGGTGTGGATGGCCACTTGGACGTCGTATTCGTCGGCGACGCGCAAGGACATGTCGATGGACGACGTCGTGGCACCCCAGTCCTCGTGGACTTTCAGGCCGACGGCGCCGGCGCGGATCTGCTCGGCGAGGGGTTCGACGTCGGACGCGTGGCCCTTGCCGAAGAGGCCGATGTTGATGGGAAGCCCTTCAACCGCCTGCAGCATCTTTGAAATGTGCCATTTTCCGGGGGTGATGGTGGTGGCCTTGGTGCCTTCGGCCGGTCCCGTGCCACCGCCCACCATGGTGGTGACGCCGCTGCACAGCGCGGTGGGGACCTGGTCCGGCGAGATGTAGTGGATGTGGGTGTCCACGCCGCCTGCCGTGAGGATCTTGCCTTCACCGGCGATCATCTCGGTGCTGGCGCCGATCACGATGTCCACGCCGTTCGTGATTTGCGGGTTTCCGGCCTTGCCGATCTTGAAGATGTGCCCGTCCTTGAGGGCGACGTCGGCCTTGTAGATTCCGGTGTAGTCAAGGACCACTACGTTCGAAATGACGGTGTCCGGCACATCGAGTGTTTCGCCCGACGCCGCGTTGGAGGCCGGCACACGGCCGTCGCGGGTCACTTGGCCGTTCTGCCCCATTCCGTCGCGGACCACTTTTCCGCCACCGAAGACGACTTCTTCGCCGTAGACCGTGTAGTCCTTTTCGATCTCGAGGAACAGCTCGGTGTCCGCCAAGCGGATGGCGTCGCCCGTCGTCGGGCCGTAAAGGTCTGAATACTGCTTGCGCGATATTTCGAAGCTCACTGTACTGTTCCTTCACTGCCGTTCGCCTGTGCGGGCGTCGAATCGAGCGAACCGTTCACTGCATTCCGCAACCCGTACACTTCGCGGGTGCCTGCTAGTTCCACCAGTTGGACTGTCTTGGCGTCGCCCGGTTCGAAGCGCGCGGCCGTCCCGGCGGGGATATCCAGGCGGCGGCCTTGGGCGGCGTCGCGGTCGAATTCGAGGGCGGGGTTCGCTTCGGCGAAGTGGTAGTGCGAGCCCACCTGGACGGGCCGGTCGCCACGATTGACTACTTTGACGGCCACGGCGTCGCGTCCGCTGTTGCACACGATGGGCTCTTCGCGGAGCCGGTATTCTCCCGGAATCATGCTGGCCTCCTAGCGGATTGGATTGTGGACGGTGACGAGCTTCGTGCCGTCGGGAAAAGTGGCTTCGATCTGGACGTCGTGGATCATCTCGGGCACGCCTTCCATGACGTCTTCCCGGCGAAGCAAGGTGGTGCCGTAGCTCATGAGTTCGGCCACTGTCTTCCCGTCGCGGGCGCCTTCGATCAGTTCGTAGCTGATGATCGCGACGGCTTCGGGGAAGTTGAGTTTCAGCCCGCGGGATTGCCTGCGCCTGGCGAGGTCGGCAGCAACCACGATCATGAGCTTTTCCTGCTCACGGGGCAAAAGATGCATCGGTTCTCCTTAAAAGTTGTGTGCTGCGATAGCGGACATCAGATCACTCGAGGCTGGAAAAGCCGAGGACGTCGCGGCAGCTACTACGGTTATAACGCCAAATATCAGACACATCCAGTTCGCCCCCGCACCACTCCTCCCGAACGAATTGTGACCAGGCTAAGCCCGCCGGGTTACCGCAGGATTTCGGCATGGGAACCGGATCAGGCCTTCTTCGCCCGATGCTTCCTGACTTGCCACACGATCACAATGGCTATCGCAACGACGGCCACAACCGCCGCCGCTCCCCGCCCCACCGTTCGAGCCACTTGCTCGTAGGAGTTGCCTGCCACGAAGCCAAGGGTCACGAACAACGAACCCCAGATAATCCCGCCGCTGAAGTTCCAAAAAGCGAACCTTTTGTAGGGCATCTGGCTGAGCCCTGCGAGCGCCGGCATGACGGCGCGGAAGAATGCCGTGAACCGGCCCAGGAACACGGCCAGGCCGCCTTTGTCCTTGAGGAAGTCCTCGGCCTTTTGCAACTGCTCCCGTCGTTTGTCCAGGATCTTCAGCGCAATGACACGCGGCCCGAAGTGCTTGCCGATCTCATAACCGACGGTGTCTCCGGTGATGGCGGCTGCCACGACGATCAAGAGCATGCCCCACAGGGGAAAGATCCCCCGGCTTGCGATCACCCCGCCCACCACGGCCGCGGTCTCACCGGGGATCACGAAGCCCACGAAGATGGCGTCCTCCGCAAAGACGAGCGCGAAGACGATGCACGCGATCAGGAGGGGGCTGGTGTTCGAGAGGCCGTCGAGGAGCGCTTGCATAAGGAACAGTCTGGCAGTGCCGGCGACTTGACGGGAAAAGGAAAAGGCGCGGATTGCCCGCGCCTTCCACATGGGTGGGCCCTGTGGGGATCGAACCCACGACCCACGGATTAAAAGTCCGATGCTCTACCAACTGAGCTAAAGGCCCCTGCGGCTATGGAAACAGCCATGAATACTGTACCTCAAGCTCAGCGCCGTTTTAGCACCAACCCACCCAAACAAGGTCAGGAACAACGGGCCCTAGGACCGCCAACAACAAACCCCGTCAAGAGTGCGCGACTTGAGGCACAGGAGTAGCGTTGGGGCATGAGTGAACAATCGGTACCCCCTGTATATGGCGGAGCAAACAGGCATCACAAGCCAAAACCCTTCGCGCCGATTGACTTCGAGCCGTTCGCGGGCGGAGCGGACCCCGCGCGGGTGTCGGAGGCCGCACACCTTGCGGCCCAGGCACTCGTGAAGCGTGGCCGCGACAGCGATGATCCCAAGATCACCAAGCGCCTCGTAAAACTCGCCGACGAACAAGGCTTGGACGCCATCGCCGAAATGTGGGCAGAAAGTCCCGCCCGTTCCTTGCCGGGCGCGCTCTGGCGGCTCTACGCATTGCGTGCCGCCACCATGCAAAACTCCGAGCGGATCTCCGTGTACTTCAAAGCCGGCCGCGACACAGCCCAGGTTTCCCACGTTGTGGCGGGAGCCGCGGAGCCGCCGGGAGCGGACGAAATGAAGCAGATGGCGGATGCCATCTTGTCGGGAGCGTTCGACGGCGATTTCGACGTCGCGCTGGAACGTTCAGCTGCGTTTTGCCGCGTCGTGGCGCTCGGGCAGGCCACGCTGGCGGACAGCGCGGAGCACGCGAATGAAGGCCACGCAAGCAAGCTGACCCGGAGTTCGCACCAACTCGTGAAGACTGCCGAGGACCTTGAGCACGCAGCGAATGCCTGGCGCCTTGGTGAGCTCGACTGAGATGAACGCCGGGTGAACGTAACCATCCCCGCGGCCAACTGTCAATGTTGACTTCACCGGGCCGACGTATAAAACTGAAACTGGTGTCGAACCGCGAAACCCCCGGGCTTCAACTTATAGCCGCTTCGAGCGGCCTACCGCCGAGAGGCGTATCCGGTTCGGCACCATTTTTATGCCCTTCGGCGAAGACGCCGCCCAACCCCGTTCCTCCCGCCTAACCCGGAAGCCAAATGAAGCTGCGTCTCTTCCCCCAAGAACCCGCCGGGTTGCAACTGTTGTCGCAGATGGCTCGCCAGATTCTTGAGGCAACCGGGACGTTGTCGGAACTTTTCGGGGCTCCGGTCACCGAGCATGAGAGGCTCGTGGAGGAGCTGCACGAGCACGAAGCGAAGTCCACGGACCTCCACTTCGCGTTGCTGACACACATGCGCACGAGTTTCGTGAACCCGCTCCCCCGCGAGGACATGTACGCACTTTCCCGCTTCCTCAACGAGGCGATGGAGAAGCTCGATGCCGCGGGCGAGCTCGTGGCGCTCTATAAATTGGACCGATTGCCGAAGCGCGCTGCGGACCAGTTGGAAATCATCAGCCGCCAGGCCGAACTAACGGTGGACGCAATGCGCCAGCTCGACGACTTGGATGAGCTGGAGGACTACTGGATCGAGGTCATGCGGCTGGCGAAGCGTGCGGAGCGCAGCCACCGGACCTGGGTGGCCGAAATGCTTCGCGATATGAAGACCACCCAGTTTTCGCGGAACCGGGATGTCGCAAACCAACTGGTGGACGTGACCAAGGACATGCGCCGCGTTGCCACCCAGGTTGGCAGCATCATCGTCAAGGAAGCGTGAGGTGGCGATAGGGTTCTTCGCCTTGGTGGTGGCCTTGGCTTCGGGCTTTGCGTTCCTCAACGGCTTCCGGGATGTCTCCACCGCCGTCGCCCTCTCCGTCCGGACCCGCGCCCTTACACCTTCCGTAGCCGTCGTTTTGGCGGCTGTTTTCAATTTTGCCGGTGTGCTGCTCAGCGGCGGATTCGCGCTCATTTTCGGCCAAGCCTGGGTGGTCCTGCCGTCCGGGATGGGCGGACTGAGCGTGCTTGTCTCTGCGCTGATTGGCGCGATCCTATGGGGCGTTTACGCGTGGTGGCGCGGCGTCCCGCTTTCCTCGACGCACGCGTTGGTGGGGGGCTTGGTCGGCGCGGGCGCGTCAAGCGTGGTCACTGGTGGCAGCCCTGTCAACGGCGCCGACAGCGTGTTTCTCAGCCAAGTGGTACTCCCCCTCGTGGTGTCCCCGATCATTGCTTTCGTCGGCGCATACCTGCTCGTGTGGCCGGTCACCTGGGCCGCGCGTTACACCCAGCCCGACGTCATGCACGGCCGGTACCGCCATGCCCAGTCCGTTTCGGCAGCAGCAGTAGCCTTGGGCCATGGCCTTCAGGATGGCCAGCGAACAGTGGCTGTCCTGTTGCTCGGTGCGGTCGCCGCCGGGGTATCCGGCCACGGCGAAATCCCCCTCTGGATCATCCTCCTCACGGCCGGCATGCTGACCGCGGGCACGCTTTGCGGCGGCTGGCGCATCTCCTACACGCTCGGTTACAAACTGACCAGGGTGGATCCGTTGCGCGGTTTCGTGGCTCAGAGCCTGACCTCGCTCATGCTGTTCGTGGGCGCGATCGGCCTCCACCTGCCGTTGTCCACTACGCACACCGTCACCTCTGCGGTGCTCGGCGCCGGAACCAACCAGGGCTTTTCGGTCACCAACCGCCCCATGGTGCTGCGGATCTTGGGCTTCTGGGTGCTGACACCGATCCTCACCGCCGCCGTGGCATTCGTCATCCAACTCGCGCTCTCGCCGCTGACGAAATAGGGCTGAGGCACACAAATGCCCGACGGCGGCAGTCCCACCAAGGTGGCTGCCGCCGTCGGGCTCTGCTCGTTTTTGCTGTGGGAGCCGGTGGGTGGGCCCACGCCGCCCGGGTTCCCTGGCCGAGCTTGCGAGGCGAGGGTGGCGGTGGGTGGGCCCACGCCGCCCGGGTTCCCTGGCCGAGCTTGCAAGGCGAGGGTGGCGGTGGGTGGGCCCACGCCGCCCGGGTTCCCTGGCCGAGCTTGCGAGGCGAGGGTGGCGGTGGGTGGGCCCACGCCGCCCGGGTTCCCTGGCCGAGCTTGCGAGGTTAGGGAGGCGGTGGGGACTATCCGAAGCGGCCGGAGACGTAGTCTTCGGTGGCCTTCTGCGACGGGTTGTTGAAGATCGTGGTGGTGTCGGCGAATTCGATGAGCTTGCCCGGCTTGCCGGTGCCGGCGATGTTGAAGAACGCCGTCTTGTCGGAAACGCGGGCGGCTTGCTGCATGTTGTGGGTCACGATCACCACGGTGTATTCGTCCTTGAGCTCGTTGATGAGGTCTTCGACGGCAAGGGTGGAGATCGGGTCGAGCGCGGAGCACGGCTCGTCCATGAGGATGACCTGCGGTTCCACGGCGATCGCACGGGCGATGCAGAGGCGCTGCTGCTGGCCGCCGGAGAGGCCGGAACCGGGCTTCTCAAGGCGGTCCTTGACTTCATTCCACAGGTTGGCGCCGCGCAGGGACTTCTCAACGAGGGCGTCAGCCGCGCCCTTGGTGATCTTCTTGTTGTTCAGCTTCACGCCGGCCAGCACGTTGTCGCGGATGGACATGGTGGGGAACGGGTTTGGCCGCTGGAAGACCATGCCAACCTGGGTGCGGACCGTCACGGGGTCCACGCCGTGTCCGTAAAGGTTGTCGCCGTCGAGCAGCACTTCACCCTCCACACGGGCGCCGGGCAGAACCTCGTGCATGCGGTTCAGGGTGCGCAAGAACGTTGACTTGCCACAACCGGACGGGCCGATGAACGCCGTCACCGATTTGGCTTCGATGTTGATGTTGACGCCCTCAACGGCCAGGAAGTTGCCGTAGTAGACGTTCAGATCTTTGACGTCGATCCGCTTAGACATGGTGTTCCTTCGGTGCTGTGGTTGGAAGTTTGCAGATGGCCTGACGGCTCAACGGCCGGTCTTGGGAGCGAAGATCCGGGCGATCAGCCGGGCGCCGAGGTTCAGCAGCATTACCAGGATGATCAGGACGAGCGCCGCACCCCATGCCCGCTGGCTCGATGGCCCCGGGTTGGACGGCGACGTCGGGTTGAGGATCTGGGTGTAGATGAACGTGGGCAATGAGGCCATCCAGCCGCCGAACACGTTGTTGTTAATGGTGGTGGCGAAGCCGGCGGTCACCAGGATGGGTGCGGTTTCGCCGATCACGCGGGCGATCGCCAAGGTGACGCCGGACGCGATACCGGAGATCGCCGTCGGGATGACCACCTTGACGATGGTGCGCCACTTGCGGACGCCGAGCGCGTAAGCGGCTTCGCGGAGTTCGTTCGGGACGATCTTGAGCATTTCCTCGCTTGAGCGCACCACCACCGGGATCATGAGGACGGAAAGCGCGACGGCGGCAACCGCACCGGTTTTGGTGCCGGGTCCTACGAGGGCGAAGAAGAAAGCCGCCGAGAAGAGGCCAGCCACGATCGAGGGAATGCCGGTCATGACGTCCACGAAGAAGGTGATGGCGCGGGCGAGGGCCCGGTCGTTGCCGTATTCAACCAGGTAGACAGCCGTCAGCAAGCCCACAGGCACGGAGATGACGGTGGCCAGCAGGGTGATCTGGACGGTGCCAATGAGCGCGTGGTAGATACCGCCGAGGACCTTGGTGCCGTCGTCGACGCTCTTGTTGTCGAAGGAACCGGTGACGCCGTTCATGGAGGTCGTCAGGAAGCCCGGGGTAATGATGCCCGGAAGGCCATTGACAAGTACGGTCCAGATCACCGAAACGAGCGGAAGCAGGGCGACGAGGAACGAACCGACTACCAGGCAGGTAGCGAGCCTATCCTTGGCCTTGCGTCCACCTTCAACGGCGCCGCTCCAGGCGACCAGGCCGATGGTGAACAAGATGGCGGAGACGAGGCCCCAACCGAAGGCGTTGAAGCCGATCAGGGCAAGGATCGCAGCACCGAGCACCAAGGCCACGGCCAAGACGATGTACGGCGCGAAGGCGGGCAACTGGCCCTTGGTGAGGGCCGAGCGCTTGCGCGCGACGGGGGCTGTGACAGTCATTAGTTGGCTCCCGAGAATTCTTTGTGCCGGGTAATGATCCAGCGTGCAATCATGTTGACACCCAGCGTTATGACGAACAAGACCAAGCCGGCAGCGATCAAGGTGTTGACCTTGATTCCGCTGGCTTCAGGGAAGTTCAGGGCGATTTCCGCGGCGATGGTCTGGTTGCCGCTTTGGATGAGGCTCGCGGTCAACGCGCCGGAAGAGAGGACCAGAGCCACGGCCATGGTTTCGCCGAGAGCGCGTCCCAGGCCCAACATGACGGCGCTGACGATGCCCGGGCGGCCAAACGGGATGACCGCCATCTTGATCATTTCCCAGCGCGTCGCGCCAAGGGCGAGGGCGGCTTCCTCGTGGAGCTTGGGGGTCTGGAGGAAGATTTCCCGTGAGAGGGACGTAATGATGGGCAGCACCATGACGGAAAGGACGATGCCTGCCGTCAGGATGGTCTTGCCGGTCGCGGAGGCGGGGCCTTGGAAAATCGGCAGCCAGCCCATGTTGGCGGCGAGCCAGTTGTAGGCCGGCGAGATTTGCTGGGACAGGAATGCCGCGCCCCAGGCACCGTAAACCACTGAAGGAATGGCAGCGAGGAGGTCAACCACGTAACCGAGGCTCGAGGCGAGCTTGCGTGGCGCGTAGTGCGAAATGAACAGTGCGACGCCGATGGCGATGGGGGTCGCGATGACCAGTGCGATTGCGGCGGCGATAAGTGTGCCCACCACGATCGGCCAGATGTACGGGAAGAAGCCTTGGCCGCCCTGGATGTCCGCGGGGGAAGCCACGAGTGCGGGAATGGCTTGCACAACGAGGAATAGCGCGACGCCGAAAAGCACCACGAGGATCAGGCACCCCGCGGCCAGCGTGGCTCCGGAGAAGACCTTGTCCCCGGCGCGTCCGGCACCTTGGGAAGTGGTCAATGAATTGGTGGTCACTTCACGTTCCTTCAGATTCGTTCAAGAATGGCCAAGTTCCCCGCCCCGTCCGGTGATGTTTCACCAGCCCGGGACGGGGAACCTCGGTATTCAGGGCAGGGGCGCCGCGCCTGGCCGCACCCCTGCTCCGTTGTGGTCCTTAGGCCTTGGCCTTGATGGAGTCGACAGCAGCCTTGGCCTTGTCCTGCAGAGCCTTGGAGAGCGGAGCGGACTTGGCGGCGCTGGCAGCAGCCTGCTGACCGGCGTCGGAGACTACGTAGCTCTCGAAAGCCTTGACGAGGTCGGCGGTTGCCTGCGTGTCGTAGGTGGTGCAGACGACGTGGTAGGAAACGAGCACCACCGGGTAGGCCGTGGAGTCCGTGGTGGTGCGGTCGAGCTTGATGGCGAGGTCATTGGCAGCGCGGCCACTGACGGGCTTGCCGAGTTCAACAGCCTTTGCGGCAGCGTCCGCGGAGATCTTCACGAAGTCCGAGCCGACCTTGATCTGTGCGGTGCCGAGCTTGCCGGACACTGCGGAGTCGTCAGCGTAAACCACGGCACCCGGGGTGTCAGTGACGGTCTTGACGACGCCGGAGGTTCCCTTGGCGTTTTCGCCGCCCAGGGATGCAGGCCAAAGGCCAGCAGACTTGTCGGTCCAGACAGACGGCGCAGCAGCTGACAGGTAGTCAGTGAAGTTCTGCGTGGTGCCGGAGTCGTCCGAACGGTGCACAGGGGTGATCTTGAGGTCCGGAAGCGTAACGCCGGCGTTCATCGCGGCGATGGCCGGGTCATTCCAGTTGGTGATCTGGCCGCGGAAGATCTTGGCGACCGTGGTGGCGTCGAGCTTCAGGTCCGTGACGTTCGGGATGTTGAAGGCGACGGCGATCGGCGAAATGTAGACGGGGATGTTGATGGCACCGTCGGGGCCGCACTTGGTCTTGGAGGTCGCCAGCTCGGCGTCGGTAAGGTAAGCGTCGGAGCCTGCGAACTGGGACGAACCGTCGAGGACAGCCTTACGACCGGCACCCGAGCCATCCGGGGAGTACTGCACCGTGGCACCCGGGTTTGCGGACGCGAAGTTAGCCTTCCAGGCGTCCATGGCGGCCCCCTGCGCGGTGGAGCCGACGCCGGTGAGCGTACCGGTGACCTTGGGGCCCGTGGCAGTCTGCGATGCTGCCGGAGCGTTGGTTGCGTTGTCGGAACCGCAAGCAGATAGCGCAAGGGCGCCGACTGCGAGGACCGCAATTGCCGCGTTGCGGCCGAAGCGAGTTGCCTTCACTTGGATGTACCCCTTCCAGGGATTCTCTGATGCGCGCCGAGGGAGATGGTCGGCGGACGGAAGATTTGCGTACGTTTTTGTACCTTGATCGACGGTATGAGCCGCAGGTAACGGAATCGGCTGTCCAAAGTAAACGGGAGGTGAACGAGTGCGGACCATTGGATTACATCTGCAGCGTCGCTCTTGCGTTTGACCGCCGTCGGGGGCTTAAGTGACGACTCTCACTTTTCTGATTTCTCGGCGGCCAGCACGGAGACCGGTTTGCTCGGGCCACCGCTGAATAGACTTGAGGCTATGGCCTCCCTGCTAGGACTTTCAGCAAGCAAGAAATTCGTCCGAGCACGGCTGCGCACTGGCCTTGTCCGCAGCAGGAACTCGATCGTCCCGGCCGTCCAGATGACCGTGTGCGCAGTGGGCGCCTACGCCTTCGCCGAATACGTCCTGGGACACACCGGACCGCTCTTCGCAGCCACATCATCATTGATCGCCCTTGGCTTCTCGCGGGACCCGCGCCTGCGCCGGGTCGTGGAAGTCGGCCTCGGTTGCACGCTTGGCATTGTGGTGGGCGATCTCCTCCTCCACTGGCTCGGTACCGGGATCCCGCAGGCCGCCCTCGTGCTTCTTTTTTCGATCCTGCTCGCCCGGTTCCTGGACAGCGGAAACATCTTCACCACGCAATTGGGATTGCAGTCGCTCCTCGTGGTGCTGCTGCCGGCACCTGCCGGCGGTCCGTTCACGCGCAGCATCGACGCCGTGGTGGGCGGTTCTTTCGCTCTTCTGATGACGATGCTGGTCCCCAGGGATCCCCGGCAGGAACCTCGAAAAGACGTCCGTCAGCTCCTCCATGAGCTGTCCGAGGTACTCCGTGAATGCGCCAGCGCCCTTGTTTACAGCGACTCGACGCAGGCATGGCACGCCCTGGTCCGCGGACGGAACTGCCAACCCCTGGTGGACCGGATGCGCCAATCCCTCAAGGCGTCGGGCGAAGTTGCCACGCTCGCCCCCGCGTACCGGCGACATCGCGACGAACTGGCCAGACTCGCGGATTCCTTGGATTCGATCGACCTCGCCTTGCGAAACAGCCGGGTCTTCGCCCGAAGACTTACGAGCGCCATCAACCACGCGGCGCTGACCGACGAAGCCACCGACAGCATTTCCGAAGTCCTGCAGGAGACATCCGCCGCCGTTGAAGAACTATCGCTGGGGCTCGCGGAAGTCCACGACGGCGCCCGCCGCGCGCACATGCGCGGTGCCCGGCAGGACCTCTCGGACATTGCCACCCGGCTGCATCCCAAAATGCTCCACGTGCAGAAGCTCGAGGGCGAAACAGTCGTCATGCTGTTCCGCCCGCTCATGGTGGACTTGCTCGGGGCCGCCGGCATGGATCCCAAGGAAGCCCGCGACATCCTGCCTCCGCTGCAGGACTGACCGGGTTTTCGGGCACGTGGACCGCCTGGGCGCCCTGGCTGTCGTACCCCTCGAATAATCTTGTACCCATGGCTTCCAAGACCTCCCGCACCTCGAAGACCCCCGCGTACAAATGCGCCGAATGCGGTTGGACAACCGTCAAGTGGGTGGGGCGCTGCGGTGAGTGCCAAGCCTGGGGCACGGTAGAGGAAGCGGGAACCGTCGTTGCACGTACGACGGCGGCAACAACAGTCCTGGAGCCGGCTCGCCGAATTGCCGAGGTAGATGGCACCACAGCGGCTTTCCTGCCGACCGGCGTCGACGAACTGGACCGGGTCCTGGGCGGCGGCCTGGTTCCGGGCGCGGTGATCCTCCTGGCCGGAGAACCGGGCGTCGGGAAGTCCACCTTGCTCCTGGATGTCGCCGCAAAGTTTGCCCGCACGGGCCAAGACGTCTTGTACGTGACGGGCGAGGAATCGGCCGCCCAGGTCAAGCTCCGCGCTGAACGGATCGACGCCGTCGCGCATACCCTTTATCTCTCGGCGGAGACGGACCTTGGGCAGGCTCTCGGGCAAGTGGAGAAGCTTGAGCCGAAGCTCCTGATCGTAGACTCGGTGCAAACCCTCAGCAGCGCCGACGTCGAAGGCAGTGCGGGCGGCGTTTCCCAAGTGCGGGAAGTGGCAGCATCCATCATCGCAGCCGCCAAGCGCCGCAACATGACCACACTCCTAGTGGGCCACGTGACCAAAGACGGCTCCATTGCCGGACCGCGCCTTTTGGAGCACTTGGTTGACGTCGTGTGCCAGTTCGAAGGCGAGCGCCACTCCCGGCTCCGGCTGCTTCGCGCGGTCAAGAACCGTTACGGGGCCACGGACGATGTCGGCTGTTTCGACCTCAACGAGGCCGGCATCGAGGGCCTTGCCGATCCCAGTGGCCTCTTTGTCTCTCGGACGCGCGAGCCGGTCTCCGGTACCTGCATCACCGTGACCATGGAAGGCCGCCGGCCTCTCCTTGCAGAGGTGCAGTCCCTGCTGGCCGAAAGCGCAAGCTCACAACCGCGCCGGGCGACCAGTGGGCTGGACAGCTCCCGGGTTGCCATGCTCCTGGCCGTGCTTCAGCAGCGTGCGGGCTGCGTCTTGCACAAGGACGACTCCTATGTGGCCACCGTGGGAGGGGTGAAACTCGGCGAACCCGCCACCGACCTTGCAGTAGCACTCGCCGTGGCGTCGGCAAAGTCCCGCAAGGCGCTGCCACAGAGGCTGATTGCTTTCGGAGAAGTGGGCTTGGCAGGCGAAGTCCGCCCGGTACCCGGAATCAACCAACGCATCCACGAAGCCCAACGCCTTGGATTCACCCACGCTGTAGTCCCGGCAAGCCCCAACGGCCCGGGACCTGTCCCAGAAGGCTTCTCGGTCCGCGAGGTAGGACACCTGGCCGAGGCATTGGAACTCCTCATCGCGTAAGGCCCTGATTGCCCCCGGAGTGTCGGGCTGGCCGCTTTGTTGAGTGACCGGAAGATTGTCCCTATGACCAAAAGAAATGTGCTCATTGGGGGACGCCTCTTCTTTGCCGTCCTGACTCTCATAGCCGTGGGAACGCAACTCGCGGTCCACATCAGCCTGGGCTTTGATGTGTGGAACTTCTTCAGCTACTTCACCAACTGGTCCAATATCTTCGCGTCGTTGGTGCTCCTGGTGAGCGCGTACCGCGTCCTTGTCGGCAAGCGTCCCAGCGAACTTGACGACGCCACCCGCGGCACGGCCACGATTGCCATGGCCGTGGTGGGAATCGTGTTCGGCGCGCTCCTCGCCGGACAAGACCTTGGCTCCATGGTTCCCTGGGTCAACTTCGTGGTCCACTACCTCATGCCGGTTGTCATGGTTGCCGATTGGTTGTTCCAGCCTCCCCGGTCCACCTTGACCCTCGGGCATCTCTGGTACTGGCTGCTGTACCCGGTTGCCTACCTCGTCTACAGCCTGGTCCGCGGTTCATTCGTGAATTGGTACGCCTACTGGTTCATCGATCCGGCACGCGCAGGCGGCTGGGGCGGCGTTGTCCTCTTCGCCGCGGCAATCTCCGTGGGCTTCGTTGTCGTGAGCCTCGCGATGCTGGGCCTCGGCAATAAACTCGAGCGCCAAGTGGATTACTAAGCCGCCTCCCACCACCGAGCATGCGCCACGCACAACGCGAGCACCGCGCATAACACCACAATGTCCGACCCTCGCCCAACCCGAGGAGCATGCGCAACGCTCGAACACGCCCCGACCACCGGACATGCGCCTCATTCGTCCCACCCCACCACTGAGCATGCTCCTTGGTTGAACCAAGGACTGAACATAACGCGATTATGTCCAGTCCTTGTCTTACACGCGGGGCATGTCCAAAGTGAGTGCGGGAGCTACTTCGCCGGGTTGTGCGTACCGATCGGTACCAGGGTCAAATCAGGGTGGTTCTTCTCGATCCTGCGCAGCGCCCAAATGTCGTTGAACAAGGCAAGGTATTCGCCGTCGGACCTTAACAGCACCTCGGCGCCAGGTACGTTCGCGAGGGTCGGCATCGCGTCCGCCGTCGAGATCCTGGCCATCGAGTACGGGAGGCGCTCCAAGCGCATGGGGGCGTTGAAGTCGTGGGCCATGCGGTCCTCCACCACTTCAAACTGCATGGGCCCGACGGCGGCGAGCACCGGCGCTTGATCGCCGCGGATGTCGGAGCGGAGCACCTGGATGACGCCTTCGTGTTCGAGCTGCTCGATGCCGCGGCGGAACTGCTTGAACCGGCTGGGGTCCTGGGACCTGGCTACTTGGAAATGTTCGGGCGCAAAGAGCGGAATGGCGGGGAATTCCACCGGTTCGTCGAGGAACAGGCTGTCCCCCACACGCAGGGATGAGGCATTCACCAGCCCGACGACGTCGCCCGGGTAAGCCTCGTCGATGACTTCGCGTTCACGGCCGAAGACCTGCTGGGCGTACTTGGTTGCGAAGGACTTCCCGGTGCGGGTCTGCGTCACCACCATTCCGCGTTCAAAGACCCCCGAACACACCCGGATGAATGCCACATGGTCGCGGTGTGCCTTGTTCATCCCGGCTTGGACCTTGAAGACAAATCCAGCGAACGGGGCATCGACCGCGCGGGCCTCGCCGTCGATGTCGGGGCGGGGCGCTGCGGGCGGCGCGAAGTCCACCAAGGCGTCCAGAAGTTCCTTGACGCCGAAGTTCAACGCCGCCGAGCTGAAGAGGATGGGCGTTGCTGTGCCGGCGTGGAAGCTTTCCACGTTGAATTCCTGGTTCGATTCGATGACCAGGCCTGCTTCGTCGACGGCGTCGCTCCAGTTGCTGCCCTGGGTTTCCGCTGCTTCGTCCGGGGTGAAGTACTCGGTGAGGGCGATGCTCGCACCGGCATTGTTGCGGGCGAACTGCGCGAAGCGGTCGTTGCGCAGGTCCCAGACACCGCGGAAATCGCCCGAGATCCCCACGGCCCATGTCAACGGCATTGGCTGCAGGCCGGTCCGCTCCGTGATTTCGTCCATCAATGCAAGCGCGTCCAGGCCGGGTCGGTCCCATTTGTTAATGACCGTGATGATCGGCAGGTTGCGCTGCTTGCAGACCTCGAACAGCTTCATGGTCTGCGTTTCCAGGCCCTTCGCGGCGTCCACGAGCATGACTGCGCAGTCGACGGCGGCGAGGACCCGGTACGTGTCTTCCGAGAAGTCGGCGTGGCCCGGGGTGTCCAGGAGGTTGATCACGGTGTCCCGGTAGGAGAATTGCAGCGCCGCGGAACTGATGGAAATACCGCGGTCCTTCTCCATCTGCATCCAGTCGGAAACGGTTTCCTTGCGGTTGGCCTTGCCGCTGGACGCGCCCGCAGTGCCGATGACCTTGGCGTGGAGCGCGAGGGCTTCGGTCAACGTGGACTTGCCGGCGTCAGGGTGCGAAATGACGGCGAACGTCCGACGCCGGTTGGCCTGGTGGTGAATCTCCTGGACTCGGGCGGGGCTCAGGACGTCTTGGGACACGGTGCTACTTTCGCTGCGATCTGGACGTTGCCCGCATTGAAAAACGACGGGTCGTGCGTGGAGTGGAGGCTGGTGGCGGGGCACCACGTTGACCGGAAGCCAACTCAGGGAGCGGCACCTTTGCGCGCCAGCCAAGGTACCAAGTTTATCCCAGTCAGGAAGCCCACGCTGGGGCACGTAATGGGAAGTATCCGTTTAACAGGAATGAAACGCGGTGCACAAACCTCCGAAATCACCTCTGGATAGTTTGGCATTGCCGGCTGAACTGCAATTCCGGACCGCGTTGAAGCATCCACCAAAGAAATCACCGATTTCGCCGGAGACGTCACGAAAGGATCACTAATGACACTCGGAAATGGCTTGTTTTTCGATCCCCTTGGCACCTCTACGTCAACGCCCGCGCCGCCGGAAACAAGGAATAGTGACAGGTCCGCTCCGCGGCGGAGCCATTCCGCTTCGAATCAAAAACGCGGCGACGCCGGCAGCAGTCAATCCCGGGAAGCTGCACTCATAAGTGTGCGACTCGACTTGGAGCGGCTCGCCCGGAGCCGGATGGCTTCGTGAGTACCCGGAGACCGAAGCCAAAAGCGGCAGTTCGGTATCCGCCGTCGAACGTGTTTTTAACTACTTCATACAATGGCTTCATTGGGGCACTTTAAGGCTTGCCTTTGCGGTTGTTGCCGGTCTATACCTCTATCATTGAGCTTGCAGGAAACTTAGTACTTTGATCCTGTCGGCTCATTGCTGGAAACCGGCATAATTCGCAGGCGCGCCTGCCTGCACCTTTGAAGGGAACACCTATGGCTCGGAGCCCTGAAGAATCGCTCAAGGCGACTCTGGGCAGGGTGGCCCCTGGAACGCCACTGCGGGATGGTTTGGAACGCATTCTCCGTGGGCGGACAGGCGCCTTGATTGTGCTTGGAACGGACCGGACAGTCGAGTCCATTTGCTCCGGCGGTTTTGAAATCGGAATCGAGTTTTCCCCGACGCGCCTTCGCGAACTCGCCAAAATGGACGGCGCCATTGTTTGCGACAAAGACGCCGGGAACATTCTTCGCGCCGCCGTCCAGCTCATGCCGGACTCCAGCATCGAAACCCAGGAGTCCGGGACCCGCCACAGGACAGCCGAGCGCGTGGCCATCCAGACCGGCGTCCCGGTGATTTCAGTGAGCCAATCGATGCAGATCATCGCCCTCTACGTGAACGGTTTGCGGCACGTGCTCGAGGGCTCCGAAAAGGTCCTGGCCCGGGCCAACCAGGCTCTCGCCACCTTGGAACGGTACAGTGTCCGCCTGGACCAAGTCACCAGTTCCCTTTCCGCGCTTGAGATCGAAGCGATGGTCACCGTCCGGGACGTCGCGGTCACCCTCCAGCGCCAGGAAATGGTTCGGCGCATCGCCGAGGAAATCGCCCAGTATGTCCTGGAATTGGGCGAGGACGGCCGTTTGCTTTCGCTGCAATTGGAAGAACTCACCATGGGCGGTCCGGGCAGCGACGTTATCATCCGTGACTACGCCGGTGCGGACGCGTCCCCGGACGAGATCGACGCCGCTGTCCAGGCCCTCTTGGAACTTGGTCCCACGGAACTCATCGATTTGGGAAAGATCGCGGGCATCATCGGTTTCGCGGGCGGACTGGACGTGCTCGACGCCGGAGTGCAGCCTCGCGGGTACCGTCTCCTGTCCGGGCTGAAGTCGGTTCCGAAAGCCGTGGCCGACCGCCTGGTGGACCATTTCGGCGGGCTCCAGAATTTGATGGCGGCCACCATTGAGGACCTCATGACGGTTGACGGCATCGGCGACCAGCGCGCCCGGACCGTGCGCGAAGGCCTCAGCCGCATGGCTGAAGCCAGCCTCCTGGACAGATTCCTCTAGCATCCAGCTAGCCGAGCTGGAAGACCGCCTTGGAGCTGGCTTTGTTTCCCAGCACAGCTTTGAAGGTGTACACCCCGTTGCCGGGCTTGGCTGCGACCACGCCGCAGCCCTCGACGGTCCGGTTCCGTTGCCACGGGAAGTTGGCGATTTCGCTCTTGCCGGGATCGATCTGCTTCACGAGGTCCTCACTCTTCGCTTGGCAGTCCTTTGAGGAGAAGATCCGGTCTGCACCGCTCATCACCAGGAACTCCATCTGCGACGTCCCCACATTGACCTCACACGGAACAGTTCCGCTGTTGGTTATTTTCATGCTGAGGACCGGGTTCTGGCCGGCGGTGTACGAGGGCTGGTCGGTGGACGCCGTGACGGTAACGAGGTTGAGGTCGCAAACCGGGGTTGGCGGAGGCGTCGTAGTGCTGATGGCCGTTGGGGTGCTGAGGGGAGCCGTCGTGGCCGTGGCCGTTGCGAGTGGTTGATTCGTCGACGCACCGGCGTCCGCTTTGCCAACGAAAGATGAACCCACCGCGACGATTCCGGCCACCAACATGGCGACGATCACCAAGAGGCCGCCAAAAACCACAAGCCTCCGACGCCGGTACACGGCAGGGCTCGGCCGTCGTCGTTGTGGTTTGCCCGCGGCGCCCCGGCCACTTGCGCCGGCGGGCCGGGCAGCACCTGCCGACGGCGAATTGCGCGCCTGTGGCGGTTGCTTGCCCTCGTTGACCATTCTTCTAGGCTAGGCAACACCCGGCCGGGTTCGCGCCACACCACGCCGCCCGGACCCGATCGAGCCAGTATGACGTCCGCCATCCCGTACCTCCTCAACTACAGTTGATGGCAGGAATCGGCCGATACGAAGGCCCGCCACAAACCCCCGACGAGGAAACCCATGTCATTTCCAGGCGCCGCAAAACTTGCCGGCACCCGCCCCCTCACGGACCTTCATCTCGCCATGCGGAGCTGGTTCGCCGAAACCGCCCGGGTGCTGCCATGGCGGTCACCGGACTGCAGCCCGTGGGGAATCCTGGTCAGCGAAGTAATGCTTCAACAAACGCCTGTGGTCCGCGTCCTTCCGGTCTGGGAAGACTGGATGGAACGCTGGCCGGAACCGGCGGACCTCGCCAAGGAACCTTCGGGGGAAGCCGTCAGGCATTGGGGCAGGCTTGGTTATCCGCGCCGCGCGCTCAGGCTCCACGCAGCCGCCGTCGCGATCGTGGAAAAGCACGGCGGCAAAGTGCCGGGCACCCATGCCGAACTCCTGGGGCTTCCCGGCGTCGGCGACTATACGGCCGCGGCAGTGGCGGCTTTCGCGTTCGGCCAACGCGAGACAGTGGTGGATACGAACATCAGGCGCGTGCATGCCCGGCTCATTTCGGGGCTGGCCCTGCCTGCTCCGTCGCTGACGGCCTCGGAGATGCGCCTTGCCGACTCCCTCATGCCGGACGACATCGAGTTATCCGTGCGCTGGAACGCTTCCGTCATGGAGCTCGGAGCGCTCGTGTGCACGGCCCGTTCCCCTAAATGTTCCGACTGCCCCGTCAGTGAGTCCTGCGCGTGGCTCGCGGCCGGCGAGCCCCCGCCCACGTACACGCCGAAGGGCCAGGCGTGGCACGGCACGGACCGGCAACTCCGGGGTGCTGTCATGGCCGTGCTGCGTGTTGCCGATTCGCCAGTAGAGCCGGAATGGCTCGAACGTCCTGCGACGGATCTTGGCTTCGCCGCAGCCGGAGCGGCCGTGCCGCTGGCTGCCCTGCACCGCTTGAACTTCCCGCCCGAGCAGCTGGAACGCGCCCTCGAGGGCCTTGTGCGCGACGGTTTGGCAGAAATGCACGACGGCGGCCTGCGGCTCCCGGCCTGAGCTTCCTTTAATCGCCTCCCGAGGTCGCGGCACTGCAACACCCAGTGGACATCGGTAACGATGTGCCCGCCAGTTCCCTGCACAGCATTCCGGTTGCCTGCGGCGGGAATACGCTCAAGTATGCGCAGGTTCTGGTTCGCCATCGCGTTGATCTCGACGGCGGCGCTCGGTTCGGGGTGCCAGCCTGAGGTCACGGCATGCCCGGCGATCGCCGCGGCTCCCGTAGTGTCGTTGACCCTTACCGCCAATTACGTTCCGAGCGTTAAAGCAGTGCATTTGAAGGCCTGCCAAGACGGCCAATGCCACGAAGCAGACCTGGAGATGCGCCCGGGCAGCGTATCCGTCCCCGCCCCGTGCACGCCACAACCTGCAGGAGCGTGTTCATCAGTGGCATCGTCCGATGGCACCAAGTACGGATACTTGCAAATGGGTTCCCTGACGGCCTCGCCCATTCAGGCCGAAGTAACGGGAATTGCCGCCGACGGCACTCCCCTGCGCACCCGCGCCCTGGACTTCACGCCCACCGCTGCGCAGCCTTGGGGAGACCAATGCCCGACCATCATCACCGCGAGCCTCTTGCTGGATGCAGCGGGGCTGCGCCAGCAGTAGGCCCCGGAGGCCAGCGACCCCAGCTCATGACGACCTTAGGCTCACCAACCTCAGAGCTCGCCGAACCCCTCTTCAACGAGGCGGCGGACGTATTCCACGGCTTTCGAGGAATCCTTGCCCCATGCCTCGACTTTAACCTTGCCGCCCTGGCCCACCGCAAGGCTCATGAGCTCCATGATCGAGGTTCCATCAACGCCGTTCACCGTGGCTTCGACGTCCAGCCCGGCCAGTCCCCCGGCTATTTTCGCGGCTGGCCTCGCGTGCATTCCCATGGGGTTGATGAGCTCGAATACCCCACTGTCTATCGGTTCTCCCCTTCCTTGGGAGTCCTCCGCAGTATCCGAGGGCTCCGGACCGAACCGCACGGACTCAGCAGCCAGCTTGACCTCGGCCGCGGACGAACCGCCTTGCGCGGCCACCGCCGCGGCTACCAAGCCTTCAACGAGCGGAGCATCCGCGAGGAGCACCTTGTCCGGCTCGCTGCAAAACTCGAGAGCGGATTCTGCCGTCATAACGGCAGAACCAAGATCAGCCAAGACCACCAGGCCATCCCCGGATGCCTCTTCAAGGCCGGCTTCGAACGCGGCCATGGCTTTCTCCAGGTCCGTGCCAATCCGGTCATCGTCCGTGCCGCCCACGGGGTAGAACTTCACGTCCGGGGCCATTTGCGCAGCCAATTCCACCGAACCTTCGGCAAGCTTCCGGCTATGCGAGACCACCACCAAACCCACCGTCATTCAGCAGGCCCTTCTGGGAAGCCGGCGGCAGTGGCGGCCGCACGCAACAATAATGCCGTTGAGGCCGCCCCAGGATCGCGGTGGCCCGCACTGCGTTCCCCGAGGTAGCTTGCCCGCCCCTTTCGAGCGACCAGGGGATCAGTTGTCACAGCCCCTACTTCGGCAGCCTCAGCAGCGGCAGCCAGTACCTCGACGGCGTCTCCCCCCTCGGCGAGAACCTCTCCCGCAGCGTTCACCGCCGGGGACCAAGCATCCACCATTGTTTTGTCGCCCAGTTCCGCTTTGCCACGAGCGACGATTCCGTCCCTAGCTGCAGTCAGCGCTTCCGCGATCGCCGCGGCATCGATTTCGGCACTGTCCCCGAGGGCAGTGGCGGCACGGAGGTAAGCCGTCCCGTACAGCGGGCCTGCGGCTCCACCAACCTTCGACATGAGGGCCATGGCAGCCAGCTTCAACGCCGCCCCCGGAGTTTCAGGAGGAGTCTGTGCCAGCTTGTCCAGGACGGCCTGGAACCCGCGGTCCATGTTTTCGCCGTGGTCGGAGTCGCCGATCGCCCGGTCCAACTCGATCAGTTCAGCCCGATGCTCTGACATGACCTTCGCGGAGAGCGTCAGCCATTGGATTGCCCAGTCGACCCCCAGCGCCACAGTCACATCCCCCACCGCAGGGCCGGCGTGTGGACGGGCGCATCCCAGAGGGCCGTCAGTTCGTCGTCGAGCCGCAGGACCGAGATGGAGCAGCCTTGCATTTCCAAGGACGTCACGTAGTTCCCCACCAGGGAGCGCTCCACCTTGACTCCTCTTTCGCCAAGGATCTGGGCTGCACGCCGGTACACAATGTAGAGCTCGCTGAGCGGTGTTCCGCCCATCCCGTTGACGAACAACAGAACCTGCTCGCCGGACTTGATCTCGAGGTCCTCAAGTACGGGATCGAGCAAGCGGCTCGTAATGCCGTCGGCGTCCTCCATCGGGATCTTGTGCCGACCGGGCTCCCCGTGGATGCCGATGCCGATTTCGATTTCGTCCTCGGCAAGCTCAAAGCTGGGGACCCCTGCGTGCGGCACTATGCAGCCTGACAAAGCGACGCCCATGGTGCGCACATTGCGAACCACTCCTTCGGCAACGCCAGCGACGGCGTCTAACGAATCACCACGTTCAGCGGCCGCACCTGCGATTTTCTCCACGAGCACGGTTCCGCCCACGCCCCTCCTACCGGCGGTGTACAGGGAGTCCTCAACGGCAACGTCATCGTTGACAAGGACGGAGCGGACGCTGACTCCCTCCGCTTGCGCCATCTCCGCGGCCGTCTCGAAGTTCAAGACGTCCCCCGTGTAGTTCTTCACGATGTGGACGACCCCGGCCCCCGAATCGACCGCCGTGGTGGCCGGAATGATCTGGTCCGGAGTAGGTGAGGTGAAGACGGCACCCGGCACGGCGGCGTCGAGCATTCCATGTCCAACAAAGCCGGCGTGAAGAGGCTCGTGGCCGCTTCCGCCCCCGGAAACCAGAGCTACTTTGCCGGCTACCGGAGCGCCTTTGCGGACAATGAAGATGGGATCCGTGTGGACATCGACAAGGTCGGCGTGGGCCATGCCGAAACCTTCGACAGACTCCTCCACTACCGCGCGGGGATCATTGATCAGCTTTTTCATGGCGTACTCCTGGGGAGTTTCTGGCAGGTGATTTGACCCTACTACCTGCTCCACCGCCACGGTAGTAGAGGGCTCCCTATGTGGAAAACGTTGGCCCACCATGTGGGCTGCATCCGCAAAGGGCATCCCAAGACGCGCGAAGGGGACGGCCTAAGATGGCCGTCCCCTTCAGGAAATCAGTTGCCGCGGGTCAGCGCGGCGGCCCGCCGACTGTCATCCGGCTGGTTCCGAGCTCCGGAGTCGCGTCGAGGGCTGTGGCCTCCGGCCAAAGGTCGGTGCAAGCCGCGCGCATGCAGCCCCCGGTGCCTTGCTTGCGCGAGTCAGATGCCGCCCGATGACGCGGCATTTCTATCTGGAAACCTGAAAAGTCTGGAAACATAACGTGGTACATCATTTCTCGCCTCCACAGATGATGGTCCGCCGCAACCGAACCTCAATCATTTTATCCATCGAGTTGATATAGGTAAAGACCTCATCCACGCCAAAAACAGGCGACGCTAGAGGAACTTGATCATGCGGGTGTTCCCCAACGTATTGGGCTTGACCCTCGCCAAATCGAGGAACTCGGCCACCCCTTCGTCGTGCGACCGCAGAAGTTCCGAGTAGACCTGGGGATCCACGGCCGTCTGGTCAGCCATGACCTCAAAACCGTGCCGCTTGAAGAAGTCCACCTCGAACGTCAGGCAGAACACCCGTGCAACACCCAGGGCCCGGGCTTCCTCGAGGAGTGTCTCGACAAGTGCGTGGCCGACCCCCTTGCCCCTCCATTCCCCATCGGCAGCCAAGGTGCGCACCTCCGCCAGGTCCTCCCACATAACGTGCAGGGCCCCGCAACCTATCACGCCGCCGTCGGGAGCCTCGGCAATCTTGAACTCCTGGAGGCTCTCGTAATACGCCACCGTTTCCTTCGCCATCAGGATTCGTCGTTCCGCCAGCGGCGCCACAAGCTTCTTGATCGCGGCAACATCGCCGGTGCGGGCAGGGCGGATACTGAACGTCGAAGTCACAGCCCCATCCTATGTCGAGCATGCCGCCCGCCCGCTCCGACCACGAAAGGCCCGTTACAGGCCCAGATCCTCCGGAAGCGCGACGTCCTGGCCAAGGACCTGCTTGCCGAGGAAGTGCTCCACGACGCCGTACCAGACCTTGGCGTGCTGCGGTTGCAGGATCCAGTGGTTCTCGTCCGGGAAGTAAAGGAAACGGTGCTGGGTCTGCCCGGAGTCGTCGGCAGGAAGCCCGGAGCTGGACAGGAGCTCATACCAAAGGCGCAATCCTTCGCCGATCGGCACCCGGTAGTCCTTGTCTCCGTGGATCACGAGCATGGGCGTGTTGATGTTTCCCACGTGGAGATGAGGCGAGTTCTCCATCGCCATTTCGACGGTCATTTCCTTGAGCCAGTATTGTGAAACGTCCGTCGTCGGCCCGAACTGGTCCAGGGCCCACAAACTGGCGTGAGTCACGATCGCCTTGAAGCGATCCGTTTGCCCTGCCACCCAATTCGCCATGTACCCGCCGAACGATCCGCCCATGGCCGCGGTCCGTTCCTCGTCGATATCCGGGCGCGCAACCACTTCGTCAGTGATGGTCATCAGGTCAGTGAAGGGCGACTTACCCCACTGACCCCACCCGCGCTGGATGTAGTCTTGCCCGTACCCTGTGGACAACGCCGGATCCGGAAGCAGTACGCCATAACCCTTCGAGACCAGCAGCCAGGGATTCCAGCGCCAAGTCCACGCGTTCCACGAGCCCAACGGCCCGCCATGGATCCACAGGAGCAATGGAGCGGGTTCCTGCGCTCTCGCGCTGTCAGGGAGCGCCAGGTAGGCGGGAATGCGCGCGCCGTCCGCCGCGACGGTTTCCACACGTTCAAGCTTTCCCTTGATTTTTGGGCGTTCAGCCGGGGCCGGGAGCCGCTCGACTTCTCCGGTGGTCAGGTCGATCCGTGCAGCTTCCGACGGGAACTCATACGAACTGCGCAGTGCGAAAGCGTTCAGCCCGTCTGGAGAAGCCACGACGTCGGTATAGGCGGCCGTGTCGAGCGTCACCCGGGTGACCGTACCGTCCGGGACGGTCACCCTGAAGACCGGGGTGGCGCCGTCGTCGTCCGCTGTGACCAAAAGCGAGCGTCCGTCCGGAAGCCAGGCCGCCGGCGTTCCCCAGCGGTCCCAATCCGGCGCCAACGGCACAAGATCCAGCATTTCGGGACCGGCCAGGTTCAAGACGTGAAGCGTAACCCTTGGAGCTTGCTCAGGCGTGCTGTCGCTCTCGCCTACAACCGCGATCATGCTGCTGTCAGGGCTGACCGGCCCGGGAAAGTAGCTCATTCCTTCCTGGTCAAGCAGCACCTTGATCGATCCGGAGGCCACGTCCACCGCGGCGAGCACAAAGCGGGAGTCCGCCTTAGCGAGCGGTTTGGCCATGCTCGTGTAAATCGTCTTGCCGTCCGGACTCACCACGGCTTCCGTGTTGCGGAGGTTGCCTGCGACGTCGGGTGTCAGGTTGCGCAGTTTGAGCGGCGCGGTGGCATCTACAGTTGCGGGCTTCGTGGACGCCGTAGCGTCATCCGCGGCCTCGACGGCGAACAAGCGCGGCTGGGCGGGCCCTAGATCGGCGTCCCAATAGCGGACCGGGTATCCGGTATGGAGGATGGCCGATACCTTGTTGTCCTTGCGGCTCTTACGCCGCTCCTCATCGTTTTCCTCGCTCGTGGAACCGGCCAAAACGGGAGCCGTCACGAATGTCGCGCCGGCCTTCGACGCGGCCATGACACTCGCGATGCCGCCCGCGCGCGAATACACCACGCGGGCCTCTCCGCCGTCGTCGGGCAGGAGCCACAACGAACTTACCGGCTCCGCTTCGGGGCTTTCGGGGTCGGGTCGGGCTGAGGTGAAGTAGAGGTCGCCATTTGCAGCGAACGTTGCTCCGGCCTCGCCCTTGGCGCTGCGCGTGATCCGACGCGCATGCTTCTTTCCGGCAGGATCAAGCTCCCACAGGGCAGTGACGTATTCCGTGCCCTTGGAATTGAGCGTGGAAACCGTGGTGACCAGGCGGGTTCCGTCCGGGCTTAGGGCTAGTCCACTGACCCGTGGGATGGCCAGGTAGTGGTCCAGATCATGGAAAGGAGTTTCGGGTGGTGTGCTCGGGGTCTCTGAGTCATTCGAATCCATGATCTGATTCAACACTCAATGTGCCGCACATCACAAAAGAACCCTCCGGCGGACACGCAAAAGCCCCGCCCGCTCCTCATGGGAGCGGACGGGGCTTCCGTCGGTCGGATACTAGGCGCTGGGCGCGATCTCCGGGATGCGCGGCTTGGCGTTGCCCGCAAACGTGAACTTCGCTTCGTCGCCTTCGCCGTCCACGTCGACCACCACGATATCGCCCTGGTGCAGTTCTCCGAAGAGGATCTTCTCGGACAGCTGGTCCTCGATTTCGCGCTGGATGGTGCGGCGCAACGGCCGGGCACCCATCGCGGGATCGTAGCCGCGGGTGGCCAAGAGCACCTTGGCGGCCGTGGTGAGTTCGATGCCCATGTCCTTGTCCCGCAGGCGTGCCTCGAGGCGCGTGACGAACAGGTCCACGATCTCGATGATCTCGGCCTGGGTCAGCTGCGGGAACACCACGACGTCGTCAACACGGTTCAGGAACTCGGGGCGGAAGTGCTGCTTGAGTTCTTCCGTGACCCGTGCCCGCATCCGGTTGTAGCCGGTGGTGGTGTCGGTGCCGGACTGGAAGCCCGTTGCCACGCTCTTCGAGATGTCGCGCGTTCCAAGGTTGGTGGTCATGATGATCACCGTGTTCTTGAAGTCAACGACCCGGCCCTGGGAGTCGGTCAGGCGGCCGTCTTCGAGGATCTGCAAGAGCGAGTTGAAGAGGTCTGCGTGCGCCTTCTCCACTTCGTCGAAGAGGACCACGGAGAACGGACGACGGCGGACCTTTTCGGTCAGCTGCCCGCCCTCTTCGTACCCGACGTAGCCCGGAGGGGCACCGAAGAGGCGCGATACCGTGTGCTTCTCGGAGTACTCGGACATGTCCAACGTGATGAGGGCATCCTCTTCACCGAACAGGAACTCCGCGAGGGCCTTGGCGAGCTCGGTCTTTCCGACGCCGGTGGGGCCGGCGAAGATGAACGAGCCACCGGGACGCTTGGGGTCCTTGAGTCCGGCACGGGTGCGGCGGATGGCCTGGGACAGTGCGCGGATGGCCTCGTCCTGTCCAACAACGCGCTTGTGAAGTTCCTCTTCCATCTTGAGCAAGCGGGAAGACTCTTCCTCGGTGAGCTTGAAGACCGGGATGCCGGTGGAGTTCGCAAGAACTTCGGCGATCAGGTCTTCGTCAACCTCGGAGACATCATCCATGCCGCCGGACTTCCAGTTGCGTTCCTTCTCCGCACGCTCGGCAATGAGCTTCTGCTCCTTGTCGCGAAGGGAAGCGGCACCTTCGAAGTCCTGGGCGTCGATGGCGGATTCCTTCTCCATCTTGACCTCGGCGATGCGCTCGTCCATGGCCTTGAGCTCCGGCGGAGCCGTCATACGGCGGATGCGGAGCCGGGCACCGGCTTCGTCGATCAGGTCGATCGCCTTGTCCGGTAGGAAGCGGTCCGAAATGTAGCGTTCGGCCAGCTGCGCGGCGGACGCCAGGGCGCCGTCGGTGATGGTGACCCGGTGGTGGGCCTCGTAACGGTCGCGCAGCCCCTTGAGGATTTCGATCGCGAGGGCGACCGAGGGTTCCTTGACCTGGATCGGCTGGAAACGGCGTTCGAGCGCGGCATCCTTTTCAATGTGCTTGCGGTACTCGTCCAGGGTGGTGGCACCGATGGTCTGGAGTTCACCGCGGGCAAGCATCGGCTTCAGGATGGAAGCGGCGTCAATGGCACCTTCCGCCGCACCGGCGCCCACGAGCGTGTGGATCTCGTCGATGAACAGAATGATGTCGCCACGGGTCCGGATTTCCTTGAGGACCTTCTTCAACCGCTCTTCGAAGTCACCGCGGTACCGGGAACCCGCAACGAGGGATCCGAGGTCCAGCGTGTAGAGCTGCTTGTCCTTGATGGTCTCCGGGACATCGCCGCGGACGATCGCCTGGGCAAGGCCCTCGACGACGGCGGTCTTGCCGACGCCGGGCTCACCGATCAGGACGGGGTTGTTCTTGGTGCGGCGGGAGAGGACCTGCATGACGCGTTCCATCTCCTGCTCGCGGCCGATCACGGGATCGAGCTTGTTTTCGCGGGCAGCCTGGGTGAGGTTGCGGCCGAACTGGTCCAGCACCACCGAACCGGCCGGGGTGCCCTCCTGCTGGCCAGGGCCGGCGCCGGTGCCTGCGGTTTCCTTGCCCTGGTAGCCGGACAGCAGCTGGATGACCTGCTGGCGTACCCGGTTGAGGTCTGCGCCAAGCTTGACGAGCACCTGGGCGGCCACCCCTTCACCCTCGCGGATGAGGCCAAGCAGGATGTGCTCGGTACCGATGTAGTTGTGGCCGAGCTGAAGGGCTTCGCGGAGGGAAAGCTCAAGTACTTTCTTGGCACGCGGGGTGAACGGGATGTGACCGGACGGGGCTTGCTGGCCCTGGCCGATGATCTCCTGTACCTGTTCGCGGACGCCATCGAGCGAAATGCTCAGGGACTCAAGCGCCTTGGCTGCAACGCCTTCACCCTCGTGGATCAGACCCAAGAGGATGTGCTCGGTACCGATGTAGTTGTGGTTGAGCATGCGTGCCTCTTCCTGGGCAAGCACAACAACGCGACGGGCACGGTCCGTAAATCTCTCAAACATTTCGCCACACTCCTAGCTACGACGTACTTTGATGCTACGTGGCAACGCAAGAATTTTGTGGCGTGTTCGCCACAGGGGAAACATGACGGCAACCGGGAATAAAGACAACCGAGATGCCGAAAGCCCTGCAAGCCTGGCGGCAGCAACCCGAGCCACCACGCCCGGCCACTCCGCCGGGCGATCGATCACAAGCGCCCGGGCCGCCCCGTTCGCTCTCTTGAGGCCGAACGTCCGGTTCTCCGATCACAGCAATCTTGCCGATTGCATACCGGATATTTACAGCGGGATCTGCATAGATTCCAAAAGGCTAAGTCTTCGAGCAATGGAGTCTTCTCGAGCAAGCCCACAAGAACGGGCCGGAAATGACAATACCCCGGCCCATGGGCCGGGGTATTGATACGAGAAGTCAGGAATTGGCCTTCTGGTAGGCTTCCTGAATTTCGGCCTGAATACGGCCTCGGCTGTTTACGGTATAGCCGTTCTCGCGTGCCCATTGGCGGATCTGCGCTGAGTCCTGGCTTCTCCCCGCGGAAACCCGGCCTCGCGTGACACGACCTGTAGAAGTCTTGCGTGCCTTAGCCACAAACGGCTCGAGAGCGCCACGCAGCTTGGCCGCGTTGGCACTGGACAGATCCATTTCGTAACTGACGCCATCAAGGCCGAAGCGGACCGTTTCGTCCGCGGAGCCTTCATCCAGGTCGTCAACGAGGATAATTTTGACTTTCTGTGCCATGAAAAGACTCTCTTTTGGAGGGGCTGGATATGCGGAATAGCTAGACTACTTATAAATGATTATCGTCCAGCACAAGGCGCACGTCAAAGGCACACGCAGGGAAAGGCACTATTAAAATTTTGCCGAAGCTCCGCGAAAGAGGCTATTTGGACGGCGTTGAACCATCGGCCGGCTTCGCAATTCCGAAGCCGGCTTCTTCCTGGGCGCGGGCCTCTGCCTGGCGCTCCGATTTATCCGCGTTGAAGATAGCCTTCATCGCAAACCAAAAGAGAAGTCCGACAACTACGGACGGCGCAAGTACTGCAATGTATTCCATGGTCAGTGCCCTTCGGGCTTGAGGAGCGGGAACAGGATGGTCTCCCGGATACCCGCTCCGGTGAAAAGCATGACCAAGCGGTCGATGCCAAGGCCGATGCCACCCATCGGCGGGGCGCCATATTCAAGGGCGCGGAGAAAGTCCTCATCCAATTGCATGGCTTCGACATCGCCCGCCGCCGAACGACGGGACTGTTCCGTGAGGCGTTCGCGCTGAATGACGGGGTCGATCAATTCCGAGAAAGCCGTGCCGCGTTCCATGCCGCCGATAATGAGGTCCCATGCCTCAATCAGGCGGTCGTCTTCACGGTGCGGACGGGCAAGGGGCTGCGCGGAAGGCGGGTAATCGTAGACAAACGTGGGATTGAGGAGGGTCGGTTCCACAATCTCCCCGAAGAGTTCCACCACGAGCTTTTCTGCATCCCATTTGGGATCCACTTTGACTTCGTGCTTGGCGGCAATTGCCTGGAGCTCAGGCACAGTAGTGTCGGGCGTGATCTCTTCCCCGATGGCTTCGGAAAGCCCGGGGTAAACCGCGACCCAAGCCCATTCGCCGTCGAGATCAATTTCCCCGGCCTCGGTCTGGATAGTCCGCGTGCCGACGACGTCGGCGACGTTGAGGATGATTTCCTTCATGCGTTCTGCCATGACGAACTGGTCCGCCCACGCCTCATAGCATTCCAGGGTGGTGAATTCGGGACTGTGCGTGGAGTCGACGCCCTCGTTGCGGAAGACCCTGCCCATGTCATAGACACGGTCAATTCCGCCTACTACTGCGCGCTTTAGGAAAAGCTCGGTGGCGATGCGCAATGTCATCTTCTGGTCGAAAGCGTTCATGTGCGTTTCGAAGGGGCGCGCGGTTGCCCCGCCATGGACGAGTTGCAGAATAGGCGTTTCCACCTCGACATAACCGCGGCGGTCCAGGGTGTCGCGGACGGAACGGGTAATCGCAGCGCGCGTGTAAACCATCTCGCGGGCTTCATCGCGAACCATGAGGTCCACGTAACGCTGCCTCACGCGGGTTTCCTCGTTCAGTTCAGCGTGCAGCACAGGCAGGGGGCGCAGGGCCTTCGACGCCATCGACCACGAATCGGCCATGACCGAAAGCTCACCGCGGCGGGACGAAATGACCTCGCCCTTAATAAATACGTGGTCCCCGAGGTCGACCAGCGCCTTCCAGTCCGCAAGGGCTTCCTCTCCGACGCTCGCGAGGCTGAGCATCGCCTGCAGGCGAACAGCCTTCCCGTCCACTCCACCTTCCTGGAGGGTGGCGAAGCAGAGCTTGCCGGTGTTGCGCACAAAGACGACGCGGCCCGTGATACCCACCGTGTCCCCGGTGGTTTCGTCCGCTTCAAGGTGGGCGTACTTCTCGCGGATTTCCGCGAGGGAATGCGTCCGCTCGACACCCACTGGGTAGGCCTCGGTGCCGCGCTCGATCAGCTTGCTGCGCTTTTCCATGCGGATGCGCATCTGTTCGCTGGCGTCGGCGGGCTCTGGGGCTGAGTGCGGGGAAGGGGTGTTCGCGGAAGTCACAATCCCCAAGTTTACCGGGGATTCCTAGGAGTTCCCTAGCCGCCCCCTGTGGGGCCGTCCCGACGTAGACTCGGGCTGTGGAGACGTGGACAGTTGAAACGGACGACGACGGCGGCCTGCTTGAGGTGCACTCCTTCGGCAACGCGGGCGGTGCCGCCTTTCCGGGCGCCCCGCGCGCGACGTCGGGACCCGGCGTCGTACTTGTTCATGGCACCTTGGTGACGGACTCGCTGTACTGGCAATTCGCGCGGCACCTCAGCGCTTTGCTCGGCAGGCCGGTGCACACGTACAACCGTCGCGGACGCGGCGGATCGGCGCCGCAGCCGAGCGACTACTCCGCTGAGACCGAAATCAACGACCTGACTGCCGTGATGAAAGCGAGCGAATCCACTGAAGTCGTCGGGCACAGTTTCGGCGGTTTCGTAGCCCTCCAAACTGCTCGTCTGGGAGCGATATCCCGCTTGGTCACCTATGACGCGGCCGTGTCTTTTTCCGGCAGCCTCAATGGCCGGTGGCGCCCGGAGCTGGAGGAATCACTGACGGCCGGGCAACTAGACCAGGCATGGGCCCACCTGGTGCAGGGGCTCGGTACCGCCGGTCCTATTTCCTACCTGCCGCTCGGGGCGCTTCGCTTGTTGAGCATCCTCTCGGCCAAGACCCGCTTGGGATACGAAATGCGGGGGCTCCTGCCCGCCGCGGTCCTCGAGATGCATGCAGTGCTCGACGCCGAGAGCAGCGTTGAAGACTTCGCTGACTTGGATACGCCCACACTCATGCTGAGCGGCGGATGGAGCCCGGCCTATTTCGCCGCTATTGCGCGGCAAGTGGCCGCCGTCGCCCCGGCGGTGGAGTCCGGCGTCGTGCCTTTCCATTTCCACGACGGCCCGATCCGCCCAGGCAAGCTGCTCGCTGAAAGAACTGCGAAGTACCTAGCGGCCTGATAGGCCGCCCTAGGATAAACAGGTGAGAGAACGCGACGTCCCGACTCCCGACGGCGGCAAGCTTGCCTTGTACAGCTACGGCGCCGACGACGCTCCCGGAGAACGGCGCGTGGTTCTGGTTGGCGGGGCGTTCCTGACCGCGCTTATTTATCGGCCTTTTTCCATGGAACTTTCCAAAAACCTCGGCGAAGATTGGGCGGTTGATATCTATGACCGCCGCGGACGCGGCAATTCTTCGCCGCTGCCGGCCGACTATTCCATGACAACGGAAATCGACGATGTCCGGACAATCATGGAGGCCTCCGGCGCGAGGAACATCCTGGGCCACAGCCTCGGTGGATCCGTGGCGCTCAACGCTGTCCAGGAATTCGTGGGAACAGGCTTCGAGCCAGACAAGCTGGCAGTGTACGATGCCGCCGTCAATATCGATGGCAGCATGGATACCCGCTGGGTGAAAGGCTTCGCGGAGTCGGTGGACAGCGGCCGCATGGGACTCGCAATGGCACGCTTGAAGAAGGGCATGGAGGCCGGAACCGCCCTCTCCAGGGTTCCGGAGCCCATCCTCGCGGGCCTCATGGCGGCCGTCTCGCGGACGAAGGTCAACAAGCTCATGCGGGAGCTCATGCCGACGGCGGTCGGCGAACTCAAGGCTGCCTTCGACGAAGGGAAACAGCCCCGGGACTTTTCCGTGCTGCCGGGCAATACGTGTTTCATGGTGGGCTGCAAAAGTCCCGCCTATTACAGGGTCACGGCCAAGCGGCTGCACGATGCCGTTCCCGGAAGCAGTTTGGTGGTCTCGCCCAAGGGCTTCCACGGATCCGTTCCCGCCGCTGTGAAGGAACTTGTGACCGACATCTCAAGCTATTTCAAGGACTGACGGAACCCCGCCGCTCGGTTAGGCTCGGAGCATGACGCGCGAGAAGATCACAACAGCCGATGGCGGAACCCTCGAGCTCTTCACGACCGGGAGCGGACTGGCCCCCGGCGGTTCCGGAGTGGTGGTGGTGCCCGCTTCCATGGTCACGGCCGCGGACTACTCCAGGTTCGCCCAAAAACTCAGCGCAGCCCTTGGCCGGCCTGTCCACACCTTCAACCGCCGCGGCCGCGGCGAGTCGTCGCCGCAGCCGCAGGACTTCACCCTCGACGTCGACATCCGCGACCTCGCCCAAGTCATGAAACACACCGGTAGCACCGACGTCTTCGGGCACAGCTTCGGCGGCACCGTAGCCCTTCACGCTGCCCGTTCCCTGCCGGTGGAGCGCCTCGCGGTCTACGACCCCGCCGTCTCCGTCAATCACAGCGTCAAAGCCGACTGGACAAGCGAATACGAGCGTGCGACGGCGGCGGGAGACTTTGATCGCGGCCTCGCCGTACTCGTCAAGGGCGTGGAAACCGAAGGCGCCTTCGCGAGGATGCCGCTTTCGATGCTGACCCTCGTCAACAAGCTGACGGCCGGCACCCCCATGGGCAAACAGATGCGCGACCTCATGCAGGCCGGAGTCCGGGAAATAAAGGCGATCATCGCGGCAGACATGCCGGCGGAGCCGTTTCTTGAACTGCCCTTGGAGACCCTCATTGTGGTCGGCGAAAAGAGCCCGGCTTACTTCGGCGTGGCTTGCGGACAGATCCACGACGTCCTATCGGGGTCCAGCTACACGATCCTGCCAGGACACGGCCACGACGGAGCAATCAAGGCCCCCGACAAACTCATTGCCGAACTGGCGGACTTCTTCGCGGGGTAGGTTTTTTCGCGGGTGGGGTTTTTGTGGTTAAGGTGGGAGACCCCCACACCGGGGTGTGGGGGTCTCGACCATTTTGAGTGTTGTCCGGCGGTGTCCTACTCTCCCACACCCTCCCGGGTGCAGTACCATCGGCGCTGTGGGTCTTAGCTTCCGGGTTCGGAATGGGACCGGGCGTTTCCCCCACGCTATGACCGCCGTAACCTTTTCACCCGGCCCTGCCCCCGGTGTTGGGGGTGGGTGGGAAAACTGTGGGTTACAACATGTGGTGTTGTTATTCAGTTATTTTGGTTCCGGTTGTTGTTCGGGAA
>NZ_SMRU01000060.1 GCF_004354015.1 Arthrobacter terricola
GCAGCATGCCGAAGGTGCCGCTGGAGGACTCGACCGCGGCCGAGGTGCTGGCCGACCCGGATTTCTACAACCGGATCGAATGCTCCATCCAGTCCCCCTTGGTCAGCCGCACCGATCTGAAGACGTTCGGCCGCAAGGCGCTGACGACGCCGGGCAAGCTCACACAGTTCGAGGTCTTCGGCCCGCATTCGAAGGCCGACCAGGAACTGTCGTTCATCCTGGTCCTCGGCGTCTTTGCCGCCAAGGCACTGCGCGACTACGTCGCAGAGCACGGCGTCCTCCCCGCACACGAACTGCGGGCGAGCGTCCGGGCCGGCCTGGCACTGCCGATCACCGAGTACGTACAGCGCCGGCACGGATTTGCGGCAGACTTCACCGGGCCGGCCGCTGCGCCGGCGACGCACCTGGTGACGCTGAAGATGTTCAACACCCCGGTTCCCGTCCGTCTCACCTTCGAGGCCGTGCACGTGCTGGCGGAGGGTGCGAGTGCGCAGTTCGCGATCACGAACAAGGGCGAGGTGCTTGCCCGGGCCCTGCTGGAAGACCTCCGGCACAGCGATCCCGAGGGCCATGCCCGGCTGGCCGCGCAAGGGATCAGTGCCGCGGACCTGGTTGCCGTGCAGAACACGATCGGCGTGGATGCCGGAGAAGGGACGACGAACTTCCCCGCGTACTCCGAGGGCCGGTTCAACCCGGCTGCGTCCGGCACGCTGGACCAGGGTTTCGGCACGGTGCTCGAGAACGCCATCGAAGCCATGCGCGAGGCCCGTCCCCCGCTCGTTTTCGGCAGCCGCAAGGAGCTCGCGGATTTCCTCCAGCAGGAGCCGTCCAAGTTCACCCGGGCCAAGCATGAGCGTGCCCGGGGCTTCGTCGACGACCAGGCCGAGTACCTGTGCGAGGAGATCGCCTCGGCGTTCGGCGATGTATTGGCACAGGCCGGCTCCGCCACCGATGTGGTCTATGTCTATGGTGGCGGCTCGGGGCCTATCGCGAAGTTCCTGCGTCCGAAGCTGCAGCAGATCGCCGGTGACATTCCGGTGTTGTATCTCGACGCCCGGTACTCGCGGCATCTGAACCGCGAAGGTCTCTATATCGCGGCGCGCCACGTCGAGCAGGCCGCCGGAAAGGATCCGGCGCCGGCTCCGGGAGCAGCTAAGGATCAGAATGCGGCTTGATGATGGAGACTGTTTGTCAGCCGCGCGACGAAGGTCTCCCCGGCAACAACCGGCTCAAACGCTTTCCTGACAGGTACTCCGATCAGTGGCTTGCGCCGCCGTCCACGAAGGAAACCCGGGCGGTGTACTGCTCATACAGCTTCACCGCCTCGTCAAGGTTGATGTGGCCGATGTCCAAAGAGACAGCAAGGCCCTCCAACTGGGCAGAGCAGGTTTCAGCTGCGCTGACCCTGTCCGCGACCGCGCGGGACGTCGCAAAGTTGGTGGCCAGGGCCGCGGCGACCGAGAAAATTACTGCCAGCAGGCACAGCAGCCGCCACACGGTCGAGTCGTCTCCGAGCGAGAAGATGCCGGCGACGGCGTGGCTGAACCCGGTGCCGCCGGCGGCGGGGCCTGCGGTGAGCACGGCGGCCAGGCCGCTGCCGATGATGCTGACGGTGGAAAGCCGGTTCCGCCGGGGCCGTTCCCTGGCAAGGTATGCCCGGAGGGTCCGTTGTTTATCATCGATCCTGGTCGACAGCCGCTGCCGGGCGTCGGGTGTTGCGCTCATGGGCTTACGCCAGCTTCCCTCACCGATCCTGGGTCACGCGCGGTGACCAGCGCGGACAGGATCAGCATGCGCCCGTAGAGATGCCGTGTCCAGCGTTGGCACAGTGGGACGTCCGATGGCCCGACGCCACAAAGCGACCGTTCATTTGATCCCGGACTCCGGCAGGAACACAGCCGAATCCGGCTACACAGCGAACGGTAAGTAACGGTCCGATGCTTGAGCACCGAGGGCGTCGTGCCGGCAATCGGAACCTGCACACTCAACGGCGCGAAGGGTCGAGGATCAGCACAAAGTCGTGGGTTGCGAGGCAAGCATCTCTATTTGCTTTGTCATAAGTCATTCCCCGTCGGTGCGTTCACTGAATAAGCGAAACAATTATAAAAGGAACAAGTTGCACCGCAAGGTGGCGCAGGCCGCAGCGTCAAGTACCTTGACCGGGCAGGTTCAAGTGTCAGAAATTGAACGCAATATTCATTATATGAACGCTTATGCGCTGTGGCGATGCGTCTAGCAGACTTTTTAACCCGGCAGCGCTGCCCACCGGCCCTGTCTTTTACCCAGGAGGTATCCGATGGTCCGTTCCGTCATGGTCGAGCAGTATGGAGGCCCGGAAGTCCTGCTGCTCGGTGAACGGCCCGCTCTTGAACCTGCTGCTGATGAGCTGCTCGTGGAGACCCGGGTCGTCGGGGTGAACTTCATCGAGACCTACCAGCGTGAAGGCCTCTACCCGGTGGAGCATCCTTTCACGCCGGGTTCCGAAGGGATGGGTGTGGTGATCGGCGTCGGTGCAGCGGTTGAAAACGTCGCGATCGGCGACCGCGTCACCACCACCCAGGCCTCCCGCACCTACGCTGATGCTTTCCTCGTCAAAGCCGACCAAGCGTTGCGTGTTCCGGACCGGATCTCCGATGAGGTCGCTGCGGCGCTGCCAGGGCAAGGCTTGACGGCCCACTATCTGGTCCGCTCCACCTACCCGGCCCAAAGGGGCGATACGGCCGTCATCACAGCCGCGGCCGGCGGGGTAGGTGGACTTGCGGTTCAGCTCCTCAAGGTCCAACAAGCAACGGTCATCGCCGTCGTCGGATCGGAAGAGAAGGCCGGGACGGCGCGGTCCCTGGGTGCCGACCACGTGATCGTGGGGTACTCCGGTTATGCGGAGCAGGTCCGGGAAATCACCCAAGGCCGTGGCGCCGACGTCGTCTACGACTCCGTAGGCAAGGACTCCTTCGACGAGTCCCTCAATGCCCTCCGCAAACGCGGAATGCTGGTGCTCTTTGGCGCCTCCCCCGGCCCAGTGCCGCCATTCGACCTCCAAGGACTCAACAAACACGGATCCCTTTACGTCACCCGCCCCACCGTCGACGACTACCTCCAAGACGTGGAAGAACGAAACTGGCGCGCCAGCGAGCTGTTTGACGCCGTCCTCAACGGAACCCTGGATGTGCGCATCGCCGGAACCTACCCTTTGGCCGATGCCGGGCGCGCCCATGAAGCCCTTCAGACAAGGACGGCCAACGGAAAACTGCTGCTCATCCCTTAGGTCCAAAGCGGGACATTCCCTCATTGCAACCGTTGGGCGTCGGCGCAGACCATGCTGACCATGTCCACCCTTCTTGGCCCCGGCATGACGCGGTCATTACTGGCCCCACTGAGAAACCCGGCTTGAGCGGTTGAACTTACCGGGGGTAATGGCCAGGAGACGTTTTGCATTCGTTTTGAAGCGGGCCTCAGGAAACTTCGAGCCAAGCCCTTGTCTATACAGTGCCCTCATGCCCGGGGGTCCTTCATGCACCAACGCGTAGACTGTGGCGCTGATGATCGGTAGGCTGCGCGAATGCCAGAGGATCGATTTTCCGGCGAGGCAGGCACAGGTGACTCGGAAAAGGCCGCTCCGCGACCGAGACGGTGGCTGTTTGCCCTTCTGGGTTTTGCTTGGCTCGTTCTTGGTATCGCATGGCTGATCGTCGCTCTGACTGGCTCCAGTGGCTCAGCGGAGCCTTGGCGTATTGCCCTTGGAGTTCTCTATCTGGCGTTAGGCATTATGGGCATTATTGGCTGGCTTCGCGGCAGAAGGTCCCCTTCGGAAACGATCCGCTGACCGACCCCGCAGCCAGCAGCAGCTCGGCCAGGAACCCTGATAGCTCAATTGCTCCTTCCCGGCGACGGTCAGGGCTTCGTCCAGGACCGCACGGACGGTGGGCAGGCGCAGCCGGCGGCAGGCCTGGTCCACGGCGGCGACGGCGGCCTGTTCAGTGAGGCCGCGCCGCCGGCGCAGGGTCGGGGTGATGGTGGCGGCCGGTGCGGTGGGGCTCATGAGACGTTTGTGGACACTGCTCCTCAGTCAACGCTTTTTGCTGCTCGGGAGCGTCGATTCCTTGCGTCGGTTTTTTGGCTGGCTTTATGGCAGGCAAACCGGGGGCGCCGACCGTCATTCCCGGCCGCGCTCTGAGTTCCGGCTGCACAGTCGGTCCCCGTATATGTGCCTGCGGTCTTGATTCTCCCTCTAGCGGCGCTTCAGCATCACCGCGACGGCGGTCGCGATACTCACTGCGACGCCGAGGACCCCTGGTCCTGTCACGGCCTGACCACGCGACCCCACCCATGGTGCGGCAGTCGGCCGAAGCAGCACCGCAGCGGTCGCGGCCGGCACGAGCGCGGCAATGTTGACCGCCAGCCGCATCCGCCGTCCCGATGGCTCCGGTGCCCGGGCGTCCCGTCGCTTCTGCCGGAGGGGGTGGCGGTGCCAGTCCTCGGCTATCAGCCCCGGTACCCGCCTGACGTATGCGAAGACGTGCACCGCGATAGTGGCGAGCCAGACCAGGAAGCTGACAACGTGCACCCGGATCAGGATCTCGGGAGCAGGCCCGGTGATGGCCAGGGCGATGCCGCTGCCGATCAGCGTGAGCGTCGATGCGGCGAGCAGCGGAGCGATCACGCGCAGCAGCGGCCGGGGCGCCCCCTTGCGGCGGTAGGCGGGATCCCTCGAGTAGTAGCGGATAAATCGCCAGCCGGTGCTGGCCGTCTTGGCCACGACCGGGCCTGCCAGGAGCACACCGACGAAGAAGTGCGCCGCCATGAGGCTGCCCAGGGTCGGGACGGTGGCGATCTCGGCCACCGACAGTACCAGCACCACGGCACCTGTCAGTGCGGTCAGGCGCTCGTTGCCGTCGACGCCGGAGGGCTCATCTCCCGCGCCGGGCGCTTCCGCCCCTGAGGGTTGTTCGGGTTGCTGTTCGGACATCGCGTGTTCCTTTCTGTCACGCTTTGACGTCCTGGCGGGGGAACACGATGGCGCTCACCACAACCAAGCCGACAATCCACAGAAGCGCTGCTCCCAGGGCCGCCGGATAGCCTTGGAGGGGCGTCGGACCCACCATTGGTACCGTCGCTCCGACGATCGTGTTGAATACCCTGCCGGGAAACCATTGGGACACCTCCGGCGCGACGACGGCGATGATTCCCTCCAGGACCAGGATGTAGGCCAGGCCGACCCCCACTGCGGTGACGACCGAACGGGTCAGCACCGCAACGAGCATGCCCAGGGCGCTGATTCCGACGAGGCAGAGCGCCTCGTTGCCGAGGAATTCGACGAAGATGCCCAGCCCGTCCGCCGACGTCCAGGCTTCGGTCCGGATCCCCTGCCCAGGGGCGAGAATCAGGATGAAGGCCCCGCTGACAACCAGGGTCAGCAGCATCGAGAGCAGGACGAAGAGCACGAGTGCGAGCATCTTTCCTGCCAGCCAGCGCAGGCGGTGCGGCTGGAGTACCAGCAGGTTCCGCAGCGTGCCCAGGGTCCATTCCGACGCGAGGTTGGCGGCGACCATGATGAGTGCGATGGCGATGATCACGGACCGGGCCTGGCCGATGACGGCGACCAATCCCTGGGGGGTGCGGAAAGCCTCGATGAGCCCGGTCATCTCCTTGCCGGTGGCGCCGGAGGCGATCTGGTGGAACGTCAGGTAAGCGATGAAGGTGCTCACGAGTACCATCGCCCCGGTACCCGCCAGGACGCTCCAGCGCCGGAATTTCAGAACCTCGCTGCCGAACGCGCGGATCACGGAGGTCATGGACGCTGTCCTTTCACGAGGGCGAGGAACAGTTGTTCGAGGCTGGGCTGTTCAACCCGGATGGTCAGATTGGTCACGCCGGTCTCCCTGGCCTGCCGGTCCAGGGCCTTGTCAAAGCCGGCAGGACAGGCGATGCGCAAAGCGCCCTCTTCGGTCGTGACGGCATGGCCTGCCGCGTTCGTGATCCTGGTCACCAGTTCGCGCTGGAGATCGTCTTCGGGTTCGATCACGAGCTCAACGCGTTGGCTCAGCAGCTCCCTGGCCGTGCCGCAGTAGACGGATTTCCCCTCGTGGAGCATGACCAGCCAGTCCGCAACGTGTTCAAGCTCCCCGAGCAGGTGGCTGCTGAGCAGGATGGTCTTCCCCTGGCCGCGCAGGAGGCGGAGCATCCCGCGCATCCCGATGATGCCCAGGGGATCAAGGCCATTGGCCGGCTCGTCGAGAATAAGCAGCTCCGGATCGGGCAGCAGGGCCATCGCTACACCGAGCCGCTGTTTCATGCCCAGGGAGTACGTTCCGGCCCGGTCACGGGCCCGGTCGGAGAGTTCCACCGTTTCCAGCACCTCGCCCACACGGGAGCGCGGGTGGCCGCCAAGGCGGGCGAGCACCTCGAGGTTGGTCCGCCCGGACAGACCCGGATAGACGGCCGGGGCTTCGACCAGTGCCCCGACGCGGGGCAGGTAGCGTTCGAATTCAGTAAGAGAGTGGCCCAGAACGGTGGCGCTGCCGGCGTCGGGCCGCACCAGCCCCAGGAGCAGCCGAAGCGTAGTGGTCTTCCCGGCCCCGTTGGGCCCGATGAACCCCGTGATGGAGCCTTCGGGCACAGACATGGTCAGGCCGTCGACGGCGGTCCGCTTGCCGAAGTGCTTGATCAGGCCATGTGTTTCGATGGCATTCATGGACATCATCCCTTTCCGGGATATGGACTACGCCGATCGGCAGACTCATCGATGGACGGCCGATCGTCGAGCCGGTTGCCGTTCCGGGCGCTTCAGGGCTGCGGGTATTGCCCCGTTTCGCGATGCCATGGAAGGGGAACACCGGCCGGTAGTCCGCCCTGAATGTGCGGTTGCGGCCGGACCGTGGTCACATCGTGCCCGCGACCAGACCATAGTCGGTGAACCGGACCGGTCCGCCCACCAGCACAGGCTGATAGACGGCTTCAAAGGCGGCGACCGCATCCGACTTGCCGTGCGCCTCGTGGGCTTCCTCGTCCTCGAAAATGAAAAGGTGAACGAACCTGGTGGGATCCCCGGCTTCCTGCCAGGCGGCATAAAGCCGGGTGCCGGGCTCGTTCACCTTCACGTAGGCGACGAAGTCCTCGACTGCCGCCTTGACGCGCTCGACGGCATCGGCATGAACCTGATAGTGCGCGGTCTGGTAGATCGGCATGAGCGCATCCTCTTCACGACATCGAATCATTCAGCATTCAGTGGATCACCGGGTCCGGAGCTAGTCAACGCCCGGGACATGTCCGATCGACTCGAATCATCACTGCGTGCAAGAGGAACAAAACGGCACTCGGGCCGGCCATTCCCCTGTACGAACCCCCGTCATCGCGTATTCGGCCGGTGGATGCACGTGACCGTGGCCCTGGTCACTGTCTCACGGCTTCCAGCTCTCCGATGATCTGCGCTTCCTTTTCCGCCATCACAGTTCGTCGCTCCCGAGCCCGTCGGCCAGCTCGGACCGGAACGGAATCCGCGGCCGGGGAGTGGGATGAGCCGGGGGTGCATGAAACTCTTGGGCGACATAGTCCAGCAGGTTGTCACGGGCGTCGCGGTCTTGCATTTCCTGGCGGGTCCGCCATTCGGGGCGCAGGACGCCGGCAACGATTGCAAGCGATTCGCGGTCGCGGTTGTACTTGCGTTGGAGCCGCTCGGGTTCGCGCAGGGTCGCGGCCGCCCGCCCCATCGCCCTGCCTGCCACGCCAGCCCCGGCGACGGGAGGCGGCTCCCCCACCCGCAGAATCTGCGATCAACCACATTACGGTTGCGGGAACCACCGGGCACGGTTCCTGAACCGTCAGCTCGCACTGACTCCGGGGAGTTGGGAAGGGTCGGTGCACACCGGTGCGCCGGGTGCGGGCCGGTCCAGGAAACGGAGTGATTCCATGAAGGTTTTCTGTCCGGAATCAAGGAGGGGATCAGGAGACGAGCCGGACAACGCGAGGACCTGGATGATGGTGGAGCCGTGCATGACAGTCAGGATTTGGGCGCGCAGAGTCCGGCCGTCATAGTCCGTATAGGTGAAATTTGCCCGGACGGCGGCGAACGACTGCACGGTGGTCAGTTCCCTGGTTTCCATGGTTGGCGGCGCGGATCCGGGTTTTCCGGAGTCTGCGGAATTCTTGACGGTTGCATCCAGCGTGGCCTGCAGGACCTCGGTCGTATGCGCAGGGTCCATGCACGGAAGAGGCAATGCCATGACGGATTGGCCCGAATTTTCGGGACTGTATACATCCGCGGTGGACGTGGTTTCCTCGGTCAGGGCAAGCGTCATCCTGGAGTGCGACGGTGGGCTGAGGAACTTCACGGTGAAGCCGTGGACCGGTTCCGTGTAGTCGGTCAAACGCAGGGTCGGGGTTGGCCGTGGGGTCGCCGTGGCTATGGTAGCCGGCTGCGTCGTGGCGGCTGCTTGTTCTTGCTGGCCGTTGTTCAGCACCTGGGGAAGGAATGCCCAGGCACCGGCGCCGCACAGGACGGCCAGACACGCGATGACGACGACCGGGGTGCTTTTCCTGGGGGGTCGCCTTCCCCGCGGGTTCTTCTCCCCCTCAGCGGGCGGGGGCGACGTGACGCCCGGGATGGTCTCTTCCGGCCGGGACGGCATGTGCTCGTCCGTATCCCGCTTCATGTAGCCCCCTGTTTTCGTTGGTGTCGGTATGTGCGACGTGTTCCGGACGCTTGGCCCGTACCTTGGCGTCCCGTTCAGGCGCTGGTGTCTGTTGCGGCCGCCAGGGGAATTGCTGTGCCGGCCCCGTCGATGACCGCATTGATGTAGCCGCTCAGTTCCTTGACTTCGGCGTCGGTGGGCCGCGCGGCGCGGATCGTCTTGCTGCCGGTGACGAACAGGTTCCCGGTCATGGCGACCATGGCCAGAGTGAAGTGCGGCTCGTTCTGGTCCGTGATTGTCTGGACGTTGGCGGTTGCTTTCCTTCCGTGCAGGTCTGCAAGGACCGAGGAAAGTTCGTAGCGGGCGCTCTGGCCGTCAAGGATGAGGGTGGAGGGTGAGCATCGGGCCCGGACCCGGTCCAGGTTGTACATGCCTTGCCAGTACAGCCCGGAATCATCCGAGGAGGCCGTAATGGTTGACCTGCCGGCTGGTGGGCCGAGCAGGGCCGCAGCAGTCGGTATCCGGTCATCCGAGAAGCTCCCGGCACGCAGCAGGTCCAGGCATTCGGCTGGTTCAGTGGTCACCATTGATGAACCCAGCGATTGGATGCCCTGGATCATTTTGAGCTGGGAATCGTCCACCACGGACGCTGCAAGGCCATCGACGGCACGGACGCTACCCACCAGCGCACGCAGCCGGGCAACGGAATACACCGCGGCGGGCGTTGCACCGGCAGTGGGACCCGGGCTGATCGTCCAGGCGTCTGTGGGTACCGCGCCGGGTGCTGAAGCACCCGTGCATCCGGTCATCGGCAGGATCAGCACACCGGCAAGTACCGGAATGACAACGCGACGCGCAAACCTCAAAGCAACCATCCCCCAAAATAGATGACCAAGGCGAACGCGAACGCACTGCCTCAAGATGCCATGCCCGGGCATGAGGTCTTGGACAAGATTAGCCTCTGCATCTCCTCCGGAAAGCATTTGGAACCTGGCGGTTCCGTCGCGTCCACACGGTCCCGGCTTCGGAACAAGGGCCTGAAAATTGCAGGCTTCGGAGTTCTTGGCGTGATCGCCCTCGTTGTCATCATCGGGTCCGTCGTCGCCACGGCTACCACCTCAAGCCCGGCATTGAACCGTTCGAGTTCAACACCACGTCCGGGAGGTCAAGGACCCTGACCGTGACGCCGCCGACGCGACACTGCTCGCCGGTCTCTACGTTGACGCCATCGACGAGGCATGGTTCCGCGGTGAACCCGTTGCCGAGGGCGCCGGTTATACAGCCTGGCGGCAATGGCACCTGGAACAGGCCCAGCTCAGCCCGATGGATCGCAGCCACGACCCGAACGGGTTCGGGGGCCGGATCGGCAAGGACGCCGTCACCGGCGGACTCTACCTCCGTCCGACGGCGAGAAGCTCCTCAGCCCGAAGTATGGGTGCTTCAGAAACCGGAAAAGTTCATTCCTAAAGTCAAGGGCCGGCGCCTGCGGGACTCACGGGGCTGTGAAGGGAAGAATGACACTGGCCAAGACAACGATCGACCCAACGACGAGAAAGATTGCCGCTACGGTCCTGATCGGACCCTTGATCTCGTTGCGGATTGCTGACCGGCGCGCTTGGTGCGCGGGTCATGTTCCAGTCCGCTCCGCGTGTTCACCGTTGGTCGTGATCCCATGGCTGAAGAGTCGACGTCTCGGCTCGAAACCGGAAGCGGCCCACCCCTTGGCGGTGTTCGACTGCCTTCAGCCCGGGGGTCCACCTTCTTCCGGAGCGGGGCGCTCCAGGCTCTGCAGATACATCTATAGGTCTTGTACTCGCGGCTCGCCCTGCGCGACCGACATTCGGAAGCAGTCAGTCAGTGGTTAATTGCCAAGGTCTTCCGGCATGTGGATCAGTTCGGCGAGGAGCGCATCGAGACGCTCCAAACGGTGGGCAGCGTATGCCTCGTCAGCTGTGATGGTCGTGCTGACGCCTCGGACGAGGTTGAGCTCGATGTACCGGCTGCATTCCCAGGCGTCGCATCGGATTTCCGTGGAGTATGAATAGCTGTACCCGGGGTGCTCTTCTTCGACCCGGCGGACGGCGCCGGTGACCGTCTCGGCGGTCCATGCCATTTCGGCTACAGCCGTGTCGCCTAGCAGGGTGGTGAAGTCTGAAATTTCGATGCTCATGGTGTTCGCCTTAATATGCAGGTGTCGGGAAACTTGCCGCCCTCGAGCGGTCCGCTGCTGAGGCTACGATGCCGGCCGGAAGGGTCAC
>NZ_SMRU01000061.1 GCF_004354015.1 Arthrobacter terricola
AAATTCGCCCAACGCATGAACAAAGCCGGTGTCCCGTACGGCGGCATCGCAATCACCGCCGGCGTTTCCCTGCTCGGCGTGCCCCTGAACTACCTCGTGCCCTCCGACGCATTCGAAATCGTCCTGAACGTGGCCTCCGTGGGCATCATCGTCACCTGGGCCACGATCGTCCTGTGCCAGCTCCAGCTCAAACGCTGGGCCGACAAAGGCTGGCTGAAACGCCCGTCCTTCAGGATGTTCGGCGCCCCCTACACGGGCTACCTCTCGATCCTGTTCCTGGCAGGCGTCCTGGTCATGGTCTTCATCGACTCCCCGCTCACCATGCTCGTCACAGCGATAGCCTGCGCCCTCATCGTGGCCGGCTGGTACGCCTGCCGCAAACAAATCCACGAACTCGCCGCAGCCCGCGACGGCTACACCGGAAGCTCCCCCGTCGTCGCGAACCTTCCGGTTTCCGGTTCGGAGGACAAAATCTAGGACCGGTTCGAACCGGTTTTGAATGCCCGACGGCGGCACCCGCGGTTCCGTTTACTCGGAACCTTGGGTGCCGCCGTCGGTCATATTTCCCTCTTATAAAGGACCGCCGCAAACTGAAGACCGGATGTTCGAGCCAATGACGGAGGAATACATGGACATGAAGTTCGCCCGGTTGGGCGCTATCGGCCAGGAAAAACCGGTAGTCATCGCCCAGGACGCCAACGGCCCGGAAAAATACTTCAGCCTTGGGCCGCTCACGAAGGACATCGACGGCGGTTTCCTCGCCACGGACGGCATCGTTCGCACCCGTGAGGCCCTGATCCGCGGCGAACTGCCCGAAATCCAGCCCGGAGAGCTCAGGATCGGCTCACCCGTCGCGCGCCCGGGTTCGGTGGTCTGCATCGGCCTCAACTACGCGGCGCACGCAGCCGAGTCGGGAGCGACGCCGCCCGAGACACCCGTCGTCTTTCTCAAACCGAGCAACACGGTCAGTGGACCTTTCGACGCAACGCCCATCCCGCCGTCGTCGGAAAAGTACGACTGGGAAGTGGAACTCGGCATCGTGATCGGCCGCGAAGCGTCATACCTGTCGAGCACCGACGAAGCCGCAGGGTGCATCGCGGGCTACGTCGTGGGCAACGACCTCTCCGAGCGCAACTACCAGATGCCGGGCGCGGCCGGCCAGTGGACCAAGGGCAAGTCCCTTCCGCAGTCCACTCCCCTGGGCCCCTGGCTGGTTCCCGCGGACCAGCTCGACGCCGGAAGCCTCGGCTTGCGTACATGGGTCAACGGTGAGGTCCGCCAATCGTCTGACACCTCGGACATGGTTTTCGACATTTACACGATCGTCCACCACCTCAGCCAGTACATGCTCCTGGAACCCGGCGACGTTATCCTCACCGGAACCCCGGAAGGCGTGGCGATGTCCGGCCGCTTCCCCTACATCCAACCCGGCGACGTGGTTGAGCTTGAGGTGGACGGCTTGGGCCGCCAACGGCAGGAATACTACCGGGCGCAGGTGGCCGCGTTGGCTGCTACCGGATCCGCGGACCGCACCTGACGCTCCCTGGCTAACCGAGCGCTAGCCGAGCGGCGAGAGGTCGATCGTCGCCGGCAGCCTGCGGTTCAGGTGCGCGATTTCAACGGACGTGCCGGCGGCAGCGGCCTCGGGGTCAACCCAGGCGAAGCCAAGGAACGTGCCGCTGGCCGGGTCTTCCGCCACGCTGCTGATGTAACCCACCGAGCGACCTGCCGAAAGGACGGGCTCGCCGGTGATCACGGCGTGGTTGGGGTCTTGCAGCCGAAGACGGGTAAGAAGGCGGTGACCTTCCCGGCGGCCCTCCCCGTTGTGGTTTGTGGTTTGTCCGAGTCCGGCCTCAGCGGCCGTGTCCTGGGGACCATAATCCACGCCAAATGCGGGAATGCCGTTCGCGATCCGCAAAGCGTTGAACGCTTCGTCGCCTACCAGGACCAAGCCGTGGTCCTTGCCGGCGCCCACCAAAAGGTCCCACAGGAACAGGCCGTGTTCGGTGGCTGCATACAAAGTCCAGCCGCCGACTCCAGCAAGCGTCTCCGGGACGGCGCGCACTGGAACACCGCCGAGATCGATCACCGGGGCTTCGCCTCTTGTGGCCGCCGGAATTCCGCCGCGGGTCAGTTGATCAAGCAGCTCCGCCGATTTTGGCCCGATGAGGCCCAGGGCCGTCGTCGCAGATGACAGGTCGGATACAACGGCCGTACCGGAATGCGGCGTTTCGCGACGCAGGTGCCAAATGTCCTCCGGAGTGCTGCCAATGACGAGGTAGGCGTCGACGGCGGAACGGATTATGGTCAGGTCGGCGGCAATACCTCCCGAGGGAGACTCGACGAGGGCTCCGGTGGCCTCATCGACAGGAAGGGTGATTTCGGCGCCGAGCACTTCGTGCAGGTGCTTGCTGGCGCCGCTCCCGCGAATCTCGAAGACGTTCGCGGCTCCCCTGTCGACGAGTCCCACTGAACGCGCTGCCGCGGAAGCTTCCGCCGAAATGTTCGGCGACCATCCGTAGCTTGTCCAAGCATCCAGCGACCCCCTTTGGGCTGTTTCTGCCGAGGCGTACCAGAGCGGGCGCTCCCAGCCTCCCCGCGACGAACCGAATTCCGCCCCCAATGCTTCCTGCCGTGCATAGAACGGGGTGGCGGCGAACTTCCTCAGCCGGCTGCTTTGCTTGCGCGGGTGGCTGATGTCATAGACCTCGTCGTAGTTCTCACTGGCGAGTTCGATGCTCACCGTCCGTGTGAGGTGCGTCTGGTCGAACCGGCGGAAATCGAGGCTGGTGGTGTCCACGCCGGGATCGCCCGTGACAATCCAGTCGGCCAGGATACCGGCAACGCCCGCGGACTGGGTCAGCCATACGGATTCACCCAGCCACACGCCCTTCATGCCGGGGACTTCGCCCAGCAAGGGGTTTCCATCGGGGGTGAAAGAGAAGACTCCGTTGTAGCCGTCCACGGCTTCGCAATTAGCGGCTTCTGGGAACAAGCGCTGGAGTTCTGCCCAGCCATCCTGCAGGTCCGGCCAGGTCAACGGGTGGATGGCAGGTTCCACTTGGGTTTCCGCGAATTCCTCCGCAGACGCGATCTGGGACTGCTCCACGGGGATGACGCGGTGTTCGTACGTGCCCCACGCGAGGCGCTCGCCCATCTGGCGGAAGTAGGACCCGGTTCCCTGGTGCCGCACCATCGGGAGTTCAAGTTCGACGGCGTCGCTGCAGCCCGCCAGCGACGGCAATGCGGTGGTGGAAGCGGAGCAATGCTCCATCGGCACCATAGGCAATTCAAGCCCAAGGAGCTTGCCGAGCCCCGGCCCCCACAGTCCGGCGCACACCACCACGATGTCCGCGGCCATGAACTCGGTCCCTTCGGGCAAGCCCTGGCCCTTGGACGGGTTTCCGGGCACCGGCGGCGTGGAACGGACCTCGACGCCGCTCACGCGCCCGGCCTCCATCCGGAAGCCGGTGACTTCGGTGTGGCCGTAGAAGACAGCGCCGTTCGCAATGGCGCGCCGGGCTTGCCACTCGACTGCCCGCACTGCTTTGACCACTCCATCTGTGGGTGTGTGGAAACCTCCGACGACGGAGCTGGTATCCAGCGCGGGGAACAGTTCCGCGCAGTCGGCCGAAGTGACGATGCGGGACGGAATTCCCCACGACTGCGCCAGGTTGTGGCGGCGATGCAGGTATTCCATGCGTTCTTCGTCGCAGGCCAACTCCAGGCCGCCCACGCGCTTGAGGATCCAATCCCCGTCCAGGTCCAAGCCGTCAAGCTTGTCCAGGGTGCGCCGCGCCAGTTCCGACATCACGGGGGAACCGGTGGTCTGGAAGGCGAACCCGGGAGCGTGCGACGACGAACCGCCCGTCTTGTAGAGGGGGCCGCGGTCCACCACAGTCACTGACCTCATGCCGTGCCGGGTCAGGTCATCCGCCAATGCGGCTCCTACGACGCCGGCCCCGATGATGAGGATCCGGGTATCTGCGTCAAGTCGGGTGGTGCCCACGTTATCTCCCTTTGAAATCAGAGACGTCAGCGTCTCCGGTCAGAATGTTGATTTGGCTTGAGGCGCACGCGGTGGCCTCGGATAAGAGTTCTGAGTCACAGTATATATGAGATATGTGATCACAACTAGATTTTTAAAAAGTGGGCGAAAGCAGCGCGCCCCTGGGCGGCTCGCGCTGCTTTTGCCCGACTTTTACCCCGGAACTACGCCGGGACAGACAGCTCCGCCCGGAGCAATTGGGCCACCCGATGGCCTTCCTCGTACGCCCCGTGGGATCCTGCCGTTTCGGACGTGTAGTCGCCGGCAAAATGCAGGTTTCCTATGCTGCGGCGCAACTCGGGAAGGGCATCGTTCCGCTTCGGGGAGAGGACGGAAAAGCAGTGCTCCCACGTGGCGGCCACAGCTCCCGCAATTCGGCCGCGAAGCTCAGGGGCAACCTCAAGTAACTCCTCCACCCACTCATTGATGCGGGCCTCATCGTTTTCGATTCCAGGAAGGAACCCGGCAGAGTTGCCGTAACAGGTGAACCGGACAATTCCATCGGGCGGGACAGTCCCGGGCAGCGGATTGATAATGGCATCGAATTTCTTGCCGACGGTGGAAACGAACGACCAGTCGGCGATCCCTTCCAGGCCGTCGACGTTGGCCGCCACAGTGAGGGTTGTGCTGCCCGGCGTCTCTGCGGCCTTCAAGGCCTCGAGCTTCCAATCCGGCAGGCCCACACTGATACCGGCGAGCAGCGGAGCCGGCACTGCCATGACCACATGTCGGGCAGTCAGCACCTTGGACTCACCGCCATGGTCCGCCAAGACTTCGAACAGGCCGTCCCGCTCCCGCACGCTTGACACCCGCGCATTGGTGGTGATCGTCGTCGTGCTCCCGCAACGCCCGGCCAGGGCGCGGGGAAGGGATTGCATTCCATCGACGGGATAGAGACGGTTGTCCTGTTCGTGGACGATGTAGCTCGCAAGGTAGCGCAAGGCGTACTTGGCGGAAAGTTGCGTGGCATCACCGACGGCGCCGCCCCTGACCGCCGTTTCGATGACGCTTCGGGCGGGCCCGGGAAGGTGCGCGAGCCTCTCGGCCACGGTTTCGTTGACCAAACCGGCCGCGTTTTCGGTAATAGCGCCCTCTGAGGTGTTCGCGTTGTATTCCCGCGAGACGGATTCCATGAATTCCGCGAGCGCCTGCTTGGATTCGTCCGGCAGCGGAAGCGCGTCCACCACCTCGGCCGTGGACGACGCGACGGAAGTGACGCCGTCGACATGGACGCCGTAGGTTCCAGGATGGAACGGGGCGGTCCTGATCCCAAGTTCCGCGGCGAGCGACTCTGCCCGCGTTCCACGGTAGATGAACATCGCTCCGGTATTGACCGGGGCGCCCGCGAGGTCGCGGCTCAGCGTCCTGCCGCCGATATCGCTACCTGCCTCAAGGACCTGGATGTCCAGGCCAAGGTCTCGAAGGTAGTAGGCAGTAGCGAGGCCAGCAGGGCCGGCTCCGACTACCACCACATCATGATTTGCTTCCAAGTTTGTGCCAACTTTCGATTCGTCCCCTGACGGGTTGCCCACTGCAAGTCCACTCAGGTTACGAAAGAGATATGTGATCACACAATGGTTAGGTGGGAGATTTCTCTTCGAGGACACCGGGGAAGGCGATTCATTCGCCGGACGCTAATAATTGCTAGCCAAATGATATTGGACGGCGTGCCGCGGAGGGTGAGTTACTGGATGGAGTGAAGGGCGGCATCGGCCGTCCGCTACCTTTCCCGAAGGAGCCATCCATGGAATCGATCGAATTTGCCGTTATCGGGGCCGGGTTGTCCGGTGCCGCGACGGCGTGGCAGCTTGCCGCCGCAGGTCACGAGGTCGCGGTGCTCGAGCGCAGCACCCCGGCGAACGATGCCGGCAGTTCCCATGGTTCGGCGCGGATCTTCCGCTACGCCTACCCGGACGAGTTCTACACCGGCCTGGTGCAGGAGGCGAAGGCCGGGTGGGATGAGCTTGCCCGCCTTTCCGGGAAGGAACTGATCACCCCGTTCGGTGCGGTTGACTACGGATCGGTCCGCCAGCCCGAGCGCCTCGCCGCTGTGCTGGAGGCCCGCGGCATCGAGCACGAACTCCTCAGCGCCGAGGAAGCGCACAGCCGCTGGCCCCAGATCGCCTTCGACACGCAGGTCCTGTGGCACCCGGGCGCGGGCGTCATCGACGCCCACGAGTCCGTCACCGCGATGGTTGACCAGGCCGTGGCCCATGGCGCCGCCCTGCACAACAATTGGGCCGTCACGTCCATCACCGCCTCCAACGGCGGCTACCTCATCACGTCCGAAGACGGCCGCACCCTGCGGTCCGCGAACGTCGTGGTCGCCGCCGGCGGCTGGCTCCCGAAGCTGCTCGGTTCCCTGGCCCTGCCGTCCTCGTTCCTGGCGAACATGCCGCAGATCCACGTGCGTCAGGAACAGGCTTACCACTTCCCCTACACTGACGGCACCGAGCCCGCGTCCTGGCCGACGTTCATCCACAAGCGCGAAGGATTCCAGGCGTACGGGCTTCCCGGCGGGCGCGACGCCGGTTTCCGGGGACAGAAGGTCGCCGAGTACAACGGCGGGAAGGTCCTGCCCTCGGCCGCGGAACAGGACGGGCAGATCGACCCCGCCAACCGCCGTCGGGTAGTTGAGTACGTGGAAAAGTACCTGCCCGGCCTCGTCCCGGAACCCTACGCCGAAACCACCTGCCTCTTCACCAACACGCCCACCGAAGACTTCATCCTGGACCGCGCCGACGGCATCACCATCCTCTCCCCCTGCTCGGGACACGGCGCCAAATTCGCCCCGCTCATCGGCCAGCTGGGGGCCGCCCTCGCCACCGGGACCGGTACAGTCCCTGAACAATTCCGCCTCGCCGCGATCGGAGCCCGCTGATGACAACGGAAAACACCACTAAGGGCCCGACGGCGGCAGCCACCACCGCGGCGACCGTCACCGGACTGCTGGCCGAGATTGCCCGCACCGGTACCGACGCGATCCGCGGCGGCTACACCCGGCCCGTCTACTCCACGGCCGAACTGGACCTGCGGACCTGGTTCACCGACCAGGCCTCACGGCGCGGCCTCAGCGTCGAAACCGACCGCAACGGCGCCATCTGGGCCTGGTGGGACGTACCCGGCGGCGACCGAGCCAACGCCCTGGTCACCGGCAGCCACCTGGACTCCGTCCCCGGCGGCGGCGCGTTCGACGGTCCGCTCGGCGTCGCGTCCGCGCTGGTGGCCGTGGACCTCCTCAAGGCGCGCATGCCCACACCCACCCGGCCGCTCGCCGTCGTCGTCTTCCCCGAAGAAGAAGGATCCCGCTTCGGGGTCGCGTGCCTCGGATCGCGCCTCCTGACCGGAGCCATCGACCCCGACAAGGCACGCAAGCTGCGCGATCCGGACGGAAACACCTTCGCCGACGTCGCCGGCGCGAACGGCCTGGACCCGCGGTTCATCGGCCGCGACGAGGAACTCCTCGGCAGGATCGGCGCGTTCGTGGAACTGCACGTCGAACAAGGCCGCGGACTGATCGACCTCAACCAGCCCACGGCGATCGCTTCCTCGATCCTCGGCCACGGACGCTGGGCCCTGAGCGTCCACGGGCAAGGCAACCACGCCGGAACCACCCTGATGTCCGACCGGCACGACCCCATGGTCGCCGCGTCCAGGATGGTCGTGGCCGTGCGGGATGCCGCCCGGAACCAACCGCATGCCCGCGCGACCGTCGGACGGCTCCAGCCGGTGCCCGGCGGAACCAACGTCATCGCCTCCCGGGTGGACTTCTGGCTCGACGTCCGCCACCCCGACGACGCCGTAACGGCCGCCGTCGTCGAAACCATCCACCAACAAGCCCAACTCATCGCAGCAGAAGAAGGCTGCACAGTGGAACTGCGCGAAGAATCCCTCAGCCCCACCGTCCACTTCGACCCCGCCCTGGGCAAGCAACTCCAGAAAATCCTGCCCGACGCCCCCATCCTGGACACCGGGGCAGGACACGACGCCGGCGTCCTCGCCCCCTACGTCCCCACCGCTATGGTCTTCGTCCGCAACCCCAGCGGAATCTCCCACTCCCCCGAAGAACACGTCGTGGACGAAGACGCCGAAACCGGTGCCGTCGTCCTGGCCGACGCCCTCCATGGACTCATGGCCTGACACAGGGGGAAAGGCGGTTGGAATTCCCTCGAGTAGGGGATTCCAACCGCCTTTGTTGTAACTTCTTGTGTTCGTGCCGCGGTTCCCGCGTCAGTGGGTGAAGCCGGCAGCCGTCTCGCTCAGGTTCTTTCCCTTGGTTTCCGGCGCCAGCCACTGGGACAGGATGGCGCCAAAGAGCGTGAGGCCGGCGGCGATCAACATGGTGAATTGGGGACCGTAGTTCGCGACGGACCAGGGCAGGAGAAATGTGCCCGCGCCTGCACCGACGCGACTTACCGCGGTTGCGAAGCCAGTTCCAATGCCACGGATCTCAGTGGGGAAGACCTCGCCGGGATAGATGCCCGTGAGGGTGTTGTACCCCGCATTGAAGAACGAGAACATCAGGAAGCATGTCAGAACCACCCAAGCCGGTGCCCCTGCCCACAGTCCGATGATGAGCAGCAGCACAAAACACAGCCACTGCGGTGGAACGGTCAAGGCGCGCCTTCCCAGCCGATCGATAAGGATGACCGTGAGGATGACCCCGGCCGTTGCCACCGCTGACAACCCCACACCGCCGGCAAGCCCCTGGCTCAGCCCATAGCCTTCCAAAACCCCCTGCGCGAAGGTTGCGATGGCGAAGTAGGGCGTGACGGCGCAGAGCCAGAACATCGAGCAAAACAGCGTCGACCGCCAGTATCGGCGCGAGAAGAGCATCTTGAAGCTACCGTGCGAACGGTGCTGTTCTTGCTCGAGGTCGCTCGCATCGTTTCCGATTTCCATGTACTTATGGGCGATGGCGCGTGCTTCGTCGTGACGGCCTTTATTCCACAACCAACGTGGAGATTCGGGCAGTCCCAGCCGGGCGAAAAAGAGGATCAACGCAGGTAGGGTGCTGGAGCCGAGGATGATCCGCCAGTCCACGGAGGTGGTGGTCGTCAGGGCGTAACCGATGATGAACGCCACCATAAAACCGACATAGAAGGCCACCAGGGTCAGTCCCATGAGCCGCCCGCGCATCCGGGCAGGAGCGAATTCGGACATCAGCGGCCAGCCCACCGAGTATTCGACGCCGACGGCGACACCCATCAGCAGCCGGACAAGGAAGAGTTGCCATGGTTCGTGGACGATGAACTGGAGCGCCGAACCGACCACAAAGATTCCCATGTCCACCATGAACAAAGGCTTGCGGCCGAACTTGTCTCCAAGCCAGCCGCCCACGGGCGATCCAAGCAGGATGCCCAGAAGCGAAGAGGCTACGATCAGACCTTCCCACAACGGATTGAAATGCAGCTCCGTGGTGATCTTGCCGATGACCGTGCCGATGATTCCGAGGATGTAGCCGTCAAGGAACATTCCGCCAACCAGGACGGCCGTAAGCCTTGTCAGGAAGCGGCGTTTGAAGGCGACAACGCCGGGGGCTTCCGTGGTGGGGATTGCGCTCGTTACAGATGACACCAATCGCTCCTTGCTTTAAAGGCGGAAGACATCTTTTCTCCTTCGTCGTTGAGGGATTGTGTTCGCTGGAAGACGTGTGGCTACCATCACATCCAAATGTAATGTGTGATCACATATCTAGACAAGCGCACATCCGCGTTAGTAGAGTGACGTGCAGCACACAAGAATAGGCGGAGCATAGCCCGTCGAACCGAGCGTCACGCACCACCCGTGCAAAGCGCGGCATCCTCATTGATCTATCTCAGGGACAAGGAAGTCCCGCATTCAAAGGAAATGGCATGAGCTTCAGTTTTGGCACGAAGGCTCCCCGGGTATCGATGCACGGGGAGGTCGTGGTCTCCGGGCTTGGCAAGAGTTACGGGCCGGCCCGGGTGTTGTCGGATGTGAACCTGTCCATGGGCGAGGGCGAAGTGGTCTCGATCATCGGGCCCTCGGGGGCGGGCAAGAGCACGTTCCTGCGGTGCCTGAACTACCTGGAAACACCCACCGAGGGCACCATCGAGATCGGCGGGGCCCGGGTCGTCGCCGGCGGCAAACGGCCCGAGAAGGCCAGCCTGGACCACCTGCGCCGGGTCACCGGGATGGTGTTCCAAAGCTTCAACCTCTTCCCGCACCTGACCGTGATGGAAAACATCGCCCTGCCCCAACGCAAGGTCCTGGGCGTGAGCAAGGACCAGGCCCAGGACACCGCGAACAAACTGCTGAAGCGCGTCGGCCTGCCGGACAAGGCCGCGGCCTACCCCGCCCGGCTCTCCGGAGGCCAGCAGCAACGCATCGCGATCGCCCGCGCCCTGGCCCTGAACCCGAAAGTCATGCTCTTCGACGAACCGACCTCGGCCCTGGACCCCGAAATCGGCCTCGAAGTATTGGCCGTCATGCGCGACCTCGCCGACGAAGGCATGACCATGCTCGTCGTCACCCACGAAATGCACTTCGCCCGCGACGTCTCGGACCGGATCATGGTCATGGGCAACGGCGGCGTCCTGGAAATCGGACCCAGCGAACAAGT
>NZ_SMRU01000062.1 GCF_004354015.1 Arthrobacter terricola
AGGTCCTTGTGCATGAACTTCGCCGGACCTGTGGGGGCGTAGTCCTTCGCCGCGAGCCGCGGACCGACAAACTCCAGCACACGGCTGGCGGCCAGTCCGCCGGCAAGGACCTCGAAGAGGGCCGCAGCATCCATGCCGGAGCGCTCGGCGAGTTCGGCCGCTTCGGCGAGGGCCGCCGTCGTGGTTCCGACGATCAGCTGGTTGCACGCCTTGGCGAGCGACCCGGCGCCCAGGGCACCCATGCGCCGGACCGTGGTCCCCATCGCTTCGAACAGCGGAAGCAAGCGCCCGAAGACCTCTTCGGACGCGCCGGCCATGATCGCCAGCGTGCCATCCTGCGCACCCTGGGTGCCGCCGCTGACGGGGGCGTCAACGACGACGGCGTTCCCGCCACTGGCGCTGTGCACGGTCCGGGCGAATTCCTGGACGCCCGTCGGAGACACGCTGCTCATCACGACCACTATGGTCCCGGGGCGCGGGGGCACCAGTCGCCACTCATCCATCAGCCCGGATGCCGCCTCTTCGATGCAGGACAGGTCGGGAAGCATGAAGACGATCACCGGTTCGCCCCGGAGGCCGGCGACGTCCCGGGTACGGAAGCCTCCCAGTGCAACGAATTCTTCCACGGCTGCCCCGGAGCGGTTCCACGCGGTGACGTCCCATCCGGCTTTGAGCAGGTTCGCGGCCATGGGTGCCCCCATGAGCCCCAGCCCGACGAAACCCGCGCTCCGGGGAGCTGGGGCGGCCGGGCCAGGGTCCTGGGGTTTGTTCTGCTGGTTCACTACTTGCCCCAGATCTTGCGGTATGCGTCCTGGTAGCCGACCGGGTCCCAGGCGTCGGTGGCGGTGGTGTTTTCCTTGGTGGAGACGTGGATCTGCGGGACGTAGCCGCTGGCGGGCTGGTTGTTGAAGGCCCGGTTGAGTTCGTCCACGATCTGCCAGCCCTCGGACTTCAGTGGTGAGGGAACGGTGGCGCTCTGATACTGGCCGGACTTGATCCGCTGCAGAGCCGACGAGTCGCCGTCTCCGGCGCCGACGTTGAATGGTGAGCCGCCGGCGTTCACCCCGCCTGCCCGCAAGGCTGCTGCGGCATTTTCGTAGTAGACATCGTTGATGGCCACCGAGTAGGTCCAGGAGTCGTTGTATTTGCTCAGGAGCGAGGACACTTCCTGGGGCATGCGGGCGCTGACGTCCGAGAGTGGAACGTTGTCGTAGTCCAGGACCTTGACACCGGTGCAGGTCTGCAGTTCCTTCTTGATCATCTGGGACTTGCCTTCGGCGAAGGGAATGGAGGAGTCGGTGAAGATCACGACGCCGGCATTGCCGTTGGATTGGGCGATGACGTAGTCGGCGCTGATTTTCGCGACGTCCTCGACCTTCGTGGTGATGTTGGTGAACAACAACGGATCGGTGCTCGGGCCCGGGGTGGAGAGTGCCTGCCAGGCGGCGAGCGGGATCTTTGCCGCGTTGGCCTCCGCGACCTGCGCCGCGGTGGTCTTGGGGTCGAAACCGCCGATGACGATGCCGTCCGGTTTGGTCGTCAGGGCCTGGCTGAAGGCGCTTTGGATTCCGGCCGGGGTGCCGAGGCCGTCGATGACTTTGACGTTCCAGCCGATGGCCGCGGCCGCTTCCTGCAGGCCTTTCGCGACGCCGGCCACGCCGGGGTTGGTCATGGATTGGGCGACGTAGACCAGGGTTTTCGCGGTGGCCGCTTTCGGCCCGGTGGTGGGCCCGTCCCAAGGGGCGTCGGTCTTGGACGCGGCGTCCACGGCCTTCCGGGCGGCGGCGACGACGTCGGCGCAACCGCTGGGCCCGGACGCACTGGATCCGGCGGAGCCGGCATCGGCCGATCCGGAGGTGCACGCGGTGAGCCCGAGAGTCATGATGGCGCCTGCGGCGAGCAGCAGCCGGGGAGCGGAACGGTTCATGAGGGAAGCCTTTCAGTCATGGCGAATTGCCTGGGATGGTGCGGGGGTGGCCGGGGCCGGTGAGGGGGTTAAGAGGCGGTGGTGGCCGGTGCGGCAGGGAGTTGGGCTGAGGTGGAGGGTGTGCCGGGGTGTGCGTGGCCCGCGTCGTTTGATTGGTCTGTGTTGTCGGCACCGGGGAGCGCGGGTGGTGGGGCGGCCACCGCGCCGGCGCGCAGCTTGCGCCTGGCCGAGTAGCCGGCCAGGCCGACGGCGATCAGGAGCGTGACACCGTTGAAGAGCGGGGTCACCCAGAACTGTGCGCCGAGTTGGGAGATGCCGGCCAGGCCGATGGCCAGGGTGATGACGGCGACCAGGGTTCCGATCACGTTGGCGCGTCCTGGTTTGATCGCGGTGGCGCCGAGCAATGCTCCGACGAAGGCCGGGAGCAGGTAGTCCATGCCGACGCTGGGGTTGCCGATCTGCTGCTGCGAGGCCAGGAGCACCCCGGCGAATCCGGTGACGACGGCGGAGAACGCGAAGGCGTAGATCGAGTATCTCTTGGTGGGGATGCCGATCAGTGCCGCGGCGCGCGGGTTCGAACCCAGGACGTAGAAGTAGCGTCCCAGCGGGAGGCGTTCGAAGAGGATCCACAAGATGGCGGCGACGACCAACAGGTACACGGCGACGATCGGGACACCGGCGATTTTCGAGTCGTAAAGATCCGTGAAGGACACGGGCAGCCCGGCGCTGCCGGGGACCACGCGGGCGCCGTTGGTGATCGCGCCGGTGATGGCGTAGAGGACGGTGCCGGTGCCCAGGGTGGCGACGAAGGAGTCGATCTGGCCGAATTCGACGAGCAGGCCGTTGATCACGCCCACCAGTGCCATGACACCGATGGCGATCAAGGCGGCCAAGCCCCAGGGGATGTTGGCGTCCACGATGAGTTTGAGGACGATCACGTGGGACAGTCCCAGCCCGTAGCCGATGGACAGGTCGAATTTTCCGGTGGCGATGGGGATCATGGCCCCCAGTGCCAGCAACGCCGGGATGGACTGGTTGCTCAGGATCGCGTTGAAGTTCCGGCCGGAGAGGAAGGTCTGGGGCAGGATCAGCGCGAAGACCGCGAAGAGCAGCACCAGGATCACGAGGAGCCCGTACGGGCCAAGGAGATGTGCGACGCCGCGTGGGCGGCTGGCCTTGCTGTGGTTCATGTCAGGATCACTCCGAAGTGAGAGCAGCCCCGGAGGCCGCCGCGGTAAGGTTTGCAATGGTCAGTTCAGGGCCGGACAGTTCAGCGGTCACGGTCCCCTGGACAAAGACGAGGGCCCGGTGGCAGACGTTGGCCACTTCCTCGAAGTCCGTGGAGATCATCAGCACGGCGAGGCCGTCCGCGAGTGATTCCTCCAGTAGGGTGTAGATGTCGGCTTTCGCGCCGACGTCCACGCCGGCGGTGGGTTCTTCGAGGATGATCAGTTTCCGGCCCGTGTTGAGCCAGCGCCCGATCATGATTTTTTGCTGGTTGCCGCCCGAGAGGGTGGCGATGGCCACTTCCGTCAGGGCCGGCCGGACTCCGTAGCGTTCCACGAGCTCGACGGCGGTCTGGCGTTCGGTTTTAGGCCGTGTCCAGGCGAACGGGTTCTTGGACCGGATGCCGGGATTGGGGAGGAAGTTCTCCCGGATGCTCAGTTCCGGGGCGCAGCCCTCTTCCATCCTGTTGCTGGTGACGAACCCGACGCCGGCGTCCACGGCTTCGGCCGGAGTCCGTGGAGCATAGCTTTTCGAGTCAAGCAGTGCGCTGCCCGAAGTGATCTTGTGCGCCCCGGCCAGTGCGCGGCCGAGTTCCATGTGCCCGGCCCCGGTCAGGCCCACCATGCCGACCACTTCACCGGCATGCACCGAGAAGGACACGGCCCGGGTCTGGGAAGTGCCCAGTTCCGTGACCTGCAGGCGTTCGACGTCCTGCTGAACACCGTGCCCGGAAGAATAGGAGGCCGGCTTGTGCCCGACGATGTCCACGACGAGTTCGCGGGGGGATTTCTGCGCAATGGGGCCGGTGTGGATGAGGCGCCCGTCGCGCAGGACCGTCACCGTGTCGGAGATCGCGAAGACCTCATCGAGCCGGTGGCTGACATACAACAGCCCGTGTCCCTTGCTCCTGAGTTTCTCCAAGACCTCGAAGAGCCTGCGGGAATCCGCGGCCGGCAGGCTCGCCGTCGGCTCGTCCAGGATGATCACCTTTGCGCTGGTGGCCAGCGCCCGGGCAATCGCAACCAGGGATTTGTCCGCCCTCGTCAGCTCGGAAACATGGCGGTCCGGTTCCAGGTGGGAGGCCACCGTCTGCAGTGCCTCCGCCGCCGCGTCCCTGACCTGTCGCCAGGAAATGAACCCGCCCGCCTTGCCGAAACCCGTGCCCAACGCGATGTTCTCCGCGATGGTCATGGAGTCCACCAGGCCAAGGTCCTGGTGGATGAAGGCCATGTCCGCGGCGGCTTCGGGGGTTCCGAGCGGATGGCCGGCGACGGTGATGCTGCCGCTCGTCGCCGTGTACAGGCCCGACAAGATCTTGATCAACGTGGACTTGCCGGCACCGTTCTGGCCAAGTAATGCGTGGATGCTGCCCGCTTCCAGGGTGAGGTCGACGTCCTGAAGAGCCGCGTTAACCCCGAAGCGTTTGGATAATTTCTCGATGTGGATCAGCGGCATCGGGGAAATATTGAGTCCCATGATCGCTCCTTGCAGTCCCAGTACTGCGTCATTTTCTGGGAGGTCACCAATGACCTTTGACCAATATCTTGTCCCACAACCAGCATATTGGTCAATAGTGTGAAGCTAAGCGTCTCCTCCGCGACCGCTTTCGGCCACGCAGAGGCGCCGATTTAGAGCGAGTGTGCGCTCAGTGGATTGGCCAGATTCCGGGCAATGTGCTGCAGTTCAGCGACGATTTCGGCGTGGTCCAGCTCGTCGGCGCGGGCCTTGATCAGGGTCGCGCTGATGGCAAACTGGGCCGGCTCGCCCTGGAGATTGACCACCGGCACGGCGAAGCACACCACGCCGATGTTGGTCTCCTCGTCATCCATGAAATACCCGCGCTGACGCGAGATCCTCAGGTCGGCCAGCAGCTCGGCCAGACTGGTCAGTGAGCGGGCGGTGAAAGGCGTGAAGGCCTTGCCCCGGTAGCGGTCCTCCACAACGGCGTCAGGCAGCGTGGACAGGACAGCTTTGCCCGTGGCGGTCACGTGGGCCGGGAACCGGTCGCCGATATTCGCCGTCAGCCGGATCGGATTCGTGCCCTCATAGCGGGCCAGATACAGCACGTCCGTGCCGTCCAGCAAGGCCAGGCGGGCGGCCTCGCGTGAAATGAGCTTCGAGCGCCGGCACAGCGCGTAGAACTCCGCGAGCTGGTCGGCCGAGCGCAGGTAGTCGCCGGCCAGGGACAAGATGCGCCGGCCCAGGGTGAACCGGCCATCGGAGCGCCGGAGCATCCCTTCGCCCTCCAGTGCGGCGCAGATGTTGGCCGTGGAGGACTTGGCCAGGTTCATGGACTTGGCGATCTCGGGCACACTCATCCCGGCCTGGCCGGCATCGGCGACCAATTCCAGAACGGCCATGCCCCGGGTGATCGCCGGAACCGAGCTTTGCGCCCCCGGGCCCGCCTCGCCTGTCTTCTCCACAACCGTCTCTGCAGTCATAATCAGCCTCCCCTTATCCAAGATATTGACTTTCAACTAGTATATTGGCTTACTATGGCGGAGTCACCCCTCCCAGATCCCCTTTTCGGGACCGAGGGCATCACGTGGCCGCCGGAGCCCTCATCGGGCCCACCCTGACCGGGGACGGCACTTAAATTCAAGGAGTACACCGTGTGCGCGGAAAATGTCAGCGCTAGACCACTTTACCCAGCCCCGCCGACCACGGGTCCTGCCATCAATCGGCGGGAGTTCGAGGACGTCTTTGAAAAGGTGAAGACCTGGGGCACCTACCCTGATCCCTCCGCCGGCGCATGGCAGACAGTAACCGCCGCCTCCGTGACGGAGGCCGCGTCCTTGGTCCGCAGCGGCCGCGTCGTCACAACGGCCCTGCCATGGAACACCGTCAGCGGACCGTCCAACGCCAACCCGGCCCTGCACTACATGACGGACCTTGGTGTGCGGGAAGCTCCCGAGCCTTCCTGCAACAAGGACTTCATCGGCGTTGACTACCACGGCAAAGCCGTCAGCCACCTGGACGCCCTCAGCCACATCGCCTACAAGGGCATGCTGTATGAAGGGCAGGCCTCCAGGGACGTCGTGACGGCCACCGGAGCCGATTTCGGCTCGGTCAGCTCCCTCGGACCCCTCGTGGCCCCCGCCGTGCTGCTCGACTTCACCGTCCTGTTCGACGTTCCCTGGCTTGAACCAGGCACCGCGATCCACGCCGAAGACATCCTCGCCGCCGAAGCCCGCCTCGGCGTGCAGATCAACCAGGGCGACGCTGTATTGATCCGTACCGGACACTTCCGGCGGGCCCGGGAACTCGGGGCCTGGGACTCCTCGGACCTCAGCGCAGGACTGCATGTTGACTGCATGCCTTTGCTCGCCGAACGCGGCATCAGCGTGCTGGGCGGCGACGGGGACTCCGACGTGCGCCCCTCCCCCACCCCCGGCATCCACTCGCCCGTCCACATCCTCGCCATCACAGCCATGGGCCTGCCCTTGCTCGACAACCTCGACCTCGAAGCACTCGGCGCAGCCTGCGCCGAGGAGGACCGCTACCGGTTCATGTTGGTCGTCGCCCCACTCAACATCCCCCGCGGCACAGGTTCGCCCGTTAACCCCTTGGCGGTCTTCTAATGACATTCACAGTAGGCATCTCCGCGGACTTCCTCGATTCCACCGGCACCAACGTCTGGGGCAACATCGGCCTCGCCGGGCTCGACCAGGCAGGACTCGCCTGGGAATACATGCACGACCCGGCCCCGGCACTCACACCGGAGCAAATGGAAAAATACGACGCCATCCTCTACGCCGCCCCGGCCGTCACGGCAGAGTCCTTCGCCGGCGTGGTAAATCCGCCGCTGATCCTGGCCCGGTTCGGCGTCGGGTACGACGCCGTCGACCTGGATGCCTGCACCGCCGCCGGAACGATCGCCACGATCACCCCCGACGGTGCCCGCGGCCCCGTCGCCACTGCCACCTTGTCCATGCTCCTGTCCGTCATGCACCACACCGTGACCAAAGACCGCCTCGTCCGCAAACAACGATGGGACCTGCGCGAGAACTTCATGGGCACCGGTCTTACCGGCAAAACGATCGGCCTCCTCGGCGTCGGGAACACCGGCGGGGAACTGATCCGTCTGCTCGCTCCGTTCGGTGTCCGTTCCGTCGGCTACGACCCCTACTGCCCGCCCGCACGTGCCAGCGAACTCGGCGTGGAACTCATGGACCTCCAAGACGTCGCGGCCCAATGCGACGCGCTCATCGTGATGGCCGTCCTCACCGAGCAAACCCGCCACATCGTCAACGCCGCCATCCTGGATCGCATGAAGCCCACCGCGATCGTGATCAACATGGCCCGGGGACCCATCATCAACGAATCCGACCTGATTGCTGCCCTCGCCTCCGGCCGTATTGCCGGCGCCGGGCTGGACGTCTTCGAAGAAGAACCCGTCACGAACGAACTCCTCGACCTGGACAACGTCACCCTCTCCCCGCACTGCCTGTCCTGGACCGATGAGATGTCCCTGGGCAACGGCGGCAGCTGCGTACGGGCCATCGTCGATGTCGCGAACGGAAGAACTCCGCAGTTCGTGATCAACCGCGACGTCCTTGAAACAGCGACCTTCCGGGACCGGTTCACCCTCTATGCCCGCTAGAGCCGACAGGCGCCCGCCCGCAAAGACCACAAAGCCGCTGACACAGAATCCACCGAGGAAAGTGGAAATCATGGTCGCCCACGCCCGCGATGTGGACCGTGCACTGAACTCCGCAGTCCGGGAACTCCAAACACTCGCCATGGTCCACGGCGTCGAAGGAATTCTCGCAACAAAACATGCACCCGGCCGGTTCACCCTTGAACTCAGCCGCGACGTCCCCTACGGCTACACCCTCGAAACACACGCCGACACCCACCATAAGCGGCCGGTACAGACCGGCAACTGAAAGAAGGAACTGTGAGCACCACCTCCGAACTGCCAAGGGTCCACATCGCCACCGACCACGCCGGCATGGACCTCAGCACCCACCTGGTCCGCCACCTCACGGCCAAAGGCTACGACGTCGTGGACCACGGGCCCAAGCAATACGACGCTTCCGACGACTACCCCTCGTACTGCATCAACGCCGCCCATGCCGTCGTGGCGGACCAACACGCCGGTATGCACGCCCTCGGCATCGTTCTCGGCGGCTCGGGCAACGGCGAACAGATCGCCGCCAACAAGGTCACCGGCATACGCGCGGCACTCGTCTGGAACCACTCCACGGCCATCCTCGCCCGCCAACACAACAACGCGAACATCGTGGCCGTCGGCGGCAGGCAACACAGCATCGACGAGGCCACCGCCCTCATCGAAGCGTTCCTGCAAGAGCCTCCAAGCAACGACCAACGCCACATCCGCCGAATCGGGCAAATCGCAACCTACGAATCCACCGGCAAGATGACCCAATAAGGCGATGGAACAGGATTGGCAGCGCATGGACCCGAAGCAGCGCCACGGGATCGCCCCCCGGGCGCGTGGCTGCTCAGCTGTGCGATCCTGACAATGTCGGCTCCCCCCGTTACCTTTTTCGTGGCCCCTAAATGAGTAAGAATCGGGGTTGCTGGCCTGTCGGGCCCGGCATGATCTTGTCCCCCAGTCGACCATGATCCGGGGGGTGTTGTCACCGGGTTCCGATAGGCGCCAGGGGATCGCTAATGGGGACCAGACCAGCCGCAGACCTTACCGCGGGAGGCCGGCCGTAACGTGGATGCCGAACTCTGGGGCCGCAGGACATGCCAGCGCTGTTAGATCGGAACGGAATTCTGGGGGTTATTGCGTGATCAAGGACCACGAATCCGTCGATGTCTTCATCG
>NZ_SMRU01000063.1 GCF_004354015.1 Arthrobacter terricola
TTCGACTTGCATGTGTTAAGCACGCCGCCAGCGTTCATCCTGAGCCAGGATCAAACTCTCCGTCAAAAACAAAAAACGAAAACAACACCCGGCAGCCGGAAAAAGACCACCAAAGCATCGCAAAAATCTGAAACCAGCCAAAAAACCAGACCACCACACACGGGGGTGCGCAGCAGCCCAGCAAATCAACCAATCAAAAAACAATCGGTATCAACAAACTTGGCACACTATTGAGTTCTCAAACAACAGACACACCCGACACCACCCAACAACCGTCAGGATCGCTCCGGAGCAACTTTTCTATCTTAGCGGCTGCATTCCTCCGGGTCAAATCGGCGTTTCCGACCCAAACTTCGTGAGGAACAATCTTCACTAGGATTTGAGTCTTGCCGTTCTCCACTGGGGAGCAGCGCGGGTACTAACTATACCACCACTGTTCCGTGGAAGCAAAACCGGGGCCGAGGCGACCTCTATGGCCACCACGCATCACACGCACACAGACGAAGGGAGGCCCGGAAACACACGGTTTCCGGGCCTCCTTGACTATGCAGGCTATGCGACAGGCACGAACCAGGAGACACCAAGCGGAGGCAAGGTGACAGTCAAAGCTGCGGGTTGCCCTTCCGCTCCGGGTGCTTCCGCAACAAGCTCACCGCTGTTGACGACGCCCGAGCCGCCGAACACTTCGGCGTCGGTGTTGAGGACTTCCTTCCAAGCACCGGCCGAGGGAACGCCCAGGACATAACCTTCGTGCGGACCACCCGAGAAGTTCACGGCGCAGACGATCGGATTGTCCTTGCGATCCCAACGGATGAACGTCAGGACGTTCCGGTCGGCGTCCCCGCCGTTGATCCAGTGGAAACCACCGGGTTCGTTGTCCCTTTCGTGCAGGGCCGGAGTCGAGGTGTAGAGGGTGTTCAACTCACGGGTCAGCAATTGCAGTCCGTGGTGCTGGGGAATGTCGGCGAGGAACCAGTCGAGGCCGTGCTGCTCGGACCACTCGGCTTCCTGACCGAATTCCGTACCCATGAAGATGAGCTGCTTGCCCGGGTGGGCCCACTGGTAAGCCATGAATGCCCGGAGATTCGCGAGCTGCTGCCACCGGTCGCCCGGCATCTTGCGCAGCATGGATCCCTTACCGTGCACAACTTCGTCGTGGCTGATCGGTAGCAGGAAGTTCTCCGTGTAGGCGTACACCATGGAGAAGGTCAGCGTGCCGTGGTGCCAGCGCCGGTTGACCGGATTTTCGGAGATGTACTTGAGGGAGTCATGCATCCATCCCATGTTCCACTTGATGCCGAAACCGAGGCCGCCGTGGTTGGTGGGTGCGGTGACACCGGGGAAAGCCGTGGATTCTTCGGCAATGGTGACGGCACCCGGGTGGGTCTTGTAGACGGTTGCGTTGACTTCCTGGAGGAAGGAAATTGCTTCGAGGTTTTCTCGCCCGCCGTGCACGTTGGGGTACCACTCCCCTTCCTCGCGGGAGTAGTCCCGGTAGAGCATCGAGGCGACAGCGTCCACGCGGAGGCCGTCCACGTGGAATTCCTCGAGCCAGTAGAGGGCGTTCGCAACGAGGAAGTTGCGTACCTCGGTACGTCCGAAGTCGAAGATGAGCGTGCCCCAGTCCGGGTGTTCACCGAGCCGTGGATCGGAGTGCTCGTACAGGGCCTCCCCGTCGAAGCGGGCGAGGGCCCAGGCGTCCTTCGGGAAGTGGGCCGGTACCCAGTCGAGGATGACGCCGATACCCGCCTGGTGCAGGGAGTCCACAAGGAAGCGGAATTCGTCCGGGTGGCCGAATCGGGAGGTCGGCGCGTAGTAGGACGTCACTTGGTAGCCCCATGAACCGCCGAAGGGGTGTTCGGCCACGGGCATGAATTCGACGTGGGTGAATCCCAGCCACTTCACGTATTCCACGAGTTCCGTGGCCAGTTCCTTGTACCCCAGTCCCAGGCGCCAGGAGCCGAGGTGCACTTCGTAGACGCTCATGGGCGAGTTGTGCGGATCCTTGGTGGCCCGCGCCGCCATCCAGGCGTCGTCCTTGAAGCGGTAGGTGGAATCGACCACACGAGAAGCCGTCAGCGGCGGCACTTCGGTTCCGAAGGCGAGGGGGTCGGCTTTCTCCACCCAGTGCCCGGCCTTCGTGAGCAATTCGAATTTGTAGCATGCGCCTTCTTCAACACCGGGGATGAAGACTTCCCACACACCCGACGAACCGAGCGAGCGCAAAGCATGTTCGCGTCCGTCCCAGGTGTTGAAGTCGCCCTTGACACGGACGGCCTGCGCGTTCGGTGCCCAGACGGAGAACGACACTCCGTCCACGTCGCCGAGCGGGGAACGGTAGTGCTGGATGTGGGCGCCGAGTGCGTCCCAGAGCCGTTCGTGCCGGCCTTCGCCGATCAGGTGCAGGTCCAGTTCACCCACGGTGGGAAGGTAGTGGTAGGGATCGTTGACCGTACGGGGTTCGGAATCGCCGTACACAACTTCGAGGCGGTAGTCGGGCACGTGTGCGGCCTGAATGGGTTCGAGGACAGCCACCCAGATGCCGTCGGATTCGTGGATCATAGGGGTGGTTCCCGCTTCGGTGACCACGGTTACGGACTTTGCCAAGTGCTTGACCGTGCGGATAGTGACATGCCCGTGGTCGTCAAGGTGCGCACCCAGTACCGAGTGCGGCGCGTGGTGCGCGCCGGCGGCCACCCGACCCAAGGTTGAGGCGTCCACATACAGCGGGACTCGGGGCCGTTCGGTGCGTGCTGAGCCTGTCATTTCCTTACCTTCCAATGTGGCGGCGGCAGGCGTGCCACCGCTCGTGTTGCCGAGGATCTGCCGCGTTGCGTTGACCGGAATGGACAACCAATCCGGCCTGTTCCGCAATTCGTAGATCACCTCGTACAAGGCCTTGTCCAGCCACAATGCCACAAAGAGCGGTGACTGGCGGTCTATGCTTCCGGGGGTAACGTCGCTGTAGCCGGCAAGGAATGCTTCGGCGCAATCGTCCACCCACGTCTCAGGGACGAAAGATCCCGGATTCTCGCGGACGGCCGCGCCAGCCGCGTAGTCGAAGGACCGCAGCATCCCGACGACGTCGCGCAGCGGAACGTCCGGAATATTACGGTGCTCAATGGGTCGGAGCGGTTCACCTTCGAAGTCCAGGATCGCCCATCGGCCCGGCTCTCCGGCGGCGCCGGGGACTTGGAGGATCTGGCCGAGGTGGAGGTCGCCGTGGATCCGCTGAAGAGTTCCGGCCTCCATCCCGTTCAGCTGGTCAAGAAGCGCGTCGAGCCGCGGTTCATAGGGCCCGACGGCGGTAGCGGCCTCGGCCCACGACTGGCGGACGCGCCGGGCTACTTCGGGCGCGATTCCTTGGCCTGGAACCAGTTCGCTGGCGGTGCCGAGGGTCTCGGCGAGGCGCATGTGGACGGTGGCCGTGGCTTGGCCCAATTGCCGTGCTTCGGCTGTGAAGTCCGTGCCGCTTGCCGCGGCTTCGACGGCGAGGCGCCAGGCATCACGGCCGCCGGCGAGGAACTCGTGTGCAACAGCGAGGTCCGCCGAGGCTGTTCCCACCCTGCCTGAATCCGTCCGGGCCTCCCACGTTCCCGTGACCCAGCCAAGAGTGGAGGGCACTTCGGTGGTCCGGGCGGACGTCAAGGCCGCACCCACTTCCACTTCCGGGTTCTTGCCGATGGAGAGCACACGGAAGAGCTTCACGATGCTGGCGGAAGCGCCGTCGTCGACGATTACCGAAGTGTTGGACTGCTCACCGGAGGAAACCTTCACCGTCCCTGAAGCGGAAGGCAGCCGGAGGCTGCCGGGCACGGAATACCCGCCCGCGGCGCACTCGCCGTCGCCGGTTTCCGTGAATGCCTGTTCCCGGATGAGGTCCAGCAGCGCCGCTATGAAAGCGGCATCGTGCGGTGCGTCGTACACCCACACCGGGGCGCCGCCGTCGTCGACCTCTCCGAGGAGGGCATTCGACAAGGCGTCGACCGGAGCGGACCGGTAGCTGAGCGGGACCTGCACAATGTCCGCCTGCTGTCCGCCGTCGCCCGTTTCGTAGGCGACGGACAGCAGCCGGACCTCGAGGTCGATCCCGGCCTCCGGCGAGCGGAGGCTGAACGAACCGAGGAATTCAAGGTCAAAGGATCCCGATTTCACCGGGAACCAACGCTGCCGGGGCAGCCATTCCTTGAGGAGAGTTGCCTGGGTTGCGGTAGTTGCCGAGAAATTCATGTCACCCCTCAATGGAAAGAACCGGCATTGCCTGGGTGTAAGGTGCGGATCCGGTAGACCCCGCCGCACGCACGCGGAGCCAGAAGAAATCGTGGCTGCCGAGCGTAAGGGTCAGCGAACCGTCGGTCCCGACGCCCGGGAACGGCTGCCCGCCGAAAACGTCCCGGAGGCCACGGCCGGCGTAGTCCGGAATGTCGAGCGTGGCCGCCACAGGGTGTTGGGACAAGTTGAAGACGCACAGGATGGTTTCGGCGTCTTCGCCTTCGGGATTATCGTCCCGGAGTTCGCGCAAGTAGGCGAGGACCACTTCGTGGTCCGCAGGGACGTGCCGGAAGTTACCCAGGCCGAAAGCCGGATGGTTTTTCCGGACGCTGAGGATCTGCCGGGTCCAGCGCAGGAGCGAACCGGAGTGGGCCGCCTCTGCCTCGACGTTCGCCATGCTGTAGTTGTAAACGAGCGACTGGATCACCGGGAGGTACAGCTTTCCGGGATCGGCATTCGAGAATCCGGCATTGCGGTCCGGGTTCCACTGCATCGGGGTGCGGACTGCGTCGCGGTCATCGAGCCAGATGTTGTCTCCCATGGCGATCTCGTCCCCGTAATAGAGGAAGGGACTGCCGGGCAGCGAAAGCAGCAGTGCATTGATGAGCTCGATCTCCGAGCGGGAGTTGTCCAGGAGCGATGCGAGCCTCCGCCGGATGCCGATGTTGGCACGCATGCGGGGGTCCGGAGCGTACCAACCGAGCATGGCGGCGCGCTCGTCGGCCGTCACCATTTCCAACGTCAGCTCATCGTGGTTCCGCAGGAACGTTCCCCATTGGGCTCCCACAGGGATGTCCGGAGTTTCCCGCAGGGTTTCGATGATCGGGGCGGCCTTCTGGTCACGGAGCGCGTAGTACAAGCGCGGCATGATCGGAAAGTGGAAAGCCATGTGGCATTCCGGGTCTTCCTCGGTGCCGAAATAGTCGACGACGTCATGCGGCGGCTGGTTTGCCTCGGCGATGATGATGCGGCCGGGGTAGTTCTCGTCCACCATTTTCCGGAGGTCGCGCAGGAAGGCGTGCGTTGCCGGGAGGTTTTCGCAATTCGTGCCTTCTTCTTCGAAGAGGTACGGGATTGCGTCCGCACGGAAACCGTCGATCCCTTGGTCCAGCCAGAACCGGACCACTTCATGGACCGCTTCGATGACCTTGGGGTTTTCGAAGTTGAGGTCCGGCTGATGGCTGAAGAACCGGTGCCAGAAGAACTGCCGCCGGATGGGATCGAAGGTCCAGTTGGACTCCTCCGTATCCACGAAGATGATGCGGGCGTCCTGGTATTTCTCGTCGGTGTCGCTCCAGACGTAGAAATCGCCGAAGGGACCGTCAGGATTCTTGCGCGACTCCTGGAACCAGGGGTGCTGGTCCGAGGTGTGGTTCAACGGGAGGTCGATGATAACCCTGACACCCCGGGCGTGGGCCTCCGCGACGAGCCGTTTGAAATCGCTGATGGTGCCGAATTCGTCGAGGACGGAGGTGTAGTCCGAAATGTCGTAGCCGCCGTCGCGCAGGGGCGAATCGAAGAATGGCGGCAGCCACAGGCAGTCGACCCCCAACCACTGTAGATAGTCGAGCTTGTCTATCAATCCATGGAAATCGCCGGAACCATCACCATTGGCATCCGCAAAAGCCCTCACCAGCACCTCGTAGAAAACGGCCTTTCGATACCAATGAGGATCATGGGAAAGGCCCGGAGCATTTAGCTCGAAGGTGTTCTTGGGCGTGAAGTACTGGTTTTGGGTCTGCGGATTAAAGCTCACCTAGGCTACCTCCGGATGCTCAGAATATGTGCCGGTTCTACATGGGCGTCAAGCCGGACGTAGTTGTACTCGCCCCATTCCCAGCTCTCGCCACTGATCAAATCATCCACCCAGAAACGCCCGTTGGCCGTGAAGTCAGCGGGGTCCAACGAAAGGGCGGAAAGGTCCAGGGTCACAGAGCTCTCCCTGGCGCTGTGGGGATCGACGTTCACCACGACGATCACGGTGTCCTTGCTGCCGTCCGGCAGCGTCTTGTGCTTGGAGAAGACGATCGTGGCGTCATCCGTGCACTGGTGCAAGGTCAGGTTCTGCAGGTCGCCCAAGGCCGGGTGCGCCTTGCGAATGGCGTTCAGCCGGGTGATGTAGGGGGCGAGGCCGTGGCCCGAGCGTTCCGCGGCTTCCCAATCCCGGGCCTTGTACTCGTACTTTTCGTTGTCGATGTATTCCTCGGCCCCGGGCCGCGCAACGTGCTCGTACAGTTCGAAGCCGGCATAGACGCCCCACAAAGGACTTGCCGTCGCGGCCAGCGCTGCCCGGATCCGGAATGCCGCCGGACCGCCGTACTGGAGGTATTCGGTGAGGATGTCCGGGGTGTTGACGAAGAAATTCGGCCTGAAGTAGGCCGGGGTGACGTGGCTGACTTCCTCGAAGTAGGATTCCAGCTCTTTCTTGGTGTTCCGCCACGTGAAGTAGGTGTACGACTGCTGGAATCCCGCACGGCCCAAGGCGTGCATCATGGCGGGTCGCGTGAACGCCTCCGCGAGGAAAACGACGTCCGGGTGTTTCTTATTGACCTTGCCGATCAGCCATTCCCAGAACCAGACCGGCTTGGTGTGCGGGTTATCGACGCGGAAGATCTTCACGCCGTGGCTGACCCACAGGAAGACGATCCGCAGGATCTCCTTGGACAATCCGGCGGGATCGTTGTCGAAGTTCAGCGGGTAGATGTCCTGGTATTTCTTCGGCGGGTTTTCGGCATAGGCGATGCTGCCGTCAACGCGGGTGGTGAACCATTCCGGGTTGCTCTGGACCCAAGGATGGTCCGGCGCCGCCTGGAGCGCGAGATCCAGGGCCACCTCGAGGCCGAGTTCATTGGCGCGCGCCACGAAGGCGTCGAAGTCCTCGAACGATCCGAGGTCCGGGTGGATCGCGTCGTGACCGCCGTCTTTGGAACCGATGGCCCACGGCGAGCCCGGATCCTGCGGGCCCGGGGTCAGGGTGTTGTTGCGACCCTTGCGGTGCTGGAAGCCGATCGGGTGGATCGGGGGCATGTAAATAATGTCGAAGCCCATGTCCGCGACGGCGTCGAGGCGCTTGGCCGCCGTCGTGAAGTTTCCTGACGTCCACGTTCCCGCGACGGGATCGAAAACAGCGCCCTCGGACCGCGGGAAGAACTCGTACCAGGCACCGCGGCCAGCGAGGTCGCGTTCCACGAGGAGCGGGAATTGTTTGGAAGAGGCGACGAGTTCGCGGATCGGTTGGCGTTCAACGACGTCCATCACCTCGGGGCTGAACCCGGCGGCGAGGCGCTCTTCGGCGGTCCTCTCGCGATCGGCGAGGCCCTCGGAGCCGGAGCGCAGGATGCGCTTGTCCGCGGCGCTGCGACCGGCTTCCTCAGCGGCTTCCGCCAGGAGTGCGGTGCCTTCGGCGAGCATCAGTTCGACGTCGATGCCGGCTTCAACCTTGACCTCGGCGTTGTGGTGCCACGTGCCGTAACGGTCATGCCACGCTTCAATGACAAAGGACCATGCTCCCGTGCTCGTCGGGGTGACGAGTCCTTCCCAGCGATCGGTGCCTTTACCGCGTTCGCCAGGCGCAGGGGCGAGGCGGACCCTTTGGCGCTCCTTGCCCTTGGGATCGAGGAGGACGGCACTTACGCCCAACTGGTCGTGGCCTTCACGGAAGACCGTGGCGCCTACCACTATGTCTTCGCCGGACAAGGCCTTGGCCGGGAACCTGCCTTCCTCGATGACAGGCTGCACGGCGGTAATGGGAAACCTGCCGAACCTGAGACCTTCGGTGATATCGGCCTTCTGCTTGGACTTGGATGCTGAGCTGGATCGCGGTGTCGCAGTAGTGGTCACACCCCCGACGTTAGCGAGAAAAATCACATTTTGCTAAGGGGCACCCCAGACTCTTCCGCGCAATCTGTCATTTACCTAAAAGAAACCGAAAGCTGTTCCTGCCGTCCATCGAGTGGATTAGTGTGGCGCTCGTGAAGGCAATTCGAAGGTTTACAGTCCGTACCCTGCTCCCCGAACCGATCCGTCCTTTGGCACGGCTCGCAACAAATCTGCGCTGGTCCTGGCATTTGCCGACCCGCGAACTCTTTGCGAGCCTCGACCGCGAATTGTGGGAGGAAAGCGGGCACGACCCCATCAGCCTTCTTGGTTCGATCAGCCGCGACCAACTGGAACAACTCGCCTCCAACAACGAGCTTGTGGAGCGGGTTCAGGGGGCTGCTGCGGATTTGGACCGGTACCTCAGTGAGCCGCGGTGGTATCAGGGGCTGGGCGGGGATGTTCCGTCGTGTATTGCGTATTTTTCCCCGGAGTTCGGGATCACGGAGGTGTTGCCTCAGTACTCGGGCGGTTTGGGGATCCTGGCCGGGGATCATTTGAAGGCGGCCTCGGATCTTGGGGTGCCGTTGATCGGTGTGGGTTTGTTGTATCAGGCGGGGTATTTCAAGCAGTCCTTGTCCCGGGATGCGTGGCAGCAGGAAACCTACCCGGTGCTG
>NZ_SMRU01000064.1 GCF_004354015.1 Arthrobacter terricola
GAGATCGGGATGAAGACCAGCAGGGTGAGCAGTGTGCCGGAGGCGGAGCCCAACGTGGTGAAGCTTGAGACGAACCCGCGGCGGCGCTCGGAAGCGTGCTCCAGGCTCATGGTGATCGCGCTGGGTTGCTCGCCGGAGAGGCACAGTCCTTGGATGACGCGGATCGCCACGAGCAGGATCGGTGCGAGAGAGCCGATCTGGGCGTAGGTGGGCAGGCAGCCGATCAGGAAGGTGCAGCCGCCGATGCCGAACAAGGTGAGCATCATGACGAATTTGCGGCCGTAGCGGTCGCCCATGGGGCCCAAGATGAGGGAGCCGAGGGGACGGACGGCGTAGCCGACCGCGAAGGTGATCAAGGAAAGCAGGACGCTGATGCCAGTGGGCAGCTGGGGCGAGAAGAAGAGGACGTTCAGGATCAACGCCGACGAGGTGCCATACACCGCGAAGTCGTAGTACTCCAGGGTCGTGCCGATCCAAGCGGCGAATGCCGCCCTGGCTGGCGTCTTCTTTGGAACTAATGTTTGAGTCAATTCGTCTCCATTGGCGATGGGTGAACAGCGGCTTGGCGTCACACGTGGGCTGTGGAAAAGAGAGTTCGAGTGGAACGTCCTGCTGTGAACTCTCTCGTATGACCATCGTGTGCTTTGCGGCTTGCCGACTGGTCTCAGACATCAAACTAGCGTTTGGGGTGTGGCTCACACAAAGACAGTTTTTGTGTTCCTACATAGCGATCAGTTATGTCTGCAGGCGGGAGACGTTGGACACCCGGAAAGCCGAGTAATGGCCATCCATAGGAAAGCCTTATCTGGTCATTTCGCTTTCGTCTTATTCAGCGTCGATTTCGTTGCCTATCATTGAGCCGCAGATCGATTTTTTGATCATGGGACCCGCCAACGCAGCGCAAGGAAGCCTGGAATGAAGAAGTTCAGCAACACCGACCGGGAACCAGGTAATTCTCAGGGCACGATGGTGGTCGGCGTTGGATCTCATTGCCCTGCGAACGGATTGTGGCAGCCCCTTGAATTATCGGGCGAGGCAATTTTTGTCTTCGAGGGCAGCATCATGCCGGCGCACGACGGAGGAAGCGCCATGTGGACCCTGGTTGACGCGGGGGACAGATCGCGTGCCGGGGGAGTGCCGGCACTGGATCCGGAACCGAGAGGTGAAGGAGAGGCGTGACCTTGGATTGACCCTTGGTGCTGGCAAACCGTCGGTTGGGGATGCAAGGATCGCTTATGGCCAGCCTGATGCTCCTCGATACCGCGTCGCTGTACTTTCGTGCCTTCTACGGCGTGCCGGATTCGATCAGTCGGGCCGACGGCACGCCCGTGAATGCCGTTCGCGGCCTGCTGGACATGATCGCGCGGCTCACCACCGAATACGGGGCGACGCATCTGGTGGCGTGCTGGGACGACGACTGGCGTCCTCAGTGGCGAGTGGACCTGATCCCGACGTACAAGTCGCACCGGGTCGCGGAGTTGGTGGCGGGGGCCCCGGACATCGAAGTGGTGCCGGACGAGCTTGAAGCGCAGATTCCGCTGATCCGACGGGTGCTCGGTCTCGCCGGTATCGCCGTCGTTGGGGTTGCCGGACATGAGGCCGACGACGTCATCGGCACCTACGCCAGTCACGCAGAGATACCCGTCGACGTCGTGACGGGCGACCGCGATCTGTTCCAGGTCGTCGACGACGCCCGCCAAGTGCGGGTCATCTATACCGCGCGGGGTATGAAGAACCTCGAAATCGTGACCGATGCCGTCGTCGTCGGAAAGTATCGCGTGCTGCCCGAGCAGTACGCCGACTTCGCGACGCTTCGCGGCGACGCCTCCGACGGGCTCCCGGGAGTTGCCGGGATCGGTGAGAAGACTGCGGCGTCGTTGCTCGCAGCCTACGGCACCCTGGACGAGTTGCTCGCCGCGGCGTCGGATGGGGGCAGCGGACTGTCCGCGCCCGTGAGGTCGAAACTCGCCGCGGCCGCCGACTATCTCGCCGTCGCGCCCGCCGTCGTGAACGTTGTTAAGAACCTCGCAGTGCCCAGTCTTGGTGAGGCCGGCGCATTGCTGTGTCCCGTCGTCGGCGATTCGCGCGCCGAACTCGAAAGCCTCGCCACCGAGTGGAACCTCGGCGGCTCAGTGAAACGACTCCTTGAAGCCCTCGACCTCAGCCAGTAACAAGACGCCGTGCCGGACCATCCTTTACAGGACGGAGTCCGTCTTGTGGGATCGGATCAACGAGCGTCTGCGCGTGTGGCGGCCGTCGCCAAAGTGGTGTACGGCATCGTAAAGCGGCCGCCCAGCCCATCGATGGCGCGGCCGACAGCGCCCAGTATTTCGGCCAGCTGATCCGGACGAAGCCAGGTGACACCGCCGGTAGTGGGGAGCAGTTCCAGCCATTCTTCGCGCGTGTAGGACCGCTCCCAGTCGAATCGCCACTGTTCTGGGTCGTTGAAATGCCGGGTCTCGCTGATCGCATCGGCGATCTTCGCGTACCCTGCTTGGTACGTCTCTAGTGAACGGCCCGCGGGCTGACTGGCGAACGGGGACTCCGGCGCAACCTTCCGGTAAGCGGCGGCAAACGGCTCGGCTATCTCCTCGGGCGGTTCAAAGACGTGCCCGAAGATCGCCAGGCGCCCGTTCGGACGCAGGACTCGGGCCGCTTTCGCGCAACCGGCAACCGGGTCTATCCAGTGCCAGGACTGGGCGGCGATCACGGCGTCGAACACCCGTCCTGCCGGCTCCCAGGTTTCGAACGTTGCCACTTCGGTTTGCAGGCCGCGCGCCCGCGCGTGTCCGGCCATCCGCGGATCAGGGTCTACACCGAGCACGGAACAGCCGGCAGCCTGGAATTGCCGGGCCGCGATGCCTGTGCCGCAGCCGACGTCGAGCACGTCCGGCCCCGGGCTGCCGGCGACGATACGGGCCACGAGGTCGTCGGGGTAGCCCGGTCTCGCCTCGTCGTAGCGCCGCGGATCGAGGCCGAACGACTCGGCCATCCGTCGAGCCTGATGCAGCTGCGTTGGCTCCGGTTGCTCCCGCGGCAGGATGGACATGCGCCTCAAACCCCCGGAGTGTTCAGCGGCGCTTCGCGACCGACAGCAAGAACACGGAGTCCTCATGGGCCCGCAGCCCGTGCCGGGAATCGGGCACGATGAGCAGATCGCCCGGAGAACCGTCCCAGGAATTCTCCCCGGCAGTGAGGGTCACCCGCCCTTCCAGGACGTAAATTGTCGCCTCGCCCGGGTTCTCGTGTTCGTCCATGACAGCTCCGGCGCGCAGCGCGATGACCGTTTGGCGCATGATGTGCTCGTGGCCCCCGAAAACGGTGTCGGCACTACGCCCGCTCGAAGCTCTGCGGGCCGCCTCCAACTGGGTCCGTGCCAGAGCCGTCAGTGACATCTTTTTCACTTTGCTGTCCTCTTTTTCAGCTACACGGTGCCCTCGGCGGTTCAGTCGATGAGGACTCGGTCAGCGGCCCACGCGCGGGCCATCGTCATATCAAGCTCGGAAGCGACTGGCCCCTGTCCGAAGTAGCCGTTATACGTCGCTACTGGGTCGGGTGAACCCTGCGCCCAGCTGGTTGCCAGATCATCGTAGGCATCGGCGATGCGTGGATCGTCCGCGCTGCAGCCAAGGTCGTTCGCCAAAGCGAGCAACAGTTCGTCCCTCGTGTATTTCAAATCATCGAAACGCGCCATTGGACGCCCCTTCACTTACTGGGTAGCCGTCTCAATTGCGGCCGCCGATGATTCATGGTGACGCCAGAAGCCTGCATAGGGAAGATGAATTGGTTGTTAGTTTGCTTTGAACCAGGGGAGCCCTTTGGGAACGAATCCGGCTTCCAAGTGGAGGACACTCTATTTAGGAAGCCTACTGATTATGTACCGTGGCAACCATCACATCCACTACTGTCCGGGATCGGCGTAGGCATGGCTAGTCGGGGCGGTTATGGCATGACCGCGCCGGTTATCCCCGGGCTCGTCATGCCGCTATGACAAATGGGGTTACAAATGAAGAAAACGACAGCACTTTTCGGACTCCTACTGGCTGCGTCAATGGCGCTCACAGGATGTGGAGGTTCGACAACTGCCGGAAGCACTGCCGCTTCGTCAGCACCGACACCCACTCCGACGCCCACCCCGAAGACCTACACGAACGAGGAACTTGCTTCGATTATTGCGGGGTTGAAGGATGAGCAAGGAAAACCGCTAACTGTGGTGCCCGCTGCACAGATTGACCAAGGCTTGATGGCCCAAAAGCAGTTGCTCCAGTCCGCCGTCATCACGCCTCCGGCATGCGCTGCCGTGGCGAACACCAATGCGCAAGTCCCCGACGGGGCAACGTATGCGGCGGGGCAGAGCCTTTCGGCTGCGGACAAGAGCGCCACCGTGATCACCGCCCTGGCTGTGAAGGATCCGGCTGTGCTGTCGGGCCAGACGAAGAAATCCACTGACGCACTATCGCAGTGCTCGACGTTCACCATCGAGCTCGCAGGGCAGAAGATTCCCACCCAGATCCAGCCATTGTCGGAAAAGACGAACGGCGATCAGTCGATGGGGGCGCTGATGACCCAGGTCCTGCCCTCGGGGCAGAAGCAGATCACGCTTACCGTGACAGGCGTGAAAGGAAATCTCGGGGCTACAGCGATCAAGACCGGCACCGCCGTCACGGCAGACTCTGCGGCAGAACTGGTCAAGCTGGTGAACGCTGTCCTCGGTTAACGGTGATTTGCTGAATACGACGCGACGGCGGTACCTCCCGCGCAACGGTGCCTTGCCGCGGAGCCGCAGGGCCGCCGTCGTCGTCTGCCCTAAAGGTTTGCGCAGCAGCGCGACCGCTCGGATCTGCCCTGAGGTGCTCTGTAGGCTGACGGATCCGGCCTGGCGGGGTAGGTTGTCCCCATGGCGAGCGAAGCAACTACCTTCACCGTTGACGGACCAAATGGCCCCCGAGAGGTTCGGATCTCCAGCCCGAGCCGGGTTCTCTGGCCGGAATTGGGCCTGACGAAGCTGGACCTGGCGCGCTATATCGCCGAAGTCGGTGATGCGTTTATCACCGCAAACGGCGACCGGCCGGTCTCGCTGCAGCGGTTTTCAGACAATATCGACGGCGAGCAATTCTTTTCCAAAAATCCGCCGAAAGGGACTCCCGACTACATTCGGTCCGTGAAGGTGGTTTATCCGAGCGCACGCTCCCACCCCCAACTTGTCCTCGACGAGCCGGCGGCGGCTGTGTGGGCCGTGCAAATGAACACGGTGGTCTTCCACCCGTGGCCTTCGCGCGCGGAAAACCCGGACAATCCGGATCAGTTGCGCATCGATCTTGACCCCCAGCCTGGCACGGACTTTGACGACGCCATCCCCGCCGCCCTGGAGTTGAGGAAGGTGCTTGATGAGGCCGGGCTGACTGCGTTCATCAAGACTTCAGGCAATAGGGGACTGCATGTCTACGCCCCGATCAAGCCGGCTCAGGAGTTCCTGGTGGTGCGGCACGCCGTTATTGCCGCCGCCCGCGAACTGGAGCGGCGCATGCCGGAAAAGGTGACCACCAATTGGTGGAAGGAGGAACGCGGTGAGCGAGTGTTCCTGGACTTCAACCAAGCCAATCGCGACCGCACCATAGCGGGCGCATACAGTCCGCGCGCCCTGTCGCACGCCCCTGTCTCGTGTCCGATCACGTGGGACGAACTGGAGAAGGTCCATCCCAAGGACTTCACCATCCTCACGGTTCCAGACCGCCTCAAGACCGTAGGCGATCCGTGGGCGGACATGAACGCGGATCCGGGCGACATTGACACGCTGATGGAATGGTGGGAGCGCGACGTCGGCTCCGGGCTTGGGGAGCTCCCTTTCCCGCCGGACTACCCCAAGATGCCGGGCGAGCCGCCTCGCGTCCAGCCGAGCCGTGCGCGCAAGGACGGCGAATCGTCCTAAGCGCGCAACGGACTTAAGGACGGATTACACGGTGAACCGTCGTCGGCCGCACCATGGATTGCGCGGCCGACGACGGCGGCATCAGTGCCTGCCCGCTGAACGGCGGGGATTCGGGTCCTGTCAGGCGGCCCTGCGTGCGGCGGCGAGGGCGCCTTCGACGTCGGCGAGGAGTTCGTTCCAGGACGCGACGAACTTGTCGAGGCCTTCGGATTCAAGCAGTGCAACGACGTTGTTGTATGAAACACCGAGGTTTTCGAGTGCGGTGAGGACCGTGTTTGCCTTCGTGTATGTGCCGGTAAGCGTGTCGCCGGTGACGACGCCGTGGTCGAAGGTGGCGTCGAGTGTCTTTTCCGGCATGGTGTTCACGATGCCGTTGGCAGCCAGTTCGGTGACGTAGAGGGTGTCCGGGTAGGCGGGGTCTTTGACTCCGGTAGAGGCCCAGAGCGGGCGCTGCGGACGGGCGCCTGCTTCGGCGAGCACGACCCAACGCTCGGTGGAGAACAGCTTTTCGTAGGCCTGGAAGGCCAGGCGGGCGTTGGCAAGGCCTGCTTTGCCCTTGAGGGCCTTGGCTGCGGGGGTGCCGATTGCGTCCAGGCGCTTGTCGATCTCGGTGTCCACGCGGGAGACGAAGAACGAGGCCACGGAGTGGATCTTGGACAGGTCGTGGCCATTGTCTTTGGCCAGTTCGAGGCCGGTCTGGAAAGCGTTGATCACGGCGCGGTAGCGCTCGAGGGAGAAGATCAGGGTCACGTTGACGCTGATGCCCTCGCCGAGCACTGCCGTGATTGCCTTAAGGCCCTCCAATGTTGCCGGGATCTTGATGAGGACGTTGTCCTTGTCCACCTTCTTGTAGAGGTTCTTCGCCTCGGCAATGGTGCCGTCGGTGTCCCAGGCGAGGCGGGGGTCCACCTCGATGGAGACGCGGCCGTCGACGCCGTTGGTCGCCGCAGCGATCTGGGCGAACAAATCGCACGCATCCGCGACGTCGGTGGTGGTGAGTTCGGTGATGGTGTCCTCAAGGCCGGCGCCTTGTGCAGCGAGTTCCGCGATCTTCGCCTTGTAGTCGTTGCTGGAGGTGATCGCGGCCTGGAAGATCGAGGGGTTGGTGGTCACGCCGACGACGTTCTTTTCGTCGATGAGCTTCTGCAGGCTGCCGCTGGAGAGGCGCTCACGGGAAAGGTCATCGAGCCAGATGGAGACGCCTGCGGCGGAAAGCTGTGCGGTGGGTGTTGGGTTGGTCATGTCTTCTGCTACTTCCTCTGGGAGATTGTGGCCGGTTGACGGCTTGCGGCCGGTGCCGCGGGATGCCCTGGGGGGGTCGTCCCGCGGCACCGGCCGCCAAGGGTTTGCTTCGCTACGTAGTACCGCCCGTGGCCGGGAGCACCGTTCGCGGAGCAGGGTGCTTAGGGCGCTTCCTGCTCACGCTCGAGCTCGCGTTCCAGCTCGAGTTCGTCGTGCAAGGTCAATTTGCCGTGTGTCTCTCCAAGCGCCTTGGCAACGCCGAGCTCGACCGGGCTGAGGTCGGTGATGTCTACTGCATCCAGGCGAGGACCGAGTCCGTCTTCTCCCATGGCGACGTGGCCGATGGTTTCGTATTTGAGTGGGTTGGTTTTGCGTAGGTAGAGGGCCTGGGCTACGCCGGCGAGGAAGAGCCCGGCGGTGATGTAGGGGATGAGTTTGAACAGCAGGGTCGAGGCCGCGGGCCCGGCGGCGGTGTCCAGGTTGGTGATCATCATGATGACGACACAGACCATTCCGATTCCGCCGAGGATCGGTGCGACTTTGGTGCGCCAGACGTTTTCTTCGGGGTGGTGGTGTCGGAAGTAGTTGTAGACGGCGGCCATGGTGATGGTC
>NZ_SMRU01000065.1 GCF_004354015.1 Arthrobacter terricola
CGCCCGGTACCGGCGCTCGAACTCCTCATTGCCCGGGAATTCGGGCTCCTGGTCCGCCGGGATCGTGTTCACATAATCGGTCGTGGTCACCATCGGCACCCCCACCGACTGCGACCCCGCCCGCTGAAGCAGGCTACGCATGATGAACTGCGCCCGCTCCGTACCCTGCTCCCTGATCAACGCATCCAAAGACTCAACCCACTCGGCCGTCTCCTGGGGATCACGATCAGGCAACTGGGAAGTCAACCCGCTAAGGATGTGTGAGGTCTCTTCTCCTGCAGCCACGTCCAACCTCTCTTTTGGCGCACTTGTCGTCGCCTCAGGTCTGGCAGGGTAACTGCCCGTCATGATCGCGGCGTGTGCGACATATCGGTTACAACAGCCCGGTCAGGTGCGCCGGGCAGGTTCTCTTGAACTCGGGCTGCGCTTTTCGCGGCGGGCGGTTGCCCTGCAGCCCAAAGTCTTCATTGGCCACTGTAGCTTCGTCGGCGCCGGGATGCGTAGCCGCGGTTCGGCAAACGCGTTGTATGTCACACTCTGGCCGTTGCAACCACTGCAGCATCGCGCATTGTCGTTCCCCGATCCCGTCTGGATGCCGCGGAATATGGTGGAACGCGGGACAATGGCTTGAAGCACACGCCCAAAGGGTGTTGGCTTGTAGTAATCGAAATCACTTCAAGAGGAGGAAACGTGAGCGAGGCCGACGCCGCCACATCGGTAAATGTGGCGGAAAGATTGGGTTTCAAGGATGGGGATCTGATTCAGGAACTCGGTTACGACGACGATGTCGATTTCGATTTGCGTGATGACATTGAGGAACTAACGGGTTCCGAGCTGCTCGACGAAGACGATCATGAGGTAGTCGACGCAGTAATTTTTTGGTGGCGGGATGGCGATGGCGACCTCGTGGACGCCTTGGTTGACTCGTTGACCACCCTGGGAGAAGGCGGCGTCGTCTGGGTGCTGACTCCCAAGTCCGGTCGCGAAAACTATGTTTCTCCTTCCGATATCCAGGATGCTGCCCCGACTGCCGGATTGCACTGCACTACGTCGGCAGGTGTTTCCAAGGACTGGAGCGCTACCCGGCTGGTTGCGCGCAAGAAGAACAAGTGACCCGCTTGAAATCGGCTGAGGCCGGCCTGCGGACCGGAGTTCCCGTCGTGGGCCAGGAGGCACCGGATTTCGAGCTGGTGAACCAATATGGTGAACCAGTACGTTTGTCTGCGCTTCGCGGGCGCAACGTAGTGCTTGTCTTCTTTCCGTTTGCGTTTTCCGGCATCTGTACCGGTGAACTGTGCGAGATCCGCGATAACCTCGCCGTTTTTGAGCACGGCAACGCCACGATCCTTGGGGTGTCCGTGGACAGCAAGTTCGCGCTGCGCGCCTATGCGGACAAGGAGAACTATGAGTTCGATCTCCTGGCCGATTTCTGGCCGCACGGAGCTGTAGCCGAGCAGTACGGCGTATTTGATTCCTCCAGTGGCATGTCTTTGCGAGGTACATTCATCATCGACGCCTCCGGAATTGTCCGCTACGTCGTCGTCAATCCCCGGGGCCAGGCGCGCGACCTCGGTGAATACCGCGAGGCGCTTTCCGCACTCAGCGAGGCCTGAGCCGAAATGAGTGCGCAGCGGCCCGGCGTCGGAATGACGGGTTTCGCCATTTTGCCGCTGGCGGCTGCCATGGACATCAAAGCGGGGGAGATCGCAGAACTCCAGCGCGCCGTCGGGATACTTGGCGGCAAGCGGCTTGCCGTGCTGACCGGGGCGGGTTTGAGTACCGATTCCGGCATCCCCGACTACCGTGGTCCGGGCTCGGCGCCCCGGAATCCCATGACGTATCAGGAGTTCATAGGAAGCGCCGCGAACCGGCGCCGGTACTGGGCCCGGAACCACATTGGCTGGTCCCACCTGCGGCACGCCGATCCGAATCCCGGACACGCCGCCGTCGTGCGCTTGGAACGGCGTGGGCTTATGACCGGACTCATCACGCAAAACGTGGACCGTTTGCACGAGGACGCAGGAAGCGTCAACGTGGTTGACCTGCACGGTCGCTTCGACCGCGTGATTTGCCTCGACGGCGGCCACGTCTTCAGCCGTCAGTTGGTGGCCTCGATTCTTGAGGAAATCAACCCGGGCTTCCTGGAGGCGGTGCAGGCTTCCGGCGGCATCGAGATGGCTCCCGACGCCGATGCCTTGGTGGAGGATCCGGAGCTGATCCGCTCGTTCGTCGTGGCCGTATGTCCTGTCTGCGGCGGAACCCTCAAACCGGACTTCGTGTACTTCGGCGAGAACGTGCCCAAGGAAAGGGTGCAGCGTGCGTACGCCATGGTCGATACCGCTGACGCGCTTCTTGTGGCGGGTTCGTCGTTGACGGTGATGAGCGGGCTGCGGTTCGTCAGGCACGCAGCCAAGAGCGGCAAGGGGATAGTAATCATCAACCGGGGGCCCACGCGCGGTGACGCATTCGCGAGCCTCAAAGTGGACGCCGGAGTCAGTGGTGCACTGGCTTGGCTGGCCGAAGAACTCCCAGAGCTGCCGGTCCGGCAAGAGCCGATTGGTGTTCCGGGCGAATGATCCGGTAGAGTACATGATCGTTGGTTGAAGCGCTGAGGTGCTGAAATCACGCTGAATGGGTCTTTAGCTCAGCTGGTAGAGCGCCACGTTTACACCGTGGATGTCATCGGTTCGATCCCGGTAGGACCCACTATTCAAAACCCCGCAGTCCTGAGGCGTATGCCTTGGACGGCGGGGTTTTTTCTTTGTGTTCGCGTGCTTGGGCGGCCGTTTGGAAGGCCGTTCGGAAATTGGAAGAGCTCTCCACCGCGACTATTGGGGGATGCCGCGGTGGAGAGCTCAAAGATGAATATACAGAAAATTTTTGGATATGGGAAGGAAGCGCTTTGGCGACCGGAGCATTTCCTTGTTGCAGTGAGCCACTATGATGGTAGTTGTTCAGTGGATTGAACACGCGCGGATTGAACAAGTGCGGCAATAGCTTGCGGATTCGGTTCCAGGTCCGGGCATCCGCTCAAGCCGCCCCAACACTGCGTCTCACGCACGATTGCGAAGGAGAATCATGGTCGATTCCCGCACAACCCGTTCCGCCGAAGGATTGGGGAGCTCTTCGCCTGCGCCGGCTGTGACCCGCGCAGCGGCCGTACTGGACGCCCTGGCTGATGCTCCCGCGGGCCGGCTGACCCTCAGTGACCTTTCGCGGGAGCTTGGCATTCCGAAATCGTCCACATCCAACTTGCTCCTCGCGCTCGAGGAGGCCCGGCTCATCACCCGGGAAGGTGCGGACTTTTCACTCGGCCGGAAACTGGTGGAGCTCGGTGCGGCGTATCTCAGCCGTCTGGATGAGGTGCAGGAGTTCTACAAGTTCTGCGAACAAGCACCCACCTTGTCCGGGGAAACGGTGCGGATTGCGATGATCGACGGCGACCACATCATCTATCTCGCCCGCTATGAGGGTCATCCGGCCGTCAGGCTCACGTCCAATATCGGCGACAAGATGCCACTTTCGTTGAGTGCCGTAGGCAAGGTCCTTCTCGCCCAACTTCACGACCACGATATCGAGGCGATGTTCCCGGACGACGTGGAACTTCCCGTCATGACCCCCAAGTCCCTCCGGACGGCGGCCGAGCTGAAGGCGCAGGTTGCTGCCATCCGCAAGCAGGGCTACGCCTTGGAAGACGAGGAATCGACCCTTGGGGTGGTCTGCCTGGCTGTTCCGGTTCCTACCCATGGCGCGCATGGTCCGAGCCTCGGCCTGTCCGTCACGGCCCTCAAGGCGACCTTCTCCGACGAGCAGGCTGCCCTCATGGTCAAGGAACTTAAGGAATTGGCGCACTCGCTGGGTAATCCGATGGGCTAATGGGCTGCCGATCGTTGGCGCGCTGGGCGCCGGTGGCTCCCCGGATTAAATCTGATTACAGCACTTGAAAGTTGTTCATTGTGCTGTACGCTGTTCACTATAGTGATTCACGCCATGGCGGCTGACGCTATCTCGCCAGGCCAACGGGGGCCTGGAGTGTTCTTGAGGGAGTGCTAGTGACAACTCGTACTAAGACAAAGCTTGCTGAGACGGACGGCGGAGTAGTTGAGCCGGAGCAGCTTCGAAGGGCAACTCTTGCCAGTTCCGTAGGGTCCGCTCTGGAGTACTACGACTTCTACATTTACGGCCTGTTTTCGGCCTTGATCTTCGGGCCGCTGTTCTTCAAGCCTCTCGGTGATAGCGGCGCACTGATTGCGTCGTTCGCCACCTATGGCGTGGGATTCCTTGCCCGGCCGTTCGGCGGCATCTTCTTCGGCTTCATCGGAGACCGCTTTGGACGAAAGACGGTGCTTTTGCTGACGATTGGCATGATGGGCCTCGCCAGCTTCGCCATCGGCCTGTTGCCGACGTTCGACCAGGCCGGCATGCTCGGAGCCATTCTGTTGGTGGCGCTGCGCATCATGCAGGGCTTGGGTGCCGGTGCCGAGCAAGCGGGCGCCACCACGCTTATTTCGGAGGTCGCACCGCCGAAGCGCCGCGGCTATTTCGCTTCGTTGCCCTTCGTGGGTATCCAACTCGGCACGCTGCTTGGTGCCGGCACCTTCACGCTGATTGGTTTGGCCAATAAGAGCGTGCTCCAAGGCTGGTTGTGGCGCGTTCCGTTCTTGGCCAGTGTTGTCCTGATCATCGTCGCCCTATTCATCCGGCTCCGCCTGAAGGAAACGCCTGTGTTCCAGGAGCTTGAAAAGCACAAGAATGTGGTGAAGAACCCCGTTGGCGAGCTCTTGAGGCACTCCAAGAAGAACGTGCTCGTGGGCATCGGCCTTCGCATGGGTGAGAACGGGAACTCTTCCATTTACTCGGCGCTGCTGATCTCCTTCATGTCCGTGAAGCAAGGCGTCTTCCCTGGCGACACATTCATCGGTCCAGTTGGGCTTTTGATCGCCGCAGGCTTTGCGGCCGTCATGGTAGTTGCCTTTGGGGCTTTGTCCGACCGCTTCGGTCGTGTCCGCGTCTACCGCTTCGGGGCCTTGTTCCAGGTGATCACGGCAGTTCCTGCTTTCTACCTGGTGACTCTCGGAAATGTCACGCTCGTGTGGATTGTCATGGCCGTCGGCATCGCCATCGGCGTCCAGGGGATGCTTGGCCCGCAGTGCCCGCTGCTGCCCGAACTGTTCGGTTCCCAATACCGCTTCACCGGTGTGGCACTCAGCCGTGAAGTGTCGGCCGTTTTGGCTGGCGGCCTGGTTCCAGTCATTGGTGCCATCTTCCTTGGCGCGACGGGCAACTCCTGGGTGGTCCTGGCGGTCTACTCGCTGGTCTTGTCCCTGATTTCATTCATCACCACTTTCTTCACCCCCGAGACGGTTGGTCGCGACATGCTTGCGTTGGAAGACGCGCAGTAGCGTCCTGCCTTCCGGCACAAGACAAAGCGGCGGCCCGCTCCAGGAAACTCTGGAGCGGGCCGCCGATTTTGTCGTGTGGCACCGCCTGATCATCCATGCCAGACCTGCTGCCATTGCATTGTCGATTCCTGCCGTAATGGAACAGCCTGCCCGCCCAAACGCCGAACGGCCCTCCGGAGTACCGGAGGGCCGTTCGGGATTCTGCGAAGATGCGCCGTTTAGTAGAAGTGGACCGTGTCGACGAGGTGGGGGAGTTCGCCGCCGTCCAGGAACGTGCGCAGGTTGCTCATGAACCGTTCCGCGATGAGGCGGTTCTCGGCGGCGCTGAGGGCGGAGGTATGTGGGGAAACCATGACCCGCGGGTGGCTCCACAGGGGGCTGTCCTGGGGCAGCGGCTCTACCGCGAACACATCCAGGCAGGCAAAGGAGACCTGGCCATTGTCCAGGGCTTCCAGGAGCGCCTCCTCGTCAACCACGGTTCCGCGGCCGACGTTGGCGAAAACCGTTCCCGGCTTCATGGCTGAGAAGACATCGCGGTTGAAGAGCTTCTCGGTGTAAGGCGTGCCGGGCAGCGTGTTGACCACTGCATCGGCGTCCGCCAACAGGCCGGGAAGGCCAGAGTTGTCCGCGACCTCGTCGATTCCCTCGATCGCTTCGACATTCCGCTTGGTCCCGCTGACCTTCATGCCCAGTGCGCGGGCGATACGCGCGGTTTCGAGGCCGATTTCACCGAGGCCGGTCACCACCAGCTTGGAGCCGTTCACCAGCTTGGTGGGGATGCGGAGCTCGGGCCAGATCTTGGCGGCCTGGTCCTGGGCAAGTTCGGCGCTGCGCTTGAATCCGTTCAGGATGCCCAGCGCGGCAAATTCGGCGAGCGGAAGGGCGTGCACTCCCGCGGAGGTGGTGACCTTGAATTTCTGCAGCGTCTCGCTGTCGAGGCCAGAAGCCTTGACGGCTCCGCCTGCGCCGGCGGCCATCGCGTGGATCCACTGCAGGTGTGGATTGCTTTGGGCAATGCGCGCCAGGCCGGCGGGGTTTTCGTTCGGGAAACCGTAGAGGATTTGCGCCTTGTTCAGCATCGACCAGTAACGCTCCTCCTGTTCGGGGGTGCGCTTGAAGTCGGGATCGCCCGAGTGGTCGGCGGGGAAGCGTTCCGGAGGAAGGAGGTCGGGTTCGTAGAGCACTGTGATGCCCGGTTCTATTGCGCGGATTCGCTCCACATGCTCAGCTTCGAGCGGGACAGCGATCGCGATGGTGAGTTCATCAGTCGTCATAGTGTTCATCATACTGAATTGAGGCTAGGATATTGAACAGTTTTTGAAACATGAACCACGAAGAAGTGAGGTGCAACGGAACGTGACAGCCAAAACCGCAGGTTTTGTGGGACTTGGACTTATGGGCTTCCCCATGGCGGCAAACTTGCTCAAGGCCGGCTGGGACGTCACTGCCTGGAACCGCTCGGCCGGGGCGGCGGCCGAGTTGGAGCAACTTGGCGGCAAACGGGCGGAGTCGGTTGCCGCCCTCCGCGACCAACCCGTGATCGTCTTCATGCTTCCCGACCTGTCCTTCATCGAGGAATCCGCTTCGGGGCTGCTGGATGAATGGCGCTCGCTGGCGCCGGCCCCTGGAACCGCCGTCGTCGTGATGAGCAGCGTGTCTCCGACGGGCGTCCAGGAATTTGCCCGGACAGTGCACAGCGCCAGTGGCGGGAACGCCGTCGTCGTTGATGCGCCCGTCAGCGGCGGCACCCAGGGTGCGCAGGATGGCACGCTGGCGATCATGGCCGGCGCGTCCGAGGAGGTCTTCGGGCGCTTGCTTCCGCTGTTCGAAGCGATGGGGACCACGGTCCGGCGCATGGGTGCCCTGGGCGCCGGGTCGCTCGCCAAGGCGTGCAACCAGCTGATCGTCGGAACCACGACGGCGGCCCTCGCCGAAGCGGCCGAACTCGCCGAGCGCTCCGGCATGGATGCTGCGGCCCTCTTCGAGGTCCTTGCCGGCGGACTGGCCGCCAGCCGTGTGCTGGAGTTTGTCGGTCCGCGGCTCGCGGCGAAGGACTACGCCCCCACAGGTCCGGCGAAGTTCATGCACAAGGACCT
>NZ_SMRU01000066.1 GCF_004354015.1 Arthrobacter terricola
CTCGAAGACGGCATCAAACTGATCAACTCCAACCCCTACGGCAACGGCACCGCGATCTTCACCTCCTCCGGAGCAGCTGCCCGGAAGTTCCAGCGCTCCGTGGACGTGGGCATGATCGGCATCAACGTGCCCCTGCCCGTGCCGGTGGCGTACTACTCCTTCGGCGGCTGGAAGGCCTCGCTCTTCGGCGACAAGCACATCTACGGACCCGAAGGCGTGTCCTTCTACACCCGCGGCAAAGTCATCACCTCCCGCTGGCCCGAAACCCACCACGCCTCCGGCGCCTCCTACAACTTCCCCTCCAACTAACACGGCATAACAAAAAGGGAGGCAGCGATCATTCGCTGCCTCCCTTTTGTCGTTCCGCTACACTTTCAGATCCTGGGTCGCCCTGCCCACCGCCGCGCCTTCAGTGCCGCATGCAGTTCGAGCCGTATCGCCCCGCCCAAAGGATCGGCGCCGATGAGCTGCCGGATCCTGCCGAGCCTGTTGTAAATGCTGCTCCGATGCAGGTGCAGCTTGGTGGCTACATCTTGGACAGAACCGTCGTTGTCATAGAGCAATTCGAGGACGGGCAACAGTTCTCCGTTGCGGTCATGGTCCTCGAGGGCGCGGAAGTGGACAGATCCGGCGTCGTCCCAACCCCCCGGCGCCTGCAGGCGATCAAACAATTGGTAGATTCCCACCGAACGGCTGTCCACCAGCTCCCCAAGGGTCGGATCGACGGCGGCCGCCTGGGCCGCAAGTTTCGACTGCCGGTAGGCCGCGGCCATTTGGCGGACCACCGGGAACGGCTCGCTGATGCCCAGGATCACGCGATCGACTTTCCGTCCCGCCCGCTTCGCGAGCTCCAACTGGTAATGCACCAAGACTTGCGCGTGCTCAGCCCTGCCTCCCGTTTCGCGGAAAAGAAGCACCGAATGCGTCTCAGAGCCTGCGCTGAACAGCACCGAATCGACGCCGATGGTGGCCTGCAGCGCTGCCGAACGGTGGGTCAGCGTGGCAGCGATGGGATCGGAGACTCCGCCGAGATCACCGGCGTCGAGCGCCGTGACCAGCTGCCACGGACCCCGCCCCTGGACCTCTTTCCAGCCGGCAACCCCGGAAACCGCATTGGATTCCCCGCCGCAGGCCGCCAGGAATTCCTGTTCTTTGCGGCGGCGGAACTCCGACTCCGCGGTGTTTGAGTCGAGCAAGAGCGCCGCAAGGAGGTCCAGTTCGTCCCGGACGCCGGGCAATTCGGCGAGGATCGCCGTCGCGGTTTGCTCGTCAAGGTCCTGCTGGACCCAGAGGTAGCCGACGCGGAAGCCGCGCACCAGCAGCGGGACGCAAACGCGTCCAACCATGCCCAATTCTTCGTTGGCGGGCACGACGACGGGCCGCACCGCCGTCACGATCCCGTGCGAAAGTTGCCACGCACTGACGTCCACGGGAACCTTCTTGCTCAACAGGAAATTCACGCGCACGCGGTCGGCGTGGGACTGGTTGGAACTATAGGCGAGCAGGACGCCGTCGAGGTCTTCCAGGGAAAGGCCACGGCCGAGCTTGAGCGCGACGTCCTCGACGATCTTCTCCACATCCTGCTGCATGGAGCAAGGGTACTTTGCCGAACGGACATCAGGCGACACCTGACGCTTCACTGCTCGACAAATGTCGATCCAGGAAAGGCAAAAACCCCGGAATTACGCGGAACTTTGCGCAGGCGAGCAGCCCGTTTCCTGTCGCTTGGCTCACAGCGGATTTATTCTGGAATCACAGTCCCCCGCACGGAAAAAGGCCGACAAAGCCTTTCGAACATGGAGCCCAAAATGATCATCGGTGTCCCCAAAGAGATCAAGAACAACGAATTCCGCGTCGCCATCACGGCCGCTGGCGTTCACGAGTTCCGCACCCACGGCCACACGGTGCTGGTGGAGCGCGGCGCAGGCCTGGGCTCCGGTATCACCGACGAGGAATACGCTGTTGCCGGCGCCGAAATGGTCGCCGAAGCCGACGACGTCTGGGCACGTGCGGACATGGTCATGAAGGTCAAGGAACCCATCAAGGCCGAATACCACCGCTTCCGCAAGGGCCTCATCCTCTTCACCTACCTGCACCTGGCGGCCGAGCCCGAGCTGACCCAGGAACTCATCAACTCCGGAGTCACGGCCATTGCCTACGAAACCGTGCAGGAAGGCCGGACGCTGCCGTTGCTGGCACCCATGTCCGAGGTCGCCGGCCGCCTGTCGGTCGTCGTCGGCGCTTCCTCCCTCATGGCGCCGGCCGGCGGCAAGGGAGTGCTGCTGGGCGGCGTCCCGGGCGTCCGCCCCGCGAAGGTCGTTGTCCTCGGAGCCGGCGTTGCCGGAACCAACGCCGCCGCCATGGCCCTCGGTCTGGGCGCCGACGTCACCATCATGGACATCAACATCAACCGCCTGCGCGAACTCGACGCCCTCTACCAGGGCCGCCTGAAGACGGTGGCCTCCAACAAGTACGAGATCGAGAAGTCCGTGGTCGACGCCGACCTCGTCATCGGTTCCGTGCTGATCCCCGGCGCCAAAGCCCCCAAGCTCGTCACCAACGAACTCGTCTCCCGCATGAAGCCAGGCTCCGTGCTGGTGGACATCGCCGTGGACCAGGGCGGCTGCTTCGAAGACACCCACCCCACCACCCACCAGGAACCCACGTACAAGGTCCACAACTCGATCTTCTACTGCGTCGCCAACATGCCCGGCGCCGTTCCGAACACCTCCACGTACGCGCTGACCAACGTCACCCTGCGCTATGCCGTGGCACTTGCCAACCTCGGGGTCAAAGCCGCGTTCGACCGCGACCCCGCCCTCGCCGCAGGCCTCAACATCGCCGGAGGCCACGTGGCACACCACTCGGTATCCGAGGCGCACAACCTGCCCCTCGTCGCTGACTGGCACAACCTGGTTTCCGCCTAGGTTTCACCCGAAAGGGCCCGACGGCGGGGTGCGGCTTCCACGAGAAGCGGCACCCCGCCGTCGGGGTTTAAGTGCGGGACGACCGGGTTTCAATGCGGGCCGTCTGCGCCTCAAAGTTGGCGTCCGCGCTTATCCCACTCAGCTCGACGGGCCTTTTCCTCTTCCCAAAAGCGTTTGTGGTGGCGGCGGACGAGGAGTAGCCAGGCGAGGCCTGCCAGAGGAGCCATTAGAGCTTTAACTGAGACATATTCGGCGATGTCCCAGGGCCCACCGACGTGGTGAAGAGGAATCCGCCGCGGGTCATTTTCAGTGCCCAGCGCTTGATTCCAGTTCCGTCGCTTGAAGCGCCGGAATGTGAAACGAGGATTGCCGCAGGTGGGGATGGTCCTTTGATGTCGGGACCTGCGGACGGGGCAGCTTCGGACCGGTGGGGTATCTGGTGATGGTTCCAGTGACTCAGGTCGACGACGCCGGGCGCGATCCCGTCGCTTGATGGGCCGGAAGGTAAAACAAGAGCCGGTTTTTCAAACAAGAACCGTAACGGGTCGTACGTGGCTTATTTTGTCGGGGGTCCGTGGAAGGCTTTGGGTATGGACGGGATTGGGGGATCGGTTTTGCCGACGCGGCAGCTTCGGGCGGACATGCCTTCGGGTGATGGTCCGCGTGATGCTGCCGTTCCTGGTGCAGATCCGTTCGTCCTGATCGAGGCGGCGATCGCGGCGGTGGTTGCGTTCCGCCCCGGCACCCACACCGCTTTGACCGATACCACCGAAATCCCCGCCACCAGCACCAGTGAGCCCGGCACCACCGCCACCGCCACCGCCACCGCCACCGCCACCGGCACTAGTGACCCAGACATCACCGCCACCACCGATATCGCGGGGGTGGGTGGGGAGTTGATTGCTCAGTTGCGCCTGTTGGAGGATTTGAAGTCCGCGATCGCGGGGGCGCAGGCCAGGATCACTGTCGCGTTCGATACTGCCCAGCGCCGTGCCCACGCGAACCTGGGGGTTCCTGCCGCGGAACAGGGCAAAGGCGTCGGCGCGCAGGTGGCCTTGGCCAGGCGCGAATCCCCGGCCAAAGGCGCCCGTCTCCTGGGTCTGGCCAAGGCGTTGGTGGTGGAGATGCCCCGGACCCTGGCCGCCCTGGAGACCGGACAACTCAACGAATGGCGCGCGACGCTGCTGGTGAGGGAAACCGCCTGCCTCACTGCCGTGGACCGGGCCGGTGTCGACGCCGAACTGGCCCCCGACACCGGAACCCTTCACGGTGCCGGAGACCGTGCCGTCATCGCCGCCGCCCGGGCGGCCGCGTACCGACGTGACCCGGGCTCGGTCACCCGGCGCGCCGCCCGGGCCGTGACCGAGAGGCACGTCAGCCTGCGCCCGGCCCCGGACACCATGACCTATTTGACCGCGCTGCTGCCCGTGGCCCAGGGCGTGGCCGTGCACGCCGCCCTGTCCCGCCACGCAGACACCCTCCGCGCCGGCGGGGAGACCCGCTCCCGCGGGCAGGTCATGGCCGACACCCTGGTCGAACGCACCACCGGCACCCGGGCAGGGATCACCGGCATCGACCTCCAACTCGTCATGACCGACCGCACCCTCCTGCAAGGCCACAGCGAACCGGCAAGGATCCCCGGCTACGGCATCGTCCCCGCCACCTGGGCCAGAACCTTCCTCACCGGAAACAACGACGACACCGAACACCACCCCGAAACCGGACACAACGGCGAAACGGCACCGGACTGTGGAGACTCGCCTGACCAGGCCGGGCGGGGTGATCGAGTGAGACGGAAGCACGGAACCGGCAACGGCGGACCGGACCGAGGATACGGGCAAGACGGCCAGCAACCCGGGACCGACGCCGAACAGGCCGGGCAAGCTCGACCAGCCGGGCAGCAATCTAGGACCGGAGCCGAGCAGGCCGGGCGGGGCGGTCGATCCAGACGGGACGGGCAGGAACCCGGTGCCGGACGAAGAAGCCGATCCGGAACCGGGAAAGACGGTCAGGACCGCCGGACCAAACGCAGCCACCGAGTAGGTCAAGACCACAGAGCCGGTCAGCAACGCGACGTCGGGGCCGTGCCTTCCGCGGTCATCGACACGCGCGATCGCAAGCCAAAGGATTCTCAATCAGACGAGACGGCTTTCAAAGTCTGGTTGCGGCGGCTGTTCACCGCGCCCGGCAGCGGGGAACTCGTCGCCGCCGATTCGAAGGCCAGGCTCTTCCCGCCCGGGCTGAGGCGCCTCATCCAGGTCCGGGACAACACCTGCCGCACCCCGTACTGCGACGCGCCCATCAGGCACCTGGACCACATCCTCGCCTGGCACCTGGGCGGAACCACCAACCAAAACAACGGGGCAGGACTGTGCGAAGCCTGCAACCACACCAAAGAACTCCCCGGCTGGTCAACCCGCACCCACAAACCACAACCGGGACGCAGGCATGCCTTCGAACTCGTTACCCCCACAGGGCACAGCTACGAATCAACAGCCCCGCCCCTGCCCGGCACACCCCACACCACAGGCCCGGACGTCCAAATCTCACCCTTCGAAACCGCCGCCCTCTACAACTGGGACGACTGGAACCACCAACACAAACCAAACCGCCAACCACAACTCCGCAAACCCGCATAAAAGGAACCAGCACGCCCAAAACAGCGACCACCGCACGTTCGCGCACTGCATCAAACTGCCTGATAGCGGATCCCGCTCAACCCGACGATTGCCGAACGGTACAGCGCCAACCGCTGGACTCGACACTGCGCGGCATAAGACCCGACGGCGGGGCGGCCTCCGCACGAAGCCGCCTCCCGCCGTCGGGATTGGATTGCTACTTGGCGGGTTGGGTTGCGTGTCCGCCGAACTGATGGCGGAGTGCTGACACCATCTTCATCGCGGGCGAGCTGTCCTCACGCGACGCGAAGCGGGCGAACAGGGCCGCGGTGATGACCGGCGCCGGAACCGCGTTGGCGATAGCTTCCTCCACGGTCCAGCGGCCTTCACCCGAGTCTTCAACGTAGTCGCCGAGTTTCTCCAGGCCGGGATCCTCGTTGAGGGCTTTAACCAACAGGTCCAACAGCCAGGACCGAACAACGGTGCCCTTCTGCCAAGCGGCGAAGGTCCCGGGCAGATCAGTGATGATGTCCTTGGATGCGAGAAGTTGGTAGCCCTCGGCGTAAGCCTGCATCAGGCCATATTCAATACCGTTGTGCACCATTTTGGCGTAGTGGCCGGCGCCTACTCCGCCGACGTGAACGAAGCTATCGGCACGTTCGCCTTCCGGGCGCAAGGCGTCAAAGATCGGCAGTGCCCGCTCAATATCTCCGGCGGTACCTCCGGCCATCAGGCCGTAACCGTTCTGCAGCCCCCAAACACCGCCGGATACACCGCAGTCCACGAAGTGAATGCCTTTGGCCGTGAGCAGTTCGGCATGCTTCTGGTCTTCGGTGAACCTGGAATTGCCACCGTCGATCACCATGTCGCCACGGTCAAGTTTGTCGGCGAGCTCGTTAATGGTTGCACCCGTGATGTCCCCCGCAGGTACCATCACCCAGATAATCCTAGGGGCCGGCACTTTCGTGAGAAGGTCGTCCACCGAGGCGACGTCGGTGACGTCCGGGTTTCGGTCGTAGCCGGTTACCTCCACCCCGCCCCTGCGCAGCCGTTCTCGCATGTTGAAACCCATTTTTCCAAGGCCGATCAATCCGATGTGCATCGCAATACTCTTTCCTGAGCTGGTAGTGGGACGATCACCGGATTCAGCGGGTTTGGGACATTCGGGCCGCACCGTCACTACTGGTTGGGGGTATACATGGATCGGTCCCCGGCACTGCTTCGGGGCAGCGCCGGGGACCGAAGATTGTGGAACTGGTTGTTACTGGTTCACTGCGGTGGCGGGGTTATTTGCCGGTGCTGCAGTGTCCGCCGGTGGTGGTGGTGATTTCGGTGGGGAGGTTCAGGGTGGGGTTCTGGTTGAAGAAGCCGTGGGGTTCGAGCATGAACCCGATGTTCTGCCTCGGCATGACGGGCCAGTCTTCCAGGCGCACGACGTGGTGCATGCCGAAGGTGTACCACACGACCAGGTCCTGATCCACGATGTTCCGGTCCGCCGCGGTCCAGGCCGGCAGCCCGTCCCCGCCGGTGGACTGGTTCGGGTATTCCCCGGCCGGGAACCGTTCTTCCCGGGTGTACGGGGTGACCCAGAGGTTGTTGCGGGCGAACTGGGCGCGTTGGGACACGTGCGCGCGGTCATCCGCGGCCAGGGTGAT
>NZ_SMRU01000067.1 GCF_004354015.1 Arthrobacter terricola
GTGAAGGAAACCGCCTGCCTCACTGCCGTGGACCGCGCCGGTGTCGACGCCGAACTGGCCCCCGACACCGGAACCCTCAACGGTGCCGGAGACCGTGCGGTCATCGCCGCCGCCCGGGCGGCCGCGTACCGACGTGACCCGGCCTCCGTCACCCGCCGCGCCGCCCGCGCCGTGACCGAACGGCACGTCAGCCTGCGCCCGGCCCCGGACACCATGACCTATTTGACAGCGCTGCTGCCCGTGGCCCAGGGCGTGGCCGTGCACGCCGCCCTGTCCCGCCACGCAGACACCCTCCGCTCGTCCGCGGGCGGGGAGGCCCGTTCCCGCGGACAAGTCATGGCCGACACCCTGGTCGAACGCACCACCGGGACCCGGGCGGGGATCACCGGCATCGACCTCCAACTCGTCATGACCGACCGCACCCTCCTGCAAGGCCACAGCGAACCGGCAAGGATCCCCGGCTACGGCATCGTCCCCGCCACCTGGGCCAGAACCCTCCTCACCAACCCCGGACCCACCGAAAACCACCCCGAAACCGGACACAACGGCGAAACCGGACACGACGACGGAACCGGAGACGGGCAAGAATCCGGTGACGCTTCCGGCCAGACTGGGCAGAAACCCGGTCCCGGACGGAGAAGCCGATCCGGAACCGGCAAAGACGGTCAGGCCCGCCAGACCAGACGCAGCCGGCAACGCGACCAGGGGGCCGTGCACTCCGCGGTCGTCGGTGCGCGGCGCCGCGGGCCGGAGGATTCCCCATCAGACGAGACGGCTTTCAAAGTGTGGTTGCGGCGGCTGTTCACCGCGCCCGGCAGCGGGGAACTCGCCGCCGCCGATTCGAAGGCCAGGCTCTTCCCGCCCGGGCTGAGGCGCCTCATCCAGGTCCGGGACAACACCTGCCGCACCCCCTACTGCGACGCGCCCATCAGGCACCTGGACCACATCCTCGCCTGGCACCTGGGCGGAACCACCAGCCAAAACAACGGCGCAGGACTGTGCGAAGCCTGCAACCACACCAAAGAACTCCCCGGCTGGTCAACCCGCACCCGAAAACCACGGCCCGGCCGCAGGCATGCCTTCGAACTCGTTACCCCCACAGGGCACAGCTACGAATCAACAGCCCCGCCCCTGCCCGGCACACCCCACACCCCGGACCCGGACGCCCAAATCTCACCCTTCGAAACCGCCGCCCTCTACAACTGGGACGACTGGAACCACCAACACAAACCAAACCACCAACCACAACCAAACGAGCAACCACAACTACGGAAACCAGCCTAGAACCAGACAACTCAAGCCCCTTCGGCACGCAATGCAAGCGCATCCAGGCTGCCCGACGAAAAAGGGCTGTTTCCCGGAAATCCGGGAAACAGCCCTTCTCATAAGTTTCTTGGTTCTTAGCTTTCGCCAGCCGAGTTGGAACGGCCGAGGATGGTCTGGGGGATCCAGAAAGCGAGGGCGAACAGGCCCAGGCAAACAGCCATCGGCCAGGGGTTGTCCAGGGTGAGGAAGGAAAGCGAGTAGATGGCGCCGAGGAACAGGGCCATCATGATCACAAAGAGCAGGATGGACGTGCCGAGGGGGTTCTCTTTCTCGACGACCTTGCTGTTGGCGTTCTGGGACATGCTTTCCTCCTTGGCCCCGGAGGGCTCAAAAACTAAGGCGGCTGCCGGCGCCCGTCAATATTTCAGTACGCGGATGAACCCTGTTCACCCTTGACGATGGCAATTCCGGAGCTCGCACCAATACGTGTTGCACCAGCAGCAATCATAGCCTGTGCATCGGCCAAGGAGCGCACTCCGCCGGAAGCCTTGACACCAAGGTCCGGGCCTACCGTCTTACGCATGAGGGCCACATCCTCAACGGTGGCGCCTCCGCCATTGAAACCGGTGGAGGTCTTGACGAAATCCGCTCCGGCCTCAACAGCTGCTTGGCACGCCAAAACCTTCTGCTCATCTGTCAGGAGCGACGTTTCGATGATGACCTTCAAGATGGCTTCGCCGCCATGAACAGCTTCGGCCACCTTCGTGATGTCGTCCACGAGTGCGCCCTTGTCACCGGCGCGCGCTGCCGCGATATCGATCACCATATCGATCTCGTCCGCGCCGTCAAGGACCGCGCCCCGAGCCTCAAAGGCTTTGACGTCGCTCGGCGTGGCACCCAAAGGGAACCCAACTACCGAACACGTGAGGACTCCGGACCTCTTGAGCGCCTTCTTCACGGTCTTGACCCAGATCGGGTTGACGCAGACCGACTTGAATTTGTAGTCGGCCGCTTCTGCACAGACCCGCAGCACTTCGGCCTCGCTGGCCTCAGGCTTAAGGAGGGTGTGGTCTATGTAAGACGCGATGCTTGCCGTGTTGATTGCGGCGGCCGGGGCTTCGTTGCTCATTGCGGTCCTTCCGTGGCGGGCCGGTGGCTTTACGGCCGCGCTTCCGCGGCTCGTCAAATGACCATCTTGCCACACCGTCCGGGCGGCGCGGAGGCTGCCCGGACGGAGGCGAAGGTCACGGAGCGGCACCGGTCAGAAAGCGGTCAGGCGGCGGCGTCGACTGCTTGTTCCGGCAGCATTTCCCCCACGATCCGGATCCTCGCGTCGTCCACGAGACGGGTTGCACAAGAGGCCGCCGCGGCTTCCGAGGACAACACGAGGCCCAGGCGCAGGCCGTCACGTGAGGCTGCGTCGCCGATCGCCCAAATGCCCGGGACCGAGGTGGCGAAATCGCGCCCGACCCGTATGCCGCCGTCGGGAGCTGTCTGCACGCCGGCGGTGCCGGCGAGGCTGCCACGGGGAATCCGTTCTTCCGCGAGGACAACGAGGTCGGCGTTCATGGTGCTGCCGTCGTCGAACACGATTCCTGTGGCCGGCAGGGCGGAACCCGCGACGGAGGGCATGACGGCGGCCGGGCGCAACGTGGTGCGGATCGGCCGGACACCGCGGGTGCGCAACACCGCCTCGGCCTGGCCGGCCGCAGGGCCGGTCCCCACGAGTATGCCCAAAGGCCGACGACCAAGCTGCTTGACGATGTCCGTCACCGCGGTGCCGATCTGTTCGGCGTCGTCGATTGTGGAATAGCTCAGGCCGCTGGAGGCGCCCCGGACCGGCGGGAGCACCGGAGCGGACCCGGTGGCGATCACCAATTGGTCATAGGTGAAATCGAGGCCTTCAGCAGTGGTCACTGTGCGGGCCTCCGCATCGATGAACGTGGCGGCCTGACCGAAACGGATGGACACGCCGGGTGTGGCGGCCAGGCTGAGGAGGGCTTCCGGGCAATCGTCCCGGTTGCTCAGGATGGTGATGGTGAACACGGGTTCTTTGACACCGTGTGGTGCATCGGGCGCCGTAAGCCCTCGCAGGGTGAATTGCCGGATGAGCGACTGGGCCGCGGGTCCGGCCCCGACGATGACGAGGTGGATTGGGTTCGCAGGCGGGGTGATGGGCATGATGTTCCCTTCGCTGAGGTGGTGCTGTTGCCCAGCGTAGGCCAACGGTTTTTCGGCCGTGTTTCCCCGTTGTTGCAGGACAGCGGGCGTCCGTTCCCTACTGGTTACCCGGTGGTAATGAGTTAGATCACACTAGACGCGGAGGCGGTAACCCCGCTTCACCACGGTTTCCACGAGCTTCCCGTCAGGCAACGAGGACCGCAGGCGGCTGACAGTCATGTCGAGGGCGTGGACGGATCCGCGCAGCTCCAGGAGGTCGGAGAGTGCCTCGCGCGACAACACCGCACCACCCGCCCCGAGGAGGGCGCGCAGCAGGAGCAGCGGAGCAGGGGCCAGTTCCACCACATTGCCGTCGATCCGCAGGCACCGGCCACGCAGTTCGATATTTCCCGCGGATGTCTCGAGCCGGCGTACATGGTTCAGGGACAAATGTTCGGTGACCAGGCGGATCAAGGCACCCATACGGTACCGGTCCGGGATCAGCGGCGACAGCCCCGCGTCGACCAGCGGCTGGGCGGTAACGGGCCCGACGGCGGCAACCGTCACCTGGGTCTTGAGCGCCTCGATCAGTTGGCGGTACATGCCCATCTCGTGGGCCGTGCTCCACATGGCGTCCACCGCGGGAGCGCTCGTGAAGGTGAGCACGTCCAAGTCTCCACTGCACACCGCCTCGATGAGGCGCGGAAGCTTGTCCTCGCCGTCGGGCTTGACCCAGCGGTACGGGGTGACGGTGAGGACAGTAGCGCCGGACATGCGGAGCCGCTCCAGTTGCCGCACGTCGGTGTACCCGTGAAGCTGCACGGCAACGGTCTTCCCCCGCACGCCTTCCTGGAGGAGCATGTCCACGAGCGTGGCGGTGGTTTCGTCGCTGCTGATCCCGACGTCGGCGAGCCCGGCCGCGCGGACGGCACCCCGGGCCTTCGGTCCCCGCACGAACATCCGGCAGGCGCCGAGGACCTCGAGGAGCTGTTCCCCGATGCCAAAGGAATCAGCCGCTTCGCACCAGCGCCGCATGCCGTAGGCCGTGGTGGCAACGCAGATATCCGGCTTGGCTTCGATGATTTTCCGGGTGTCCTCGATGAGCAGGAGGTCTTCCTGCACGGGAGCGATCTTCAAGGCGGGGGCATGCAGCACCGAGGCGCCGCGCCGTTCGAGCGCTTCAATGAGGTCGCTCGAACGCCGGTGGGAAGTCACGCCGATCCGGAAACCGTCAAGCGGCGCCTCTTCGCTGGGGCCGGGCGTGGCCGATGGCGAGCCGGCGTCGACGGGTTCAAGGGCATTCAGGGTGGGCATGGGGGTCCCTTCAGGCTTCAAGGAGTGAAGCCGCGAGGCGGTCTAGTTCTGCGGTGGATTCGGCTTGATTACGGTTGGCTTCAGCCACCCGGACCACCTCGCCGATGACCAGGACAGCCGGGTTGGAGCAGCCGGAGGCCGCGTTGACGATAGTACCGAGATCGGCGATGGTGGTGCGTTGCCCCGGGCGGTAACCGCGTTCGACGACGGCCATGGGCATCGCGGGGTCCATCCCGGCCCGGCTCAGGCCGGCAACCAATTGCGGGAGGGTGCCGATGCCCATAAGAACCACGATAGTGCCGCCAAGACCCGCCAGATGCGTATGTTCCGTCTCAGTCAAAGGCGCATGCCCGGAGACGACGGTGAACAGGTGGCTGACTTCGCGGTGGGTGACCGGGATGCCGGCGGCCGCGGGAACGGAGATCGCGCTGGTGACGCCGGAAATGACCTTCACGGGAACGTTGGCGGCCACGCAAGCGGCGACTTCCTCCCCGCCGCGGCCGAAGACATAAGGATCGCCGCCCTTGAGGCGGGCCACGTTCTTGCCCGCGAGTGCGGCGTCCACCATCAATTGTTCAATGTCGCCTTGGGCGACCTTGTGGTGGCCGGGGCGTTTGCCGACGTCGATGAGTTCCGCGGAGGTCAGCGCGGGCAGCTCCTGGTAGGGGGCGAGGCGGTCGTAGAAGACGACGTCGGCATCGCGCAGGGCGGCAAGCGCCCCGGCCGTCAGGAGATCCGGAGTGCCAGGGCCGCCGCCGATGAGGGTGACGTGTCCTGCCGGCCCGGCGGCGGGCTCGGTGGCCACCGGTATTCCGGCATCCCGGCAGCGCTGAAGCAGGGACTCCCAGCCGGGCTGGCCGTCGTCGACGGCGGCAACCAGGAAGGGCTTCTCGGGCAACGGGCCGTCGGACTCAAGTCCCTCCGGGGAGCTCAAGCGGTAGACGACGGCGCCCGCGGCTTCAAAGCGGCGGACCGCTTGGCGGGCTGCCGTTGCCGAGCCGAGGACGAGGACATCGCGGCCCGTGAGGTCGATGGTGAGCTGCATGGTGGTCATTTCCCTTCACCTGCGGAGTCAAGGCCGGAACGGACGGGGATGGAGGCGGAGGAGATCAGGACACTGCCTTTTTCCTCCTGGGTGGCCGGGCGGATCTGGCCGCGTTCGGGAACGAAGGCGATGGCGTCGTCCTTCTGGTCGGGAGCGTTGACGAAGGAACGGAAGCGGCGGAGGCGCTCCGGATCCTTGAGGGTCTCCGCCCATTCGTCCTGGTACGTGTCGATGTGGCGAGCCATGGCGGCTTCGAGGTCCGCGGCGATGCCGAGGGAATCGTTCACCACGACGTCCTGCACATGCTGCAGGCCGCCGTCGAGCTCTTCCTGCCAGCGCGCGGTGCGCTGCAGCCGGTCGGCGGTGCGGATGTAGTACATCAGGTAGCGGTCGATGTAGGCGATGAGGGTGTCGTCATCGAGGTCCTGTGCGAGGAGTTGGGCGTGGGCAGGCTGGAAGCCGCCGTTGCCGCCCACGTAAAGGTTCCAGCCCTTGTCGGTGGCGATCACGCCGACGTCCTTGCCGCGGGCTTCGGCGCATTCACGGGCGCAACCGGAAACACCCATCTTCAGCTTGTGCGGGCTGCGCAGCCCGCGGTACCGCAATTCCAGGTTGATGGCCATGGCCACGGAATCCTGGACACCGAAACGGCACCAGGTGGAACCGACGCAGGATTTCACCGTGCGCAGGCTCTTGCCGTACGCCTGGCCGGACTCGAACCCGGCGTCGACCAGTTCCTTCCAGATCTCCGGAAGTTGCTCCAGGCGGGCCCCGAACATGTCGATGCGCTGGCCTCCCGTGATCTTCGTGTACAGCCCGTACTTTTCGGCCACCGCGGCAATCACGCCCAAACCCTTGGGGGTGATTTCACCGCCGGCGATGCGGGGCACCACCGAGTAGGTGCCGTCTTTCTGCATGTTGGCCAGCGCTCGGTCGTTGGTGTCCTGCAAGGTGCCGCGCCCGGCGCCGAGGACGTATTCGCTGTTCTGCGAAGCGAGGATCGACGCGATGGTGGGTTTGCAGATGTCGCAGCCGGCGCCGGTGCCGTATTTGGCCAGGATCTCTTCGAAGGAGTCCAGTTCCAGGACGCGGATGGCGTCGAAGAGTTCCTGGCGGGAGAGCGCGAAGTGTTCGCACAGGGCCTTGGAGACCTCGATCCCGGACTTCTTCAGTTCCCCTTCGAGGAGCTTCTTGAGCATCGGCACGCACGAGCCGCACTGCGTGCCCGCGCGGGTGCAGGTCTTCAGTTCGCCCAGTTCCTGCACCGGGGCGTTGCCCTCGCAGGACCCGCAGCCGTTGAT
>NZ_SMRU01000068.1 GCF_004354015.1 Arthrobacter terricola
CGTTCGCGGCGCTGAAAGACCCTGTCTCCCGGGAGTACTACGACCGCAAACGGGCCGAGGGCAAACGGCACAACCAGGCCTTGATCGCCTTGGCCAGACGCCGCTGTGACGTCCTGTTCGCGATGCTGCGCGACGGAGTGCTTTACGAGGCGCCGCAAATCAAAGCGGCCTGACAAAACCCCCACATTAGCCGGCATCCCCGGGACGCCGGTCGATACCCCGCGACCAAAACCCGGACCGACAACCGCCAAGAAAAACTGCTCCCACCCGCTTGACAAAGAACATAGGGACACCCCCCGGCCGGGCGCTGCGCCCGGTCGAGCTCGCCACTGACGAGACCGGATCCCACCGCCTGAACACCGTGCAGAACCCCTCGCCTGATACGCACGGTTGAACCATCGCGTGATGCCCCCGTGCAGGCACCCAAGCGATGCCCCGGGCTTTGGTGCCGGTGTCCGGGGTGTGCTCAGGCACCTGCGGCACGGCGGACCGGCATGAGTGTCCGCGGTGGTTGGGTACCAGCAAGGAACGTGGTGATCAGCCTGGCCAGGACGTCCGGCTGCTCGAAGGGAAGCGCGTGGGAGGCGCCCGGAACAACCGCCAGCTGGCCTGAGGGCAGGGCTTCGTAGAGCGAGATGGTGTGGGCGAGCGTGACGACGTCGTCGTCACCGACGACGACGAGGGCCGGGTGGGCGATACGCCCGATATCGGCCGTGGTGAGCTGCGGTTCCGAGGTGAACAGCGCGACGCTTTTCCGGAAAACAACCTCCAGGTGTTCCGCCCCGTCCGGGGAACGCTCCGCATATGCCGTGGCGAGTTCCTGCGCCATCGGCGATTGCGGGTCCATGTCGAACGGGACGGTGCCGTTGTAATGGAAATTCGTTCCGATCACGACCAGTCTGTGCACGAGGTCGGGCCGGCTGAGCGCGACCAGGAGCGCGACAATCCCGCCGTCACTCCACCCCACAAGATGGGCCGGGCCGTGGACGACGGTCTCGAGGACGCGCACGGTTTCGGCGGCCATGTCCTCATAGTCGAATGCACCCTCCGTGTCCGCGGTTCGGCCGTGCCCGCGACGATCAAATGCGACGACCCGGTAATCCTTCGAGAGGTCCCCGCCGATGCTCCGGAGGAGGTCATCGCTGTTGCTCATGCCCCCGTGCAACAGCAGCAGCGCAGCCCCGGGGCCGCCGGAATCGTCCACCCAGGTCGGATGCCCGCCGATATCCACGTAGCCAGCCATGCGCACATTGTCCCCCTGCGGCCCGCAGCACCACAACGGCCGGTGGCGTCAGGACCGCGGTTGATACTCGCCGTACCGGCAGGAACTGGCGGGCGGGGCCCGGGAAGTCCATCGGGGTCAACCAGCCCGGGCGCGGATCGTGCTCCGGTGCGACCGGAGCACACCTGCGGTGCTCATGATGCAACGGCTGTGGGGCGGGGCAAGATGGGGTTGCGGGCTCTCGGGCGTTCCTGGTCTTCGGACCTGAGGCCTCGTCGGCCGGTGGTTCCTCTGGTCGGGCGAGACTCAGTCAAGTACGTCCAGCCAGGTTGCTGACCGACGGTAGGCCCAACCCAGGGAGCACCTCCGGCGGCATGCCTGATCGGCCGGGAAACGTCCGCTTCAGGCTGCTTTGACAAGGGGTAGTTCGTCCCGGTGGGTGGTGTACCGGGGTGAGAGCATGTCGCGTTTCATGTTCCAGTCCGGGCCCCGCGGATCCCGGCGTGCCCGAGCCCGATCGGCCCCCGCCCATATTTCTTGCTGACCTATTCCCGGAGGGTGCCGATGCCTCGTTCCTCGTGCCGGTTCACGAAGGATTCGAGGGGTTGCTGGTTCCCGGTGGGGCGCAGGTCCGTGACCATGATCCCGGCGCACGTACTTCACCCCGTCGACGATCCGGGGCCCAAAGGCCATCAGTGCACCGGCCGGGGCAGACGGGTCCGCGACGCTTCGATATGTTGGTCGCGTAGGCAGGCAACCAGGGAAGGCGGAAGACGTGAAAGCGATCGTGTATGAACAGACAGGTCCGTCCTCCGTCCTGAAGCTCCGGAACAAACCGCTTTCCGAACCGGGACCCGGCGAGGTCCGTGTCCGCGTGGTCGTCTCGGGGGTGAATCCCACCGACTGGAAGTCCCGCGCCGGCGGAGGCGGGAGCACCACACTGGAAACACCGAAGGTTCCCAACCAGGACGGCGCCGGAGTGGTTGACGCGATCGGGCCCGGAGAAACCGCTCTCAGTGTCGGAGACCGTGTCTGGCTGTGGGATGTTGCCTGGGGCAGCAACGAAGGCACAGCCCAGGAGTACGTTGTCGTCCCTGCAGCCAAAGCCGTCCCGCTTCCTGACGCTGAATCCTTCGACACCGGCGCCTCCATCGGGATCCCCGCGCTGACGGCGCACCGGGCGCTGACAGCGAACGAGGACGGACCCGCGGTGCTCTCCCCCGGCGCGTTGGCGGGACGGACAGTCCTGGTGACCGGGGGTGCCGGCGCGGTGGGGCATGCGGCGATCCAGCTCGCAACATGGGCCGGGGCGACGGTGATAACGACCGTCAGCGGGGACCGTAAGGCCGGACTTGCCCGGCTCGCCGGCGCCGGCACGGTCATCAACTACCGGACCGGGGACGTCGTCCGTGCGGTGCGGGATGTGGCGCCTGACGGTGTGGACACGATCGTGGACGTCAACGCGCCGGCCAACATCGGGACCGACCTTCGCGTGCTCAAGCCCGGAGGAACGCTGGCCATCTATGCGGCGAATCCCGGAGAGTCATTGAATGTTCCCATCCGCGAGAGCATGTCCAGGAACGTCAGGTACCAGTTCGTCCTCACCTACACGGTCACCGACAAACAGAAACGGCACGCCGTGGCTGCCGTCGCCGAGGCGCTGCGTGCCCGTGCGCTCCGTGTCGGCGAAGACCACGGGCTGCCCGTGACGCGCTTTGCACTCGAAGAAACCGCCGCTGCGCATGACGCCGTCGAACAGGGCGCTGTGGGGAAGGTTCTCATCGACGTTGCCTCCGTGTCCTGACATGGAGTTTCGGCGGGCGTTGCAGATCGAGGAAGCCTTCGCGTCAGTACGGATTGGCCTCACGTCGGTACGGTGAACCGGTACCGGTCATCTGCGCCGGTGGATTCCGGGATGGTTGACTGTGCCCGGCACCGCCGTCCTGGCTGCCGGAATGCCCCGGTCAGCGGCGCCGGGACTCCCTCCCAAGTCTTCCCCGGCATGGCGACCCGGTACGGTTCAAACCGCGATTGAGCGAGTGGTTAAGCTGGGTGGATGGCGACAGTTATTCTCGTGCGGCACGGCCGCACCACAGCCAATGCCGCTGGACTGCTGGCCGGTCGGGCGGTCGGCATCCGCCTGGACCAGGTCGGGCGCGACCAGGCGGCTCTGACAGGAAACAGGCTCGCGGCCGTGCCCGTCGTCGGGGTCGTATCGAGCCCGCTTGAGCGTTGTCAGCAGACCGCCCGGCTCATCCTCGATCGCCAGTCCGGCACGCCGCACGCCCCGGTCGATCCCGATCTCACCGAGTGCGATTACGGCCAATGGCAGGGCCGCAAGCTCGACGATCTCGCGACCGAGGAATTGTGGCCGGTTGTGCAGTCACACCCCTCCACTGTCGTCTTTCCCGAAGGCGAATCCATTGCCGCGATGCAGGCCCGGTCGGTTGCGGCGATCCGGCGCCATGATGCAGCCTTCGAAGCCGGGTACGGGCCAGGAGCCGTGTGGGTGGCGGTGAGTCACGGCGACGTCATCAAGTCAATCCTCGCCGACGCGCTCGGCATGCACCTTGACCTGTTCCAGCGTATTAACGTGGGCCCGGCCTCCGTCTCAATCGTGCACTACGGGGCTGACCGGCCAAGCGTCTACGCGACCAACACCGACGCGGGTGACCTCTCGTGGCTGTCGAACGGCATTGTTTCCAGCGATTCGGCGGTGGGTGGCGGCTCAGGGCACGAGACGCCACGAACCTCATGCGCCTAGAATACTGACATGCCTACGCGCGTTCACGAGTTTGCCTGGCCTGATCGGGTCGTCGTCGGCACCATTGGCCTTCCGGGGGCGCGCACCTTCTACCTACAGGTGCGCGCAGGGACGCAGATCGTGAGCATTGCCCTGGAGAAGCAGCAGTCGGCTCTGCTCGCGGACAAGCTCGACGAAATTCTCGACCAGCTCGTCACCGTCGAGGGCAACCCCTTCAGCGTTCCCACTGGTACTCCCATTGAACTTGTCGACAATGACCCGCTTGAGGCTCCTGAGGAGCAGTTTCGCACCGGCGCCATGAGCTTGGGTTGGGACCCGACCACGGCCCAGGTCGTACTGGAGGCCTACCCCATCACCGATGCCGATGCTGATGACAACGACGGACCGCTGGATGAGGACGGCGCTGACGAGCCCGAAATGCTGCTGGTGCGAATGCCGGTCGGCACCGCCCGCGCATTCGCCAAGCGCACTCGTGAGATCGTTGCCGCGGGGCGTCCGACGTGCCCGCTCTGCGGTTACCCCATGGACGCGGACGGGCACACCTGTACTATTCCCGGGCTCTAATGCCGTCGCCGGACCTCGTGACCTCCGGGCTGACGCTCACCGGCCGCATCACGACGGCGTCAAACGCTACATTTCTGGGCAGCATCGGCGACGTGGTGGTCGTCTATAAGCCGATAGCAGGCGAGAGTCCGCTGTGGGATTTTCCCCACGGCACCCTGGCACACCGGGAGGTGGCCGCCTACCTGGTCTCGCAGGTCTTCGGCTGGGACATCGTGCCGCACACCTGGCTGCGCGATGGTCCGATGGGCAAAGGAATGGTGCAGCTCTGGCAGGAGCAAGACCCCGCCCAAAACGCCGTGAACCTGGTCGGGACCGACCACGTGCCGGAGACGGGCTGGAAACGTGTTCTCGAGGGCCGGGATGGGGCTGGACGGATGGTCACCCTCGTTCATGAAGACTCGCCGGCGCTCAGGCGCATGGCTGTGTTCGACGCGGTCGTCAACAACGCCGACCGCAAAGGCGACCACATTCTTGCCATGACGGACGGACACCGGCACGGGGTGGACCATGGGCTCACCTTTCACCGTGACCACAAGCTGCGCACGGTGCTGTGGGGATGGCTGGGAGACCCTCTGACCGCCGAGGAACGCGAGGGCATCGATCGTGTCAGCGAAGGACTGCACGGCGGGCTGGGCCGAAACCTGGCGGACTTGCTCAGCGCCGAAGAAATCGCATCGCTCGCCGCGCGCTGCACCGGGTTGCGCTTGGCAGGGCGGTTTCCGGCTCCGAGCGGTGAGATGTCGGCAGTGCCCTGGCCGCTGTTCTAGGGAAATTACGGCTACGGGCTTCGCAGGCTGTGCGACCTTGCGTCGTCCGCTCTGTGGGCGCGCCCGCAGCGCATCCTACGATAGGCAAGAACGGCATCTTAGGTCTTTGACCGACATTGATTGCGGCCGGGGAATCAGCGCTGACCGGGCTCCGCCCGGAGTCTTCCCCGGCATGGCCGTGCGAAGCCCGGACCGTGCAGCCGGTTCATTGCCGGTATCGAACCAGGCACGTGCCGCGCCTGGACAGAACCCGCCCGGATACGGGACTGATTTGTCTTGTGAATGGTAATGAATAATCGATAAAATGGAGACTGAATGATGATTTATAGATAACGACTTGCGATTCGAATGCCTCCAGGGACACTTCTGATGGGAATCATGGAGGCAACGCGCAAAGGAGGAAGTGCCCATGGCGGCGAAGAGGAAGCCTGAGCCGCGGCGCATCCGGCTGATGATCCCTCGGGCGGACGAATCGGCGCTTGCCTGGATCGATCTGCAGGACGATGCATCGGGTTCGATGCGGGCGCTCATCCGCGGGTCGATTGCCCGCGACGGCTACGTTGACGTGATCAACCAGCCGGTCGAGCGGCAGCCGCGACGCGGCCGGCCGCCGGCAGACATCAACGGACAGGCTGGTCCCGCCGGGCTGTCCGGGTCATCGGCGGACGGCACGGAGCCGTCAGTGCTTGGTCCGGAGGCGCAGGAACCGGCGGCGCCCGCTCCGTCGACATCGACTTTGCCGGCGCCGGTTGATGATGACCCGAGGACCAACGATGCGATCATGGACCTCCTCGCATGAGCGGCACCACGCGGAACGGAGCGCAGCCCCGCGGGATCCAGGCCGCGCCGGAGACCGTGGCATGACCTGGCGTGTTTTTCACCGCTCGGACGAAAAGGCCCGCCGGGCCATTCACCGGATCGACGCCCCGGGAAATCAGCCCGACGCCCTGCGGCGCGGGCCGGTCATCCCACACGAGACCAAGACACATCAAGGAGAGATTCCATGCCTGTACAGATGACTGAGGCCCGTGCGGCGAGGCTGACCGGCGGATTCGACGGCGGCAACGGCTATGTGAAGGCCAAGCTGCGCGGCGAGGTGGACGGCGCCGAGGTGATCGACCAGGTCGACCTGCCATCGGTGGTCTCCTCGGAGAACCGCAGCATGCCGAAGGTGCCGCTGGAGGACTCGACCGCGGCCGAGGTGCTGGCCGACCCGGATTTCTACAACCGGATCGAATGCTCCATCCAGTCCCCCTTGGTCAGCCGCACCGATCTGAAGACGTTCGGCCGCAAGGCGCT
>NZ_SMRU01000069.1 GCF_004354015.1 Arthrobacter terricola
CAGATAGTTGAGCATGAGACGTGTCCACCCGAACTCGTGTCACTCGATGCCGGCGGTAAGTCGGTATCAAACGCTGGGCGCAGCACGACTTCGTGTCTCACGGCAGTACTGAGTCAGATGTTGGCGCTTCACGCCGCGTCCTGTCCCTGGGGAGACCGGAACTAGGGCTACCGAGTATTGACAGCCATGGGTAAACAGCGTCCTATGTGAGAACGGAAGATCGCGCTGTATTCTGGCGCGTCCTCTTGGTAGTCGGTGACCGTGCAAAGGACTCGGACGAATGGCACAAGAAACGCTTCGGTGGATAGCCAGGTTCATACCTTTGTTCCTCGTCGTAATTGGCGGCCTGCTCCTCTTTGTATTGGCCAAGCGTCGTAAACCGACGTCGATTCCTCCCGGCAGATGGTTCAGGCTTTTAGACAAAGACGGCAATGAGATCAAGGGTCCGATCAGGACCGTAACGGCAATCTTTCTCGTCGTTGGGTCGATCGTTGTCTTGGCCAGTGTCATTCTTCCCTTCACAGCCCTGTGACTCCCGCGGGCGCCGGCCTTTGACTTTAGGAATGAACTTTTCCGGTTTCTGAAGTACCCATAGTTCGGGCTGGGGAGCTTCTCGCCGTCGGGACGGAGCTCACCTGTGGGTGAGACATGGCGGTGGCGAGGCTGGCTTCGAGGCGTTGGCGAAGTGTTGTGATCTCGCTGTGCTGGGCCGCGATTTGGGACAAGGCTTTCGCTTGGAGCTGCGTGAGGTCGGCGATTTCGGCGTTCCTGGTGTTGAGACGCTCGCGCAGGGTGGCCAGTTCGGCTTTGAGTCGTTCGATCCGTGCGAGCCGCGGATCCGGTTGTTGGCCGGTCTGCTGGGCGGCGGTCCTTTGCTGGTCGAACTCGGCCTTCAGGTGGGGGTAGGTGCGGTAGAAGGTGGCCCGGGGCACTCCGGCGAGGACGCAGAGGCTTTTGATGTCGCACTTGAGATTGTCGGGGATGGGGCCGGTGAGGAGCAGCTGCATGGCTGCACGGATTCTGGCTTCCGTTGGTTGTTCACTCATCGCGGGCGCCTTCTTTTTCCTCGCGGGCTTCGTCGATCTCGGCGACGATGCGCATGGACCGGTCGTAGGCGGCTTGGGCGCGGTCCCGCTCGGGCGGAGAGAGCCTCGGATTTCCCAGAAAGACGGTCCGGGTATTGCTGGCGTGGTCGGCCCAGGTCTTCCGGTGCCTATGGTGGTGGGTGGCCTGCGGGCAGCGGGCCGAGTCGCACATCCCGAGCAGGGGCTCCGCCGCGTCGGGGGTTCCGGCGAGTGTCAGGCATAGTGCCTTGCGCGGGTCGGAGAACCAGCAGTAGTTGCCGACACCGAGGTGCAGGGTCTTTGCCTTGGTTTTCAGGATCCGCTCGACACGGCGGTCGTCGATGACGGTGACCGGGCCGGTCTCGTGCTCCTCAAGGGTTTGGTCGACGGTTTTGAACGTGGTGATGAGGTCCCGGGCGCCAGCGCCGGAGGGCAGGACGCCGCGCCGGTAGTCCTCGTAGGCCGCGACGGTCAGTCGGAGGTGTTCGGCTTCTTCCTCTGCAGCGRCTTCTGCGGCGAAGGCCGCTTGGTGTCCGCCGGGTCGTGCCGTGTAGCCCTCGGTTGTGGCGACGCTGAGGTGTTTGAGGTGCAGTTTCGCGGCCATCAGCCCGTGCGGGCGCTGGGCGATCGCCATTGCAAGCGTCCGTCGCAGTGCTCTTGGGTTGACGGGGCCGTCTGGGAGCGGCTCGAGCCCGAGCCGCAGGCCGTACTCGCTGTGCACCCATGAACGCAGGGCTTTGTAGCGGGATCCGCTGTTGTTGGATGCCCTGGTGAACAACGACTCGCCCGGAGCGGCTCCGGTGAGTGCTTCGGCGGCGGCGATGGCCCGGTGGACGTCTTCGATGACAACCCACGAGTCTTCTCTTCCCCCGAAGGCTTCGCCTTTGAGGCGCCTGGAGAGGACGCGGTACCGGTTTCCGTCTCCTGTCTTTTTTTCTTTGCGTCGGCATCCATTGGTCAGTTCGGCCAGCTCCGAGGCGCGCATGCCGGACAGCGCTGAGGTGAGGAAGTAGGCGGCTGAGGTAACGGCGTAGATCGTGGCGTCGAGCTGCTGCCGGGTCATCGGAGGTGACCAGGGCACCGGTTCTCCGTCGCCGTGCCGGGGAACGGGAGCCGCATCGCGGCACCAGGGATGTTCCAGGCCGCATTGCCTGACCCATTGTTCCAGTTCGGGGCGCAGGGATTCCAGGTTCTTGCGGTGTCCCATGGCTCCTGCGTTCTCGACGACGAACGGGTGCCAGCCCATGTGCAGGAGCGGGTCCTGTGGGTCCCATCCGTGCGTGAGGCGCCGCGTGACGGTGGACGTGGGTGTCTGCGGGGCGGGGATTCCGGCCTTGCGGTGCTGCTCGATGGCTTCGCGCAGGTGGCTGATCTCCCTGACGGGCAGGCCTCGTCGCGAGGCGGCGTCGCGCTGGTCGGACGTGCGGGCCCTGTCCGCTTCCTCCTCCAGTGGCGGAGCGATGGTCTCTAGCAGGTAGAGGCAGTTGGCCAGCAGGGGCCGCAGCAGTGTGTCCGGGACTGGCGGTATGCGGTTCTCGCCGCCGCGGACATATCCTGCGACTTCGTCCGCGCTGTGACCGGACCATGGGGTGAAGCCGGGATGGTAGTTGTCGCTAAGGATCTCCGTATAGAGGGTGAGGAACTGCGGAGTGCGCACCATCGCTGCTGTGGTGGCAGGTGACAGCGGCCGGTCAGGGTCGGTGATGCTCCGCGATACCGCGGCAAGGTACTCGTCGCAGTGGTGCTGGCGGACCTGTTCCAGCGTCGTGACCCCGGCTGCGGTGAGGTGATTGAACCACAGTGCCAGGCGCTTGAGTTCGTCGCGGAGCGAGTGCGGGTTCAGCGGGACACGGAATGCTCGTGGGAGGGTAGCTACGCCGGGGTGTAGTGGGGCCAGACGGGCCATTAGGTACTCGCGGGCAACCTGCTGCCATCGCGGGTTGATGATCGCGGTGAAATCCAGGATCTTGCGGTGCGTGCTCATGACCACCGGAGCGTCGGAGAGGCCGGTGAGGTCCCAGAGGTTCTGGTCGAAGACGGGTCGGGGGCTTCCGGGCTCACGCCGCAGGCCCGCGGTCTCGATCACCGGCATTGTGTGGAACGGGTGGCGCCGTGCGGTGCCCGGGATGGCAGCGGGACTGGTGGTCATGGGGATTCCTCCGGGTGCAGGGGCGAGAACGGGATGGGGTCGGCGGCATGCCGGGCGGCGGCGTCGATGGCGGCGTTGCCGAAGCGGGGCAGGATGTCCTCATCGAGCCGGATCGAATAGGGACCGAAGACCTGCAGGAACTGGGTGGTGGTCATGTGTGCGGCCTGCCGGGAGAAGTATTCCTTGAGACGGAGCAGGTTGGGCAGATGGCGTGGCGCGAATGCAGCGAGTGGACACAGCAGGCAGATCCACGGGCGTGCCGGACACGGGGTGCCTGCAGGTGCATGGGGGCTGTCCAGGAGGCTCCCGCAGGCGGCGACGAACACGTCCTGCTCGCCGGACAGGAGCGCTCGGATGCCCTCCGTGGTGAGGCCTGCGTCTGCGACCATCCCGGGGAAGGCCGCGGCGAACGTCGCAGTGTCCTGGCCGTTGGTGATGACCGGTCGGCCGGCTTTGCGGCGGATGTCGCCCTGCGCCTGTTCGATGATCCCGTCCAAGGCGTCCAGCTGGGCGGGAGTGTGGGAGCTGAGGTAGTGATCGCCCTCGACCTTGGCACTGTGGTTGGGGTCGATCGTCGTGCGCCCCGTCCACATTCTGCGGTCGCGCCGCTGGTGGTAGGTGGCCCGGATCCGCCCGCCGTGAAGCGGGAACGGCTCTCCGTCGTCGGCAAGCAGGCCGGATGCTTCAATCCATTTTCGGCGCCGGGCCTGGGCGCGTGGGGCGGCGAAGACCTTGGGCGGACGGATTCCCAAACCGCCTCGCCCGGGACCGAGGTGGAGCCACAGTTTTCCGGATAGTTCCCCGGAGTGCTTGCGCAAAGGAGCCGAATGCTCCAGCCAGCGGTCAAGCAGTCGCACGGCATCGAGGGGCAAATTGAGCGCCTCATTCCCGGTGCGTCCCTTGCGGTAGGAGAGCAGGACCGTGCTCCTTGACGTCCGGGTGATGTTCTCGAGTTTCAGGCCGTCGATGCCGTCGGGCACGATCCCGGTGCGCATCGCGAAGAGGGTGAGGTAGGCCAATGCCGTATGCGTGCCCGGGAAGAGCGCGGATTCCAGTTGTGCGATCTGCGCATGGTCGATGGTGCTGTACCCGGCATCGAGCCGGTCGGCGGTTGCCCTGGCGGCGATAGGACCGGCGTGAAGCCAGAGCCACGCGAGGTTGTCTGCGGTGACCCCGCTTATTGAGGGGTCGGTTCCCCGCGCGGCCGCTGCCATGGCTTGCCGGTGTGCCCGGTGGGCTTCTGCAATTCGTTCGATGCATTCAGCTTCCAGCCGTCGCCATTCGCCGTCGCTGAAGGGAACGTTAGGCTGGCTCTTCGTCGCTTGGTTGATCCGACGGCCTGCCAAGTGGACGCAGATCCCGGGATCCAACCCTCCCGAGGATTCCTGAAACGCTCTCAACACCGCCCGGATCCGCCGTTCACGGTGGTAATCACAGGTCAGCCAGTACCGGACCAGGGCCGCCGTGGACAGATCTGTCAGGCCCCCGGTGACACCCAAGCCGACAAGATCGCGGGCCATCCGGCGCATTGTCGTCATGTACTGCCGGGCCACCGAGCGGGTCCGGATCGGTCCGTGCGGGTGTGTGGCCGCCGCTACCCCGACGGCCAGATCCGCAGCCAATCTCGGGTCGGGGAGATCATGAAGGATTCCAAGGTGGATGACGCCGCCTGGGAGGGTGAACCGCACGGCCAGGGGCTGCAGGATCTCGGCGGGCATCAGATCTCCCCTTCGAACTCAGCGGCGACTTCCGGTCCCGCCATCAGCACCCCTGCGGTTTCATGCGCGTCCTTGTAGATCCGCTGGGTGTCGAGCAGATGCAGATATGCCTGGGTCGTGGCCGCGCTGGCATGGCCGAGCAGGTCACGCAGGATCAGCAGCGGATCGGCCTTGGTCAGGTAAAGGGCCAAGGCGTCGTCGCCGTCGGTATCGATCGCAAGCTGGGCGGCCTGCTGGTAATAGCCCCGGACCAGCCGCTCCATGGTCGCCATCGCGAAGGTGTGTCTGGTGACATGCGGATGGACATGCGGAAAGGAAGGCTCGAAGCGGTCCCGGACCCGTACCGCTGTCCGGCGCAGCACGGTCGCCCAGTCCACGAAGGGCCTCCCGTTGGTCTGTACTGCCAGCAGTGCGCTGCCGCCGGACGGTGCCACCAGACGGTGCCGTTCGCCCGGTGTGAGTGCATGCCAGCGGCGGCGGGTTCCGTTGATAAGGGCACCGTCGTGCGTCGGTTCCTCGACGAACAGCGGATCGCGGGGCCGCCAGCGCGATCCGGCCGTCGCTGCCGCTCGTTCCCAGCCGATATAGTCGTGGACCCGCGCCAAATCGTCGTAATCGATCCAAGTTGACCGGCCCCTACCGCCCTTGGTCGTCGGAGGGGCAAGGACCATCGGCACCGGCACCACCGTTCGGCAGCGCGGTAACGGTGGCACCTCATAGACTGTCAGATGCCTGAATTCCTGCAGTCGCAGCCCGCTGGAAAGTGCAAGGCCGATCACGGCGGCATTGCGGCCTGTCTCGCGTCCCCGGAAGGCATCGTCCCGTTCTCCTGCCGGGTCGTTGCCGGCCAGGGCGTGCATCAGCAGCATGGCGAACGGCCTCTCCAGGTACTTCCGGCTCGCGTGGGCGTTGCCGGTGCGAACGGCCGCCAGATTCCTTTCCACCTCGATCCGGGCCCCGTCCGGGCGAGTTACTGACTGATGAACATACGAGAAGGGGACAGCTGCGGTGTGTCCGTTCTCCACCGCCCACCGGTAGAACGCCGACAGCGTCCTTACCGCCAGATTCCAGCTCGACGGGCTGAGCCGCGCCTCCAGCGGACCCGACAGCCTGTGCTCGGAGTACATGGACAGCACTGAGCGAAGCCTGTCCCGGTCGGCGAAGACCGGGACACCCCTCTCGTCCAGGAATTCCGCCCAGACCTTGAGCGCCTGAGCATACGTACGCCACGTCTTCGGGGAGGGCGCCCCGCTGACCGGCAGCTCCCGAAGCCACTGGTTCATCGCAACCGTCGGCCGCGGACCCTCAGCATCCTCGAAGCAGAGATCCTCATCGATGAGGACCGGCATGTCATCACGGATCAGCGGCCGGCCGGACAGCCCCCACGCTTCCCACTCAACGGAACTGAACGAGTGCAGAATCACGGGACAAACCTGACATGAGACACATGCCGGAGCAACGAATAAATGCCGTACAAAAGGCAAACAATCACCTCTGCGAGACACGCGTAAACCGCAAAGCTAACGC
>NZ_SMRU01000007.1 GCF_004354015.1 Arthrobacter terricola
CGGTCCAGGGGGGAGGGTTTGCCGGTGTCGATCTGGCAGAAGTCGCAGCGGCGGGTGCATTCGGAGCCGCCGATCAGGAAGGTCGCTTCCTTGTCTTCCCAGCATTCGAAGATGTTCGGGCAGCCGGCTTCCTCGCACACGGTGTGCAGGCCTTCTTTTTTCACCAGGTTCTTCAGGCCCACGAATTCCGGGCCCATCTGGACCTTGGCCTTGATCCACTCGGGCTTGCGTTCAACCGGGACGGCCTTGTTGCGCTGCTCAACACGCAGCAACTTACGGCCTTCAGGTGCCAGGGTCATGAGGAACTCCACAATTCAGGTGGCGCGGGCGCGCCACGATGATCCGGTTCCTCCCCGCTCTGTATTGGACCTGAGAGTTTCCGCGTCGGTTGCCGAAGCAACGGGGCGCTTGCACCGTCGGTGAGTCCGGTTTCCCGGGCTGCTTTCCAGAGTTGCCTTGCCGCGGCGGTACAGGGGCCTGAGAGATTCCTGGGGAGGATTTGCTCCTACGGCGCCCGCTGAATGTACCGGCAGGACTCTCCCGCCGCAGATCATAAGCGTGTGCCACCCTTCGGTGGCACATCTCACATGGTATCCGGTGCCCGCAATAGCCGCAAAGGACGGGCCATTCGCTAGTCCACCGCCACGAGGGGTCCGCGACGCCCAAACACCCAGACAGTAAGGGCAAACAGGCTCAACCCGACGCCGGCAAGTGCCACCGCAGTCCAGCCGCCCACGTTCCAGAGGAGTGCCGCCCCCGCGGATCCGATCGCTCCGCCGATGAAGTTGGCCGTGACGTAAACGGTGTTGATACGGCTGCGTGCCTCGTGCGAGATCGAGAGCAGACGGGTCTGGTTGAGCACGCTCTGCCCTTGGATCGCGACATCAAGGACGAACACCACCACAATCACAAGAACTACCGAGGTTCCGGCGAACGCCGCGAGCACGAACGACGTGACTGCCAGTGCCCACGCGATGCCGGTGGCGGGCAGCGACCAGCCGCGGTCGTGCAGGCGGCCCACGCGCTGCACCGTCACGGCACCGGCGATGCCCGCCAAGCCGAACAGCCCGATCACTTCCACGGGGAAATGGAACGGCGCCCCGGCCAGCAGGAACGTGAGCGCAGTCCAGAACAGCGTGAACGCTGCGAACCCGGCCGAGGACAACGCCAGCGTCCAGCGGACCGCGCGTTCTTTGAGGACCACCGCGCCAACCGACTTCAACAGTTCCGGGTAGCGGAGGCGGGCCTTCGGGGCGAGCGGCGGAAGTGCCCGCCACATCAGGAGGGCCAGGATCACGACGCCGACTGCCGCCGTCGCGTACACCGCCCGCCATCCGCCGACGGCGGCGATGAGGCCGCTGATGGTGCGCGAGGCAAGGATGCCAGTGAGGATGCCCGCGACGACGGTCCCCACCACGCGCCCGCGACGGGCATTGTCAGCGAGGTCGCCTGCGAGAGGCGTGAGGATCTGCCCCGCGACGGTCGAGATTCCCAGGAGCGTCACGGCAAACAGCAGGAACGCCATGGACGGCGCGACAGCACACAACGCGAGGGCCCCGACCGAGGCAAGCATCATGCCCACAACGAGTTTCCGCCGGTCAACCACATCCCCGAGCGGAACGATGAGCAGGATCCCCGCGGCATAACCGAGTTGGGTAGCGGTGACGAGCCAGGCCGCCGCCGCTCCCGAGGCGTGGAGATCGGCCGCGATCGCGTCGAGCAGCGGCTGGGCCCAGTACAAATTCCCGACGGCGGCACCCCCGGCCACGGCGAACAGCAGCGTGAGGCCTGTGGTCATGGTCGGATGCTTCGAAACTGTGGTGAGTGGGGAGGCCATGCCTTGTTCCGTTCAAGAAGGTGATCTGTTCAGCGACGCACATCTTGTCCGGCGACGCGGAGAATTCCGGAATGACATACGACACAGGGGAATACCGGGTGCGCCGGTCCTTTTCCGCGTCGCCAAGCAAAACCCGCGTCGCCAGCGAGCGAAGCCCTACGTCCACTTCCCGGTCAGGACCTCAGCGCGGTCCGTTGCAGGCGCAGGAGTGGGGGAGAGCGCCGAGATTTCCGCGCGGAGTTCCGGCGTCATATCGACGTCGAGCGCGGCAAGGGAGCCCTCGAGCTGCTCGAGGTTCCGTGCTCCGATGATCGGCGCGGTGACGCCCGGGTGGGCCATCGCCCAGGCGACGGCGAGCGCGGCAGGCGAGGTGCCGGCGTCGTCCGCGAAAGAGGCGAACTGCTCGGCGGTGGCGTGGTCGCTCCCTTGCCCGTAGCGATCCGCGTACCGGGCATTCTCCACGAGCCGTCCGCCCCCGGGCTGCTGGCCGCCGCGGTATTTGCCGGTGAGGAGGCCGCCGCCGAGCGGGCTGTACGTGATGACGCCGAGGTTCTCGGCCTGGGCAAGCGGGAGGATCTCCACTTCGGCCTGCCGCTTGACGAGGTTGTACATGGGCTCGACGAGTTCGAATCGCGCCAGGCTTTCGCGCGCGGAGATGCCGAGCGCCGTCGCGATCTGCCAGGCCGCCCAGTTGCTCACGGCGGGGTGGAGGATTTTCCCGTCGCGCTGGAGGTCGTCGAGGGCGCGGAGCGTCGTCTCGATCGGAGTGTGCTCGTCGAATGCGTGGACGAAGTAGAAGTCGATCCGGTCTGTGTCGAGGCGCGTGAGGCTCCCCTCGACCGCCTGCATGATGTGCCGGCGCGAAAGGCCTTGGGCGTTCACGTCGCCGCTGGTCGGGAAGAAGACTTTCGAGGTAATAACGACGTCGTCCCGTTCCTTGGCGATCAGCCCGCCGAGGATTTCCTCGGACGCCCCGCCGCCGTAGACATTCGCGGAGTCGAAGAAGTTGATTCCGCGTTCCCGTACCCGCCGATACATCGCGGCTGAGGTTTCCTGGTCGGCTTCCGAGCCGAACGACATCGTGCCGAAGCAAAGCGGCGAGACCTGGATACCGGTGGATCCAACGGTCCTGAAGTTCATGGTTTTCCTTTCGGGATCTCCTGCGTGAAGCTGGGGCGTCAGTATCCATGCAACCGCGGTTCGCGCCGATCAGCGAGTGCCCTGATGTTACTGGTTCTGGCAGTACCTCCCACCCTGTTCCGGCCCTGTGTAGCGTTGAGCGCATGGATAATCGGATGGAGGTGCGCGAGTTCCTTTCGTCGCGCCGCGCGAAGATCACGCCGGAACAAGCCGGACTCACGGTTTTTGGCGGAAACCGGCGTGTGCCCGGGCTTCGGCGCGAAGAGGCCGCGATGCTGGCCGGAGTGAGCGTGGATTACTACACGCGGCTCGAGCGCGGGAACCTCGCGGGAGTGTCCGAAGGGGTGCTTGAGGCGCTCGCCAGGGGGCTTCAACTCGACGACGCCGAACGGGACCACCTTTTCGATCTCGCCCGCGCGGCCAACGCCTCCACCTTGGCCAGGCAGGGCAAGCCCCAGAAGCAACGCATCCGCCCCAGCGTTCAGTTCATGCTCGATGGCATCACCACGATTCCGGCGTTCATCAGGAACGGCCGGATGGACCTGTTGGCCGCGAACCGGCTCGGCTATGCACTCTATTCGCCCATGTACACCGATCCCGTTCGCCCGGCCAACCACTCGAGGTTCATTTTCCTCAATCCCCTGGCGCGCGAGTTCTACACGGACTGGAACCTCGCTGCGAACAATAACGTGGCGATCCTCCGCACTGAATCGGGCCGCAACCCGTACGACAAAGGCTTGGCCGACCTCGTCGGCGAGCTGTCCATGCGCAGCGAGGAGTTCCGCGTCCGCTGGGCCGCCCACAATGTGCGCCGCCACTTCTCAGGGAACAAGCAATTCCACCACCCGGTGGTGGGCGAGATTGAACTAATGTTCGAGGCGATGACCCTTGCCGAGGACCCCGGGCTGACCTTGACCGTGTATCCCGCCGAGCCCGGTTCAGCCGCCGAGGAATCCTTGCGGTTGCTCGCGAGCTGGGCCGCGACCGAACGCATCGAGGAACTAGCGCTGAGCAACGCGCCCCAGCGGTAGGCTTTCCGGGCTGGCGCCGGGTACCTCAGATCCTGCGGTAGCTGAGGTCGAAGATCATCCGCCCGGCCTCGTGGGCCTTGTTTTCGAAGCTCGTCCGGATGCGGCCATCGAATCGCGGCGCCCAGCCGCCCACGTGGTCCACGCCTTCGTTCGGGCCGGTGTGTTCAGTGCTGACGGGTGCGCGGCCTTCCTTGACGGGTGCTCCGCCCACCATGGATTCGACGCCGGATTGCCACACTTGGGTCAATGGGCTCTCTTCTCCAGCCCGCTCGCCTTGGTGCAGGTTTTCAAACTCTGTGGAACCGGCGAGGACCTCGCGGACGTGCACAGCATAGTTGGACCAGTCCGTAGCGATCCGCCACAGCCCGCCCTTCTTGAGCGAGCGCGCCGCGAGCTCAGCGAATGCGGGCTGGATGAGGCGGCGCTTGTGGTGCCGGGATTTGTGCCAGGGGTCGGGGAAGAAGACCCACAGTTCGCTTACCGCTCCTTCCGGCAGCATGGTGGCGAGGACCTCGGGTGCGTTGGCTTCCACGACGCGGACATTCGTCAATCCGCGGCTATGGATCTTGATCATGGTGTTGGCCAGCCCGGGGGTGTAAACCTCCACGGCGAGGAAATCCTTGTCCGGATTCTGCTCCGCGGCGTGGCATACGGCCTCACCCAGTCCCGAGCCGATTTCGACGATCAGGGGAGCCTCGCGCCCGAACTCGGCTCCGGCGTCGAACACGTAATCCGGGTGCACGGAGGTGTTGGCGACATGCCGCGGTACCTGGATCGCCCAACGGTCCGAGTGCTCATCCCACGCGGCTTGGCGGCGTCCCTGGAGGCGCGTCCCGCGGCGCACGAAACTGACCGGCCTGCCGCCATAGGTGCCGAAGGAGGCCTGGGTGCCGGGAGTTATGGGGCGCGAAGGCTGCGGTGTTCCAGGGGGAGTCTCAGGGGATTCTGGGGTTTCACTCATCCCTTCCAGAATACCGTCGGAGCGCCCATGGCCCGGCGGGAGTCTTGCCGTATGTGGATAAACCGTGAATCAACTTGCGGGCGAAGAGCGTCATGGAACACCACATGGGTCTTTCGTGCTGCCGCTGAGCCAAGAGGCGCTCGCGGGAACGTAGCGTGGGCAGATCGACCCGCCCAAGTAGACATGCTGCCAAGAAGTCCTGGCCAGCTCGGCCGTGACCTGGAAGGGCGCACCGTGGTCATCGATCTTCTGAACCACGGTCTTGCCTGATGCCAGGACGGACAGCTCAAGGTCGACGGAACAAAGGGACTTCCTGGTATCGATCTGGACCACCATCACCTGTTGCTCGTCCTTCGCCAGGAGAATGGTGTTGTCAAGGAAATAGGGCCTTTCCTGGGAAGCGCCGGCCGGAGAGTACATGGCCGAAGGGTCAGGATCATCGATGTGGAGGGAGACCAGCAACGACGCCTCAAGGAAAGCAGGAGGCGACTCGAACAAGGTGCCGGAGTAAGGCGGCTGCGTACATTTGGATACCGGTTTGAGGTCGAGGATCCGGACCGCTTCACTTCGGTTGCCGGACAGGGTCAGTTGCACGTACATGATGCCGGGGCTCACGCCGCCCTTCGATTCCAACCATGCATGCTGCGCATCGGGAGTCATGGCGTTCAGCTGGTCCAAGTCTTGGCTCGTGAACATTGCAGTCCCCGGGAAGGCATAGGAGCGGCCGCCCAGGTCCGAGATCTTCACCAGGTCCACCCGGACTGGATCGCCTGTCTCCGTGAGGTTGTTCAAGACAGTTCCGAAAAGCGGTACCAGCATGTTGGTGATGGCGATACCCAAGGCAGCGACCACCACGCCGCCTATCCACACCAAGGGCCTGGCCCAGAGTGGCTTGGGCTTTTCGGTGGCGCCCGATGTTGTGTCGGACATGGCCTTGGCCGACCTCGACCCAACCTTGACCCGCCCCGCCGATTTCCTGCTGGCTTTCATCGCACCTCCTGCGAATGAACAGCCTGCCGCCATTTCCTAGCATCATGGTGCGCCCCGGCACGCGGGATGGAAAGAGGAAACCATAAAGCGTGGAGCGTTCGTGGAACTGTCTGCCCCTGCTGCCAGAATGAAGGGGTGACCCCCGGTTCAAGCGCCCCCAGAAACAGCAAGCCGCAAACTCGCGACCTCCCGTCCGGCGCGCGTACGCAGCACGAAATTCCCACAACACGTGCGGGGCTCGTCTTCCTGGGGATCTGCCTGGTGCTCATCGGCCTCAACTTGCGCACGGTGTTCTCGAGCTTTTCGGCGGTCCTTCCGGAGGTAACCGCCGACGTCGGACTCCCGGGCTGGGCGGTGGTGGTCCTCACTACCGTGCCGGTCACTTTGCTCGGCGTTTTCGCCCCGCTCGCGCCGGTGCTTGCCCGCCGTTTCGGGGCTGAGCGGGTGTTGCTGGGTGCCATGGCGGTGCTGGCCGCGGGCCTTCTGTTGCGTCCCGCGGAGCTCGGCGCGGCCGGGCACTTGCCGGCGCTCCTGATCGGAACGGCGGCTTGCGGGGCGGCTATCGCCTTGTGCAATGTGCTGCTGCCGGGAGTGGTCAAGCGCGATTTCCCGCATCGCCTCGGCCTCATGGGCGGCCTGTACACGACGGCGATCTGCGCCTCCGCCGCCCTTGGCGCCGGCTTCACGTACCCCATTTTCACGGCGACCCGGCAGTGGACCTCGGCGCTGTGGTTCTGGGCGGTGCCGGCAGTCGTCGTGCTTTTGCTGTTCCTGCCGCTCGCGGTGCGCCAGCACCCCGTCCGCCGCCACGCCGACACCGGGGGCGCGAACGTCTGGCGGTCCGCCGTCGCGTGGCAAGTGACCATTTTCATGGTGCTCCAAGCCATGATGTCCTTCAGCGTTTTCGCCTGGTTGGCGCCGATCCTGCGCGAGCGGGGGATCGACGGCGGTACGGCCGGGCTGATCGTCTCGGTGTCGATCGTGCTCCAGATGCTTGGCTCGTTCCTGGCTCCGGGGCTGGCCGCCCGTTTCAAGGACCAGCGCGCGATCAACACTGTGGTGGCGCTCATGACGGGAGGCGGCTTCGCCCTCAGCATCTTCGGTCCCACGCAGCTCGTCTGGATCTGGACCGGGCTGTTGGGCCTCGGCCAGGGGAGCCTCACCGCCGTCGCGCTGACCATGATCATGTTGCGCACCCGGGATTCCCACACGGCAGCGCACCTTTCCGGAATGATGCAGGGCGTGGGCTACAGCCTGGGGTCCACCGGCACCTTGATGGTGGGCCAGTTGCACCAAGCAACAGGTGGTTTCGCTGCCGCGGGCCTGTTGTTCCTGGTGGTTGGATCCTTGGCCGCGTTCTTCGGTTTCCGGGCTGGCCGGGACCGCTACGTGGGTTAGCGCGCCGGAGGCGTGGCGCGGGTTTCGGCGCATGAGGCGGCATAATCGGGTACATGGTCATGCTGGCACCCACGCGCGAGCTGGACGCGCTCGATCGGCGGATCGTCGGCGCCCTCCAGGTCAACGGCCGTGCCTCGTGGCGCCGGATCGCCGAGGTTTTGGGGGAGCCGTTCAGCACCGTGACCCGGCGTGGCCTGGCGTTGTTGGAGTCGAACATCGTCCGCGTGGCCGGCCTCGTCTCCCTCGGTCCCACCCACCTCGTCGAGGTGCAGTGCGAGCCTTCGCGCCTGGCGGGCATCGCCGAGCAGCTCGCCGAAGATGCGGACGCTTCCTTCGTCTACGCCCTGACCGGCCCCACGCGCCTGTTGTTCGAAGTCCAGGCCCGCCCGGGCCGCCTTTCCAGCCTGGTGCTCGAGGAGGTTCCAGCGCTCGACGGCGTGGTGCAAGTGAGTGCCTCGCCCGTGATGGAGTACTTCCGCACTGTGGCCGAGTGGCACCCCGGTCCCGTTACCGCCGCTGAGACAGCTGCGCTCCAGGAAGTTCCGCCGCCGCTTTCGCGACCAGTTGCAAGCGCAATGCTCGACGACGTCGATTCCCACCTCGTGCGGCTCCTCGTGGCTGACGGCCGCGTTCCGGTCGCCGAGCTGGGGGACGCGGTAGGGCTTTCCGCGCCGGCCGTGCGCAGGCGGCTTAACGCCCTCCTTGAGGAGGGCAGCTTGAGCGTCCGCGCGATCGTGGACCCCGTGGACATCGGGTTGCCGGTCGAAGCCGTGGTCTGGGTCCGCACCGCGCCGAGCGAGGCTGCAGAGGTGGGTCGCTTGCTCGCCGAAGCCCCGGGGGTCCGCTATGCCGTGATGGCGATGGGTGAATTCCAGCTCATGGCCAACGTGACGCTCGCGAGCCTGAATGAGCTCCGTGATTTCCTCACGTCCTCGCCTTGGGCAGCCCGTGCCCAAGCAGTCCGCAGTTCGCTCGTGGTCCGGGCGTACAAGCGCGGCGGCGTCCGCATGCCCGTCCGCGACTGAGTTCCTCCCGGCCTCTACTCCTTCGTTTGATGCGTGGCGCCGTTGTGAGGTCTACGAAAAAAAGATTTAAAACTAAATTCTATTGTCTCAAGTGGTGATGGCGCTTACAGTTGATGAAGCCGCTAGCGAGTGATCAGGATCACTCCAATGGCGTTTTCCCAGCGTTCAAGCCCTCCGGAGGTTGATAGTGAATACCTTGTCGCTCACTGGCCAAGTGGCCCTTGTCACCGGCGCCGGCCATGGAATCGGCCGTGCCAGCGCCCTCGCCCTCGCCGAGGCCGGCGCACTCGTGGTCGCGTCCGACGTCGACTTCGCACGCGCCACCGAGACCGAACAGCTCATCAAGGACGCAGGCTACGAAGGCGTGGCCGCAACCGCCGATGTGACCGACGAAAAGGCGATGATCGCCGTCGTCGACGACGTTGTCCGCAAGTTCGGCCGGCTCGACGTCGTCCACGCCAACGCAGGCGTGCTCATGGCCGGAACGGCCCTCACCCAGACCCTCGACGAGTGGGACAAGACGTTCACCGTCAACGTCCGCGGCACGTTCCTCACCGTCCGCGCCGTCCTTCCGCAGATGATCAAGCAGAAATCCGGGGCGATCGTCATCACCGCATCCGTCTCCGGCCTCATCGGTGAGCCGGACCTCGTCGCCTACAACACCTCCAAGGGCGCCTTGGTGAACCTCACCCGCCAGCTGGCCGTGGAGTATGCCGAGCACGGAATCCGGGTCAACGGCGTGTGCCCGGGCTGGATCGAAACGGGATTCAACGATCCCGTCCTGGGCCACTTGGACACTGCCGAACTGGACCAACTGGTCGACCGCCAGGTTCCCTTGGGCCGCCAAGGCACGGCCGAGGACATCGCACCCGCAGTCGTATTCCTCGCCTCGGACGGAGCACGGTACATCACCGGTCAGTTGCTTCCGATCGACGGCGGCCTGACGTCAATGTAGCCGTCCGGCCTTCCCCCAACTCCCGGCTCACCCCAAGGACAATTGCCATGTCTGTCACGCAAACCCAAAGTTCCGACGACGAAGTCCTCGCCCATCTCGGGTACAAACCCGAACTGAAGCGGTCTTGGTCCGGTTTTTCGAATTTCGCTATCTCCTTCTCCGTCATCTCGATCCTCAGCGGACCGTTCATCAGCTTCTTCATCGGATGGAACAACGGCGGTCCGATGGCCATCAGCTGGGGCTGGCCCGTGGTGTCCGCGCTCATCCTCGTGGTGGGCCTGTGCATGGGCGAACTGGTCTCGGCCATGCCCACGTCCGGCGGCATGTACTACTGGGCGGCCAAGCTCGGCAGCCTGCGCTCGAGCTACTTCACCGGCTGGCTGGACTTCCTCGGCCTGCTCGCCATCGTCGCCGCCGTCGCCTACGGTTGCGCCACGTTCATCGACCTGACCCTGTCCTCGTTCAACGGTGACTGGGCAGCCGGGTACTCGCTGACCCGGGTGTTCCTGATCTTCGTCGGCGTGCTGGTGGTTGTCACCATCCTGTCGATCTTCTCCAGCCACCTGCTGGCCATCTTCAACAACATCTCCGTGTGGTGGCACGTCATCGGAACGGTCGCGATCATCGCGATCATCGCCTTCCTGCCGCAGCACCACGCGAGCATCGCGGACGTCTTTACCCAGCGCGTGAACAACACAGGCATGTTCAGCGGCAGCACCGACGGCCTGGGCTTCATCTTCGTCATCCTGCCCCTGGCCGTGATCCTTCCCCAGTTCACCGTGACCGGCTACGACGCCTCGTGCCACATGTCCGAAGAAACCAAGGGAGCCGCGAACTCGGCAGCCAAGGGCATCTGGCAAGCCATCCTCTACTCCGCGATCGGCGGCTGGATCCTGCTGCTGGCCATCCTGTTCGCCGTGCAGGACCCGGCAGCCGTGACCGCGAGCGGCGGCAACGTGGTCACCGTCTTGAACCAGGCCCTCAGCGGCCCGTGGGTCAGCGCGGTCCTGGTGATCTCCACCGTCGGGCAGGGCTTCTGCGCCATGGCCTGCATGACCTCCACCACCCGCATGCTCTTCGCCTTCAGCCGCGACGGCGCCGTTCCCGGTGCACGGTTCTGGACCCGCCTCAACAAAAAGGGTGTACCCCTCTACAGTGTCGCGCTCGTCGCCGTGCTCGCCATCGTCCTGACCCTCCCGGCGCTCGTGGAGGTCGACATCAACGGAGCCCCCGTCCCGGTGGCGTTCAACGCCGTCGTGTCCATCGGCGTAGTTGGCTTGTACCTGGCCTTCGCCATCCCGATCTACCAGCGCCTGCGCGCCGGTTCGGCCTTCAAACGCGGCACCTGGAACCTCGGCCGGCACTACAAATGGCTGAGCCTTGTCGCGGTCATCGAGATCGGCGTGACTACGGTCATTGCGATCATGCCGACCTCGCTCGGCGGGATCCCGTTCACCCCCGACTTCGACTGGAAGTACTTCAACTACACCCCGCTGGTTGTCGGCGGCACACTGGTGGTCCTGTGGCTGGCCTGGCAGCTCCGGGTCAAGAACACCTACACCGGGCCGCGCTCCAACGTGGACCTGCCCGACGGACTCACCACCGCCGAGGAACTGGAGATCGAGTTCGAACAGCACCACCCCGGCCACGATCACCACCAAGGGCACGGGCACAAGGACCGGATCGATATTTCCTAGCTCTTCAAGTCCGGCGCCAGCCCGGAGCAGCCACACGGCAGCTCCGGGCTGGCTCGCTTTTCGGGACGGACGTACGACGGCGGCGGGCGGGACCGCGCGCAAGCGGACACGTCCGCTGGTGACTCAGCCGGCGACGATGAGGCGCCAGGGGGAGGCGGCAAGTTCCGTGACCGGGACAGGCACCGAACCCGGGTGTTCCTCGGGCCGCTCGAAGCGCGTGCCCGGCGCGAACCGGGCGCTGTTGGAGGCTACTACTTTGCCGGTTTCGGTAATGAGAGCGATCGGCTCGTCCCTCCGCCCAAGGTTCCGGAGAAAGATCCGCTCAATGAAGTCCATCGTCAAGTCCGCTCCAGCGATAGCGACTGTCCGGGATTCGATGACTACCGGCCTCGATGCCGTGACGATCTTCGTGTTGGCGCCGCCGAAGTCCAGGTACGGCCCGATCAGTTCGGGGCGTCCGGAGGCCAAAGGGCGCTCGAACCACGTCATTTCCGTGTAGTCGTAGTAATTGACGGAGGCGGGGTTGAGGTTGTGCGGCACGAAGACCAACTGCCCGTCGATCAGGCTCCACCACTGATGCCAGGTGTCGGCGTCGTCGAGCAGGCCGGGAATTACGGAGACCCCTGCGCTCTCCACGAGGCCGGCTTGGTCCTCAACGATGCGCGCCACCTCAGGTTTGAGCGCCTCAAGCATGTTCCGCGACGTTCCGGACGGCGCGATGATCCCCGTGGCTTTCTCCGCCAGTACCGTGAGGTCGGCGAATACCCTGTCCAGCCGCTGGCCGAGGGACGCTGCCGTGGACTTCATGGCGGATTCCGGTGCGCTCATTGCGGGTCTGCCAGGTCCGAGGTGAGCAAATCCAGGTGTTGGTCGATGATCAGTGCACCTTCCCGTTCGAAGTGGGCGATCGCAGAGTCCTCGGCACCGGCCGCGTTTCCCTGCTCGATCATGGCGAGCATGTCCTCGTGGCCCTGCACGGCGTTCGCGTGCTCAAGGCGCCACGCTTCACCCCAGGTCAACGGGGACAATTCGGCGTGCACCTGGATCAGGAGCGAGGTCAGGCGACGCGATTGTGCTGCCACGCCGACTCCGATGTGGAGGCGGGCATCGGTCTGCCGCAGCATGTGGGGCTCCGAACTTGAAGCGAACCGTTGGGCGAGGCTTCGAAGCCGCCGGACGTCCAGTTCGTCCGAGCGCCTCGATGCGAGCCGGGCCGCGGATCCCGCAGTTGAAGCGGCGAGGTCTATGAGGTCGCGAAGGTCGCTGCTCTTGTAGTTGCGCAATTCGCGGGCAATGTCCGTCTCCCGCACGGCAAGCATCCCCGTGACATAGCTTCCTCCACCCCGGCCACGGCGGGTTTCAAGGAGTCCCTTGCTCCGAAGGACGGCCAGCGACTGCCGGAGCGTCAAGGGGGATACGCCCAGGCGATCGGCCATGACCAATTCCGGGGGAAGTCGTTCGCCGGGGTTCAGCAGGCCCAGCCCTATGGCGGTTTCAAGCTGTTGGGTCACTTGTTCGGCCCGGCCGGACATCACTTGCCCCTGGGCCCGGACCTGCGCCGCCATGTCGAGGGCACGGAGGGAAACCGTTCCGCCCATGTCCGTCACCGTTGACCCTCCCACCTGTTCGGGTCGCTCCCGCTTGGCTTGCTGCTTGATACCTGAATTCTAGAGTTCTGAAAGTTAGTTCTAAAACTTTCACCCCGGCGTTTTCCCTGCCTGTTCGGGTCGCCATGGGCCAGTCCGGGCCAGGGTGCCCCGAAGCAAAAACCTCACCCACACCCCTAGTCAAACGTGATTCATGCCACTATGGTGGTTCATTATCTCCAATTGAGTCAAACAAACGGCTCAAAAGGAAACTAGATGAAAGCCAAGTGAATCATGACAAACGATTTGATATACCGAGGCGCAGTGGAGCTCGCAGCGCTCCTGCGTTCCCGGGAGGTGTCCGCCACGGAAGTCCTCGAGGCCCACCTGGAACAGATCGACAAGCTCAACCCGTTGATCAATGCCGTGGTCACCCTCGACGAAGAGGGGGCGCGGAAGTCGGCGGCCGAAGCCGATCGAAAGGCTGCCCGGGGAGAACAGCTCGGTCCATTGCACGGTTTGCCGATCAGCTTCAAGGACACCGCGGACACTGCGGGCATGCGTACCACCTACGGCCATCCGCAGTTCCGGGACCATGTGCCGGCAAGCAACGACCTGCATGTCCAGCGCATCCTCGACGCCGGTGCGATCCGCGTCGGAAAAACGAACGTTCCGGAATTCGCGGCGGGGTCCCACACCTTCAACCGTGTCTTCGGCGCCACCCGCAACCCCTATGACCCCGGCAAATCAGCCGGCGGCAGCAGCGGAGGTGCGGCAGCTGCCTTGGCCGCCGGTTTTCAGCCGATCGCCGATGGAAGCGACATGGGCGGCTCACTCCGGAATCCGGCATCGTTCTGCAACGTGGTGGGCTTGCGGCCCACCCCCGGCATGGTCCCCAACACGGACGGCAGCAATGTGTTCTTCCCATTGGCCGTCTCCGGACCCATGGGCCGTACGGCGGAGGACACCGCCCTGCTGTTCTCGGTCATGGCCGGTGCTTCGCCGGAGGACCCGCATTCGGCGTTCGCTCAGAACACGGCGCATGTTCCGTCGGAACCGGGGGACTTCGCCGGCCTGCGGGTCGCCTTCGCACCAACCCTTGGCGGGCGCGTTCCCGTGAGCCGCGAAGTCCTTGACGCGATCGAACCGCAAGCCGCCGCACTGTCAGCGCTCGGTGCCCGCGTCGAGCTGGACTGCCCGGACCTCGAAGGATCCGACAAGGCCTTCCGTGTTCTCCGCGCTGCCGCTTTCGACGCGATGTGGGGCGATCAGCTGGCCGCGGAACCCGATGCCTTCAACCACTTCCTCGCGGGAAACATCCGCGAAGGCGGGCTGCTCAGCGGTCGCGACGTGATCCGGGCCGAAGAGGCCATGACACGCCTGATCCGCAAGGCAGCCGAATTCTTCGAACGGTACGACCTCGTGATCGCACCAGCCTCGCAAGTCGTCCCGTTCGACGTCGATCTCGAATACCCCACGGAGATCGAGGGGCACCACCTGGACAACTACCTCGACTGGATGCGCGCCCCGTACCTCTTTACCCCGTTGGGCCTTCCGGCCTTGTCCGTTCCGGCGGGATTCACTCCGTCCGGACTTCCTGTCGGCCTCCAAATGGTCGGAGCACGCGGCACCGACGCCCGGCTCCTCCGGTTGGCCTCAGCCTTCGAGAAGATCTCATCCTGCTCAGCCGTTCGCCCCCAAGGAGCTGCAGTCCTATGAGCACCACCCTGGCTTCCCCCAAAAGATTGACCATTGCTTCCGTGCCCGTCGTGGGCATGATCATCACCCCGTTCCTCCCCTTTGTTTCCACGCCAACCCTGTGGCTGGGACTCCCGTCCGCCGTCGTCTGGATGGCGCTCATGATCGTCGCTACCGTTGCAGCGTTGCAGATCATTGAACGCACTTACCTCCGCGAAGGCGGCGCCGAACTCGACCGCCTCGAAGCCGAGCAAAGCGCTGCGGCAGCAGCCGCTGGAACCGTGACGGAGGCCCACTAGTGCTCACTGTCGCCATCATCATCGGAATCCTTGGCATCGGCGCCCTCGGCGTCGCCGGTCGCCGTCGCCAGACCGAACTTTCCAGCTGGACGGTAGGCAAGCGTGACCTGCCTCGCTGGACCAGCTGGTTCCTGCAGGCAGGCGAGTCCCTGACCACGTTCAGCTTCCTGGGCCTCGCAGGCATCGCGTTCGGCGGCGGGGTTGCCGCGCTTTTCGCGGTGGCCTACCTGACCATCAACTGCGTCATCCAGTACTTCGTCATTCCCCGCCAGCGCGAACTCGGCGCGAACCGCGGCTACCTGACCATGGCCGATTTCTTCAAGGACCGGTTCAAGAGCAAAGCCCTCGGCAAGACCGTGGCGCTCGTCGGTGCCGTCTTCCTCATCCCTTACCTGCAGTTGCAGATCACTGGGCTTGGCATGATCGTCCAGCTTGCCACCGGCAGCGAATCGGCCCGTGGCTACAGCATGGCAGTGGCCAGCGTGCTCGTGGTGGTCTTCGTCATCTGGGCCGGCATCCGCGGGCTCGCCAAGGTGGCTGTCTTCAAGGACTTCGCCATGCTGGCAGCCCTCGTCATCGTGTTGGCCGGCGTCATTGCAGGCATCGGCGGCATTCCGGACATCTTCGCCAAGATCATGGATACAGCGCCAAGCTACCTCACCATCAGCCGCCCCGGCTTCGACGCGACGTTCTGGGTGACCTCCGTCATCGTGACCAGCATCGGCGCGGGACTCAATACCTTCCCGCACTTGTGGCCGCCGGTCCTTGCCGCGAAGAGCGGAGCGGTATTGCGCGACAACGTCAAATGGCTGTCCGTCTACCAGTTCCTGCTCCTCATCCCGATCACCGCCGGAATCGCGGGCACCCTGGTCCTTGACCCCAAGACCAAGGGAAACTTCGTCCTGCTGGGGGTCGCGCAGCACACCCTGCCTGAACCGTTGATCGCGGTCATCGCCATCGGTGGCGCCGCTGCCGCAATGGTTCCGGCCGGCGCGATCGCCATGGGCATCTCCTCCCTCGTCTCCAACAACCTCCTTTCCGTCAAGAACCCCAAGCTCCGCTTCCGGATCAACCATGTAGTGGTGGCTGTCGCCGTCGGACTGGCCTTGGCCTTCGGACTCGCGAAGTCCGATATCGGTGCGTTGCTCCTGCTCACCTACGGCGGCCTCACCCAAATGGCTCCCGCGGTGGCCATCGCGATCGGACGCAAAGTGCGCATCGGTGCCGTGCCCGTGAACCTGGGCATCGTCGTCGGAACCCTCTGCGTCGCCGTGATTACCTTCGGCAACATCCCCACGGGCGGCGTGGATTCGGGCCTGATCTCCCTCGCCCCGAACCTCGCGGTACTCGCAATCGCGGAACTTGTCCGCCGTCGTCGCCATCCGGCCGGGGCAGGGACGCAAGCGGACGACGTCGACGCGCCCCTTGCGGGACAAGCGGCAGTAGGTGCCGGCGCATGAAAAACGAAGGACCGCTCAGCGGCAAACTGGTCATCGACCTCTCGAGGGCACTCGCGGGCCCGCACGCCGGCATGATGCTTGGCGACCTCGGCGCCCGGGTCATCAAGGTGGAAAATCCCGACGGCGGCGACGACACCCGCGGTTGGGGGCCACCGTTCATCGACACCCCTGAAGGGCGTGAATCGACCTATTTCCTCTCGTGCAACCGCAACAAGGAATCCATCCGGCTGGATCTCAAGGATCCCGAAGGCAAAGCCGTCCTCCGGGAACTCCTGCGCCGGGCCGATGTGCTCGTGGAGAATTTCCGCCCCGGAACCTTGGACCGGCTGGGTTTCGACCCCGTCAGCCTCGCGGAATTGAATCCGCGCCTGGTGGTCCTCTCCATCAGCGGATTCGGCCACGATGGCCCGGAAGGACACCGCGCGGGGTATGACCAGATCGCGCAAGGGGAGGCCGGACTGATGTCTCTCACTGGCTCGGGACCCGACGATCCCCAACGCGTCGGCGTGCCGATCGGTGATGTCCTGGCAGGAATCCACGGAGCTTACGGCGTGCTGGCCGCGCTGCTCGAAAGGGAACGGACGGGCCGCGGCCAAGTGGTCCGCACGTCCTTGTTGTCCTCGATTGTCAGCGTGATGGCATTCCAAGGGACGCGGTGGACCGTGGGCGGGGAGGTCCCGCAAGCCCAGGGCAACCATCATCCTTCGATCGCGCCGTACGGATTGTTCCGGTGTGCGGGCGGGGCAGTGCAGATCGCCGTGGGGTCCGAAGGGCTGTGGCGCCGCTTCGCCGCCGAATTCGGACTGCCCCTCGACGACGAACGTTGGCAAGACAACCAGTCCAGGGTGGCGCACCGGGCCGAACTGATCGGAGTCATCGAGGCAGCTTTTTCCGATTCGGGTTCGGAAGAACTCCTTGCGCGGCTCGAATCGGCTCGCGTGCCGGCGGGCCGGGTCCGCTCGCTCGACGAGGTCTTCGCGTGGGAACAGACCCGCAGCCAGCATCTCGCCGTCGAAATCCAGCACCCGACGCTGGGGCCGATCGAAGTCCCGGGATCCCCGTTGCGCTTCTTCGAAGCCGGCGGCACCGAAACCACGAAGCTCGAGCATTCCGCTCCGCCACGCCTCGGAGAGCACGATGACGCCGTCCGGGCATGGCTCGACGACGCGCTCGTGCCAGCGGGATCGGGTTCGTTTGATGCCGGCTCGTCCGGGGCTGCCTCATGACCGCGCTCGTCGAGTCGGCCAGGCGGCTTAGGGGAGTCGAACTTTTCGAGCAGCTCCTCGATCCCGGCAGTTTCCGCTCGTGGGACCGTCCTGTTCCGGATCCGCTGGGTGCCGATGCTTCCTACCTCGCCGACCTGGCCAAGGCCCGGCAACGCAGCGGTGCCGACGAGTCAGTCCTCACGGGCGAAGGGCGGCTGAACCGGCATCCCGTAGCCGTCATCGTGAGTGAATTCTCTTTCATGGGCGGCTCGATTGGCCGTGCCGCAGCGAACAGGATCGTCGCGGCCATCGAGGAAGCGGGCCGGCGCCGGATTCCACTCATCGCGGCTCCGGCCTCAGGCGGTACACGCATGCAGGAAGGCACCCTGGCCTTCCTCCAGATGGTGCGGATCACCGAGGCGCTGACGGCCTACAAGCGGCTCGGCCTGCCGTACCTTGTGTACTTGCGGCACCCGACGACGGGCGGCGTCTTCGCCTCCTGGGGGTCATTGGGGCACGTGACCGCCGCCGAGCCAAGCGGCCTCATCGGCTTCCTCGGCCCCAAGGTCTACGCGGGGCTGACCGGGCAGGAGTTTCCGGAAGGCGTGCAGCGTAGTGAGAACCTGCTGGCCCACGGAACGGTCGACGCCGTGCTGGACATTGTTGGATTTAGGCAGCTTGCGGCTGAGGTGCTTGGGATTCTTTCCGGTTCGTGGGAGGGCGCATGTTCCTCCCTCCCCGCGTCGATGGAGCATGCGCCTTCCGAGCCGGTTTCAGGGGACATGTCCAGTGGTGGGACAGCAGTAAGGCACATGTCCAGTGGTGGGGCAGCAACAGCGCGCATGCCCCCTTGGGATTCGGCGTGGGATTCGGTCCAGCGGACGCGCGACGCCGGGCGGCCGGGCTTGCGGGAACTGCTCGACGGCGGGTTCGGACGTTTGGTGCGCCTGAACGGCACGGGACGCGGGGCACTTTCGGCGAGTACCGCCGTCGTACTCGCTCAACTAGAGGGCAGGCCGGTGGTCGTTGTCGGCCAGGACCGCGCGGCGCAACGCGCCGGGAGTGTCCTCGACGCTGCGGCGCTCGCACAGGCCCGTCGCGGAATGCGGCTAGCGGAGGAACTGCGATTGCCGCTCGTGACGGTGGTTGATACTCCAGGGGCAGAGCTGTCTGTTGAGGCAGAGGAGTCGGCGATTGCTGGCGGGATCGCGGACTGCATCGCGGCGATGCTTGGCCTTACTGTGCCGAGCGTTGCCGTCCTCCTCGGCGAAGGCACCGGCGGCGGTGCGCTCGCGCTCGCCGCGGCCCGCCGTACAGTAGCTGCCGAGCACGCGTGGCTCGCACCATTGCCGCCGGAGGGCGCCAGCCTGATCGTGAATGGCGATACGTCTTTGGCAGCCGAGTTGGGCGGACGCCAACGGATTGTGGCGTCCGCCCTGTTCGACGACGGTGCCGTGGACGACGTGGTTGCTGAAGGTCCCGGCCTCGGGCCGAGGATCGCGGAAGCCGTCGCGAAACGGATCGTCGAGCAACTCGCCTAGGTTGGCTGAGTTTGGCCGGGGTGGGCTACCTGCTGGCGGCTCCGCGTCGGATCCATCCAAGAATGCCGGTGACGATGAAAAGGATTATGCCGAGAACCGCGAGCCAGACAAGACCTTTGATGACGAATCCAAGTATCGCCAAAACGGCCCAAACAATAAGAAGGAGGACAATAAACCCGATCACAACGACCACCTTTTCTTTGCGTTCACCCGAACGAATTCCCGGATGGAGCGCGAAATTGCCGATATATGAAAAACGGTAAGCCTACTTACTTGGTAGCTTAGTTTACATCGTGAATTCTTCCAATCAGGGCGGGACCGGGCTCTGCGGGTTTAGTAGCGCCAAGGTCCATGGTGGTTAGCCGCAGCCAGAGCCAAAGCCGTTTGTGGGGGTCTGTCAGGTCGAGCTTGAATTCCTCCATGAGGCGCGAAACCCGGTAGCGAACGGTGTTGTTGTGAACATGGAGTTGGGTGGCCATGGCTGAGATGGTTCCGTTGGAAGCCAGGTAGGCGCGGAGGGTATCCAAATAGTCGGTCTGGTGCATGGCGTCGTGAGCTGCGATGCGGGAGATGTCATCGGTTCCCGCGAGCTCGCTGTCCTCGATGAATTCCCCCACCTTCAACAGGTTCAGGGGAATCCGGTATTCCTCGAAGAGGGCGGCTTTGGGGGCATCCCTTCCACTGGCCTGAAGGCCTGCGAGGTGATGGAGCGTTTGGATTGCCTCCGACCGGGAGCGGGAAAGGTCCTCGATGCGGGGTGCGATTCCCCCTGCGGCTGCGATGAGCGGGTAGGGGGTAATCGTGTGGGAGTATGCCTGGATCTCGTGGATGATCCTTCCGTGGACCGTGCGCGCCGCCGGTCCTTGGCTGGGCAGCAAGGCGTAGACGATGGAACCGATCAGGGCGCTGCGGCTCGTGGTGTACTGCACGTTGCAGACGGTCGTCACCAATTGCAGGAGCCTATGGATTTCCCGGACGGACTCAACGCTTGTGGCCTCAGGCTGGATGATCGAAAACGCGGCCACAGCGAGTCCGTTCGCGGCGTCGAGCCCTAACTGCGCGGCTGCGAAAGCCGCGTGCTCCGCGTCGTCCAGGAGGGTACGGACCAAGTCTGCGTTGCGCCGTTCCCCGAAGTCGGAAGCTGAGCGGGCATGGAGCATGTGCAGGCCGGCCAGGGGAGCCATCCGGTCCAGCGCCTCCAAGGCTGCTTCGCGCTTTCCCTCTCCGGGGTCGATGATCCAGATAGATCCCAAAAGCTCGCCACCGGCCCTCACCGCAAGCGCCAGTCGGCCCATTCCTTCGCCCTCCGCGGCCACCAGCACCGATCCCGGCGCTGAGTAGACGCGCTTGAAGTCCTCGTCGAATGCCGGCTGGATGATTTCCTGCAAGGTGAGGGTGGTAACGCGGCGAAGCTCGTCGATGGGCTGGCCCGGCAAGGTGGAATAGCCGACAATGCGGCCAAGCGGATCTACGATGCTGGCTGCCCCGTCGGTGATGGAAGCCGCAGCGTTCGCAAAGGCGTAGAGGTCGCCCAGGCGTACCCCTGAGACGGAGTCGACGGCGGCGCCCATCACCGAGGCGCGTGCCAGCGTCGCCAAGCGGGTCCAGTCGGCATCTTCCGGCGCCACCAGGATCGAGAGGCTGTGGCGTGCGGCTTCAATCCGCAGTTGCTCCATGCGGGTACCGCGGGCCTTCAGGACCACGGCGGCCGCGTTGCTGTTTGCCGCCCGATGCAGGAGCTGGTCGAAATCCGGTGAGCCATAGGCGCACGCCACCGCCAGGATGATGCGGTCATCCACGTTGGACCAACTGTCCAAGGGATCGTACATGAGCACGTCTGAAACGGGATGGCCTAGGTTCTCCGGCGTCGGATTGGCGTGCACGAGTCCGGCCTGCATGAGCTGGATGCAATCGGACAGGCTGACGGCCGCCTTAGGGCCGGGTTGGGTATCCTGCTGGGCTTCCACGTTTGGAATTTATCACAGTGCATTCCTCGAAGTTATGGAAGTTCCTACATGTAGCACAGGAGAGATCTGCGTCACGATTGGGAGCGAAGTTGAACGGGGCTCTCCCGAAGGAACGAAGAGGACAGCATATGAAATTCAAGGACATCCGGGCGCTCGCCTCCGTGCAGGGCCCGGCCCGATCGGTGGCGGAGCGGCTGGGGCGGAGCTGCTACAGCGTAGAAGACATGCGGAAACTCGCGGCCAAGCGACTTCCGAAGAGCATTTTCGAATACATCGAAGGTGGGGGAGAGGACGAAGTTTCGCTGCGTCGGAACCGTTCCTCCTTCGAGGATTGGTCGTTCCTGCCCAAATGGGGATCGGTGGACAACCTGAATCTACGGTCCACGTTGCTGGGCGGCCCGGTATCGATGCCACTGACACTCTCGCCTACCGGAGGCACCAGGCTGTTCCACCCGAAGGGTGAACGCGCCGTTGCCCATGCGGCCCTTGCCGCAGGTGTCCCTTATGGTTTGGCGCACCTCAGCACCACCACTATGGAAGACGTCAGCGCGGCCGCTCCGGCACTTCGCCGCTGGTTCAACCTCGAGCCGACGCCGGACAAAGGGCTGCTTCAGGCGGTCCTGGACCGGGTTTCCAACGCAGGCTACGAGGCTTTGCTGGTCAACGTTGACTGCCGCGCCATCGGCCACCGCGAACGTGACTACAGGAACGGATTCACGGCGCCACCGTCCATCAAGCCGAAAACGGTGGTGGAAGGGATGCTCCACCCGGCCTGGGCCTTGGGCTTCCTGGCCAACGACGCCATTGCCTTCCCCAACTTGGACGCCGAAATTCCCGAAGGCCCCCTTGCCAGCTCCCCCGATATGTGGCGCACCCTGCTCGCCGGCTCCTACGAACCCACCGATTGGGACGACATCCGGGAGTTGCGGGAACGATGGGCCGGTCCGATCGTCCTGAAAGGGGTGGTCAATCCGAACGACGCGGCGATGGCAGCCTCCCTGGAGATTGACGCCATTCAGGTCAGCAACCACGGCGGCCGCCAGCTTGACCATATGGCTGCTCCTCTGGATGTCCTGCAGGACGTCGTTGAGCGGGTGGCCGGCCGCATGGAAATCATCGTCGACGGCGGCATCCGCCGCGGTTCCGACGTCGTCAAGGCGTTGGCGCTGGGCGCCAATGCATGCTCGATCGGCCGCCCCTACCTCTACGGACTCGCTGCCGCCGGAGAGGCAGGCGTAGCGCACGTCCTGAAGATGTTCGAAGCCGAAATGACCCGCACCATGATGCTGCTCGGCGTGAGCACCGTCGAGGAACTTCGGAGCGTAGGCCGCCACCTGGTCCGGCATCGGAGCGAAGCGTTCGCCGGCTTCCGCTTTGCCGGGAACCCGGAAACCTACCCGAGCCTTGCAGAAATGAGGACTTTCTGATGAAGAACCCACCATTGAACCGCCATTCCAGGATTGGTGTGCCTGCGGTCGTGGCTGCAGCGGCGCTGTTGCTGACCGTCACTGCTTGCAGCCCCACCGACGGAGTGGCAACGCAAGGTGCCGCCGACACTACAGGCGCAATAACCGGGGTTCCCGCGCTGCAAGTCGATCCTGCCGCCGTCGAACTTTTGCCGGCGTCCGTCAAGGCTTCCAAGGTGCTGCGCGTGGCCATCCCCACCAACGAACCGCCAACGCAGTTCTACCGCGAAGGCACGCAGGATATGACCGGGACGAATCCGGACGTGGCCCGCCTCATCGGTGAGGCGCTGGGTCTCAAGGTGGAGATCCATGTGGCCAATTTCGACTCCATCATTCCCGGGCTCGCGGCCAACCGTTACGACATGACGGTCTCGTCCATGACGCCGACCACCAAACGCATGGAAGTCCTGGATTTCGTCGACTACATGCAAATAGGCAATGCGATTGCCGTCCCCAAGGGAAATCCCGGTGGAATCAAGGACGAGCATGCTTTGTGCGGCAAGAAAGTGGGACTGCTCACCGGTTCATACCAGTTGACCGTGAATGTGCCGGCGTACGACAAGGAATGTGCGGCGGCCGGGAAGGAATCCATTCAGCGGAGCGAATTTCAGGACACGCGCCAGGCTATCTCGGCACTTACCAGCGGACGCCTGGACACCGTACTGGCCGATTCGCCCATCCTGAATTACGCCGCCACGCAAAACCCGCAGATCGAGGTCGCCAGAACGTATGAGTTCGCGCCGGTCAGCGTCGGCGTGCCGAAGGAATCCGGCCTGGTGAAGTCCGTCTCTGCTGCGCTGGATGCAGTGATCAAGAGCGATTCCTACACCAAAGTTCTCGCCAAATACGGCCTTGAATCCAGCGCTATCACTGACGCGCGCGTCGATTTCGCACAGTAATGAATGCGCCGACTCAGAAGGTGACAACCATGCAAAAGCAATACTCCATTCCGCACGTCCAGGAGCGTGCGGCGACGGCCGAAGACTCCATACCAGTGGTGCCACTCAAGCACCCCGTCCGGTTGGCCCTTGCCGTGATCCTGATAGCGGCCGCGGCCAGTGCTGCCTGGGACGTGGCCGTCAATGAACGCTACCGCTGGGACGTTGTGGTGTCCTACGTGTTTGCCCCGCAGATCCTTGCCGGGATGGGGCTGACCATCGTGCTCACGGTGGTTTCCATGACGGTGGGCATTGCATTGGGTACCGTGCTTGCGATCATGCGGCTTTCGGCGAACCCGATCCTGAGTACGATCAGTCGCAGCTACATCTGGTTCTTCCGGGGAACACCGCTGCTGGTCCAGTTGATTTTTTGGTACAACATTGCCGCCCTGTACCCGGTGGTCGCGTTGGGGCTTCCGTTCGGCGGTCCGTCCTTGGTCCTGGGGTCCGCGAATGTCCTGATCACTCCGCTGGGGGCAGCGTTGTTGGGGCTGTCCCTGAATGAAGCTGCCTATATGGCCGAAATCATCCGCGGAGGCATCGGTTCCGTGGACAAGGGCCAATACGACGCCGCCCGCGCCCTTGGGATGAGCGGTGGCAAGCTCATGAACCGGGTGATCCTGCCCCAGGCAATGCGCGTGGTTCTGCCCCCTACTGGAAACCAGGTCATTTCCATGCTGAAAGGCACGTCCTTGGTGAGCGTCCTGGCGATTTCGGACCTGTTGTATTCGGCACAGATCATCTATTCGAACAATTACCAGACCATCCCGCTGCTCATCGTCGCCAGCCTCTGGTACCTGCTCATGACCACCGTCCTGAGCTTCTTCCAAAACAAACTTGAACGCCGTTACGGCCGCGGCTTTGACTCGGCGCCACGACTGCGCCGCCCAGCAAAGACGCAGGGGCGCCGCCCAGCTAAGACAAGGAGTGCATGATGACCAATGCCATGGTGGAAGCCCGGGGAGTACGGAAGAACTTCGGCGCAACCGAGATACTGAAAGGCATCGACCTCAGGGTGGAGCAAGGATCGGTGACCTGCTTGATCGGTCCGTCCGGTTCCGGCAAGACCACATTCCTGCGCTGCATCAATCATCTTGAGAAGGTCGACGCAGGCCGGCTCTACGTAGACGAACACATGGTGGGCTACACGGAGCGCAACGGCAGGCTGCATGAAATGAAGGAACGCCAGACAGCACGCTCACGGCTCAATGCGGGCATGGTGTTTCAGCGATTCAACCTCTTTCCCCACATGACCGTCCTTGAGAACGTCATAGAGGCTCCTGTGCATGTCCTGGGCCGGCCGCGCAAGGAAGTGGTGGCCGAAGCCCAAGTCCTGCTGGACCGGGTGGGCCTGGGTAATCGCGGCGGCTCCTACCCGCAGGAACTGTCCGGCGGGCAGCAGCAAAGGATCGCGATCGCCAGGGCATTGGCAATGAAGCCCAAGCTGATGCTCTTCGATGAACCAACATCCGCGCTTGATCCCGAGTTGGTGGGGGAGGTCCTGGATGTCATGAAATCGCTGGCCCAGGCAGGCATGACCATGGTTGTTGTCACGCACGAACTCGGTTTCGCCCGGCAGGTGGCTGACCAGGTGGTGTTCATGGATGGCGGCGTCGTGGTGGAATGCGGTCCGTCGGAGGAAGTGCTGGATAACCCGCAACACGAACGTACGAAGGCATTCCTCTCAAAAGTTCTCTAGCCGCACCCAACACACGAACTCGAAGAACCCGAACTCAAAGAAAGGCACGCACTTGCGCCGTCAAATCACCACCAGCCTCGCTCCGGGTCCGGCCGGTCCCTACTCCCAGGCCATCGCCGCCAACGGATTCCTGTACACGGCAGGCCAGACGCCCCATGATCCGATCACGGGAGAAAGGGTCGGAACCACCATCGAAGAACAAACCGTCCAGGCAATGCGAAACGTCAGCGAAGTCCTTGCCGCGCATCAGCTGGACTTCGGGCACGTGGTGAAGGCGACTGTGCACCTTCACCACCCCGGCCGGGATTTCCCGGGTTTCAATGCCATCTACGAAGAATTCGTTGTTGCGCCGTTTCCGGCACGCACTACTGTGGGATCTTTCCTGGGAGACTTCCTCGTCGAGATCGACGTGGTCGCTGTTATCCCGGAGGGGTTGATTCGGTGATGCTTCATGGCCTCCCGGAACTCGGCTTCGGAGGCCGGCGCCTGGTGGTTTAGTCTGCACCAGCTGAGATACAAGCCGAAGAGCTGTTCTGGCGTTTGGTGCGGTGCGTCCCAGAGAGGACTGCACTGTAGACGTAACTCGTAGATTTCTGTTCTTGTCTACATTGTAGACCTACAGGGGTCACAAAGCATGGGACGGTCAAGCAGGAGGCAGTCATCGTGAATGCGGGAATGCAAGCGCAGGAGGGGAGCGGGCGGCTCAATCGCCGGACAGTCCTGGGCGCGGCGCTCGAGTTGGTGGACGAACATGGATTGGATGCCCTGAGTATGCGTCGGCTCGGGCAAGCCTTGGGGCGCGATCCAATGGCGGTGTACCGGCACGCGGCAAACCGGAAGGAGCTGCTGGCGGGAGTTGCCGAACTGGTCTTGGACGAGGTGGAGATCTTTACGGACGATGCCCATTGGCAGATTCAATTGCGCCGGATGGCCCACGAAATGCGCCGTGTGTGCTTGCGGCACCCGAACGTCGTTCCACTGCTCGTCACCGGACCGCTCTCCACCCCCTTGGGCTTGCGTCCGGCGGGAACGCTCCGGCCGCTCGAGCAAATCCTTGGAATCTTGATCCGCGCAGGGTTTGCTCCCGGGGATGCCTTGCACGTCTATCGGGCTTTTTACGGCTTCCTCTACGGACACATCCTTAATGAACTCCAGGAACTGATCGTGGATCCGGAGGAAAACGAGGCATTGCTCCAGCTCGGGCTCCAGCGCTTGCCCTTGCGCGAATTCCCGCACTTGCGCCGGCTCGCTCCCGAGCTTCTGGAGTACGACGGCGAACACGAACTCGATCAGGGAATCACCATCCTCCTCGCCGGGCTCGGCCAACAACTCGAGACCACTTCGGAGGCGTACACCTGAGGCCGGCAGGACCAATCACGTTGGCCGCGTTCCGCACCGCCGTCGAACTCGGCCCTCACCACTCACCCCGCGCCGCACCGCATAGGCAAGGGGTTTACTCCCCGAAATAGTAAGGTTACTGTCTAAATGTTGGGTGACGTTTGTGTGGAACAAAGCCGCCACCCAAAGCCTTGATCGTCGCGAAATAGACCAGGCCTACCCGCCGGCGCCGGGCAAGGAAAGCCGCGGGAGTGCCGTCATGACCACCTCATGACGGCACTCCCGCGGCCGGAAAGCTGGTTACTGGGTAAGGTCCTTGCCTTTGGTCTCCGGGATCGTGACGGCGAACGCTATACCGATCACAAGAAGCACGATGGCGTAGACATTGAACATGTTCGCCTGGTTGATGCTGCCGAGCCACGTCTGCAGGTACGGGGCCGTACCGCCGAAGACGGCGACGCAGATAGAGTAGGGGACGCCGACGCCCACAGTCCGGATCTTGGTGGGGAACAACTCGGCGTACACGGCAGGGACAATCGAGGCGCTGCCGGCGATGAAGAACAACATGACCGACATGCTGACGGCCAACTGCCACGGGGAATCCTTGAGGAGCCACGTCATGGGGAAGTGCAGCAAAGCGGCTCCGGCCGAGCTGACGATCAGCACGGGCTTGCGGCCGATGCGGTCCGAGAGCTTTCCCCAGAACGGCAGCGAAGCGATGAACGCGACGTTGCCGATGACTCCGGCCCACAGCGCGGCTCCACGGTCCATCTTGAGCGCGGTCGCAGCGTAGCTCGGGGCTACGACGCCCCAAATATAATAGACAACCGTGAGGCCCACCGTCAGGCCGACCACTTGCAACGCCTGCTTGCGGTATTTGACGATTTGCGGCCACATCGGGGTCCGCTTTTCCTTCGGAGCTTCGGACTCGAACGCCTCCGTTTCCTTCATCTTGGCCCGCATGATCAGGGCATACACGCCGAGCGCGCCACCGATCAGGAAGGGAATCCGCCAACCCCAGGCATTCATGTCCGCCTTGCTCAAAACACCCGTCAGGATTGCGCCGAGCAGGGTTCCGACGAGGATGCCGGCGGTACCCGAGGTGTAGATGAGCGTGGCCCAGAATCCGCGCTTTTCCTTCGGTGCCATTTCGGACAAGTACGTTTGCGACGACGGCAGCTCGCCACCGTGGGCGAGGCCCTGGATGAGGCGCGCAACCAGGAGCGTCACGGAAGCCAAGGCGCCGACGGCCTGGAATGTCGGCGCGATGCCGATCAACAGGCTGCCGAAGGCGCCGAGGCCGACGGCGAACGTCATGGACGTCTTCCGGCCGATCCTGTCTCCGATCCAGCCGAAGACGAATCCGCCGAACGGCCGGGCGACGAATCCGACGGCGAAGATCGCCAAGGTGGAGAGGACCGCCGATGTGGGGTCCGCGGTGCTGAACAGGGCGCTCGCGATGAACGGCGCGAAGGTGGCGTAGATCGCCCAGTCGTACCATTCGACGGCGTTGCCGATGCCCGTGCCAATGAGGGTCCTGAGATGGGACTTGTGGACCCGGGCGGTGGCTGCGGTGCCTACGGTAGCGGTCATGTCGTGCTCCAAATGGCTGGGGTGGTGGTTAGTTGCTTGCGCCGGCGAGGGCTGCGATGCGGGAGGTCGCGAGCTCGGCGTAGAGCGCCGCGCCGTCGGACAGTACGCCGTCGTCGAAAGTTGCGTAAGGGGAGTGGTTGAACGGCGAGGTGGCGTGGTCCACGCCCTTCGGGACGGCGCTAAGGCCTACGAAGGTTCCGGGTACTTCGGCCAGGACCCGGGAGAAATCCTCCGAGCCGCTCATCGGCGTGGCCCAGCGCGAGAGCCGGGAATCGCCGAACATGCCTGCGATGACGTTTTCGGCGGTGTTCGTCTCGTCTACGTCGGTGATCGTCAGCGGGTATTCGCCGCGGTAGTCGACGTCCACTTCGACGCCGTGGGCCGAGGCGATGCCTTTGAGGAGTTGCGGGATGGCAGTCATCATCTTCTCGCGGGAAGATTCAGAGAACGTGCGGATGGTGGCCTCGAAGCGGGCGGATTCGGGAATGACGTTGCGCTTCGTCCCGGCCTGAAGCAGGCCCACCGTCAGGACTACGGGATCGAACATGTTGAACTGCCGCGTGACCATGACCTGCAGGGCCGTCACCATTTCGGCTGCCGCCGTGACCGGATCCTTTGCCGCGTGGGGAGCCGAGCCGTGTCCACCGGCGCCCAGGACGGTAACAAACAGGCCGTCCGACGCGCTCATCATGACGCCCGACTTTGTGCAGAACTGGCCATGCGGTTCCAGGGAGGAAAACACGTGCATTCCGTAGGCGGCGTCCACGCGGCGGCCCGCGGCGTCGAGCACGCCTTCGCGGATCATGTGGCCCGCTCCGTCGAATCCTTCTTCGCCCGGCTGGAACATCAGCACCACGTCACCGGCCAGTAGGTGGCGGCGCTCAGCCAGGAGGGTCGCTGCCCCGGCGAGCATCGACGTGTGGAGGTCGTGGCCGCAAGCGTGCATGGCGCCGTCGATCTTTGACGAGAACTCGACGCCGGTGCGCTCCTGGACGGGGAGGCCATCCATGTCGGCACGCAACAGGACCACCGGTTTCTCAGCCGAAGCGTGAGCCGCGCCGCCCCGCAGGACCGCAGTGACCGACGTCGTGCTCTCACCGAGGGTGATTTCGTACGGGAGGCCGTCGAGCGCCTTGAGCACCTTTTCCTGGGTGCGCGGGAGGTCCAGGCCGATTTCAGGCTCCTGGTGGAGCTCGTGGCGGAACCGGGCGATTTCCCCCTGCATTTCTTTGGCGTCTGCGGCGATCGACATGTGTTCTCCTGTTTCCCGAACGGTTGGTAAGTAGCTATAGCTATTGTGGAGTGACTGGCCTCACAGTTCTTGAAAGCCCTCGAAAAATTCTCAAAGATGCCATGATTAACAGGATTCGTGCACGCTTTGAAGGGAGTCTGCTGATGGAACTCAGTGAAGAGGATCTCCGGCTCATCAACGCCCTGCAGATCTCACCCCGGATCAGCTGGTCGGACGCCGCTGACGTCCTGGACGTCCACCCCACCACCTTGGCGTCCCGCTGGGACAGGCTGCGCGAATCGGGGGCGGCTTGGACCACTGCGCACCTCATGGGCGACCCAAAGAACGCGTGCCTCGCCCTTATCGATGTCGACTGCGAAATGCACCTCAGGCCCGAAGTCACGGCCGCGCTTGCTGCCATCCCGGAAGTCATCACGGTTGAGGAGGCCGCCAGCAACCGGGACCTCATGTTGACGGTCATTACGCAGGACCTCGGCGAGTTCAGCAACCGGCTCCTCCCGAGGCTCAAGGAAATCCGCGGGCTGACGAAGTACCGGACTTCGCTGTGCACCCGCATCCATACGAGCGGCTACGCCTGGCGGCTGAACGTCCTGAGCCGTGCGGAGCAGCAGGCATTGCGCGCGCTCGCGGGGCCCGAAGCAGCGAATCCGTCTTCGCCCGACGCGATTGTCACGCCCCTGCCGGAGAGCCACATGGCGTTGTTTCCGTTCCTCGCCCGGGACGGAAGGGCTTCCGCCGCGGAGATCGCCCGGGCCCTCGGCCGGCATCCCGCCACGGTGCAGCGGCAGCTTGGACGAGTCCTCGCCAGTCGAATGCTGTCCTTCCGCTGCGAGATAGCCCAGCAATTCTCCGGCTATCCAATTACCTGTCAGTGGTTCGCGAACGTTCCGGCAGGGCAGCACGAGGCCGCTGCTGCCGAGCTACGGGCCGTCCGGAACGTCCGGTTCACCGCGTCCACCACCGGGAGCACCAACTTCGTCATCATCATGTGGTTGCGCACGCTGGCCGAAGTCATGGAAATGGAGCTCGCCATCCAACAGCGCATCCCAAGGATCGAACTCGTCGAAAGCGTCGTCATGCTGAACACGGCCAAGCGGGTCGGCTGGATGCTGAACCAGGACTCGACGGCGACCGGCGCCGTCGTGCCCACCGCCGCCGGTGAGTTGTTCCCCGCGATAGAGGTGCCGACGACGGCGTGACCCGCCTGCCGCTTTATCGGTACGTAATCCGTGCGGCCCGGGAGACGTCCGGTGCACATCATTTGTGCGCAGGATGTTCCCCCTCCGTTCACTGCTGCCACAAATGTCCGCTACTGCGATGACGACAGAGTTGGGGCCATGTATATCGGTCATTACGCCGCCGCGGCCGTGCTCGTTGGCGCGATCCCGGGCGCTCCGATTCCAGCGGCAGCCGTCGGAGTTGCGTGGCCGGACCTCGCCTGGCCAATCCTGGTGATGGCCGGCCGCGAACAGGTCACGGTGGACCGTGATGATCCTCTTCAACGAGCCGTGCGCTTTGATTCCTACCCGGTCTCGCACTCGCTCGTGCTGTCGAACCTGCTCGCGTTGGTCCCGGCCGCCATCTTCGCCATCGTTTATCAGAGCTGGATCGCCGGGCTTGTGTTCTGGCTTGGCGCGGTCTCGCACTGGATTCTCGACCTCGTGGTGCATCGCGCGGACCTGCCACTACTTGGGCCGGGCGGGCACGACCGCAAGCTCGGTGCCGGGTTGTGGGATCTGCCGAAGACGGCGTTCGTCCTCGAGTACCTGTTTTTCGCTGCCCGTGTCCTCCTGATCGCCAGTCCGGGCATGTACGCCGGACTCCTCGGCGGGGGACTCCTCCTGCATCTGTTTAACGCGAACTCCGCCTTCGGATTTACCCGCCGTAACCCGCTCGGGACTCCGGCCCGCTTCGCCTCCCTGACCCTCGTTGGGTACGTCGCAGCCATCGCCTGGTTCGCCACGGCCTGGCAGTAGCAAGCGGTCACGTCGCGTCCGATGGGTCGGGCGAATCTGCTCCCGGGTGTAGTCCGAACTCGTCCGGCCTTCCAAGGTTGGGATGACGACGGGCGACGACACAGCAGCAGGAGTCTTCCATAGCCCTTAGCTGTTAGCCCCTGGCCACGGCCGGTTCCTGCTCGCTGACCATCATGCCTCTCGTCAGCCGCGAGTTGAACGGAGCCGGTTTCTGCGCACTTGCGCTCGCCGGGCCGTTGGCTAGGGGCTTGTTCTTTTTAGGCGGGTTTGCGTAGTTGTGGTTGGTGGTTTGGGTTGTGTTGGTGGTTCCAGTCGTCCCAGTTGTAGGGGGCGGCGGTTTCGAAGGGTGAGATTTGGACGTCCGGGTCCGGGGTGGGGGGCGTGCCGGGCAGGGGCGGGGCTGTTGATTCGTAGCTGTGCCCAGTGGGGGTAACGAGTTCGAAGGCATGCCGGCGGCCGGGTTGTGGTTTGTGGGTGCGGGTTGACCAGCCGGGGAGTTCTTTGGTGTGGTTGCAGGCTTCGCACAGTCCTGCCCCGTTGTTTTGGTTGGTGGTTCCGCCCAGGTGCCAGGCGAGGATGTGGTCCAGGTGCCTGATGGGCGCGTCGCAGTAGGGGGTGCGGCAGGTGTTGTCCCGGACCTGGATGAGGCGCCTCAGCCCGGGCGGGAAGAGCCTGGCCTTCGAATCGGCGGCGGCGAGTTCCCCGCTGCCGGGCGCGGTGAACAGCCGCCGCAACCAGACTTTGAAAGCCGTCTCGTCTGATGGGGAATCCTCCGGCCCGGGGCGCCGCGCACCGACGACCGCGGAGTGCACGGCCCCCTGGTCGCGTTGCTGACCGGTTCTGTGTTCTTGACCTGCCCGGTGGCTGCGTCTGCTCCCTCGGTCCTGACCGTCTTTCCCGGTTCCGGTCCGACTTCTTCGTCCGGCACCGGGTTTCTGCCCGTCCCGTCTGGATCGACCGCCCGGCCCGGCCTGGCCGACTTCGATCCCGGGTTGCTGGCCGTCTTGCCCGGATCCATGCTTCGGTCCGTCTTTTCGGGTCCCGGTTCGACCCGCCCGTCTGGATCGACCACCCGGCCCGGCCTGCTCGGCTTCGGGCCCAGGTTTCTGCCCGTCCCGGTGCGTTCCGTCTCCGGATTCTTGCCTGTCGCCGCCGTTGTGTCCGGTTTCGGGGTGGTGTTCGGTGGGTCCGGGGTTGGTGGTGAGGAGGGTTCTGGCCCAAGTGGCGGGGACGATGCCGTAGCCGGGGATCCTTGCCGGTTCGCTGTGGCCTTGCAGGAGGGTGCGGTCGGTCATGACGAGTTGGAGGTCGATGCCGGTGATCCCCGCCCGGGTCCCGGTGGTGCGTTCGACCAGGGTGTCGGCCATGACCTGTCCGCGGGAACGGGCCTCCCCGCCCGCGGACGAGCGGAGGGTGTCTGCGTGGCGGGACAGGGCGGCGTGCACGGCCACGCCCTGGGCGACGGGCAGCAGCGCTGTCAAATACGTCATGGTGTCCGGGGCCGGGCGCAGGCTGACGTGCCTCTCGGTCACGGCGCGGGCGGCGCGGCGGGTGACCGAGCCCGGGTCACGTCGGTATGCGGCCGCCCGGGCCGCGGCGATGACCGCTTTGTCTCCGGCACCGTTGAGGGTTCCGGTGTCGGGGGCCAGTTCGGCGTCGACACCGGCCCGGTCCACGGCAGTGAGGCAGGCGGTTTCCTTCACCAGCAGCGTCGCGCGCCATTCGTTGAGTTGTCCGGTCTCCAGGGCGGCCAGGGTCCGGGGCATCTCCACCACCAACGCCCTGGCGAGACCCAGGAGGCGGGCGCCTTTGGCCGGGGATTCCCGCCTCGCCAGCGCGACCTGCGCGGCGACGCCTTTGCCCTGTTCCGCGGCAGGAACACCCAGGTTCGCGTGGGCGCGGCGCCGGGCGGTGTCGAACGCGACAGTGATCCTGGCCTGCGCCCCGGCGATCGCGGATTTCAAATCCTCCAACAGGCGCAACTGAGCAATCAACTCCCCACCCGCCCCCGCGCTTGAGTCGGTGGCGGCGGTGATTTCGGGGGCACCGGCGGTGGTGGCGGGGATTGTGGTGGTATCGGTCAAATCGGCGTGGGTGCCGGGACGGAACGCAACCACCGCCGCGATCGCTTCCTCGATCAAGGCGAACGGATCTGCACCAGGAGCAGGACGGGGATCAGTCCCGGGAAGAGCGGCGATTGGCGACCCGGCGCCACGAACGGCAGCATCACGCGGACCATCGCCCGAAGGCATGTCCGCCCGAAGCTGCCGCGTCCGCAAAACCGATCCCCCAATCCCGTCCATACCCAAAGCCTTCCACGGACCCCCGACAAAATAAGCCCCGCCCAGTCCTCGGCGGTTCTTGTTTGAAAAACCGGCTCTTGTTTTACATTCCGGCCCATCAAGCGACGGGATCACGGCCAGCATCGTCGACCTGAGCTGTTCGAGCCACCACCCGGATACGCGCCGGCCGCAAGCTGCCGTGTCCGCAAACCCGTTCCCTCCCAGTCCGCGTCCGCGCTCAAAGCAATTCAGAAGACCCCGACAATAAGAGGACCCGCACCACCGCGGCAGTTCCTGTTTTACATTCCGGCGCATCAAGCGACGGAATCGCGCCCGGCGTCGCCGACCTGAGTCACTGGAACCACCAGATAACGCACAGGTCCGAAGCTGCCGCGTTCGCAAGGCTGTTCCCTCTCGGTCCAATTCATAACCAAACCTCCTGGAAGACCCCGGCATTAAAGGACAGTCCCCACCCGCGGCAGTTCTCGTCAGACATCCCGGCGCTTCAAGCGACGGGATCGCGGCCGGCGTCGTCGACGTGCGCCGCGCGAGCCCCCGAGGGCGGGCCCGCCAGAAACCGCGCCCGCCAGAAGCTGCGTCCGCTAAACCGCCGCCTCCACCAACCCGACGCTCAGCTAGCATTGTAACCATGGTGACCCGGCCCGATTGCCGCCACTTCGACGCGGAGGACAGCAACGCCGTCGTGATTGAACTTCCTACTGGGGATGTCACTGAAGGCATGGTCCGCATTGGCTCAACGGTCCGGCGGCCTGCCCACCCGCGGTCTTTCGCCGTCGCCGCCTACCTCGACCATCTCGATAGCCAAGGATTTGACGGTTCGCCTCGGTTCCTGGGCCGTGACTCGCAAGGGCGCGATGTCCTGACGTTCATCGACGGCACATGCGCAGCCCAAATCCCGGAGTCCTGGGTCCGTTCAGAGGTCCTGCTCACTTCTCTGGGGCGCCTGTTGCGGCGCCTGACCGATGCCTCGCTAAGTTACTGGGCTGCCGAGTTCCCCTTTCCCGAGTCACGTGTTGCTCCGGACCCCGATCCTCCCGAGCTCGTTTCGCACATGGATGTCACCCCGCAAAACGTGGTGGTCCGCGATGGGCTCGCCGTTGGGCTCGTTGATTTCGACCTCGCCAGGCCAACCACGGTGCTTGCGGAGTTCGCGAACACGGCGATGCATTGGTGCCCGCTCATGGCCGACGCCGACTTGTGGCCCGGCTGGGAAACAACCGACCGCTTCCGCCGCCTCAGGTTGCTCGCAGACAGCTACGGACTGGATGACGAACGACGACGGCGTCTCCCGGCCTTCGCGGTCGGCGCCGCGGGCCGGAGTTGGGCACGAATGAAGGCCCGCGCCGAGCAGGACGGGGGCGGCTGGGCCCGCATGTGGGCCGAAGGAGTCGGCGACAAAATCATGCGTCGGCAAGAGTGGCTGCGGGAAAACAGCGCGGCGCTGGAACGGGCGCTATTGGACCCGGACCGCACGCGCGACCAGAAGCCCGACCCTAACCACTGACCCAAACTCGTTTGGCCTTCTAGGCTGGGATGATGACGAGCGACGATCCATCAGCAGGCATCTTCCATCGCCCCTACCTTTTGGCGACGGTCGGTTCCTGCGCGCTGGTCTTCCTGGCCGCCTTCGAGTCGATGGCGGTCACCACCATCATGCCGCTCGTCAGCCGTGAGTTGAACGGAGCCGGTCTCTACGCACTTGCGTTCGCCGGGCCGCTGGCTACGGGCGTGATCGGAATGGTCGGTGCCGGAAACTGGGCGGACCGACGTGGTCCGTCGGCGCCGTTGTATGCTTCCGTCGCCCTGTTCGCGGCGGGGCTGATCATCGCCGGCACAGCGGTTTCCATGCCCGTCCTGGTTTCCGGCCGGCTCGTGCAGGGGCTCGGCGGGGGAGCCATGACCGTTGCGCTCTACGTGGTCATCGCCCGCGTCTATCCGGGCAGGCTCCACGCGCAGGTATTCGCCGCGTTTTCAGCGGCTTGGGTGGTTCCGTCGATGATCGGCCCCTTTGCAGCGGGCGTCGTCGCCCAGGTCCTCAGCTGGCACTGGGTGTTCCTCGGCGTCGTAGGCCTTGTCATTCCGGCCTTGGCGATGATCCTGCCCGCGATGCGGTCCCTGCCGGCAACCGCGTCCGACGCCGATGTTCCCTGGGCGTTCGGCCGCCTCGCCTGGGCCGCCCTCGCGGCTTTCGCTGTCCTCGGACTGAACCTCTCCGGCCAGGTGCCGGGGGTCGGTTGGGCGACTGCCGCCGTCGCACTTGTCCTCGCGTTGGTGGCCGTCCGCCCCTTGGTTCCGCGAGGGACTCTCCGTGCACGCCGCGGCCTCCCGAGCGTCATTCTCATGCGCGGGTTCGCGTCGGCGTCGTTCTTCGGCGCCGAAGTCTACGTGCCGTACCTGCTCACTGACCACTACGCCTTCACGCCCGCGTTTGCCGGACTCGCATTGACGGGATCCGCGCTTGCGTGGGCCGGAGCGTCGGCCGTCCAAGGGAGGCTGGGGTCCAGGCTAGGTCACGCCGGAGCTGTTCGGATCGGAGCCCTCTCGGTGCTCGGCGCTATTGCGCTGGTTCTCGTGACGACCGTTTTCTCGTGGCCGGTCGGGGTCGCGATCCTGGGCTGGCTGTTCGCAGGCGCCGGCATGGGAGTGATGTATCCGAGGCTCAGCGTCATGACGCTGGCACTTTCGGGCCCCGAGGACCAAGGCTTCAACAGCTCGGCCATGTCCATCACGGATTCCCTGGGAGGCGCGCTTTCGCTCGCCCTGACGGGACTCGTCTTCAGCGCCCTCACGACGGCGGGAGCCTCCTTCGCGGGCGTATTCGCGCTGACCGCGGGGATCGCCGTCGTCGGGCTACTGGTCGCTCCGCGGGTCGCCGGCCGCAAGCGGACCGAAGTCGTCCGGATCGCCGGTGCGCGTCCCGCTGACGAAGCCGACGACGTCCGGGCTTGAGTTAGTCGGCTGAAGTCCGCGTGGCGCGCAGCACGCTGTCGACGACGGCGGCCTGCTGGCCTTCCGGCCCGGTCACCAGCCGCTCCCGCGAATCGGCAACGTTGATTCTCCATCTGCCCGGACCGGCGGTAAGTGCATCAACGGCGTCCTCAGGGGTGAAGAACTTGTCCTGCATGTCCTTGTGGGCGTTCCACGGAGCCAGTCCAGCCGGATGATGCCCGACCACCAACAGGGTGCCATGTTCGGCGACAGCACCGGCGGCCGACGAGAGGGCATCGCGCCACGAGAACATCGGCGAGTGAAGGAAGTGGGACGAGACGAGGTCGAACTGCTCCTCCGGGCGCCACAAGGCAAGATCGCGCTGTTGCCACGAGATATTCGAAGTTCCTGCCTCCGTGCCGTGCACGGCGGCCCGTTCAAGCGCGACGGCGGATACGTCCACCGCGGTGACCGTCCAGCCATGCTGTGCGAGCCAGATGGCATCCGCGCCTTCACCGCAGCCGAGGTCGAGGGCTGTGCCAGGCGCCAATTCGGTGGCTTCCGCGATCAGTTGTGCGTTGGGATTCCCGCTCCACCTCTTCTCCTTTTCCTGATACACCCCGTCCCAGAACTGCGCGGGGTCGCTGGCTTCGTCCGTATCAGCGCCGCCCGTCACATGGTGGGCGCCGTGCTCGTGGCGGGAGCCGTACGAAAGGTGAGCGCCGTGCGAAAGGGATGGGTCGCCGTCGTGATGATGCGTCATGCCTCCAGAGTGCCTTGCCGAACCGGGGCAGGCAACGTGGGAGTTGACATGTGGGGGACAGGTCAGCGCCCTGCCCGTCCGGGTGGGCTGCGGGAGGATGCTAGAATCGAGTTACTTGATGTGCAGTGATGCCCGCTTAGTTTTAGGTAAGTGGGCTTTTTTCATGTGAGAGGCACATCCTGCGTCGATGAACGCGTTTTTATGGTCCCGGCCAAGGCTCGCTGCCTACCCGGTCGATCACTGACTTTTCCTCGGCGAAACCCTTGGCCCAACCGGCGTCGAGGGAAGATGTCCGCTGGACACCGCCAGAAAGACCCTTGAAGTACATGACTACTTTTGCTGCCCTTGGCACGCCCAAAGCCATTGTCGAATCCCTTGCCGCTTCCGGCATCGAAGAAGCCTTTCCCATCCAGGTCAAGACCCTGCCGGATACGCTCGCGGGCCGCGACGTCCTGGGCCGCGGCCGCACGGGCTCGGGCAAGACCATCGCCTTCGCGATCCCGTTGGTCGCGCGCCTCGCAGAACGCGAGGCCGAATACTTCCGCAAGCCCGGCCGTCCGATGGGCCTGGTCCTCGCTCCCACCCGCGAACTCGCAACGCAGATCAACGCCACGGTTGAGCCGCTCGCCAAGGCCATGGGCTTGAACACCACCGTCATCTACGGCGGCATCTCCCAGGCACGCCAGGAAAAGGCGCTGCGTGCCGGCGTCGACATCGTCATCGCTTGCCCGGGGCGCCTCGAAGACCTGATCCGCCAGCGCATCCTGACTCTTGAAGCCGTTGAAGTGACGGTGCTGGACGAGGCCGACCATATGGCGGATCTTGGCTTCCTGCCCGTCGTCAAGAAGCTCATGGACATGACCCCCGCGAAGGGCCAGCGTCTGCTCTTCTCTGCGACGTTGGACAACGGTGTTGACAAGCTGGTCAACCGTTACCTCTCCAACCCGCTGACGCACTCCGTGGACGACCCCCAGGCCGCTGTCACCACCATGGAACACCACGTCCTGGTGGTCAACGACCAAACCGTCAAGAAGCAACTGATCGTCGAATTGGCTTCCGGCGCCGGCCGCCGCGTCCTCTTCATGCGGACCAAGCACCACGCCCGCAAGCTGGCCAAAACCCTCACGGATTGCGGGATCCCCGCCGTCGACCTGCACGGCAACCTGTCGCAGAACGCCCGAGACCGCAACCTCGCCGAGTTCTCCAGCGGTGAGGTCCGCGTCCTGGTGGCTACCGACGTCGCCGCCCGCGGTGTGCACGTCGACGACGTCGAACTCGTCATCCACGTCGACCCGCCCACGGAGCACAAGGCGTACCTGCACCGATCGGGCCGTACTGCGCGAGCAGGGTCCGACGGCACCGTAGTGACGTTGACGCTTCCGGACCAGCAGTCCGACGTCAAGAAGCTCATGAAGGCCGCCGGCGTCGACGTCACGTTCGAGCGCGTCACCGCAAATTCGCCGCTGGTTGCCGAATTGGTAGGCGAAGTTGCCGACAAGGTCGACCCCCGCACCCGGGCAGCGCTGCTTGCGGCGAAGGCTCCGCAGCAGGGCGGCGGCACGTCCACTGGCGCGAATGCGCAGCGTAAGCGGACGCGTCGTTCCGGCCAGGCATCGCCGACCGCAGGTGGCCGTGGTGGTCGCGGCGGGCGGGGCAAGGTTTCGGCCGAGCCGGTCCGGACCGACATCAACCGTGCCGAGCGCCGCGCCGCAGCGAACGACGACGTCGCCCGCAACTCGCGTGGTCGCGGCACCTCGGGTTCCGCGCACCGGAACGACGTTCCCGGCTCGCGCGGCCAGGGTGGCCGTGGCCAAGCGGCGCAGGGGCAAGGCGGACGTCCGGCCACGGGCCAGCGGGCTTCCGCGGGCAACCGCTCGACGTCGGCGCCCAGGACGGATTCCGTGACCTCGACCCGCGGTGGAAACAAAGCCGTATGGTCCTCCAACACCGGCGGCACTTCTGGCGGTTCGTACGGCTCGGGCTCTGGCCGTCCGGTACGCAGCGGTTCACGCCGTGCGTCGGCTCCGGCATCGAACGAACGCCGAGGTCGCTAGGGGTTTCCCGGGGGAGCGGGGTTTCGGGGATTCCGGGCGATATCGCTCGCTTCGGTGAGCATGCGCCTTCTTCCCCGACCCAGCGTTTTTCCCGATCCCAAGGAGCATGCTCAGCGTAGGCCGTGTGGAGTGGACATATTCCGTATATGTCCATTCCTTGGCTTGCGCGAGGAACATGCTCGGTGGTGAACGTATCGCCTTTACGGAGCATGTCCATTCGTAGAGTCAAAGAATGAGCATGCTCCGTACAGCGGGTACGTAATTACCAGCCGCGTTCGCGCCATTCCGCAAGGTGTGGCCGCTCTGCGCCGAGGGTTGTCGGATCGCCGTGGCCGGGGTGTACTAAGGTCTCGTCCGGGTAGACATTGAACAGTCGCTCGGTCACGTCGTTCAACAACGAGGTGAATCGCGCGGGATCGCCCTGGGTGTTGCCGACGCCTCCGGGAAACAGAGAGTCACCGCTGAAGATGTGCGCGGGGCCTTCCGGGTCTTGGTACACGTATGCGATTGACCCCGGTGTGTGCCCGCGCAGGTGAACTGCTGTGATGTCGAAACCGTCAAAGGTTCCCACGTCGCCATGACTCAGTGGGACGTCGACCGGAACGGGCAGCTCTTCGGCGTCGTCCACACCGGCGGCAGTCTTCACCCTCGTCGCTTCCACCAAGCCGGGAAGCGCTCGCACGTGGTCCCAATGCTGATGCGTCGTGGCGATCAAGGCTAGCTTCGGGGTAGCCGAGGCATCAGAGGCCGACTCTGCCAGCATCGCCTGGATGGCTGGAAGGTCGTCCGCCGCGTCGATCAGGAGCTGTGCGCCGCTTGCTTTCGCGGTCAGCAGATACACGTTGTTGTTCATCTCGCTGACCGAGATGCGCCGGATGGTGACGTCGCGCAGTGAATGAATGAGTGAGTCCATTGGTCCACTCTACGGAAGCCGCAGGCGGCATTGCGGCTACTCTCGGCCCTGCGAAACCCAGGTGGGGTCCGCGGACCGTGAGCCGACGACGGCGTCCGCAGCGCCGTCGAGCACGTCCAGTTGGGCGGCACTCAACTCGAGCGATAGCGCGCCCAGGTTCTCGTCGATCCGGTGCGCTTTGCGGGTGCCGGGAATGGGGACGACGCTGAGCTGGAGCCTGCGGCCCTGGGCGAAAAGCCACGCCAAGGCCACCTGGGCAGGAGTTGCAAGCTGCCCGGTGTTTTCGGACAGCTCCGCGGCGACGGAGCGCACCGCGGCAACAACTGCCTGGTTCGCGTCGAGGGCTCCGTCGGCGAATCGGGGAATCCGGTGCCGGAAGTCGTGATCGCCGAGTTGCTCGGCGCTGACGGTGCCGGTCAGGAACCCGCGGCCCAGCGGCGAGTATGGCACGAAGCCAACGCCGAGTTCAGCCGCGGCAGGGACGACGTTGCGCTCAACGTCCCGGCTCCAAATGGACCACTCGCTCTGCACGGCGGAGATCGGGTGGACCGCGTTGGCTTCCCTCAACTCTTCGGCTGTCACCTCGGACAGCCCGAGATGCCGGACCTTCCCGGCACGGACAAGCTCCGCCATGGCCTCCACGGTTTCCACAATCGGAACGCGGAGGTCACGGCGGTGCATGTAATAGAGGTCGATGACGTCGGTACCCAGGCGGCGGAGGCTCGCTTCCGCCGCCTGGGCCACATATGCGGCGTCTCCCCGGACATCCGTGTAGCCGTCCCGCGGATTGCCAACGATTCCGAACTTTGTGGCCAGCTGAACCTCGTCGCGGCGTTCCTTCAGTAGCTTCCCGACCAGCTCTTCGTTCCCGCCGGCCCCGTAGACGTCCGCGGTGTCAATGAAACTGACGCCCGCGTCGACGGCGTGATGGAGCGTTTTGAGGGACTCCGCGGGATCCGCCTCGCCATAGACGGCGGTCAACGCCATTCCGCCAAAACCCAGGGGACTCACTTGGAAGTTGTCGCCGAGCTGCACCTTGGTGGATTCCGGGGCCATGGGATACTCCTTCGCCGAATGGTGGTTACTTGCTGGCAACTGTGTGGGTTGGGGGAGTATTCCGTGCGTTTCTCTGGCCGGGCTCCGCTAGTGCGGTTCGGCAGGGAAGAACATGCGCGCGGGCAGCAAGAGGCCGATCAACGAAAGTGCGATGAATATGACCTGGTGGATGTGGTCGGTGCCCGGCGGTAGGTTTCCTAAGAGGTGGACCGCCCAGAACACGGGGTAGAACCAGAGCGCGAACCATGCCCATAGTTCCCTCCGCTGATACGGAACCAAGACGATCATGGCGCCGAAGAAGCCAAGCCCGATCGAAGCCAGGCCATCCGCACGATACAGCCCCATGTCCCCGCCACTAGGAACGGCAGCGACCACGACACCAAAAACAAGGATGGCCAGGCTGACGATCGCAAGGCAGACCCAGCTGATCCGCATCATCCGCTTGGCAGCGCGCACGAGGCCACCCTACACCCGCCACCGTCAGCGAATTCCCGGCGGATGTCATGTGCTTCCCTTGGCCTTAGCGCTCAGCCGGTTCGGCCACTTCATCCCGCGCCTCCGCCGGAAGCGCCTTCAAACCTGCCGCGCAGCCGACGATCCCGGCAATGAACAGCAGCTTGAGGGGGCTGGCAGGTTCGACGCCGGTGGCCATTGCCCAGCCCACGGTCAGGGCCGCTCCGATCCCCACCCAGACGGCGTAGGCCGTGCCGAGGGGGATGCGCTTCACGGCCATTCCGAGGCCGACCATGCTGAGGCTCGCAGCGACGGCGAATACTATGGTGGGGATGAGTTGGCTGAATCCGGCAGACAGGCCAAGGGCGGTGGCCCACACGGCCTCAAGTACGGCCGATGCCAACAAAATGACCCATGCAAACTTGCCGGCCATCGCTACGCCACCACCTTCAAGCCGACCACGCACGCGCCGATGCCAGCGAGCAGCAGGAGACGGGCCGCCGTCGGGCGCTCGACCTTGGTGATCATCGCGTAAGCAGCCGTCAGTACGACTCCGACGCCGACCCACACTGCGTACGCCGTGCCTGTGGGGATCGATCGCATCGCGAAGGCCAATCCTCCGGTGCTCGCGAGCAAACTGACGACAAATACGACTGAGGGAATCGGCTTGCGGAAGCCTTTGGAGCGGTGGAGCGCTGCGGCCCACACGGCCTCAAGCGCGCCGGAAAAGATGAGGACTAACCACGACATGACAAGATCCTTTGGCCAGTCTTGTCGCGTGCCGGGTACTGATCCGTCGTCCGGAGGCCCGTTTCGGGCCTTGTTTCGAGGTTAGCAAGCCCGACGCCGGGAGGCCAGCTTGGTGCCGAAACTCACCAATGGACATGCTCAGTGGTCGACACGCGGGGTGCGCATGTCCGGTGGCGGGGTTGGCCTCGGAGGGGCACATGTCCAGTCCTGAGGTCAGCGAACGCGCATATTGGCGTTATGTCCATCCCTCGCGCCGTGAGCTGAGCATGCTCAGTGTTGGGACCAAGGAGTGAGCATGCTCAGTGTTGGGATCAAGGAGTGAGCATGCCCAGTGTTGGGACCAGGGGACATGCTCAGTGAGCGGACTTAAGAATGCGCATGCTCCACGCGATCGATGGAGATGACGGCGAGGAACCCGCGGCCCAGGATTTCGGGGCTGCGGGTATCGGAGCCTACGACGGCGTCATACCGGTCGAGCTCCACTGGCACCTCGGGCGTCGACGAAGCAGCCGGATCAACCGAGTCAGCCGGATCAACCGAATCAGAAGGCTCTTCTTCGGCCGCGGCGCCAGGAGCGACCGATGCCTTGCCTTCCAAAAGTACTGCCAACTGTCCCTCGAACACCGGATGCGCGCGCTTCTTGGAGAGTTCGACGATGGACGTGTATCCCTTGAATGCTCCCGTGCGGGCGATCACGTTGAGGTCCCGGATGTCCCCGGTCGGGAGGGTGCTCGCGGAGTCGGCCTCACCCGAAAACCGGAACGGACGGTACTTTTCAAGCGGGTGCTCTTCGCCATCCACGGTGAGCAGCATCAACTCGCCGTCGATCACGGTCAGGACGCGCTCCATGCCCGGAAATGTCGAGAAATCGCCGGCCTTGGCTACATCCGCGATGCTGACCCGCCAATCCCACGCGCCATCTTGGGATGAGGCAGCTTTCGGGTGGCTGGCAAGCTCGCGCGTCACACCGCCGCCGTTGCGCCACGGTTCAGGTCTGATCTGGGCAAAGCGGATGATCTCCATGCGCTCCAGCCTAGCCCGAGCCCGCCGTCGGTCCGCGAAGCGGCCACGTAACAACAGCGCAAACTTGGCCCGGTTCAACAATCCCCGAGGGCCTTGCTAACGTCATAAGAGGTAGAAAATTGGAGGCGCGGAATGTTCGTCAAAGTGTGTGGCTTGAGCACGCCCGAATCCGTGCAGGCCGCCGTCGAGTCCGGTGCCGACGCCGTGGGTTTCGTGCTGACCAAGAGCCCGCGCGAGGTGTCCGCCGAGCAAGCCACGCACCTGCTGAAGGGTGTCCCGGAAGGCGTTTCCGCCGTCGGGGTCTTCCGTCACGAACCTGCCGCCGAGGCGATCGCCACCGCCCGCGACGCCGGTCTCGAGTGGATTCAACTTCACGGTCGCCGTACACGTGAGGACGTAAAAACCGTGCACGACGCCGGGATGCGGCTGATCAGGGCCGTCACCATGGGCTCGGCTCCCGAAGAGTTCGAGGACTGGGGTGAGGAACTGCTCCTCATCGACGCCGCCGTACCCGGTTCCGGAGAGTCGTGGGACTATTCTTCGGTCCGGAACCTTGGGCTCGGCGCGCGCCGCTGGCTGCTCGCGGGCGGATTGACCCCGTCGAACGTCGGAACGGCCACTGCCGAGGCTCAAGCCTGGGGTGTCGATGTGTCCAGCGGCGTGGAGTCGTCCCGTGGAGTGAAGGACCTCAACCTCGTCCGGTCCTTCGTCGAAGCCGCAAAGGCCTGACTCCCCGAACACTTGACAGTCGCCGTCGGGCGCTGCATATTTAACACATCAGTTAATTAGCTGAACTGTTAAATACGAAAGTATCAACGATGCCCGCGGACCGACTCAGCCTCATATTTTCGGCGCTTGCCGACCCCACCAGAAGGGCCATCCTGGCCCGGCTTTCGGAGGGCGAAGCCACCGTCAACGAGCTGGCCGAACCGTTCGACATCAGCCTCCCCGCCATCTCACGGCACCTCAAAGTCCTGGAAAACGCAGGGCTGATCAGCCGAAGCCGGAACGCGCAATGGAGGTCCTCGAAATTGGAGGCGGGCCCACTGCGTGAAGCCACGGAGTGGATGGAAAAATACAAGCGCTTTTGGGATGCAAGCTTCATCCGCCTCGATGCCCACCTGCGCAAGATCCAGAACGATCCAGAAGATCCAGGAGCCAAGCAATGAATACCGAACAGCACATCCTCAGCATGACCCGGGACTTCGACGCCCCTCGCGAGCTCGTCTTCAAGGCTTTCACGGACCCCGATCAACTTGCCGCCTGGTTCGGCCCGGTCGGCGTCGATTCGCCGCGCGACCGGATTGTCGTTGACCCGAGGGTTGGTGGCGCGTGGCAGCTCGTCATGACCTGGGACGAAGATGGCGTGACAAAAGAATCGCCAATAGATGCCGTTATCACGGCCTACGATCCGCCTGCGCTGTTGGTCGCAACCCAAAAAGCAGAGCCCGACGACGGCGTAATCCTTTTGCTTGAAATGCGCCTCGAATTCGAGGACTTGGGCGGCCGGACCCGACTCCACATCACCCAGGGTCCCTTCGACTCCGAGGAATGGGTGGAAATGACCCGTGAAGGATGGGGTACCTCCTTCACCAAACTGGACGGCATCCTGGTTCAGGAATAAGGGCAACGCCGAAGTATCGCCGGAAGTCAACTTGGAAGGTCGGCTGCCATTCGGGCTAGACTCCCACGCCGGGGACAGAATGCCAGAGCCTCCGGACACTGAACGGTCCCGGTGGCAATCGACCAAGCAGAATGCGACCTGTGAAAACCTTTGCTCTTAGCGGCCATATCCGAAACCTGACAGTTGCCCTCCTCGCCGTTGCGACGCTAGCCGGCTGCTCCAGCCAGGCCGGCGCGGCGTCGGCCGGCACGCCGTCGCCATCCGCCTCGAGCGCGTCGGCATCGGCGGACTCAAGCCCCAGCCCGTCGTCGGGCCCATTCGGCGGCTTCGCGACCGCCGCGGAAATGTGCTCCACCATTTCCCAGGAAGCGACCGGGGCTTCCCTCTTGCCGATGTCCGCAGCGCAGGGCAAGACCAGCGAGCTGGAGCAGGACAAGGCCGAGCTCGCTGCCACGGCAGACAAGGTCCCCGACTCCCTGAAGGCTGACTTCACCGCATTCAAAGACACTGCGATTGCCGGTTTGAGCGACCAAACGATTTATTCGAGCGGAAAGTTCGAAAAAGCGATGGCGCCTATCACGGCTTGGTTGAGCATCAACTGCAAGTAAGGTGCGGCATGGGAGGCCAAGATCAGGGGCCGCTCAGGGCGAACCCCTAGACCTTGACGGGGCCTTGCAGGGCAGAATTGAAGACATGAAAACGCTGCTCAACATTATCTGGCTCGTCTTTGGTGGCTTCGTCCTGGCCCTGGGCTATTTCATGGCCGGCATTGTTTGCTGCTTGCTGATCGTCACCATTCCCTGGGGTATCGCGTCGTTCCGGATCGCCTCCTACACGCTGTGGCCGTTCGGTCGCACCATCATCGAGAAGCCCGGTGGCGCGGGCCTCTTCCCGCTCGTGGGCAATGTCATTTGGCTGGTGGTTGCCGGTATCTGGATCGCGGTGGGCCATGTGGCCACGGCCTTTGCCATGGCGGTCACGATTGTCGGAATCCCGCTGGCGATTGCGAACCTCAAGCTGATCCCGGTATCGCTTATGCCGCTGGGCAAGCAGATCGTGCCAAGCAACCGTCCGTTCGTCAGCACGTACCGTTAGGCGGGCGGCGGCGGGCGGCGAGTGCGCGGAGGGCGGCGAGACCGGAGTAGCGTAGGCCGTGTCTGCACTGCCTCCCTCGAAAGGATCAGTTCATGTCCGCCGCCAGGAATACCGTCGCCAAGAACATCGTCGCCACGCTCAAAGCCAACAACGTCCAACGCGTTTACGGGATACCCGGGGACTCCCTGAACGGATTCACGGATGCGCTGAGGGAGGACCAAAGCATCCGATGGGTCCAAGTCCGGCACGAGGAAGCCGCGGCTTTGGCGGCAGCGGCCGAGGCAGGCCTCACGGATGAGCTGGCCGTTTGCGCGGGATCGTGTGGCCCCGGAAACCTGCACCTCATCAACGGGCTCTACGATGCCAACAAGTCCAGGGTTCCGGTCCTGGCCATCGCCGCCCATATCCCCAGCGCGGAAATCGGCAGCCAGTATTTCCAGGAGACCCACCCGCAGGAACTGTTCCGGGAGTGCAGCGTCTACGTGGAGCACGTGGCGCACCCTTCCCAGATGCCGCGGGTCTTGGAAATCGCCATGCGGACCGCCGTCGAAAAGCGGGGCGTCGCCGTCGTCGTCATTCCTGGTGATGTTGCCCTCGCAGAGGCGGAGAGCAACCGCACCGCGGTGATCCGGGCCGCCAAGCCGGAGATCCGCCCCAATCCCCGCGAACTCGCTGAAGCTGCCGGAATCCTCAACGACGCCGAAAAGGTCACCATCCTGGCGGGCGCCGGCACCGCGGGGGCGCATTCGGAAGTCATGGCCCTCGCCGAAGCGCTCGGGGCGCCGATCGTCCATGCGATGCGCGGCAAGGAATTCATGGAGTACGATAACCCGTTCGACGTCGGCATGACCGGCCTTTTGGGTTTCAGCTCCGGATACCGGGCAATGGAGAGTTGTGACGCCTTGCTCATGTTGGGCACTGATTTTCCGTATCAGCAGTTTTATCCGGAGAACGCGAAAATCATCCAGGTGGACATCCGGGGCGAGCAATTGGGCAGGCGAGCCCGGGTCGATCTTGGGCTCGTCGGGACGGTCAAGGACACTGCTGCGGCGCTCTTGCCTTTGATTTCGCGGAAGACGAAGCGTTCGCACTTGTCGTCGTCGCTCAAGCATTACGCGAAGTCGCGCGCGAAACTCGATGATTTGGCCTCCCCGGCGAAGGATGGCCAGCCGATCCACCCGCAATTCGTGGCCAGGCTCGTGGACGAATTGGCCGCTCCGGACGCTGTTTTCACGTGCGACGTCGGGTCCCCTACAGTCTGGGCCGCCCGCTATCTCACAATAAATGGCAGGCGTCGGCTTCTCGGCTCGTTCAACCACGGAACCATGGCGAACGCGTTGTCGCACAGCATTGGCGCCGCGGCCGCGTACCCGGGGCGCCAGGTGGTCGCCCTCGCCGGCGACGGTGGATTGGCCATGCTCCTCGGCGAGTTGATCACGCTGGTGCAGAACAAGCTTCCCGTCAAAGTGGTGGTCTTCAACAATTCCTCCTTGAATTTCGTGGAGCTCGAAATGAAGGCGGCGGGATTCGTCAATTTCGGCACCGAATTGGAGAATCCGGATTTCGCCAGAGTTGCCGAATCCATGGGGATCCGAGGAATTCGTGTGGACAATTCCTCGGGATTGAAGGAGGGATTGGCAGAGGCGTTCGCCTTTGACGGACCTGTGCTCATCGACGTCCGGACGGCGCGCCAGGAATTGTCCATTCCGCCGGCAATCAGCGCCGAGCAAGTGAAGGGCTTCACGCTCTACGCGATCCGAACGGTCCTTTCCGGCCGCGGCGACCAACTGATCGACCTCGCCAAGACCAACATCCGGCAGATTTTCTAAGCGGTAGTATCCACAGCGCCGGTGCGCAGATCGAAACGGAACCGGCGTTCGGCGGTCCGGCTGCCGCCGTCGTACTCCACCACGAACGCGAGTTCGAGCGCGTCCCGGCCGAGATCTTCTTCCGTCAACGTGTACACCGGCGTGAAGTAGAGGGCTTCCGCGCCCGGCGCGAGATCCGTCGGCGGAAAGCTGTCCGCGTTGGCGTGCGGTCCAAGGAGTACGACGGCGGCAATCGGCCGGGTGCCGACGTTGCGGGCCCGGCCGGTGAAGGCGAGGATGTCCCCGGCCTTGTATCCCGGAATGATGGGTCCGTAGTTGAGGTCCTGGGCCTCGCGGGTGCCGAGGACCTGTACTTGCTCGACGGAGTAGCCTTGGCCGACTTCCTTCCAGGTTTGGACATCCCATTCGCCGTCGTTGTCCGGAGAAAGGACATGGAATTCGCCGGCGTTCCGCCATTCGGACGGCCGGCCGGGTGTGATCGAGCGCAATTCCATGTGAAACTCAAGGGCGTCGGAGCTGACGGCGGCACTTGCGGCAGTGCCCCGGGGCAATCGAAGTTGCTCCGTCAATTGCTCCGTCGGCACGGAGGCGAAGACGATCTCGCGGTACGCCTGACGTTCATAGAGCACCCCGATGTTGCCGTCGGGGAGGCGGGTCGCCGTCGAGTAAGCCGAGCTTCCTTCGCACAGGACGAGCTTGGCTGGCCAGGTTGCTCCGTTGTCCGCGGACAGGCTGAGGACCGTGTTGCGGCGCAAGGAAGTGTCGTGATTGTTGCTCGCGAGCAGCCAAGCATCGGTAGCGCTGCTCGTGAATGATGTCACGTTCGGAAGTCCGTCGAACCGCGTAAGCGATCCATTGTCGCTGGGGTCGGGAAGGTCCTCCACACGCTCCAACGGACTCCACGTCCCTCCTCCGTCCGCTGATATCGCGGCCAGGCGTCGGGGCGTCGCGCGTGAATGCAGCAGGAGGCGCCCGTCTTGAAGGCAGACCACCTTGTTTTCGTTAGGCCCGACGCCATCCGGGCCTTTGCCGATCAACGAACCGAGCCGCCAAGATTCGCCGTGGTCATCGCTGAAGGCTGAGGCCGCCTTGATTTCCCCGTCCACGAGAACTACGAATTGTTGCACCAGGCGCCCAGTGAACGGGCCCGCGTGGATCTGGATGCCCTGGCCCGCGGCGGCGAAAATCCCGGTGATGCCGGTTTCCGGACCCTGCTTGAGCTGACCGGTGAGCCGACGGTGCTGCCAAGTGACGCCGTCGTTGTCGGAAAAGCTGAGGTCGCAATGCTGCACGTCGTCTTCCGGCTCCAGCCCCGGGACCGCTTCGAAGAAGCCGGCATGCGTCCCCGCCGCGTGAAACATGAAAATCCGACCGGTCACGGTGTCCACCAGGAGGCTGGGATCACCGTACCCGTCGAGCCCGGTTCCGGTGCGCACTACGCGCTGTTCTTCCCATGTGTGCCCGCTGTCGGTGCTGCGACGGAGCAGGAGGTCGATTGTGTTGGGAAGGTCGTCCAGGTTCGGGCGGCCGTCATAGGCGGCGAGGACGGTTCCCGCTGTAGTGACGGTCAGCGCCGGGATCCGGTATTGCCGGTAGCCGCCGCGCCCCCGGACCGCGAGGACGTGCTCGACGGCGGGTCGGGCGTGGGGGAGTGTGGCGAGGGCAGCGGCATCCGCAGCATGGAGATAGGAGGTCACACCTCCTATAGTAGGGTGCGCTACGGTTCCCGGAACGCACCGTCCCGCAACAGGGCGACAGCGGAGCCGGCGTCGAGGTCCGCGGCGATCTCGACGTCGTCGGCGTAACCGGCGCTGATCAACTCCCGGCCGCTTGAACACTCCCGCAACACCTCCGCAAGGTGAGGTTCGGCGGCATTGAAAGCTGCTGCCGCCATGAGTGCTTCGGGCGAGAAAATATCCCTCCCGGCCGCCGAAAGTCCGGCAATGAACGCTCCAGCGCCAATCTGGTCCTCCACAGCCGGCCGCAACGAGCCGTCCAGCCATTTTTCCCCAGCCGCGACTATTGCGATCACCGCGTCCGCGGGCAGCGCAGCGAGGACCCAGTCAACAGTGGCCGCCGCGTTTCGGAGCGAAACCGCGGCAACGAGCGGCACGTCCTGGGCGAGTTCGGCCGCAATTTCGGAGCCGTTTGGTGAGGGCAGGACCACGCGGGTCAAGGTTGCCGCCGCCCGCAGGCTCGACGGCGAAAGGCTCAACCCGCCTGTTCCGCGCGGCCGGGCGAGCCGGGCGCCATGCCGGATCGCGAAATCCTCCGCGCCCGCGTCCTTCCACTGATAGGGCAACACCACGGCGCCGCGATCGACCGCGACACTCACGCACGTTGTGAAGGAGAAAACGTCGACCACCACTGCAAGGTCCGCGCCGGACGTGATCGCCCGGGCACCGTCGAGCCCCCACTCGAACCTGACGGTGAAGGGAAGCTGCCGGTAGACCGTGCCCGCCGTGGTCATGTCAACTCGGCCGCCAGGTTCCGACGCGCGGCTTCCAGCCACATGGTTTGGGCCCTGTCGCTATGGAAGAGCGGATCCAAGGAGAGCAATTGGTGTACGACGGCGGCCCGGCCGGCCGCGAAGTCGGCGTCGCTGACGTGGGCGTAGTCTTCACGGACAGCAGCGAGGTACCTCGCGTAGGACACGGAATCGGTGCCGAGGACGGAAAGGTCCGCGTCGCACAAGAGAGCGCCCGCGTGGTCGCCTGGCCCGGGCCGGTGCGTGGCCGTCAGCCTGACCAGCCGGGCCACTTCATCAATAACCGGCGCCGGAAGCCCCGCAAGGGCGAGCCGATCCTCGGCCAACCTCGCGGACGCCTCTTCATCCTGGCCGGCAATTCCCTCATAGACAGCATCATGGAACCACGCTGCCAGGACGACGGAACGGGCAGGCAACGCGGGGTGCGTGAGACTGTCCAAAGCCTCGAGGACCGCCAGCAAATGCGTCCTGCTGTGATACTTCCGGTGTTCTTCGCCCCACCGTTCAAGCAGCTCCAGCCCGAGTTCCTCCTGACCCGGGAGCGTCGAATTCCAGCGCTCCAGGAGCGGTACCGTGAGGGCCTTGCTGCGCTCGCGCGCGGGGATCCGCAGGCCGCTCGCAATCAACTTTCGGACCAAAACTCGGGCTTCCACGGGAATCGCTCCCGCCGCCACCAGATCCTGGTAGCGGCGTTCCGGCACGTCGTAATGGTCGCCGTCGAATGCGCGCTCGGGAACCTCCGCCGTTCTGGCAAAGGCGTGCAGTTCCTCGAGCGAGGTGTCCGAGACCAGATGCGAGAACACTGTCCCGTGCGCGGGCCACAGCGGCGGATCGACGAATATTGCCATGGCCTGCGCCCTCCGGGGCTAGGAGTTCTTTTGCGTCGCGGCGGTGGAGAGTGAGTTCAAGCCCTTTTCGAAGTCGCCGCCCACCATCTTGTCCATGTTCATGAAGAGCGCGAAGAGCTTGCCGATGCCCTTGTTCTCGCCCGTCATGGTCCACGTGACGCGGGTCCCGGAGCCTTCGGGGACGAACGTGAATTCGGTGGGGTTGACCGCCTTCATCGGTTTGGTGAATTCAAGGCGGATGTTGATCTTGCCGGGCTGGTCCGAACCGACGATTTCCATGTTGCCGCTACCGGCTTTGTTGTTTCCGTGCCAGGCGTACTTTGCCCCGACGCCGGACTGGTTTCCTGAGTAGCTCCGGTTCATCGTGGGGTCGACCGCCTCCCAAGGCGACCATTTGGTCCACTCGTGGAAGTCGTTGACGAGCGGGAAGATGTCCGAAGGGGCGGCCGGGATCAGGGCGTTGCGAGTGACTGTGAAGGGTGCCATGGGGATATGGTACGGCGGTTTGTGGCGATCGTGGGCCCGGGTTGCGTGGCGCATCCCGTCGGCTTTGCCGGGTTGCTTCACGCCGCCCGGACCCGTGTTCGACGGCGCTACATGCCGGGGATATCGAAGGCTTCGTACACGTGGATGGTTGCTTCAGGCGACATGAGGAAGTGCGGGTGGCCCTCGAGGAGCTTCAACGCGCCGTCCATGTCTTCGGCTTGGAGGACCGAGTATCCGCCGACGCCCGTTTCGGCATCGGAGACCCCGGAGTTCCCGACGACCTTACCGCCGCCCAAGGGTGTGCCGAGGTCGACAAGCCCGTCGCCGGCCTTCGCCGCCCAGTCCATCCAAAGCTTCATTCCTTCCGCTGCGGCCTCGGGTGAATTGCTGTCCATCATCGATTCGGCCGATTGCGGTGCCTTGTAGAGAATAACGAACTTCTTCATTGCGCGTCCTTTTCCCTCATACTCCCTTGTTGCCGAACGGATCTCCGCCCGGTCAGAACCGATCCTAGGATCAATGTCCGCAAAGGGCGAGCGGGTTGTCCACATAGCGTTTTCCACATACGCAGCCCATGCTATGGACAGCAGTTTCGCCGTCGGCAAACATTGAGCGGGAGAGGCTATGAGTCAAAGTTGAGCGTAGTAGACTCAACTTTGAAAATGCGGTTTTCTTCCCGAAGGGAGCTCTTCCATGGACGTCAAATTCACCACCAAGAGCCAGGAGGCACTTTCCGCGGCGGCCATGAACGCCTCCACCGCGGGAAACCCCCAGCTCGAACCCGCCCACCTCCTCAAGGCGCTCATGGACCAGCGCGAAGGGGTCGCCGTCGCGCTTTTGCGCGCTACGGGCGCGGACCCGGATGCCGTGAGCGTCCAAGCCAGTTCGGCAATCAAGGCCTTGCCGTCGTCGTCAGGCAGTTCGGTCCAGCAAGCACAGCTTTCCCGCCCCTCCATGCAGGCTATCCAGGCCGCGCAGAACGAGGCCGAGAAACTCGGCGACTCCTTCGTTTCCACCGAGCACCTCCTCTTGGGCTTGTCGGCCGGAAGCGACGCTGTGGGAAAACTCCTGCGCGACGCCGGCGCCTCCCATGAGGCACTCCTCGCCGCCTTGCCGGGTGTCCGCGGTGATCGGAAAGTCACCTCGCAGGACCCGGAGAACACTTTCCAGGCCTTGGAGAAGTTCGGTACCGACCTCACCGCCGTGGCACGTTCCGGCAAGCTTGACCCCGTGATTGGCCGGGACAGTGAAATCCGGCGCGTGGTCCAGGTCTTGAGCCGCCGGACCAAGAACAATCCCGTGCTGATTGGTGAGCCGGGAGTCGGCAAGACTGCCGTCGTCGAGGGCCTCGCCCAGCGCATGGTGGCCGGTGACGTTCCGGAGAGTCTTCGGGGCAAGACCCTGATCGCCCTGGACCTCGCCTCCATGGTGGCCGGCGCCAAATACCGCGGTGAATTCGAGGAACGCCTCAAAGCCGTGCTGGAGGAGATCAAGAACTCCAACGGCCAGATCGTCACCTTCATCGACGAGCTGCACACCGTGGTTGGCGCCGGTGCCACCGGTGAGAGCGCCATGGACGCCGGCAACATGCTGAAGCCGATGTTGGCCCGTGGCGAACTGCGCCTCATCGGTGCCACCACGCTGGACGAGTACCGCGAGAACATTGAGAAGGACCCCGCCCTGGAACGCCGTTTCCAGCAGGTCTATGTGGGCGAACCGAGCGTCGAGGACACCATCGGCATCCTCCGCGGGCTCAAGGAGCGTTACGAGGCCCATCACAAGGTAGCCATCGCGGACTCCGCCTTGGTGGCTGCCGCCACCCTCTCCAACCGCTACATCTCCGGCCGCCAGTTGCCGGACAAGGCGATCGACCTCGTCGACGAGGCCGCATCCAGGCTGCGCATGGAAATCGATTCCGCTCCCGAGGAAATCGACCAGCTCCGGCGCGCGGTGGACCGGCTCACCATGGAGGAGTTGGCCCTTGCCCGCGAGACCGACGCCGCCTCGGTAGAGCGCCTCGCGGCTCTCCGGGCAGACAAAGCGGACAAAAAGGAAACCCTCGCTGCGCTGAACGCCCGTTGGGAAGCCGAAAAGGCCGGGCTCAACCGGGTCGGCGACCTCAAAGCGAAGATTGACGAGTTGCGCTCGGCCGCCGAAAAGTACCAGCGCGAAGGCGATCTCGAAGCCGCTTCGCGCATCCTCTACGGCGAGCTGCCCGCCTTGGAACGCGAGCTCAGCGCGGCAGCCGAGGAAGAATCCGCGCGGGAAGCGCGCGGTGAAGCCAAACCGGCCCCCATGGTCGCGGAAGAAGTCACGGCGGACGATATCGCTGAAGTCATCTCGGCCTGGACCGGCATTCCGGCCGGCCGCATGCTGCAGGGTGAATCCCAGAAGCTGCTGCATATGGAAGAAGAGCTCGGCAAGCGGCTCATCGGCCAATCCAAGGCGGTGTCGGCAGTTTCCGATGCCGTCCGCCGTGCCCGTGCCGGGATCAGCGACCCCAACCGACCCACGGGATCGTTCCTGTTTCTTGGCCCAACCGGCGTCGGAAAGACGGAACTGGCGAAAGCCCTCGCCGATTTCCTCTTCGACGACGAACGCGCCATGGTGCGGATTGACATGTCCGAATACGGGGAGAAGCACTCCGTGGCGAGGCTTGTCGGGGCTCCTCCCGGATACGTCGGCTACGAGGAAGGAGGGCAGCTTACGGAAGCGGTGCGTCGCCGTCCGTACTCGGTGGTACTTCTGGACGAAGTGGAGAAGGCGCACCCTGAGGTGTTCGACATCCTCCTGCAGGTGCTCGACGACGGCCGCCTCACCGACGGCCAGGGCCGCACCGTGGACTTCCGGAACACCATCCTGGTCCTGACCTCGAACCACGGCAGCCAATTCCTGGTTGATCCGACGCTGGATGCCGCCGCGAAACGAAATGCCGTCATGGCGGTGGTCAATTCTTCCTTCAAGCCGGAGTTCCTCAACAGGCTCGACGAGATTGTCCTGTTCGACCCGCTCAGCGTGGATGAACTCGCCAGGATCGTCGAGCTGCATGTGGCCGAGCTGACCAAGCGCTTGCACGACCGCAGGCTTAGCCTCGAAGTCAGCGACGGCGCCCGTGCCTGGCTCGCGATGTCCGGCTACGATCCCGCATATGGTGCCCGCCCGCTGCGCAGGCTGGTCCAGCGCGAAATCGGCGACCGCTTGGCCAAGGAAATCCTCGCCGGGCACATCAGCGATGGGGACACCGTGCTGGTGGACACAGCCGCCGACGTCGATGAACTCACCATTGAAGGCCTGGAAGCCCTGGTGGGTCCCGACGGCGGAGCCCCTGCCGGAGCGGGGCTGGTCGTACGCCGGAAGGAGTAAGCCCAGGAAGCTAAGCCCCAGCGGCGGTCGCCGGGAGGCCGCTACTGCTGCAGTACCGACTCCTTGAGCGTGTTACCTGAGTCCACGACGATGAAGCAGTCCACCCGGCGATCGCCCTTATCCCAACTGGTGGAACTCGGGTACACATTCTGCTGGAGAAGTTTGTAATTCGTGGATGCTTCGTTAAGCACGAGGTTGCGGCAGACCTCGCGGCCCTTTTCCTTCAAGGCGTCGGATCCGGGGAAGGAGTCGTCGGCGTTGTACCGGTAAACGGCGCCCAGTTGGGCGGAATGGGGTGTGTTGCATTCAACTACCCGGCCCTGGCTGGCGTTGGAGTCGAAGTCGGAGAAACAGTCACCTTGTTGGTAGTCCCTCGCCTGTATGTCCGCCGGAAGGGGGCCGCGGCTGGCCGAGGCCAGGGGCGCAGGGGTGGACTCGGCGGCGGGGTAGTTGGCGAGGATGCCCAGGAGGATCCAGATCAGGATGCCAATCAGGACCAGCACGCCGAATACGATGCCGCCGATGATGAGCCTCTGCCGGGTAATCAGGTCCAACGTGCTGCGCACAGGCAAGGCCCTGCGGCGGGACCTGCCACCGTCCGCAAGGGATTCGTCGGGCGCAACATCGTCCGGGTAGGTGACCGGCGTCCGGGAATCCCCGATCCCTGCTGCGGGTCCAAGCGACGACTGATCGCCACCGGCACCGTGGTTGCCCGGAAGGGTGTTGTCCTGGCCCATGTCTGAATGTGCCCTTTCGTGCGTTTTGCCCAAATATTAGGCGACTCTACCCAAGATTTTCATGAGGATGCCGCCATCCGCGACTCGTGACGCTGCTTTCGATGAGTCATGTGGCACGCAGATGCTCGAGAAAGCATGTAATCTAGACATACGACAAATTGACCAAACATTCCGGGGCCTCACCGATCGCCAAGGTGACCACCTCCGGTCCAAGTACAAAAGGGGGTCACGCCATGGGGCGCGGCCGTCAAAAGGCAAAAGCTACCAAGCAGGCTCGGGACATCAAGTACTACTCCCCGAACACTGACTACTCGGCTCTTCAGCGTGAGCTGACGAGCCCATCAAGTCGTGCGACGAGCCGATTTGCGGATGATCCGCCGGAGCCGGACTACTCGGCATACGAGGACAAGTACGCACAGGACTTGGAAGACGATGACGACGAGGTAGATTCCCGCCGTATCGGATAGCCGTCGCAACCCTCAGGTGTCGCTAGGCACCAAGTTGCGTACCGCCGTCGTACATTAACAAGGTCATGTGGCAATTTGCCATGCCTCCTCGAAACGATCAAGCCCGCTGGGCGCGCCGCGATGTGGCGTGCCCAGCGGGCCGTCTTCGTTGCTGTTTCGAAGGTCAGTCCTTTTCGTGGCACAAATCCAGTAGCGGGATCAGGGTTTCGAGGTCGCTTGTGCGAGCCGCCGCAAGGATCTTCCGATGATCGTTCGCCACGCGCTCAAGTTTGGCGTCGTCCAACGGATATGAGCGGCTGATTAGTCGCTGAACAGGGTTGTCCCACACTGATTCGAGGGTCTTAAGCAGGAATCCGTTGGTTGCCGGCGCCGCGAGTCCCAAATGGAAAGCCCTAGTGGCGGTGAAGAGCTCCTCCGGGTCGGCGCTTGCTGCCCCTTCCGCGATGAGCAGCTCCAGCCGCGCAAGCTGAAGGTTCGTGTACTTGGCCTCGCATTGCCTGATGGCCATGACTTCCAGCGCCTTGCGTACCTCGTAGACTTCCTCAACGGCTGAGCGCGTCAACGTTGTGGCAAAATAGCCAGCCCCGGGCACCAACGTGGCTAATCCTTCGTGGACCAACCTATTCAGGGCATCGCGGACCGGAGTGCGGGAAACACCGTACTCCTCCGCTAGCTGTTCCTGGACGAGCGGAGCCCCGGGTTCCACCACTCCGTTGACTATCTCATCGCTGATTCTGTCGTAGACGTGCTCGCTCAGCGGCCTCATCTTCTTGGCTGCCTGCGCGGCCATACGCCTCATCCCCTTTTCGTCTCAAAACTCGTTCAATCCTACGTGCTTTACATCACAGGATTCACTGTATACGGTGAATCCAATCCTACCAACCCCACCGACGAAAGTTGCGCTATGAGCCTGCACATTCCACGCATACCCGGCATTGACTTTGCCGCGAATGGCAAACAGCTGGGCTACCTGGAGATCGAGCATTCGGACAACGAAAATGACGCCGCCGTCATCCCTTCGCCGATCGCGGTCATAAGCGGGGGCGACGGGCCAACGGTGCTCCTCGTGGCCGGCACGCACGGCGACGAGTATGAAGGCCAGGTCCTGCTCCAAGAGCTCATCCGCTCGCTGAATCCGGACGAGGTGAGCGGGAGGTTGATCATCCTGCCTGCCCTCAATATCACCGCCGTCCGGGAAGGAAGCCGGGTTTCTACTGTGGACCGGGTCAATCTCAACCGCGCGCTCCCGGGCCGCGCGGACGGCGGACCGACGCAGCAGATTGCCTCCATCGTTGCCGAAGAGCTCATACCCATGGCGGACTTTGTCATGGACATCCATTCAGGAGGCATTGCGTCCGAATATGTTCCGTCCGCGTTCGTCTATCAGGGGCCGACGCCGGAACTATGGGCCGAGAAAAGGGCGGCTGTTGCGGCGTTCAATGCCCCATACTCCGTGGTGGTGAAGCCGATGCTGAAGGCAGGCTCCATCAGCGGCGCAGCAGACCGCGCGGGCGTGCCGATGATTTCCACCGAACTTGGCGGCGGAGGAACGGTTTCCCTGCCGATTCTGAAGAGGGCCCGGCGCGGGCTTCGTGCCTTGCTTGGCCACTGGGGAGTCCTGAAGGACGCTGCCGCCGCCCAGGGTGCCCATGCCGCCGGCATCCCCGGCGATGCGGAACCGATCCAGTGGATTGAGCTCGTCCCGCAATCGCCGGTCAACTCCACCATGGCCGGCCTCTTTGAACCCGTGGTCGAGCTTGGCCAGCATGTCAGGGCCGGCGACCTTGTGGCCAGGGTTCACGCGGTTGAAGAGCTCGACAGGCCCTCAAAAGACTTTTTCGCACCTATCGACGGCGTGGTCGCAATCGTTCGGCGTCCCACGCGCGTCAATGTCGGCACCACCATGGTCAACATCGCCGTTGACCACGGAACAACTCCTGTGGAAGGCAATCATGAACCGTCCTAAGTACATTACCTTCGGCGCCCTCCTGCTGGTTGCCGCCGTCGGGCTCAGTGGCTGTACCACTGCTTCGCTCGACGCCGGCAAGGAAGCTGCGGCCGCTTCGACTCCCGGCAAGGACGCCGTGATTCCTGCCGCAGCGTTCAATCAGGCAGCCGCGAACCTGTTGCCCTCGAATATCAAGTCCAAGGGCACCCTTGTGGTGGGAACGGATCCCACCTTCGCACCGTATGAGTTCTACGCGGCGGACAGCAAGACGGTTGTCGGCTGGGACGCGGATTTCGCCAAAGCCTTGGGCGAGACCTTGGGGCTTCAGGTCAAGATGGTCCCCGCGACCTTTGACACCATCCTTCCAGGCGTGAGCTCGAACAAGTACGACGTCGGTATCTCGGGCTTCAACGTCACGGCGGAGCGGAAGATGAACGCGGACTTCGCCGCTTACCAAAACAGCGGCTCGGGCCTCGCGGTAAAGGCGGGCAACCCCAAGAAGCTGGCATTGGACGCACTGAAGCTGTGCGGTACCAAGGTGGGAGGCGAGAAGGGGACCACGCAGGGGATCGAGACCCTTCCGGCGTTTTCCAAGCAGTGCGTTGACGCCGGCAAAGAGCCGATCGACATTCAGCTGTTTCCCTCCCAGGACGAGGCCAACCTGGCACTCATTTCGGGCCGCGTGGACAGCGTCCTCTCAGGTTTGGTCGCCATGAGCTACGCCAGCAAGCTCTCAGGCGGAGCGTTCGAACTCGCGAGTAACGACGACTTTGAGCCGACCGCCGTGGGTGTCGCCATGCCAAAGGGCTCGGCGCTCACCAAGCCGATCGTCGCGGCGGTCAAGGCGCTGATCGCAGGCGAAACCTATAAGGCAATCAACGCCAAGTACGGCATTCCGGATTCAGTGACCATCGATGCCAATGCCGTGGATGCGAGTGCCGCGAAATGAGCAGCGTCGTGAGCGTCCCCGAGACTGGAACAACTTCCCGCGAACAGTTCACCGTAGTGCCGGCCAGGCACCCGTGGCGGTGGGTGGCTGGTATTGCGGTAGCCGCCGTCGTGATCATGCTGCTCATTTCGGCGGTGAGCAACCCCAGGTTCGGTTGGGACAAAGTTTCCCTGTATTTCCGTGATGTCGCGATCGTCGACGGGATCGGCATCACCCTGTTCCTGACGGTCGTTTGCATGGCGGCGGGCGTGATGCTGGGAGTGGTGCTTGCGGTCATGCAGCTATCCGCAAATCCCGTGGTCAAGGCGTCGGCGAGTGCTTATGTGACGATTTTCCGGGGCACCCCGGTCCTCGTCCAATTGTTGTTTTGGTTCAATTTGTCGGCTCTGTATCCGGAGATCACGTTCGGTATTCCAGGGGTCAATTTGGACGCCAACCAAATCATCACCCCGCTCGCGGCGGCGATCCTCGGCCTGGGACTCAATGAGGCCGCTTACATGTCCGAGATCGTGCGAGCCGGCATCCAATCGATCGACCAGGGCCAAGCGGAAGCTGCGGGCGCACTCGGCATGTCCAGGATCCAGACGCTCACGCGGGTGATCCTCCCGCAGGCCATGCGGGTCATCATCCCGCCGACGGGCAACGAGTTCATCGGCATGCTCAAGATGACGTCGCTGGTCAGTGTGCTCGCGGTTCCCGAACTCCTATATTCGGCCCAAATCATCTACTCGAAGAATCTGCAGGTCATTCCCCTCCTGCTGGTTGCAAGCATTTGGTACATCATCGTCACCACGGTGTTCACGGTGGGCCAAGGTTACCTGGAACGCCATTTCGCGCGTGGCACCTCCCGCTCCACCCCGCCGACCCTGGCAGAACGTGTACGCAAGTTCTTCGCCGTTCATTCCGCGCAAGGCCTGGGAAAGGGCAAGTAGCCATGACAATCGACACAACCATGCCCCCGGCAGCGCCGATCGAACCGCTTCCGCTGGTGCGCGCGCACGGCGTCCGGAAAAGTTTCGGGGAGAACGAAGTCCTCAAGGGCATCGACTTGGAGGTGAGAAGCGGTGAAGTGGTGTGCCTGATCGGGGCTTCCGGTTCCGGCAAGAGCACGTTCCTCCGATGTGTGAACCACTTGGAAAAGATCGACGGCGGCCTGGTGTGGGTGGGGGAGAGGGCGGTGGGCTACCGGATCAAAGGCGACAAGCTCCACGAACAGTCCCACAATGAAATCTGTGCCGACCGCACCGATATCGGCATGGTCTTCCAACACTTCAACCTTTTCCCGCACATGACGGTGCTGGAGAACCTCATGGAAGCCCCGCTGAGGGTGCTGAAACAGCGCAAAGCGGAGGTCCGCCGTCGGGCATTGGACCTGCTGGAGAAGGTGGGCCTGTCCGCGAAGGCGGACGCTTATCCGCGGCATCTCTCTGGCGGGCAGCAGCAACGCGTGGCGATCGCCCGGGCCCTGTGCATGCAGCCGAAGCTCATGCTCTTCGACGAACCGACGTCGGCGCTTGATCCGGAGCTTGTGGGCGAGGTCCTCCGGGTCATGAAGGATCTTGCCCGGACGGGAATGACCATGATCGTTGTGACGCACGAGATGGGCTTCGCCCGGGACGTGGCGGATCGCGTGGTGTTCATGCACGGCGGACGAATCATCGAGGAAGGTCCGGCTGAGGAAGTCATCGGCAATCCGCAGCATGAGCGGACCAGGGCGTTCTTGTCGGCTGTATTGTAGGCCTCAGCGGTGGTGTAAAGCGGGCGTTGACTTAATGCGTTAGTCACGGCTAACGTATTAAGCATGCTCGACCCACTGGAAGTTGCCGCGGAGCCGAATCGACGGCGCCTGCTGCACATGCTTGCGGCGGGGGAGCGCACCGTCACGGAGTTGGCTGCCGAATTCACGGTGAGCAGATCCGCCGTCTCGCAGCACTTACTGCTGTTGGAGGAGGTAGGGCTTGTTACCGCCCGCAAGGAGGGGCGGAACCGTTTCTACCGCTTGGACACGCTCGGCATGAGGAATCTCCGGATCCTGTTTGAGCAGTTCTGGACCGCTGAACTGGACATGCTCCTTGATGACGCCCGCAACTTCACCACCGACCGCCTTCCCACAAGTGAGGAATCACCATGATTTACGACAAGACCGTTGTTCTGCCCCTCAACGTCGACCAAGCGTTCGAACTCATCACCCAGCCCGAACGCCTCCGCCGCTGGCAGACCGTCGCCGCCCGCGTGGATCTGCGGGTGGGTGGCGAATACCGCTGGACTGTCACGCCGGGCCACCACGCGACCGGAACGTTCACCGAGATCGAGCCCGGTAAGCGTGTCGTGTTCACGTGGGGCTGGGAGCAGCCCGGAGCCCCTGCGGACAACGTCTCCACCGTGGCCATCACCTTGGAGCCTGCCGACGGCGGCACGTCCGTGCGGCTGGTGCACGAAGGGCTCCCGACGCCGGAAGCCGTCGCCGCGCATGCCGAAGGGTGGAACCACTACCTCGATCGGTTGGTCGCCCAGGCCTCCGTGGGCGACGCTGGCGCGGACGAATGGGCCGCGGCCCCTGCCGAGCTGAATGAGCTCACGGCGGCTGACGCGACGCTCGTGATCGTGCAGCGGGTGCTGGCGCACATCACCGAAGCCGACCGCCAGACGCAGACCCCTTGCGCCGACTTCAATGTGGCGCAGTTGCTTGACCACCTCGCTGGTTCCGTTGCCGGCATCGCAAAGGCCCTTGGTGCCGAGGTCGCCGACGACACCGCTAAGTCCCCCGAAGTGCGCATCGCCGACCTCGCTCAGCCGACGCTCGAGGCCTTCTACCGGCGCGGCCTCGAAGGTACGGTGGACATGGGCTTCGCGGAACTCCCGGCCACGATCGTTGCATCGATCCTCAACCTGGAGTTCCTGGTCCACGCTTGGGACTTCGCCAAGGCCCTCGGCCTCGAGCTTTCGGTGGCCGATGAACTGACCGATTATGTGGAGGTTCTCGCCCAGAACACCATCAGCGAACCGGTGCGCGCGGGCGGAAGCTTCGCCCCGGCCCAGGAGGTCGCCGAAACGGCGTCCAGCCTGGAGCGCTTGGTTGCCTTCACGGGCCGCGCCGTTCTCTCCTAAATCGGCTGCCTGGGTAGATTCCGTTTTCAGGCTCATGAAAATTCAACGAAAGGACAGCAATGCCGCAGGTTGATAGCTACAAGCAGGGAACTCCGTGTTGGGTGGACTTGTCGTCGTCGGACATTGAGGGTTCCAAAGCCTTCTACAGTGATCTGTTCGGTTGGGAACTGGACTCGATGGATGCCGGAAATGGCATGACCTACTACATGGCCAAACTGCAGGACCGATACGTGGCCGGCATGATGGAGCAGATGCCGGACATGGCCGCAGCCGGTGCGCCGTCCTATTGGGCCAACTACCTCGCTGTCGATTCGGTCGACGATGCGGCGGGGCGTGCGGCTGCGGCCGGCGGAAACATCCTGTTCCCGCCGGACAACGTTCCCAATGGCAGCGGGCGGATGTTCTTTGCCGCGGATCCCACCGGTGCCCAGGTCGGTTTTTGGGAGGCGGGAAGCCATCACGGTGCCGGTCTGGTCAACGAACCCGGAACAGTCGTATGGAGTGAACTGCAGACGAACGACGTCCCCGCGGCTGTCGCCTTCTACGAGGCAGTGACCGGATGCTCCAGCGAGACCGCCGCAGCTGGCGATCTGCAGGAGTACACCCAATTCGTGGTTGACGGGAAGTCCGTGGCCGGTGCCATGAAACTTCCCATGGAAGGCGTGCCGCCATTCTGGATGACGTACTTCAACGTCGCCAGCGTGGACGAGTCCGTGACGAAGGCCGTGGAGCTCGGTGCCCAGGTCTTCGCACCCGCGTTCGATGTGCCGGGTATTGGCCGCATGGCGGTCCTCGGCGATCCCGCTGGAGCGGCTTTCAGCGTCATGGCCGGCGAAAGCGCGTAGCCTCTCGCACGTAACGAGCGCTCCCCACCGGTCCCGAGGTTGGTACCGGTGAGGAGCGCTTTTTTGCGTCAAACCTCCGTCACTTGAATATACAAGTTGAGGCCCTCATCTCAAGGCACATTGCCTAATTTTGGCATCTTTAAGATGAACTGTAGGCACCCTAAGCAAATATTCTCCGAACTTGTATATACATCAATGGTTCTGCCTTGATTCGACTGTTCCCAGCAGGGCACAGTCGGATCGTGCGCACTGGAGCCACCGGCCGACGTCGGCGGAAAACTCCGGTGCTGGATCAACCCATCCAGAAGACAGGACCCCAACATGGTCAATCCGAAAGAACGAAGGGCCTCCGTATGGCGACGGCCCGTTATTGCCGCAGCAACTGCGGCATCCCTGGCGATCGGCGGCGCCGCGGTGGCCACTATCGCCTTCACCCAGCATGCCGGCCCCCAGGGAGACGGCACGGCTGTCACCCCAGCGGGCTGGAAGGTAACCCCGGCCGGTGAACAGAAGGCAGCGGGGTATTTCCCGGCGAACGCGGTCCTCTCGCCGGATGGTAAAGCCTTGCTCGTGCCAAATATCGTCAAGAATGCCAACAACAAGCAGACGATCCAGGTGATGGAGGTCAAGGACGGCGACCTCCTTCAGGAACTCGAGTTGGATAATTCCAACGGCGCCGTGCCGCAGGGCGTAGCGCCGGGTCTCGTCTTCAGCCATGACGGCAAACAGGTCTTCCTTGCCACGGCCAACAAGAATTCCATTCTGGTGTTGGATTGGGACGCCTCGGCACAAAAGCTCTCGGTCAATCGGTCGCTCAAGCTTCCCGCCGGGAGCTACCCGCAGACGGTTGCGGTCTCCCAGGACGGCAAGACGGTCTATGCCACTGGCCAGTTGTCCCGCCAGCTCATCGCAGTGGACGTCGCCACAGGACAAACCAAGCAGGCCGCCGTCGGGTCCTACCCCTATGGGGTGGTGCTCGCCGAAAACGGGCGGACCGCCTATGTAAGCAATCAGGGCGGCAACACGCTCAGCGTGTTTGACGTAGATGGACTGAACCTGACCGCCAAGCCGGAGATCACCGTGGGAACCCATCCCAACACCCTGGTGATGGACAAAGTAGGTCATCGTCTCTTTGCCTCCAACGGCGACAGCGACACCGTCTCAGTCATCGATCCGAGCCAGAACAAGGTTTCTGCGACCATCTCCCTGGCGCCATATAAGGGCGCGCCGTCGGGTACCCAACCCACCAACCTTGCGTTGTCCGCGGATGCAAACACGATGTACGTCACTGGCGGCGGAAACAATGACGTTTCAGTAGTGGATCTTTCCCCGACCGGAGCTTTCGGCAAGATCAAAGGCTTGATCCCCACAGGGTGGTATCCCACCGGCGTACAGCCCAGCCCGGACGGCAAGAAGCTACTGGTGACCAGCGCCAAAGGCCTCGGTACAGGACCGAACACCGGCACGGACCCTTCCAACCCCAACAACCACCCCTACATTGAGGGCCAGCTCAAGGGCTACGTGTCCTTGGTGGACACTCCGAACACGGAGCAGCTGGACAAGTACACCCAACAGGTGCGCTCAAACAACGGCTTCGACAAGGGGGACGACGGCGGCCGAGGTAGCCAAAGCGGCCAAGGGAACCAAGGCCAGCGCTCGCCGGAGACGATTGTCCCGCGGCGTCCCGGCGAGGATTCACCGATCAAACACGTGATCTACGTGGTCAAGGAAAACCGCACCTACGACCAAGTGTTTGGCGACATGGGCAAGGGCAACGGCGATCCGTCCCAAGCCATCTTCGGCAAGGATGTCACACCCAACCACCACAAGCTGGCCGACCAGTTCGTCACCCTGGACAATTTCTACGCCAACGGCGAGGTAAGCCAAAACGGCTGGCAGTGGGCCACACAGGCCAGCTCCAATCCTTACAACGAGACCGGAACGGCCCAGGGTTACGCCGGCAACGGCTCACAGTATGATTCGGAGGGCTACCACCCCGACGTGGCAGCTGCCGGACCGGACCCCTCGCACGCCTATCTCTGGGACAAGCTGGCCCAGAACAAAATCCCGTTCCGCAACTATGGCCAGTTCGTGGTTCCGTCCGGTTCCATCGCCTCCAACGAGGCCGTGAAGTGTACTGCCGGGTCCTTCTGCGCACATGACCCGCTCTTGGATGCCAACACCGCGCACAACTTCCCGTGGTTCGACATGGGTGTGAGCGACCAACACCGCTTCGATCTCTGGAACCAGGAATTCCAGCAGTACAAGGCCAACGACAACCTTCCGTCCATGCAGTTCATCGACCTTCCTCGAGACCACACCGCCGGTGGCGGCACGGCCAAGCAGCTCGTGGCTGACAACGATCTTGCCCTGGGCAAGATTGTTGACCAGGTTTCGCATTCACAATTCTGGAAGTCGACCGCCATCTTTGTTGTCGAGGACGACGCGCAAGGCGGTCCGGACCACGTGGACGCGCACCGGACCGTGGCCGAGGTCATCAGCCCTTACACGCAGACCGGGTCCGTGGACTCCCACTTCTACAGCCAGGTCTCGATGCTCCGAACCATGGAGCTCTTCCTCGGCGTATCTCCGATGTCCCAGTACGATGCCGCGGCGCTGCCCATGATCTATTCGTTCACCAACAAGCCCAATTTCGCGGCGTACGACGCCGTTGCGGCGCCGTCGGTCTCGGCCAGCATGGACAGCACGGTGCTCAAGCCTGGAAGCCAGGTTACGGTCACGGGCAAAGTGACGAACGGTGGCGCCACAACGCTCAAGGACGCCAAGGCGTCGCTGGGCGCGCCCGCGGGCTGGACCGTCACGCCGTCGGCGGCTGCACCTCTTGACCCGATCGCGGCCGGAGCGTCGGCGACTGTCTCCTGGAAAGTCGACGTCCCGGCGAATGCCACACCGGGCCAGGAGCTTCTCAGCGTGAAGGCGGACTACCCGATCGACGGACGCATGACGGGAACCCAGCAGGCAACCATCGCAGCCGTGATTCCGGACCCGCGAGTGGCCACCATTCCGCAAGCCTTTGTAGCCAATTTCTCCAGCGGCACAGTCTCAGCGGTGGACCTGAGCACGGGCAAGTCGCTCGCCGAGATCCCGGTGGGTGCAGGACCCGGCACAGTGGTGACCAGCCCGGACAAGACCAAGGTATTCGTTGCCAACCAGAACTCGAACTCGGTCACCGAGATCGATGTGGCCTCGGACGCCGTCATCGCCACGATCCCCACGGGCAAGGTCCCAGCCGGCCTCGCGGTGAGTCCCGACAGCAAGACGCTGTGGGTTGCCGACTATTCCGACAATGCCGTCGAACCGGTCGACGTCGCCAGTGGCACTGCTGGAGCGAAGATCGCGGTGGGAGCCGGTCCGGAAAACCTGGGCATTTCCCCTGATGGTTCCACCTTGGTAGTTGCGAACAAGAACGGAAACAGCGTCTCGTTGGTCGACACGGCGGCCCGGACGGCCAAGGCGCCGATCGCCGCAGGCCAACAACCGTTCGGAGTCGCGGTGACCGCTGATGGCAAGACTGCCTTCATCTCCAACATGGGTTCGAACGACATAACGCCGATCGACCTCGCGAGTGGTTCAGCACGTAAGGCTATCCCGGCAGGTACCACACCGTTCAATGTGTTGCTCTCCCGGGATGGCGCGACGCTCTACGTGGCCGATACCGGTGCGAACACTGTGACACCAATCGACGTGGCGACAGAAACAGCCAAGGCTCCGTTTGCTGCCGGCCAGGCGCTGACTGCCGTTGCGCTCGGCGCCGACGATGCCATCATCTACGTGACATCCGCCGGAACGGGCCAGTTGATCCCCATCACCACGGCAACGGGAGCGGCTGGAACGCCGATCAAGGTGGGCTCCTACCCGATTTCGGTTGCGTATGCGGCCCCCGTCGGAAGTGCGGCTGGTGCAGCGGCGTCCAGTACGACGGCGGCGCCCGGTTCCCAAGCGCCCGGTTCCCAAGCGCCCGGTTCCCAAGCGCCCGCAGCGGCGGCTCCGGTGACGATGAGCAGCGCGTCGTTGACTCCTGCGGTCAACCGCTCACTGGTCATGACCGAGGAAGAGATGTCGGGCCATCCGGACCAGGCAGATCCCGACGCATTGAACCGGGAACTCTGGAAGGCCGTCCGTGGCGAGGACAGCGAGATGCCCGCACCGCAGCACAACCTCTTCGGCGCGCTGCAAACCGTTGACACCGACGGCTAGCTGATCCTTCGTAGCAAAAAGCCCCGGCGGGCCCAATCGAACTGGGCCGGCCGGGGCTTCCTAGTGCCAGAAACTCTAAGCGTAGGCGTTCACGAGGCGCACGGCGCCGCCGTCGACACCCTTGGCGCCCTGGACGTAGTCCGGGCCGCTCTTGTCCACGGACGGGGAGTCCGCAGCAACGGTACCCATGATCCAGGACGGCAGGCCGCGCTCGTTGAGGCGGGCCACGGCGGCATCGGCGATCTCGGGGGAGACCACGGCCACCATTCCGACGCCCAGGTTGAGCGTGCGCTCAAGGTCAGACAGCGGCACGTTGCCGAGCTCGGAGACGAGCTTGAAGATGGCGGGCAGTTCCCACGTAGCGCGGTCCACGGTGGCCACGAGGCCCTGCGGCAGGACGCGGGCCAGGTTGGCAGCCAGGCCGCCACCGGTGACGTGGCTGAAGCCATTCACGGACCCGCCAGAAGCGCCAACGGGGAATGCCCGTGCGAGGTCGAGGCAATCCGCGGCGTAGACGCGCGTGGGCTCGAGCAGTTCCTCGCCGAGGGTGCGGCCGAGTTCGGAGACCTGGCGATCCAGGGCCCAACCGGCGTGGTTGATGACGCGGCGAACCAGGGAGTAACCGTTCGAGTGCAGGCCCGAGGAAGCCATGCCGATCACGACGTCGCCGGCGCGGACGCGGTCCGGACCAAGCAGGGAGTCGGCTTCGACAACGCCGGTAGCTGCACCGGCGACGTCGTACTCGTGCTCGCCCAGCAAGCCGGGGTGCTCAGCAGTTTCGCCGCCAACCAGCGCAGTGCCGGCCACGGAACAGGCAGCCGCGATGCCACGGACAATGTCCGCGATGCGCTCGGGGACGACCTTGCCGCACGCGATGTAGTCCGTCATGAACAGCGGCTCAGCACCGACCACCACGATGTCGTCCACAACCATGCCGACGAGGTCGAAACCGATGGTGTCGTGGATGTCCATGGCCTGCGCGATGGCCACCTTGGTGCCGACGCCGTCCGTGGAGGTGGCCAGCAGCGGCTTCTTGTAGGTGAGCAGCTTGGAGACGTCGTACAGGCCGGCGAATCCGCCGACGCCGCCGAGCACCGAGCTGTTGTGGGTCGCCTTGACGGCGCCCTTCATGAGTTCGACGGCGCGGTCTCCCGCTTCGACGTCGACGCCGGCGGACGCGTAGGTGATGCCGGTCGAGTTCTCGGCGGAGGGGGATGCGGAGGTCATACAGACTCTTTCTTATCGGCGTCGGTCAGCAGGTTCTCAAACTCGGCGTCGGGTCCGGGGTCGCAGCCCGTGGCGCCCGGCTTCTCTGCGGGATCCTCGGTGTCCGCGTCCTCCGCTTCGGAGGCGGCGTCCGACGTCGGCAGCCCGCCGAGGTCGGTACGTTCCAGGAGGTTCTTGCCCAGTTTGTCCGAGCCGGGAAGCTCGATGGGGTACTTGCCCGTAAAGCACGCGGTGCAGAGGCGTTCGCGCGGCTGCATGGTGGCGCCGATCATGCCGTCTTCGGAGATGTAGGCCAGCGAATCGGCGCCGATCGCCTGGGAGATTTCCTCCACGGTGGCACCGTTGGCGATGAGCTCGGCGCGGGATGCGAAGTCGATGCCGTAGAAGCACGGCCACTGGACCGGCGGGGACGAGATCTTCACGTGGACGCTCGCTGCCCCGGCTTCACGAAGCATCCGGACGATGGCGCGCTGGGTGTTGCCGCGGACGATCGAATCGTCCACCACGACTACGCGCTTGCCGCGGATCACGGACTCGAGGGCGTTGAGCTTGAGGCGGATGCCCAGCTGGCGCAGCGTCTGCGACGGCTGGATGAAGGTGCGGCCCACGTAGGCGTTCTTGACGAAGCCGTGCGCGAACGGGATGCCGGATTCTTCGGCGTATCCAACGGCGGCAGGAGTACCGGACTCCGGGACGGGGATGACGATGTCTGCCTCGTGGGTGTTTTCGCGGGCCAACTGGCGGCCCATTTCCACGCGGGACTCGTACACGGAACGGCCGCCGATTGCTGCGTCGGGGCGTGCCAGGTAGACGTATTCGAAAACGCAACCGGCCGGCGTCGGCTCCGCGAAACGCTGGGAGCGGACGCCGTTTTCGTCAATGGCGATGAATTCGCCAGGCTCGATCTCGCGGATGAAGGACGCGCCGACCGTGGCGAGGCCGGCCTGTTCGGACGCGACAACCCAGCCGCGGTCCAGGCGGCCGAGGCACAGCGGGCGGATCCCGTAGGTATCGCGGGCTGCGTAGAGGGTGCCTTCGTCCATGAAGACGAAGCAGAAGCCGCCGCGGATCTTGGGCAGCAGCTCCATGGCGGTCTGCTCGAGGGTCTTGCCCTCTTCGCCTTCCAAGAGGGCCGTGACCAGGGCGGTGTCCGAGGTGTTGCCCTGCTTCATTTCGCCGGTCAGTTGTCCGCCGTTGCGCTCAAGGATCATTTCGCGGAGTTCGGCGGTGTTGGTGAGGTTGCCGTTGTGGGCGAGGGCCACTGTTCCGGTGGCGGTTGCACCCAGGGTGGGCTGCGCGTTGGCCCAGTGGCTTGCTCCGGTGGTGGAGTAGCGGCAGTGGCCGACGGCGAGGTGCCCAGTCAGGGTGTTGAGGGTTGTTTCGTCGAAGACCTGGGATACGAGGCCCATGTCCTTGTAGACGTTGATGCGCTTGCCGTCACTGGTAGCGATACCAGCCGATTCTTGTCCGCGGTGCTGCAGCGCGTACAGCCCGTAATAGGTGAGTTTTGCTACCTCTTCGCCCGGAGCCCAGACGCCGAAGACGCCACAAGCGTCCTGGGGTCCTTTTTCGTCGGGGAGAAGATCATGAGAAAGTTTTCCGTCGCCACGTGCCACTGGTCAATTGTCGCATGATGTTGGCGTGGTATTTTCCCTCACGCGACTTTGTGACCGGGATCCTATGCTTCTTCGTCGTCCTCGGGCGCGTGCGGGACGGACTCGACGACGGCACGTTCCGAGCGCTTCAGGCTGATCTTGTCGAAGACCAGAGCGGCCACGCAACCGAGCAGGACGCCTGTCGCGGCGAACGAGACAAGGAAGAATCCAAAGACCGCGCCGGTATCGAAGCTGGTGTCCCCGGGTATTCCGTAGGCCACGAAAGCGGCGACGATGATGCCGAGCACGCCGCCCAGGATCATGAACGGAACGAACTTCGGAGCACGCCGGACGGTGATCCCCCGACGCTCCGGGTTGCTGCCCTCGGACGCGCCGACGATGTGTGAATGCTCAGAAACCATGCCTTCCAGACTACCGCCCCGAGTTTGTGTACAGATAATGCCCGTTAAGAGCGCGCTTAAGAGCGCGCTTAAGGGGTGCGAGCTGTACACAAACTCGGGAGAGGGTCAGCTGCCTCGGTAGGTCGAGAAGGCGAACGGGCTGAGCAGCAGGGGCACGTGGTAGTGCTCGCCGGCGTCGGACACCGTGAAGCTCAAGTCAACTTCCGGGAAGAAGGTGTCCACCCCCTGCGCCGCGTAGTACGGACCCGTCTCGAAGTTCAGGCGGTACGTACCGCCGTCGAGCCTTTCCGGGCCGAGATCCTTGATCCGGCCGTCGGCGTCGGTCGCGCCGCTCGCGACCTGCAGCCATTTGTCGCCGTCCCGGACGTAAAGCACGACGGCGACGCCCGCCGCCGGGCGCCCGGAACCGGTGTCCAGGATGTGGGTGGTGATTTGGGAAACGCTCATGCTTTGGCTCCTTCGTTGACGGCGTCGGCACTGATCACTCCGGCAAGGCGGAGCAACGCGATTTCGCGCAACTGGCCCGCGACAATGACGTCTTCTTCTTCGGGGGTATGGCCGAGGCGCTCTTGGAGCGAGGCCAGGATTTCAGGCGCGGTCCGTCCGGCGGCGCGGATCAGGAAGACCCGGTCGAACGCGGCCTCGTACTCCTTGTTGCCGGCCGCCAAGGCGGCGGCGATGCCGTCGTCGCCGGGGTCGACGCCGGCCTGTTCGGAGCGGGACATCGCGGCTTCGGTGGTCTGCGCCTTGGGCCGTTCGCCGATCCGGGGGTGGTGAGCCATGGCGGCGGCGACTTCGTCCGCCGTAAATGGCTCGGCCGTTTCCCCGGCGAAGCTGAGCAAAGAGTCCACGCTGTTGAACGGGCGCGCGTCGGCGATGTTCTCTATCCAGCGTTGGATGTCGAGGCATGGGCGCAGGACGTCAATCGCGTCCGCACGGTCCACGCTGTTGAATACGTCAAGCTGCATGCTTGTTCATTCCTCGTGCGAGTGCTGGCATCCATGGTGTTGGCTATGCGGAACTCCGGCGATTGGTGCCGGATGGACTTGCGTTATCGCACAACAAGTCTTCCGCATCATGGAACTGTTATTTCAGCATACGTAATAGTGAATCCAATCGGCGCCGCAGTGTCAAGAGAATACCGCAGCTTCCCTCGCCCGTGGATGCTCTCGGGTGGACAATGTCAGCAACGAGCCAAAGGAGTTCCGCCATGCCAGAGGTCCTGACTTCCCGTTATCTCTTCGGCCCCGGCCCAAGCAATTGCTATCCGGAGGTGACCGCCGCGCTCGCGTACCCGGTGATCGGGCATTTGGATCCGTTGTTCATAGAACGGCTGGACCGGACCTGCGAGGGCCTGCGGGAGGTCTGGGGCACCAGGAATTCCCGCACGCTGCCACTGAGCGCCACCGGTTCCGGGGGCATGGAAGCAGCTTTCGTCAACACAGTGTCCGACGGCGATGTGGCGGTAATTGCCGTCAACGGACTTTTCGGGGAGCGCATGTGCGAGATCGCCCGGCGTTGCGGGGCCACCGTACTTCGCGTCGATCACGAATGGGGCCAGCCCGTTGACGCGGAACGCGTCCTTGCCGCGCACCCGCATCCCAAGGTGATTGCAGCGGTCCATGCGGAAACCTCCACGGGTGTCCTGTCCGACGTCGAACCCCTGGGCGCCGGAAAGGGCGACGCGCTGCTGATCGTCGATGCGGTGACCTCCATCGGTGGCCTGGAGCTGCTCGCAGACGACTGGGGGATCGACGTCGGCTACGCCTGCACGCAGAAGTGCCTCGGGGTCCCGCCGGGTTTGTCTCCCTTCACGGTGTCGGACCGGGCCTTCGAACGGCGCATCAAGGATCCACGGTCCTGGTACTTGGATATCGGGCTCCTTGGGGGTTATGTCGGGGCGGCGACCGGTAGCCGGACTTATCACCACACCGCGCCTGTGGCGATGATCGCCGGGCTTGAGGCCGGGTTGGACCGCATACTGTCCGAAGGGCTCGACGTCGTCCAGGCCCGCCATCAGGCGGCCGGCTCGGAGTTGCGCGACGGACTCGAAGCGATGGGACTGGAATTGTTCGCCGCCGAGGGGTCGCGGTTGCCTAGCCTCACCACTGTGAAAGTGCCCGACGGCGTCGATTCGGCCGCCGTCCGCGCTTACCTTTTGCAGAACTTCAGTATCGAGATCGGTGCCGGGGCGGGTGCGTTCGCGAGCTCAGTGTGGCGGATCGGGATGATGGGCCCGAACGCCAACAGGGCCTCGGTGCAATTGGTTCTCGGCGCTCTTCAGGAGGCAATCGCCAAAGCGTGACGCAGTAACCGACACCTGTGTCCGCGCTGCCTCCCCCAACTACGGCAGCGCGAACACCGGCGTAGTCGAGCATAGGATTTGCCGTCGCCGATTAGGTGGCGCGGATGGCCACATTAGGTGGTGATTTGGCCGAAATTGAGTGGTGGACGCGGCCCCGCCCGCGTTTGGACCCACAAACGGCGACGGCGACACTCAATTGAGTGCCCAAAGCAAAGAGCCCGCCAATTGGCGGGCTCCTCGTTACATCTTTTGTCCGCGAGGGGGGCCTCAGCCCACGAAACTCGCGACTCGTGGTAATGACTTTACGATAAGGTCATGCCTTATGCCAAACCCGCCACGCAAGCTGCTATTCACGCCGCTCTGTCTGTGCCCGTTCGGAACGCTGTCTCCGATGCCCTAACTAGGTTTTACGGCGGTCATCGCAGAACTGAAGTTTGTCTTTTGGCAGAAAATGTTTACGTCTCGGCATGATCAACGTATGTGGAACTCGGCGATTCTCGCTTTGTTCCCGCACGCAATTCGCATTGCGCCCGGGGCACTACGTGGGCGGATCTACAACGCCGCTTGCACACGATTGATCGGGAATGAAGTAATCCTCCTGCAGATGACCGCAGGAGGATTACTTCATTGGTGGTCTTACGTGAGCTAGCGTTACAGGCCCAGTTCGGTCTTCAGCGCCGCGACGTGGCCCTGTGCCTGGACCTGGTACTGGGTGAGCTTGACCTTGCCTTCGGGGTCGAGCACGACGGTGGAGCGGACCAGGCCTTCGACGATCTCACCGTCGCGCAGCTTTTCGCCCCAGGCACCGTAGGCGAGGGCCACGGCGTGGTCTTCGTCGGAGAGCAGGGGGAAGGTGAGCGAGAAGTCGCCGGCGAAGCGGGCGATCTTTTCCGGGGCGTCAGGGGAAATGCCGAGCACTTCGTAGCCCGAGGACTGCAGGCTGGCAAGGCTGTCGCGGAAGTCGCAAGCCTCGGTGGTGCAGCCGGGGGTCGCGGCTTCGGGGTAGAAGTAGACGATGACGTTGCGTCCGCGGTAATCGGACAGGGCTACCTTCTGGCCCTCGGAGTTAAGCAGCGCGAAATCGGGGGCCTGGGTTCCGGCGAGGAGTTTCTGGGTCATGTTGCGATCCTTGACTTGTCGGGCAACCGCCGTGGCCGGCGATCAATCTATTGGTGTAACAGGCTGCCTAGATGCAGTATTCCGCGGGTCCGCGGACGGTGCTGCCTGGTCCGGGTACAAATTGGTAGCCGCCTCCACGCACGGTGGCGATGACGTGGCGGCCGGAGCCCAGCTTGCGCCGGACGCGTCCAACATACACGTCGATCGACCGGAATGCCGCGCCGGGACAGTCAAGTGACTCCAGGAAGCGTTGCAATTCTTCACGTGGGATGGCCCGGGACAAGTTCTCCACGAGGTACCGGAGGAGACTGTGTTCCATCGCGGTGAAGCTGACCGGGACACCGTCCAGGAGCACGGTGTCCGCGGCCAGGTCCACTGCCACGCTGCTGCGTCGCACGGCCAGGGAGACCGGCGGGTTGGTGGCAGCAGCGGGGCGATTTCCGGCGTCGGACTCGTCATCGCCGGACTTTGCTGCTCCGGCGGCGGGCCAAAGGAGGACTTCCGCCCCCGGAGCAAGTTTGCGGGCGCGGGCCAGGACCGCTTCAGCGGCCTTTGCCCAGACCGCCGGGTCGATGTCCTGGCCTTCGCCGGGCTGCACCCACAGGGCCAGGCCGCGCGGATGCAGGGCCGGCCGCGGTGGGGCAGCCTGGTGCCGCGAGGGATTCAGCCGATCGGGCAGCTTTCCGTACGGGGCGTGGACGTTGACGGCCATGGCGCCCTTAGACGCCGCCGCGGCGAATCAGCTTGCCGCTGGGCGTGCGTCCGTCGATCTCGTGGCCGCGCAGGTAGGTCTTGCGTACGACGCCGGAAAGCGCCTTGCCGTCGTACGGCGTGATCGGGTTCTTGTGCTTGAGCTTCTTGACGTCGACGACGAACGCGTCGTCGTGCGCGAAGATCGAGAAGTCCGCGTCGTAGCCCAAAGCCAGTTGGCCCTTGTTGTGCAGCCCGGCCAACGATGCCGGCTTCTCGGACATCCAGGACACGACCTGTTCAAGCGGGATGCCGCGGTGCCGGGCTTCGGTCCAGATCAGGGAGAGGCCCAGCTGGAGCGAGGACACGCCACCCCAGGCGACGGCGAAATCGCCGTTTTCGAGGTCCTTGAGGTCAAGGGTCGAAGGGGAGTGGTCCGAGACGATGCAGTCGATGGTGCCGTCCTGCAGGCCCTGCCAGAGCAACTCGCGGTTGGAGGCTTCGCGGATGGGCGGGCAGCACTTGTAGGCGGTGGCGCCGTCGGGAATTTCCTCGGCCATGAGGGTGAGGTAGTGCGGGCACGTCTCAACGGTGAGGCGGACGCCGTCGCGCTTTGCCGAAGCGATCATCGGCAGGGCGTCCGACGACGAAAGGTGCAGGATGTGCGCACGCGCACCGGTCCAGCGGGCCCGTTCGATGACCTCGGCGATCGCCTTGTTCTCGGCACCTCGGGGGCGGGAGGCAAGGAACGTGGAGTAGTGGGCACCGCCGGGGTGGGGTGCGTGGTCGATCGCGTGGGAGTCCTCGGCGTGCACGATCATGAGGGAGTCGAAGGACTTGAGCTCGGCCATGTCCTCTTCCATCTCGTCCGCTTCGAGGTGCGGGAACTCGTCCACGCCGGAGTGGAGCAGGAAGCACTTGAAGCCGAAAACGCCTTCGTCGTGCAACGGACGGAGGTCGGACTTGTTGCCGGGAATGGCACCGCCCCAGAATCCGACGTCCACGAACGCCTGATCCTCGGCCACTTCGCGCTTGAGCTTGAGGCCTTCCACGTTAGTGGTGGGCGGGATCGAGTTCAGCGGCATGTCGATGATGGTGGTCACGCCGCCGGCAGCCGCCGCGCGGGTAGCGGAGGCGAAGCCTTCCCACTCGGTGCGGCCGGGCTCGTTGACGTGGACGTGGGTGTCCACGAGGCCGGGGATGAGGGTTTCGTCGTCGGCGAGGTCGATCACTTCGGTGCCCTGAAGGCCGTTTCCGAGAGGCTCGATCGCGACGATCACGCCGTTCCGGATGCCAACTTCGCGGGCAGTGATGCCTGCAGTGGTGAGGATGCGCTGGCCACGGATGACCAAGTCAAACAGGCCGTGGACCGGGGTGGTTTCTTCAGACATTGAGGTGCTCCTTGGTGTCGATCCGTGCTGCGTCTTGGGTGGATGCCGAAATTTCCGTAAGGCGCACGCCGATGTGCCTACCTAATTCTTCGAGCAGCGGACCCGCTTCAGCTATGCATTTGGCTACGTTGGCTTCGACGTCGGTCAATGCATGGACCGACTCGAAACCGGACTCCGAAAGTTGTTCCGGGCTCAGCGTACTGCGGCCACAGACCGCAATCACAGGGGTTCCCGTACGGGCTGCCGCGCGGGCCACGCCCATGGGTGTCTTGCCGAGCAGGCTCTGTTCATCGAGGCTGCCTTCGCCCGTGATCACGAGGTCGGCGTCAGCCAGGCGCTCTTCAAGTTCGGTGAATTCGAGCACGACGTCGATACCAGGCCTGCGCGCCGCGTGCAGCGCCGCGATGGCAATGTAGCCGACGCCGCCTGCCGCACCCGCGCCCGGAGCGCTCGCGGCGTCCTGGGCTTCGGAACCGATCTCGGCGGCGAGGACCTCCACGAAGCGGGCCAGGGCGGCGTCGAGCGTCGCGACGTCGTCCGGCGTCGCGCCCTTCTGCGGTCCGAAGATCGCGGCGGCGCCGGTGCGGCCCAAAAGGGGATTGTCGACGTCGGACGCCAACACGAATTCGGTGGCCTCGAGGCGGACGTCGAAATTCGAGAAGTCGATCCGGTCCAGGCGGGCCAGTGCCGCGCCGCCGCCGGGGAGTTCCTGGCCGTCGGCGTCGAGGAGGACGGCACCGAGCCCCTGCAGGACTCCGGCGCCGCCGTCAGTGTTGGCGCTGCCGCCAACGCCGAGGATGATGTGCCGGCAACCAAGGTCCAAAGCGGCGCGGATGAGTTCGCCTGTTCCTTGGCTCGTGGCGTTTTGGGCGGTGGCCGGGTTGGGGGCCGTGCCATCGCCGAAGCCGGGGAGGACCGCGAGCCCGGAAGCCGCGGCCATTTCGATGACCGCTTCCCCGCCGCGGACCGCGAACTCGGCCGTGACCGGCTCGCCCAGCGGGCCGGTGACCGTGGCGCTCCGGCGGGTGAAACCGGAGCCGACGGCGGCGTCGAGAGTCCCCTCGCCGCCGTCGGCCACTGGAATGAGCGTGGCCTCAAAACCCTCGCCCGGGTTCTTCGCCGCGAAGCCGGACCGCAGTCCGGAAGCCAAGCGGCTGGCGACCTCGGGCGCCGAGAGCGAGCCCTTGAACTTGTCCGGGGCAATGACCACACGCATTCCGTACCTCTTCCTAATCCAGCAGGCTAGTCCAGCATCGAGATGATCGACGTCGGGGCGTCCGCGCCGCGCTCTGCCAGTTCCTCGAACTCGTTCACGCCGTTGATTTCAACGCCCATGGAGATGTTGGTGATCTTCTCCAGGATCACTTCGACCACCACCGGAACCTTGAACTCGTCCATGAGTGCCTTGGCTTTGTCGAAGGCGGCGGGCAGGTCTGAGGGGTTCTCCACGCGGATTGCCTTGCAGCCCAAGCCCTCGGAGACCTTGACGTGGTCCACGCCGTAGCCGTTTGTTTCGGGGCTGTTGATGTTCTCGAATGCCAGGGACACGTTTTGTTCCATGTTGAAGCCGCGCTGGGATTGGCGGATCAGGCCCAGGTACGAGTTGTTCACCACAACGTGGATGTACGGCAGGTTGAACTGCGCGCCGACGGCGAGTTCCTCGATCATGAACTGGAAGTCGTAGTCACCGGAGAGGGCAACCACAGTCTCGTCCGGCTTGCCGCGCACGACGCCGAGGGCGGCCGGAGCGGTCCAGCCCAAGGGACCTGCCTGGCCGGCGTTGATCCACTTGCGCGGGCCGAAAACGTGCAGCAACTGCGCGCCGGCGATCTGCGACAAGCCGATGGTGGACACGTAGGTGGTGTCCTTGCCGAAGGCCTTGTTCATCTCTTCGTACACGCGCTGCGGCTTGATCGGCACGTTCTCGAAGTGGGTCTTGCGCTGCAGGGATCCCTTGCGGGCGATGCAGTCGGCAACCCATGCGGTGTAGTCCGGCAGGGACTTGGCGCCCTGGCGTTCGCGGGCGATCTCGATCAGCCCGTCCAGCGCTGCACCGGCGTCGGAGGTGATGCCCAGGTCCGGGGAGAACACGCGGCCGATCTGGGTGGGTTCGATGTCGATGTGCACGAACTTGCGGCCGGCGGTGTAGGTGTCCAGGCCGCCGGTGTGGCGGTTGGCCCAGCGGTTGCCGATGCCGATCACGAAATCGCTCTGCAGCATGGTCTCGTTGCCGTAGCGGTGGCTCGTTTGGAGGCCGACCATGCCGGCCATGAGCTGGTGGTCGTCCGGGATGGTGCCCCAGCCCATCAGGGTGGGGATGACGGGAACGTTGAGGATCTCGGCCAGTTCAACCAGCTGCGCGGATGCGCCGGCGTTGATGATGCCGCCGCCGGCGACGATCAGCGGGCGCTGTGCGGCGGTGAGCATGTCCAGTGCCTTTTCCAGCTGCTTGCGGCTGGCCTTGGGCTTCTCGACGGTGATGGGCTCGTAGGCGTCGATGTCGAATTCGATCTCGGCCATCTGCACGTCGAAGGGGAGGTCCAGCAGGACCGGGCCCGGACGGCCGGAGCGCATGAGCTGGAAGGCCTTCTGGAAGGCGCCGGGAACCTGGCCCGGTTCCAGGATGGTCATGGCCATCTTGGTGACCGGGGCGGCGATGGACTCGATGTCCACGGCCTGGAAGTCTTCCTTGTGCAGCTTGGCGACGGGGGCCTGGCCGGTGATGCAGAGCATGGGGATGGAGTCTGCCCAGGCTGCGTACAGGCCGGTGATCATGTCGGTGCCGGCCGGGCCGGAGGTGCCGATGCAGATACCGATGTTGCCGTCCGCTGCGCGGGAGTAGCCGTCAGCCATGTGGCTGGCGCCTTCAACGTGGCGGGCCAGGGTGTGGCGGATGCCGCCGTGGGCCCGCATCGCGGAGTAGAAGGGGTTGATTGCCGCCCCTGGCAGGCCGAACGCCTCGGTGGCGCCTTCCTTTGCCAGGATGGCGACGGCTGCGTCAACAGTGCGCATCTTCGTCATGGTGTGCTCCTAAATGGGCTGTGAAGTCTGTTTTTGGGTGTGCTGAAGCGAGTTTGTGGACAGATAAGACCCTCAAGAGGGGTGGTTCCGGGTGTTATCTGTCCACAAACTCTTAGGTTTGAGGGGTGCGGGCCGGGGTTTTCCGGCCCGGGGTTACTTCCGGCCGGAGAGCTGGAGGACCTGCTTGAAGAGTCCCGAGTGGTCCAGACCGCCGTCGCCCTGGTTGACGGTTGCGGCGACGAGCTGTGCGACGACGGCGCCGAGGGGGACGGCGACGTTGGCTTCGCGGGCTGCGGAGGTGACGATGCCGAGGTCCTTGTGGTGCAGGGCCAGGCGGAAGCCGGGGTCGAAGTTGCGCTCGAGCATCTTCTGGCCTTTCTGGTCCAGGACCTTGGAGCCGGCCAGGCCGCCGCCGAGGACCTTGAGGGCTGCGTCGGTGTCAACGCCGTACGCTTCGAGGAAGGCGATGGCTTCGCCGAGGACTTCGATGTTGACCGCGACGATCAGCTGGTTGGCTGCCTTGACGGTCTGCCCGGAGCCGGAGGGGCCGACGTGCACGATGGTCTTGCCGACGGCGTTAAGTACGTCCTGTGCTGCTTGGAAGTCTGCGGCGTCGCCGCCAACCATGATGGACAGGACGGCGTCGATGGCGCCCTGTTCACCGCCGGAAACCGGGGCGTCCAGCGGACGGATACCGGCTGCCTTGGCGTCTGCCGAGAGGCGGACCGCGACGTCCGGGCGGATGCTGCTCGCGTCGATCCAGAGCGCGCCCTTCTTGGCGTTCGCGAAGACGCCTTCGCCGCCGCTGACGACGCCTTCGACGTCGGGGGAGTCCGGGACCATGGTGATGACGACGTCGGCGTCCTTGACGGCGTCCGCGATGCTCGCCGCGCCCTTGCCGCCTTCGGAGACGAGCTTGTCGATCTTGTCCTGGCTGCGGTTGAAACCGGTGACGTTGTGTCCGGCCTTGACGAGGTTGATGGCCATGGGCAGGCCCATGATTCCGAGTCCGATGACTGCGACGTTGCTCATAATGGTTCTCTTTCTGAAAGTCTGTGTTTTAGCTCGGGTGTGCTTTTTAGCGGGCGGCGCGTTCGCGGATCGCCCAGCTGAAGGCGGTTTCCTGCGGTTCCTTGTATTCGAGCCCGATGTGGCCGGTGTAGCCGAGTTCGCGGCTGCGGGCGATCCATTCACCGAGGGGAAGGGTGCCGGTTCCGGGGGCGCCGCGGCCCGGGTTGTCCGCGATCTGGATGTGGCCGAAGTCCTTGGCGTGGTTTTCGATGACCGATTCGACGTCGTCGCCGTTGACCGCCAGGTGGTAGAAGTCCGCGAGGAGCTTGACGTTCCCGACGCCGGACTCCGCCTTGACGCGGGCGATGACCTTGAGCGCGTCTTCAGCGGTGAGGAGCGGGTACTTGGGGGCGCCGCTGACCGGTTCGAGCAGGACGGTGCCGCCGATGCGCGCGACGCCGGCTGCCGCCGTCGCGAGGTTTTCGGCGCCGATGGCGTCCTGCTTCTCGGCGGATTCGCCGTCCACCCGGTTGCCGTAGAGGGCGTTGAAGGCCTTGCAGCCCAGCCGCTCACCGATGCCCGCGACAACATCGATGTTGTCCTGGAACTCAGCCGAGCGTGCGGGCCAGGAAACCAGGCCACGATCCCCGCCAGGCATGTTGCCGGCATTGAAGTTCAAGCCCGTGAGCTGCACGCCAGCATCCTTGATGGCGTTTTCGAACCCGGTGACCTGGGCGTCGCTGGGGACGGAGGTTTCGAAGGGCCACCAGAACTCGACGGCGTCAAAACCGGCTGCCTTCGCGGCTGCGGGGCGCTCGAGCAAGGGCAGCTCCGTCAGGAGGATGGAGCAGTTCACTGTGTACGTCATCGTAGGTCCTTCCGAGGAGGGGCTTTGATCTATCTTCCGTTGGGCTTCGGCTCGTTGATTCGCTCCGGTGGAGCGTTTCGTAAGTTTCCGCTTTGTGGAATTTAGATTCTGCTTTATGAAAAGTTTAGGGAAGGCGGGGGTGTGAGTCAAGGGGCTGGCAGTGGGGCGGGGGTTTGGGATACCAGATGGTGGGAGTGGGGTCTCGGTTTGTTGCGCCGCGAGGGTCATGTTGCGTTGCGGGCGTTCGCTGCCGCTCGCATCGCATGGGCTTTGTGGGTCTGCGTGACGGATGCTGCGGCACTCCCGCGACTAGGAGAATCGTGGCGGCGTACGTCGTGTTTGGCGACCAAATCGGACATGGCGAGACTCGCGGCGGCTGCATTTGACGGCAATCGCGGCGTTCTCTATCACGCGACCTCGGATGGGCCCGAAATTGAGTGGATTCTCAGTGAGATTTCACAGAGCCGGCTATTTCGGCACTCAATTGCACCGACTTGACCACTCAGTTTGGGTTGTTTCTCCACCTAATGGCGGGGTAAGCGCTTAGGCTCTGCCTAGGACCGGCGCCGATCCTGAACGATCCAAATTCACAAAACAGGATAAGGCCAAACGCATCGTTGTCTGGTTCCCGCCAATATTTGCGGATCCTGAGCCTGCACGGGCTCCAAGTGGTTTAGCCAACGTTGCGGAAGGTCTTCGGAGCAATGTCTAGGAGATCAAAACCATGAGTATTCGCAAGTTCGGCCTGGCCGCGATCGTTGCCGCAACTTTCATTGCGGTGTCAGCCCCGACAGCCTCCGCCTCGGATACGTCGGGTACCGCTGAAGAAGTCTTTAGCGACTCCTCCTATTCGCAGATGAGAGCTGAACAGAACCCCGGTTCAATGGGCGTCAGGGCGCTAATCAATGGCAACCCTTATGGCTGTGCTGGATACACAGAGAGGGTGCACTTAAGCGGTGGAATGTCGTCAGTGCACGCCGGGATACGAGATTGCAGAAGCGCGCCGTCTTACCAAGTAGCAGGCGCCGAGATAATGAAAGCGGGATGGTTCGGAGTGTGGCATCGTTCGGCATTCAACAGTGCGTCCGCAACCAATCGCTTGGCTCGCCTCGACGTCAATGCCAAGGCCGTCTGCGGGAATACCAGTCTGCAGACCTATCGCGGCAATGGATATCATCGCGTGACGATCGGTGGCACGAATTACGTCGCGAGAACTTCAAGCGACGTCGAGACGCGATTCGGATGCGACTCCTAAATATGCTGGCCTCGGTGGCGGGTGGGCTCTTCCTGTCCGTCACCGCAGGCTCGTGTGCAGCCGACTCAACAGCGCCAATGGGGCCTGAGACGACGAAGGCCCAGCGGATACCCATGAGAGAGTACAAGGGGGCTCGTCCTCGCCCGCCAAGCCTCACTTACGGTGCTATGCAGATCCGCCCCTACACGGTGGATTGGAAGTACGGAGTTCATACAGAACGCCTGGATCAGTCGGGAAACTTTCCCTCTCCGTTTGGGGTGAGTGGACGTGCCCCTAGTCAGATCACTCTGAGCGATTCCCTAGCCCCTGAATATCTGCAAATATCCATTTTTGACGGGCCATTGGCTGGGATTGATCCGCTTTCTGCACCTGATCGAACCTTTATTTGCACTCCGACGGATCACAGTGTTTGCACAACAAGTGCTGAGAACAACACCGTGATGGTCAGATTGCCGAGCGATGCGTTGCCCGGCAGTGGAAACGTGGTCTTATCGGTCAGTGCCGAGTACCTAGCGGAACCAGAACTGCATGCTGAAAGATTTGTGAACACAGTGAGCTGGGTTCTTGCTCTCGATATCACTCAGGAGGCTCAAATGAAGGAGTGTGATTGATCTGAATCAGGAAATGACACTCGAGTGGTACGTGGGGGAGATCGCAGGCCACACTCCCGGAGCACTTTCGGCGCTGGTACCACCAAGCTATGCCGCATTTGCCCGAGTTCTGAACCCCGTTAGAACTCCCGAGGGCCGTCGATTGCGTTGGTCGGATCTGGTTGGACGCAGTATGACCTTGGACAGTGCGACCCAATGGAGCGACATAGTCTCGGCCGTTCATCCTGACCCAAACCGATATTACGAACCCGAGTCCGGAACCCTTGATCGAGAAGTAGCTCTAAGGTTGTCCACCATCCTTTTAGAGCACACAAAGTCGCGTGACTTCATGTTCTTTGTCTGGGAAGGCTACAGTTCGCTGCTGGATGAAGTTCTAGCGACACCGACCATCGTCATCGGCCAGCAGAGGGTCATGCACGTTCGACGCGGAGGTCCGGAGAGTGCACTTGAACCCATCGATTCTCCGCCAAATAGGCTCGCCATGAACTGGCTTCCAAATGATGGGGCTTGGTTCGTTGGCAATGAAATCTACGCGAGGTCAGTGTTCGTGGCGGGAACAGCTGCTGCCGTCGGTGCCGTTTTGACGGAACCCGCACTTGAAACGTACCAGGTTCGACCGGGTTCCCTCATGGTTCCGGAAGACTGAAAGTCCTCTTGGTCTAGGGGAATGCGGAACCAGACCGTTTGAACGAACCTTGACGTTTTCGGAACTTATTCAGGGGGTCAGCGGACCTTGGATCGCCCGATGCGCAAGTTCGGCGTCGCCTTCGATAAGCGCAGTGTCTGCAAGGTTTGAGCGTCCCCAGAGCGCGGGATACATTTCGCGCAGCGGAGCGGAAATTGTCGCAGCGGCCGTCCCTTCACCGAGGGTCCAGCTGGTGGCGTCGGGCACGATGAAAGTCACCGCCTGGCCTAGCGGTGCCATTCGCTCCAACCGGATTTGGCGCGGGGCGAACATTGCCAATGCCTCGTCGATGCCGTCAAGCAGGAAGTCCTCGGCGAACGCCGGAATATCCAGTCCGGAAGCTTGGCAAGCGTCCACGAGATGGATGGCATGTTCGTGCGCCTGGCGCCGAAGCCAAAATGCGGCCGTGTGCGGCGCGGGGCCGAAAGTCCAGCACTGTGCCTCGGGATCAAGCGCTGCCATCGTTTCGAGGAAAGCACCTGCACCGTTGAGGAACCATGCTTCGGCGTGCTCCTCTGGTGCTTTTCCCTCTTTGACAAACTTGCCGCCGCGGACTATTTCGGCTGCCCACCGCTCGATCACCCCGATGTGACCGAAAAGATCGGCGAGACTCCAACCCGGACAAGCCGGAACCGGCCTGGCGAGAGTCTCCGCAGGCTGACGGGCAAGCGTTCTGAGGGTATCGAGGCTGCCGGACAGCTCGGCAAGATGGCGTTCGGGCAACATGAGTTGAGCATAACGGGTCACCCAGCATGCGAGCCTTTGTCGTTGCCCCTGAGCTCTCTGGGTCGGCGCTTTCAAAAGGACATCGGTGTGAGTCGCCAAACAGGGAGAGCTTAGGGGTGTCGAAAGCATGAGTAAGCAAGGTCCCGGCAAGCCGGCGTGGCCATCGCGCGTCGGCCGGGCGGCACTCTTGACGCTCATAGTGATGATCGCCAATTACGGCTGGTGGACTGGTCGGAACGTAGTGCGGGAAACGCTCGCCGTCGCACTGGCGTTCGCCATCTCATTGGTCGTCGTGAGCATTTTTGACCTCACCCGGCGTTGGCTTCGCTCCCGGCACAGGCGCTAACTAGTGCCCCAGCTCCCGGGCGAATCGTGCGACGGCGTCTTCCGCCGTCGGGACCGGTCCGAAAACCTGGGCTTGGCGCGTGGTGTCTGCGACGTATTTGCCGGTCTCGAACCAGGCGAGCATGGAACTCATGTCTTTGACCATCGGGACGAACGGCCCAACAACGGTGCCAAGGGTGCTGACAAAACCGGCGGGGACGGAACGGACGCTGATTTTTTCGCCCGCAATTGTCGAGGCGATGTCTGCGACATCTTGCATGCTGACCGGGCGATCCCAGCCGATATCGATCCGTTCGCCGTCGGCGACGTCGGCATCGACAGCGGCCGCGAGATAGGCGGCAAGGTCGGAGGTGAGGACGAAGGTAAGTGGAACTGTCTTGGTGCCGAACCAGGTGAGACGCTTCTTCTCGAAGGGGTCGCCGCTCATCTGGGTCACCTGATCAAGGAATGCGCCCGGGCGAAGCGCTACGAACGGGACGCGCAACGCCTGCAGCTTGTCCTCCGTCAGCTTCTTGTGCCAGAAGTGGGGGACGTCCGGGGTCTGGTCCGAGGTGAGGATGCTGACCAGGACGAACCGTCGGATCCCGGCATTGCTGGCGGCTATGGCGAGGTTGGTGTTGCCGACGGTATCGATCTCCAAAGCCCGTTTGTCCCGCCGAGTGTAGCCGGCCGCTGAAGTGATGACGGCGTCAGCCCCCGTCATTGCCGCAATGAGCGAACCTAGGTCAAGCATGTCACCGCGCGCAATCTCAACGCCTTTGGCTTCAAGCTTGCCGGCGTCGGAACCGGGCCTCACCAGGGCACGAACGGCCTTGCCGCGTGCGAGAAGTTCGTCGACCACCTTGGCACCGACGTGGCCAGTGCCGCCGACAACGAGGACAGGTTGGGTATCAGTCATGGGACGCTCCTTCGAGACCCTCCGAATATATCGCTCAGCGGGTTGCCCGGCGAGAGCCGAACACGGTCACCGTCCCTCCTTTTCAACATCCTTCCCCGTCACCGCAAGGTAGACGACAAACCCCAAGATCAGCGCACTCCACGCCAGGCTGACCGGCCCGGAACCCCATCCCAGGCCTCCGCGCGCGGGGCTCACTGCCATCCAGTCGGCGATCGACGCGCCAAGCGGCCGGGTGGCGATGTAGGCGAACCAGAAGCTAGCCACCGCATTGAGTCCGAGGCGCTTGTATGCAAATGCCGGGATGGCGATGATCACTGCGAACAACAGGGCTGAAGGGAAGTAGCCAAGTTTCAAAGTCATCGCCGTCCAGTCGCCCGCGGCCGTGCCGAGGGCGAAGGTGGTGAGGACGGTGGCCCAATAGAAGAGCTCTCGACGGCGGGTGTGGATGCTGTGGATGGACAACGTCCGTTCGACGCGGTGCCACAGCAAGAACACGACGCCGAGCGCCACGGTGAAGAACGCCGTCGAAATCGCGTATGGCACTCCAAGCCCAACATGCAGGACGTCGGCCGCCATGGTGCCGAACACGCTGACCATCACGACGGCGGACCAATAGATCCACGGGACGTATCGGCGGACGGCGAATTGCAGCACAAGTGCGAGAACCAATCCAACAAACCCAAGCGCGACGGCGATAGCAGGGTCCATCGATGTCACGAGGAAGTCGGAGGTCGTTTCGCCCATCCCCGTGGTGAGGATTTTCGTGATCCAGAAGTATGCGGTTACCTCGGGAACTTTGCTCGCCACAAATGACGCGCGGGAAGGAAGGGAGAGGCTGGGCTGAGTCTGTTCGCGAACCGGTTCAGTCATGGCGGGATCATCCCAGAGAAACCTGAACGTTACCCGCGTGCGCGCTGTACAGGCGAGGGCGGCCGACGGCGGCCCTCGCCCCGACGGCGGCCCCCACCTCACCCGTCGAGCGCCTCCCAAACGAAGCCATCCGGATCGGTGAACGCGCCCGCATCGCCGCCGATCCGGAGCCGGTGGGAACCGGTTCCGTCCGACGAGACACCGGCGGTCTTGGCGAGCGCGTCACGTTTGATGAGGGACAGCCTAACGGGACCGGTGTCGAACTCGACGTATCGGCTGCCGAAACCCTTGGAAACGGCGAGGCCATGGTCCAGGTAGAACTTCTTGCTCGCTGCAGCGTCCGCGACGCCGAGCTGGAGCACGATCGCATCGATCTGCCCGGTGTCCGGAGCGGTGTCCTTCTTCGAAGAGGACGCGACGGTCCAGATCGTGCCGTCCGGCGCCTGGAACCCGCCGCCGTATCCCCACAACGACTTCGCGGCTGGTTTGATGACCGTGGCGCCAGCAGCGAGTGCATTGTCGATGAGGCTGTTGACGGTGGCGGGCTGGGGCACCACAAGTGACATGGTGAATCCGCGGAAGCCCGTGCTCGGCTCTTGCGATTCCCGCACGCGAACCTTGCTGTCGGGTCCGAAGGCAGCGGAGTAGAAGGCTTCGGCCGCCGTCGTATCAGCGACTTCGATGGTGACTAGTTCGATGGTTCCCATGGCAGCCATGCTAGCTGGCGCTAGGAGGCGACCAGCCGCCGTCGGAGGCTGATGATTCCCAAACCGAGTCCGACGGCGGCAGTCGCCAAAAGGACCGTGAGGTCCCGTCCGAGGTTGTCCGTCGATTGGTAGAAGATGGCGGCTTCCAGTGCGTCGACGCCGTAGAACGTTGGCGTGAAGTGGGCGACGGCCTGGATCCACTCGGGCAGGAACGCAGCGACGCCGATCCCGCCGCTGAGGAAGAAGAGGTAGATCGAAAGGTTGATCCCGGCTCCGGCGACGGCCGAAAAACGGCGAAGTGCCCCTCCGAGGGCTGTTCCAAGGCCTGCGCCGGCCAGGGCGATCAATCCGATCGCCGCGATTGCCGGTAACCAATACCATCCGACTGGTTGAAGGACGCCGAACGCGTACGACAGGATCAGCACCAGCGCCGCCACCATCATGGTGGTCACCCAGCATGCGAGGATTTTCCCGGCGATCAGCGTTCCGCGGCTGATGGGCGAGAGCAAGAGCGCCTTGATGGTCAGTTCTTCGAACTCCCGTGCGGCGGCCAAACCGCCGTTGACGACGCCCATGATGGTGAGCAGGAGCACGAGGATGGGGACGAGTTCGAACTGGACGAGGTTGACGTCGTGTGGCCGCAGGTCCGATTCGGCGACGCCGACGGTGATGGGAGTCTCCGCTTGCCCTGCGTAGAACTCGGTGATGGCCGCGGGAACGGATCGGCGCAGGTCGTTGGTGAAGTCCAGGTTCAGGTTGTTGATGCGGACGCTGACGGGGTCGGGCCGGTGTGCGCGGAAGTCGTCGTCGAACGAGGCGGGAACGGTGATCACCCCCGCAACCTGCAGCGTGTCCAGCAGGTGCGTGGCGTCGTCGGGCGTTGTCCTCCGGACACGGAACGCGTCCGAACCCTCAAGCACCGAGACGAGGCGCTGTGCCTGCGGCCCGTTGTCCTCGACCACGAGGGCCACCGGGTTGCGGCCCACCGCGCCCGCCACGACGAAGATGATCAGGAGGAATGCCACAGGCGGCAGCAGGCTGGCGACAATCGCCGACGGCGTCCGGAACCACGTCAGGATATCTTTCGCGGCGATGGCGGCCACCGCGCGTCGCACGGCCATCAGTTCGCCCCCGTCATTGCCGCGCTCCCCGCCGACCGAAGGCGAAAGCGGCAAGCGCTACCGCCACCACCGAGAAGGCGGCGAGCACGATCGCGTCCGCGGTCAAGCCTTGGGGCGAGGTCTGGTAGCCGTGGAACGCATGCTGGAAAGCGGCGATCGCGTAGGTGAGGGGTGACGCCGCCGCGATGGCGCCGGGGACTGTGCCCAACCAATTCGCCGGACCGAACGGACCGCTCAGGAAAAACAGCGGGAGCACTGCGGCGATGGACAGGGGAATGGCTTGCTGCCGCCGTCGGACGAGCGTCCCGACCAGGACGCCGATGGCGAGGAAGGCCGCGAGAATCAAGAGCCCGAAGCCCAGGACCTCGAGCGGATGGAGCGGACGCACTCCGATGAAGAGGACCACGACGACGAGAAGCAGCAGCGCGGACGCTGTGGCGAGGGCGGCGGCACCCAGCACCTTGCCGACCCCGATGGTCAGCCGGCTCACCGGGGCCAGGGCAAGTTCCTTGGCCGTCCCGAGTTCGTAGTCCCGCGCCGTGTTCACGCTGCCCTGGAGGAGGGACGCGAGCATGAGGCCGGCCACCATGATGCTCACGGCGAGATAGGGAATGTAGCCCGTGTCCTGCGGCTGAACATCGGATTCGCGCGCGGTCACCACCACCTGTTGGGGAAAAGCGTTCGCGTAAAAGGACGTGATCGAGAGCGGGATGGCCCGCCGGATGTCGTTGGTGAAGTCGACGTTCAGGTTGTTGACTTCCACGGGAATGTCGATCGGTGCTTTGGCGGCCAGGGCAGCGTCGAACCCTTGCGGCACGGTCACGACGGCGACAATACTGCCGGCGCGGATCTCGCGTTCGGCGTCATCCGCAGACGCCGGATGGATGATGAACGACGACGAGTTGCCCATCGCTTGGACGAACTGTTCCGCGAGGGGCCCGCGGTCATTCAGCACCACGGCGATCGGCGCCTGGCCGCCGCTGATCGCGAAGAGAAGGAACAGCAGCAGGAAGTTGATCGGGATGAGGATCCCGATGATTGCGAAGAGCGGTTCGCGGAGGGTAAGGCGGATGTCCGCGGCGGCCACGGCGCGAACGACGCGCAGGTTATGGCGGACGCTCATTCCCTGAGCTCCTTGCCGGTCAGGCTGAGGAAGACTTCGTCCAGGCTCGGCTCACGGCTCTGGATCTCCTGGAGGCTCGTCCAGCCGACCACCTCGGTCACCACCTTGCCTGTGACATCCGCACCGCCTTCCACTGTGACCTTCAAGGAACCGTCGGAGGCGATCGCGGAGACGACCCCGGGGAGCGCTGTGACTCTCCGGACGATGTCTTCACCGGGCGTAGGGTGCGTGCGCATTTCAAGCACCGTGTCGCCAAAACTGTGGCGGAGCCTGGACGGTGAATCGAGTGCCACGAGCCGGCCACGGTCGATAATGGCCAGGCGGTCGCAGAGGGCATTCGCTTCCTCGAGGTAGTTGCTGGTGATCAGGACCGTGGTGCCGCGGGCCTTGAGTTCAAGGATCCGGTCCCACAGATCGTGCCTGCTCTGAACGTCGACGCCGAGCGTTGGCTCGTCGAAGTACAGCAGTTCGGGTTCATGAAGCATCGCCCGGACGAGGGCCAGCCGTCGCTTCATGCCGCCGGAGAAGGTTGATACGCGACTCTTCCGGCGCTCCTGCAACTGGGCGAGCTCAAGCAGGGCAGTGATTTTCTGGTCCAGGCCTTTCCTGGGCACTTCGAAGAGATCGGCGTGGAACTTCAAGTTGGCCTCGGCAGTGAGTTCCTCGTAGAGCGCGTTTTCCTGGGGCACGGTTCCGAGCGAGCGCCGGATCTTGCGGGGGTCCGTGAGCACGTCCGTGCCGAGGACCGTGATGGAACCCGAGGTGGGTCGGCTCAGTCCGCTGATCATGTCGATGGTGGTGGTCTTGCCGGAACCGTTTGGGCCGAGCAAACCGAAGATCTCCCCACGTTCCACGCTGAGGCTGAGGCCATCGACAGCGGTGAAGGAGCCGAACCGTTTGGTCAGGCCGGTAAGTTCGATGGCCGGTTCCGTCATGCCGCACCCCTGGCTTGTCCGTGCGGGGAAACTGTAGGCCCGCGGTGTTTCCCCGCGTACTGGCGGGTCACGGCTCCATGATGCGACTGCGGCGGCTAATGCACAAGGAGGGGAGGGACTAATCGGGCGCTAATTTGCACAAAATGTACAATCTATACATTTTATGCGCTGCTGCATAAAATCGATCCATGAGTGAAATGACCCTGACTGCCGCGCGCACGCACCTGGCCGAGGCTGTCGATGCTGCGAGGATGCAACACGAACCTGTGTGGCTGACCAAGCATGGGAAGCGCTTGGCGGCCGTGATCGATGCCGAAGACCTGGACCGCCTGCTGGAGGCGGCCGAAGATCTGGAAGACCTCCGTGCAGCCCAGGCCGCACGCGAGGAACGCGCTGCTGGAGCTGAGACAGTACCGTGGGATGAGGTCAAGGCCGATCTGGGCCTGCTGTGACTTACACCGTCCGGGTTGACCAGGCGGCCCTGCGGCAGCTGCGCAAGCTCGATCCGCAGGCCCGCCAACGTGTCGCCGCAGCCATTGAACTGCTGTCCGACAATCCACGGCCCCCTGGAGCGAAAAAGCTTGTCGGGGGCGATGGGGAATGGCGTGTGCGGACCGGTGATTACCGGATCATCTACGAAATCCGCGGCAACGTTCTCACCGTCCTCGTCGTCGCCGTCGGAAACCGCAGGGACATCTACAAGAACCGCTGACACGGTCAGTTGCTCTTACCCCAACCCTTCCCCGATCTGCCTCCCGATCCGCCGCAACAATTCCGCGGACAGCGCCGGGTCCTTCGAGGAGTCGCGGTCCGTGTATTCGGACAGCGCGTAAACCCGCGAGAGCGACATTTCGGACCAGCGCTCGCGGGGGAGCAGCGAGCGGCCCGCGACGGCGACCACCGGGCGGGCGCCGGAACGGCGGGCGACGGCGGCCGGCAGCTTTCCGTCGAGGGTCTGCTCGTCAAGGCTTCCCTCGCCGGTGACAACAAGGCAACAGCCTTCCTGGCGGGAATCGAAGTCCAGCAAATCCAGGAAATAGTCCGCTCCCGATACCTGCATGGCGCCCAACAGCATGCAGGAAAAGCCGATCCCGCCAGCGCTTCCGGCGCCGGAATGCTGGGCCAGGGCCGTCGCGTCACTAAACCCCGCGGAAGCCAGCGCAGAAACGAAATGCCGCAGCCCGGCGTCGAGCACTTTCACGTCCTCGGGAGAAGCCCCCTTTTGCGGACCGAATACCGCGGCGGCTCCCTGCAGACCGTGGAGCGGGTTGTGGACGTCGCTCGCCAGGACGAGTTCGACGTCGGCGAGCCCGGGAACCGCCCGGCCTGACACCGAGTGGACCAAGCCCAGGTTCCGGCCGTCGCCCGCCAGTTCCCGCCCGGAAGCGTCTAGGAAACGGAAGCCGAGCGCGCTGAGCATGCCCATGCCGCCGTCGGTGCTCGAGCTGCCGCCAAGCGCCAGCACAATCCGCAAGGGTTTCAGCAACAACGTGAACAGGATGGCTTCGCCAAAACCACGGCTGGAGGCGCCAAACGCCTCCAAACGACCGGAAGGCAGCAGTGCGAGTCCGCAAGTGTTCGCGACCTCCACGACTGCCGTGACGCCGTCGAACGCTATGCCCGCCCGGACCGGCAACCCCGTGGGACCTGCGACGTTGCACTGGTAGCGGGTGAAGCCGGAGGCGACGGCGGCATCCACACTGCCGTCGCCTCCGTCCGCGAGTGGAAGGATCTCGCACCGGACCGTATCCTCCGCGTTGCCGGACGTCCCGGCGGCGGAGCGAAGCCCTGCGGCCAGCGCATCCGCAACCTCCGCGGCGGTCAGGCTCCCCTTGAACTTGTCGGGTGCGATGAGGACCGTCTTCGGGGCCGTTGCGTTGGTCATGTCAGACGGGTTCCGAATAGGCGGGGCGGCGGCTCGCGGTCAAGGCGGGTTCGACGTCGGCGGGTCGCCCGGGAGCGTTGTCCTCCGGGGTGTCTGGGCGGGTGTCCGCCGCCTCCTCGCCCGGCAGGGTATCCACGATCTCCCCGGCGAAGACCCGGCGGACGCGGTCGACGTCGAGGGTCCGGTCCCACCGCGCGATGAACAGCGTGGCCACAGCGTTACCGGTGAAGTTCACCAGCGCGCGGCACTCGGACATGAACTTGTCGATCCCGAAGATGAGCATGATCCCCGCAGCGGGAACGGTTCCGAGGGTGGTGAGGGTGGCCGTGAGTGCGATGAAACCGCCGCCCGCGACGCCCGCCGCGCCCTTCGACGTCAGAAGCATGACAGCAAGCAGTCCCAGCTGCTGGCCGATGGTCAGGTGCGTGTTGGTGGCCTGCGCGATGTACAAGGCGGCAAGGGACAAATAGATCGCCGCACCGTCGAGGTTGAAGCTGTAGCCGGTCGGCACCACGAGGCCCACAGTTTCCTTCTTGACCCCGGCGTGCTCAAGCTTGCGCATCAGGCCCGGCAACGCGGGTTCGGCGGTCGATGTCCCGAGGATGACCATGTACTCCTCTTTGAGGTGCCGGATCATCGTGAAGATATTCAGCTTCAGGAAGGCCATGACGGACCCAAGGACCACCACCACGAACAGGATGGACGTCGCGTAGAACAGCGCAATCAAGCCGCCCATGCTGGTGAGCGAGGAAACGCCGTATTTGCCCACGGCGAAGGCCATTGCCCCGAAGGCGCCCAGCGGGGCCGCTTTCATGATGAAGCCGAGGATCTTGAACATCACCCCGGTGAGCCGCTGCACCCCGTCCAGGACAGGCGCGCCCACTGTGCCCAGGGCGTTCAACGCGATGCCGAAAACGACGGCGATGAAGATAATCTGCAGGATGTCGCCCTCGACGAAGGGCTGGATGACGCTGGTCGGAATGATGTCCGTGAGGAACTGCCACCATTGCTCGTGCGTTCCGGAGGCGATGAGCTTGGCGGCTGCGTCCGTCGTCTTGATGGTGCTGGCGTTGGCGTTGACGCCCTCGCCCAGACGGAAGATATTGATCGCAACCAAGCCGAAAACCAGGGCGCATATGGTCCCGACCTGGAAGTAGGTCAGGGCCTTGAGGCCCGTCATGCCCACCCTCTTCAAGTCCGCCACGCTGGCGATGCCTCCGACGATCGTGAGGAAGACGATCGGACCGATGAGCATCTTCATCGCGTTGACGAAGGTGGTTCCGATCGGCTCCATCGCGACCCCGGCGCCTGGGGCGAGCCAGCCCACGAGGACGCCGATCAGAATGGCTGTCAGTACCCAAAAATACAGTTGCCGGTACCAGCGCTTCTTGGGGGCCGGCGTCGCGTGACCGGCAAGTGGTGTGTGTCCCATGATTCCTACCTCATTGTGGAATGTCTCTGGAGATGTGTTGGGGATTACGACCGCGGCCGGCTGGCCGCCGTCGTAATCTTCCGCGGTCAGACGGCGGCCAGGTTGCGGGTGAGTGCCGTGACGATCGCTTCGGTGACGTCGTTCGTGGTGGCTTCGCCGCCGACGTCGCGCGTCAGGTGGCCGGAACCTGTGGCCTGCTCGATGGCGGCTTCGACCAAGCGGGCTTCCTCGTGGAGGCCGAAGTGGTCGAGCATGAGGGCGGCGCTCGCGATGGCGCCGATCGGGTTGCTGACGCCCTTCCCTGCGATGTCCGGAGCGGAGCCGTGGACGGGCTCGAACATGCTGGGGAAGCGGCGCTCCGGGTTCAGGTTCGCGCTCGCCGCGAGGCCGAGGCTGCCGGCAAGGGCAGAACCGAGGTCGGAGAGGATGTCTGCGTTCAGGTTCGAGGCCACCACGACGGACAGGTCCTCGGGCTTGAGGATGAACTTGGCGCTCATGGCATCCACCAAGACGCTCTCGGTCTGTACATCCGGGTAGTCGAGGGCGACGCGCTTGAAGGTTTCGTCCCAGAGGACCATGCCGTACTGCTGCGCGTTCGACTTGGTGACGGAGGAAACCTTCTTGACTGTGCGGGTCCGGGCAAGGTCGAATGCGAAACGCATGATGCGCTCGCAGCCCTTCTCGGTGAAAAGCGCGGTCTGCAGGGCGACCTCGTTGCCCGGGCCGCGGCCGCTCAGGTTGCGGCCGCCGAGGCCCGCGTATTCGCCTTCGCTGTTTTCGCGGACCACGATCCAGTCGAGTTCCGTGTTGTCCGCCTTGCGCAACGGCGACTCGACGCCGGGGAGGAACTTGACCGGGCGGATATTGGCCCATTGGTCGAAATTCTGGGTGATGTTGAGGCGCAGCCCCCACAGGCTGATGTGGTCGGGGACGTTTTCCCATCCGACGGCCCCGAAGTAGATCGCGTCGAAGTCCTTGAGGGCTTCGAGGCCGTTTGGATCCATCATGAGGCCGGTCTTGGCGTAGTACTCCGAACCCCAGGGGAACTCGGTCCAATCGAAAGCGAACTTGCCGTTGGAGTTTTCCGCGAGGGCGTCCAGGACACGGCGACCGGCGGCGACGACTTCCTTGCCTACTCCATCTGCGGGAATGGATGCGATGCTGAATTTTTGGGTGGCGCTCATGCCTACCTCCTCGTTGAGTTTGTTAGCAGAGTCACACTGCCTTCCTCTTCAAGTAGACGGGCAGCCGCTAGGCGGCGTCTAAGACTTAGTTTCGATACGCCTGATAGGTGTGGCCTATCAATCTGTTGTTTGCCGGTGCTCTCCGGCGACTTCGAGGAAGGCGCGGGCCGCCGGGGTGAGGTTATCCTTGCGGCTCAGAACCGCGACGTCCAGGTGGCTCACCGGTTCGATCAGTACCGTGCGGAGTCCGGCTTTGTGCGCCGTAGGAGCCCACGACGACGGCATCACCGCGTGCCCGACGCCCGCCAGGACCAGGGGCAGGATGGAGGTCCGGTGGGCGACTTCGACCACGATCTCCACCTTGATGCCGCGCGCCAACGCGTCGTCGACGAGCCATCGCATGAGGGAACCGCGCTGGCTCGCGATGATTCGATGGCCGCCCAGGTCTTCCCTGTGGATGGCGCTTTTCCCGGGGTCGAAGGTGTCTGTGCGGGGATTGACGATGAGGATGAGCGGTTGTTGCTCTAATTCGAGGACTTGGACTCCGGGGACCCGGATGGGAGTGGGCGAGCCTGCCAGTCCGATTTCGGTGCTGCCGCTTCGGACGGACTCGATGACTTCCTCCGGTGTGAAGGCGGCGCTGACGTTGAGCCTTACTGAAGGGTGGAGCGTGGTGAACGCCGCGATCATGGACGTGAGGGGCTCGATGCCAGGCGAAGGCATCGTGATGATGTCGAGCCGGCCGCTGCGGACACCACGAAGGGATTGAACCGCCGACTGCGCGGCGTCGAGGTCGCGCATCACGAGCCTCGCCGGACCTACCAGCTCCTTGCCGGCCTCGCTGAGAACCGCCTTTCGTCCGATCCGGTGGAAAAGCGGAACCCCGAGTTCCTTCTCCAGGCTGGCGATCGTTTGCGACAGCGATGGCTGGGCGATGAGCAGGTGTTCCGCGGCGCGGTTGAATCCGTCGTGGTCGACGACGGCCAGGAAGTACTTCAATTTGCGCGTGTCCACGGTCGATAGCCTATGCCGATCGCAAGGCGTGTGTTTGTCCGGAGTTCACTCTGCCCGGGATACAATCCGATCATGCGTCTGGCGATCGTCGGGGCCGTCTTGCTGGTGGCCGGAATCGCAGCGGTTGCCGTGGGGGCCTTGCCCGTCGGGGATTTGGTGGCGCTCATTGACCGGACGGCTCCGATCCTGGCCTTCGTCGTCGCGATGACAGTGGTGACGGAACTCGCCAGCGAGGCCGGGGTCTTTCTGTGGATCGCGCGGCGGCTCCGGCATTGGGGCCGCGGATACAGCCTCGTTTTGTGGTTGCTCGTGGCCGTGTCCGCGGCTCTCTGCACCATCTTCCTGTCCTTGGATACGACGGCGGTGCTGCTGACGCCCGTGGTGGTCAGCGTGACCCGCCAAGCAGGGCTGCCGGTGTTGCCCTTCGCTTTGACCACCGTGTGGCTGGCCAACACGGCAAGCCTGCTGCTGCCCATTTCCAACCTGAGCAACCTCTTGGCCCAGCACAGCCTTGGTAGCGTTAGCCCGGCCGGTTTCGCCGCCCTCATGTGGGCCCCGTCTTTAGCGGCAGCCCTCGTGCCGCTGGTTTTCATCTGCATCGTCTTCCGCCGTGATCTCCGCAAGCGGTATCCACGGATCCCTGTGAACCGGATCAGGTCCGATCGGCACGCCGTGGGGGAGCGGAGCCGTGGTTTGGGTGACCGGATGCTGCTCGTGATTGCCGCGGCCGTGTTGGCCCTCCTGCTGCCGGCGCTGGTTTCCGGGGTGGTGGTGTGGATCCCCGCTGCGGGGGCCGCCGTTGTTCTCCTTGCGGCATTCGCCGTCAGGCGACCGCGGGTACTCAAAGTCTCGCTTGTTCCCTGGTCCTTGCTGCTGTTTGCCGCCGGGCTGTTCGTGGTGATGGAAACGGCGCGCCACTTGGGCGCTCCGCTGCTGTTTGCCGCGCTGGCAGGGGAGGGCGACGGCACGGGGGACCTGGTCCGGTTGGCGGCATCGGGCGGTTTGACGTCGAACGTGCTGAACAACCTGCCCGCATATTTGCTGGCCGAACCTGTCGCCGGAACCCCGGAGCGGCTCGCGGCGCTGTTGATCGGCGTCAATGCGGGGCCGTTGATTACCCCGTGGGCATCCCTGGCTACCTTGCTTTGGCATGACCGGCTCGCCCGGATGAACGTCATGATTACATGGAAGGGCTACGCGGTCTTCGGGCTGATCGTGGCGCCGTTGACGGTACTGCTCGCCGCTTTGGCGCTGGCGGCAACCGGATGGTGAATCCTGGCTGGAGGAGGGTATTGGCATGCTGAGCCTGCAGGACATTGACGGCATTGTCCTCAACGGTGGCATCGTGGTTGATGCCAATGGCGAGAAGATCGGGTCCGTTGAACAAATCTTCACCAGCGGCGACTCCGGAGATCCCGTGTTCGTCACCGTGCGGACAGGATTTTTCGGCATGTCCGAGTCGTTCGTCCCGCTCGCCGACGCCGTCCTCGACGAATCAACCATCAGGGTGGCGTTCGGCAAGGAAACAGTGAAAAACGGTCCTCGGATCGACAGCGACCGCGGCGTGATCACCTCCGACCAAGAGCAGGAGCTTTACAGGTATTTCGGCATCGCGGCCGACGACTCGACTCAAGCTGACAGCTACGCCAAGGGAGGTTCGGCTGGCGCGGAACCGCCTACAGGCCCGCCGCCACCACCGCCTCCGCACCTCCTGCGGCATATTCCCGGACCGCCCCCGCCGGGGCACGGCCCTCCGCCGCCCGCCCCGGGGCACCGGCCGCCAGAACCACCACCAGGCCGCCGGCCGCCAGAACCACCACCGGAGACGGAACGACGACGGCGGTAGCTCGCCGTCGTCGTCGAACCGTTCAGTCCCGAACCGCCTGGGAGTCGATACCGGTCAAAGGTTGGCCCCTCCGGTTCCAGTGAACGGATATTCCCGCTCGAGCTCGGCTACCTTGGGGTCGTTCTCATCGGCTCCGTAGTCGGATTCCCGTGTGATGTCCTTCCCGTCCGGGAGTTTCATCGCGCGGAATACCAGGCTCAGGACGACGGCGACTATCAGATTCAGCGCGAACGCCGCCACTGCGATGTAGACCTGCACATTGGTACCGGGAATAGCCGCAATGGAGCCGCCGAAGTTGGCCTTCGTTACCGGATTCACCACGTTGTACGCCGCAACGGTCCCGTAGATGATTCCGACGGCCCACCCGACGAAAAGGGCCCAACGGTGGAACCACCGCGTGTAAAGGCCCGCGACGATGGACGGGAAGGTCTGCAGGATCCAAATACCACCGAGGAGCTGCATGTTGATGGCCGCCGACTGGTCCATCGCGATGACGAAGATCAAGGCGCCGAACTTCACCACGAGGGAGGCGATCTTGGAAACCTTTGCTTCCTGCTTGGGGTCTGCGTCGGGCCGGATCAAGTCGCGGTAGATGTTCCGCGTGAACAGGTTGGCCGCCGCGATGGACATGATGGCCGCGGGGACAAGCGCCCCTATCGCGATGGCTGCAAGCGCGATGCCCGCGAACCAGGCCGGGAAGTGGTCGAGGAACAATTGCGGAACCACGAGCTGAGGGTTGACGGCGCCGTTAAGGTCGATGGGCTTGGTACCTGCATAGATCGCCGCGTAGCCGAGGAGGGCAAGGAACCCGAGCATCAACGAGTACAGCGGAAGGACCGCCGCGTTCTTGCGGATGGTATTCCGGCTCTTCGTTGCGAGGACGCCCGTGACCGAGTGCGGGTACATGAACAGGGCCAAGGCTGAGCCGATGGCGAGTGTCCAATAGGCGGAGTAGCTGGCGGCACCCGGGATGAAGACTCCGGCGGCCTTTCCCGTTGCCGGGTTGACCGCATCCAGCTTCGTTTGCGCGGCACCGAAGATGTTGTCCCAACCTCCGAACTTGATGGGCAGGTAGATGATCGCGACGATCACTGCCAGATAGATCAGGAGGTCCTTCACGACGGCGATCAGGGCGGGGGCGCGCAAGCCCGAGGTGTAGGTGTAGGCGGCGAGGACGACGAACGCGATGATCAGCGGAAGGTCCGTCAGCAGCGCGTTTTGGGCGCTGCCGAGGCCCAGCACGGTGAGTACGGCCTTGATTCCCACCAACTGCAGGGCGATATAAGGCATCGTGGCGACGATGCCGGTGACCGCGACTGCAATTGTCAGTGGCCTGCTGCCGTACCGGCCTCCCACGAAATCGGCCGGCGTGACGAAACCATGCCGGTGGGAGACCGACCACAAGCGGCTCATCAGGAGGAACACGATCGGATACAGCACGATTGTGTAGGGCACGGCGAAGAACCCGCTGACGGCTCCTGTTGCCCACATGGCCGCCGGAACAGCCACGAAGGTGTAAGCGGTGTAGAGGTCTCCACCCAGCAGGAACCACGTCACCCACGTACCGAAACCACGGCCTCCCAAGCCCCATTCATCCAGGCTGTGCAGCCCTGTTTCCTTGCCCGCGCGCCACCGAGCGGCGAAGAATCCGAGGACGGCCACCAGGACGAAGAGGACGATGACAACAGTGAGGGCGACTCCGTTCACCGGCCGTTCCGGGATGGTCGCCAGCGGAACCGTGAGCGCGCTCATGATTCCTCCTCCGGGGTGCGTGCGCCCTTCACTTCGTCACGGCGTCGTCGATCTTCCTTTGAGACCAGCCGGTAGGCGATGCCGATCATGACCGCAGTGACGGGGACCCACAGCATTTGGTACCAGTAGAAGAACGGCATTCCCGCAAGCCGTGGCTTGTCGATCGAGTAGGCCGGAACGAACAACGGGACCACAATGGCGATGGCGAGCAGGATTCCGGAAATGATGTATGGTCCGGGCCTTGCTGGTCCCCGGGTGGGCAGATCGGGAGTTGACATAGACGCCTCCTCAACGAGACGGTCCCCGGAGCGGGAAGGGTTCCCGGGACGTGCCGGCGACCTGTGGACGGTTTATGTACCGGTCCATGATCAGAATAGATTCTTGGTTTCGTCTCGGACAGAGGAAGCAGCCACGACTTTTGTCCCCGGAAGTACTAGACGAGGTGCCTGCCGCCGGTTAGTCGCCCTAGTCGCTAGCGGCCGGTTCCGTGGTGAGTCCCCGGTCATCCGGGATGGCATCGTCCGTCTTTTCCGCCGGTCCCGGAGGAGCCGGAGCCTCCGCAACCTGTGCTGCGGAGGCTCGCTCCTCCGGAAACTCACTGCGTTCCGCGTCCCGGGGAATCGGATGGTGCTCGTTCTGCACTCCGTCGTGGACTATCTTGACGGTGTGGTCCGGGGCTGAATCTTCGCTCATTTTCCCAACGTAGACCGGCCGACCAGAGGTGTCGAGAGTCGCGGCTAGGCGCGGTGCGGCGAACCCAGTTCCACTGGTTCTTCGTCTGAGAGATAGGCTTCCTCGGCATGCGCGGCCATGTCAATTCCGCGGAGCTCGTCGGCCTCATGGATGCGCAGGCCCATGGTGATGTTCAGGACTTTCGCGATGATCCATGTCACCACGAAGGAATATCCAAGGACGGCAAGGGTAGCCACTGACTGGACCCCGAGGAGGCCGAAGCCTCCGCCGTAGAACAAGCCGTTGACCTTGTTGGGTGCGGCGGCGGTGGCGAAGAACCCGATGAGGAGCGTCCCGATGATGCCGCCCACCAAGTGGACGCCCACGACGTCGAGGGAATCGTCGAAGCCGAGGCGGAACTTCAATTCGATCGCCAAGGAGCAGACCGCGCCTGCGATCGCGCCGATGGCGAGGGCGCCGAGCGGGCTGACCGCCCCGCACGCGGGAGTGATGGCAACAAGGGCTGCGATGAGGCCCGATGCGGCGCCCATGCTGCTTGCGCTACCGAGCCTCAAGCGTTCGACGGCGGCCCAGGCGAGCAATCCCGCGGCGCCTGCGACCGCGGTGTTGAGGAAAACCACGGAGGCGGACTGTCCCGCGGTGAGTGCAGATCCCGCGTTGAAGCCGAACCAGCCGGCCCAGAGAAGTCCGGCGCCGACCAGGACCAGCGGCCGGCTGTGCGGCTTGGTGTGTTCGCTCTTGGGCCACCCGGCGCTGCGACCCAGGACGATGGCAAGGGCGAGGGACGCAATACCGGCGTTCATGTGGACTGCGGTGCCGCCGGCGAAGTCGATGGCCTTGAGGTTGTTGACGATCCATCCGCCCACTACGGAGCCATCCGGTGAGCTGAAGGCGAAGACCCAGTGGGCAACCGGGAAATACACGAGGGTCGCCCACAGAGCGGAAAAGGCCATCCATGCCCCGAATTTCATCCTGCCCGCTGCCGCGCCGGCGATGATCGCCGTCGTAATTCCTGCGAAGAAGAGCTGGAAGGCGGCGAACAGCGCTCCGGGAAGGGCCGCGGCGGGATCTGCCGCGAGCAGCTTGTCCAGGCCCAGGTACTCAGTGACGTCGCCGATAATGCCTGCGCCCGCCACGGAGTTTCCAAAGACCAGCGAATAGCCGAATACTGCCCACAGGACGGCGACGATACTCATGCCGCCGAAACACATCATCATCATGTTCAGGATGCGGCGGGAACCCACCATCCCGCCGTAAAACAGTGCGAGTCCGGGAATCATGATGCACAGCAAAGCGCTGGCCGCGAGGATCCAGGCAACATCTCCAGAGTTCATCGATCTATCCGTTCGATTCGGACGGGTGTACGGCATGAAGCCTGCCCGTAGGGAAAAAGTTTGGGTTCGCAGAAGCAGGGTGGCCACTGCGATGAAATCAGGATTCCTTGCAGTGGACGATTCGTGGTTTCGGGAACGTAAATTCCGGGTTGCGCTCTGAAGTGTCCACTTGGCGATCGCGTAACGCCGATTTAACGAGGCGGGTAAGCGGCTGTAATATCGCCTTGGTTACTGTGGTTCAACAACGTTTCCTAACAGCTAACTCTGATCGAACAGGACTGTTCCGATGACAACTGTCGCAACCCCGGAAGTTACAAACGCTGCCGCCGCCCCGACCGAGGCCGACGGTATTTCCCTGGCTGACATCGCCAAGGCCCACGATGTTCGGTTCCTGCTTGCCACGTTCGTGGACATGACCGGCAAACCCTGCGCGAAACTGGTGCCTGTTGAAGCCGCCGAAGAGCTCGAAAACGGATCGATGGGATTCGCCGGCTACGCAGCGGGCCTCATTGGCCAAAAGCCCCAGGACTCGGACCTTGTTGCCATGCCCGATCTCGCCTCGTTCACCCCGGTCCCCTTCATCCGCGAGGGCCTGGCCATCATCCATTGCGACCCGCATGTTGACGGAAAGCCATGGCCGTATGCTCCCCGGGTCATCCTGAAGAACACCCTCGCCAGGCTCGCGGACAAAGGAATCCAAGCAAAGATCGGCGCCGAGGTGGAGTACTTCCTGGTTACCAAGAACCCGGACGGCACACTGAGCACCGCCGATGCAAGCGACGATTCACCCCGCCCCTGCTACGACGCGCGCGGCGTCACCCGCATGTATGAGCATCTGACCTCCATTTCCGAGGCGATGAACAGCCTGGGTTGGGGCAACTACGCCAACGACCACGAGGACGCCGCCGGGCAATTCGAGCAAAACTTCAATTACGCCGACGCCCTCACTACGGCGGATCGTGTGGTCACCCTCCGCTACATCCTGAACATCCTGGCGGAACAACGCGGCATGACCGTGACCTTCATGCCAAAACCGTTCATGGACAGGACCGGTACCGGCCTTCACCTGCACCTTTCACTCTGGTCCGGCGCCGATCCGTTGTTTCCAGGCGAAAACGACCCCAAAGGACTCGGACTGTCTGAACTCGCCTACTCCTTCATCGGAGGAGTCCTTCAGCACGCGCCCGCGCTCCAGGCCTTCCTCGCACCGACCGTCAACTCTTATAAGCGGACCGGAGCAACCACGAGCTCGTCCGGGGCAACCTGGTCACCACGGAAGGCATCCTTCGGCGGGAACGATCGCACCCACATGATCCGGGTGCCGGACAACAAGCGCATCGAGCTCCGCTCGGGCGACGGATCGGCCAACCCCTACCTCGCAATCGCGACCGCTATCGAGGCAGGGATGGACGGCGTGGGAACGAACATCGACCCTGGGCTGCCTTCCGGGCCGGGGGAGTCCCGCGCCGACGCCCATCAACTCCCCGCCACGTTGCTGCATGCGGTGGAGGCACTGCGCGAAGATCCCGTGGTCCTCGCGAGCCTCAGCTGCGACGAAGAAATAGGCCGCTACTACGCAGCCGCAAAGGAAGAAGAGTTCCTCACCTGGCATAACCAAGTGAGCGACTGGGAAATCCGCAATTACCTCACATCAATCTGACAAACACCCCGCCAACCCACCAACAATAAGGAAAAACAATGTGCGGAATTGCCGCGCTGCAGCTGCGCAACCCTTCGCTGCATCCCGAGATGGGCAGGCTACTGTCCTCGATGATGTGCCAGATCGTGGACCGCGGACCCGATTCCGCCGGCTTGGCCGTCTACAACACCCCGGGCCTCGTCTCGGCAGGCACGTCCACGTTCAGTCTCCTCGGCAAGGACCAAGGCATGGTCCCGGAAGCCATCGAGGCGTCGCTTGGTGAACTGCTCCCTTCGACGGCGAATGCCTTGGTCAGGGCCCTGGGCGACACCACCTTGGTGACTGCCGCCGTCGGGACCGGCCTCCTGGCCAAAGCCATTACCGAAACGCTGCCCACGGCCACGATCATCGGCCGTGGCGAGCACGTCGCCGTCATGAAGGGCGTCGGCCATCCGATGCAGATCGCCGCCGACCACGGGCTTGAATCGATGGCCGGAACCCAGGGCTTGTCCCATACCCGCATGGCCACCGAGTCGGCGGTCACGGCAGGTGGCTCGCACCCCTTCTCCGTCGCGGACGATCTGTGCCTGGTCCATAACGGATCGTTCTCCAACCACGCCACCATCCGGCGCGAACTCAAGCGCCAAGGCGTGGTGTTCGACTCGGACAACGACACCGAGGTGGGCGCCCGCTACGTCGCCTCCCGCCTGCAGCAAGGCGACGACCTCGAAACCGCGCTCACCAACCTGGGCAAGGTCTTCGACGGCTTCTACACGCTTGTGGTCACGACGGCGGACAGCCTGGCCGTGGTGCGCGACCCGATCGCCTGCAAGCCCGCCATCATCGCCGAGTCCGACGACTATGTGGCCATGGCCTCCGAATACCGTGCCTTGGCCTCCCTGCCGGGCATTGAAACAGCCCGCATCTTTGAACCCGAACCTGGGAAGGTCTACACATGGTCACTCTGACAGCCGACACGTCCACCGTCACCGATTTGTCCACCAGCACGGTGCGTGAACTCAACCAGTCCCTCCATTCCGCGGCGGACGGGCAAAGCTGGACCATTGAAAACCCCGGCGGCAAGCACAGCCTCGCGGTCGGAATCGACGCCGACATCACCGTGACGCTGAACGGCCACGCCGGCTACTACGCGGCCGGGATGCACCAAAAAGGCGACGTCACCATCAACGGCAATGCCGGCGTCGGGCTCGCCGAGAACATCATGTCCGGAAGAGTGCACGTGAAAGGCGACGCCTCACAATCCGCGGCGGCCACCGGCCACGGCGGACTCGTGGTGATCGACGGCAACGCGGGCGCGCGCTGCGGGATCTCCATGAAAGGCGTAGACATCGTGGTTGGCGGCAACATCGGGCACATGTCCGCTTTCATGGCCCAAGCCGGCCGGCTGGTCGTTTGCGGAGACGCGGGCGAAGCACTCGGCGACTCCATCTACGAAGCACGGATCTACGTCAAAGGGACCGTGGCTTCGCTGGGGGCCGACTGCATCGAGAAGCCGATGAAACCCGAACACCTCGACGAACTCGCCGGGCTGCTCGCCGCCGCCGGACGCGACGACAACCCCGCCGACTTCACCCGCTACGGCTCGGCCCGGAATCTCTACCACTTCCACGTCGGCAACTCGGCGTCGTACTAAAGGACGAACCATGACCACCATCCCTGAGCTTGGCCTGCGCGAATCGGCCACGTTCGACCGCGCCACCATCGCCGATATCCAGCGCGCCGCCGCAACCGGCGTCTACGACATCCGCGGCTGGGGAGCCAAACGCCACGTCCCGCACTTCGACGACCTCCTCTTCCTCGGGGCCTCGATGTCCCGCTACCCCTTGGAGGGCTACCGCGAAAAGTGCGATACCGACGTCGTCCTCGGCGACCGTTACGCGGCAGAACCGCTGCACCTCCGGATTCCGGTGACCATCGCCGGAATGAGCTTCGGCGCGTTGTCCGCCAACGCGAAAGAAGCGCTGGGCCGTGGCGCCAGCGAAGTGGGCACCTCCACCACAACGGGCGACGGCGGCATGACGCCCGAGGAGCGCGGCCAGTCCAAGCACCTCGTGTACCAATACCTGCCTTCGCGCTACGGCATGAACCCGGACGACCTCCGCCAAGCCGACGCGATCGAAATCGTCCTCGGGCAAGGCGCCAAACCGGGAGGAGGCGGAATGCTGCTCGGCCAGAAGATCACCGAACGCGTCGCCGGAATGCGGACCCTCCCCGTGGGCATCGACCAGCGCTCCGCGAGCCGCCACCCGGACTGGACCGGACCGGACGACCTGGAAATCAAGATCGGCGAACTGCGGGAACTCACCGACTGGAAGAAACCCATCTACGTCAAAGTCGGGGCATCTCGGCCGTACTACGACACGGCGCTCGCCGTGAAGTCCGGGGCCGACGTCGTGGTGTTGGACGGCATGCAGGGCGGAACCGCGGCGACGCAGCAGGTGTTCATCGAGAACGTCGGCATCCCCACGTTGGCCGCCATTCCGCAAGCCGTGCAGGCCCTCCAGGAACTCGGCATGCACCGAAAGGTGCAACTCATCGTGTCCGGCGGCATCCGCACGGGCGCCGACGTGGCCAAGGCCATGGCGCTGGGTGCGGACGCCGTCGCCATCGGAACAGCCGCGCTGATCGCCCTGGGCGACAACGATCCGCGGTACTCCGCCGAATATGCCGCGCTCGGCTCGGCCGCAGGCTTCTACGACGACTTCCAGGACGGGCGGGACCCCGCCGGAATCACCACCCAGGACCCGGAACTTGCCGCAAGGCTGGACCCGGTTGAAGGTGGCCGGCGCCTGGCGAACTACCTGCGGGTCTTGACAATGGAAGCCCAGACCATCGCCCGGGCATGCGGAAAATCGCACCTGCACAACCTCGAGCCCGAGGACCTTGTGGCACTGACAATTGAATCCGCCGCCATGGCCAGGGTGCCGCTTGCCGGGACCAGCTGGATTCCCGGGGCGATGTGACATTCGAACAGGAAGGGCCGCCGGCGTGGCCGGCGGCCCTTCCGGCACCCGGCGACCCTTCCGGCACCCATAAGATGGGATCCATGACCAACCCCGGGAAGCTGGAACAGATCATAGCCGCCCAGGTACGGCATTACCGGACGGCGAACAGTTTGTCGTCGGCGGAACTCGCGGCATTGACGGGCATGTCCAAAGCGATGATCTCGAAGATTGAGACTGCCAGCACGTCCTGTTCATTGACGAGCCTCCAGCGGCTGGCCGACGGCTTGAAAGTCCCCGTGACGGCCCTGTTCCGCGGCGCGGATACCGACCGCGACGCGACGTTCACCAAAAGCGGCGAAGGCAGCATGACCGTCCGGAGCGGAACCCAGCACGGCCACGAATACCGCGTCCTCGGGACCCTCAAGGGACGCCCTGACGCGATCGAACCGACGCTGGTCACGCTGACCGACGCTTCCGACGTCTTCCCTTTGTTCCAGCACCCGGGAACGGAGTTCATCTACATGCTCTCGGGAAAGATGGTCTACGGCCACGGCGCGTACGAATACACCATGGAGGCCGGCGACTCGCTCCTCCTCGACGGCGAAGGACCCCACGGTCCGCTGGAACTCCTCCAATTGCCGATCCGCTTCCTGGCGGTCTCGGCGAAGTAGCTCGAGCGGACCGGGGGTCCGTGGTCAAGGCGCCCGACGGCGGTGCGCGCCGGGTTTAGTGGGCCGGGTTCAGTGCGCGGCGTTAGCGGGCTGTTGTTGGAAAGCCGGGACGACGTGCTCGATGAAGAGCTCGAGCGAACGCTTCTTTTCCTCATGGGTGAGGCTGTTGTCGGACCACAGGCTGAACTCGGTGACGCCGAGTGCCTCGTAGTGGCGCAGGCGTTCGATGACTTCCTCGGGCGTTCCGATCATCGCGGTCTGGTGGAGGGACTCGGGGGTGAACTCCGGACGCTCCGCGAACTTCTCGGCCGGGCTGGGCTCGAGGAAGCCGTTCTTGGGGGTGGTCTTGTTGCCGAACCAAGCATCGAACGTCCGGTAGAACTTCTGGATGCCCTCGGCGGGACGGCGCCATCCCTCAGGATCGTCGGCGGAGTGCACATGGGTGTGGCGGAGCACCATAAGGTCCGGGCGGGGGACGGACGGGTTGTTCTCCACGGCGGTATCGAACTTGCGGGCGAGGTCTTCTACTTCCTCGTCGCCCTTCATGAGCGGCGTGACCATCACGTTGCAGCCGTTGGCTACCGCGAACTCGTGGGACGAGATATCGCGGGCGGCAATCCACATGGGCGGCGTCGGCTTCTGGATGGGCTTGGGGACGCTCGTGGAAGTCGGGAACTGCCACACTTCTCCGTCGTGCGCGTAATCGCCTTCCCACAGCGCACGCACGGCGGGCACCATTTCGCGAAGGTGCTTGCCGCCGTCGACGGCTGACATACCGCCCATGAGGCGGTCGAATTCGAACTGGTAGGCACCGCGGGCCAGCCCGACCTCCATCCGGCCGTTGCTGATGACGTCCAAAAGGGCGGTTTCGCCGGCGACTCGAAGCGGGTTCCAGAAGGGCGCGATGATGGTTCCGGCGCCCAGGCGGATGCGGGAAGTACGTGCCGCCAAGTAGGCGAGCTGGGGCATGGGGCTGGGGGAGATGGTGTATTCCATCGAGTGGTGTTCACCGATCCACACGGTGCTGAAGCCTCCGGCCTCCGCGATGAGGGCAAGTTCCGTGAGGTTCTCGAAGCATTCGCGGTGCGAGACGGACTCGTCCCAGCGCTCCATGTGGACGAAGAGGGAAAAGCGCATTACTGACTCCTTCGTTCTGCGGCGGCCGCGTTGCGTTCGGCAATGGTCTGGTCGCCGCGGGACCAGTGTTCGTGTTCGATTTCGCGGATGATGACGGTGGTGTTTTCCGGTACCGCGCCGACGGTTTCTTCGGCTGCGCGGTGAAGGGCGGAGATGAGCGAGCGGAGTTGCTCGGGACTCCGGCCCCGGGCGATGGAGACTTCGATCAGTGGCATGGTGTCAGCTCCTCATGACAAAGGGATCGGCGAGCGGGGATTCGTCAGTGTTGATCCAGACGCTCTTGAGGCGGGTGTACTCGCGGATGCTTTCGATTCCGTGCTCCACGCCCACGCCGCTTGTCTTGAAACCTTCGCGCGGGGACGACGGCGACATCGCCCGGTAGGTGTTTACCCAAACGGTGCCGGCTTCCAGCCGCGAGGCCATGCGGTGGGCCCGGGAGAGGTTGTTGGTCCAGATGCCGGCGGCCAGGCCATACGTGGTGTCGTTGGCCAGTCGGAGGACCTCTTCTTCCGTTTCGAATGGCATGATCGCCGCGACCGGACCGAAGATTTCCTCGCGCACAACGCGCATGGAGTTGTCGACGTCGGTCAGCACGGTGGGTTCGAAGAAGTAGCCGCCGAGCGGGATGTTGGGCCGGCCGCCTCCGGTGAGGACCGTGGCACCTTCCGAGACGCCGAGGTCCACGTAGCTGGCCACCTTGTCGCGCTGGTCCTGGAAGGCCAACGGACCAAGCTCGGTCTCGTTGAGCAGCGGGTCGCCGATGACGATGCTCCGGGCCCGGTTCGCCACGCGTTCGAGCAGTTCGTCGTAGACCGACTTGTGCGCGAACACCCGGCTGCCGGCGATGCACGTCTGCCCGGCCGCAGCGAAGATGCCGGCCACGACGCCCATGGAGGCATTGGCGACATTGGCGTCCTCGAAAACGATGTTCGGCGACTTGCCGCCAAGCTCCAACGTGGATCCGATGAAGCGCGAAGCCGTAGAGGAAGCAATCCGCGCACCGGTGGCCGTGCTTCCCGTGAAGGAGACCTTTGCCAAACGGGTGTCGGCCACCAAAGCGGCGCCGGCTTCAGCCCCAAAGCCGGTAACGACGTTGATGACGCCGGCCGGGAAGCCTGCCTCGTCCGCCAAGGCGGCCAGGCGAAGCACCGTGGCGGAGGTGTATTCCGATGGTTTGATGACGATGGTGTTGCCCGTAGCGAGGGCCGGTGCCAGCTTGCTGGTGGTCAGGGTCAGGGGCGAGTTCCACGGCGTGATGGCACCTACCACTCCGAGGGGTTCCCGGAGGGTGTAGTTGAGGATCGCGGGGTTCGACGCCGGGATGGTGTCGCCTTGGATCTTGTCCGCGAGGCCGGCGTAGTAATAGTAGTACTCCGGCATCGTGGCCAACTGGCCGCGCATTTCCCGCAGGAGCTTGCCGTTGTCCTCGGTTTCCATTCGGGCGAGCTCTTCCGCGTGCTCGCCGATGAGGTCGCCCAGGCGGCGGAGCAGGTGCCCGCGCTTGGTTTGGCTCAGGTTCCGCCAAGCCGGATTCTCGAAAGCCGCGGCGGCGGCGGAAACGGCCCGGTCGACGTCGGCGTCGTTACCGCGCGCGGCCTGGTACAGGACGTCGAGCGTCGCCGGGTTGGTGCTTTCGAAATATTCTCCGCTGGATGGCGGAACGAACTCTCCGTTGATGAAGTGTTCGTAACGGCGGTTAGTCGACATTCGAGTGCTCCTTGATGAAAGCGGTGAGGAGGGTGGCGAGTTCGTGCGGGCGTTCCACGGGCATCATGTGCCGCGCGCCGGCGACGACGGAATATCCGCAGTCCGGAATGGCGGCGGCCAGGCGGGCGCTCATTTCCGGCGTCGAACCCGGATCGAATTCGCCGGTGACGGCGAGCGAGGGGACGCCGATCTTGCCCAGTTCGGGGGCGATTTCCGCGTCGGCAGTGGCGAACACCCGGTAACACGCCAGGAAGGACCGGGGATCGTTGCGTTCCAGGACTTCGCGGGTCTGCTCGACGAGTTCGGCCGGAACGGCGGAACCTTCCGGGTACCAGCGGCGGATGGAGGCTTCCACGGTCTGGCCGAAGTCCGCTTCGGCGGAAGCGAGCCGGGCCAGGACCGACGCTTGCTCGTCCGGGGTCCGCGCGCAGACCGAGCCGACAGAGACGAGCGTTTCCACCAGCTCGGGCCGGAACCGCGCCAGGTGCTGCGAGACGAGGGCGCCGAGCGAGAATCCCACAAGGTGTGTTCCCGGCTGGAGCCGGTCCGCAACGTCCTCGGCGAGGTCCGCCAGCGTCACTCCGTCCGGGGCGGGCGGCCGGTTCCCGTGCCCCAGGAGTTCGAGGACCTGGACCTCGAACTCCGGCTCGAGCAATTCACGCAAGGGACCCCACATCGACCCGTCGAGGCCGACGCCGTGAATCAGGGCGATGCGGACACGGCTCACCGGTACACCCGCCTACTTGGACTCGGTGGAGAAATCGGCGAGCCGCTGCTGCGGGCGTCCCTGGGCCGCCGCGGCGAGGGCGATCACGATTTCATCCGGGTGGGGTGCGTCGTTGATCCGGACCTCGATGCTCTGGTGGTGCGAGCGGATGGTCGCGTCGGTGATGTGCTTGAGCGGAATGTCGAACACAACACCGGCCGGACCGCGCTTTTCGACGGCGGGCAGCAGGGTGGTCGCGTTGGCCGCGTCGCGGAAGTGGTTGCCGAACGCGAGCGTGTGGATGAGCCCTGAGCCGTGCTCGATTTCTCCGTTCAAGCCCACGATGGCCGCCTTGCCGTAGGCTTCCGCAGGCGAACCGAGAGCCTTCAGCACGCGCGGCGCCAGCAGTGCGCCGAGGTCCGATGCGTTGGCGTCGATGCCCTCCGTGAGGTCTTCCACGAAGCCTTGGCCGGCCCACGGGTTCTTGACGATCGCGGCGACGACGGCGACCCTCGCGGCCGGGCTGACTTCCCGGCCTCCTTCGATGAGGACGTCTTCGGTGAAGGTGACGATCTTGCGGATGCTCATGAAATCAGTTCTCCTATGGTGTCTGCTTTGACGGCGGGGTCCGTGAGGCGGTCGCCGATACGTGAATGCGGGCGGGGTCCGGTGGATGCACCGAGGACGACGACGATCTCGCCCGGCAGGGGAGCGTCACCGACCCGCGTGGAAATGGTTTGGTAGTGGGTCCGGGTTGCGGCGGCGTTCTTGTGCCAGAGCGGAACCACGAGGTTGCTGCCGGCGTCGCCCCGATCGTCAGCGAAGCAGATGATCGATTCGCCTTCGAAGAATTCGCGGACGAGGTTCCCGAAGAACGGGGTGTGGATGAGGGCTGCTCCGTGCTCGATTTCCCCTGCGGTTCCTACGATCGCGGCCTTGCCGAAGGCTTCGATCGCGTCGACGCCGCCAAGCTCGGCGGCAAGGACGTTGGTCAGTTTGCGGGCGAGGACGGGGGCGAGTTTCATGACTTCCGGGGAGAGGTCGTCGCTCGGTTTTCCTCCCAGCCAAGGATTGGCGACGACGGCGGCAGCGGTGGCGCGTACGGCCGTCACCGCCGGTGCCTGGCCGTTTTCGCTCAGGATTTCCTCGCTGTAGAAAACGATTTTGCGGATCCCCAAGTTGTCAGGGCTCATGGCTTCCTTTCGGGCTCGGTGACCAGGGCCTCGCGGGAGGACGCGTAAACGTGGTTCCTCATGGCGGACTCCGCACCGAACGGGTCTTTGTGTTCGATCATTTCCAGGACTGCGTGGTGCTCCCCGGTGGAAGCGGCAATTCGTCCCGGGTGCTCAACGGTGCGCAAGACCAGCCGCTGGTAGGCCAGCTGGTTCATGAGCCGCTCGTAGTGTTCGAAGAGCTTGTAGTTGTCTGATCCGCGGACGATCGTCCAGTGGAACTCGTGCACCAGCCGCGCGTAAGCCTCGGTGTCTCCTGCAAGCACTGCCTCGTCGGAGTCCTCCAGGTTGCGGCGAAGGATGGTCAGCTCCGGTACTTCCCCGCGGCGGGCAAGGAGAGAGGCGGCGAGGCCTTCGAGGGACTCCTTGAGCTGGAAGAGTTCGATGATCTCCCTCCGCGTGGGTTCCCGGACGAAGGTTCCTACCTTCGGCCGGATCTCCACCAGCCCTTCGTGTTGGAGCTGCTTGAGCGCTTCCCTTACGGGCGTGCGGCTGACATCGAATTCCTGGGCCAGGTACGCCTCCGGCAGGAGCGCTCCCGGGGGGAACTCGCCGCCGAGGACGAGCCGCCGGATCCTTTCCAGCAGGCCTTCTTGTCCAACCGCTTCAGGGATGACCATCAGATCGTCTTGCATGCAAGCCAGCTTAGGTTGCATGCATGAGGACCGTCAAGGGCCTGACTGTTCGATTGGTGATTTTCCCTAAATTTCGGCACCTTCAGCGAATTTGCTGGGGAGTATTGACCTTCACGTGTGAGCTGGATTACCGTCGTTTGTATGCAACAGACTCTTGAACCACTCATCACATCTGCTTGGCTCGACGCTTGGGACAAGGGCGACCTCAGCGCCTTGGACCGGTTGATGGCGGAGGGCTACACCCGTACAAGCAAGGCGACGGGCGCAACCGTGGACCTCGCCGGCCTCAAGTCGGAAATCGAAGCAGTGCGTGAAGCGTTCCCGGACCTGCGCACAACAGTCGACGACGTCGTCGAGGGTGAAGGAACGGTCGCCGTCTTCTGGACCTCCACCGGCACCCACACGCATGAGTACCTTGGTGTTCCGGCAACGGGACTCACCGTGCAGACCCGCGGTTCGAACATTCTGGTCCTCCAAGACGGAAAGATCCTGAAGGAAACCGTGACCTGGGACGGGAGCGAACTGTTGGCCGGCCTCGGGATCCGTCCGCTGCGGGGGATCGCGACCCCCGAGGTTCCGGAAAGCGCCGACTCAGCGGAGCTTGAGCTGGACTTGATGAAGGCATTCAACCGCCAATTCATCACCGGAGTCACTGTCATTACCACCAAGGACGGCGACAAGCCCAAGGGCCTTGCCGCCAACGCCTACTGCTCCGTTTCCCTTGAGCCGCCGCTGGTGTTGGTCTGCGTCCAGAAGACGTCCAGCACCTACCCTGCGCTCTTTTCCTCAAGCCACCTGGGAATCAACATCCTGGGTACGGAACAGCGCGAGACGGTTCGGGTTTTCGCATCGAAGTCCACGGACAAGTTCGCGGAAATCGATTGGCATGAGGGCCCGAAGGGAAGCCCGCTCCTCGACGGATCTCCAGCCTCCCTGGAAGCCGAGATCCAGGAACGGTTCCAAGCCAAAACGCACACGGTATTTATCTGTCGAGTCCGGCATGCCGAAATCGACGAGTCCGCGCCGATTGTCTACAAGGCCGGGCATTTCTTCGACGGCGGGAACCTCGCCGAACTTTAAGTGTCGATGCGGCTGATCAGCCTCGCACAGGAAACCAGCCGCACCACCACAATCTGCTCTCAAGCAGCGCACCTAGGTGCGCATTCCACCATAGGACAAATAATGAGCCCAGACATCATGAGCACCGTCTCCGAAGACAGCATTGCCGAAGACCGCGGCTACCGCGACAGCCTCACCAAGATTGAGCCGTACGGCATTGAGCACATCCCCGACGTCGAACGCCACGGCAAGCCGCGTTCGCAGTTCTTCCTCTGGTTTGCCGCCGGCATGAATTTCCCCATCGTCGTCCTCGGCTTCAGCGCAGCCTACTTCGGTTTGCCGTTCTGGGCCGCCGCGCTGGCGATCATCCTCGCGGGGGTGACCTCCTCCGCCGGAATGGGCTACCTTTCCGCCATGGGTGTCCGCTTGGGCGTCCCCCAGCAAATGCAAGGCCGCGGTCCCCTCGGATTCATTGGCAACTTGTTCCCCGTGGCCTACGTCAATGTCTTCGCGGGGATCGGCTGGGCCGCCGTTACAGTCATCCTCGGCGGCAAGGCAATCGCCCTTCTCACGGACATACCGTTCTGGCTTTCCTCGCTCGTCCTGATGGGCATCCAGCTTGGCGTCGCCGTCATCGGGTACAACCTGATCCACTTCCTCCAGCGGATCCTTTCCTTCGTTCTCGTCGTTGGCTTCGTGTTCATCACGGTTGTCGCGGCAGCGAACGGGCACGTGGTCAACGAAGTCAACACTGCCGCGAAAGGCTTTGACGGCGTCGGGGGCTGGATCATTTTCTTCGGCTGGTTCTTCTCCTTCATCGTGGCGTGGATGCCGTTCGCGTCCGATTACTCCCGCTACCTCCCCAACACGCCAGGCAACCGGCGCGGCGCCGGCTGGGCAACGATGCTCGGCAACGCCGTCACCATGATCTGGATGGGCATCCTCGGTACCCTCCTGGGCTCCACCGCAACTGCGACGGACAGCATCGGCGCCCTCAAGGAACTCATGGGTCCCTGGGCCCCGATCGGCCTTGGTGTTGTCGCTTTGTCTTCCTTCACCCAGAACTTCCTGAACGTCTACGGCGGCGCCATCTCCATCCAAACCATGGGCGTGCCCGTCAAGCGCCACACCGGCGTCATCTTCATCTGCGTCGCTTCCTACCTCGTGGCGCTGTGGGGCCAGGGCGGCTTCAACGAAGGCTTCACCGCGTTCCTTAACCTGACGGCCTACTGCATCGCCCCCTACGTCGCGGTCCTCGTGTGCGACTACTTGTTCGGCGGCCGCCGCACCGAGCGCGGCCTGCGCGAACTCTTCGACAAGGGCCGCAAATTCGAGTGGGGATTCGTGGCCTGGGCTGCCGGCGTCGTGCTCTCTTCCCCGTTCTGGATGTCGTCCATCTACACCGGCCCGATCGCCAAGGCCTTGCCGCAGATCGGTGACCTCTCCTACTACGTCGGCGCGGTGGTCGCCGCCGGTGTATATTTCGCCACCCACCGGCTCGGGCGCTTGTCCGGACACGCGATGCTCGACCGCACCGCTGCCGGACGGACGCTTTGAGGCAAGGAGACGCGGCGATGGACGGCCGACTCGTGGTGATCGACATGCAGCGGGCCTTCCGCGACGAGACCGAGTGGCATGTTCCGCGCTTCGACGAAGCCGCGGCTGCAATCGACAAGCTGAAGGAAGTGTTCCCCTCCGCACCCGTCTACACGAGGTTCGTCCGGGACGAAGCCGAAGCCGGGTCCTGGCGGTCATACTATGACCGATGGAACGGAATGCGACTCCCTTCCGAAGCGTCGGCATGGGACTTGGTTGTGGAAATGCCGGAAGGCGCTGAGATCCTGGACGCACCTACATTCACCAAATGGGGGCCGGAACTCGCATCGCTCATTCCGGAGGGCGAACGCATGATCCTCACGGGTGTTTCCACCGACTGCTGTGTCCTCTCCACGGCATTGGGCGCCGTTGACGCAGGCCGGTACGTCACGGTTGTGTCGGATGCCTGCGCCGGAACCAACGACGAGGTACACGGTCAGGCGTTGGCCCTGATGCAGATGCTTTCCCCGATGTGCGATGTAGCCACGCTGGCCGAGCTTCTGTAGTTTCAGTACGTTCCCGCAAGGGGCGGTTCTCCTGGAGAACCGCCCCTTGCGTTTGTCCGGCCTGAAGTGTGTCCGAGCGGCAGGCCAAGGCGTACCCTGACGCTGTGGAGACTGAGGTCCGACGCGTAGTCCTTCGCACGGGAGTGACGCTGCCCGTGCTGCTGACCGGCCCGCGCCGTGATGTCCCTTTGCTCCTCTTGCACCCCTGGGGCGAGTCGCGCCGGACTTTCGACAGGCTGGTGCCCGCCCTTCCCGGCTTCAGGCTGATTGTGCCGGACCTGCGCGGGCATGGGGAAGCGGACAAGCCCGACGGCGGCTACTCCCTTTCCGAGCAGGCCGCCGACGTGGTTGCCCTCCTGGATGCATTGCACGTCACCCGGGCATTCGTGCTTGGCTCATCGAGCGGCGGCTACGTCGCGCAGCAACTTGCTGTCTCGTTCCCGGAACGGGTGGCCGCCCTGGTGCTGCTGGGAACACCGCTGAGCCTTACCCGACGGCCTGACTTTGCCGACGAACTGGCCCGCCTGACGGACCCGGTGAGTGAGTCCTGGGTGCGCGCATCCTTGGCTTGGTTTCCGCTGGAGCGCCGGGTCCCCACGTGGTTCATCGAGGACCGGGTCCGTGATGGCGTCCGCATACCGGCCAGGGCCTGGTCGGGAGTTTTGGAGGGCCTCTGCGCTGCGGTGCCACCTACGGAAACCGGGTTGATTCAGGCGCCGACGCTTATCCTGTGGGGCGCCCTCGACCTCATCTTGCCCCGATCAAGCCAGGAGAAGCTCGCGGACCGGATTTCAGACTCGAGGCTGAAGGTCTATCCGGGCGTAGGGCACTTGGTGCTGTGGGAGGTCCCGGAACTGGTTGCCGAGGACGCAGCCTTGTTCCTGGCGAGCGTCCACTAACCTTCCAGCTCAGCCCGCCGGAAGCGCAGTTCGCGCATCGCCCCCCGCAAAGGGGAACCGGAAAAGGGCAGGTCCTCCAGCTTGACCCGCGCGGACGCCGCCAAGGCCAATGCGTTCGCGGCGCTCGCAGCACGTGGAGGCAACCCGATGGAACCGGCGAATTCAGCCCAATGCCGTGCCTTGAGGTTTTTCGTTTTCCCCGAGACCGACAACGCGAGCGAGTCGTCGCCATACAGCAAGGTGCACGGAACGTCGTAGACCGGGGACATGGCAAAGACGCCGTCCGTGCTGCCGAGGATCGAGAGGTTTTTCGCGTGGAGGTCGCCATTGCCGGTCAGCCACGCGAAGACGAACTGGAGGTACAGGTTGCGGCTTGCAACGAGGGAGGCCTTGCATATCCCGGCCAATGCCGTGGCAACTTCTTCAGCAGCCACCGAATACTTGGAAGCCGGGGTTAGCCCAAGGACCTGCGTTCCGTCCTCCATCGGGAGCCGGACCCACGTACGGCCTGCGTCCCGCACGCGGTCGAACCGTTCCACAAGCAGACCGGGCCGGCCGTGCATGTCCGAGATGACACGGTGCTTTGCTACCGGGATCTTGAGCGACCTCGCTGCTGCCAGATGCGCGGATTCGTTTACCACCAGATGCGAATGCATGGGCGGGTCAAGTTTGAGCAGGTACCGTTGCCCGCTGAGGGACAGCGGCGTGGTCAGCATGGAGGCGCTCGCCTTGTCCTGGACGCCCGGGATGGCGTGACGGTCCACGGCGTCGGCAAGGGCGGCGAAGTCCAACTCCGACGGGTGCGACGTGTCGGCTGCTGTGGGTGGTTCATTCGGGACTTCCCCGTACGGAACGACTTGTACATCGCCGGGGGCGTCAGCCCCGACCGCAAGCAGGAGGGTCAGTTCGTCATCGAGGCTGGTCTTGGTGGCATCCCTCAGCACGCTGAGGCGGTGGCCTTCAGGGAGCAGGCCGGCGAAGAATGGTGGAAGCGCTCCGGCCGGAGTTTCGACGGCGGATTCCACCAAAGGCAGTGAACTCGCCACTGCCGGCCGATCGTTCGCGAGGTGCTCCGCCGTGTAGGAGAAGACGATCCCGCCGTGGCCGTCCCTGGCAAGGTGGCCAGCCAGCATGCCGCCCTTGTAGACATCGGCGGTACGGACAAACTTCAGGTCCTGGAGATCGTCCATTAGCTGGCAGCCACGCGAAGGCCGACGGCGTTTGCGATCGCCACTACCGCAGCGAGCGACGGATTACCCGTGGCCGTCTCAATGGCCCGAACCGTCCGCTCAGAGGTTCCGGCGAGGTCGGCAAGGTCCGCTTGGGTGATTCCTGCCTCTTTGCGTGCCTTCCGTATGGCGCCTGCGATGCTCTCGAGGTCATTCATTACGCTTCCCCAGATCCGGCAGCATGTTGCCGATTTTGCTGTTCACACACCTCAGTCTGGGGTATTTTGACAAAATCGGCAAGATGCTGCCGAAAAATGGCCTCTCGACTCCCGGGGAAGCGTCTGGGGTTAGGTTTCGGCAGGATACTGCCGGTAATGGAATAGGTGTTTCCCGAGCGTGGGAGTTTTCCGAACTAGGCGTCCGTGAGCCACTCTTCCTCAAAGTTCGGATGGTCCGAATAGGGGAGCGCCAGGGCGTTCAAGGATTTCGTGGTCCAGGCGATCAGCTCGGGAATCCATCGCCCGTCTTGCCCCGGGGTGTTGCCTAGCATCGCCGCCAAGGCAGCCTGCCGTGCGGATTCAACGATCTTGAGTAGACGCCGTTTTGATTCGCATTCCAGGAGCAGCCGCCGCTCGTACCATTTGCCCGCTTCAGATACCGTGCGGTCCGCGAGGAGCCTCAACGACGCAGCTTCGTCCTCGTCCAGGCGCTCGGACAGGAAATCGACGATGTCCACTCATCGAGCGTACGCGCCCCGCGCGGTGGCGGAAATGCCCGCCCGCTCAGGCGGCGCCGTCTTGCTTTTCGATCCGGGTTTCGACGGCGGTGGCGGCGTGGGAGGAACCGGCGGCACTGTGGACCGAACCCGTGGCAACCGGGAGGTGGACGTGGGGGAGGAAGTGGCTCCGGGACATTCCGCCGAACTCGTAGGCGGTCTCGGCGTGCTCGGACAGGTCCACGCCCGCAACTTCGGACTCGTGGCTGACGCGGAAACCGAGGGTCTTGTGGATGACCAAGCCAATGATGGCCGTAAGCACTCCGGACACCGCGAGCGTCACGAGGACGGCAACGATCTGCGCAATGAGCTGCTGAAGGCCGCCGCCGTAGAAGAGTCCGCCGCCCTTGCCGTTGACGGGCATTGCGATGAAGCCGAGGGCGAGGGTGCCGATCAGGCCGCCGCCGAGGTGGACGCCGACTACGTCGAGGGAGTCATCGAAGCCGAACTTGTGCTTGAGGTCAACGAATACTGCGCAAGCAGCACCGGCCACGAGTCCCAGCGCGAGGGCGGCACCAGGGGCGATGTTGGCGCAGGCCGGGGTGATGGCTACAAGGCCCGCAACGACGCCGGACGCGGCACCCAGGGAGGTGGGGTGTCCGTGGCGGACCTTCTCAGTGACCAGCCAGCTAAGCATCGCGCCCGCCGGGGCGACGAGGGTGTTGACCCAGATCAAACCGGCCTGTTCGGCCGTAGTGGCGGCGCCGGCGTTGAAGCCGAACCAACCGAACCAGAGAAGGCCGGCACCGAGCATGATGAGCGGGAGGTTGTGCGGCCGGTGGTTCGGGTCCTTTCCGAAGCCGTGGCGCTTGCCCAGGATCAACGCGAGGACGAAGGCGGCAGCGCCGGAGCTGATTTCCACCACGGTGCCGCCCGCGAAGTCGATGACCTGGCCGAAGACCGAGCTGATGGCTCCGCCCGGGCTCAGGAGGCCGCCGCCCCAGACCATGAAGGCCAGCGGGCAGTAGACCAGGGTGATCCAAATGGGAACGAAAACCACCCAGGACGTGAATTTGGCGCGGTCCGCGATGGCACCGCTGATCAAGGCGACGGTGACAATGGCGAAGGTGGCGCTGAAGCCAAGCTTGATGAGGTCGGTGGAACCGACGAGGTCGGCCGAGCCGAAACTGCTGAACGGGTTGCCGAAGATTCCCAAGACGCTCTTGCCGCTGATCATCGAGTAGCCCCACAAGACCCACACGGCACCGACGACGCCCGCTGAGATGAAGCTCATCATGATCATGTTGAGGGAAGCCTTGGCGCGCGTCATGCCGCTGTAGAAGAGGCCGAGTGCCGGCGTCATGAGCAGTGCGAGTGCCGCTGACACCATCACCCAAACGTTATCCGCAGTGATATTCACGTGCGTTTTCCCTTCTCATCGGAGTCCCGGATCTTTCCCCCGATCAATATTCGCGGGTTCGTGTTTCAGGAAAGGCGAGGAAAAATTGCCGGGACGTTACAGAAACGGACTTAGCGTGAAGAACGGATGACGCGCGTGTTTCGGGAATGTAAACGCAACCCCACCCGGTTGCCAAGTTCCGGCGCGGTTGTGCCCGGGAACGTTGTGTTTCCGGGGATTCAACCGGTGCCACCGGTGAAGTCGGCCCGCCACCGGCAAAATAGTGGGATTTCGTCCGTGTGAACACCATCTCACTGCGCCGACAGGACGCTTTGAATGAACGCTGGCGCGGCACCCCAAGCGCGCGCAAACTTAGCGTGTGAAGCCGTTTCTCCTGCTTGCCTCCCGTGCCGAAGACGCCGCCGCCGACGAAGAATACGGGGCCTATCTCCGCTTTGGCGGGCTGGCTCCCGAGCAGTTGGTGCGCGTCCGCATGGAGGCGGCACCCTTGCCGGACCTCGAACTCCCCGACTATTCCGGCGTGATTGTGGGCGGCAGCCCCTTCACCGCTAGCGATCCTCCCAACGATAAGACCCTTGTCCAACAGCGGGTTGAGAAAGAACTCGCCTCGCTGCTGGACAAGGTGGTCGCTGCCGATTTTCCCTTCCTGGGGGCTTGCTACGGAGTTGGTACCCTTGGCCTGCATCAAGGCGCGGTGATCGACCGGACTTATGGCGAAGGCCTCGGGGCCGTGACCATCAAACTTACGGCTGAAGGACTCCAAGACCCGCTCCTCGAAGGGCTGTCCGAACGCTTTGTTGCTTTCACCGGCCACAAGGAAGCTTGCACCGTCCTTCCCGGGCATGCCGTATTACTGGCCGGATCGGCCACGTGCCCTGTGCAAATGTTTCGGATCAAGCAGAACCTGTACGCCACCCAGTTCCACCCGGAACTCGACGCCGAAGGCTTGGTCACCCGGATCCGCACGTACCGTCACGCCGGGTATTTCCCGCCGGACGCCGCGGAGCAACTCGTGGTGGAAGCCCGAAAGGTTACTTCCACCGAGCCGATGAAGATCGTGAGGAACTTCGTCCGCCGGTACGCACGGAAATTTTCCTAGCGGACACGATGCTGGCAAACAGAGTTTTCATAGCTCTTACAAAGCTGGCTTAGCTACCTTTAGTCACTATGGAAGAGCAAGAGCCACCGAGACCCGGTCCCCGGCCCGGAACGCAAGGAAACCGGCAGAACGCCGGGATTCCCCGATACCGAGCGGCCTTGCTCATAGCCGGTGCTGTGGTGTTGGCCGTCGGAGCCTCAGGAACGGTCTTCTCGGCTGCCCACGCCCACGGCTCAACCGCCCAGTTCGTCTCAGGGGTCGCCCAGCCAACGGCGCAGGCAACCCCGGCGGCGGGCGATCCAGCAGCGGCGGGCGGCTCGCCGTCGTCGGACGCTTCGGCAACGCCGACGGCCCCCGCAGTGGCCGCACCGGCCGCGGCGGCACCGGCAGCCCCGGCCCAGGGTTCGGGGATGACTCCCGCCCTCGACGCCCAGATAAACTCCATCATCAATGCCAACAGCCAGTACCAGATCGGCGTTACTTTGGTGGACTTGTCCAACGGATCAAGCCACCAATACGGTGTCCAGGCGAAGTTCGAAGCAGCGAGTACAGCCAAGGTTCTCGCGGCCGCCGATTACTACCACTTGGTGGAGACCGGTGCCGCTTCCCTGGACGACTCGCTCGGCCAGTACAACGCTGGATTCCAGATCAAGGAGATGATCCAGGACAGCGACAACGATTCGTGGTCCCTGATCATGAACGCTGAGGGCTTCTCCCAATTACAGGACTACGCCTCGTCAATCGGCGTCACTTACGATCCCAACGACAACGCGCTCTCGCCCAGCGAGATGGCAAGCATCCTGGCGCAGCTGTACACGGGGAAGCTCCTCAACCAGGAAGACACCACCCAGCTCCTGTCCTATATGCAGAACACCAACTACGAATCCCTGATCCCCGCGGCGGTGCCCGCCGGGGTCACGGTTTACCACAAGTACGGACTGCTCGACGACGAACTCCACGACGCCAGCATCCTCACCAATGGCTCCAGCTCCTATGCGTTCGTGATCTACACGAAAGGCCAGGACGAGAGTGATATCCCGGCCCGCACCGACGTGTTCCACCAGCTCACGCAAGCGGTGGTGAACAGCCTGTTCTAGCGGGTCCGCTCTCCGTCCTCACTACGACGCCGGCCGTACACCCTTCGGGTACGGCCGGCGTCGTTTGTTGTGGCGGGCACCTGTGTGACCTTTGAATTACCGGTTACCTCCTGTCTTCCGCATGGGATCGGGCCAGTTTCCAATTTGCTGTGTTTGGGTTTGGTCCTGCATTTTCCTTCTCCTGACTGAAAGTCCTGTTCCTGCGCGGTATGGCGCAGGCGGCCGTGCCTGCCTCGAAGGCAGGACGGCCCGGTTCAGTCGGGAGAGGAGCCGGGGTCGAACGCAGGCTCAGCCGGAGGACTTTGCCTTGCATCGATGGTCCGGCCGCCGATGAGCGGCGGAGCAAGTGCCCGTTGGTCCGGGAGGTCGGCGGCGCCCTGGACGGAGCTCGTCTGCGGTGCCAACGTCGAGCCCGCCCCACTTGCCGGTGCGACCGGAGTGAACGGCTTAGGGAATGCCGGTTGGGTCGCACGGCCCGTCGAGCCGGTGACCGCCAACCACGCCGCGGGAGTGGCGGACGCAAGCTGCGGTTCAAAGACGAAGCTTCTGGCCGCGGTTGCCGGGCGGGACGGTGCGGCAAGGGCACTCGTGGTGGGAAGCGGATGCGTTGCTGACAACCGGGTTTGGGGGCGCTCCGGATCTGTTGCCACTCGCGCGGGCGGCACTTCACCTGGGCGGTTCGACGGCGGAGGCAAGGTTTCTGCGATGGGCGGCGGCGTGGGGACCGGGGGCAGAGGGAGAACCGGCAAGCTGGGCAGTTTCGGTAAGTTCGGCAGCGCACCGATGGTGTGGTCAACGGCGGGCGGCACTGTGTTTATAAGGGGCGCTGTGGTCAAAAGTGGCGCTGTGTTTATAAGCGGCGTGGCTGCCTTGGCGACCGGCGCCACGGTTTCGGTAAGAGGCTGAACGGCGTTGCCTGACAGTTGATTCAGGAGGCTGGCTGGATCTGGCACAGGAACCACGGGTACCGAAACAACGGGTACCGGGACCGCCGTCGGGATGGCCGGAGCTGACGGGAGGAGGTCGCTGGCGTTCGACGGGCCGGCAATCCACAAGACCCACGCGAAAATACCGAAAGCAGCAAGCAAAAACGGGCGCACAAAAGCAGTGCCATGGCGCGCCAAAAACCCGGCCAACACTTCACCTCCCCAGTGCGGTGTTGGAACAAACGGTACGCCCGCCCTTTGGAGCCGTCCAGAGGTTGATGGTGGGAACATGTGACAGGGGCAGTCTCGATCGACGGGTGCGAACTATGAGCGATTTCTGGTGCGAAGCGGCGCTCGTCGGCGCCGAAGTGGTCAGCGGCGTGCGTCTGGAAACACGCGGCGGGACGATCACTTCGGTTGCCGCCGGCGTGCAGCCCCAAAGCAGTGACCGGATCTTGGGCGGCGTGGTCTTCCCGGCGGCCGCGAACGCCCATTCGCACGCGTTCCACCGGATCCTCCGCGGACGGACGCATGAGGGGCGCGGCGACTTCTGGGTTTGGCGGGAACACATGTACCGGGCCGCCGCGGAACTCACGCCGGCGAAGTACGAAAAGCTAGCAACCGCGGTCTTCGCCGAAATGGTGGTGGCCGGCTTCAGTAGCGTCGCCGAGTTCCACTACGTCCACCACAAGCCCGGAGGAATGCCGTACTCCGAGCCGCATGCCATGGAATTGGCATTGGCCCGAGCGGCCGCGACTGCCGGGATCCGCCTCACTTTGCTGGACACGCTCTACCTTGCGGGCGGCATCGGGGCTCCGCTCGGTCCCGAGCAGTTGCGGTTCGGCGACGCTAATGCCCAAGCCTGGCTGGAGCGATTCGCTTCCCTGAGGGACATGGTTGCGCAGCAGTTCCCTCCGGAGATGGCCGGGGTTGGCGCGGCCCTGCATTCCGTCCGGGCCGTGCCAGAGGAAGCGCTGGCGGCCATCGCCGGGCACTTGCCTACCGATATTCCGCTCCACATCCACGTGAGCGAGCAGCCGGCCGAAAACCAGGCCTGCCTTGAGGCCTACGGCGTCACTCCGACGGGCCTGCTTTCCCGCCACGGCTTGCTGTCCGGACGGCTCGCCGCCGTCCATGCGACCCACGTGACGCCCGAGGATATCCACTTGCTCGGGGCGGCCGGAGCCACCGCGGTGCTGTGCCCCAGCACCGAGGCCGACCTCGCCGACGGCATTGGTCCGGCCCGCGAACTGTCCGACGCCGGGGCGAACCTTGCGCTTGGCACGGACCAGCACGCTTCCATAGATCCTTGGCTTGAAATGCGCACCTTGGAGTACGGAGAGCGGCTCGGTTCCGGCCAGCGAGGACGTTTCCGGCCGCAGGAGTTGCTCCGGGCAGCCACCGTGGGCGCCACAGCCGTCATGGCGACGCCGATCGCGACCGCATTGGAGGCCGGTGCGGTGTGTGACCTGATGGCCGTCGATCCGGAGTCCGTGCGCACTGCGGGATCCAAGCCACTCCAGTTGGTGTTCAGTGCGATCGCGGGCGACGTCACCGCCGTCGTAATCGCCGGAGAACTGGTGGTCTCGCACGGTGAACACGCAAGACTCGGGCGGCCGGGCAGGCTCCTGGCGGATGCGCTCAAGGAGTTTTCCTAGTTTGCCGAACTGCGTGGCGTGACGTCGTCGGAAGACAACCAATTCAGTCGAGCGGCAGGGTCACGGTGATGGAGGTACCGTTGCCGGGCGTGGAGACCACGGAAACCTCGCCGCCGACCTCGCTGACCGAGATCGACATCAAGAGGAGTCCGTAGCCGTGATGGTCTCCGGCGGGTTCGGCGTGGCTGTCGAAGCCGTCGCCGTTGTCCATGACCGTCAGTCGAACCCCGTGGTACACGGCGGCGAGCCGGACGGTGATGTCATGGGCGTGCGCGTATTTCAGCGCGTTGCTGAGCGCTTCTTTGGCCGATTGGTAGAGCAGCGACGCTGAGCTCGACGGGATGTCGATGCCGTGGTGCGGCGTCTCCCAGTGGATTTCGGTTCCTTCGCGGCGAAGCGGTGCGGCCAGCCGGTCGATGCAGCCGGCGAGCCCCAGGGCGTAAAAGTCAACGGGCTGCCGGTCGGTGATCACGCCGTTGACGGCGATTACCTCGTTCAACGCTGGTGTTGTCTTCATGGCCTATCCTGCTTCCCCTGGCAGCTTCGGCGCTTCACTGGCTTAGTGCTGCGCCGTGTGCTTGGAACAAGGATGTGCCCGCAGGTTTAAGGATCCCGTCAGATTTTGTAAGTTTCCCCTTAAGTTCTTTTAAGGAATTTTTAAGGTTGGCCTGCGAACCGGCTGAACGGACGACGGCGGGTGCGGGCCGCCGTCGTCCGCTCCAGTGGCGCTACTGGCCGAGGAAGCCCAGCAGGGCCTCGTTGATCTCCGCACTGTGGGTCCACAGCATGCCGTGCGGGGCGCCGTCGATCTCTTTGTATTCGGCGCCCGGCAGCGCCTCGGCGAAGCGGCGGCCGGTGACATCGATCGGCAGGATGTTGTCCGCCGTGCCGTGAACGATCAAGGCGGGAACGTCGATCTTGGGGATGTCGGCACGGAAATCGGTGAGCCACGTGGGCTGCGCAGCCACCGATGCGAACGCGCCGGACCCGGCCGCGAGGGTCCAGCTGGCCCGCAAGGCTTCTTCGCTCAAGCGCGGAGTTCCGAGGAAGGTATCGGTGTTGTAGAAGTTCTTGAAGAACTCGGTGAAGAACGCATAGCGGTCTGCCTTGACGGCTTCTCCGAGGCCGTCGAACACGGACTGCGGGACGCCTCCCGGGTTGTCGTCGGTTTGCAGCACGAAGGGCTCGAGTGATCCGAGGAACACGGCCTTCGCCACGCGTGCGGAGCCGTAGGTGCTGATATAGCGGGCTACTTCGCCGGTGCCCATGGAGAATCCGACCAGGACGGCGTCGTTCACGTCGATCGTCTCGAGCAGCGTGTTGAGGTCGGACGCGAACGTGTCGTAGTTGTAGCCGGCCGTCGGCTTGCTGGATTTTCCGAAGCCGCGGCGATCATAGGTGATCACGCGATAGCCGGCGTCGAGCAGCGCGGCGGTCTGCTTTTCCCAGGACGAGCCGTCCAAGGGGTAGCCATGGATGAGGACCACTGGCTGGCCCGTTCCGTGGTCTTCGTAGTAGATCTCGATCTCGGTGCTGTTCTCATTTCCGACGGTGATGAAAGCCATGACCACGGTCCTTTCGTAGCGGTGGTTGTCGAGCGTTTACAGCCTACTAAGCCCTGAGAAAACCCCCTAGTTGCCCCCAGCAACCAGTCGTAAACTGGCCTTCGAATCACTACGCGCCTTGGAGACCGATGCTCTGGAAACTTCTTGTTCAGTACCTGCGGCCACACCGGCGGCTGCTGATCGCCGTCGTCATTTTCCAACTGGCGCAGTCCATCGCGTCGCTGTACCTTCCCACACTGAACGCGGACATCATCGACGAAGGCGTGGCGAAGGGGGACACCGGGTACATCCTGGGAACCGGCAGCATCATGTTGCTCATCACCCTCCTCCAGATCAGCTGTTCGGTGACCGCCGTGTACTTCGGCGCAAAAGCCGCCATGGGAATGGGGCGTGACCTGCGCGGGGCCATCTTCACCAGGGTGGGGGAGTTCTCCGAGCAGGAAGTCACGCGCTTCGGTGCGCCTTCGCTCATCACCCGCTCCACGAATGACGTGCAGCAAGTCCAGCAGCTCGTCCTCATGTCCTGCACCCTCATGGTCGCGGCTCCCATGCTCAGCATCGGCGGAGTGATCATGGCCATCAGGCAGGATGTGCAATTGTCCTGGCTGATCGCCGTCAGCGTTCCCGTGCTGCTCGTAGCCGTGGGCCTCATTGTCACGCGGATGGTTCCGTTGTTCCGCAAGATGCAGGTCCGGATCGATACCGTGAACCGGGTCCTCCGGGAGCAGTTGGCCGGCATCCGGGTGGTGCGCGCGTTCGTGCGCGAGGGCATGGAGACCGAACGGTTCGCCTCGGCCAACCAGGACGTCACCGAAATGGCGCTGCGGGCCGGGCGGCTCATGGCCCTCATGTTCCCCGTGGTCATGCTGGTCCTGAACATCTCCAGCGTGGCCGTCATCTGGTTCGGCTCCTTCAGGATCGACGACGGCTCCATGCAGGTGGGCACCCTGATCGCCTTCCTGAGCTACCTCATGCAAATCCTCATGTCCGTCATGATGGCCACCTTCATGGCTGTCATGATCCCGCGTGCTTCCGTTTCCGCCGACCGCATCGGCGAGGTCCTGGCAACCGAATCGAGCGTCACGCCTCCGCTGAACCCCGTGACGTCCACGGCGGGCCGCGGCGAACTGGAACTGCTCGACGTCGGATTCGCCTACCCGGGTGCCGAACAGCCGGTGCTCAGCGGCATCAGCTTCCAGGCCCGCGCCGGCCAGACGACGGCGATCATCGGCAGCACGGGTGCCGGCAAGACCACTTTGGTGAACCTGCTGCCGCGGCTTTTCGACGCGAGCAGCGGCTCGGTGAGGATCGACGGCGTCGACGTCCGCGAGCTGCACCCGGATCTTTTGTGGGGGCACATCGGCCTGGTCCCGCAAAAACCCTACTTGTTCTCCGGAACGGTCCGCAGCAACCTGCTCTACGGCAAGCCGGACGCGAGCGAAGAGGAACTGTGGCAGGCGCTCGCCATCGCCCAAGCGCAGGACTTCGTGGAGCAAATGGACGGCGGACTCGATGCCCCGATCTCGCAAGGCGGCACCAACGTCTCCGGTGGCCAGCGGCAGCGCCTCGCGATCGCCCGGGCACTCGTGAAGCAGCCCGAGCTCTACATTTTCGACGATTCGTTCTCGTCGCTGGACACGGCGACTGACGCCAGACTGCGCCAAGCACTCAAGCGGCACACCTCGGGCGCCACGATGGTCATCATCGCGCAGCGCGTCTCCAGCATCGCTGACGCGGAACAGATCCTGGTGCTCGACGACGGGCGGCTGGTGGCGCGCGGAACCCACGACGAGCTGTTGGAGACGTCCGAAACGTACCGGGAAATCGTTTCTTCCCAACTGGCAGCTGAGGAGGCCGCATGAGCACGGCAAGCCCCAACCGCCCACCCCGCCCCGGCATGGGCCCGGGCCGCGGAGGCCCCTTCGCGGGGATGAACGTCCCGGCCGAAAAGGCAATGAACTTCCTGCCATCGGCAAAGCGGCTGCTGGGAACCTTGCGGCCCGAGCGCTTGTGGCTGGTCCTCGTCCTCGTCCTGGCGGTTTCGAGCGTGACCCTGTCCGTGATCGGGCCCCGGCTGCTTGGCGAAGGCACCAACCTGATCTTTGCCGGCGTCGTCTCCAAGCAACTTCCCGCGGGTGTGACCAAGCAACAGCTCATCGACGGCCTGCGCGCTTCCGGCCAAGGGTCCAAAGCGGACATGCTCAAAGGAATGGACCTGACACCCGGCGTCGGAATCGATTTCGGAGCCCTGGCCTCGATCCTCATCTGGGTCCTGGTCCTCTACGTCCTGGCGTCGTCGTTCGGCTGGATCCAGGCCTACGTGCTCAACGGCGTCGTGCAACGCACTGTGTACAGGCTCCGCGAGCAGATCGAAGCGAAGATCAACCGGCTGCCGTTGCGCTACTTCGATTCGGTGCAGCGCGGCGAGCTGCTCAGCCGGGTCACGAACGACGTCGACAACATCTCGCAAAGCCTCCAGCAATCGATCAGCCAGGCCGTGACGTCCCTGCTGACCGTGGTGGGCGTCATCTTCATGATGTTCCTGCTGTCGCCCATCCTCGCCTTCATCACGTTGGTGACGATTCCGCTGACGCTGGTGACCACTATGTTGATCGCCAAGCGCTCGCAGAAGCTCTTCGTGGCCCAATGGAAGAACACGGGCGAGTTGAATGGCCAAATCGAGGAAACCTACACCGGCCACGCCCTTGTGAAGGTCTTCGGCCGCCAGCGCGAAGTGGAGCAGCGCTTCCGCGACAAGAACGCCGAGTTGTTCGCGGCGAGCTTCGGGGCGCAGTTCATCAGCGGTTTGATCATGCCGGCCCTGACGTTCATCGGAAACCTGGTCTACGTGGGTATCGCGGTGGTGGGCGGCCTGCAGGTGGCCTCGGGCGCCATGCAGTTGGGCGACGTCCAAGCGTTCATCCAGTACTCCCGGCAGTTCACCCAGCCGCTGGCCCAGCTCGGGTCCATGGCCAACCTGCTCCAATCCGGCGTGGCGTCGGCAGAACGCGTCTTCGCGCTGCTCGACACCGAGGAGCAGAGTCCCGATCCCGTGCCTGCTGCCGTCCCCGAAATGACGCGGGGCCGACTGGCGTTCGAGAATATCTCCTTCTCCTACTCGGCGGACAAGCCGCTCATCAAGGACTTGAGCCTCGTGGCCGAACCCGGCCAGTCCGTGGCGATCGTCGGACCCACCGGAGCCGGCAAGACCACGCTCGTGAACCTCATGATGCGCTTCTACGAGCTGGATGCCGGGCGGATAACCCTCGACGGCGTCGACGTCGCCTCGATGTCCCGCTACGAGCTGCGCTCGCGGATGGGTATGGTGCTGCAGGATACGTGGCTGTTCGGTGGCACCATCCGGGACAACATCGCCTACGGCCGTCCGGAGGCCACGGAAGCCGAGATCCTGGAGGCGGCGCAGGCGACCTACGTGGACCGCTTCGTCCACTCCCTGCCCGAAGGCTACGACACCGTGCTCGACGACGAAGGCAGCAACATTTCGGCGGGCGAGAAGCAATTGCTCACGATCGCCCGGGCATTCCTTGCCCGTCCCTCGGTCCTGATCCTCGACGAAGCCACGAGTTCGGTGGATACCCGGACCGAGGTGCTCGTGCAGAAGGCCATGAATGCCTTGCGCACGGACCGGACGAGCTTCGTGATCGCCCACCGCTTGTCCACCATCCGTGACGCCGACCTCATCCTGGTCATGGAGTCCGGACAAATCGTGGAGCAAGGGACACACACCGAGCTCCTAGCGGCCGGCGGTGCCTACTCGAGGCTGTACGAAGCACAGTTCGCAGCCCCGGTGGCCGAGGTCTGATCGCCGCCACTCGCTCCTGCGGCCCCGAATTCGAGTAGGGACACGCATTGCCTTCGCGAGGCGCTGATTGGGAGGCTTGACGCACCCGCCCCAGGGCCGGCCTGGGGCGGGGCCACGTGTGATGGCAGCGATCGGAGCAGTCATGTATCTGTCCCTCTCGGACTGGCGCAGTCGCAAGGTCGACTCGGGCCCCGGGTCCGTTCCGCCCTTCAAGCTGGCCCCCACCATCCTCGCTTTGGGGATCGTGAGCCTGCTGACGGATGTCTCGTCCGAGTCCGTGGCTGCCGTCCTGCCCCTGTACGTCACCGCGTCTTTGGGATTGTCCACGATCGCGTACGGGTTCGTGGACGGGATCTACCAAGGCATCAGCGCCACCGTGCGCATCGCCGCGGGCTGGACATCCGACCGCGTCGGCATTCCGAAGTGGGTTGCGTTCCTTGGCTACGGCCTTTCGGCGGTTGCCAGGATCGGGCTGCTCGCGGCCGACGGCTTCTCCTCGCTCGCGACCGTCATTGCCGTCGACCGGTTCGGCAAAGGCATCCGCACCGCACCGCGCGACGCCATGATCAGGTTCGCCGCGCAACCCGAGCACATCGGCCGGTCCTTCGGCGTCCACCGCATGCTCGACACCGTGGGGGCTGCCCTTGGGCCATTGCTGGCGTTCGTGATCCTCCTGGCCATTCCGAACGGATACCACGTAGTCTTCATCGCTTCGCTCGCGTTCGCATTCATCGGCTTGGCGGTCCTCGGACTGTTCGTCCCCAACGAGCGGCGACGTTCCGCCGTCGTCAAGGTCCGCGACCCCAAGCCGGCCACTCCGCGGCTGCGGTTCCGCGACGTCAATACGCCCGGGATGCGCCGCCTCCTCCTGGTGGCCGGCGTGCTTGGCTTGCTGACTGTGGGGGACGGGTTCCTCTACCTGGTGCTCCAGGCACGAACGGCCTTCGCTCCCGAATGGTTCCCGCTCCTGTACGTCGGGACGAACATCGCCTACTTGCTCCTGGCGATCCCCATGGGGCGGCTCGCGGACAAGTGGGGCCGGACCCGGGTCTTCATCGCCGGGCACGTGGCCCTCCTCGCGGCATATGTTTGCGCCATGACGTCCTGGGGAGGTCCGCTGACCGCCGTCGGGACACTCGTCCTCCTGGGCGTTTTCTACGCGGCCACGGATGGAGTGCTCGCTGCGCTCGCCGGCCTCCTCTCGCCCCGCCAAGGCGCGGCGACAGGCATCTCCGCCGCGCAGACCGTGGTGGCTGTGGCCCGCCTGGCCGCTTCGACCGGCTTCGGCTTCCTGTGGTTCGCGATCGGCAGCCAGGCCGCCATGGGCGTCGTCGCCCTGCTGCTCGCGATTGCCTTGCCGGCGGCGGCCGGCTTGCTGCGCACGGCCAAGCAAGCCACGGCGTGAACACGGGGGCCCGGAGCCTTGTGCTCCTCGTCGTCGTCCTCCTGGCCCTCGGGGGTGCGGGAGGCTACGGCGCGTGGGCCTACGCCCGCCAGCAGGAGCAGTCGCGGGCGCCGTCCCAAGCCTCCATCGCTTCCGCTGCCGCAGCGGGGCCCTTGATCTATTTCCGCAATACAGCGTCCGGACAGGGCCAAGGCATGGTTGCTACGGTCCCGGTCGGGGACCCGCAAGGTCCCAGGACGCTCACGGCGCAGGCATGCGACAGGATCTATGTCGCGGCAGACCGCCGCATTTGCCTGCATGCCAAGATCGGCCTCGCCAACACCACGGACGAAGAGATCTTCGACGCCGATTGGCACCTCCTGCGCACCCGCACGCTTGACGGGGCGCCCAACCGGGCCCGGCTCTCCGCCGACGGGACATTGGCGGCCTCCACGGTTTTCGTCGCCGGCACGAGCTACCTTGGCGGCTTCTCGACCGCCACCGAGATCTCCGCGTCCGACGGGCAAAGCTTCGGCAACCTCGAGAACTTCACCATCAACATACCCGGCGTCACCTTGAGCGCGGCGGAGCGCAACGTCTGGGGCGTGACCTTCGCCGACGACGGCGACACCTTCTACGCCACGGTCGGCTCGGGAGACAGGAACTGGCTTGTCCGTGGCAGCATCAAGCAACGGACGCTCACTGCCATCCACACCGGCGTCGAATGTCCTTCGCTGTCCCCGGACGGAACCCGCATCGCGTTCAAGATCAAGCCCGCCGATCCCAACGAACAGAAGACCAGGATCCTGGCCGTCCTCGACTTGGCCACGGGCAAGGTGACTACGCTCGCCGAGGGCCGAAACGTCGACGACCAGGCCGAGTGGCTCAACGACAGCACCGTCCTCTACGGGCTGGCCCGCGGCGCTCCGGTGGGGGACAGCGACATCTGGTCCGTTCCGGCCGACGGAAGCGGCAAGCCCACTCTCTTCATCGAACACGCGTGGTCGCCGTCCGTGGTCCGGCAGTAAGGGCAGTTAAAAACAGGGGACGACGGCGGAAGGTGCCTTCCGCCGTCGTCCCCTGTTTGGTGCGGGAGCCGTTGCTACAGCGAGTGGGTGTCGAAAGCGGCGGCCTTGGCCGTGCTTCCGCTCAGGCTCACGGTGTAGGTGTTGGGGCCCGCGTAGGTGACGTCGATGCTGGCTTTGGAGGTGTTGTGGCGCAGCGAGAAGTCGTGCACGAGCGCGTCCAGCGTGTGGTGCGCGTTCGCGCGGTCCCAAATCTTCAGGGTTACTGAGTCGGCGGTTTCAAACGTCATTGTTTAGTCCTTCCATTCATGAATCCGGTTGTATGGCCATCGCGCCTATGCGAAGCCGTTTTTTGACCAATCCATGAACGCCTGAGACTAATCCAGGCGGCTCGGAGAGCTCACCGGTTTGGCCTCATTGCGTCCACCAGCTTGGGCAACCCGGCCGGGAAGGTCCCCGCCGAGTCTTTCCATGGTGCACAGCTCGGGCCGGGTGTCTCAAGCTTTGAGGCCTTTTGTTGCCCGTGAATCTCATCACAGGGGCCGGATCGCCCGGGAAATTAATGTACATATCGCTGATCGAATTGTACATTTTAGGTATGTCTGTTGTGAGCGCCGCAGAGGCCCGTAACCACTTTTCCGAGTTGATCGGCCTTTCAGAAACGGAACCGGTTTTCATTGAGAAGCGCGGACACACCGCGGCTGTTCTCATCAGCCCCGAACGCTATGAGCGGATGCTCGAAGCTCTCGAAGATGCCGAAGACGCCGCTTCCTTCGATGCCGCCATGGCCGAAGAAGGCCCCAATATCCCGTGGGTGCAGGTGAAGGCTGACCTGGGCTGGGAATGAGCTACCGCATTGAAATCCGGCCGGCTGCCCTGAGGGCGCTCAGAAAGGTCGATCATCAGGACCGTGCCCGGATACAGGGCGCGATCGCATTGCTCGGCCGGGATCCCCGGCCACCCGGAGCGAAATCCTTGCAAGGCCGTCCCGGGCTGTGGGTCCGGGTAGGAAACTACCGCATCATCTACACGGTCCAGGGCGACGTGCTGCTGGTCGTCGTGGTGAAGCTCCGCCGTCGCAAGGACGTGTACGACCCCTGAATCATAGGCCCTCAGCCGGAACTACCTCGTCGATGACCCGGAGCGCGTGGAGGGTCCGGGTCATCGACGATCTACTGGCGGAACTACCCTCAGCAGCCCTCGAAGTCCGTCAGGACCTTGACCTTGTCCGCCGAAGCAGACGTCGGATCGAACACGTAGCCGAGCCATTCCTTGGCCAGCCTGCTGGCGAGTTCCACGCCTACAACGCGCTGGCCCATCGTGAGCACCTGGCAATCGTTGGACAGGATGGAGCGTTCAACGGAGAAGGAATCGTGGGCGGTGGTGGCACGGATGCCGTCCACCTTGTTGGCCGCGATTGCCACGCCGATTCCGGTACCGCAGAACAGGATGGCCCTGTCCGCCTTGCCGTCCCGGATGAGTTCGCCGGCCTTGATTCCGACGTACGGGTACGGCTTGGTGAAGTCCTCCGGAGCATCGCTGCGGTTCACGCCGATATCGATGATCTCGCTGATCCGCGGATCGCTGCCCAGGTCCTTGAGGATGCGGTCCTTGTAGTCCACGCCTGCTTCGTCGGCGCCCAAGACGAGCCGGATGCCCATGGTTTGTCCTTTCGTGGTCATGCGATGGCTCCCGCTTCATTTGCGGCACCGGTTCCGGCGACAGCCTGGCTGGCCGCGAAGTACGGACCCATGACGGTGAAGACCATTGCGAGGGAGGTTGCCCCGGGATCGGGAGTGCCGAGGCTCTTCTCGGCGAGCGGCCGTGCGCGGCCCTTGAGCGGGCGGAGGGATGCCGTGGCTTCCGCTGCAGAGGTCGCGGTAGCTGCTGCTTCGGCCCACGCGGCTTCAGTAGCGGTTCCCGAGGAAACGAGCTTGGCGAAGGTGCCCGCGAAGGGGAGCAGTGCGTCCACCATCGTCTTGTCACCCACTTCGGCCTTGCCGAGCGTAGTGATGCGCGTAGCGAACGCGGTCACTCCAGCCGCGAGTTCCTCCTGCGAAGGGGCGTCCTCATTGCCGATGGATTCGCCGAAGGCCCGGAGGCCCGCACCCCAGAGGACACCGGAGGTTCCGCCGGCCTTGTCGGCCCAGGCATCGCCCGCCGCACCCAGAACGTCGCCCGCTCCGGCACCATCGCCAAGGGCCTTCGCCGCTGCGGCAACGGCTGCGTCGATTCCCCGGACCATGCCCCGGCCGTGGTCGCCGTCCCCGGCGATCGCGTCCATGTCGCCAAGGCGCGATTCGGCGTCGTGAATGGTCTCCTGCGCGGCATCCAGCGCTGCAGCACAACGGGCCGCGTACTCGCGCGAAGCGGCAGTGGCAGCGAATTCGACGACGTCGATGCCGCCGTCGGACTTTTCATCAACGCTTTGGCTACCGCTCGTCAGGGCGGCGTTGCCGCGCCGGTAGGCGGGAGTCTCGGCGGGAGCGGTCCAGAGCGGTTCGAGTTCCTCGTCGAGCCAGGTGATGGTGAGCGAGACACCGGACATGTCCAGGCTCGTGACCAATTCGCCGACTTCGGGCATCACCAGGGTGTAGCCCGCGGCCCGCAACAGCGGTGCGACCGTGAGCCACAGGACGAACAATTCCTCGTGCTTGGTGGAACCGAGTCCGTTGAGGATCACCGCGATCCGGTTTCCCGCACCGGCGGGCGTTTCGGCCAGGAGCCGCGCCACGAGTTCCTGCCCGAGTTCCTTCGCAGGCGGCAGTTCGGTGTCCAGCAGGCCGGGCTCGCCGTGGATGCCGAGGCCGAGCCCCATCTGCCGGTCCTTGAGCGTGAACAACGGTGCTTCGGCGCCGGGGAAGGTGCAACCGTGGAAGGCGCTGCCGATGGTGCGGGTCATGCTGTTGGCCTTGCGTCCGAGGCGCACGACGTCGGCCAGGTTGTCGCCGCGCTCCGCGGCGGCACCCATGACCTTGAAGACCGTGAAGTCGCCCGCGATGCCGCGGCGCTTGTCGGATTCCGACGGCGTGGCGCTGGCGATGTCGTCCGTCACCAGGACGTTCTCCACTGCGATGCCCTCGTTCGCCAGGCGCTCGCTGGCCATTCCGAAGTTCAGGACATCCCCGGCGTAGTTGCCGTAGGTGAATACCACCCCGGCGCCGGACTCGGCGGCCTTGGCGACGGAGTAGGCCTGCTGGGCGGACGGCGAGGTGAAGATGTTGCCCACCACGGCGCCGTCGGCCAGTCCGGCACCGATCAGGCCGGCAAACGCGGGGTAGTGTCCGGATCCGCCGCCGGCCAGTACTGCAACCTTGGGCTGGCTGGGACGGTGGCGACGCACGGCCCCGCCGGGAACCTGGCGCACCAGGCCCGCGTGGAGGTCGCAGAAACCGGCGAGGGCTTCGTCGGCGAAGTCGGCTGGATCATTGAAGATACGGGTCATCGTGGGCTCTTTCGGCTACGTTGCGGCGAGTGCTAGTGGATGTGGCTTCCACCGTTGATGTCGATGGTGGTGCCCGTCAGGTAGGCGGACTCTTCCGAGGACAGGAAGGTGATGACTGCGGCCACTTCCTCGGTGGTGGCGTTGCGGCCCAGCGGGATGCCGGCGTTGATGGCAGCTTCCTGCTCATCAGTGCTGCCGACGCGGATGTTGGTGTCCACCGCGCCCGGGGTGATGGCATTGACGGTAACGCCCGTTTCGCCGATTTCGCGTGCCAGGGCCTTGGTGAAGCCGAGGATGGCGGCCTTGGCCGCGGAATAGGGGACCTTGCCGAAGACGCCGCCGCCGCGCTGGGCGGAAACGGACGACATGTTCACAATCCGGCCCCAACCGTTGGCGATCATGTCCGGGAGGAATGCCTTGGTGACGAGGTAGGTGCCGGTGGCGTTGACGTCCATGACCTTGTGCCAGAGTTCCAGCGTGGTTTCGAGGAACGGTACCGGCGAGGTGATGCCTGCGATGTTGGCGAGGGCCCCGACGGCGGGAAGGTTGCCCGCGCTGACTTCGGCGGCTACTGCCTGGTAGGCGGCGTTGACGGAGCCTTCGTTGGCGACGTCGATCTGGTAACCGAAGGCGGGGACGTTGAATTCGTTGCCGATTTCGGCCGCGACCTTGGCGGACTTCTCGCCGTCGAGGTCCAGGATCGCGATGGCCCAGCCCTGGCTGGCGTAGCGGCGGGCGGTGGTCATGCCGATGCCGCGGTCCGAGGTAGCGCCGGTGAGGACGGCGGTGCGCTGGATGGTGGTCATGTTGGTGCTCCTAGTGTTCTTTGCGGTGGTGGTGGGGGAGTTCAGATGAGGTCGCTGATGAAGCTGGCGGCCTTTGCGGTGGCTGCCGGGCGCTCGTCGTGCGTGACGTCGCGGGTTTCCAGCTCGAGCGAGAAGTGGCCGCTGTAGCCGCTCGCCGCGAGTGCGCGGAGTCCGCCGGCGAAGTCCGTCTGGCCGTTGCCGATGCTGAGGTTGATGTTTCCGGGAACGGCGTCACGGAGGTGGACATGGGAGATCCTGCCTTCGTGGCGGGCGAGGTACTCCAGGGGGTCTTCGCTCGCCGCGACGATGTGGCTGAAGTCCATGACGATCCCGACGCCGGATCCCGCCAGCCGTGCGGCCAGCTGTTCCGCGCGGTCCAGGTTCCAGCAGAACCGGAGGAAGTGCAGGGATTCGGTCCAGAGTTCGACGCCGAACTCGGCGGCGCGCTTCCCGGCGGCAATGAGCTGGGCCGCGACCGTGTCCAGGTCCTCTTCCAGGCTGCGGACGGGTTCGTGGGACAACGCTCCACAGGGGAGGACGAGTGCTTTGGCGCCGGTGTTGGCGGTAAAGGTGAGCAGGGCATCAAGGTGCCGTGCGCGGCTGGCCTGCTGGCCGGCGTCGAGCACTGCGTTGAGGTCCCCGATGTCGCCGTTGACCGAACGGACCGCCAGTCCGGAAGCGGTGACCTGGGCAGTAACGGCGGTGACGGCGTCGGCGTCGAGTTCGTAAGGAACGTGGTCGCATACGCCCGGCAGCGCGCCGAGGTCGATCTCCTCGAAGCCCAGTCCGCCGATGGTGCGCAGGGCGGTGGGCAGGTCCTGGTGACGGAAGCTGATGGACGAGCAACCGAGTCGGGAGTTGAACATCTTCGTTGACCTCCAGTCATGCCCTGTGGGCAGTGGTTCATGCCCGGGTGGGCTGTAGTGATGACAACCACAGTACGAAAGTTAACTGTCAACAGTCAACCCTTGAAGTTGACTGTTGACAGACATGGATGATTCAGGTCACACTGACGTATCATTTGTTAACAGTCGACAGTGCCGGGGTGCCAAGCTCCGGTCGCTCTTCGAAAGGGATTCACCCATGAGCAACGAAGCTCTGACAATGCGCGGGCCGGTCCACGGCACCAAAGACGCCAAGCGGGTCGCAATCGGCTCCGGAGTCGGCGCGGTTATCGAGACCTACGACTTCATCGGCTTCGGTACGGCGGCCGCGCTGTACTTCGGCCACGCGTTCTTCCCGGGAACAGACCCCGTGACCGGCACGCTTGCTTCCTTCGCCACCCTCGGCGTCGGTTTCGCTGCGCGCCCCCTTGGCGGCATCATCGGCGGGCACCTCGGCGACAAGGTGGGCCGCAAGCCCGTCCTGGTCACCTCGCTGATCCTCATGGGCCTGGCCACATTCGCCATCGGCCTGCTCCCCACCTACGCGATGGTGGGACTGTTCGCGCCGGCGCTGCTGGTGTTCGTCCGCATTGTCCAGGGCCTTGCTTTCGGCGCTGAGTGGGGCGGGGCGATCCTCATGAGCTACGAGCATGCTCCTTGGAAATCCAAGGGCAAATTCACTGGCATCGTCCAGGCAGGCTTCCCGGTGGGACTCCTGCTGGCCAACCTCGTCTTTCTCTTCAGTGTCCAGCTGGGCAGCGAACTGGCGTGGCGCATCCCGTTCCTCGCGAGCATCTTCCTGGTGATCGTCGGCCTCATTATCCGTTCCAAGGTCCCGGAATCCCCGGTCTTCGACGAAGTCAAGCAATCCGGCGACATCGTGAAGGCTCCGATCGTTGAGGTCCTCAAGACCGACTGGCGCAACATCGTCAAGGGCATCGGCCTCCGCATCGCCGAGACCGCCGGCTACGCAGTGTCCATCACGTACATGATTTCCTACCTCAACAGCCAGCACCTCGCGGACAAGACCCAGACACTCGTCGCCCTGTGCATCGCATCCGCCATCGGTATCTTCGCCACCCAGGCCTGGGGCGCGCTCACGGACCGGATCGGCCGCCGCCCGGTGTACATCTGGTCCTGCGCCTTCGCCGTCCTCTTCGCGATTCCGATGTTCCTGCTGGTCAACACAGGCCTGTTCTTCTTCGTCATCGCCACGATCGTCGTCTCCTACGCGATCTGCCAGAACTCCCTCGCCGGAGCCCAAGGCGCCTGGTTCCCCGAACTCTTCCAAGCCAAGACCCGCGCTTCCGGCGCCAGCCTGGCCTACCAGATCTCGGCCATGATCTCCGGATTCACCCCCTTCATCACCACCCTCCTGTTCGTCGCCTTCGGCTGGGTAGGCCCGGCACTGCTCTTCGGCGCCTACGCCCTGATCGGGCTCTGGGCAGCCATTGTCACGAAGGAAACCTGGGGAAAGCGCGAGCGTGAACTGGCCGATGAGGCCACCAAAAGCACTCCCCAGTCCGTAACCGCCTGATGGGTCCCGCCGCAGCCGCCCCGGAAATCGCCACACGAAAGCTCGGAGAAACCACGATGGAACGCATCGACCGCGTCAGTGCGGCCGCCCACCGGATCAGGCACCACGCCCTCAACATGGGCGAGGTCCAGGGCCAAGGCTACGTAGGCCAGGCACTGGGAGCCGCGGACATCCTCGCCACGGTCTACTCGGACCAGCTCCGGTTCCGCGCAGACGATCCCGCTTGGGAGGGACGCGACCGCTTCCTGCTCTCCACGGGCCACTACGCGATCGGCCACTACGCAGCACTCGCCGAGGCCGGAATCGTCCCGGTCGAGGAGCTTGAAAGCTACGGCTCGGACGATTCCAGGCTCCCCATGTCCGGAATGTCCACCTACACGCCGGGCATGGAAATCTCCGGCGGATCGCTCGGCCACGGACTCGCGATCGCCGTCGGAATGGCCCTTGGCCTCCGGCAGCAAGGCTCCACCGCGCGGGTGTTCAATTTCCTTTCCGACGGCGAACTGGACGAAGGCTCCACCTGGGAAGCCGCGATGGGCGCGCACCACCACCAATTGGGCATGCTGACCGCGATGGTGGACATCAACGCGCTGCAGGCAGACGGGAAGACGGACACGGTCCTCCGGACCGAGCCCGTGACCGAAAAGTGGGAAGCCTTCGGCTGGTACACGCAGCGGGTGGACGGGAACGACGTCGGTGCGTTGCTCGCCGCGTTCGACAACGCAGCCGCCCAGGCCGCCGCCGTCGGACGTCCTTCCGTGATCCTGTGCGACACGAAGGTGGGACGCGGCGTACCGCTGCTGGAAGAACGCGAAAAGGCGCACTTCATGCGCATCGAAGAACACGAATGGCAGCTCTGCCGCGAACAACTGAGCGCAGGATTCAACGGGAAGGCCGAGCGATGAGCACCACTTTGAAAGCGCCCAAGCTGAAGACGTCCGCGATGATCGCCTCGTTCGCTGATCCGGGCCAGAAGACAGCGTCCGCGCCCTTCGGACACGCGCTCGTGAAGGCGGCCGAAGCCGATCCGCGGATCGTCGGGCTCACCGCGGACCTTGGCAAGTACACGGACATGCACATCTTCGCCAAGGCCTTCCCGGAGCGCTTCTTCCAGATGGGCATGGCCGAGCAGTTGCTCTTCGGCGCGGCCGCCGGGATGGCCGAAACCGGACTGGTGCCGTTCGCTTCCACGTATTCGGTGTTCGCCGCGCGGCGGGCCTATGACTTCCTGTGCCTCGACATCGCCGAACCGAACCTGAACGTGAACATCGTGGGCGGCCTCCCCGGCCTGACCACCGGCTACGGTCCCAGCCACCAGGCCACCGAGGACATGGCGATCTTCCGCGGCATGCCGAACCTGACCATCGTGGATCCTTGCGACTCCGTGGACATCGAGCAGGCCGTGCCGCAATTGGCAGCCAGCGAAGGACCCACCTACCTTCGCTTGCTCCGCGGCAACGTGCCCACGGTCCTGGACGAATACGACTACACGTTCGAACTCGGCAAGGCCAAGGTCCTGCGCGGCGGCAACGACGTCGTGTTTGTCTCCAGCGGCCTCATGACCATGCGCGCCTTGCAGGCAGCGGAGGCGCTGGCCGCGCACAACGTGGATGTCGCCGTCGTGCACGCACCCACCATCAAGCCGTTCGACGCCGAGACCGTCCTTGCTGAAGTCAACACCGACCGCCTGGCCGTCACCCTCGAGAACCACAGCGTGGTTGGCGGCTTGTTCGAGACCGTCGCCTCTGCCGTGGTCACCGCCGGCCTGGGCAAGCGAGTGGTTCCGGTGGCGCTCCCGGACGAGTTCCTCGACGCCGGCGCCCTCCCGACGCTGCACGAGAAGTACGGATTGTCGGTCCAGAGGATCGTCGCGAAGGTCCTCGCGGAACTGGGCTGATTCCTCGGAAACCCACCATTAACTGGCGGGAGCGCGGCACCGGCAAGTGCCGGTGCCGCGCTTCTGCCGTAACATCGACACATAGAAGTTCGACTGTAAACAGTCGACCACTGACATTGAAGGACGGGCACGATGGCCGTAACAGCACCCCTCTTGGGGCTGGAAAAGAAGAGCCTCCGTGAGCAGGCGCTCTCCGCGCTGCGCACCGCCATCACCAGCGGCGAGCTGGCACCGGGCAGGCACCTCGTGGAGACCGAGCTGTCCGACATGCTCCAAATCAGCCGCGGCACCCTCCGCGAGGCGTTGCGGCAACTCGAGCAAGAGGGACTCCTGTCCGCCGGGCCGCGCGGCCGCCTTTCCGTCCGCCACCTCGACGCCAAGGAAATCCGCGATATCTACTCCGTGCGGGCAGCCTTGGAATCCCTTGCCGCCCGCACTCTGTGCGAAATGGCAGACCGCAAGCACGCAATCGCCACGCTGCGGACCGCAATCGACGCCATGGCCGCTGCCGCGGAGGAAACCCTCGAGGAACGGATCGAATCGGACCTCGAATTCCACCGCACCATGTGCCGCCTGACCGGCAACGAGACACTGCTCCATTCGTGGGAGTCCCTGGAAGGATCCATCCGGATGTCCATCATGTTCGCCGGGCTCGAAAAGGGCGTCAAGAACATGAGCGTCGCGCGGCACAACGACATCTTGGCCGCCATCGAGACCGGGGACGTGAACCTGGCCCGGAACACGATCCTCCAGCACATGGACAGCGCCGCCGCGGAACTCGTGGCCTAGGCGCCGTTAACTCCCTTACCTTCCTACGTACGCCGCCAAGTGCTCTCCCGTGAGGGTTGACCGCGCGGCCACGAGATCGGCCGGAGTGCCCTCGAAAACCACCCGTCCGCCGTCGTGCCCGGCGCCCGGGCCGAGGTCGATGATCCAGTCGGCGTGGGCCATCACCGCTTGGTGGTGCTCGATCACGATCACCGACTTGCCGGCATCCACAAGCCGGTCAAGCAAGCCCAACAACTGTTCGACGTCGGCCAGGTGCAGGCCCGTCGTCGGCTCGTCCAAGACGTAGACGCCGCCCTTCCCGCCCATGTGGCTCGCGAGCTTGATGCGCTGGCGCTCGCCGCCGGACAGCGTGGTGAGCGGCTGCCCCAGGCTGAGGTAACCGAGTCCGACGTCGGACAGCCGCTGCAGGATCGCGTGCGCCGCCGGGATGCGCCCCTCGCCCGCGGAAAAGAACTCCTCGGCCTCCTTGACAGACATCGCGAGCACTTCCGCGATGTTCCGGCCGCCGAGGTGGTATTCGAGGACCGACGCCTGGAACCTCTTGCCCTCGCACTCTTCGCACGGGGTGGACACCGTGTCCATGAATCCCAGGTCCGTGTAGATGACGCCGGCGCCGTTGCATGTGGGACATGCGCCCTCGGAGTTCGCGCTGAACAGTGCGGGCTTCACCCCGTTGGCCTTCGCGAACGCCTTCCGGATCGGCTCGAGGAGTCCGGTGTAGGTCGCGGGGTTGCTCCGCCGCGAACCCCTGATGGCCCCTTGGTCCACCGAAATCACACCTTCGTCGGTGGGAATCGAACCATGGATGAGCGAGCTCTTTCCCGAGCCGGCCACACCCGTGACCACTACCAGGACTCCCAGCGGAATGTCGATGTCCACGTTGCGGAGGTTGTTGGCCGTGGCGCCGCGGATTTCCAACGCGGCCTTGGAGCTCCGCACCGAGCCCTTGAGCGCGGCGCGGTCTTCGAGGTGGCGCCCTGTGAGGGTGCCGCTGGTACGCAGTCCTTCCAGGGAGCCCTCGAAGACCACCTCGCCGCCGGCGGTGCCTGCGCCGGGGCCGAGGTCCACCACGTGGTCGGCGATCGAGATAGCTTCAGGCTTGTGCTCCACCACCAGGACGGTGTTTCCCTTGTCCCGCAACTGGAGCAGGAGCTTGTTCATGCGCTCGATGTCATGAGGGTGCAGGCCGATGGTGGGCTCGTCGAAGACATACGTGACGTCGGTGAGCGAGGAGCCGAGGTGGCGGATCATCTTGGTGCGCTGGGCCTCTCCGCCGGACAACGTGCCCGCCGGACGGTCGAGGGAGAGGTAACCGAGGCCGATTTCCGCGAAGGAGTCCAGGAGGTGCTGGAGGCCGTTGATCAGGGGCTGCACTGATGGTTCGTCCAGCTCCCTCACCCAGCGGGCGAGGTCGGTAAGTTGCATCGAGCAGGCGTCGGCGATGCTGATTCCGTTGATCTTCGAGGAACGTGCCGCTTCGGTGAGCCGCGTGCCCTCGCACTCAGGGCAGGTAGTGAAGGTTATGGCGCGCTCCACGAAGGCGCGGATGTGCGGCTGCATGCCCTCCGGATCCTTGGACAGCATGGACTTCTGGATCTTCGGGATCAAGCCTTCGTACGTCAGGTTGATGCCTTCGACTTTGATCTTGACGGGTTCCTTGTGGAGGAGGTCGTGGAGTTCCTTCTTGGTGTACTTGCCGATCGGCTTGTCCATGTCGAAGAACCCGGATCCGGAGAAAATACGGCCGAACCAGCCGTCCATGCTGTAGCCGGGGATCGTGAGGGCGCCTTCGCTGAGCGACTTGCTGGCGTCGTACAACGCGGTCAAGTCGAAATCGGTGACGGAGCCCCGGCCCTCGCAGCGCGGGCACATGCCGCCCGTGATGCTGAAGCTGCGCCGCTCCTTGGTGGTGGTCCCGCCGCGTTCCATGGTCACGGCACCCGCTCCTGAAATCGAAGCGACATTGAACGAGAATGCCTGCGGAGAGCCAATGTGCGGTTTTCCAAGCCGGCTGAAGAGCATCCGCAACATCGCGTTGGCGTCTGTCGCGGTGCCCACCGTTGAACGGGGGTTCGCGCCCATGCGCTCCTGGTCCACGATGATCGCCGTCGTGAGGCCTTCGAGGACATCGACGTCGGGACGCGCCATGGTGGGCATGAAGCCCTGGACGAAGGTGCTGTAGGTTTCGTTGATCATGCGCTGCGACTCCGCCGCGATGGTGCTGAACACGAGCGAACTCTTGCCCGAACCGGACACCCCCGTGAACACCGTCAGCCGCCGCTTGGGAATGTCGATGCTGATGTCCTTGAGGTTGTTCTCGCGAGCGCCCTGTACCCGGATCAGCTCGTGGCTGTCGGCAATGTGCGTCCCTGGAGTTTGCGCTTCCGTGGCCGTGCTCATCGTGTCTCCATCTGTTGTACGCGGGCCGTCGTCGCGGCCGGGCCGAGGCGGACCTTGTTGCCCATGACGGCCATTCTAGGCGCGGGCTTGCCCGGCCTGTGGATCCTTGGCACGCGGTGGGTAAAGAGGGTCAGGAGCGGGCCTGGTCGACTTGGACGCGACCGGCAGAGTCCATCATCCGGAAGTGAGGTGCTGGACGAGCGCGTCGAGGATCGGGATTTGTCCTTTCACCAGTTTGGTGCGGGCAACGGATTCGCTGGTCCACACGGCGTCGTCGATCTCGGGGTAGCTCCTCACCACCCCGGATCCCTTGGGCCACTCCAGTTCGAACGTGTTGCTCACGATCTGTTCGGGCCGGAAATCCGTCTCGGCGGAGAAAACCGTGATGAGTTTGCTCGACGGCTGCCGGAACGTGCCCAGCGGGAAGTAATCGACGGCGGGTGCCCCGGTGCCGATTTCTTCGGCGAACTCGCGCTTTGCCGCCACCAAGGGATCCTCGTCCTCAAGGTATTCGCCCTTGGGGACGGACCATGCGTGTTCGTCCTTGCGCGCCCAGAAGGGCCCGCCCATGTGGGCGATCCACACCTCGAGGTCTTGTCCGGCCGTAGTGCCGGTCGCGCCGCGGCGATACAGCAACAGTCCGGCGCTTCGAATTGTCATGGTTCAGCCGTTGTAGCCTTCCACCTGCTGCGCTGGCCGCACCGAGGCCTCGTTCGGATTTTCTCCGTACTGCTTCTTGGCGCGCCGTTGCCGCAAGAGGTCCCAGCACTGGTCGAGGTCCTGTTCCAGGCGCTCCAGCCGCGCGCGGTTCGGGGCGTGGTCAGGTCCCGGAGGCGCGGACTCCGCCTTTTCCCGAAGTTCCCGTTCCTCATCCACGAGGGACTTGATGCGTTGAAGAATGCCCTGTTCGTCCATGGTGTCCTTCTTCCTTGCGGTTGTCTTTACCAGTCAGGGTAATGACGTGCGCCGAGGGTGGCCAGAGCCCGTGGATTCCCGGTGTGCGGAATACTGGGAGGACCAGGATTTCCGCGGACGAAGGCGGTGGACCGTGAACCATGAAAACAGTGCGTTCAGGCGCCGCCTGGAGCGTGCCCTCGAACTGCGGAAGGTGCGCACTACAGGTATGACGGCCCAGGAAGAGACCGAACTCGCCGCCGCCGAGGAGACGGAACGCCAGGGACGCCGGAAAGTGGGCGACGCCGCGCGGGTGGACTACCTCGTCCGCGATGCCATGGCGCAGGGGAAATTCGACAATTTGAAGTACTCCGGCAAACCGATTCCCGGGCTGGGGGAACGCTACGATCCCGATTGGTGGGTCAAAGGACTCATCCAGCGGGAGCAGCTGAGTGGCCTGGGCCCGAAAGCCATCCTGCTCCGCACCGAAGACGCCGAGCTGGATGCCAAACTCGACGCGATGTATTCGGAGAAGCAAGTGCGCGAGACCCTGGAGGACTTCAATGCCCGGGTCATCGATGCGCGGCGCCAACTCCAAGGCGGCCCGCCGGTGATCACGAAAACCCGCGACGCCGACGTCGAACTGGAACGCTGGCGTCAGCGCCGGGAATCGGTTGCCCAAGCGGCGGCCGCACTTGCGCCCGAGAAACCGGCCAAGAAACGGTGGTGGGCTCGTATCTGGAACGGATCCGGCTAGGCCTTCCCGGAGCCGGCTCTGCATCTGCCCAGTTCAGGCTGAGCTCGTCAATGTTGGAACGGGTTTCATTCATGGCTGGGTTTCCTTTCTGCTTGTGTTGAAGGCAGGTGTTCCTGCCAGGCGTCCGCCGTCGACGGCCAAGACCGTGCCCGTGACGAACGATGACTGATCCGAACACAGCCACAAGGCCGCCGCGGCGATGTCCGACGTGGACCCGATCCGTCCCAGGGGCACCGCTGCCGCCACGCGGTCTTGAGCAGCTTGTCCGGCAGCAGCGAGGCGCTCAGTGAGGATGGGTCCCGGCGCGATCGCGTTGACCCGGATTCCCTGCGCGGCATAGTCGAGCGCGGCCACGCGGGTGAGGCCTCCGACGCCGAACTTGCTCGCCACATAGCCGCTCATGCCGGAGACGCCCTGTTCTCCTGCTGTGGAGGACATGTTCACGATCGCGCCGCCGGAACCGCCCGCGCCGCCGGAACTGCTGGACAGCATGAGTCCGATTTCGTACTTCAGGCAGAGGAACACTCCGCGCAGGTTGGCCGAGATTGCGGTGTCGAATTCTTCACTGTCCCAATCGGCCAGCGGGGCTGGTGTCCGGCCTCCGCCGGCGGCGTTGTTGACCGCGGCGTCGAGGCGGCCAAAGCGGTCCCGAATCCCGTCCAGCAAGGACTTCACGGAGTCCTCCCGGGTCACGTCGACGGGCATGGCGACGGCGGACCCTGGGCGACCGGAAGATTCGGCAATCGCCGCAACCTGGCGTTCAAGGTCCGCGACGTTCCGTGCCGCGAGGACAACCTGGGCGCCAGCCCCGGCCAAGGTGGCGGCGATGGTGGCGCCGATGCCGCGGCTGGCACCGACCACGAGCGCGACGCGCCCGGACAGCAGCGAGGTGGGTTCCGCCGTCGTCATGGCCGTGCTGTTCCGCTAGTGCCGGCTGTTCTGCCCCCCGTTCTGTCGGCTGGCGCGCCGTGGGCGCGTGCTCGCGGATCCTCGTTGGCGGCAGTTCGGTTGCGCGGCAACAGGAAGCCTGCCGCGACCAGCCACGCGAGCCCTCCGAAGCGCCCGATGGGCAGCAGGAACTGGAGCGGTTCGATCGCCATGGAGAGGAAGCTCAATTCGCTCAGCGCGGCGAGGACGAGCCCGGTCCAGGCCAGCCAGCGCGGCATGAAGCGCAAGATCAGCGAAGGAACCGCCAGTCCCGCCACCAACAAGCCGATTCCGGCGACGAAGCCCACGCCTCCGGTGATAAACGCCAGGAATGCGAGCGCGTGGGTGAGCGTGGCGTCCGTGGTGATCTCGGGCCGGCTCAACAGCCACGTTACGGAGCCCGAAAGCATGAGGAAGATTGCCGCCGTCGTGCCGCCGAAGAGGCCGATGGCGGGACCGGGGACGCGGACTCCCAGCCGGAGCTGCCGGGCGTAGACGGTGGCCGCGTAGATCCCCAACGGCACGGCGGAACCGAACTGCAGCATGCCGTTGACGCGGGTTGCCGCGACGTTTTGCTGGAAGAACGCCGCCACTTGGGATTCGGGAGCGAACGGGGAGACGAACGTTTCGCCCCCGGTCATGATCGCTGAGGCGATGAGGCCGAGGAGGAAGATCCCCAGGCTGACAAGGGCGAGGATGCCCGGGTGGGGGCCGCCTGATTTCCGGCGGCCGTCGGGAGGAGGGGGAGTGCTCATGGCTGGACCCTTCTACTGTGGTTTGGCTCTTTTATTTCTTACCTTGGTAATTGCGTCACTACTAAAATCGTTCATCTACAGAATTATTCTGTCAAGCGGGTATTCTGGAGTCATGGAACCAGCATCGCCGGGTCGGCCAAGCCGCGCCGCCTTTCTCTTGTCGCAACTCGGCGCCGTCGCATCGTCCCGCTTTGCCGTGCGCACCCGGGAGATCGGCCTTTCCCCGAGCGACGCCGGAGTCATCCGTTTGCTGGGCCGCGAACCAGGGCTGAGCCAGCGTTCCCTCGCGGACCGGCTGGGCGCCGTCCCCAGCCGGGTTGTTTCGCTCATTGACTCCCTGCAGGAACGCGGGCTCGTGGAGAGGACCCGCAGCAATGCGGACCGCCGGAACTACGAACTCCACCTGACCGACGCCGGAACCGCGGTCCTGCGCGAACTGCGGGAGATTGCCGAAAAGCACGAAGCGGAACTTCTGGCGCCGCTCAATCGTGAACAAATCGCGCAACTTGGTTTCCTCCTCGCGCAGCTCGCCGCGGGCCACGGCCTCGACGCGGACCTCCACCGGGATGTCGCGCGGGAGCCGGTCGTGCGGGAGTCGCGGGTAGGCTCCCGACCGGCGTGAAGAACCTCACATTGTGGGGAATAGCAGCAAGATGGTGTATGTTGCACTTTCGCAAGACAACACCGAAGAGAAGAGAAAACCCCAGGTGGCAACCGATTACGACGAACTCCGCTCCGACGTCGCGGAATCCCAAAATACGTCCCTCCAGGCGCTGCAGTCCGCTAACGCACCGGACGCCCGCAGCGTGGTGCGCGAGCTCGACGAAGCCGACGCCTTTGAAGGCAGCGACGTTCCCGGCGGCGAGTTCGTGGCCGAAGAACTGGTCATCGCAGTGGTCCCGCAGAAGGACGACGAGTTCACGTGCTACTCGTGCTTCCTGGTGCGCCACCGCTCGCAGATTGCCGTCGAAAAGGACGGCCACGCCTACTGCGTGGAGTGCGAAGGCTAGGTCCTTCCCAGCACCCGCCCCTCACAGGGGCTTCAGGCGGCTCTTCTTGGCCAGCTTTTCATAGCGCGCTCCGGAATCTGCTGCTCGCTGCTCTTCCGCAGCGAGCAGCCGGCCGAAGGTCGAGTCGTCCGCCAGCGATCCGCCCGCTTCCCTCGCGAGCCGGCGCAGCACCAATTGGGCGATGACGCTGTCCTGATGCTCGCCCAGGACCTTCTGCAGCTCCTGGGCACGCTGGGCCAGCTTTGCCGCCGGCTTGCCGTGCACGGTTTCAAGCACTTCCGCCGCGTGCCGGAGCCGTTTGGCATCCTTGCGGACCCGGTGAAGCGCCGGATCATATTTGGCGCCAGTGCTCTTGTGCGCTGTTTTCTGGGACTGGCTGAGCCGCTTGACTGCGTTGGCGCTCAGTTTCGCGGTGATCGGGCGGGCCTTCTTCTTCGCTTTGGACATTAGCGGGGGATCGTCGCGGAAGGTTTCAAGGGCGTCGAGCAACCGGAAATAGCGGCTGTTTCCCATGGTGCGGAGAAGCTCGCGGTATCCGAAGTTGTAGGAGGAATCGAGTTCCTCCGTGACTCTCGCCGCGGCAGGACCAGGTAGCAGCCCTTCCGGCTGGGCGTTCAGGACGTCCGCTATGCGGGCCCGCAGCACTTCGGCATCCCGCGCCCTGCCGAGTATTCCGCTCAGCCATTGCAACTCAGTCTTCAGCGGGGCCACGACGTCGGGATCGAAGAGCTTTCCGTACACGGACAAGATCGAGCGCAGGCGGCGCGTTGCCGAACGCATTTGGTGCACGGAGTCGTCCGTTCCTTGCCGGACGGCCGAGTCCAGCGCCGTGATTTCCGCGATCCGTCCGGCGACATAGGACATCACCGCGTCTCCCGCCGGCCCCTTCTTCCGGACCTTGGGTGGCGTGGGCACTGCCGGCGGCCAGGCGGTTCCGAAGGTGTGCGCCAGCTTGGAGGCATAGGCCGACGCCTTTGCGCCGGATTCGGACAAAAGGCTTTCGACGCCGTCAAAAAAAGCCCGATCGCCGTGGAGCAGTTCGACTTCCCACTCCCGCCACTGCCTTTCCAGCTGGGCCGGATGGAGGGCGGTGGCTGTGACGAAGTCGTCCGCGAAGTCGGCCAGCGTGGCGTGGTCGGCTCCACGTAGCCGATACACCGTCCGCCGTGTATGGACCCGCGCCACAGGCCTGAGCGCGGCGAGTCGGGTGAATACGAGCAGTCTTTCCGTGAGTTCCTCGGGAACGGTCTCGGGCTGGCCGAGGGGCGCATGGATTTCCGAACGGGTGTCCGTTCCCGCGGGGAGCTTCACGTGCCAACCGGGGTCCTCGCCTCCGGTCCGGCGTCGCAGGGTCACCCGGTGCCTCGCGAGGGCGAGATCATCCGTATCGAAATAGACGGCCTCGAGTTCGTGTTCGACGGGAGCGGCAACCGATTCGACACCCTCTATCGCGAGGAAATCGGGCAGCGGCATTTCAAGCGTTGCTTCGTACTTGCGTTCTGTTTCCAGGGATTCCTGGTTCGACATGCTTGTTCACGGCCTCTCGCGTCGCTTGCCACTCACGTAGGAATCGTCCCACTACGCCACCCCATGGGAAAGCCCCTTTCGTGTCCGCATTTGTTCATAGGCCTTGCGGGCATCCCGATCTGGGGAAGAATGTGGGGATGACGTCGACGACGTATCCCGATTGCCTTGTTCCCCGGCCCAAAGGGAACTTTCGATGAGCGCATTCGTCCTGATTCCAGGGGCTGGCGGAACGGCCTGGTACTGGAGTCGCGTTGTTCCGCTCCTCCGGGAGGCCGGGCACGACGTCGTCGCGGTGGACCTGCCCGGCGACGACGAAAACGCGGGGCTGCCTCAATACGCCGGGCTCGTTGAAGCAGCCATTGGTGGGCGTGATGGCGTGGTGCTCGTGGCGCAATCGCTGGGCGGATTCACGGCAGCCATGGTGAGCGCGCGTGTCCACCTTGGCGAACTGGTTTTCGTGAACGCGATGATCCCGGCACCAGGAGGGACTCCGGGCAGTTGGTGGCAGGAGACCGGCTGGGAACAAGCGCGACTCAGTGCCGCGATTGCGGGCGGCTACAACACCGAGTTCGACCTGGAGGAGTACTTCCTGCACGATGTGCCACCGGAAGTGGCAGTCGAAGGGGAACCGTACCAGCGCGCGGAGGCCGACGCCGTTTTCGGATCGCATTGCGATTTCACGGAATGGCCGGACATTCCCGTCCGGGTCCTCAGCGGAACGGAGGACAGATTCTTCCCGCTCGATTTCCAGCGGAGGGTGGCGCTCGAACGCCTTGGCGTGGAGCCGGATGTCCTGCCGGGCGGCCACCTCCTCGCGTTATCGAACCCGCGGGGAGTGGTGGACTACCTCTTGCGGCGCTGAATGATCCAATAACAGCGAGAGTGCGCGCCCAGTTCGCTCCGAAAGGATGACGGCGACCCGACAACGGAGGATGCTTAAAGTCGGGAGGGGATTTTTCAATGACACGAGATGTGAGTCATTTCGAACGCCTTTCAGCGTGGACCGAAAATGACATTAAGCCGGCCGTCGGCAAGCTTTTGCGGGGCGATGACGTGCCTTCCGGATTGCCGCGGGGAGGCAGCCCTGAGCCCTTGGACTTCCAGATCCCCGATGAACTGGATCGCGCACTGGAATCGGCATCGCAAACGCTCAGCCTCACGCCCAGCGAGATATTGCGCGAGGCCTTGGCCGAATGGCTTGGCAGCCACGGGCAGCCCGCGGGCCATCATCCGTTCGGGAAACACACGGCCCTTTAGGCCGGCCCAAACCACCCCGGGGCCGGTCAGCGGTGACCGGCCCCGGGGAATGGCGAGGATTACTGCTGGCCGCAGTACTTGGTGAAGTTGGCGCCGGCGTTCTGGTAGTCCGTCTGCATCGAGGCGAGCTTCGCCTTGTCCGGGTTGTCCTTCGACGTCTCGTCAAGGTAGTCCACGAGGGTCTTCAAGGTGGGCTTCAGTTCGTCCGAGGACACCACGGCGATGGGACGCAATTGGTTCGCCACCCGGATGGTTCCAGTCTTGTCCGAGGTGTTCGTGGGGTTCGAGATGACGGCCTTGACCCGGGCGCAGGTGTCCGCAGTGCTCAACTGCTGCGATGCGGAGCAGGCTGAAGCGGAGAGGACGAGCCCGGCCGCGAGCAGGGCTGTGGTGATTTTCTTCATGGTTCCCTCAGTAGTTGCTGACGTTCGATTGTAAGCAGACCGCGCACGGCACCCAAGGCGGGCCGGCATTGCGAACGCTCCGGAACGCGCTCCCGGCATCCCGATCCCCGCTCACTTATGGCTCCAAAACGGCCGACCCTTGTGCACAGTTCGCACAAGGGTCGGCTGGTTTTCGGCCAAAGCTGAGCGGGCGTCCCGAGCTGCTAATACCGGGCTGCTGATACCGGTCAGCGACCGGGGAGCACCTTGGTTCCCTCGATTTGAACGGCTTGGAGCTTGTTCGGGTCCAGGCCAAGGGTCTTCAGGATGGTCGGTGCGATCTGCGTCGTCTCGACGGCGGCGCCCACCGTCCGGGCATGCTCATCGTTGGCGCCGGAGACCACGAGCGGTACATCGCGGTCCTCCGCACCGGCACCGCCGTGTTCGGCGATCTTCGACTTGCCGCCCGTGTAGACGACGCCGGTCTGGGCGATCCCGAGGATATCCGGGTAACGGGAATCGCTGGCCGGGACGCCGAAGTAACTGGCAACCTCGCGACCGGCATAGATGTTTTCCAGGCCGGACGACGCCACTGTCTTCGCCGCACCGTTGACGTCATTGCCGGCGGCGGTGTGCGAGGCCAAGTAGTCCTTGGCGAACTGTGCCGCGGCCTGGGAGTGGTCCGAGAGCCACAACTGCATGATGTCGTCGTCGGTGGAGAACGCGACAAGGTCAGCCGAGCCGGGGTGGGCTGCCTTCCAGGCTGCGTTCAGGCCGTCGATGATCGTGCCGTCGGGAACCCTTGTGAGTGCGGCGGGGTCCATCGGGGACTGTCCGTGCTTGGCCGAGAGGATCACCGTGGTGTCCTTCGCCTGGCCGGACGCCGCGAGCGCGGCCTCGAACTTACCTACGGAGGCGTCGACGAAGTCCAGCGCCTTGGCGAGAAGCGGGCCGGGGACGGTGCCGCCCGGAAGGTAGCCGCCGGTCAGGCCGTCCGACGTCGGGAGCTTCTGGGCGGTGGAAACGGCCTGGAAGTTCATCCCGAAGACCGCGGGCACGGCGGCCGCGATGGTGCCCGAGTGGTCCTTGCCGGCGATTTCGTTCAGCACCGCCTGGACCTTGTAGCCGTCGTACTGCTGGGTGGCGGCGTTGTCCTGGGTCCAGTCGCCCGTGAAGGGAGCGGCGGCGTTGCTGTTGATTTCCGGCGTGAAGAGATCGTCAATGCCCTTGCCGGACGGGCCGTTCAGGATCTCGTAGGCGGGGTGCTTGTCCGACCATGCCGTGGTCAGGCCGGCGCTCTTGGCTACCTCGAACACCGTGTTGACCTTCAAGTATTGGTGCGGATAGACCGGCTTGCAGGTTGCCGGGTCAACAGGGAGTGCCGCCGGGTTCAGGAGGGATCCGGGCTGGCCGGTCATCGAGAGGATGCTGGACGGGAGCCCGCTGAGTCCTTGCCCTGCGTCGAGCGCGGTCTGGTCTTTGTCCGCGGCTTCGGTGAAGGCCACTTCGGCGCCGGGTGCGGTGTTCTTGCAATCCGTGGTGCCCGCGGGCAGGAGGGCCCTGTTGTAGGTGTCGTCGTAGTAGACGCCCGTGGTGCCAGGGTTGCCGCCGGTAAGCTGGCCCACCATGCCCGGGAACGAGTCCGAGGGAACAGGGGTCTGGGCGTTGGTGTAGCTGGTGCCGTGGTTGACGAGCGATGCCAGGGCCGACGTCGGGTGGTTCTTGACGTAGGTGTCCAGGTCCTTCTGGTGGAGGCCGTCCACCGAAAGCAGCAGGACGTGCTTGGCGGTTTCGCCCTTGCCGCCCTGGCCCTGCTGTGAGTTCCGCCCCTGGGAGTTCTGGCCGCCTTGGGCGTCAGCCGCCAGTGCGGGCGCTATTGCGGATCCGCCCATCAGTACGGCACCGAGGACCGCTGCTGCGGCCAGGCCGGTTTTCTTGGCTGTCTTCATGTGAATGAGACCCTTCGCTATTGCGTTGCCTTATCGTCTGAAAATTTGTCCCCGCATGATTCTGGCTGGGAAAATGGCCGCTTTTTCGCGGAATCGACCCTCGGGCACAAACATTCACCGCAGGTTCAATTGCGGGTATCGGAATTCAGTGGAAACTCTCAGGAAAGGACCGGCGAGGGGGCCGCTCGAGGCGCGTCCCGCCGTCGGATGCCCGGCGGCAGTCAGCGTGGCGCGCAGGAGGCGGGCCCGACGTCGGACGCGTTCAGTGGGCGGGCCGCTTTAGTAGGCGGGCCGTTCAGTGTGTGCGTCGCTCAGTGGGCGGGCGGCGCGGGGAAAGCCCCCGTCGGGTACAGGCGGCCTACTTGGGACATGTAGTTCGCCCATTGCGGGCCTGCCAGCATGTAACCGTCCAGGGCGGTATAGAACTTGCCGTTGATGGTCACGTTCTGCCCGGCGCGGGACTGGCCTGCGGAGGTGTCGCCGAAGAACGACGCGGTGGCGAGACCGGTGGTGTAGCCGACCACCCACGTTGCGCCGTTGCTGTTGCTAGTGCCCGTTTTCGCGGCGGTGGGGAACAAATCCTGGACCTTCGGCTGAATGTAGACGCCCGAGCCCTTTTTGAGGACATCCTGGAGGACGGAGTTGACGCCCCGGGCAACCTCTGGCTTGACGGCAGGCCGGCAGGAGGCCGCTTGCGCCGGGAGCTTGGCTCCGCTCGGGTTGGTCACTCTCAGCACGGCGATGGGTGCGCAGTATGAACCGTCATTCGCGTAGCTCGCGAAGGCGTCGGCGAGTACCAGCGGCGAGACTTCGGTGCCGCCCAGGAGATTGCCGAGTTGGAGCATGTTCACTGGCGAGCCGTCAACGCCGCTGTGAAGGCCGACGGCGTCCACTACATGCTGGATTCCGCAAAAGTCCAGCTGGGTGGCCTCGGCGAAGGTTGCGGTGTTGATGGAGTTGTAGAGTCCGTAATTGACGGGCATCGGACGGTAGTAGCCCGCATCGTTGTTGCGAAGATCGTCAGCGGCACCGAGGCCCTTTTCCGCGCTGTCATAGGCTCCCAGCACCTTGCCGCAGGAAGCCCTCCAGGGGAAACCGAGGGGATAGACCTGCCGGGAAGCGTCCACAACCTGGGTGGGGGATTTGCCTTCGTTGAGCCATTCCGTGAAGGTGAACGGCTTCATGGTTGATCCGGGCTGGAAACCTCCGTCGCCATTGAGGTCATTGCCGTTGGCGTCCTTGGCGTCGACATTGAAATTCAGTTGCGAGTCGAACTTTCCGGGAGTCGGCAGCCACACGGTATTCTGGGCCATTGCCAGGATCCTGCCTGTTCCGGGCTGGATGGTCACCAAGGAAGCGCCCCATTTATCCGGGTTGGTTCCAGCAGTGGCGTCCACTTGCGTCTGGGCGGCTCCCTGGAGCCGGCTGTCCAAGGTGGTGGTGATGGTCAATCCGCCGCGGTACAGGAGGTTCTCGCGGTCGGCTGGAGTGGCCCCGTACGCCGGATTGTTGAGGATCAGATGGGAGATGTAGTCGCAGAAGTAGGGTGCCATTTCCGCGGAGCCGCAGCCTTGCCCTCCTGCGGAGATCTTGAGCTGGACCGGGGTGGCGACGGCCGCCGCATACTGGGCCTGCTGGATCATGCCTTGCTTGAGCATCTCGTCGAGGACCAGGTTGCGCCGCTGGATGGCATGGTCCGGATAGACGGTGGGATCGTAATAGCTGGGGCTGTTCACTAGTCCGGCCAGCAGGGCAGCCTGGGGCAGGCTGAGGTCCTTCGCGGAGACGCTGAAGAAGTGCTCTGCCGCGGCTTCAATGCCGTACGCGTCCCGGTTGAAGAACACGATGTTGAGGTAGCCCTCGAGGATCTGGTCCTTCGTGTACTTTTTCTCCAGTTCGATGGCGAGCTTCATTTCGCGCACTTTGTCACCCAAGGTCTTTTGACCGGGGAGCACAACTTCGTTGCCGAGCCCGGCAGTCACAAGGGACTCGTTGAGGACGTTGGACACGTACTGCTGGGTAATGGTGGAGGCGCCTTCCTTGGCACCGCCGCTCAGGTCGGAGAAGATTGCGCGGATGATTCCCCGCGGGTCAACCCCGCCGTGCTGGTAGAAACGGCTGTCCTCGATGGCCACAATTCCGTCTTTGATGTACGGAGACATTTGGTCGAGGCTGACCTTCACGCGGTTTTCGTCGTAGAAAGTGGCGATCGTCTTTCCGTCCGAGCTGAGCACCGTGGTGGCCTGTGGAAGCGGGGTGACATCCAGTTGGCCCGGGAGTGCGTCAAAGTACTGGACGGAATCGCTGACGGCAAAGCCCATGGAAGCCACGGCGGGAGCTACCAGGCTGGCTGCGAGAACCCCGCAAACAGTACTGGTGACCAGGAATCCGAAGATCCTGAGCATGACCCGCGACAAGGAACTCTTCGGGTCGTTTTTCAACGTCATGTTTCCAGCTATCGACCTCGTGTATTTTCCACATTACGCCGCAACCCTGGGAGCAACTAGGCCCCCTTCGCCCCTCGAGGTGTACACAAACTCGATTGCGACACGCCCGGGTGGTTATGTTCGTCACTTCGCCCGCGCGCTGGCACCAAACGTCGAATTTCCGGATGCATACTGATGGTGTTGCGGTGCTGTTGAGGAAGGCAGGTGGGGCGGCCGTGGAGACTCTCATGGCTGTGGTGCGGAGCGAGTATTTTCCCGCGGGAGCGGTACTCGTATCAGTGGTTTTGTTCTGGACGATCGGCCTGCTTGGCGGCCTGTCCTGGTTGAGCGGAGGGCAGCCGCCCTTGGCCATCCTGACCTGGATGATCTTCATCTACGGCGTCGTTGTTCTGTCTCCGCTCGCCGGGATCCTTGCCGCCGTCGACCTCGTTCGCCGTTGGCTCCGGAACCGGCAGGCGCGCCTCCAGCAGCTTGCCGAGACCGACGCCGAGTCCCTCTAGCCATGATCACCCGCGCCGACGTCGATGAAGCCGCCGCCCGCATTGCCGGGAGGGTCCGTCGCACACCGGTTTTCGAGGCCGATACCGGAACCGTGCCGGGGCTGTTGTGGTTCAAGTGCGAGTTCATGCAGCACACCGGGACCTTCAAGGCGAGGGGCGCCTTCAACCGTGTCCTCGCCGCCCGGGAGCGCGGCGAACTCAAGGACGACGTCGGCATCGTGGTCGCGTCGGGCGGCAACGCAGGCCTGGCGAACGCCTATGCGGCAGCGCACGTCGGCGTGCCAGCCACCGTCTTCGTCCCGGAAACCGCGCCGGCCGTCAAGGTAAAGAAGCTGAGGGACATCGGGGCCACCGTTGTCCAGCATGGAGCCGAGTACGCAGAAGCATTCGAAGCCGCGCTGGCCTACGCCGAGGAGACGGGCGCGGTCTACTGCCACGCCTACGACCAGCCCGAGATCGCGGCCGGAGCCGGAACGGTGGGCTCTGAGCTGTTGGAGCAACTGGATGGAATAGACACCGTCGTGGTGGCCGTCGGCGGGGGAGGCCTCATGGCGGGAATCGCGGCCGCCGTCGAAGGCCATGCCACTGTGGTGGGCGTGGAACCGGACAATGCGCCCACGCTCTACTCGGCCATGGCGGCTGGCGCGCCAGTGGACGTTGCCGTTTCGGGTATCGCCGCCGATTCCCTGGGTGCCCGCCAGATCGGCCGGATCGGTTTCGCGGTAGCCGTCCGAACAGGCGTCCGGCCAGTTCTAGTTTCCGACGACGACATCGCCGCCGCGCGCTCCCTCCTGTGGGAGCAATACAGGATCGTGGTGGAGCACGGGGCTGCCACGGCTTTCGCGGCCCTGAATTCCGGCGCCTATGTTCCGGCGGAGGGCGAACGCGTTGCCGTGATCCTGTGCGGCGCCAACACTGACCCAGCCACGGTTTGAGATCCTGCCGTCGCCAGCCACGAGTTGCTAAGCTCTAGCGAAAATGCCGGGACAGGCAAAACCGCTTCACGGGCAACTACCGCTTCAGGAACGGACAGTGGCATGGCGCGATTGATCATCATGGGCCCTCCGGGATCGGGCAAGGGCACCCAGGCCGAACACATCGCGCGCCATTTCCGCATTCCGGCCATTTCCACGGGCGAGATCTTCCGGGCGCACGTCGGAGGGAAGACAGCCCTCGGCACCGAAGCAAGCAAATACATGGACAACGGCGAGTTCGTACCGGACCACGTCACCAACGCCATGGTCCAGCAGCGGTTGCGCGACGACGACGCCAGGTCCGGATTCCTCCTCGACGGCTACCCGCGCACGACGGCCCAGATCCATGCGCTGGACACCATGCTGTCCGGCCATCGGCAGCGGCTGGACGTCGTCGTCGAACTGGCGGTGGAGGACGACATCCTGGTAGCCCGCATGCTCCACAGGGCCCAGGAGCAAGGCCGAAGCGACGATACTGCACCGGTGTTCCGCCGTCGACTTGAGTTGTACCGCGAGCAGACGCAGGCTGTGGTGGCGCAATATACCGCTCGCGGAATCGTGGTTGGCGTCGATGGATCGGGGAACAGGGAAGACATCACGGCCAAGGCCATCGCGGCCATCGAATCAGCACTAGGGGAGGCACAATGAACACTGCCGCGGCACCGAGCCAGAAGATCGAGGACTACGCCATGATCGGGGACCTGCACACCGCGGCCCTGATCAGCACCACGGGGTCGATCGATTGGATGTGCCTTCCGCGCTTTGATTCCCCCGCGTGCTTCGCCGCCCTCCTGGATTCCCCTGATGCCGGACGCTGGCTTCTCGCCCCCGAATCAGGCGGCACCTGCACCCGACGCCAATACAGGGACCGCACCCTCATCCTGGAAACGGAATGGGAAACCGACGAGGGGCATGTCCGCGTCATCGACTTCATGCCCCCGCGGGATGAGGTGGCGGACGTCGTGCGCGTGGTCGAAGGCATCCGCGGGACCGTCAAGATGCGCGGAGAACTGGTCCTCCGGTTCGACTATGGGCACGTTGTGCCGTGGGTCCGCCGCGACAGGCACGGTGTGCACGCCATCGCCGGCCCGGACTCCGTCTACCTCAAGACCACGGCGCCCACCAAGGGCGAGGATTTCACCACGGTCAGCGAGTTCACCGTGAACGCCGGCGACCACGTTCCCTTCGTCCTCACGTGGGCACCAAGCCACGAACGGCGCCCCCGCAGTGTCGATGCGGACAACGCCTTGGAGGACACCACAGCTTTCTGGCGGGACTGGTGCAAGCGGAGCACAGCCCGCGGACCCTACAAGAAAGCCATCCAGCGCTCGCTGATCACCCTGAAAGCGCTCACCTATGCCCCTACGGGAGGCATCGTCGCCGCGGCCACCACCTCCCTCCCCGAACAAATCGGCGGTCCGCGGAACTGGGACTACCGCTATTGCTGGCTGCGCGACGCCACGCTCACTCTCCAGGCCTTCCTGGCCGCCGGTTATACCGAAGAAGCCGCGGCCTGGCGCGATTGGCTCTTGCGCGCTGTCGCGGGCGACCCCGCCGACCTCCAGATCATGTACAGCATCCACGGCGAACGGAGGCTGCCCGAATCGGAGCTGGACTGGCTTTCGGGATACCAGTCCTCGTCGCCGGTCCGCATCGGGAACGCGGCGGCCGAGCAATTCCAGCTCGACGTGTGGGGGGAAGTCCTCGATTGTCTCTCCCTGACCCGTTCCTCGTTGCTCGGCCACGGCGATGAGGCATGGGACATCCAGTTGGCGCTCATTGGGCACCTTGAGAAAACGTGGGACCAGCCGGACAACGGGCTCTGGGAGATGCGCGGCCCCAAACGCCACTTCGTGCATTCGAAAGTCATGGCGTGGGTGGCCGTGGACCGCATGGTCAAGGGTGTCCGGGAGGCCGGACTCCCCGGTCCCGTGGAGCAGTGGGAGAAACTGCGGGACAAGATCCACGACGACGTCATGGCCAACGGGTTCGACGCCGAACGGAACACCTTCGTGCAGTCCTACGGGAGCAAGGAGCTGGACGCGAGCCTCCTCATGATTCCAAAGGTCGGTTTCCTGCCCCACGACGATCCCCGCGTGATCGGCACCATCGACGCCATCCAGCGCGAGCTTACGGCGGATGGGTTCGTGCTGCGCTACCGCCCGGAAGCCAGCGACGACGGCCTGCCGGGGAATGAGGGCGTCTTCCTCGCGTGTTCCTTCTGGATGGTGGACGCGCTTTTGGGCGCCGGGCGCCGGGAGGAAGCGACTGAATTTTTCGAACGGCTCCTGTCCCTGCGCAACGACGTGGGGTTGCTCAGCGAAGAATGGGATCCCCGGAATTCCTGGCAGCTGGGCAACACGCCACAGGCGTTCAGCCACTTCTGCATGGTCATAAGCGCCCTGCAACTCCACCACGGGAAAGCCCACCGCAGCGATGCCCCCATTGGTGGGCCGCCGTCGTCGGGCCCGGCGACGGAACCGGCGTCGGGATCTGGCACGGCACCCAATACTATTGCGACGCCGGACTGACCGGTTCAGCGCTTCGGCTTGCGGAAGATGCGGCCCGCCAGCGCGAGCCCGGCACCGAGGTTGAGCGTTGGCAAGTAGGCGCGGGCAACCGCTGTTCCGACGGCGGGCAGGGAAGCCGCATCCGGGTAGAGCATGTACAGGGGTTCGTACGTGGGCTGGAATTTCGCCTTGAATGCCAGGAGCGAACGGAAGCCGTAGACCGGTTCCAGCGTGGCTCCCAGCCAGTCGAGCAAGCGGTCGACGCTCCTTGGCGGCCGGGAAGGTGTCCTCGGCTGCGCGACGTCCGCGGGCTCCTCGGCCCGGGCGAGAGGAGCCCCCGAAAGGCTCAGGAACTCGCAGCCCTCATCTTTGAGACTGAGCGCGGCCGAGGCAATCAGGAATTCGATGCTCGACCGGAATCCCGTGCTGCGGCGACGCATGAAGTCCAGGGTCCAGCCCACGATATGGCCGTTGCGATAGATGGGCAGCCACGACGTCACTGCGTGGACCGTGCGGTGCCGGTCCACCGCGAGCAGGCACCGGACCTCGGGGTCGTCGAGCTCGTCCAAGCTGCCGAGGGTGAAGCCCATCTCAGGCATGTTCCGGTCCGCCACCCATTCCTCGGAGATTTCCTCGATCTGGACCTGCACCGAAAAATGGGCCGCGGCGAAGCTCGTCCATTCGTACCGGATGCCCTCTTTCGCGGCGTTGTTGAGGGCCGTGCGGATGTCCTGGAACTTCTTCCCCTTGAATGTCAGCGAATGCAGGGGAAGGACTGTTTCCTGCGCCACTTGGGCCGAGCTCCAACCGGCGGAATCCGCGTGATCACGCAATTCCTGGGGCACCGAGTAGAAGCAGGGTGTCCACCCGTTGGTGCGGCAGAAGCGCGCGAATTCCGTGAAGGCCGTGGCTACCTCGGATTCCGGGCCCACGGGCGGTCCGAGGGTGAGCGCAATACCCGTGCGCACCCGATACGCCACGAAGGACCTTCCACTGGGCGAAAACCAGTACATGTTGCCCGGCCACGTGGTCATCCAGGAGAGAGAGCTGCCTTCCCCGGCCATGATCAAGGCCTTGGCCCGCTCCGCGCTGGAATCGAGCCGGGTGTGCGCCTGCCGGAGGAAGGTCCGGTAAATCACTGCGCCCGCCAGCGCCCAGAAAACCACGCCAACGCCTTCGTACAAGAGGACGGCGTCGGCACCTTGCGGGAAGAACGCCGGGGGCACGTCGAGGACGTAGCCCAGTGGCAGGAATCGGTCCGGAACGTCTGCCAGCAAGTTGGCCAAACCGGGAGCCGGAGTGAAGTCCTGGGCGACGAGCAGGCCCACGCCCACGTAGACCACGCTGAGCACGGCGGCGGTGGGAAGGATCCTGGCCGCCAGGCGCTTGTAGGTCCCCGCCGGGGCCGGAACCTGGAACAACCGCCGGGATCCCAGCAACACGGTCGAGAGCACCAAAGGCAAGAGGAGCGGCAGTGCGAGGGCGAGCGGGTTGGGGTAGCCGGAGCCTTCGATGGCGGCGATGCCCTCGCTGGCCCCGGTCTCTGTGGGAGCGGAAAGGAAGACATTGCCGATCGCGATGATCGCGAGGACAGACAAGCCGAGCTGGATGAGCAGCGCGCCTGCCCAGGCGAAGCGTCGCCCGCGGCGAAGTCCGTCCGCCATGAGCACCAGGAGGAAGGAGGGAAGGATAGCCATGAAGATTCCGCCGGCCCCGGCGCGCAACTGCAATTGGGCCACGGCGCAGTCCTTGGCCTGCGCCGGGTCCGAGCACAGGTTCTGGAGGGATTGTGGATCGACCGGCTGGATGTTGGTGAAAAGGAAGCGCAGGATGGACAGCGGCCCCACCGCATGCGGTATGAGTCCGGCAACCACCGGCCCGATTGCCGACGCCGCGATCAGGAGTGCGATCAGGACGCGGCCTTCGTGGCGGGTGCTGGCAAGCCGGCCAATCCTTGGACGCCTGCCTTGGAGCACGGGTCCGAGGATCGTGCCCGCCGCGGCCGCGGCAAGCCTGACGAGGTCCGCGAATGCCCCGCTGTAGAGCGCCAGAATGATCAACAAGGCGAATCCGGCCAGCCTGATGCGTCGTCGCCAGAGGGTAGCCATCGACGCCGTTCCAGCCATCGCGGCGCCGATGACGAACGCACTCGGACCCAGGAAGAGGTGGTTGCCGATCTCTTCCGTCCAGTTCCCCAGCAAGCCGCTCGCCACCACGAGGAAGCCGAGTGAGATCACGACGCCAAGTAGCTGGCTGGCTACGGCCGCGAGGGCAAAGGCCCGGTGTCCCAAGCGCCGCTCGGCAGGGATGCCGAGCAGAAGCACCACGACGGTTTCGAGAATGTAGGAGACCGGATCCCTCGCCCAGAGGGCTGAGGACGCCATGGTCCACCAATGCTCCGGGAACGTGTGCGTCGTCGCGGCGACGTCGAGGCGCAGGACTCCGTTGGGTCCGAACGCACCGAGGGCAAGGCTCACGAGGCCCACAGCCCAGAAGACCACCACGAAGCCCAAGGTGAACGACGCAGAGCGTAATCGTCCGAGCCATGAGCGGCGGAATCGGGCTTTGGAGCCGGAGATGGATTCCGGCTCGGTCGCCGGCTGGTGCACGGGGTTCCTCTCAAGAGCCAGAAAGTTCAGCAAAATTCTTTCACACGCGACGTGACGAAGAGACAGGTATCACTTACTCGTGACCTTTCCTCATTTCATCCAATAGACTCCGTCATAGCACGCTGTTCGGTCCGTCCCCTAGCAGGAAAAGTTGCAGGAAAATCGGGGTTGCCGGGCAGCTGTTTTTCGCGTTCAGACCACAATCCACTCCGCAGAGAAAGCAAGTTCGGGACAGGACGATGCACAAACCCCGCGTTTTCACCCTCGCCGCATCCGTTATCGCCGTTGGCGTTGTCCTGGCCGGCTGCGCGCAGGTGCCCGATGCCCCGAGTGCGGGGGACGGAAAGCAAGTGGTTGCGCCCGTTGCGCCTTCGGGAAGCCCCGCCGCGGCGCCGATTCCAAAGAAGTCCGTTCCGCAATTCGATCCCTCCACCTTGCCTATTGGGACCTTGTACAAGAACCCCGCCAACGACCGCAACGAGGTGATCCTCGGGGATGTGCGGCACACCGCCGTCCTCATCGGCGACTCGCAATCCGAACCGCCCGGGTCCTGGCCGCGCACGGCGCTTGCCGACCTCGGCTACAAGGTCTATTCGGTGGCCCGGGGCGGAACCGGATATGTTGCGGCGACGAAGGCTGCCGGCAACTACATCGATGCCTTGCAACGAGGCGACTGGGTTTTGCCCTACGGTGCACCCGCGCTGATTGTCATTGAGGGCGGCGGCAACGACGCATCACGCAACGCCAGCGACGAGCAGATCACAGCGAACGCCAACCGGATCATCGCCGCCCTCAAGAAGCAGTACCCGCAGACGCGCCTGGCGATGATCGGAACGCTTGCACGGGGCGCAAACGCCGGTGGTGGTCGGCGCACGCAAGTCGACACGCTGCTGCGCGGCATCGCGGCGAAGAACGGAACTCCGTTCTTCAGCGTGGGCGACTGGATTACCAAATACCAGGTTGCAGGGGACTTGATTGACGGGGTGCACTTGAACCCTGCAGGCCATGCCAAGCTCGCCGGGGTCCTGGCGGCGGACATGGCAGCGGCAGGGTTCACGCTGCAGGCCGACCCAACCCACTGAGGCTGCTCGCCCGGCGCGAGCCGGCGCGGTGCCTGGCCGCGGCGAGCCGCGTCCCCGCGTCGCCCGGCCACACCCAGCAGCCAACAACCATCCGAAGGAGTGCTCCATGAGAATCGCAGTGACCGGCGGAAGCGGAAAACTGGGCAAGAGCGTTGTCCGCAGGCTCAGGGCCGACGGCCATGACGTCATGAACCTGGATCGCGTGGGCCAGCGGGAACCCGGAACCGTCGTCGTGGACCTGCGGAACTACGGCCAGGTCCTCGACGTGATCCTCGGCTTGGATGACCGCCACCAGGGATTCGACGCGATCGTGCACCTCGGAGCCATCCCGGCGCCCGGCTTGCTCCCGGACGCGGCGACGTTCGAGAACAACATGCTGTCGACCTACAACGTCTTCCAGGCGGCGCGGCGGGCCGGAATCAAGAAGATCGTCTACGCCTCCAGCGAGACAGTGCTGGGACTGCCCTTCGACGTCGATCCGCCCTACATTCCCGTGGACGAGGAATACCCGGCGCGGCCCGAGAGCACCTATTCGCTGGTCAAGCACCTCGAGGAGCGGATGGCCATTGAGCTCACGCGCTGGGACCCCGACTTGAGCATCGCCGGTTTGCGGTTCTCCAACGTGATGGACCCGGAGGATTATGAGGAGTTCCCGTCCTTCGACGCCGATGCCATGCTCCGCAAATGGAACCTGTGGGCCTACATCGACGGGCGCGATGGCGCCCAGGCCGTGGCTCGCGCCCTGGAGAACGGCAAGCCGGGATTCGAAGCCTTCATCATCGCGGCGGCCGACTCCGTGATGGGCCGCTCCAGCGCGAGCCTGGCCGCCGAGGTCTTCCCGAACGTCACCGTGACCAAGGAACTCGGCGAGCACGAAACCATGCTTTCCATCGACAAAGCCCGCCGTCTCCTGGGTTTCTCGCCGGAGCACAGTTGGCGCGATTACCATTCGAACCGCACCACCCCAACCGAGGACTAGCGGCGGCGTTCCGTCGACACGCCCGTCCCGCGAGGGCTGGCAGAACGCCCCGGACCGGACAACAATTGAGTCATGGTCAGCTATTCAGCCCTTGAAGAAGCGTCCAGCAAGAATCCGCATGACTGGGGCCGGGCGATGGCAACGGCCATGACGAAGCTCCTGGATGCGGCCCGCATTGATGGACGGCATTTTGAACACGAGTTCCTCTACGGCGAGGAACTGCACATGAGGATCGACGAGAACAACGGCGGCGCCACGGTCAAGCTCACGTGGACGCCGAAGGACGAGGAGCCCAAAGAAGGCTAGCGGTTCAGGATTTGGGGTACGACGGCGGCGCTCGCCTTTGCGGTGGCGCCGTCGCCGAGGAGCCGCTTGCCTTCAGCACAGCCCGTCCAGGGTGGTGATGGCGAGGTCCCGGAGCTTGCCTGAGACAGGTTGGGTGAGGGCTGTGTCCAGGGCATCGCTCTCGGCTTCGGTGTTTGGCGGGTAGGCGATGCCGATGCTGAGTTGGCGGGTGCCGTCTCCGCTCGTGACGGTGATTCCGCCGAATCCGAGCGTGGATCCGCCATGGCCGAAGTAGAAGCCGTTGGTGCAGTCGTCATTCCACCGTTCCAGGCCAAGGCCGTAATTGGCGGAATTCGTGGTCCGCATTTCCGCCAGGGCGGTCCTTCCCAGGAGCCTGCCGCGCATGAGTGCGGCATAGAACACGTTCAGGTCGCCAACGCTTGAGATCACCCCTGCGCCCGCTGAGCCTACTTGGAATTCGGGTTCGGTCACGTCGAGGAGTTCGCCGTTGACGGTTGAGTAGACGTGGATCAGCCCTTGTTCCGAACGGTTGGGTGGGGCCAGGCTTGTACGGCTCAGCCCGAGGGGATCGAAGATGTCCGTGGCAAGGACGTCGCCGAGGGGGCGGCCACGGTACTTCTCAATGATCAAGGCGAGGGCGGCGTAGTTTGCGTCGGAATAGATGAACTGGGGTGCCAGCCGCTCCACCCAGGGTTCCGTTCCGGCCAGCTTGAGGAGGTCTTCCGGGCTGAAGCGGGTCTGGATGGCTTGCTTCAGGGGTTGCGCCTTGAGCATGGGGGCTGTCGGCTCGGCCAGTCCCGAGGTGTGGTTCAACAGGGAACGGACCGTGATTGGCGCCGTTGCCTGGACCAGGCTGTCGAATTCGGGAAGGTAAGTCGAGACAGGTTCGTCCAGGTTGATGGTCCCTTCCTGCACGAGCTTGAGGACCGAGACCGCCACCATGGACTTGGTGATTCCTCCGGCAGGGATGCGGTCCGTGACATCGGCGGCATCTCGCGTATTAAGGTTTCGGACGCCATAGCTCTTTACCCACTTGTTGCCCCGTATGGAAACTTCCGCGACCACGGCGGTGGCCCCTTGCGCGAGCATTGCCTGGGCGAAGAAGTCCACTGCCGGGACGTCCAAAGGCGGAGTCGTAGTGGCCGTTGCTGCCGGCGTGGGTCCGGAGGCGGGCGGGTAGGTGCAGGCGCCGACCATCAAGGTGAGGGCCAGGACCGCAGCCACCAAGGGCCCGAAACCGAGGGATGTCCGGCGCGCCTGCGCAGCCTGCATGACTGCCTCCTGAGCAACAATGCGCGGCAACGGGGGCTGCCCTTGCCCCCGTAATTTCGATCGTCCTCTTCGGAGCGGAAAGGGTCAACGCCGATTAACGGGTGCGGCGCGTGGGCTGCGCCTTGGCACTCAGTGCCAGGTCATAGTCCACGCGCCGCAAGCAGGAGCTCGACTAAAAAAGCCCTACGTCAGCTTGATCTGCCGGTTGACGTCCTTGTACAGGAGGTACCGGAATTCGCCCGGTCCACCTGCGTAGCAGGCCTGCGGGCAGAAGGCGCGGAGCCACATGAAGTCGCCGGCTTCGACTTCAACCCAGTCGTTGTTGAGCAGGTACATGGCTTTGCCCTCAAGGACGTACAGGCCGTGTTCCATCACGTGGGTTTCCGGGAACGGGATCACGCCGCCGGGCTGGAACGTCACGATGTTCACGTGCATGTCGTGCGCGAGGTCGTCCGGGTCGGCGAAGCGGGTGGTCTTCCAGACGCCTTCAACGTCGGGCATCTCGCGGGCTTCCACTTCCTGGTCGCTCGTGACGAAGGACTTGGCCTCGTAGCCTTCGAGCCGTTCGTACGCCTTGCGGATCCAGTGGAAGGAAACGATGTCGTCCGAGACGTTCTCGAGTCCCCACGTGGACCCCGCCGCGAGGTAGGCGTAGCCGCCTTCTTCGAGCTGGTGCAGTTCGCCGTCGAGGGTCAGGTTGACCTTGCCCTTGGTCACGAACACGACGCCCTCGACTCCGGCCTCGAACTCGGCCTTGGGAGCTCCGCCGCCGGGGCCGATTTCCACGATCAGTTGCGAGAAGGTGGTGGCGAATCCGGAGATCGGGCGGGCGATGATCCAGGAGCGCGTGTTGGAGAAGCCGGGGAGGTTGCTCGTCACGATGTCCGTCAGCACGCCCTTCGGGATGACCGTGTAGGCCTCCTTGACAATGGCACGCTCGGTGGTGAGGTGGGTCTGCGGGGGAAGCCCGCCTTCGGGGTAGTAGTACTTGCCCATGTCTGGATCCTTAGTTCGAAGTTGTGGTGAGCCGAGGGTGCGCCAGCGCGGTCAGCCGGGGGAGTTCGACGCCGGTGAGCGCCAGGACTTCTTCGGAACCTACCGCGCCGCATTGGACGCCGCGCAGGACGAAGGCGGCCAGTGCGCGGGCGGTAGCGGGCTCGTCCATGACGCCGCCTTCGGTGCGCTCAACGTAGTTCCGCAGGCGCGCGGCGGCGGCCGGCAGGCCTTCGCGGTAGAAGGCGTACGTTGCCGCGAAACGGCTCGGCAACTGGGCGGCGTGCAGGTCCCAGCCCTGGTAGTAGCCGCGTTCGAGGGAACGGCGGACCAAGCGGCCGTGCAGTTTCCAGGCGTTTTCCACGTTGTCACCCACGGGGATGATGTTGGTGGAGCCGTCGGAGAGTCGGATTCCCGTGCCCGCCACAGCCAATTGCATGACTTCCTTGGCGTAGTCGGCTACGGGGTGCTCCATGGACTGGTACTCCGCCGAGATCTGCAGTGAAGCGGAGTAGTCGTAGGTGCCGTAGTGGAGGGCGCTGATCCGGCCTGGAACCGCGTGCGGAAGCTGTGCCACGGGCGAGGTGCCGTCCGGTCCGAGGATGAGCTGCGGAGTCTCCACCTGGACCTCGAACCGCAACCGGCCCGCCGGAAGGGAGTGGATCTCTTCCAAGCGGGACACGGCGAAGTCCATCGCCTGGACCTGCGCCACGGTGGTGACTTTGGGCAGGGTCAGGATGAGGCCTTCGGGCAGTTCGCCCGCGGACGCGAGGGTGGAGACGAACAGATCGAGCGTGCGAAGGCCGCGTGCCCGTGTGGGAGCTTCGAAGCACTTGAACCTGATGCCGATGAACGGCGGTGCCGAACCCGCGGCCACGGCTTCGCTCACGGCCTGGGCCGCGGCAACTGCCGCGACGTCTTCCGCTTCGTCGCCGCGGTCGCCGTAACCGTCCTCGAAGTCGAGGCGCAGGTCCTCGATCGGTTCGCTGCGCAGCTTCGCGGCGACGCGGTTGGCGACGGCGGCAGCCAATTCGGGCTCCTGGCCCAACAGCGCACCGAGCTTTTCAAGGCCGCCGTGCGCGTCCGCCGTCGTGATCGCCTGGGCGCCCCACTCGGCCGCGAGCGACGGCGTGAAACGGTCCGCGGGCACGTACACCGTGTGGACGGGCTGGCGGGTGCCGTCGTCGCCGGGGTAGTTGCGATCGAGCAACTGGTCGGTCGCGGCCAACTGGGAGTCGATGGCGGCGAGGTCCGCCGCTGAGAAAGAGGAAGAAGCGGCCATCCCTACACCAGCTCGTACGCGGGAGTGGTGAGGAAGTCCGTGTAGTCCTCCGAGAGGCAGATGTCCGCGATCAGACGGCTGGCCGGCTCGTAGAACTTGCCGAAGGATTCGGCGTCAACCTCGCTGCGCAGGCGTTCGGTTTCTTCCCCCAGGATCCGGGTGACCAGTTCGCGGGTGACGGTGTTGCCGGTATCGGCCAGGACGGACTTGTTGCGGATCTGCTGCCAGACCTGCGAACGGGAGATTTCCGCCGTCGCGGCGTCTTCCATGAGGTTGTGGATCGCCACGGCACCGCTGCCGGAAAGCCACACTGCCGTGTAGGCGACGGCGACGTAGAGGTTCAGGCGGAGCCCGGCCTCGGTCACCTGGCCACCCGCGGAGGTGATGTCCAGCAGTTGCTCGGCGGTCACGGAAACCTCCGGGCGCTGCTTGTCCAGCTGGTTCTGCTTGCCACCGTTGGCGGGATCGCCGAGCACGGAATCGAAGACGTCCATGCAGGTGGAGACGAGGTCCGGGTGCGCAACCCAGGAACCGTCGAAGCCGTCGTTCGCCTCGCGGGTCTTGTCCGCCCGCACCTTCTCGAAGGCCGCTGCGGTGACTTCGGGCTCGCGGCGGTTCGGGATGACTGCCGCCATGCCGCCCATCGCGAAAGCGCCGCGCTTGTGGCAGGTCTTGACGAGGAGTTCGGTGTAGGCCCGCATGAACGGAGCCGTCATCACCACGGACGCGCGGTCCGGAAGGATGAAGGACTCGCCTGCGTCGCGGAAGTACTTCACGATGCTGAACAGGTAGTCCCAGCGGCCGGCGTTGAGGCCGGAGGCGTGGTCGCGCAGTTCGTAGAGGATCTCTTCCATCTCGAACGCCGCGGGGATGGTCTCGATGAGCATGGTGGCGCGGATGCTGCCCTGCGGGACGCCGAGGTAGTCCTGGGCGAAGACGAAGATCTCGTTCCAGAGCCGGGCTTCGAGGTGGCTTTCCATCTTCGGCAGGTAGTAGTACGGGCCCTGGCCGTTGAGGAGCAGCTGCTTGGCGATGTGGAAGAAGTGCAGGCCGAAGTCCACCAGCGCGCCCACGGTGGGTTCGCCGTCGAGCAGCAGGTGCCGTTCCTCCATGTGCCAGCCACGCGGGCGGGCCACGACGACGGCGAGCGGAGCGTCGGTGCGGAGCCGGTATTCCTTGCCCTCGGGCGAGGTGTAGCTCAAGGTGCCCTGGGCGGCGTCGCGGAGGTTGAGGATGGCGTCGATGACGTTGGCCCACGTGGGGGTGCTCGCATCCTCAAGGTCGGCAAGCCACACCTTGGCGCCGGAGTTCAGGGCGTTGATGGCCATCTTGGCGGGGGAAGCCGGCCCGGTCATTTCAACACGGCGGTCCCGCAAAGCCGCGGGTGCCTCGGCGACTTTCCAGTCGCCGTCGCGGATGTCCTGGGTTTCCGGGAGGAAGTCGAGGCGGCCGGTACGGGCCACTTCCTCGCGCTTGGCGACGCGGGCTGCCAGGAGTTCCGTGCGGGTGCCGGCGAAGCGGCGGTGCAGTTCCTCCACGAAGGCCAGCGCCTTGGGGGTCAGGATCTCTTCGGCACGTTCGATCGGCCGAGGGTCTGTCACTGTGAGAGCCATGGGAATGGTCCTTTTCTGGGACGCTAGCGGGCTGTGGATGCGGCGGCTGCGTTTGCTGCGGCCTGGGCTACCGCACTTGCGACGTCGGCGGCCACATGCGGGTCGAAGACGCTCGGGATGATGTAGCTCGCATTCAGTTCATCATCTGCGACCCGGTTGGCGATAGCCTCGGCGGCAGCCACGAGCATTTCCGGAATGATGTCCGATGCCCCGGCGTCGAGCAGGCCGCGGAAGAAGCCCGGGAAGGCCAGCACGTTGTTGATCTGGTTGGGGAAATCGCTGCGGCCCGTGGCAACAACGGCGGCGTGCTTGGAAGCGAGGACCGGGTCGATTTCCGGGGTCGGGTTGGCCATGGCGAAAACGATCGCGTTCTCGGCCATCGAAGCGACCTGCTCTTCGCCGATCACGTGCGGAGCGCTGACGCCGATGAAGACGTCCGCGCCTGCCAGTGCTTCGTGCAGCGTGCCGGAGAACCCTGCTTCGTTGGTGTTCGCCGCGATCCAGCTGCGGTGTTCGTCGTCGTACTTTTCGCCCGAGTGGATGGCACCCGAACGGCCGGCCGCGATGATGTGCTGCGCGCCCTGGGCCTTGAGGAGCTGGATGATGGCCGAACCAGCCGCGCCCACGCCCGAGACCACGATCTTAACCTCGGAGAGTTTCTTGTCCACGACGCGCAGGGCGTTGACAAGGGCCGCGAGGGTGACGATCGCCGTTCCGTGCTGGTCGTCGTGGAAGACGGGGATGTCCAGCTCGTCGCGGAGCCGCTTCTCGATTTCGAAACAGCGCGGGGCTGCGATGTCTTCAAGGTTGATGCCGCCGTAGACCGGAGCCATGGCCTTGGCGATCATGATGATTTCTTCAGTGTCCTGGGTGTCCAGGCAGACCGGCCAGGCATCAACGTTGGCGAACTGCTTGAACAGGGCGGCCTTGCCTTCCATGACAGGCAGCGCTGCGGCCGGGCCGATGTTGCCGAGGCCCAGGACGGCCGAGCCGTCGGTGAGGACGGCGATCGTGTTCCGCTTGACGGTCAGGTTGCGTGCAGCCGCCGGGTCCTCGGCGATGGCGAGGCAGACGCGTGCGACGCCGGGCGTGTAGGCGCGCGAAAGGTCGTCGCGGTTGCGCAGGGCTACCTTGGGGACGACCTCGAGTTTGCCACCCAAGTGCATGAGGAAGGTGCGGTCCGAGACGTGCTGGACCGTGACGCCGTCGAGCGCGTTGAGGGCGTCCTTGACGCGGTTGGCGTGGTCTTCGTCCGTGGTGTTGCAGGTGACGTCGACAACCAGGGTGTCGTGGTGGGACTCGGACACATCCAGGGCGGTGACGGCTGCGCCGGCGGCGGCAACGGCCGCGGCCAGTTCACTCGTGGCAGTGAAGCTCGACGGCGCGGCGACGCGCAGGGTGATCGAATTTCCGGGGCTCGGGTTCGCCATTGAATTTCCTCCTCGTACAGGCCCGAAGCGGGCCTCCGCTCAAATCGAATGTTTTCGTATTATGGATATTATTATCTACAAAGTGGAAACACAAGCCCTTCCCGGTCGCATTGCCCGCATGTCGCGAGGGCCGAGCAAGTTGGCCTTGTGTGCTGTATCTTGAGTGTTCTAAGCAATTCTTTTCACGATGCGGATAAGAGTTGTCGGATTCCGAGCCATAGGAGACAACGGAATGGCTGAAAAGCCTTCGGGAGGCGTGCAGTCCGTCGAGCGCGTCTTCGAATTGCTGGAACTCATCACCGACGCCGGCGGAGACGTCACGCTGAGCGAGTTGTCGTCGTCGACCGACTTGCCGCTTCCCACCATCCACCGCTTGCTGCGCACCTTGGTGGCCCTCGGCTACATCCGGCAACTGCCCAACCGGCGCTACGCCCTGGGACCCCGCCTTATCCGCCTCGGAGAAGGCGCCAACAAGCAACTCGGCGCCTTGGCGCGGCCCCAGCTGAAGTCCCTCGTGGACCGGCTGGGGGAGACCTCCAACATGGCCGTGCTCGATTCGGACATGGTCATCTACGTAGCCCAGGTTCCGTCGCTGCACTCGATGCGCATGTTCACCGAAGTGGGACGCCGCGCCCACACGCACGATACCGGCGTGGGCAAGGCGATCCTCGCCCAGCTCGACGACGAGGTTGTACGCGGCATCGTGGCCCGCACCGGCATGCCCACCCCCACGGCCAAGAGCATCGGGGATATTGAGTCCCTCATCGCCGACCTCAACCGCATCCGCGAACGCGGCTACTCGATCGACGAGGAAGAGCAGGAGATCGGCGTCCGTTGCTTCGCGATGGCCGTCCCGAATGCCCCGACTCCTACCGCGATCTCCGTCTCCGGTCCGGTGTCCCGCGTGGACCAGCACTTCGCCGACCGTGCCGTGCCGCTCCTCCGTGAAGCCGCCCTCGCGATCTCGGCGGAGCTCAACCAGAACTAAGCGGTTCTGACGCTCTCTCACATTTGACACAAAAACGACGGTCCCTCCTGCACATCATGTGCGGGAGGGACCGTTTTTGGGTTATTGCTAGTGTTCGACGGCTGAGGACTTGAGGGGCACTTCCTTGCCCTCGGCGTCGATCAGCTTGCCGTTCTCGAAGCGGTCGCCGTTTGCGAGGCATGCAATGTCCGCCTCGCTGACCACGCGTTCCGTCCCTGCCACGAAGACCGATTGGTTCTCCGAGTTGCCGGCCTTGAAGTGGTTGAAGAGCACGTTCAGCACAATGGCCATGAGGGCGGCCGAGCTGATGCCCGAGTGGAAGATCGTGGAGAACCACGCCGGGAACTGGTCGTAGAACTTCGGGGCGGCGATCGGAATCATTCCGAAGCCGATCGACGCAGCCACGATGATCAGGTTCATGTTGTTGCGGTATTCCACCTTGGAGAGCGTCCGGATGCCGCTGGCCGCGACAGTTCCGAAAAGTACGACGCCGGCACCTCCCAGGACGGGGGTCGGAACCGCTGCGACAACCCGGCCGAGGACGGGCAGCAAGCCGAGGACCACCAGGATGAAACCGCCGGCGCTGACCACGAAGCGGCTCTTGATGCCGGTGATGGCGACGAGGCCGACGTTCTGGGCGAACGCGCTCTGGGTGAAGGAGTTGAACATCGGGGAAATCGCGCTGGAGAGCATGTCCGCCCGCAGGCCGTTGCCAATGCGGCGCGAATCAACCTTGGTGTCGACGATTTCACCCACGGCGATGATGTCCGCCGAGGTTTCGGTCAGGGTGACCAGGATGACGATCAGCATGGAAACGATGGAAGCGATGTCGAAAGTGGGAAGGCCGAAAGCAAACGGAGTGGGGAAAGCCACCACGGGTCCCTGGCCGACCTTGGAGAAGTCCGCCATGCCCGTAGCGACGGCAATCACGGTGCCGATCACCATGGCCAAAAGAATGGACAGGCGCGAGATGGCTGCGTTGCCGATCTTGCTGAGGAGCAGGACGATTCCCATGGTGAGCGCGGCGAGGCCGATGTTGGCCATGCTGCCGTAGTTGGGCGCAGCGCTGTTGCCGCCCATGGCCCAGTTGGCTGCGACGGGCATGAGGGTCAGGCCGATCGTGGTGATGACCGTACCGGTGACCACGGGTGGGAAGAACTTGATGATCTTGGAGAAGAGCGGTGTGATGACCAGGCCGATCAAGGACGCAACCATGACCGAACCGAACACCGCCTGGATTCCGCCGCCGCCGTTGACGATAGCCACCATGGTGGATACGCCGGCGAAGGATACGCCTTGGACCAGGGGAAGCTGCGATCCGAAGAACGGAATGCCGACGGTTTGCAGGATGGTGGCGAGGCCGCCGACGAAGAGGCAGGCTGCGATCAGGAGGCCGATGTCCTGCGAGGACATTCCGGCGGCGGCTCCAATGATGAGCGGCGGGGCGATGATTCCGCCGTACATGGTCAGGACGTGCTGGAAGCCGTAGGCGAAGGTGCTTCCGATTGAGAGGCGTTTATCCTCCGGCCGCTCGATTTTGGGGTCGGCGGAGCGGAGTTTCTTCTTGGTGTTCATGGCAGACTTTCTTGGTTCATGGCAGACGTCTTTGTCTGGCTAACAGGTCTGGCTAACAGGTCTTGACGTTTAGGAAGGAGTTTGTGTACAGGTCAACACCCTTAAGGCGAGGCTTAAAGGGTGTGACCTGTACACAAACTCCTAGGTGTGGGGAGGCTTAGCAGAAGCCGGCGATGCCGCTCCAGGCGATCGGTGCGGGTGCGGTGTTGTCGCGCTGGACCGTGGCTTCGATCAAGCCGTACGGACGGTCAGCCGCGAAGAAGACCTCGTTGGGGTTGTCGAGGCCGAACGGGGTGAGGTCCACCAGGAAGTGGTGCTTGTTGGGCATGGAGAACTTGATCTCATCCACTTCGCTGTGGGCCTCGAGGACCTTCTTGCCCATGTCGAACAGGGTCTGCTGCAGGGCGTGCGAGTAGTTCTCGGTGAAGCCCTCGAGGAGGAGGGCCTTGATGTCGTCGTAGCTCTTGTTGAAATCGGTACCGGCGACGTCCAGGCCGGTGTTGTAGCGCCAGCGTGCGGAGACGTCCGTGGCGAGGATGCGGTCCGTGGTCTCGGGCAGCGTGGTGTACTGGTCGCGGGGGTAGCCGACGAAGCCGGACTGGGTGGTCTTCAGGACGGTCAGGTCCTTGAGGCCGGAAATGACGTGCGTGGTGGCGCCTTCGCGGACGACGACGGCGGTACGGACTTCCTGCCCGTTGCGGACAAAGCTGTGGTCGTGTTCCGAGCCGTGCGCCTGGATGCGGTCCCAGCTGTAGGCTTCGGCTTCCCAGCGGCCGCCGGTAACCCACTCGAAGCCCGAGGTGAAGTGTTCGCTCAGGCGGAGGAGGAAGGCTTCGGGGGAGCCGATGCCGTCACGGGCGAAGGCGTAGATGGTGTTCTTCTGGGTGTCGGTGGCAACGACGTGTCCGTTGTCGCCTTCGAGGTGGGCAGCCTGGAAGTCGCCACGAAGCTGTGAAGTAACGTTCAAGTCTTCGATCTGGTGGCGGTCGGTGTCGCGGGTGACTTTGACGACGCGGACTTCTGCCTTGCCGTACTGGTTGTCGCCGAGGACGATGTTGTTGCTCATGGTCATATCCCAACTTCTTCGAGGTGGAACCCCTAAGGTCCACCAATGAAATTAAGCGCGTGTTTGAAACGCGATTCTGGTGGAGCCGACCCAACAAAAAAGAGCCGGCATCCATTGATGCCAGCTCATTACGACCCTGCCTGCTGCTCCCAGGTTACGTGACCTGCGCCACGAATTGGAAAAATCGTAGACCACGATTGCCAGTGGTGTAAATCACTTCCGAGGAATCGTTATCTACTTTCCAAATGTGACCGGCGCCGGCAGGGCCGGCGGTCGCGGCGCTTATCGGGCGCTCGGCGGACACCCCTTGACGGCGCTGGCCGCACATCTTACGATTTCCATACAACAAAAAATGTTTTCCAAGATGCGGAAAGTAAACGAATCCTTGGAAGACTTGAGCGCATGAAACAGGAGGACAGATGGACTCGCAGGATAAGAACAACGTCGTGGAATTCCCCGCGCCCGGCCAGGAGCTGTACCTGCCGTTCGGCGCTACGGACCCTGACTTCTACATTCCGGCCGACTGCGACCGAGCGAGCGGGACGTTGTCCCGTTGGCTTCGCGCGCTCCCGGTCTTCGGTCGGCAGCGTTCCTAGGGTTTCCTGCCCCTAGGGATGAAGGACTCTGCGCAACAGAGCCGGAAAGGCGGGCAGCACCTGGGGAGGTGCTGCCCGCCTTTCGCCTTTTCCGGATACTGCCTGACCCGGCAAGCTACATCGTCAAGGTCCTGGCCAGTCCCGAAACGATAATGCCGAATTTGATGCCCGCCAGGATGAACGTCAGCCCGACCACTCCAATGAGTACCCACACCGGGGCGAGCCCGCGGTCCTTGGCAACCTTGTGCACAATGATCGAGCGGCCCACTACATACACCCCGGCGCCCAGGAAGGCCCATGCCCAATGGAAGGGCCGGACCACTCCGTCGCGCTGCAGCTTTTGCCAGTCGAGGTAGGACAAGAACACTGTCACCCCGTAGATAAGCCATCCGATGGTGATGAGCAGGAAGTATGGGGCGGTGAACGAGCTCGGATCCAGGACTGGCACCCGCCTGCCACCCGAGTAGCGCACGTGGAACACCGGATTCCAGACCATCAGGATGGCCAGCGAGATCAACGGCAAGAGCGTGACAAGCCAGATGAACGGATTGTAGACAGGGGTTTGGCGGCTGATTTCCGGCCGGGGAGCGGGAGGCAATGGCCTCACGTATTGCCCTTGCTGGGCAGGCCAGCCCTGGCCGGGAACCTGCTGGCCGGGCCACCCCTGCGTGGCGCCCTGCTGCCCGGGAACCTGCTGACCGGGAACCTGTTGCCCTGGCGTCCATGCCGATCCGGTCCATACGGAACCGTCCCACCACCGTAGCTGCCCCGAGCCGGAAGGATCCGGATACCAGCCCGGAGGGGCCGGGGTGCTGTGCTGAGGAACTGTCATGGTGCGCCTCCTGGTTTGCCTACTATTCGAGAGGCTACTCCGTTCCCCTGACGATTTTCTGTGCGGCGGCTGAATGTTCGGCAACGAGTTTCCGTACGTCGAGTCCGGGAATCTGCCCGTCCACCACGCGCCATTGCCCGCCCACCATCACCCGGTCTGCCCGGTCCGCGGCGCACAGCAACAGGGCTGCTACGGGATCGTGGCTGCCGGAGAAGCGCAGCTCATCGAGCGTGAACATGGCGAGGTCCGCTTGCATTCCGGGCGCCAATTGGCCGATGTCCGTCCGGCCGAGCGCCGCCGCGGATCCGCGGGTCGCCCAGCCGAGCGCGCGTTCCACCGGGAGGTCGGCGCCGTAGCGCAAGCGCTGGAGGTAGAGCGCCTGCCGGGCTTCGAGGATCATGTTGGAGGCGTCGTTCGACGCCGAACCGTCCACGCCGAGCCCCACCGGAACCCCGGCTGCCTCAAGTTCCACCACGCGTGCCGTTCCGGACGCGAGCCTCATGTTCGACGTCGGGCAGTGCGCGACGGCGGTGCCCGCGGCACCCAGCCTGGCGATCTCGTCGTCGTCGAAATGGATGCCGTGGCCAAGCCAGGTGCGGTTGCCGAGCCAGCCGACGCTGTCCAGGTAATCCACGGTGCGCAGTCCGAATTTTTCGAGGCAGAAGTTCTCTTCGTCGATGGTTTCGGCGAGGTGGGTGTGGAGCCTGACGTCGAGCCGCTCGGCCATCGCGGCGCTTTCGGCCATGACCTCTTTCGTCACGGAGAACGGCGAGCATGGTGCCAGCGCAATCTGGATGACCGCGCCGTCGCCGGCTTCGTGGTACTTGCCGATCAGGCGTTCGCTGTCCGCGAGGATCACCTCGGGGCGCTGCACGGTTGAACGCGGCGGCAGGCCGCCGTCGTCCTCGCCCAAGCACATGGACCCCCTGGTGAGGGTGGCGCGCATCCCGAGTTCGCGAACGACGCCGACCTCAAGATCGATCGCGTCCTCAAGACCCGCGGGGAAGAGGTAGTGGTGGTCGGCTGCCGTGGTGCAGCCGGAGAGGAGCAGTTCCGCAAGGGCAACCTTCACCGCGAGTTCCAGGCTGTCCGGAGTCAGCCGCGCCCACACGGGGTAGAGGTTTTGCAGCCAGGGGAAGAGGGGAGCGTTCGCCACCGGCCCCCACGCTCGGGTCAGTGTTTGGTAGAAGTGGTGGTGCGTGTTGATGAGCCCGGGCAGGAGGACGTGGCGGCCGGCGTCGAACGTTTCATCGCACGGAGTTGAAGGCTGCTCGCCTGCCGGTACAAGCTCGGAAATCGTTGTTCCGCTGATGACGATTCCGCCGCGGGCGTCGAGGCCGTTCGCCGTGAATACCGCGAGGGGATTCTTGATCCAAAGCCTTGACGGCGCTGGCCGGGAGGAAAGGGGGAGCTGGGATTCTGATTGAGGAGACACTGGAGTCCTTGTCTGGTCGGCGTTGTTGGTGCTTTCCAGCTCAGTGAGGTCCTGTCTGCTGATCCAGGTTTCCGGCTTGCTCATGTGCGCCGGTGGACCCAGCGTAAGCGTCGGGCCGAAACGGGTCAATGTGACCGGCGGCGGGCCGCCCGGAGCCACTAACGGAAGAAAGTTTTCGCATCTCGAAACTTTTTTTCCGGAAACTATGGCGCGGCTCACATCTCCGGTGCTAATCTCATTCTGCCAAAGGCGGGCACCCGGACTCCGGGAAGCTATCTACCAGGCGAAACCTTCAAAAGCACATGCTGAAGCCTGGTAACCGCAGCACCCGTCTGCCATGTTCAGATGCCCTGGGCCCAGGCTTCCTCAGCACTAAGGAAGTCGCACATGAGTACCACCGTCACGGCCGAACACTTCTTGGCCACCTCCATTGAGCTGGCAACAGCCAATGTCCTCAATAGCGGCGGGCCGTTCGGCGCCGTTATTGTCACCGCGGACGGTCAGGCCTTCGAAGGCGTCAACCGGGTCACCGCGAGCAACGACCCCACGGCGCACGCCGAAGTCACCGCCATCCGCAACGCGTGCCGTGAGCTCGGCACGTTCGACCTCAGCGGAGCCACCCTATACACGAGCTGCGAGCCATGCCCCATGTGCCTGGCCTCCGCCCTCTGGGCCCGCATCAGCAACGTGGTCTTCGCCGCGGACCGGCACGACGCCGCATCCGTCGGCTTCGACGACGCCGTCTTCTACGAGTACTTCGAGAACGCCGACCGGGACAAGCTCATGCCGGTCAAGAAGCTCGAACTGGGCGATCCCCAGGCTCCGGCCATCCTGCAACCGTTCAACACCTGGAACACGCTCGACTCCAGGATTGACTACTAGGGCCGGGTGGCTGAAATGACAATCCTGGACCCAGCAGAAATGCAAACGGCCACTGAAAAGCAGGCTGCGTCCTACGGCGCAGGGCAGACTGTGGCAAACACAACCGGCACGACGCAACGCGGCACAGTGCAACGTGGCAGCGGCCTCAAGCCCCCGGCGTCGGACTCCTTCCTGGACCGTTTCTTCCAGATCACCAAGCGTGGCTCCACGCTGGCCCGCGAATTCCGCGGCGGCATTGTCACGTTCTTCACGATGGCCTACATCGTGGTCCTCAACCCGTTGATCCTGGGCGGATTCTCGGCCCAGAACGCTCCCACGGACGTCGCGGGCGGCTGGTTGCCGGCAGCGCAAGTGGGCGCGGTCACCGGTCTGACCGCCGGCGTCATGACGATCCTTTTCGGCCTCATCGCGAACCTGCCGTTCGGGATCGCGGCGGGCCTGGGCATCAACTCGTTCCTGGCCGTGGCCGTCATCCATGAAGTCACCTGGCCGGAAGCCATGGGCCTCGTGGTCATCAACGGCATCCTGATCGTCCTGTTCGGCGCAACCGGCGCACGGACCGCGATCTTCAAAGCAGTCCCCAAGGAACTCAAGGCCGCCATCACCGTTGGAATCGGCCTGTTCATCGCCTTCATCGGCTTCGTCGACTCCGGCTTCGTCCGCCCCACAAAAGGCGGCCCTCCGGTACAGCTCGGAACGGATGGCTCCATCACCTCCATCCCCACCCTCGTCTTCATCGTCGGTCTTCTGGTCATGGGTATCCTCGTGGCCCGCAAGATCCAAGGCGGCCTCCTGATCGGAATCGTCGCCACAACGGTCCTCGCCGCCGTCGTCGAGGCCGTCATGCACATCGGGCCCGGCAGCGCCACCAACCCCGGTGGCTGGCACCTCAACACCCCTGTCCTGTCCGGCCAATTGGTTTCCGCTCCGGACTTGAGCCTGGTTGGCCACTTCGACCTCTTCGGCTCGTTCTCCCGGATCGGCGGCCTGGCGGCCACGATGCTGGTATTCACCCTGGTGTTCACCAACTTCTTCGACGCCATGGGCACCATGACGGGCCTGGCCAAGAGCGCCGGAGTGGCGCACAAGGACGGCACCTTCCCCAAGCTGAAGTCGGCCTTCATCGTCGAAGGCCTCGGCGCGGTAGCGGGCGGAGCCACCTCCGGTTCGTCCAACACGGTGTACATCGACTCGGCGGCCGGGATCGGCGAAGGCGCCCGCACCGGCCTGGCGTCGGTGGTCACGGGCTTGCTGTTCCTCGGTTCGATGTTCCTGACACCCCTCACGAGCGTTGTCCCGTTGGAGGTTGCCGCGGCCGCCCTGGTGGTTGTCGGCGCGATGATGATGGCCCAGATCCGGGAGATCAAGTTTTCCAAGTTCTCCGTGGCCCTGCCGGCCTTCCTGACCATCGTCACCATGCCCCTGACGTACTCCATCGCGAACGGAATCGGCGTCGGTTTCATCACCTGGTCCGTCATCAGCGCGGCATCGGGCAAGGCCAAGAAGGTCCATCCGCTCATGTGGGTGGTGACCGCGGGCTTCCTGGTCTACTTCGCCCGTGGACCGATCAGCGCGCTCCTGGGAGCCTGACGGAATGCATCGGAGGCCAGCCGGCCAATAGCAGGCCGGCACGAGACGGCGGTCCGGCCCCGCGTCACCGCAATGAATAGGCGCCAGTCGTCGTCGAGCCCTCACCTTCAGAGGGACGACGACGGCGGGCGGCGGCGACGCGCGGCCGTGCCGTCAGGGACCGGGGCGGAGGAGAGACCGCCCCGGTCCTCTCCGGGCCACCGAGCCCGGAAGGTGAAGCTTCCCCCGCAATGACGCAAGGAATGAGAATATGAGGCAAGATCGCACACTGCCCCGGAATGGTTTCCGCTCCGGGACCTCGTTACAGGGAGTGTCGCCATGCTGGATTTAATGCCTTCGCTGGGCAGTTGGCGGCCCGCGGTCTCCGGCCAGCGCTGTGCCGTGGCCACCATCGTTGCGGCCGGCGGGTCCGTGCCCAGGCCCCTCGGCACGTCCATGCTGGTCTCCGAACACGGCGACGTCCTCGGGAGCCTCTCCGGAGGTTGCGTCGAAGGTGCCGTCGTGGAGGCGGCGCTGGAGGCAATGCGCGACGGCGGCAGTCGCCTTGAGTCGTTCGGCTACAGTGCCGAGGACGCGTTCGCCGTCGGGCTCACGTGCGGCGGCGAGCTGGAAGTGCACATCGAACCCACCAGCGCCACCGGCCTGGACCTCGCCGTGCTGCGCGCCGCAACCGGGGGAGAACTGTCCTCCATGGCGCTTATCCGCAGGCTCGACGCCGGCGGCGGTGCCATGGTGGTTCCCGATCCGGCGTCGTTTTCCGCCGAGGGTTCGCGGGAGCTTTCCGCCCTCCTCGGCGGGGACCCGGACGTCATTCGCGCCGCCGCGGTCCAGCTCGATCCCTTGCTGCGCGGAGGGCGCGCGGGACTCGTCCGCCTTGCGCCGGCCGACGGCTGCGGTGGAGCGACCCAAACCGAACCCGTCGCCCTTTTCGTCGAAAGTCGCCTGCCCGCTCCGCGCATGTTGATCTTCGGTGCCAACGACTTCGGCGCCGCATTGCTACCAGCCGGTAAGCTCCTGGGCTACGACGTCACCCTGTGCGATGCGCGCCCGGCGTTTTCAAGCCAAGGCCGCTTCCTTGCCGCTGACCGGCTCGCGACCGAGTGGCCGCACCGATACCTCGCAGGCGAGGCCGCTGCCGGGCGCATCGATTCCCGCGCCGTGGCGTGCGTCATGACGCACGACCCCAAGTTTGATATCCCCCTGCTCGAAACCGCCCTGGGTCTCGGCCTCGCCTACGTGGGTGCCATGGGTTCGCGGCGCAGCCACCGCCAGAGGGTGGACGCGCTCTTGGCATGCGGCACTCCCGTCGAGGCCCTCGAACGGCTGCACTCACCCATCGGACTGGACCTGGGCGCCGTCACTCCCGCGGAAGTGGCCGTTTCGATCACCGCCGAGATCCTCGCCTCCCGTGCTCCCCGCCCGGCCAACGGCCGTACGCCCCTTCCAGCCACCGGCTGGGGTTCGCTCAAGGACGGCATCGGACCCATTCACCACACCCCCGACCCCGCACACGCCAAGGAGCTCCCATGGACATGAACACCATCGAGTCCGTGGTCCCCACCACGGACCCCACGCAATGGCGCCCCGGCGACGCGTGGCTGGCCGGCGGAACGGTCTTGTTCTCCTACGGAAGTCCCGTGGGGACCGAGGAACCACTGAAGCGCCTGCTTGACCTGGGCCAAGCCGGCTGGCCCTCGATCACCGTGACGAACGAAGGCATCGAGATAGGCGCCACCTGCACGATCGCGGAACTCTACGCGCTTCCGGATTCGGACGCTGTAGTGCGGCGCGACTGGCCGGGCCTGGACCTGTTCCGTCCGTGCTGCGACTCTTTCGTGGCCTCCTTCAAGGTGTGGAACATGTCCACTGTTGGCGGCAACCTCTGCACTTCCCTCCCCGCCGGCCCCATCATCTCGCTCTGTGCCGGCCTCGACGCCATCGCCACCATCCACGGCCGGCACGGCAGCAGCCGCACCGTCCCGGTCAACGAATTCATCACCGGCGAAGCAAAGAACTGCCTGGCACCCGGCGAACTCCTCCGCAGCGTCCACGTTCCGGCGTCGTCACTTTCTGCCCGGGTCGCCTTCCGCCGGCTATCCCTCAGCAACCTCGGCCGCTCGGGCGTCCTCCTCATCGGAAGGCTCGACCCCAACGGAGGCTTCGTCCTCACAGTCACCGCCGCCACCAAGCGGCCCGTCCAACTCCGGTTCGCCGCCGCTGACCTGCCCGACGCCGGCCAGCTGGCTGCCGCCGTCGCGCTCTCCATCCCGGACGAGCTGTACCACGACGACATCCACGGACTGCCCGAATGGCGGCGCGACATGACGTTCCGGCTCGCCGAGGAAATCCGCGCCGAACTTCTCGACTCGTTTGACGCCGACGTGCGGCCCGCGGTCTCCGGCGATTTCTGGCCTCCCCACGCGACCTCGCCGCAACCGTCCACCCAACCCGCATCCACACAGAAGGAGGCCCCGAATGGCAATTGAAATCAACGGAACCGCCACTGAGGCCACGCCCCGCCCGGGCCAATGCCTGCGCACGTTCCTCCGCGAACAAGGCAACTTCGGAGTCAAGAAAGGCTGCGACGGCGGTGACTGCGGCGCATGCACCGTCCACGTCGACGGCACCCCCGTGCACAGCTGCATCTACCCAGCCGTCCGCGCAGAAGGCCACGCCGTCACCACCGTGGAGGGCCTGGCGAGCGGGGGCGAACTCCATCCCGTGCAGCAGCAGTTCCTGGAGCAGCAAGGCTTCCAATGCGGATTCTGCACAGCCGGAATGATGATGACGGCCGCCACGTTCGACGACGAACAAAAGGCGAACCTTCCCCGCAACCTCAAGGGAAACCTGTGCCGCTGCACCGGCTACCGTTCCATCGCGGAGGCCGTCTGCGGTACCGGCGCTGACGGACACAAAGCGCACGACGCCGGTGCGGGCCGACTCGGTGACGACGTCCCCGCTCCCGCTGGCCGCGCGGTTGTCACGGGAACCGCCCGGTACACGCTCGACGTCCCCGCGGAACAACTCCCCGGACTGCTGCACCTCAAGCTGCTGCGATCGCCGCACGCGCACGCCCGGATCGTCTCGATAGATACGACGGCGGCCCTCCGCATACCGGGGGTCGTGGCGGTCTTCACGCACGAAGACGCACCTGCCCAGTTGTTCTCGACCGCGCAGCACGAGCTTTACACCGACGATCCCGACGACACCCGGGTACTGGACGACGTGGTGCGGTTCATCGGGCAGCGGGTTGCCGCCGTCGTCGCCGAATCGGTGGGCGCCGCGGAAGCCGGTGCGCGCGCCCTCAGGGTGGAATATGAAATCCTCGACGCCGTGTTTTCCCCGCACGAGGCCTTGCTGCCGGGAGCGCCGGCGATCCACGGCGACAAGGACGGCGAGGTGGCGCGGATTTCCCGGCCGTTCAACAACGTCGTGGCCGAGGTCCATTCCGAGCTTGGAGACGTCGACCTCGGCTTCGCTGCCGCCGATTTCATCCATGAGAACACCTACCAGACCCAGCGCGTGCAGCACGTCGCGATGGAAACCCACGCGTCCATCGCTTGGCTCGAGCCCGCCGAAACGCCGGGGGAGGACCGCTTGGTGGTGCGCTCGTCAACCCAAGTGCCTTTCCTTGCGCGGCGTACCCTGGCCCGTATTTTCGACCTCCCCGAAGATCGCGTCCGCGTGGTGGCCGGGCGGGTAGGCGGCGGCTTCGGCGGCAAGCAGGAAGTGCTGACCGAGGACCTCGTGGCCATGGCGGCCCTCAAGCTCCGGCGGCCCGTCCAGCTCGAATTCACCCGGACGGAACAATTCACCGCCACCACCACGCGGCACCCGTTCACCATCAAGGTCAAGGCAGGGGCAAGCCGGGACGGGCACCTGACGGCTTTGCAACTCGACGTCGTGACGAACACAGGCGCCTACGGAAACCACGCACCCGGCGTGATGTTCCACGGTTGCGGCGAATCGTTGGCGGTTTACAACTGTGCCAACAAGAAGGTGGACGCCCAGGCTGTCTACACCAACACCATTCCCGCGGGCGCCTTCCGAGGCTACGGCTTGAGCCAAATGATCTTCGCGATCGAATCCGCCATGGATGAACTCGCGGTCGGAATCGGCATGGATCCCTTGGAATTCCGGCTCAAGAACATGGTCCGACCGGGAGATCACATGCTCTCGACGAATCCGGAACCCGAAGAGGACGTCTTTTACGGGAGCTACGGTTTGGACCAGTGCGTGGCTTTGGTCCGGGATGCCCTCGAACGGGGTGCCCAGCGATACCGGGACGCCGGGCTGGACGAGCTCGGCCCGGATTGGGTCACTGGCGTCGGTTCCGCGCTGTCCATGATCGACACGGTCCCGCCCCGCGGCCACTACGCCCACACGCGCCTGAGGCTCCTTCCGGACGGAACGTTCGATGCCGCCGTCGGGACCGCTGAATTCGGAAACGGCACCACCACCGTCCACGCCCAGCTCGCCGCGACCGCGTTGTCCACGACGGCGTCGAACGTGGCGGTGCGGCAGTCCGATACCGATCTCGTGGAGCACGATACCGGCGCCTTTGGTTCGGCAGGAACTGTCGTTGCGGGCCAGGCAACCCTCCTCGCGGCGCAGGAACTCGCCCTACGCATCCGGGCTGTTGCCGCTTCGCTCACGGGCGTTCCGGAATGCGTCCTTGAGGACGGTGCGGTGCGCTGCGGTGACCGGACGGTTCCGTTCGCGGAAGTGTACGACGCCGCGCGGCAGCAAGGCGTCGAGCTCGCCACCGAAGGCCGCTGGGGCGGAACACCGCGCTCGGTCGCGTTCAACGTGCACGGTTTCCGGGTCGCCGTGAATACCAGTACCGGCGAGCTGCGGATCCTGCAAAGCGTGCAGGCGGCGGACGCCGGCGTGGTGGTCAATCCGCGGCAATGCCGTGGCCAGGTGGAAGGCGGGATTGCCCAGGCGCTGGGCGTCGCCCTATACGAAGAAGTCCGCGTGAACGACGCCGGACGTGTCACCACCGACATCCTGCGCCAGTACCACATCCCGTCCTTCGCGGACGTGCCACGCAGTGAGGTCTACTTCGCGGCAACCAACGACGAAATGGGTCCGTTGGGGGCCAAGTCCATGAGCGAAAGCCCGTTCAACCCGGTGGCGCCGGCATTGGCGAACGCCATCCGGAACGCCACCGGGGTCAGGTTCACATCCCTGCCGATCTCGAGGGACAAGATCTACCTCGGGCTTAAGGACGCCGCTGAGCCAAGCGCTCCTGCCGCTGAGCTCGCGCGCAGCTAGTCTCCGAGGAGGTGGAGCTGGTCCTTGGTGTCCAGGTCCGCCCCGTCGGTGAGGTCGCTGCAGTCCACCAGGTCCACGAACTCTGGGTGAGCCTTGAGAAATAGGCGCGCTCCGGCGTCGCCCTCCGCCGCCTCGGCAGCCGCGGCGCGGAGGGTGGCGTCGATGACCAAGGGGTGTCCGCGGCGAAGGTTTGGGGTGCTGGCGGTGCGGGGCTCGGTTGTGGGCGTGGGCTCGGGCTCCGCGTAACCGGCGGCCGTCACGCGTCCCGGCCGGTGCGCCGCCATCAACCGGGCAACGACGGCGGACGTGAGCCCGGGCTGATCCACCAATGCCACCAGTACATGGTGGCCGGGGTCCGCTGCGGCAAGGCCGGCGCGGAACGACGACGCCATGCCCGAGGACCAGTCTGGATTGTCTATGACGCGGCAGCCGTCCTGCTCGGTGCTACCCTGCCCGGTGTTTCCCATCCCGGTCGCGCGTCGGACGCCGTCGGAATCGGCACCGAGGACCACCACGACGTGGCGGCAGCCGCCGTCGAGCAATTCCTTGGCGAGCACTTCCACCAAGGTGCGTCCGCGGAAGGGCAGGAGCGCCTTCGGACCCAGCCCAAGGCGAGTGCCCGCGCCCGCGGCCAAAAGCACGCCAGTGACCGGTGCGATCACCGTGTTTTCCATTTATTCACCCTATCTACGGTTTATTCCAAGGTTTCCATGCAGGTCGGCGGCGAATTTCGGTCTACCGAAAAAGGTTGAAAATTACTGGCCGGTAGGCCTTCTGGAAGCCTCCATGGGCCGATATTCTCGTTAGGGACTTCACGGAGTCCAAGGACATCGGAGGGGATGCAAAGTGGCATCCGCGGTGGAAAGAGGGTTTATGTCTGGCATTTTTGAAATCTTGACAGCAGGGGAACGATCCTTCCGGTTCAGGCTGACGGCCGATGATGGAACTGTAGTGGCAGTGTCGCCCAAGTTCCCGGATATCCAGGCCTTGGTGGCTGGAATATCGGCTGTCAGGGAGAATGCAGCAACGGGATTCGTGGTGGATCATCGGGCCTTAGGGGCAACTCAATAGAAATTTTCCCCGCGAGGGGCAAAAGAAAGTCGGCGGCAGTGCTCATGAGCACTGCCGCCGACTTTTTTCTTAGCTTTCGCCGCCTGCCCCACCGGTGGTACCGGCGGTCACGTCCAACAATTTGTATCGGTCGATCGCGTACAAGGGCGCGCCTGGATCGATCTCGCCGCGTTGGGCGAGGAGTTGGAGGGTTTTGGTGACGATGGAGTGGGTGTCGTTTTTGAAGTAGCGTCGGGCGGCTTGGCGGGTGTCGGAGAAGCCGAAGCCGTCGGCGCCGAGGGAGGCGAAGTCGTTGGGGATGAATTGGCGGATTTGGTCGGGGACGGCTTTCATGTAGTCCGAGACGGCGATGACGGGGCCGTGGGCTCCGGCGAGTTGCTGGGTGACGAATGGTGTGCGTGGGTCCTGGCCGGGGTTGACGAAGGCTTCTTCTTCGGCGGCGAGGCCGTCGCGTCGGAGTTCGTTCCAGGAGGTCACGGACCAGACGTCGGCTGCGATGTTCCAGTCCTCGTTGAGGATTTGCTGGGCTTCGAGGGCCCAGGGGACGGAGACGCCGGAGGCGAGGATCTGGGCGCGGGGTTTGGTGCCGGGCTCGGGGGCTTCGGCGAGTTTGTAGATGCCTTTGATGATGCCGTTGGTGTCGAGGTTGTCGGGTTCGGCGGGTTGGGTGATGGGTTCGTTGTAGACGGTGAGGTAGTACATCAGGTTCCGGTCTTGGG
>NZ_SMRU01000070.1 GCF_004354015.1 Arthrobacter terricola
CTCCGAAATGGCCGGACACAAAGCCTTCACCATGGCCACCGACATGCAGGTCTACTTCTGCGACCCCGCTAGCCCCTGGCAACGCGGCTCGAACGAGAACACCAACGGCCTGCTGCGCCAATACTTCCCCAAAGGCACCGACCTGTCCGTCTACGGACCCGAAGACCTCGAACACGTCGCCCAGGAACTCAACGGCCGCCCACGCAAAACGCTCGACTGGAAAACCCCAGCCGAGCGCCTACGTGATTTACTACTAACCACCTAACCACCAAGTGTTGCAACGACCCCTAGAAACCGCCCTCGTTTTGAGGGGTGTCACCTGTACACAAACTCGAGGGGGTTGAGGTGGCTTTGAACGCCCCGTTCGTCAGTTGAAAGAGCATAGGATGGTTATCAACCACCAAGGCCGGCGTGCCTTGGGCGAACGCGAACCGGGAGCTTACATGGCAACGGAACCAGGGGCAGATACGCTGAGCGAATCGGCGGGCGAAGAGTCGACCCCCGATGAGGCCACAGACCTGACCAACAAGTCCGTCATCAAGGCCACGGTCATACTGAGCGAACTCGGACGCCATAAACAAGGCATCACTGTCACCGAACTGGCCCAGGCCGTGAAGATCACCCGGCCCACCGCGTTCCGCCTTCTCCTCAGCCTGGAGCAAACCGGCTTCGTGGACCGAGTGGACAATCGCTACACGCTTGGATGGGAGATGGCCCGGCTGGGCAGGCTCGCCGATCCCTACGCCGGGGCGGTGGCCAGGATCCAGCCCGTGCTCGACGAGTACGCCCGCAAACTCAACGAGACCGTGAGCTTCGCGATGGTCAGGGGCGATCTTGCCTACGACGTCATCGCGGAAGCCTCGGCCACCCGGTACCTGAACGTCTCGCTGTACGTTGGCGAGACGTACCCGATGCACGCGAGCGCCACGGGAAAGCTCCTCCTTGCCCAATTGAGCGACAACAGGATCGCCGAGGCACTGCCCGAGAAGCTGGAGAGGTACACGCCCAACACCATCACCAGCCGGAAAGCGCTCCTGCAGGAGTTGCAAAAGATCCGGGAACAGGGATACGCCGTCATCGACAACGAACTTGAGGAAGGCCTCTTCGTCGTCGCTGTCCCGGTCCACGACCTCGCAGGTTCCGTAGTGGGCGTTTTCACGGTCAACGGCCCTGTTCAGCGGCTGAAGTCTGATCAACTGCCGGATACCTTGGACCAACTGCAGCAGGGCGCCCGCGATATCTCGAAAGCGCTGGGTTTCGTCTAAAGCAAGGGTTCGTCTAAAGCTAGGCTTCTGCCATGGCATTGATAGCTCCCCGGGTGACGCCTGGCCTGCCCGCAGACGACGCACGGAACCTGGCCCGCGCCCTCCAGGACAGCGACGACGTCACTGTCTTCGTCGACGGCACGGTCCACCGGCTGCCGAACGAGGCGAGGGACGCCGTCGTCGACCTCCTTTCGCGGCTGGGCCGCGGCGAAGCGGTGACGGTGAGCAGCGTGGAGGAAATGCTCACGACGTCGAGGGCCGCCGAGCTCGCCGGAATATCGCACACCTATCTGCGCAACATGACCGATCGCGGCGAAATCCCCGTGGAATACCGCGGAACGCACCGGCGCATCCGGCTCGCGGACGTCATGGCATGGTTGGACAAACAAAAGCGTTCCCAGGAAGAGTCCGCGGCCTCGGTGAACCCGGACCAGGGACACGAAGAGTAGGGTCAACGCAGCGGCAGGATCTCCCCAAGGTCATAATCGGCTGATCCCTCCAACTGCGCGTAGGTGCAGCTTTGCGGCTCACGGTCCGGGCGCCAGCGGCGGAACTGGGTGGTATGCCGGAATCGGTCGCCTTCCATGAAGTCGTACGCCACCTCGACCACGAGTTCGGGCCGGAGAGGAACGAACGAAAAGTCCTTGCCGGCGCTCCACCGGCTGGGCCCGCCAGGCATCCGCGACGCGGGCGCTGAGCCGCCCGCCGCGGAACCGGACCCGCCGGAGGAGCCCGGCGTTGGGGAACCCCAATCTCCCCAAGGATGTTCGCCAAGCTCGGTCTGGTATGGCTCAAGTTCGACCACCAGGCTTTGGCGTCGCGCCATGGGAAAGGAAGCCACAACGCCCACGTGCTGCAGCCGGCCGGCGTCATCGTAGAGGCCCAGCAACATCGACCCAACCACCTTGGCCGTTTTGTGCCAGCGGAATCCCGCCACCACGCAATCCGCCGTCCGCTCGTGCTTCGTCTTGAACATGACCCGCTTGTTCGGCTGGTAGGTTCCGTCGAGCGGTTTGGATAGCACGCCGTCGAGCCCTGCTCCTTCAAGGAGCGTGAACCACTCCTGGGCCCGGCTCAATTCCTGGACGGCGGGCGTGACGAAAATAGGCGCCTTCGCCCCCGCCAGCGCGCCCTCGAGGGCGGCGCGCCGCTCGGCGAAGGGCCGGTCCATGAGGTTCTGCTCGTCCAACGCGAGGATGTCGAAGGCAATGAATGACGCCGGCGTGTTTTTCGCGAGCAGTCGCACCCGGCTCTCGGCCGGATGGATTCGCTGCTGAAGCCCTTCGAAGTCGAGGCGGGTGCCGGAGATCAGGACGATCTCGCCGTCGACCACGCATTTGGGCGGAAGGTTCAGGCGCAAGGCATCGACGAGCTCGGGGAAATACCTTGTCATGGGGCGTTCGTTGCGGCTGCCAAGGATAATCTCGTCGCCGTCTTTGAAAACGATTGTCCGGAAACCATCCCATTTCGGCTCGAAGTGCCCAACGTCCGGGATCGAGGGAACAGGCTTGGCGAGCATGGGCGGGATCGGCGGCATCACTGGCAGCTCCATACGACCCTGTTCTACCCGCATGCCGGCATGGAAAGCTAGCCTTGGGCGGATTTCAGTAACCATCCCGTTACCTAAATGTGACTTTGCCTCCAGCCTCCTGTACGGTCGAAGGGCGTTCCACTCCCCAACTGGGGCGCTTCCGGGCTGACGCCGAGCTCTGCCGCAACCCGGAATCCGTCAGACCCGCGGCAGAGACGGGGGACCCACAGTCTCCGGGCCCACCCTCCATGGGCCCTCGGGGTGAAGCCGCTCAGCGGCCGGACGGCCTCGTCCGAACCCGACAGCTAACCTCGCAGGCGTAGAGAGGCAAACACCATGTCCCCAACCATGGATCAGCCGCGCCGCGCCCAAAATTCGGCCGGACCCACCAAGCCAAGCGGTCGCCGTCGGGCCGAACCGCCCATTCCCGCGACTTCTCCGGAAAGTACGACGGCGGCACCTACCACGCGCGCGGCCGCCCGCGCCGCTGAGCGCAAGAGGGCTGCCGAAGCGAGCCAGGGTCCTGCCGTGTCCACCACGCCGGGACCCCCGACGGCGGCAATCCCCGTGGTGCCCGCGCGCCCGGCGCCGCTCCCGGCGGCAGAGCCCGCGACCGAAGCAGTACCCGCCCAGGAGGCGGAACCAGTGCCTGCCCAGGAGGCCGAGCCTGCCACCGCGGCCATCCCCACCGTCCCGGTGCCGCTCCCCGTGGCGGCGGCAGAATCTGCGACCGCTCCGGTCCGCAACAGCTTCGCCCCGGCGTCGTTCACGGGCTCGTCGTTCAGCAAGGAACCGCACGCAGTCCTGAAGAAGGCCGCGAACTTCAAGGCCATGAGCCAGCGGATGGCGGTAGTGGCGGGCGCCGTTGGCCTCGTCCTGACCGCGAGTTCGATCGGTCACGCGCTCGAGTTGCCGTTGTTCAATACGGATAGCCAGACCCAGGATTCCGGCGACACCGGAAACCAAAACTCCCCGGACTCCCAAAACTCAACGGGGGCCACAGTCCCGTCAACGGGCGCGAGCACCTCCCCCGGCGCGACGGCGACACCGACATCCCAGGCCACCAAGGCGGGTCAGTCCACCGAGGCGAACCATGCCGCACAAGGCTCCTCTTCCGGTAGCGGTTCGGAGCGGATAGCCACCCCGCCGATCCGCATCCAAGTCCCGGGCGTGACCCCGTCGGCACTTCCGCCGAGCCTTACGCCAGCCGTTCCCGCGGTACCGGCACCTGCCGTACCTGCCGTGCTGGCGCCCGCTGTTCCCGCACCCGCGCAACCGGTGGTCCCGAGCCCGACGCCTTCCGACCCCGGCACGTCCGGGCCGCGGTATCCGCAGCCGACGCCGAGCCCCACGGATCCTTCGACCTCCACTCCGGCGCCGAGCAATCCGGATTCCCCCGACACGCCCGGCCGGCCGAAGCCGCGGCCCTCGGACCAGAGCAGCATCGCCTCGACTCCGGCACCCACTGACTCCACCGACGGCTTGGCGTCAATCTTGAGCGCCGCGTCGGGAGCACTGCTATGAGGATGGGTTGGCATCGGCCGCACTCATCCGGTTGGCACGGCCGCGTCTGCAGGCATAGCCTCACCGCGACATTCCGACGCCGGCCGGCCGAGTGGCGCTGCCAGCTCAGGCCGCGTTACTGACAGGCAGCACTCCTAGCCGAAGAGGACCGTTGCTTCCTCATAGCGGTGCTGCGGAACGGTCTTGAGCTTGCCCAAGGCCGATTCAAAGGCAACATGCTCAATGTCGGTTCCCTTGAGGGAAACCATATTGCCCCAGCGGCCTTCGACCACGGAGTCGATGGCGGCCATGCCAAGGCGGGTGGCCAGGACCCGGTCGAAGGCGGAGGGGACGCCGCCGCGTTGGATGTGGCCCAGGATCGTGGCGCGGGTTTCGATGCCGGTGCGGGCCTCGATCTCGGGGGCGAGTTGGTCGGCGATGCCGCCGAGGCGGGGACGGCCGAAGGTGTCCAGGCCGCGTTCGGAGTGCGGTGCTTCCATGTGGTCCGGCACGAAGCCTTCGGCCACGACCACGAGCGGTGCGCGGCCGCGGTCGTGGGCTTCCTGGACCCACTTGGAGATCTGCTCGATGCCGACCTTTTGTTCCGGGATCAGGATTGCGTGGGCGCCTGACGCCATCCCGGCATGCAGTGCGATCCAGCCGACGTGGCGGCCCATGACTTCCGCGATCATGCAACGGTGATGTGATTCGCCCGTGGTGCGCAGCCGGTCGATGGCCTCGGTGGCGATCTGGACGGCGGTATCGAACCCGAAAGCGTAGTCGGTGGCGTCGAGGTCGTTGTCCACGGTCTTGGGCACGCCGACGATCTTCAGTCCGGCGTCGGTGAGCCGCTTCGCCGCAGCGAGCGTACCCTCCCCGCCGATCGCAATCATCGCGTCGATCCCCAGCCGGTCCATGTGGGCCTTGATAACGTCCGGGCCGCCGCCGTCCTCGAACGGGTTAGTGCGGGACGTACCCAGGATGGTGCCGCCCTGCTTGGCGATGCCGCGGACCATGGTCCGCGGAATATCGACGACGTCACCCTGCACTACACCACGCCAACCGTCACGGAATCCCACAAATTTCTGGCCGTGGACGGCGATGCCCTTAAGCACGGCACCGCGGATGACGGCGTTCAATCCGGGGCAGTCGCCACCGCTGGTAAGGATTCCAATTTTCATGATCGGCTCTATCTGGTTCGAAGTTAACAAAACCAGGGCACAACGCCCGGGGGCTGACAAACGACGATTGCGCCCATTTGGACAGTTTACCGACGGGTGAAATCCTCCGCACAGTCCTAAAGGGTAGTTAGAACCGTCAGAAAACAGTGTTACACCTACCCGTTTGTATCGAGATTATGGATGTCAACCGGAAAATACCCGTTCGGCCGATGTAGGCCGAAGACCCATTATCGAAGAGGACAAATCGTGAACCCGACAGCAAGCGCGACACTTGTCGCTGACAGCACCGCAACGCTCGACTGGACCAGCGTGGACCAGCGTGCCGTGGACACGGTGCGTGTTTTGGCCGCTGACGCGGTGGAGAAGGTCGGCAACGGCCACCCGGGCACGGCGATGAGCCTCGCCCCGGCCGCGTACCTGTTGTTCCAGAAGCTGATGCGCCACGACCCGAAGAACCCGGACTGGATCGGCCGTGACCGGTTCATCCTCTCCCCGGGGCACAGCTCCCTGACCCTGTACATCCAGTTGTTCCTGGCCGGCTACGGCCTGGAAATGTCCGACCTGGAAGCCCTGCGTACCTGGGGCGCGCTGACCCCGGGCCACCCGGAATACAAGCACACCGCGGGTGTGGAAATCACCACCGGCCCGCTGGGCCAGGGCCTGGCCTCCTCGGTCGGCTTCGCGTACTCCCAGCGCCGCCAGCGCGGCCTGTTCGACGCCGACGCCCCGGCCGGCACCTCCCCGTTCGACCACACGATCTGGGTCATCGCCTCCGACGGCGACCTGCAGGAAGGCGTGACCTCCGAAGCGTCCTCGCTGGCCGGTCACCAGGAACTGGGCAACCTCGTGGTGGTCTACGACGAGAACCACATCAGCATCGAAGAC
>NZ_SMRU01000071.1 GCF_004354015.1 Arthrobacter terricola
ATGGCGTGCTTTTGTGGCGTGTTGTTGTTGGGTGGGGGCCGGGTGCGTGGCTGATTTGCTTTGGTTGCGTGGTTCGGGTAAGTTTGGAAAGTTGCTCCGGAGCGATCCTGACGGTTGTTGGGTGGTGTCGGGTGTGTCTGTTGTTTGAGAACTCAATAGTGTGCCAAGTTTGTTGATACCGATTGTTTTTTGATTGGTTGATTTGCTGGGCTGCTGCGCACCCCCGTGTGTGGTGGTCTGGTTTTTTGGCTGGTTTCAGATTTTTGCGATGCTTTGGTGGTCTTTTTCCGGCTGCCGGGTGTTGTTTTCGTTTTTTTGTTTTTGACGGAGAGTTTGATCCTGGCTCAGGATGAACGCTGGCGGCGTGCTTAACACATGCAAGTCGAACGATGAGACGGTGCTTGCACCGTGGATTAGTGGCGAACGGGTGAGTAACACGTGAGTAACCTGCCCTTGACTCTGGGATAAGCCTGGGAAACTGGGTCTAATACCGGATACGACCGCTCCACGCATGTGGTGGTGGTGGAAAGCTTTTGTGGTTTTGGATGGACTCGCGGCCTATCAGCTTGTTGGTGGGGTAATGGCCTACCAAGGCGACGACGGGTAGCCGACTGGGACTGAGACACGGCCCAGACTCCTACGGGAGGCAGCAGTGGGGAATATTGCACAATGGGCGCAAGCCTGATGCAGCGACGCCGCGTGAGGGATGACGGCCTTCGGGTTGTAAACCTCTTTCAGTAGGGAAGAAGCGCAAGTGACGGTACCTGCAGAAGAAGCGCCGGCTAACTACGTGCCAGCAGCCGCGGTAATACGTAGGGCGCAAGCGTTATCCGGAATTATTGGGCGTAAAGAGCTCGTAGGCGGTTTGTCGCGTCTGCTGTGAAAGACCGGGGCTCAACTCCGGTTCTGCAGTGGGTACGGGCAGACTAGAGTGATGTAGGGGAGACTGGAATTCCTGGTGTAGCGGTGAAATGCGCAGATATCAGGAGGAACACCGATGGCGAAGGCAGGTCTCTGGGCATTAACTGACGCTGAGGAGCGAAAGCATGGGGAGCGAACAGGATTAGATACCCTGGTAGTCCATGCCGTAAACGTTGGGCACTAGGTGTGGGGGACATTCCACGTTTTCCGCGCCGTAGCTAACGCATTAAGTGCCCCGCCTGGGGAGTACGGCCGCAAGGCTAAAACTCAAAGGAATTGACGGGGGCCCGCACAAGCGGCGGAGCATGCGGATTAATTCGATGCAACGCGAAGAACCTTACCAAGGCTTGACATGGACTAGTAAAGCGCAGAGATGTGCTCCCCTCTTGAGGCTGGTTCACAGGTGGTGCATGGTTGTCGTCAGCTCGTGTCGTGAGATGTTGGGTTAAGTCCCGCAACGAGCGCAACCCTCGTTCTATGTTGCCAGCGGTTCGGCCGGGGACTCATAGGAGACTGCCGGGGTCAACTCGGAGGAAGGTGGGGACGACGTCAAATCATCATGCCCCTTATGTCTTGGGCTTCACGCATGCTACAATGGCCGGTACAAAGGGTTGCGATACTGTGAGGTGGAGCTAATCCCAAAAAGCCGGTCTCAGTTCGGATTGGGGTCTGCAACTCGACCCCATGAAGTCGGAGTCGCTAGTAATCGCAGATCAGCAACGCTGCGGTGAATACGTTCCCGGGCCTTGTACACACCGCCCGTCAAGTCACGAAAGTTGGTAACACCCGAAGCCGGTGGCCTAACCCTTGTGGGGGGAGCCGTCGAAGGTGGGACCGGCGATTGGGACTAAGTCGTAACAAGGTAGCCGTACCGGAAGGTGCGGCTGGATCACCTCCTTTCTAAGGAGCGCTGTGCATTGTGTTCCTGTTGGCCCTGTGGGGGTTGGCGGGGCGGGTGCCAGGTAGCAAGCCCGTTGCGCAGGCGGATGTTCTGCGGCGGGTGCTCATGGGTGGAATATCAACGAATCATTTTTTGGTGGCATTGCCGTGTGGTCTGTGCTCTGGTGCTAGTACGACGCCTTCTTCCTTCTGTCCGTTTGTGATGGTGGGTGGGGGTGTGGGGAACGTGTCGGGGGTGTGGGTTGTGTGGTGGTGTTTGGTGCACTGTTGGGTCCTGAGGCAACAGGCCCTGCTGGTTTCTGTGTCTGTGCTGCGCGCGTTGTGTGTGTGGGGCGGGTGTGGGGGGTGGTGGGTGTTGTTTCTGGTTTCCTGGTCTTGTGCTTGTCCTGCGCGTTGTGTGTGGGGTGGGTGTGGGGTACGGGGTTGTTGTTTGAGAACTACATAGTGGACGCGAGCATCTTGTAAAGCAATTTTGTTTTTGATGTTGAACCTGGTTTTTTCCGGGTTCTCTCGAAATAGTTTTTTGATCTGTGTGGTCAAGTTTTTAAGGGCGCACGGTGGATGCCTTGGCATCAGGAGCCGAAGAAGGACGTAGGAATCTGCGATAAGCCTGGGGGAGTTGATAACCGAACGGTGATCCCAGGATGTCCGAATGGGGAAACCCCGCCAGACGCTTTCGGGTGATCTGGTGACCCGCATCTGAACACATAGGGTGCGTGGGGGGAACGCGGGGAAGTGAAACATCTCAGTACCCGCAGGAAGAGAAAACAAGAGTGATTCCGTTAGTAGTGGCGAGCGAACGCGGATCAGGCTAAACCGTTTCATGTGTGATAGCCGGCGGGCGTTGCATGGGCGGGGTTGTGGGACTTTGCGTGTTGGTTCTGCCGGACCGGCGAGGTGTGTGTGCAGGCATAGGTGAACGGTCTTGAAAGGCCGGCCGGAGAGGGTGTGAGCCCCGTAACCGTAATGTTGTGTGCCGCTTGTGGAGTATCCCGAGTAGCACGGGGCCCGAGAAATCCCGTGTGAATCTGTCAGGACCACCTGATAAGCCTAAATACTTCCTGATGACCGATAGCGGACCAGTACCGTGAGGGAAAGGTGAAAAGTACCCCGGGAGGGGAGTGAAATAGTACCTGAAACCGTGTGCTTACAATCCGTCAGAGCCTCCTTGTTGGGGTGATGGCGTGCCTTTTGAAGAATGAGCCTGCGAGTTAGTGTTACGTCGCGAGGTTAACCCGTGTGGGGTAGCCGTAGCGAAAGCGAGTCTGAACAGGGCGAGTGTAGTGGCGTGATCTAGACCCGAAGCGGAGTGATCTACCCATGGCCAGGTTGAAGCGACGGTAAGACGTCGTGGAGGACCGAACCCACTTCAGTTGAAAATGGAGGGGATGAGCTGTGGGTAGGGGTGAAAGGCCAATCAAACTCCGTGATAGCTGGTTCTCCCCGAAATGCATTTAGGTGCAGCGTTGCGTGTTTCTTGCCGGAGGTAGAGCTACTGGATGGCCGATGGGCCCTACAAGGTTACTGACGTCAGCCAAACTCCGAATGCCGGTAAGTGAGAGCGTAGCAGTGAGACTGTGGGGGATAAGCTTCATAGTCGAGAGGGAAACAGCCCAGACCACCAACTAAGGCCCCTAAGCGTGTGCTAAGTGGGAAAGGATGTGGAGTTGCTTAGACAACCAGGAGGTTGGCTTAGAAGCAGCCATCCTTGAAAGAGTGCGTAATAGCTCACTGGTCAAGTGATTCCGCGCCGACAATGTAGCGGGGCTCAAGTACACCGCCGAAGTTGTGGCATTCACATGGTTTCCAAGCCTTCGTGGTTCAGGAGTGTGGATGGGTAGGGGAGCGTCGTGTGGGCGGTGAAGTCGCGGTGTGAACCAGCGGTGGAGCCTACACGAGTGAGAATGCAGGCATGAGTAGCGAAAGACGGGTGAGAAACCCGTCCGCCGGATGATCAAGGGTTCCAGGGTCAAGCTAATCTGCCCTGGGTAAGTCGGGACCTAAGGCGAGGCCGACAGGCGTAGTCGATGGACAACGGGTTGATATTCCCGTACCGGCGAAAAACCGCCCATGCCAAGCGGGGGATACTAACCGCCCGGAGCCTGCCCTAGCACCCTTGTGGTGTGTGGGTTTTGGCCGAGCGCGGGACCTGATCCCGGGAGGCAAGCGTATTAACAGGTGTGACGCAGGAAGGTAGCCGGGCCGGGCGATGGTTGCCCCGGTCTAAGGATGTAGGGTCAGCGATAGGCAAATCCGTCGCTGTGTCTTGGATGACGTGCCTGAGATCTGATGGGACTCCCGCAAGGGGGGATCCGGTGATCCTATGCTGCCGAGAAAAGCATCGACGCGAGGTTTTAGCCGCCCGTACCCCAAACCGACACAGGTGATCAGGTAGAGAATACCAAGGCGATCGAGAGAATTATGGTTAAGGAACTCGGCAAAATGCCCCCGTAACTTCGGGAGAAGGGGGGCCCTGACCTTGAACGGTTCTAGCGACCGGGAGGGGATAGGGGCCGCAGAGACCAGGGGGAAGCGACTGTTTACTAAAAACACAGGTCCGTGCGAAGTCGCAAGACGATGTATACGGACTGACTCCTGCCCGGTGCTGGAAGGTTAAGAGGACCGGTTAGCCGCAAGGCGAAGCTGAGAATTTAAGCCCCAGTAAACGGCGGTGGTAACTATAACCATCCTAAGGTAGCGAAATTCCTTGTCGGGTAAGTTCCGACCTGCACGAATGGAGTAACGACTTCCCCGCTGTCTCAACCATAAACTCGGCGAAATTGCAGTACGAGTAAAGATGCTCGTTACGCGCAGCAGGACGGAAAGACCCCGAGACCTTTACTATAGTTTGGTATTGGTGTTCGGAGTGGCTTGTGTAGGATAGGTGGGAGACGTTGAAGCTGTCACGCCAGTGGCGGTGGAGTCATCGTTGAAATACCACTCTGGTCACTTTGGACATCTAACTTCGGCCCGTGATCCGGGTCAGGGACAGTGCCTGATGGGTAGTTTAACTGGGGCGGTTGCCTCCTAAAAAGTAACGGAGGCGCCCAAAGGTTCCCTCAGCCTGGTTGGCAATCAGGTGTCGAGTGTAAGTGCACAAGGGAGCTTGACTGTGAGAGAGACATCTCAAGCAGGGACGAAAGTCGGGACTAGTGATCCGGCGGTACATTGTGGAATGGCCGTCGCTCAACGGATAAAAGGTACCTCGGGGATAACAGGCTGATCTTGCCCAAGAGTCCATATCGACGGCATGGTTTGGCACCTCGATGTCGGCTCGTCGCATCCTGGGGCTGGAGTAGGTCCCAAGGGTTGGGCTGTTCGCCCATTAAAGCGGTACGCGAGCTGGGTTTAGAACGTCGTGAGACAGTTCGGTCCCTATCCGCTGCGCGCGCAGGAAATTTGAGAAGGGCTGTCCTTAGTACGAGAGGACCGGGACGGACGAACCTCTGGTGTGTCAGTTGTACTGCCAAGTGCACCGCTGATTAGCTACGTTCGGATGGGATAACCGCTGAAAGCATCTAAGCGGGAAGCTCGCTTCAAGATGAGATTTCCACCCACCACGAGTGGGGAAGGCCCCCAGCCAGACCACTGGGTTGATAGGCCGGATGTGGAAGACAGGACTAACGACTGTTGAAGCTGACCGGTACTAATAGGCCAACGACTTACACCACACACCACCCCCC
>NZ_SMRU01000072.1 GCF_004354015.1 Arthrobacter terricola
CATCGGCCAGGACCAGAAATACTCCGTGCCGCCGGTGGCATAGCCGAAGTAGAAGAGCTGGAAAACACTCGTAAGGATCGAAATATAGCTCACGCCGGCCGCGAAGCTGGCGAACTTACCGATACTGCGGTCCAGCGACTGCGTATAACCAAAATCCTGCAGACCGCTCGAATCATGTTGCTTGAGTTCAGACATATGGGGGAAGTCCTTAGTCGAATCTGAATGGCTTTACAGCCAATGACTACGCCGTCGGGGTCATGGGCGAAGACGCTGCCAGCGGGGTCTAACTAGCGGCGGGCGGGGACGAACCTGTCGTGTCCGGGGAGGTTCTTGCTTACCCGATCTCCGACCTAAAGCAGGATTGCGGATCATCCCTGCGGCGTCTCCTGTGAAACAGATCACTACAGAGAGTACAGCCTTAATCCTCTCGTGCAACAGCTTTTATTCCTCTGAACTTTTTTCTTTGCTTTCCGAGCCTGGCCTGCGGAATCGACGTCGTCAGCTTTGCCGGACCGGTCCGCCATGGGGCGAGATCTCCTATTTACCGGGTTGAAAGCGGCCTTAAAGGTGGCCTCAAGCACCCAGGCAAACCCTGTCGAACCCAGGGGTTGGGAGGTTCCAAAACTGAACCTGCCAAAAGATTTCTTTTAAAAAGACTGGACTAGATGATTTACGTCGCGTAGGTTTGCTACTGCAACGAGAAAACGTGACTGGCATCACATCGGATATTCAGCACGAATCGTGCGCACCCAATCTTTAGCGGTTCTGATTTTTTGATGAACCTTGTTTTCGCATTGCTAATCATAGGAGAGACCATGGAAGCCCTCGTAGGTACTTTGAGCAAGGCCGGATCCATTCACAAGGTAGAAGGCGGTTATCGTGATCTGCCGTCGATGAACGAGCCCGGGACGGTCGCGGCGATCGCTGATTCACTGCACAACCCTGAAGGGTCGGTCATGAGTGCCGGCTTCTTCGAGCTGAAGGCGTCCGAGCCTTTGGTGTACACGTACACCTACGACGAAATGAAGGTCGTGGTGCAGGGCGAGTTCATCCTGACGGACCAGTCCACCGGGGAAGTGACCCACGCGAAGGAGCGCGATGTGTTGTTTTTCCCGAAGGGTACAACGGTGAAGTTCGAAACCCCTGAGTATGGTTTGGGGTTCTTCACCGGTCACCGTTCATTCGCGCCGTAAGGACTGACCCCATGTGTTCCATGTCCATGCCGCAGGCAGCGGTGGCTGGGCTGGAACCGGGTTTCCGCGGTGTCATCTGTGCCTCGTTCGGCCTTACAGGTGACACCGCGGGTTACGACCCCGGTGCCCAGCCCAGGCACGAGCTGCATTTTGACGCCGCAACCCCGGCAGCCCTTGCCGGGCTCAGGTCTGCGCTCGAACGTTCAAACGTCGGGGTCCGGCTTGTGCTCTCCGGTCCGCCGGCGGAAATCCGCGCAGCGGCAGCCCTCGCGGCTGACTGCGGGCTCCTCGATGAGGAAGTCACCCTTCTGGAGGCGCTGGCCGGTCCCCGGGTTATTTACTGCCCTCACTGCCACACCACCACGATTATGCAGGGGGACGGCGCCGAGGTGGAGTGCCAGGGATGCGCCACTACGTTGGCGGTCACTGACCACTTTTCCCGCCGCATGGGCGCCTACCTGGGTTACTCAGCTTACGCCGAGGAGGCATCATGACGATTACCGCGCTGCAAAGCAGTGTCCACCCCGCAGTGGAAGGCGGCCTCCGGCTTCAAGTCACCAACATCAGCGCCCAAACCGATTCGATCAGCAGCATCACCTTGGTCGACCCTTCGGGGGGAAGGCTGCCCTCGTACGTCCCAGGGAGCCATCTCGTCGTGCAGTACGGCAGCGGCGTCAATGCGTACTCCCTTACCGGTTCGGGCAATGCTCCGTCCGAATACATCATCTCGGTCCTGCGGGTGGACGAGGGTGCCGGCGGTTCCATCGCCATGCACCAGCTCGAGGTCGGCGACCTCGTGTTCGTCTCGTACCCCCGTAGCGCATTCGCCCCGGTGTCGAATGCCTCGCATCATCTCCTGGTTGCGGCCGGCATCGGTATCACGCCGATCCTCTCCCACGCCAGGGCAGCCTCTGACCGAGGCACCACGTCGTCCCTGATCTACGTCTACCGGCCCGGAGCCGGAGCCCACGTGGATGAAGCGAGGGAACTGATGGGGTCAGCGCTCACCGAATGCGGTGACCGCAACAGTTTCCAAAAGGTCCTCACCGAACAGCTCACCACCCAGAGCCTCGGCACCCACCTTTACGTCTGTGGCCCGGTCGACTTCATGGATTCGGTCCTGAACCAAGCACGCGAGCTTGGCTGGTCGCAAGCGAGGCTGCACTCTGAAGCCTTCGGCGCAGCCGAACTGGACGACGGCGAACCCTTCACGGTGAACCTGGTCCGGAGTGGCGTCAAGCTCGATGTTCCAGCCGGCGTCTCACTGCTTGAGACCCTCGAAAAAGCAGGCAAGACCATCCCCAACATGTGCCGCAAGGGCATCTGCGGCGAATGCGTCCTACCGGTCCTCCGTGGAACCCCGCAACATCGGGACCTTTACCTCACTGATGAGGAAAAGGCCTCCAACACCACCATGATGTGCTGCGTCTCACGCAGCGAAGACCCAGAATTGGAGTTGGACCTTTGAGCATCACTATCGACAAAGACTCTGAACTCGCCGTCCTGCCGGAACGGATCAGGAAGTTCCCCTTCCCATTCGCCAACGACTTCTACCGCTACAGCGCGAACGTCGAACCCGCAAACAAGGACGTGGCGACAGAAGTTGGCAACTGGGGCGCAGGACTCATCGACATTGACGAGTTCTACCACGAAGAACTGGCCGACCGAGAGGCGATCCTGAAGCGCGACCCTTCCCGCATGCAGGTACTGCCGCACATGCGCACCGCCGTGTGGGACTCGATCGCCACCCTGCTGCCCTCCATGGCCGCGGAAAACCCCGAGATCATGTCCTTCCAGCGCGACGGTGACACCTGCCGCTGGCAGAACTCCCTGCAGAGCCTCGACCTGGAATTCACCATGGGCGACGATGACTCGCTGCCCATGGAACCCATGCGGTTCCTGGGCACCCAGATCCAGGACGACATTGTGCTGCTGGACGTCCGCGAAAACACGATGTGGCTCGACGCCGGTCTGGTCACCTTTGCCGCTGACTGGTCCTTCGGTTTCGACGTCGGTATGACCTTTGCCGAAATCCACGGCCCTGTCCCGCGGGTCAAGGAAGAGAACATTGTCAGCCGCGCGGAAAAGTTCCTTCTTCGGCTGCAGCCGGGCGAACAGTTCCGCCGTACCAACTGGACCATGACCGTCGGCCGCCGCCTCGATACTTCCACGGAAACCTACCCCGAATGGGGCCCGGACCGCGGAACCATCGCCGACGACCCGGACATGCCCAACAAGCTCCACCTCCGCGTGGAAGTCCAGCACTTGATCCGCCTCCCGCACAGCGGGGTCCTGATGTTCCTGATCCGGAGCTACCTCCTCCCCCTGTCTGACATTGCCAAGGTTCCGTCCTGGCGGGAAAAGTTCGGCCATGTCTTGGCCGAGCTCCCCGATGACATGGCCGAATACAAAGGCATCATCCGCTACCGCAAAGCCGCGTCCGACTGGCTGCTATCCGGCAAGTCAGCCGCATAAACATCCGCACTAAAAACGAAAGTTCAAGGAGTAAAAGCATGACCATCAACAGTGAAGTGGAATCCGCCGTGGGTACGGCGCATCCTTTGGATCCTTTGTCGCGGGCGGAGATTTCGCGTGCGGTGGGGATTTTGAGGGAGGGTCCTGCTGCTGCGGAGTCGTTCCGGTTTGGCAGTGTGGAGTTGCGTGAGCCGGCGAAGGCCGAGTTGCGTGCCGGTGCCGCGGTGGTGCGTGAGGCTGATGCGGTGTTGATTGACCGGGCGACGGGGTCCGCGTTCGAGGCCGTGGTGGATCTGGACGGGGGCCTGGTGTCTTCGTGGACGCAGCTGGGCAAGGGGGTGCAGCCGCCGTTCATGTTGGATGAGTTTGATGAGTGCGAGGTCAATTGCAAGAAGGACCCGCGGGTGATCGAGGCGTTGGCCAAGCGCGGCCTGACGGACCTGGACCTGGTCTGCTTCGAACCCTGGAGTGTGGGCTGGTTCGGTGAGGACGCGCAGGGCCGGCGTCTGATGCGTGCCCTGGTGTTCGTGCGGGATGAGCCGGATGATTCCCCGTACGCGCACCCGATCGAGAACCTGGTGGTGATCTATGACCTGTCCTCGGGCCAGGTGGCGAGGATTGATGACAACGAGGCGATCCCGGTCCCGGCCGCGCGGGGTAATTACCTGCCCAAGTACGTCGGGGAGGCCCGGACGGATTTGAAGCCGATTTCCATCACGCAGCCCGAGGGGGCCTCGTTCACGGTCACGGGCAACCATGTGCGGTGGGCGGACTGGTCCTTCCGGGTCGGGTTCACCCCGCGTGAGGGCCTGGTGCTGCATCAGCTGAAGTTCCGTGACCAGGGCGTGGAGCGTCCGGTGATCAACCGTGCTTCGCTGGCCGAGATGGTTGTCCCGTATGGTGACCCGGCCCCGGTGCAGGCGAAGAAGAACGCGTTCGACTCGGGCGAGTACAACATCGGCAACATGGCCAACTCGTTGACCCTGGGCTGTGACTGCACCGGGGAGATCAAGTACTTCGACGGGATCACCACCGACAGTCACGGTAACCCGCTCACGATCGAGAACGCGATCTGCATGCACGAAGAAGACGACTCGATTTTGTGGAAGCATTTTGATTTCCGGGAGGGCACGGCCGAGACCCGCCGGAACCGGAAACTGGTGATTTCCTTCATCGCCACGGTCGCGAACTACGAGTACGCGTTCTACTGGCACCTGTTCCTGGACGGGTCCATCGAGTTCCTGGTCAAGGCCACCGGGATCCTGTCCACGGCCGGGCAGCACCCGGGCGAGAAGAGCCCGTATGGTCAGAACCTGAACAACGATGGGCTGTATGGTCCGATCCACCAGCACATCTTCAACGTGCGCATGGACTTCGAAATCGACGGGGTGAACAACTCCGTGTACGAGGTGGACACCGTGATCCCGGAAGAGAACCCGACGTTCACCGCGTTCAAGGCCGTGGACCGGCTCCTGGAAACCGAGCAGGCAGCGATCCGCAAGGCCGACACGTCCAAGCACCGGTTCTGGAAGATCGTCAACCACGAAAGCA
>NZ_SMRU01000073.1 GCF_004354015.1 Arthrobacter terricola
ATCCCCAAGCAGCCCCGGCGCTTTTCCTCCGTCACGATGAGCGAGGAAGAACGGTGGGGCCACGTCCAGACCCTGCTCCACGACCAAACGATGCGCCATTACACCCGCATCGGCGGCCTGTTCATGCTCCTGTTCGCCCAGCCCCTGACCACGATCTGCCGCATGCACGCGGACCAAGTCACCGTCACCGACGACGGCCAGGTCACCGTCACGTTCGAGCGCACCCCGATCCTCATGCCCGAACCCCTGGACCGGATCATCATCGAGCACATGAACCGGCGCGGCCAGGCCTCCTACGCTAGCCGGAACAGCCGCTGGCTCTTTCCCGGCGGGATTCCGGGCAACCACCTGGCCACCGAAAACATCCGCGGACAACTCGTTGACCACGGCATCAAACCCTACAACTCCCGCAAAGCAGCCCTGTTCCAACTCGCAGCCGAAATCCCGACGCCCATCCTGGCAGAGCTGCTCGGCATCTCCACGACCACCGCCGTCCGCTGGGCCGCGCTCTCCTCCCGAAACTGGAACGCCTACATCGCGCAACGCTGAACTCGACCCATCAGAATACGACCCCTCCGCCAGTAGAGCATGAGGGCTGACTCACGGTTCGTCATGTCGTGACGTGAGGTCTCGCCGATGAACCAACGTGGTCCGGGAAATTTGTGGTGATTGTGGTGAGAGCTTCGAGCCTTCGGGCACGTCCCAGCTCTTCTGCTTTACTCGCTGTGCCAACAGGCAGCGCGATCGTCGACGGCGGCAGCGAACCTCGGTGGCGCGACCTAGGCCCGACTCGGAAACCCAGCTCGAGGCAGCCACCACGGCCGCGATGCCTTCGAGCCGGCTCGTGGATTCACTCCGTACCCAGCTCCGGTCTTTGTCCGAAGACTTGGACCACTTGGCAGCAGAGAACACTGAGCAACGAGCTATCGTCAAGAGCCTCCGTGCCGACCTCGGCCGCCTCCAAACTGCCCGGCAGACCGATGTCCAGGACCTGGTCCACCTCGCCGGAAAGCTGCTGGCCTTCTCCCATGCCGCCGGCGTCGAGCTACACGACAGCACCAAGGCACTGTTCCGCCGTCGCGGATGGGTGTCCACCAGCAACCATGGCAGCCGCAACTCGGAAGCGCACAAGCAATGACCATGTCGATCGCCCGGCTCTCCGCCCAGTCGGGCCTGAAGTACTTGTTCAAAACTACGATGATGGACGATCTGACGATCACCCCTGTGGATGCGACCACCTATTACATGAAGGCCGGTACCCCTCAGGGCCGCTGGCTTGGATCCGGCCTGCATGGCATCAACCGGGGCGCCTGGGATGTCGTTACGGAAACCGACGCGAAGGCCATCTTCGACCTCGCCGTCCACCCGGACACCGGCACGCCTCTGGGCCGCCCGCACGGCCAACCCACGATCGTCCACAGCAGCCCTGGCCGGACCGGGACGCGCCGCGCCGTCGTCGGCTTCGACCTGACCTTCAGCGTCCCCAAATCCGTCTCCGTCCTGTGGGCGCTGAGCCCCCGGGCGCTTCAGGACCGGATCCTGCAGACCCACCACGAGGCGGTCACCGCCACCCTGCAATGGCTCGAAGAAGCGGTCATCCACACCCGGGCCGGCCGGGGCGGCGTCGCACACCTTGGCACCCGGGGCGCGATCGCCGCCGCGTTCGACCACTGGGAGTCACGTATCGGGGACCCGCAACTGCACACCCATCTCGTGATCGCGAACCGCGTCCGACGGATCACCGACGGCGCCTGGGTCACCCTCGACTCGCGGACACTCTACAAGGCGGCGGTCGCGGCCAGCGAACACTTCAACGGCCTGCTCTTCGACGCCCTCCACCGCAGCATCGGAACAGATACCGATACCCGCGAACCGGCCGCCAGCACGCACAACCCGAGCCAGCAACTCACCGGCATCGACGACACCCTGATCCGTGAGTTCTCCAACCGCTCCCGCCGGATTGATATCGAGACCGACCGGCTCGTGGCCGAATGGACCACAAGCCATGGCACTCCCCCGTCGGCCACGACAATCATCAAGCTCCGCCAGCAGGCAACCCTTTCCACGCGCACCGTCAAACCCGAAACCATCACACCGTTCCATCAGCTCTCGGCCCAGTGGCGGGCACGCGCAACCGCCAAAGGCTTCGACCCCAGCATGGTGCTCGCCAACGCCGTGCAGCGCTCCCATGCCGCGCCGTTCCGCACCTGCGAGTTCGCCCCGGCCTGGGTCGACGCCGTCGCCACCATCACCCGGGAACGCGTCGCCACCAAACGTGCCACCTGGAACCGGTGGAACCTCCTTGCCGAAGCCGAGCGGATCTGCGCAGACATCCGCTGCCACACCCCCGCAGACCGCAACACCATGATCGACGCAGTCGCCACCGCCGCCGAAAACCAGTCCGTCCCCCTCAACGAAAACCGCTACACCATCCCCGCCGACGCGCAACCCGACCTACGCTTCGCGAACCAATGCATCTTCGACTTCCACGGCGCCCGCCTCTACACCGACGCGGCGACCCTCGCCAACGAGGACGCCGTCATGGAAGCAAGGAACGACGACAGCGCACCGGCAATCCGCCCGGCCGCTGCCGTGGACTCACTCGACACTTACAAACGCCACGGCCGGTTCGAACTCCACACCGACCAGCGCGCGGCGGCCGCCGAGGTCCTGCTGAGCGGCAACCGGCTCGACGCCATCGTCGGCCCCGCCGGAACCGGCAAGACCACCACCCTCGGCGCAGTCAAAGCAGCCTGGGAAGCAGACTACGGAACCGGCAGCGTCGTCGGATTGGCTCCTGCGGCGGCGAGTGCCGAAGTTCTGGGGCGCGAGCTGTCCGTGGCCGCGGAGAACGTCGCCAAATGGCTGTACGAGTCCGCCGGTCAGGGAGCCGGGAACCGGGCCGCGCAGTTCTTCGACGTCGAGCAACGGCTCATCAACCGCGTGATTGGACGAAGCCCCGAGGCCGCCCGGCTGGCACAGCAAGCAGCCCGGCTCGCTGCCGAACAGGACAGGTGGCGTTTTCATCCGAACCAGCTGGTCGTGGTCGATGAGGCGTCCATGGTCTCCACCCTTCAGCTGTCTGTGCTGGTGCAGCAGGCCCGGGACGGCGGAGCGAAAGTCCTGTTGGTGGGCGATCCCGGGCAGCTGGATGCCATAGACGCCGGCGGTATCTTCGGCTGGCTTGACCGGCAAGGCAAGACAGTGCGGCTGAGCACCATCTGGCGGTTCGAACACGCCTGGGAACGGGATGCCTCGCTGAAACTGCGTGCCGGGGACTTCGCCGCCATCACCGCCTACGACCAGCACCAACGCATTCAACACGGCTCGTACCTGGATATGGTCGACCGAGCCTATCTGGGCTGGCAGACAGACATCCAAGCAGGCCAGTCGTCCATCCTCATCGCCGCCGACAACGACACCGTCAGCATGCTCAACCAGCGGGCCCGGGCAGACCGTGTCATCCAAGGCGCCGTTGACGCCGAACATACAGTGCCGCTCGGCGACGGGCTACGCGCCGGCCGCGGCGATATCATCATCGCCCGCCGCAACGACCGCACCATCACAGACAGCCGCGGCGACTTCATCCGGAACGGAACCATGCTCGACGTCGTCCGCACCGGTAGGCGCGACGACTCGCTCACCGCGGTCCGCCGGGACACCGGCGCGACAGTCACACTGGATCGCGACTACGTTGAAGCCTCTGTTGAGCTCGGATATGCGACGACGGCCCACCGCTCCCAGGGCATCACCGTCGACACCGGACACACCGTGGTACCCCAAGGCCGGCTCACGCGCGAACTGCTGTACGTGAGCATGACCCGCGGCCGAGCGGGAAATTTTGCATACGTCAGCGAGAACGACCCCACTGATAAGGAGCCACTTGATCCCATCTTGCACGAGTCATGGCGCGAGATACTGCGCGACGTTCTCGCCGCCGAAGGTACCGAACGGACAGCTCATGAAGTCCGCGACGCTGAACAATCAAAAGCAGACAGCCTGGAGCGCCTGGGGGCGGAATACGACTACCTAGCACGAATTGCTGCCGCCGAGGATCTGACAGGGTTCCTTGATGCGCACGTGCCCGGCCGGTCCACAGAATTGCGAAGTTCCCCCTCCTGGGGTGCAACCGTCGCAGCCTGGCGCCGCTCCGTCGGAGTAAGCCGTCCGAGCACGCAACGACTTCTCATCGATGCTCTGGAAACAAATGCGGGCGCGAGAGATCTGGTGGCCGTGGTCCACTCCCGGCTCCGTCAGTTCCTGCCCCCGATGCCCGCAGGCGGACCTGATCCTTTGGTTGAGAATCTCCGCACGGCTCGTCCCGATCTCGCTGACCTGATCAATCAGGTACGGGGGCGGATGAAGCGCAGGATGGATTACGTCACCAGAGACGCCATGATGGGTGATGCCGAATGGACTCGGAACCTTATGGACGCCTTGGGTCCGGACCTACGGCCACAGGTCACAACCCTTGTCATGCGCGGCGTCGCCGTCTACAGAGACCGTTGGGGTATCGAAGATTCGCCCCTTCCTCTGGGGCCTTTTCCCTCTTCCTACGATTGGGAACAACAGGAACAGCGGGCAAATATCGACCGCCTCATCAATGAGATCCGTGCCTCGCCGATCAACCAACTCCCGACTCCGAGATGGAGCGTTGAGCCGGTCGCTTGGGAAGACCACTTCATGAATGTCGGCTGGAGACTTTAACCTGACTTGGCTCATTTCCTTAGACGATATGAAGTGGGACGGGTTACCTGCCCGTCCGGAGCGGTCCATTATCGCCGGGCGGTCCTGCAGCGCCGGCTTTGAGGTGATTCGGCCGCCCCGACGCGCATACTGGCGCTGCCGGACCTGGTCCCGGCGGTGGCGGCCCTTATCCCGGACGGCCAGTTTCAGCCGGGAGGATGAGGGGCCGGGGCCTTCTGTTTCACAGGTCCGTGGGTTGCCATTGGCGGCTCCTGTGGCCTGCGAGGGTCCTTGGGGGTGCAATGGTAGTGCCACATGTGAGGTTTGGGAGGTCCCG
>NZ_SMRU01000074.1 GCF_004354015.1 Arthrobacter terricola
CATCGGCCAGGACCAGAAATACTCCGTGCCGCCGGTGGCATAGCCGAAGTAGAAGAGCTGGAAAACACTCGTAAGGATCGAAATATAGCTCACGCCGGCCGCGAAGCTGGCGAACTTACCGATACTGCGGTCCAGCGACTGCGTATAACCAAAATCCTGCAGACCGCTCGAATCATGTTGCTTGAGTTCAGACATATGGGGGAAGTCCTTAGTCGAATCTGAATGGCTTTACAGCCAATGACTACGCCGTCGGGGTCATGGGCGAAGACGCTGCCAGCGGGGTCTAACTAGCGGCGGGCTTCGCAGACCGGAAGAAGAAAGCATTTCCCCGTCGAATGCAGGTCCTCGAACCGGTTATTGGAGCTCTCCTGTGAAACAGATCACCTCGGAGATTACTCTTTAATCTTTCATAGCGATAGCTTTTATTCGAAGAAAAAATGTGCATCGCTGACCGATCGTCCCACGTTGGAATGTGATCCCGACTGCGCGACCGCGCGCCCCGACAGGGGGCCAGTTCGGTTTAGACTTGTCGATTTTGAGCGAAAACCGGTCGATCCGGCCCGTTTCCGCGCCGAATCCGCGGGGATGGCGACTCCACTCCCAGCAAGACTCCCCGTGGAGAAGTTGACTGCACGCTGGCCGAAACCAGGCGCCCGCACGCAAACAGCACCGCTGGGCCATGAAATACGTTACGTCTGATAAAACTGCAGTGGGGACATTTTTGGCCCGTGGATTGCAGGGACTGTCGAGATGGTTATCGACTAGGCGGTGTAGATCAAGGAAAGGCCCAGATGGGGCACGTCCAGGGCGATCCGATCTTGCACTGAGGATCCTGTTTTGATCCGGTCGCCAACGAGGTATCTTCCGGAATTGCCGAGGATGACTCGGTTGCTCGCGTTGACCAGCGCGGCATCACCGGGGATGGCACGCAGGATCGGCATGAGGCGGGGTTCAAGGTCCTTGAGCCGGATGTCGCATCCGGCCACCCCGGTAAAGTGGCCATGGACCGAAAACGGTGCAGTGAACGTCAGGATGTAATCCTCGAAGCCGAGATAATCGATGTACGGGCCCCAAAGAGTCTGCTCACCCGTCGCAGCCGCGGTGGAGAAGAACGGCAATTTCTCATAGTCGTAATACCGGCTGCTACCCGGAGTCTGGTCAAAATCGAGCCTTCCGATGGCGCCGGATTCCCGACGGGACCACCATTCCAAGGCTTGGCCGCCATGTTCAACGAACTCATGTGCGAAGAAGGTCCCGGCGCCGACAGCGTAGGTGTTTTTCGCCAAGAACTCCTGCGATAGTTTGTCCAACCCTGCCAGCGCAGCCTTATCAACCTTGGCTTTGCCGAGGAGATTTCGTTCAAGCAGCGAGGCAACATTCGCGGAGAGCTCCTTGATCCCCGTGGAGACACCGCCAATCCACGACGTCAGGGATTGGGCAGAGTGAACGACTTCAGTGTCGGGAATCATTGGGCATCCTGAGTTGATTGGCTGTAACCGAGGGTCAGTTTGGTGTCAATCAGATGGAAAATGTTCCGTCTGATGTGCTCAAGTACCAGCCCCTGGGCCTTCTCGGGTTGATCCTGGGCCACGGCTCGAACCAACTCCAAGTGTTCAGCCGCTGCCTGTTCCGGGTCAAATGCCACAGCCAAGGGAGTCCATATCTGTTGAACTGTTTCTTCCTGAATCCGGATTTCGGCGTTGGCAAGCCTTGGCGATTGGGCGGATACTGCCAACTCGATATGGAAGCGGCTATCGGCAGTTGCACGCTTTTCGGGGGTAGGGGCAAGGACCAATGCTCGGGCAAGTTCCTGAAGGCGCTCGACGTCGTGCGGTTCCGCGCGCTCACATGCCAGCCGGATGATCGCGGCGGCAACTGCTGAGTGCTCGTCCCCGATGTCGCGTATTTCCGAAATTGACGTTGAGAGAAACCAATCCCTTATTGCCTCTGTTCGGGTTCGAGGCTGATTGACGACAAAGGTTCCCCCGCTCCTGCCCCTGCGAGTCTCGACGATTCCCTGCTCGCGCAGCTCCGACAGCGCCTCGCGGAGCGTTGCTCCCCCGACGCCGAACATTTCCGAGAGCGCAGCTTCGGGAGGTAGGCGTTCGCCTACCTTGAGCAGTCCGAGGGCGATTGCCTTGGAAATTCTGTCGACAATCGCATCTGCCCGCTCGATTTCAGGCAGGGAGCGGTAGATCTGCGTCTGGAATGAGGTCGGCGAGTCCAAGAGTCTGCGCTCCGAAGGTGGGTGATGAATCGGGGTTAATACTACAGTCCGGACATACATACCGGACATTGATCCCGGCCCCAGCCTTTTGGAGGATACATGCCGGCCGTTCGAAAGCACCGTCTAAACCATTCGGAATGGCTGGATTCCCTTGTCGCGGATGGTAAGAGGATGGTGACTGACCCGCGCTGGCAGAAGAGGAAGCGACTTTTGGCTGGCATGGCTAAACCCCTTCTATTGACGGATTGAAGGGTCAATTGCACTGCCCATCGAGATCGTACGACGGCAGCGGCCGCGATGGCCGAGCGCGCAGTGCGTGTCGGTCTCAGGTGGACTGTGAGCCAGAGGAAGGGCCGGCGGTTGCTCTTGTCCTCGGCAAATCTGACATGGCCAGATCAGGGACTCGGCGGTACCGTGGAAACGTCAAGGTCCTTCCGCAGGACTCCGTAGGAACTTCCATCATTGGCGGACTTCGTCCCCTAGACGAGCGCCGATGCGCCTTCCTGATTACATCATCCGTCCGCGAAGAGCCCCCCAATGAGCAACTCTCCAACTACCTCGGTTCCGGAGGCCACCCCAGCCACTGGGCCCGGCCGGATACACCGAAATATGGGATGGCGTGATGGTTTCGCCCTCGCCCTCTCGATTCCAGTCGGCGCCTTCATGCTGATCGGATACTCAATTGGCGCCTTGGGGGCCTGGACCGCGGCAGCTCTTTGGGGTACCTCCTGCATTATTGCGTTACTTCAGAACTACCTCTACGCCGAGATGGCAGCGATGTTTCCGGATAAGCCGGGCGGAATTGCCATGTACGCCCACGAGGCCTGGAAACGATATCTAGAACCCGTGGGGCCGCTGGCGGCAGTGGGTTACTGGGCCGGCTGGTCGTTTGTTTTGGCGGTCTTCTCGCTCATCATTGGCGATCTTTTGACAGCACAGTTCTTCCCGGACGCCACGTGGAAGGTGTCCGACGGCCTCGTGGAAATCGGGCCCGGTCACCTTATCGCCGTCGCCGCCATCTTCTGCGTGTGGCTACTCAACATCTTCGGAGTAAAGCCCGCGGTTCGTTTCAACAAGCTGCTTGGGGGCGTTGCGGTCATCGCGATTATCGTTTTGTTGGTTGGATCCATGGTCACCGGGCACTGGAGTTCCCACGTCCTGAGCTGGGGCAAGCTCGGCGAAACCGACCAGCCGTGGCACGGTTGGCAGCTGGCATTGGTCTACCTCTATGTGATGGGTTGGACTTCCTACGCGACCGAGATCGGCGCGACCATGACCCCCGAGTACAAGGACCACAAGCGCGACACTAGTCGCGTCCTTATTTCGTCCTCGCTGCTCTCCCTGCTCCTGCTCGTCGGCGGAGTGATTACCACCGCGGGCGTGTCCTCCAGCGAGAATGCGATCAACAACGACCCCATCGGTTATCTACCCACGGCCTTCCAAACAGTGCTTGGCGGCGGTTCGATCGTCATGACGTTGGTTATCGTCGCAGCACTGTTCGTGATGATGACGTCGTCCACTGCTGATGCTGGACGGGCCCTCTACGGAATCGCCAAGGACGGAATGGTGATCCGGCAACTCGACTATCTCAATAAGGAAGGGATGCCCTCGCGGGCCATGACGCTGGACCTGGTCATCAACATCGTGCTCGTGCTCTTCGTCGGCAACACGCTTGGGGTCCTCTTTGCTAGCAACCTCGGCTACATGCTCGCGATCTTCTTCGCACTCGTGGGATTCCTACTGCTCCGTAAGGACAGGCCCGACTGGCCTCGGCCGGTCAAGCGCGCGCGCATCTGGATTCCGGTCGCCTTCGTGCTCGCCGCGATTACAGCATTCCTCAACGTCCTCGGCATCATGTACTCGGGCGTCGCCGGCTACGGAAGTATCACTGACACCTTGGTTGGTTTCGCGGTACTTGCGAGTTCACTGGTGCTGTGGGCCTACCGTCGGATCGTGCAGGACAGGCAGCCCCTCCGTCTCCGCGACAGGTCATACATAGGAGATTGAGCCGGCTGGGGAATCCTCAGCCGGCAGCGGCCGAACCGGTTCTTTTTTTGCCCCGGAACCACGCGGTGAGGTATCCGACGCCCACCACGAGATAGATGACACCCAGGCCGACACGCCACGGCTCGGCTACTCCAGCAGTGCCCCTCACAAGAGTGAAAAGCCACCCGATGCCAATGGCGAGCCAAGCAATGCCCATAACCAGCCAACGCCGCGGAGCAGACGTTCTTCTGGCCTGGACGCCCGGATTGTTGGAGTTTCGGTCTTCTAGCATTCTGACTGCCTATCTACGAGGATTTCCATGATTTCTCCTGTGGGTGGTGGTTGGGTAAGCGGCGAGTCTGGCCACCGTTTAGCTGCCTATTCGACGACTTCGCCGGTGGTTTCGTAGCTTGCGATCTTGCCGATGCGGCGCACGTGGCGTTCGGCCTTGCTGAACGGCTCAGCCAGGAATGCTTCGATGAGCTCGGTGGCCTCATCCACGCTGTGCTGGCGTCCGCCCACAGCCACCACGTTGGCGTCGTTGTGCTCGCGGGCCAGGCGGGCAGTATCCAGGTTCCAGGCCAAAGCCGCCCGGACGCCCTCTACCTTGTTCGCGGCGATCTGCTCGCCGTTACCGGAACCGCCCAGCACGATGCCCAAGGCGTCGACGCCGGCTGC
>NZ_SMRU01000075.1 GCF_004354015.1 Arthrobacter terricola
ACGTCGTCGGGGTCGAGGCGGCGGAGTTCTTCGGCGAGGCAGTCTTTGAGGCTGCGGCGTGGGAGGGAGATCCGTTGTGGGGGTTGGCCTGGTTGGGTGAGTTCGGCGATGGTGAGGCCGGGGCGGATGAGTTGGATGTCTCCGGTGGCGCGGGTGAGTTTGACGCGGCGGATGCCGGTTCCGGCGGGGTCGGCGACGATGTGGACGGGTGCGTYCAGGTAGAGGGTGAGCCAGGCTGCCAGGAGCAGGGTGCTGGGGGAGTCGGAGGCGCCTTCGACGGCGATGGCCGTGACGGGGGATTCGTCGACYTGGTCCAGGGCGGCGGCGAGTTGCAGGCGCCAGTTGGTCAGGCGGGTCCAGGCGAGGTCGGTGTCGCCGGCGCGGTAGGTGGTCCGGATGCGGGTGAGGGCGGCTTGGGGGTCGGGTTCGTTGGCGGAGTCGGTGATGCGGCGGTGGGAGATGCGGCCGATGGAGGTTTCGCAGGCGTTGTCGGGTGCTCCGTGGGGCCACCAGGCCACGATGGGTGCGTCGGGCAGGAGCAGTCCGGCGACGAGGGATTCGTTTTCCTTGGCGAGGGATCCGTAGCCGCGCAGCACGATCACTTCGGAGGCTCCGGCGTCCCCGCCGACCCGGATCTGGGCGTCGAGCCGGTCCGGGGCGTTGCTGCCGGCGTCGGCGAGGACGATGATGCGGCAGGGGTGTTCGCGGCTGGCTTCGTTGGCTGCTTCGATCGCTTCTTCTTCGAGCCCGGATTTGGTGACGACGACGAGGGTCAGGACGCGTCCGAGGGCGATCACGCCTCCTTGCTCGCGCAGGGAGGTGATCTTTTTGGAGATTTTGGAGGTGGTGGTGTCGGGCAGGTCTACGATCATGGCCTTCTCCAGGTTCGTCCGTCGCGGGCTAGCAGTTCATCGGCCGAGGCCGGGCCCCAGCTGCCGGGGGCGTAGGGTTCGGGTTGTTCGTCCAGGGTGGCCCAGTAGTTTTCGAAGGGGTCCAGGATTTTCCAGGATTCTTCGACTTCCTGGTGCCGCGGGAACAGTGGTGGTTCGCCCAGGAGCACGTCCAGGATGAGGCGTTCGTAGGCTTCGGGGCTGGATTCGGTGAAGGAGTGTCCGTAGCCGAAGTCCATGGTCACGTCGCGCACTTCCATTTGGGTGCCGGGGACTTTGGAGCCGAAACGGATCGTGGCGCCTTCGTCGGGCTGGACGCGGATGACCACGGCGTTCTGGCCGAAGTCGTCCTCGCCGTGGCCGCGGAAGAGCAGGTTCGGTGCGCGTTTGAACACGACCGCGATTTCGGTCACGCGCCGTCCGAGGCGTTTGCCGGCGCGGAGGTAGAACGGGACCCCGGACCAGCGGCGGGTGTGGATGTCCAGGCGGATCGCGGCGTAGGTTTCGGTTTTGGAGTCGGCCGGGATGCCTTCTTCTTCCAGGTAGCCCTGGACGAGTTCCCCGCCTTGCCAGCCGCCGGTGAATTGTCCGCGGGCGGAGTGGGTGGAGAGGTCTTCGGGGAGCCGGACGGCGGCGAGGACTTTTTCCTTCTCGGCGCGCAGGTCATCGGCGTTGAAGGAGATGGGTTCTTCCATCGCGGTCAGCGCCAGCAGTTGCAGGAGGTGGTTCTGGATGACGTCCCGGGCCGCGCCGACACCGTCGTAGTACCCTGCCCGGCCGCCGGTGCCGATGTCTTCGGCCATGGTGATCTGGACGTGGTCCACGTAGTTGGCGTTCCAGAGCGGTTCGAAGAGCTGGTTCGCGAAGCGCAGGGCCAGGATGTTCTGCACGGTTTCCTTGCCCAGGTAGTGATCGATCCGGAAGACCGCGTCGGCGGGGAACACGGACTCGACGATGTCGTTGAGTTTCCGGGCGGATTCCAGGTCGTGACCGAAGGGTTTTTCGATGACCACGCGCCGCCATTGCCCGTCCCCGGCCTGGGCCAGGCCGTGCTTGGACAGCTGCCGGCAGACCTGCTCGAACGCTTTGGGCGGGATGGAGAGGTAGAAGCCGTGGTTCCCCCGGGTGCCGCGGGTTTCGTCGAGCTCGTCCAGGGTCGCGCCGAGGCGTTTGAAGGCCTGGTCGTCGTCGAACTCGCCCTGGACGAAGCGGATGCCCTCGGAGAGCTGGTTCCACACGGCCTCATCGAACGGAGTCCGGGAGTGGGCTTTGACGTTTTCCTTGACCTCGTTGGCGAAGTCCTCGTTGCTCCAGTCCCGGCGGCCGAAGCCGACGAGCGCGAAGCTGGGCGGCAGCAGGCCCCGGTTGGCCAGGTCGTAGACCGCGGGCATGAGTTTCTTGCGGGCCAGGTCCCCGGTGACTCCGAAGAACACCAGGGAGGAAGGTCCTGCGATGCGGTTCAGGCGCCGGTCCCGCGGGTCCCGCAAGGGGTTGCGGTGGCTTGTCTTGGCCGTGGGGCGGTAACCGTTGTCAGTGTCTGGCATGTCTGGGTTTGTGCCTTAGCTTCCTTGCGCGCCGGCCCGGGCGGCCAACGCGGCGACGATGTTCTTCAGCTGCGCCACACCGGCTCCACGGTCGGTCAGGTGCAGCCGCAGCACGGGACGGCCGTGGTCCTGCAGGACCTGGGCGTCACCGGCGGCCTGGGCCGTGATCAGCTGACCGAACGTGAACGGCCGTTCCGGGATCGCGATGTCACCCTGGGCGGCGGCCGTGACCTGCAGGAACGACCCGATCGCGGGCCCGCCCTTGTGGAACTGCCCGGTCGAGTGCAGGAACCGCGGACCCCAGCCGAACGTGACAGGCCGGCCGCTGACACCGGCAAGCTCGTCCCGGATGGCCTCCAACGGCGCGAACGCGATCCGGTCGAAATAGGCCTGCACACTCAGATACCCCTCGGTACCGAGCCCGGCCAGCAACGCCTTCACGGCTTCCTCGGCCGTGCCGGCCTCGCCCAGCCACGCACCGGCGCGGACCTCGATCGCGCCGTCGACGAAGTTCGCCGGYGTCGGTTCCGGGCGGGCGTCCAGCAGCCCGCGCGCGGCGACCTTGGCCGCTTCGACGTCGGGCTGGTCAAACGGGTTGATGCCCAGCAGCCGCCCCGCGACGGCGGTCGCGAACTCCCACACCAGCATCTGCGTGGCCAGCCCGCCGGCGATCGCGGCCTCGTTCGCACCGAGCACGGCATCGGTGTCCGTCCCGACGAGCCGGATGACCAGCACGTCCGCAGCGCCGCCGCTGACCTCCGGCGCGGACGGCCCGGCCACGACCGGCAACACACCCGTGCCGGACTTGCCCGTGGACTCGGCGATCAGCTGCTCGGCCCAGTCCGCGAAACCGACGATGCCGGACCCGTCCTCAACGATCACGACCTTGTTGCGCAACGGGACCGTTCCGCCCAGCGCGGCACCCAGCCGCAGACCGATGTTCTCCGCGGAGTCCTCGTTCAGGATCTCCGCGGCTTCCTCGGCCTCGTCCAGGAACGCCTCGATATCCACCCCGGCCAGCCCGCACGGGACCAGACCGAACGCCGTCAACGCCGAAAAACGCCCGCCCACGTTCGGGTCCGCGTTGAACACCGCACGGTAGCCGGCCTCACGCGAGGCCGTGTCCAACGGCGAACCCGGATCGGTCACAATGACGATCCGGGACTTCGCGTCAATACCTGCCTCGGTGAAAGCCTGCTCGAACACCCGCCGCTGCGAATCGGTCTCCACCGTGGAGCCCGACTTGGACGAAACCACAATCGCGGTCTCGGCCAGGCGGTCCGCCAACGCGGCACCAACCTGTTCCGGGTCGGTGCTGTCCAGCACCGTCAGCCCGACGCCAGCAGTACCGGCAATCACCTCCGGGGCAAGCGAAGAACCACCCATCCCGCACAACACAATCCGGGAGACCCCTTCGGCCCGGAACGCGTCCCGCAGCTCCAGGATCCCCCCGACCAGGGCCCGGGAAACGGCAGCCGCCTCCACCCACCCCAAACGGATGGCCGCCTCGGACTCCGCCTCCGGACCCCACAACGAGGCATCCTTCGCGAAAATCCGTGTCGCAACCCGGTCCTCCACAAGTACCCGAACATGCTGCTCGATGGCCTGCTGCGCAGCACCACTGGCG
>NZ_SMRU01000076.1 GCF_004354015.1 Arthrobacter terricola
TGTGTCAACTCTTTTTGGCCCCGGCATGACGGCTATTTTTGGCCCCACTTTTCCGATGTCAACCTGATTCAGGACCGTTGAGACGGATTGCTCGAATGACCACCCGTATCGTTTCCTTACTGGCGAGAGTGCCCAGGCATCTGTGTATTTGCGTCTACCGGGATATGCCGACAGTGCCATCCTCTGGGAGACTGCACTCAGATAGATCCCAAAGGCAAACGCGAGGGGGCCCTGTGGTCGGAGAGACACTTCAACCAACGCCGCGTGGATGGTGGGAAAAAGCCTTTGTGGTGGGTCTCATCATCGGTCTTGCGGTGACTGTCGCCGCAACCATCGCGGTGATTCTGAAACAACTCGATTTCTGGTCCTACCTAGTTATCGCGTTGGGGACAAACATCGTCCTCCAGTTAGTTTTGCCCCTGCTTGTCGCCCCGCTGATCACGAAACGAGAAGCGCTGGACGCCGAGATGGGCATCGTTGAATGTGGCATTCGATCCAGGTCACTGCCCCCTGGCCCTCCACCGCCGGACTCGTCCTATCAGAGCGGTTGGCTTATCGGATATGCCAAGAAGGAGAACGACTCTCTGGTCTTTCAGCCCAGAAAAAAGTCCACAGGTTCTCTAGTGGGGAGCCCTTTGACCTTTCAGAACGTCACGCCTTTGACAGGTGGTCTAAGGACTCCGGCTGCAGCTTCTTGGTATCTCGGACCTCTCAGCCGCGGCAGAACTGTCGTCTTCTTGAAGACGGATAGAGGTGTCATTGAAGTGAGTGGTTCCGTCGTTGGCCTGAAGGCCGTTGGAGCCTACCCTGCCGAGGCTGTGTAGCTGATCGAGCCTGCAGAACGCTTCGCCCCTTGAACCGCGACCGGCCTGTCTCGTTTAGCCTGCCTTTTGTTGGGCGATGGTGTGGGCGAGCCGGTAGGAGTCGGTGCCGGTTTCGATAATGGCACCGTTGAAGGTCAGCCGGTCCACGATCGCGGCGCAGAGCCGCGGGTCGGTGAACGTTTTGGTCCAGCCGGAGAAGGACTCGTTGGAGGCGATCGCTATGGAGTTTTTCTCCTCTCTTTCGGTGAGGACCTGGAAGAGGAGTTCGGCACCACGGCGGTCCAGTTCCATATAGCCCAGCTCGTCAATACACAGCAGATCGACCCGGCCGTAACGGGCGATCGTCTTGGCCAGGACCTTCTCATCGGCGGCCTCGACGAGTTCGTTCACGAGCCTCGTGGCGAGGGTGTATTTGACCCGGTAGCCCTGTTCCGCTGCCGCGGTGCCGAGCCCGATGAGCAGATGGGTTTTGCCCGTTCCGGAGTCTCCGATCAGGCACAGGGGTGCGCCTTTGCGGATCCAGTCCCCGGTGGCCAGGGTGTGGATCGTGGCGGGATTGATGTTCGGGTTCGCGTCGAAATCGAAGTCCCCAAGCCACTTGGGCCTTGGAAAGTTCGCGGCTTTGACCCGGCGGATTGAGGAACGCCGGTCACGGTCATCGCATTCGGCCAGCAGCAGCTCGGCCAGGAAGCCCTGGTAGGAGAGTTGTTCCTTCCCGGCGACGGTGAGGGCTTCGTCCAGGACTGCACGGACGGTGGGCAGGCGCAGCCGGCGACAGGCCTGGTCCACGGCGGCGACAGCGGCCTGTTCAGTGAGGCCGCGCCGCCGGCGGAGGGTCGGGGTGATGGTGGTGGCCGGTGCGGTGGGACTCATGAGATGTTCTCCTTCGACTCGGGTCCTGCAGGGTTTTGGGCGCGTTTGGCCAGCAGCTCGTCATAGGCCCTGACTGAGGGCAAGGGCCGGGTATCGCGCGGCAGTCCTGCGATGACCGCGGCGGGGTCCATCAGCCGGCGCTGGGTCAGGCTGACAACTCGTTGCACTTTCGCTTCAGCATGAGCACCGCGATGACGGTCCGAACCGGACCCACCCCCGGCTGGAGCTGTTGCGTGCCTGCGGGCCTCGACCGCAACCACATCGGCGCTGACCGCTCCCACGCCCAGCGCCGCGGTGATCCCCGCCTCGAGATCTGCCGCGTCCATGGAACGGTGGAGCAGCAAGACGTCGATCAGTTCACGGGTCCCCTCGGAGTCGCCGTTGACCCGGCGCGAGGCAGCCCAGAACGCTTCATGGGCGCTGGTGAAAGCCCCGGACTCCCGCGCCCGGGCCAAAGCGGTGGAGCCAGGCAAAGCGCCGGGCTTGGTCTTGAGGACCTCCAGGTAATGGTCCAGCTGGACGGACTGAGCGCCCTTGGCAACGATCCGCTGATGCCGGGCCGCCACCGCGCGGCCGTCGAACACCACAACCTCCGACGCCCGCAGGGACACCCGGACTCTTCTGCCGATGAACCGGGCGGGCACCGAGTATTTCACCATCCTCACCGTGATCATCGAGGACCGGTCCACCCGAGGGTTCAGCACCAGGCCGGGATCGAACTCTTCGGCCGGCAACGGTGCCAGGAACGGGGCCTCGGCCTCGAGGTCCTGACCGATGGTGCGGATCCGGTCATTGATCCGTCGCCCATCGTCTTGGACCTCCCAGGCCCGGATCCGGTCATTGAGCTCCTCAAGGGACCTCGCGACAGGCATCGGGGAAAGCCGGTTGCGGCGGAACCAGCCCACCTCACCCTCGACCCCGCCCTTCTCATGAGCCCCGGCAATACCTGGCTGGCAATAGAAGGAATCAAAGCCATAGAAGGAACGGAACAACACCCACCGGTCGTTCTCCAGGCGGTTCCGGCCCTGCCCGAACACCACGGACCTGACGGCACTGGTGAGGTTGTCATAGCGGATGTGTTTGACCGGCACCCCGCCGATCTCGTTGAACGCCTCGATATGGCCCTCCAGAAAAGCTTCCTGGGCCTGTGTGGGATAAATCCGGTGGATGGCCTTGCCGGAGTGGGAGAGCCGGAAGATGAACATGTGGCACTTCGTCTTCATCCCGTTCAGGATGATCCAGACTTCACCGAAGTCCACTTCCGCTTCCGCCCCGGGGGCGTGTTCCTGCGGAACGAACACCTCGACCCGGCGGCCTGCTTCGACATCGATCTGGGCCCGGCGGACCCGGACGTAGTCCCGCACGGTCGAATACGACAGCTCCTGGGCGCCATGCTCCTCAATGAGCCGGGCAAGGATCCTGCGGGCGGTATGGCGTTGCTTCCGCGGCGCGGTCGTGTCCTCGGTCAGCATGGCATCAATCGCCGGTTTGAACGGCTCCAACCGCCAGGACACCCCTTGCCTCGGCTTACGCTCCGGCGGTGCAGCTGATTCCAGAGCCTGCCTAACCGTCCTGCGGTGCACCCCGTGCCGGGCCGCCAGCGCACGAACCGACAAGCCCTCGACCCGGGCATCGCGTCGGATCCGCGCGAACAACTCCACCCTCGACTCCATCCAGACCAGCCTTCCGCCGCATCCATCCACTGATGAATCCAACGTTGAAGGCGGGGCCACACATAACCGTCGCAACTGCCCGGCGAGTCACAAAGTGGGGCCAGAAATAACCGTCCTACCGGGGCCATCCAAACCTGTCACAGTCAT
>NZ_SMRU01000077.1 GCF_004354015.1 Arthrobacter terricola
CCCGGCAGCCGGAAAAAGACCACCAAAGCATCGCAAAAATCTGAAACCAGCCAAAAAACCAGACCACCACACACGGGGGTGCGCAGCAGCCCAGCAAATCAACCAATCAAAAAACAATCGGTATCAACAAACTTGGCACACTATTGAGTTCTCAAACAACAGACACACCCGACACCACCCAACAACCGTCAGGATCGCTCCGGAGCAACTTTCCAAACTTACCCGAACCACGCAACCAAAGCAAATCAGCCACGCACCCGGCCCCCACCCAACAACAACACGCCACAAAAGCACGCCATTACCAGGCCATTTGAAAGGGGGGTTTTCGCCGCCATCAACACGCATCAGCGCCGGCGACTCGAACTACTTTACACACACCCACACCCCCACGCAAATCCACCCCCACACCACCCCAAAACCCCCAAACCACACCAAAAACCAGCCCCAAAACCACCCCAAACAAACACCACCACCCAAAAAACAAAAAACGTCGCCTCCACCACAAATGTGAACGCAAATGCACGACAACATTCCCAACTACGGCCTTTGTGGCCATATCCACCAGACTCATCCGTGCATTCAGACATTTAGCGGATATCGACCGATGTGACGAAAGACTCGACTGCATTTGTTTGAGGATTTCGGGACTCATTGCGGTTGAGCGTGTAGTACCGGCCGGCGCGCCAGGACGGGATAGGCGGCTGGGTCCTCACCATCTCCTGGGTCACCGAGGGGTTGGCAATGGCATGGAGCACCCCAACGATGACGCCCTGGCCCTAAGCCGGCCGATTACTTGTTGCTGCCCTAGCCGGTTGGATAGCGCAGCTGCGATCGGGGTCGACGAAAGCCTGACCCGACGGGCGGCTTCACCGGGTTCAAGACCGCCACGGCTGAGAGGCTCAGGGAGGTGACCACGATCATGGATACGTCCCCTGTCGCCCGGCAGGTGAGGTGAGACACTCGATGAGTACCGCCGTCGGGCTCAAAACCGGGCCGCAGACATTGCGGAACTCGTCGGCCGACCCAGGCGATCTCCCACCATCCCGAAACCATCCCGGTTTACGGCACTGCCGCGCCTCTCTCATGAAGATTTCTCTTGTGGGTTGATGCCAAATCATGGATGCTGACGCCATGCGGAAGCTGAGCTACGGCATGAATGTGACAGTGGACGGATATATCTCCGCACACGGTCCAGGACACCTGTCACCATCCGGCGACATTGGCTGGAGCGTGCCGAGCGACGAGCTGTTCCAGTGGTGGCTAGAGCGGGAGCAGGCGAACAGCCTGTCGCTGTACGGACGCAAGCTGTGGGAAACGATGAGCTCATACTGGCCGACTGGCGACGAGCAACTCAACGCGACCGCGGCGCAGGTCGAATTCGCGCGCAACTGGCGCAGCACTCCGAAAGTTGTGTTCTCCTCTACGATCGAAAAGGTCGACTGGAACACCCGAGTGGTCAACGGCGATGCCGTCGCCGAGATCACCCGGCTCAAGGCCGAGGACGGCGGTCCAATGGCAATCGGCGGCGCAACCCTCGCAGGGACGGCCTTGCAAGCCGGACTGATCGACGAATACCTTCTAGTCACCCATCCGGTCCTGGTTGGCGGCGGCACTCCCTTCTTCGTCGCACTGGACAACTGGGTGAACCTGGAACTCGTGGAGAAGACGGCTTTCCCCGACGGCGTCCTCCTGACCCGATACGAGAAGCGGCGGTGAGCGTTACTCCTCCGAAGATGCAGAACACACTGGCTGCAGCGCCAGTTGGCTGAAACCGCCCGCAGCGGACAAGGACGGATTCGGAGCATTCCACCGGCGGCTCACCCACGGGTAAGCAGGGGTCTGTCTTTCGGCCAGGGGTATGTGCACGGGGGTTCCCTCCTGACGCGGCTCACGGAGCGGCTGGTTTGCGGCCACGGCGCCCGGGTGGCTGGACCGCCGGTAGCGGGCGCGCGAATGGCCCTCAGCCGTTTCGCCCTGGTTGTGTGGACGCCGGGCTGGCGACGGGTGCGCGCGGCCTGAACCCGGCGAGCCCATGACGGGCGGACTGCGTCAAAAGCCGACCTCGTGACTGGGCAGGCCGGCAGCGGTAGGGTGACCGCAGGCCTCATCGACCCCGCAGGCCTGACAAGGCCGGCGTGAAAGGCAGGCAGCGCGTGATTGTCATTTCGGTGATGCTCATTGTTCCGGACGCGACGACGGCCGTCGCCTGGTATCGGAAGGCCCTAGGCGCCGTCGAACTCTGGAACCTCGGTGGCGTGGCCGGGCTCGCTGTCGAAGGCGCGCCCTTCTTCCTCCACGAGGTCAACCCCCGCAACCCCGCCGAGACAAGCCCCGACCGCGCGGGCGTTACGAGCACACGGATCGAACTGTTCGTCGAGGATCCGGACGCCTTCGTGGCCCAGGCGATTGCCGCCGGGGCATCCCCCGGCTCACCGATCGTAGACCACAGGATGCCGTGGGGAATGCACCGCCAAGGCGGTTTCGTCGACCCGTTCGGCCACGTCTGGTCCGTGGGCGACGCCTCGCCCCTGCACGCCGGAAATCTGCGCCCGAAGTCTGCTTGATCCCCGCATTGCGCCGCTCGAGACGCCGTCTGGCGAGCAGCGTGGCAAGCCATGCTCGAGGCCGTCCACGGTCCCGAAACTCACCCACCAAGCCAAAGAGCCAACTCAGGTCTTTCGGCCCGGGTAGGTGAGCGGGGGTTCCCGGCCGGGATAGCTGAGCCGGGGTTGTGTTGTTCCGACGCCGGCTCGGGCCCGGGCGGGTTTCCCGGGACGCCTGCGCATATTCGGCGCGCTTTGCCGGGGACGCCGGTCTGGGTGCCGGGTGGGTTTCCCCCGACGCCGGTCCGGGTGCCTGGTGGTGTTTTGGTGGTTAAAGTGGGAGACCCCCGCACCCGGGGGTGTGGGGGTCTCGACCATTTTGAGTGTTGTCCGGCGGTGTCCTACTCTCCCACACCCTCCCGGGTGCAGTACCATCGGCGCTGTGGGTCTTAGCTTCCGGGTTCGGAATGGGACCGGGCGTTTCCCCCACGCTATGACCGCCGTAACCTTTTCACCCGRCCCTGCCCCCGGTGKTGGGGGTGGGTGGGAAAACTGTGGGTTACAACATGTGGTGTTGTTATTCAGTTATTTTGGTTCCGGTTGTTGTTCGGGAACCACATAGTGGACGCAAGCAGTGTAAAGTCCCACACCCCGTGTTKGGGGGGTGGTGTGTGGTGTAAGTCGTTGGCCTATTAGTACCGGTCAGCTTCAACAGTCGTTAGTCCTGTCTTCCACATCCGGCCTATCAACCCAGTGGTCTGGCTGGGGGCCTTCCCCACTCGTGGTGGGTGGAAATCTCATCTTGAAGCGAGCTTCCCGCTTAGATGCTTTCAGCGGTTATCCCATCCGAACGTAGCTAATCAGCGGTGCACTTGGCAGTACAACTGACACACCAGAGGTTCGTCCGTCCCGGTCCTCTCGTACTAAGGACAGCCCTTCTCAAATTTCCTGCGCGCGC
>NZ_SMRU01000078.1 GCF_004354015.1 Arthrobacter terricola
GTCCGTCTTCTCCCATGGCGACGTGGCCGATGGTTTCGTATTTGAGTGGGTTGGTTTTGCGTAGGTAGAGGGCCTGGGCTACGCCGGCGAGGAAGAGCCCGGCGGTGATGTAGGGGATGAGTTTGAACAGCAGGGTCGAGGCCGCGGGCCCGGCGGCGGTGTCCAGGTTGGTGATCATCATGATGACGACACAGACCATTCCGATTCCGCCGAGGATCGGTGCGACTTTGGTGCGCCAGACGTTTTCTTCGGGGTGGTGGTGTCGGAAGTAGTTGTAGACGGCGGCCATGGTGATGGTCTGCACGATCAGCAGGGAGAAGGTCCCGAGGACGGCCAGGATGGTGAACAGGTCCGCGTAGGGGTCTTGGTTGAGGAAGAAGAATCCCAGGATCCACAGGATCGCGATGCCGGTCTGGACGAACGAGGCGATGTGCGGGGAGCCGTGTTTCTTGTGGGTCCTGCCCAGGACGCCGGGCAGGACTCCTTCCCTGCCGAGGGAGTACATGTAGCGGGCTGCGGCGTTGTGGAAGGCCATGGCGCAGGCGAAGGAACCGGTCATCATGAGCCATTCCATGACCAGGACCCAGCCGTGGCCGACGAACACGTTCGTGGGGTGGAAGAACATGTCCAGCGGGTTCGCGCTTTGGGCCAGGGCGATCGCGGTCTTGGCGCCGTTGCCGGCGACGGACATCCAGGAGACGAAGGTGTAGAACACGCCCACGCCGGTGACCGCGATCATCGTGGCGATCGGGATGATCTTGCGCGGGTTTTTGGATTCCTCCCCGTACATGACGGTGGATTCGAATCCGGTCCAGGACCAGAACGCGATGAACATCGCCAGGCCGGGCGCGGCGACCTGCAGGCCGTTGGGCAGGAAGACGTTGACCGGGTTCAGGGTTTCGGGCATCAGCCCGTCCGGGCCGCCGCCGTGGAAGAGCACGCCGAAGGCCATGATGGCCAGGATCGCGATTTCGGTGAACAGCAGCAGGGTCAGGATTTTCGCGGCCATGCTGATCTCGAAGTAGCTCAGCGCCCCGATCGTGACCAGCCCGAACAGGGCGAACACCACCCAGTTGATGTCCAGGCCGAGCTGGTCCTTGAACGCGAGCTGGCCGAAGTAGGAGAAGATCCCGATGATGCTGGCTTCGAACACGATGTAGCTGAAGGTGACCATGTACCCGGTCCCGAGCCCGAACACGCGCCCCAGGCCGCGGGAAATGAACCCGTAGAACGCGGCCGTGGAGGTCACGTACCGGGCCATCGTGACATAGGCGATCGCGAAGACGGACAGGATCACGGTGGCCCAGATGTAGGTCGCCGGGGTCCCGGTGCCGACGCCGAACCCGACCGAGATCGGCACGTTGCCGCTCATGACCGTGATCGGGGCCGAGGTTGCGACGGCCATGAACACCACGTCCCACAGGCCCAGGGTGTTCGCTTTCAGCGCCCCGGCCTTGGCCCCGGGCTTGGCCGACCGGGTCCCGGTGCTGTCGGGGGTGCGGCTGGTGGTGCTCATGCCTGTTCCCCGTGCTGGTGTTCGGTGTGGTTGCTCAGGCAGTGGCCTTCAGCGGTTTTTTCCGAGGGCAAATCCAGGGTGGGGTTCTCGTCGAAGAAGCCGTAGGGCTCGATGAAGAACCCGGTCATCTGCTTGGGCATCACGGGCCAGTCCTCGATGCGGACCACGTGGTTCAGGCCGAAGGAGTGCCACATCACCACGTCCTCGTTCACGATCGATTCGTCGGCCTCGATGTAGGCCGGGAGCCCGTCGTTGCTCAGCAGCGCGCTCTGGTTCGGGTATTCCCCGGCCGGGTAACGCTCGCCCTCTTCGTACTTGGACACCCAGATCGTCTTCGTGGAGAACGGGGCGCGCTTGGTGACCCAGTTGTTCGGCTTCTTCTTCATCAGCACCGGGTCGGTGGGCATGATCCGGTACGCGGTGTTCTCCCCGACCTTGTTCGTGCGCGATTCACTGGCCACCATCCACCAGCGGTGGGCCAGCGGGTCCGCTTCACGGGCCGCGGCCTTCTCGGTCTCCAGCAGGGTCCGCTGGGCGTAGAACGGGCTGACCATCGGGTCATCGGTGTCCTCGGCGACGGTCTCGACCTCGAAGACCGAGTTCTTGTCCCCGTCCAGCGCCCAGTCCAGGCGGGCGTTGAAGATGTGCTCGTGGATCGGCGCGTACAGCCCGTCGGTGTTCAGCAACTGCCCGTACTTGGTCGTCTCACCCGGGGCGATGCCGCCGGTGGACAGGATGCCGGTGGCCTTGATCTCAAACTGGATCGTGCCGTCCAGATGCAGGGTCCAGTAGAACGCGTACTCGTAGTTCGCCACCGTGACCACGAACGAAACCACGAGCTTGCGCCCGCGCCGGGTCTGGGCGTCGTTGGTCCGGAAGTCCCAGTGCTTCCACTCCAGTCCGTCGTCTTCCTCGTGCAGGCAGATCGCGTTCGTGATCGTGTACGGCTTGCCGAACGAATCGACCAGGTTCGCGTCGAAGTACTCGATATCACCCAGGCAGTCACAACCGAGCTCCAGCGAGTTGGTCATGTACCCGAAGTTGTACTCCCCGGCATCGAACGCGTTCTTCTGCTGCTGCGAACGGCTCGGCGGACCATACGGCACCACCATCTCCGTCAACGACGCACGGTGCAGGATCGGACGCAGCTCACCCTTGTCACGGAACCCGATCTGGTGCAGCACCAGACCCTCACGCGGGGTGAACCCCAAATCAAAGGACCAGTTCAACCACTCCACATGGTTCCCGTTCACCGTGAAGTTCCGCCCCTCCGGGAAGCTGATCTCGATCGGCTTGATGTCCGTGCGGGCCGGGCCCACGAAATCCGGGTGGTAGTTGTTCTTCTCCATCGGCACATGCAAGAAACCATCATCCTCAACACCGATGACTTCCTGCTTGTTCAAATCAACCAGGACCGTGAAGTCCTCCATCGGGTGCGCATACGGGTTATCGTTCGGCTCCAAACGCGTGAACATCAACGCACGCATGATCCGCTTGCCGCCCTGGTCCTCACCCCAGTACCCGATCGACCACGGCTCGGCACACACCAGGGACATGTCCGTGATGCCACGCTTGGCCAACGCCTCCTGCACCAGCGGCGACGCGACCACCGCGGCCTCGCACTCGGCAAACTCATCAGCCATGATCGGCGGCTGCGTCCCGGCCGGCAACTCCACCCACCGCGTGATCGTGGACGAGGGCACATCCACGATCGCCTCATAGGCAAGATTCGTGTCGCG
>NZ_SMRU01000079.1 GCF_004354015.1 Arthrobacter terricola
TTTGATGGGGGCGTCGGAGGCTTCGACGTGGAAGGTGACCGAGTCCAGGCCGGCGTCGGCGTAGTGGGGTGCCCAGCGGTCGACGTTGGCGATCATGAGGTGGGCGTCCAGGGGGACGGGGCTGACTTTTTGGATGCGTTCCACGACGGGCAGGCCGATGGTCAGGTTGGGCACGAAGTGGTTGTCCATGACGTCCACGTGCACGGCGTCGGCGTTGCTGATGCGGGCGAGTTCGGCCTCGAGGTTGACGAAGTCGGCCGAGAGGATGCTGGGGTTGATGCAGCACTTCAAGGGTGAAATAGACATGATCCCTGTCTTTCAATAGAGCATTCGGGTGATATTGCGAGCAGGGAGTGGAGACCCCGGAGGGTCTCCACTCCCGGGAGAAGGGTGGCGGATCGAGGATCCTGCCGGACTAAGAGGCCTTGCGCGCGGAGGCGAGGGCGCCTTCGACGTCGGCGAGGAGTTCCTTCCAGGAAGCCACGAATTTGTCGAGGCCTTCGGTTTCGAGCTGCGCGACGACGTCGTTGTAGGAAACACCGAGGCCTTCGAGGGCGCTCAGGACTTTCTTGGCTTCCTCATAGGTGCCGGCGATGGTGTCGCCGGTGACCACGCCGTGGTCGAAGGTGGCGTCGAGGGTCTTTTCCGGCATGGTGTTCACGATGCCTTTGGCAGCCAGTTCGGTGACGTAGAGGGTGTCCGGGTACGCCGGGTCCTTTACGCCGGTGGAGGCCCAGAGCGGGCGCTGCGGACGGGCGCCGGCTTCGGCGAGCACAGCCCAGCGCTCGGTGGAGAACAGCTCCTCGTAGAGCTCGAACGCCAATCGGGCGTTGGCGACGCCGGCCTTGCCCTTGAGGGCCTTGGCTTCCTCGGTGCCGATCGCGTCCAGGCGCTTGTCGATCTCGGTGTCCACGCGGGAGACGAAGAACGAGGCCACGGAGTGGATCTTGGAGAGGTCGTGGCCGTTTTCCTTCGCCAGCTTCAAGCCGGCCTGGAAAGCGTTGATGACCGCGCGGTAGCGCTCGAGGGAGAAGATCAGGGTCACGTTGACGCTGATGCCCTCGCCCAGGGTCGAGGTGATGGCCGCGAGGCCTTCGAGCGTGGCCGGGATCTTGATGAGGACGTTGTCCTTGTCCACCTTCTTGTAGAGGTTCTTCGCCTCGGCGATGGTGCCTTCGGTGTCCCAGGCCAGGCGCGGGTCCACCTCGATGGAGACGCGGCCGTCAACGCCGTTGGTCGCCACGGCGATCGGAGCGAACAAATCGCACGCGTCCGCGACGTCGGTGGTGGTGATCTCGAAGATCGCTTCTTCGACGGAAGCGCCCTTGGCGGCCTGCTCGGCGATCGCGGCATCGTAGTCGTTGCCGGAGGTGATCGCGGCCTGGAAGATCGAGGGGTTGGTGGTCACGCCGACGACGTTCTTTTCGTCGATGAGCTTCTGCAGGCTGCCGCTGGAGAGGCGCTCACGGGAAAGGTCATCGAGCCAGATGGAGACGCCTGCGGCGGAAAGCTGTGCGGTGGGTGTTGCGTTGGTCATGTCTTCTGCTACTTCCTCTGGGAGATTGTGGCCGGTTGACGGCTTGCGGCCGGTGCCGCGGGATGCCCCGCGGCACCGGCCGCTGTGGTGGTGCCTAGTTGCTTGCTGCTGCGAGCGAGTCCTTCGCGGCGGCGGCGACGGCTTCGGCGGTGATGCCGAATTCCTGGAACAGTCGCTTGTAGTCCGCGGAAGCGCCGTAGTGCTCGAGGCTGATGGAGCGTCCGGCGTCGCCGACGAATTCCTTCCAGCCCAGGGCCAGGCCGGCTTCGACCGAGACGCGGGCCTTCACGGTTGCCGGGAGCACGGACTCACGGTAGGCGGCGTCCTGCTTGGTGAACCATTCCACGCACGGCATGGAGATGACGCGGGTGGGGATGCCTTCGGCCTGCAGGGCTTCACGGGCCGAAACGGCCAGCTGGACCTCGGAGCCGGTGGCGATCAGCAGCACCTGTGCCGGGACGGTGGCGCCGTTGCTGGATGCTTCGGCCAGGACGTATCCGCCCTTGGCCACACCGGCGGTCGAGCCGAAGGTGTCACCCTGGGCCGCACCAGTTCCACGTGCAAACACGGGAACGTTCTGGCGGGTCAGGACGATGCCTGCGGGGTTCTCGTGGTTTTCCAGCATGGTCTTCCACGCGACACCCACCTCGTTCGCGTCCGCCGGACGGACAACGTCCAGGCCGGGGATCGCACGAAGGGTGGAGAGCTGCTCGACCGGCTGGTGGGTCGGGCCGTCTTCGCCCAGGCCGATGGAGTCGTGCGACCAGACGTAGATCGACGGGACACCCATGAGGGCCGAGAGTCGGATGGCCGGCTTCTGGTAGTCCGAGAAGATCAGGAACGTGCCCGAGAATGCGCGGGTGCGTCCGTGCAGGCTGATGCCGTTCACGATCGAGGCCGCGGCGTGTTCACGGATACCGAAGTGCAGCACGCGTCCGTAGGGGTTGCCCTTCCATGCCTCGGTTGAACGCGAAGCCGGAATGAACGAAGGGGAGCCTTCGATCGTGGTGTTGTTGGACTCGGCGAGGTCGGCGGAGCCGCCCCAGAGTTCGGGCATGAGCGGGCCGAGCGCGTTCAGGACCTTGCCGGACGCTGCACGGGTGGAGACGTCCTTGCCGGCTTCGAACGTCGGAAGTGCGGCGTCGATCCCGGAGGGGAGGTGCTTCGCCTCGACACGCTCAAGCAAGGCTGCAGCCTCGGGGTTGGCGGACTGCCAGGCCTCAAACCCTTCCTGCCATGCGGCACGGGCTTGTGCGCCGCGCTCGGTAGCGGCACGGGCGTGGGCGAGGACCTCGTCCTCGATCTGGAAGGACTTGGCGGGGTCGAAGCCCAGGACTTCCTTCAGGCCGGCGACTTCCTCGGCGCCCAGGGCGGAGCCGTGGATCTTGCCGGTGTTCTGCTTCTTCGGGGCCGGGTAGCCGATGATGGTGCGCAGCGAAATGATCGAGGGCTTGGAGGTTTCGGCCTTGGCCGCCAGCAGCGCGGAGTAGAGTTCCTGGACGTCTTCGACGTATTCGCCGGTCTTGGTCCAGTCCACGCGCTGGGTGTGCCAGCCGTAGGACTCGTAGCGCTTGAGGACGTCTTCGGTGAACGCGAT
>NZ_SMRU01000008.1 GCF_004354015.1 Arthrobacter terricola
TACGCCACGCACAAGACCCCCGAAGTCAAGGCATGGCTTGCGGCCCATCCCCGCTTCACCGTCCACTTCACTCCTACCTCGGGATCCTGGCTGAATCTCGTCGAAGTCTGGTTCGGCATCATCGACCGGCAGGCCATCCGGCGCGGCGTCTTCACAAGCGTCAAAGACCTCAACCAGAAAATCCGCCAGTTCATCACCGGCTGGAACGACCGATGCCACCCGTTCGTCTGGACCAAAACCCCCGAACAAATCCTCGCAAAAGCCAACCGCTTAACTACTTCAGAAACGCGACACTAGGTATGGAATTTCGGCAATTTATCGCATGACAATTAAATTCGTCACCGTCAGGTGAATTTCATAAATTTGTTCAGGGGGACAAATGAAAAAATCCATTGCAGCACTTGCCCTTGCGGGAACAATTCTTTTTGCTGGCACCGCTCCAGCCATGGCAGACAGCTACCCGGCTCCCGGGAATGAATGGGGAACCGTTTCCGACGGCACGATAAACCGCGGCGCATCCGTAACTTTCTCGGGCAGCGGATACGTTCCGGGCGAAACCGTCAACATCACATTCGAAAAGACCGGCGGACCGAAGGGCTCCGCACCGGCAGCCCTTAGCGTTACCGCCGGCTCCAGCGGCGCTTTCTCTACCAACATCACCTTCCCGAACGCCGGCAATTACATGATCACCGCCGTCGGGGCCACTTCCGGCAATACCCGTTCCGCACGCGTCTCCGTGAATAACGGTAACCACAACGGCGAGAACAACGGCAATAACAATCCCGGTAATGGCAACGGCAAAGGCAAGGGCAATTCCAACCTCGTCTCGGTCTCCAGCATCACCGACGCCGGAGCAGCAACGAGTCAGGCGAACAGCGCGGCTGACTCGAACATTATCTTGTGGGGGCTGACAGGCGCCGGCGTGCTGGCAGCATGCACGGTCTCGGTAGCGGTGATCCGCCGCCGCTCCAAGAGCTGACGCAACCGCCACGCAGCATCATAGGAATGGGGTGGGTGTTTCCTCCGGGAAACACCCACCCCTTTTCACGTTTCCGAGCGACCTCACGCATCTGCTGGTTCCGGGGGCGGGTCCGTCGTCGCGGGGTCCGGTTCGCGGCCGGTCAGTGTTTTGAAGATGGTCCAGCCGACGGCGGTGATCGGGACTGCGAGCAACGCCCCGATGACGCCGGCTAGTATCGTCCCGGCGGCCAGGGCCAGCAGGATTGCCAGGCCGTGGATACTCAGTACTTTGCCCATCAGAACGGGTTGCAGGAAATGGTGCTCAAGCTGGTTCACTGCAACAATGACGGCCAGAACGATCACCGCCGTCACCGGCCCGTTGGAGATCAGTGCCACCGCAACCGCTACGGTGCCGGCGACGGTCGAGCCGACGATCGGTATGAACCCGCCGATGAACACGAACACACCCAGCGGCAAAGCCAGCGGGACCCCCAGAATCAGGAGTGCGACCGTCACGATGAGGCCGTTGGTGGCCGCGACGAGCGCTGTTCCGCGGACGTATCCACCTAAGACGACGGCGCTGCGGTCGGCCGCCAGGTGAGCCTTGGCACGGTGGTTGGCGGGTAGGAAGCCGATCAGGAAGCCCCGGATCATTGCTCCGTCTTTCAGGAGGAAGAACAAGGTCACGGCCATGAGGACTGTCGCAACCAGGATGTCCCCGACGGTCCGGACCCCGTTGAGTGCCTCGGTTCCGAAGGCAGCCGACGTGAAAAACCGTTGCACCGACTCGCGCGCCGCGTTGAGCTGCTGATCGCTCACCGGAAAAGGCCCGTTGTTGAGGAAGTTGTGCAACTGGTCGATGCCAGCAACAGCTTTCATCCTCAAATCCGTCCACTGGCTGCGGATGAGCAACACCACGCCGGTAACGACTCCGCCGAAGACTGCCAGGATGGCCAGAAATGAAACCGCGACGGCCAAGGCCCTTGGCAGACCGCGGCTGGCGAGCCATCGCACAGCGGGCGCAATAGCCGCAGACAGGATGACGGCGATCGTGGCGGGGATGACGACCAACGGCACCCGGGTCAGGGCCCAGAGGACGGCCCAAGCGAACGCGGCAACGGTCAGGGCCTGGACGGATCGGATGCTGGCCCGGCCAAATCCATCAGCCCAGATGGCGGGCAGCCCTGCCCTGGGATCAGGTCGTTCACGGGATCGGGACAACGGTAGACCTCTCCTTCTTGGAACGCCACGGATTTCCTGCTCACACCGTTTCGTACCAACAGGCTAAAACCCGTCATGCGGGAATGGTCAACCCTTCGCCCGGGACTTTCGCGCACGGACGACGGAAGATGGCCTCCCCTGCCGCCCAGTCTTAGACTCACCCCATGCGGACAGGGGACTTCGCCATGCTGACGCCGCTCCATGTCACTTCCATGGTGGTGTTTGGGCTGACCATGGCTTACTGGGGCCGGTACAGGTTCCCCATGCTCAAAGTAGGAGGAGCGGCCGACGAACGGCTCGGAAAGATCAACGCCGGACTTGTGGCGACACAGGGCATCCTTACCGCTGTGCTGCCTCTGGTGAACGGAGGGAAAGGCTATCCCCTGCTCGCCGTGTCGGCATCCGAACTCCTGCTCGCGGCTGTGGCAATGTACGGCGTAAAGCGCCCCGACGTCCGCCTTTTCGGGTACGCGGGCACCGGCCGCCACGCCGATCAGGAAGCCCCGCACCGCCTGACCACACGGTGGCCCTACACGCTCGCGTACATGCTCGGATACCTCGCCTGGTTCGGCTACCTCTTCACACTCGGCGTCCGATGACACCCAGCGTCCGATGAGGCACGGCGTCCGATGAGGCAACCGTTCCCGCGAGAGAACCCAGCCTAGAACCCGCCGCCGCCGCCTGTTTCGCCCGCCATGTTCGCAAACCGCGAATAGTGGCCTTGGAAGGCAACCACGATGTCCTTTGTGGGACCGTTGCGGTGCTTCGCAACGAGGATGTCGGCTTCGCCGGCGCGGGGCGATTCCTTGTCGTACACGTCTTCGCGGTGGAGCAGGATGACCATGTCCGCGTCCTGCTCGATGGATCCGGATTCACGGAGGTCGGAAACCATGGGGCGCTTGTCCTGGCGCTGCTCGGAACCACGGTTCAACTGGGAGAGCGCGATGACCGGAACTTGGAGTTCCTTGGCCAGCAGTTTGAGGGCACGGGAGAACTCGGAAACTTCCTGCTGGCGCGACTCGACTTTCTTTCCCGAACTCATGAGCTGGAGGTAGTCGAGGATCACCAGTTTGAGGTCGTGCTGCTGCTTGAGGCGGCGGCATTTGGCCCGGATTTCCATGAGGGACATGTTCGGACTGTCGTCGATAAACAGGGGAGCATCGTTCATGCGGCCCATGGTGGTGGCGATCTTGGACCATTGCTCGTCCTTGATGGTGCCCTTCCGGAGGTCCTGGAGGCCGATGGTTGCCTCAGCGGACAGCAGGCGCATGGCGATCTCGTTCCGACCCATTTCGAGGGAGAACATCACCGTGGAGAGGTTGTTTTTGATGGCGGCCGAGCGGGCGAAGTCCAGCGCGAAGGTGGACTTACCGACGGCGGGGCGCGCGGCAATGACGATCATCTGGCCCGGGTGCAACCCATGCGTAAGCTCATCAAGTTCATAGAAGCCCGTGGGGACACCAGTCATGCCTTCACCGCGGTGGCCCGACGCCTCGATCTCGTCCACCGTGGACTCCATGACGTCCTTGAGCGCCACATAGTCTTCCGCGGTGCGGCGTTCGGCGACGGCGTAGACCTCGGCCTGGGCCTGGTTGACGAGGTCTTCCACCTCGCCGTCCTGGCCGTAGCCCATCTGGACAATCTTCGTGCCGGCATTGACGAGCCGGCGAAGGACAGCGCGCTCGGCAACGATCTCGGCATAGTAGCCTGCGTTGGCTGCCGTCGGCACGGTCTGGATGAGCTCGTGCAGGTAAGCGGGACCGCCGATCCGGTTGATCTCGCCGCGCTTGGTGAGCTCGTCGGACACCGTGACGGCGTCGGCGGGTTCTCCACGTCCATAGAGATCAATGATCGACTCGTAAATGGTCTCGTGGGCCGGGCGGTAGAAATCGTGGCCACGCACAATCTCCACGACGTCGGCAATGGCATCCTTGGACAGCATCATGCCGCCGAGGACCGACTGTTCGGCGGGGATATCCTGAGGAGGCTTCCGGCTCGCTTCCGATGCGCGGCCGCCCTCAATCGAATCCAAGTGCGTAACTGACAAGCCGACCTCCATGTGTACCGCGGCAGATATCTATTCCCGGCGGTGCGTCAGCCCCGGCCTTGACGCGGCTGGGTCCTTCGCACGATGATTGCCGGCTGGTCCAAGTTTGGGGTGGAGTACCGACAAAATAAGGATTTCCCCGTTTTCCACAAGTTATCCACAGCGACGCCTCGCGAGGCGTCGCTGATCGTCAACGCGGTGGCGTCGAACTAGTGAAAAAGAGGTTTTCCAGGTACCTGAAGTAGGTACCCAGATACGTTATCCCCGCTTTTCCTCCCCACCAAGCCGGGCCTGTGGATAAACTGTGGAATACACACCGATACTTGTGCACAGTCTGTGCACTTACCTGTGGAAAGGGAAATTCTTTTTCCAAGAACCAGCCCCTGAGCTGGGGAAACATTCTCCACCCCATGTGGAACAAAAGTATTTCTGCCTCCGGCTCATCCACAGGAACTGCCACGGAAACTGCGCCCGGGAGCCCATTCATCCCGCAAATACCTCAAAAACAAGCCGAAAAAGTGATGTCGGCCACAAATGCCCGCCAAATTTGACACTGTGCTCTCACAAGCTATCCTTCCGCAGGAATGTGCTGTGGATAACTACGTTCTGGCATAAGCTCTAAGTATGGGTTTCACTATGGGGGATGTGCTATTGGTGGCAACGCCCGTTGTCATCCTGGTGGCGGTTTTGTGGGCCCTGACGGCGGCACTCAAACCGCGCAACTCAGGACTGTCCGACGCCGAACGCTACCAGCGCGAGCTCGCTGCACGTTCGGCCGCGCACCAAGCGGCGCAGGTCCAGCGGGCCACCGCCGCGCGGGCCAGCGTTTACGCCGCGACCAGGCCGAAGCAGAATCTCCAGCAGCCCACGCTGGGCGGCCATCAGGCCGGGATCAGTCCGGGCAGCGGCCTGGCCGGCTACAACGGTCCCATCCTTCCCAACGGACAGTTGAATCCTCAGCTCGCCCTGCAGCTTCAGGGCATGGTCCGTAACGGGCAGAAGATCCAAGCCATCAAGCTACTTCGGCAACAAACCCATTTGGACCTATCGACCGCCAAGAACTACGTAGATCGGCTTTAGCGCATGCAATCCCTAATCGTCCCGGTCCTCATCCTGCTGGCCGTGATTGCCTGTGTGCTGCTGGTCAGCCGCGTGCTGTCCCGCCGCGCAACCGAACGGCGCAGCAATGCGGCCTCCTCCAGAACGCCTGTGGATCCGGTGGAGCTGGCCCGTGAGGCCGCGGCGAAGCTGAGCGAGGACCAGCACCGCCAACTCTATTCGCTGATCGCCCAGGGACAGGCCATGGCGGCCATCAAGCTGTACCTCGGCGCTACTGGAGAGGGACTGCGCGCCTCGCGTGACGCCGTCGGCGCCCTCGCGGCGCACCCGCAGCCCTTCCGGCGACCCGAACCCGCCCCTCAGGACCTGGTGCCCGACGACGACGAGCCCGAGCACTTTTCGTACCGGTACCGGGCCATCGCCAGCAAGGGCGACGTAACCCGCGAGGTAAGCAGCAACATGCTCAATGACGAGATCTACGGGCGAATCCGCACCTTGGCCAAGAGCGGCGATATCGAGGGAGCCGCCCTGGCCCTGACCAAGCATTCAGATATCAGCATGAAACAGGCCCGCGAGTTCCTCGAGCTCCTGGACGACTAGTTCCCCGTGCGCCAAACCAGCGCCTAGCGTCCCGCTGTGATTCCCGCGAGGAGCTGCTCAAAGGGCAAGGATTCCATCGGGTCGGCTTTGCGGTGCGGCTGCTCTCCGCGCAGGAGTTGGGCGAGTTCACCGGCCGCCCGGTCCACGCGCACCGACAAGGGGGATCCGCCGTCGTCGGTGTTTCCCCAGTCCTGCGGACCGGCGAAAACGGAAGTCTGCGTCATGCGGGTTCGCAGGTAGGTGAAAAGCGGCCGCATGGCGTAGTCGAGCACCATTTGGTGCCGGTCAGTTCCGCCGGTAGCGGCGAGCAGGACCGCCTTGCCGTCGAGCGACTTGGGGTCGAGGACGTCGATGAAGGACTTGAACAACCCGCTGTACGATGCGCTGAAAACGGGAGTGACGGCGATGATGCCGTCGGAATCCTCGACGCCGGCGATCACTTCAGCGAGGCGCGGCGCAGCATAACCGGTCACGAAATTGTTGGCGATCTCCACTGCCAGGTCCCGCAGTTCGACCACGTCCACGCGCACCTCGTAGCCGGCGTCGCCCAAGTGGCGCTTCGCGGCCGCGGCGAGCTGGTCGGCAAGGAGCCTGCTCGACGACGGGACGCCAAGTCCGGCGGAAAGAACGGTAATGCGGCGGGTCTCCATGGCGATCTCCTCTTGATCGGCGACTCTGGGCTTCACCTCCAGAGTACATGCATTTGCATCTATATCCCCAAACTGGCGGCCCGCTTGCTTTATTCCCTAGAGCCGAACGGTACCCTCGATGCACGTCGACACACTGCCGCCCACCCAAATCTCGCCGCCCTCGGCACTGACATGAATGCGGCCCGCCCTGCCAAGCACAGTGCCCTGCGCCGCGACATACCGCGCCGGCGCGCGTCCGCTGCCGATCAGCCATTGGGCAACACCGGCGTTGAAGCTGCCCGTCACCGGATCCTCCACCATGGCATCGCCGGGAATGAACGTGCGGATTTCGAAGTCGACGGCGGAGCCCGGCTCATGCGGCCCAACGACCCCGACTTTCAACTCACCCATCGCGGCAAAGTCCGGCTCGAGGCCAAGAACCCGCTCGGCCGAGTCGAGGAGCACGCCAATCCACTGAGGGCCATTGACCAGCCACGAAGCGTCCAGGAGCGCCGTTTTGGGCAGGCGGAGTCCCGCGGCCAACTGCTCCAACGTTGCCTCATCCACGCCTTCGAAGCGGGTCAGGGGCGGAGCGGCGAAGGCGAGGCGACCGCCGTCGAGCTTTACTTTGACCAGGCCGGCGCCGCACTCCTGCACCAGGACCTGGCCCTGCTTCGGCACGCCCCCGGCCTCAAGCCAAGCATGGGCCGAACCCAACGTCGGGTGTCCAGCGAAGGGGAATTCCTCGCTCCCGGTAAAGATCCGGACGCGGTAGTCTGCCTCCGGATCGCTCGGCGGCAGCAAGAAAGTGGTTTCGGACAAATTGGTCCAGTTGGCGAAGTGCTGCATCTGGTCCGTGCTGAGCCCTTCAGCGTCGATGACGACGGCGAGCGGATTGCCGAGGTACGGCTCGTCCGTGAAGACGTCTACCTGCGAAAAGGGCCGGATGCGCGTGGGTTCATGGTTCACCGGTGAAGGCTATCACCGGCGACAAAAGCAAAAGGCCCTTGCCTCCGGAAACCGGAAGCAAGGGCCCTTCGAGCAGTTCGAGCTACTTTCCTGCGACGACCTCGAGGTCGATCACGGCGGAAACGTCCTCGTGCAGGCGGACGTTGGCCTGGTACGAACCAACAGACTTGATGTGGTTCGGCAGTTCAACGTTGCGCTTGTCGATGGCGCCGAGGCCAGCAGCCTCAACAGCAGCAGCGACGTCGGCCGGCTTGACGGTGCCGAAGAGACGACCGGTTTCGCCGGCCTTCACTACGAGCTTGACCTTCTTGGAGGACAGAGCCGAAGCCTGGGCCTGTGCAGCTTCGATCGAAGCGTGGGCGCGAGCGGCGCGGGCAGCCTTGATGGACTCAACCTGCTTCTCGCCACCCTTGGTCCAAGTCAGGGCGAAGCCGCGGGGCAGGAGGTAGTTACGTGCGTAACCGTCCTTGACCTCGACAACATCGCCAGCAGCACCGAGACCGGTTACTTCGTGGGTCAGAATGAGCTTTGCCATGTTAGTTAATCCCTTCCTTAGCCGCGGCCAGCGCCGGAGTAAGGCAGCAGAGCAACTTCGCGGGCGTTCTTGATTGCCTGGGCGATCTTGCGCTGTTCCTGCACCGTGACGCCAGTGACGCGACGGGCGCGGATCTTTCCGCGGTCGGAGATGAACTTGCGCAGCAATGCTACGTCCTTGTAGTCGATGACAGTGATGTCAGCGGCCTTCAAGGGGTTGGACTTTGGTTTGGGCTTACGGAGTTCAGCCTTAGCCATCGTGGAGCTCCTTTTCTATGGAGCCCGTGGAGTTGATCCACGGGATGGTGGTGTTCGACGGCGGCAACCACCCGGTTGCCTCGCGGCAGTTTCCGGCGGGTCCCGGCGTCGAACTTTAGTGAATGTTTAGAAGGGAGGTTCGGAATCCGGGCCGTTGCCCCATCCGCCCGCGTTGCTGACGCCCGGTGTAGACCAGGGGTCGTCCTGCGGTGCGGACTGGCCGCCGCCCCAATTTCCGCCGGAGTTGCCGCCCTGGTTTCCACCAGAACCGCCTCCAAAGCCACCGCTGTTGCCGCCGCCGAAGCCACCTTGGCCACCCCCGCCGGAGCGCTGGGTGCGGTTGACCTTTGCGTTGGCGTAACGCAGGCTCGGGCCGATTTCATCAACCTCGAGCTCGATAACGGTGCGCTTCTCGCCTTCTTTGGTTTCGTAAGAACGGCTCTTCAAGCGGCCGGAAACGATCACGCGCATGCCCTTGGTGAGGGATTCGGCGACGTTTTCAGCTGCTTCCCGCCATACCGATGCGCGGAGGAACAGGGTTTCCCCGTCCTTCCACTCATTCGACTGGCGGTCGAAGGTCCGGGGAGTAGAAGCGATGGTGAAGTTCGCTACTGCCGAGCCCGACGGTGTGAACCGCAGCTCGGGGTCATTGGTGAGATTACCGATGACCGTGATAGTGGTCTCGCCTGCCATCTACTGCCTCCTTGTTCGTTCCTGCGTGGATAAAGAGTGAAAGCCTGGAGCTGAAATTACTCAGCAACAACCTTCTGGTCTTCGGGGCGGATGATCTTGGTGCGCATGATGGTCTCGTTGAGACCCAACTGGCGGTCAAGTTCCTTGGCGGTTTCCGGCTTGGCGGTGAAGTTCACCACAGCGTAGATACCTTCGGACTTCTTCTTGATGTCGTAAGCCAGGCGACGACGGCCCCAGATGTCAACCTTTTCGATGGTTCCACCATCGTTGGTGATGACGTTGAGGAACTTCTGAAGCGACGGCTCAACGGTACGCTCTTCGACCTCGGGGTCGATGATTACCATCAATTCGTAAGGACGCATATGTGAACCCACCTCCTTTGGGCTAAGCGGTTACGGCATTTCCGTAACAGGAGGTTCATTTGCGATGAACAGTGCGCGCGACCCGTTCCCAAATCGGAAGCAGGACGCAGCACAGACTTCAATATCTTAGTGCATTCCCCGCGTCTAAGCCTATTCGGCGTGTCGGGCAGGCGGAACGGCCGACTTGGCGTATGTGGATAACTTTCGAGCCTCAGGCAGACTGAACCCATGACCATCCTCAAATCCATTGCCCTCTTCGTGGTCGCGGCTGTCGCCGAGATCGGCGGGGCCTGGCTCGTGTGGCAATCGGTCAGGGAAGCCAAACCCTGGTGGTGGGCAGGGCTCGGGATCGCGGCCCTCGGGATTTACGGATTCGTCGCGGCGTTCCAACCGGACGCGCACTTCGGGCGCATCCTCGCCGCTTACGGAGGAGTTTTCATCGCCGGATCGCTCGCCTGGGGAATGCTTCTGGACGGCTTCCGGCCGGACCGCTGGGACGTCGTCGGCGCCATCATCTGCCTCCTGGGCGTCGCCATCATCATGTTCGCACCGCGCCAAGGTGCCTAAGCGGGCGGCCGCCAAGCGTGCCATGATCGGACTATGAACGCCGCCGCACAGAAGAACGCAAGTACCAAGTCGGCCCGTGCCAAGCGCGCGCAATTGCGGTTCCTGGTGATGATTGTCGCCGGAATCGCGACGGCGGTTGCCACCGGAATCTGGGGCCAGTGGATCTATGCTCCCGCGGCCGGTTGGGCCGTGGCTGCCGCGGTCTACAACGTTTCCGTGTGGACCGCCATAACGCCCATGAAGGCCGACCAGACAGCCAGCCACGCGACGGAAGAAGATCCGCGGCGCTCCACCTCCGATCTGCTCATCCTGCTGGCCGCGATCGGCTCCCTCGCCGCCTTCGTCCTGGTGATGCTCGGCGCCAAGGATGCACACGGGATCGACAAGTTCATGCTCGCCCTGCTGGCCCTCGGCGGCGCGACGGCTTCATGGATCCTGGTCCACACCTTGTTCACCTTGCGGTACGCCGAGATCTACTACACCCGGACCCCGCCGGGCGGGATTAGTTTCAACCAGGACCAGCCGCCGCAGTACACCGATTTTGCTTACATGGCGTTCAGCCTGGGCATGACGTACCAGGTTTCGGACACGTCGATCACTACTCGTGAAATGCGCTCCGCCGCCCTGCGCCACAGCCTGCTCGCCTATGTCTTCGGCGTCGGAATCCTGGCGACCACCATCAACCTCGTGGTAAGCCTCGCTAGCTAGACACCAGCGCCAGCTAAACAGCAGCGCGAGCTAGACAGCCGTCCGGAAGAACACCTCCGCCACCGCGGCGAGGCGCTGCGGATCGTCGACGCCGCACAGTTCACGCGCCGAGTGCATGGACAAGAGGGGCACTCCGACGTCGACCGTCCGGATCCCCAGGCGCGTCGCCGTGAGGGGTCCGATGGTGGAGCCGCACGGGACGTCATTGTTGGAGACGAACTCCTGGTACGGCACGTCCGCCTCGCGGCAAAGCCGTGCCCAGAATGCCGCACCGGTTGCGTCCGTGGCGTAGCGCTGGTTGGCGTTGATCTTCAGGAGCGGTCCGCCGTTGAGGATGGGGCGGTTGGCGGGATCGTGCCGTTCGGGGTAGTTGGGGTGGATCGCGTGGCCGGCGTCCGCGGAAACACAGAACGACGCCGACAGGGCCTGCCGCCGTTCGCTCACGGTTGCGCCGAGGCCGTCTGAGATCCGGGTCAGGATGTCTTCAAGGATCGGTCCGCATGCACCCGAGCGGGAAGCGGAGCCGATTTCCTCGTGGTCGAAGGCGGCAAGCACGGCGATGGGGCCAGCAACCGAAGCGTTGGAGTGCGCGATCAACGCGGTCAGTCCGGCATGCGTGGACGAGAGGTTGTCGAGCCGTCCCGAGGCGAAAAACTCGCCGTTGGCACCGAAAATCTCCGGCGCTTGGGTATCCGCCACCACGATGTCGTAGCCGCCAATCCCGCTGGGATCCACGGACGCGCCCGGGACGGAGGCGGCCAGGATTCCAAGGACGTCCGTGGATTCAGGGTCGCCCAGGCCGAAGACCGGATTCATGTGGTGTTGCTTGTCCAGCGTGAGGCCATCATTGACGGCCCGGTCCAAGTGGATGGCCAGTTGAGGGAAGCGCAGGAGCGGGCCCGTGGCGGTGAGGTGCTGGGTTCCGTCGAGCATCACCAGGCGTCCGGCCAGGCGGAGTTCGCGGTCCAACCAGGAGTTCAGCAAGGGGCCGCCGTAGACTTCCACCCCGGCTTGGAGCCAACCGAACTTCCCTGTGGTGGGCTTGGGCTTGAGCTTGAACGACGGCGAATCGGTATGTGCGCCGAGGATGTTGAAGCAGGTGGCCGGGGTTGCGCCTTCGGGCGTCACCCACGCGATCAGGGCGCCATCGCGGATGACGTAGAAGCTGCCTGCCCCGCCACCCCACGGCTCAAGCTCGTCCAGCGCGGTGAAGCCGGCCGCGTCGAGCCGCCGCGCGGCCTCGTGCACGGCGTGGAAGCTCGACGGCGACGCGCTCACGTACGCGCCGAGGTCCTGGATGTGTTCTACAGCGGAGTTCGAAGGCATGGCTCCGAGTCTAGTAGTCCGGATTACTCGGAATCACGAGTCCCGTTTCGTACGCATAGACCACCACTTGGACGCGGTCGCGCAAATGAAGTTTGGTGAGGATCCGCCGGACGTGTGTTTTCACGGTGGCCTCGGACAGGAAGAACTTGTGCGCTATCTCCGCGTTGGACAACCCGCTGGCAATCGCTTCCAGGATCTCGGTTTCGCGGGGCGTGAGTTCTTCGAGCAGGGGATCGCGCGCCGGAGCCGAGACATGGCCAGGTACTTTGCCGCCGCGCACATAGGTCTCAAGGAGCCGCTGCGTCACCCGCGGAGCCACGACGGCGTCGCCGCTCGCGACGAGCCGGACGCCGTGGACCAATTCCGACGGCGCGACGTCCTTGAGCAGGAACGCCGAAGCGCCCGCTTGAAGTCCGGAGAAGGCGTACTCGTCGAGGTCGAATGTGGTCAGGATGATGATCCTGGCAGCGGATTCAGAGGCCGTGATGCGCCGGGTTGCTTCGATTCCGTCCATCGCGGGCATCCTGACGTCCATGAGGACAACGTCAGGCTCAAGCTCGGCGACCTTCGCCACCGCGTCGGCGCCATCCGAGGCCTCGCCCACCACCTCGAGGTCTTCTTCCCCTTCGAGGATGAGCCGGAATCCCATGCGCAGCAGCGGCTGGTCGTCCACCAGCAGGACCTTGATTGGTGCGTTGCCTGTCACGTCTTCCCCTTGTCGCCGTTCCATGTCAGCTCTGCGCGGACCCGCCATCCGCCCTTGGGGCCCGGGCCTGCGTCCACCGAACCAGCATAGATTCCCGCCCGCTCACGCATCCCCGCGATGCCTTGTCCGGTACCCAAAGCCGCTTGTTCGGTGCCCGGCTCGAGCGAGCCTTTGCCGTCGTCGCGCACTTCTATGGTGACCAGGTCACCCTCGCGGACGATCTGCACATCCACTTGCCCCAACGACCTCCCGTACCGCAGCACGTTGGTGAGGGACTCCTGGACAATCCGGTAGACGGTGAGTTGGAAGGCGGTGTCTTCCGGAAGCGCCGGACCCGTGTGCGAATAGTGCACCGGCAGCCCGGCCGTCCGGAAACCGTCCAGCAGCTTGCTCAAGTCATGGGCGGAAACCGTGGGCTCCAAAGGTGCCGGACCGCCCGAATCGTCCCGCAACACGCCCAGGACGCGCCGCATGTCCGCCAACGCAGTCCTGCCGGTCCGCGAAAGTTCCCCCAACACCTCACCCGCGCGGGCGGGATCCTTCTTGACCACGACGGCGGCCCCGTCCGAAAGGCTGACCATCACCGTGAGCGAGTGGGCAACGACGTCGTGCATTTCCCGGGCGATCCGGTTCCGTTCCGTGACGGAACCCAAGCGCGCGGTGCGTGCGGCCCACGCCCGGATTTCACTTTCGTGCTCGCGGCGCTGCCGCACCGAAATCCCGATTCCGGTGGCGATCAGGTTGGACAACACAATGCTGACCGCGGCCGTGATGTTGCTGATGAGGTGGAAATTCTCCGGAACCTGCTCTGCGCCGGACGGCACTACCGGGCTGATCCACATGAACAGGTACACCAAGGTCAACGGCAGGCTCGCGGCGCCGAGAATCGTCAGCGCGAAAGTCCGCGGCCGCGACACCGCTACCTCGTAGAGCGCGAACCACAAGCCGGCCGAGACGTTCGAGCCCCATGGATAAAGCAAGGTAACGGCAACTTCGAGGATGGCTACCCCAGCGGTAACGCTGAGCTGGAACCGGTGCCGGAAGAAAAGGATGGCCGCAATGGCCACGAGCAGGACGGACGCGAGCCACTTGCCGTCCGAGATGGCTCCCACGAACGTGGGCAGCGCCAGGAGCGAATAGCAAAGCACCACCACGGCGTCCATGACCCGCGGATGTTCGAACAGGTAGCGGCGGATCCTGCCGCGGCGGCGCAGGGTGATTTCAGCAAAGGACGCATCGGCCACGTGGGCCGATGCGTCCTGCGCTGGCAACTCTTCACTCATGGGTTGAGCCTAGTGCGGCCATGCCGGGGTCGGCTGGCCAAGGCGGCTAATCAGACGTCGCGCTTCTTGAGCGCAATGAGGGCCGGAACCATGAACAGGATGACGTATCCAAGGAACACGAGCCCGCCCGCCCAAGGGTCCAGGGTGCCGTCCACGTGGCCGATCGACAGGAAGCGTCCGGCTGCCTCGCTCGGCAGGTATTGGGGGACGTATTTCCAGAAGTCACCGGGCGCGAAGGCCAGGAACTGGCCGGCGAACGGAAGCACGAACATGATGCCGACCAGGATGGTGATCCCGCCGGCCGGGTTCTTCAGCAGGGTTCCCAGCGAAAGTCCGATCAACGCGACGCCGGAGACATACAGGCCGCCGGTGAAGACGCTATAGATGACGCCGTCCGTGTTCCAACCCAAGCCGAGATCGAAGTTGGCGAACATGGGCGATGCAATCAGGAAGGTCACGACGCCGCCCACGATAGACAGAACGTAGGACACAACAACCAGGACCAGCGCCTTTGCACCGAACGTGGACAGCCGGTCCGGAGCTGCGTTCATGGTGGAGCGGATCATGCCCGTGGCGTACTCGGAGGCGATGAACAGCACGGCCAGGGATCCCATGATCAGGATGCCGATGTTGAGGCCTGCGTTCGGCAGGTTGTAGAGGTCGAATCCCGATCCTGCCGGGAAGGACTGGACTGCCTGCTGCACCGATTCCTTGTGCCCCTGGCGGCCCACGGTGACCATCTGGTTGATGAAGTTCCAGCGGACCAGCGCGGACAGAAAGCCGATGCCGACAATCGCCACGAACGTCAAGCACATCAGGAGTTTGGTGCTCATGAGGGTCCGGAACTTGATGGACTCGGAGTTCAGGACGCGGAAGAAATTGACGCCGTGGGTCCCGGCCGAGGGGCCCGCATGCTTCTTGCTGACGGTTGCGGTGCTCATGACTGGATACCTTCCATGGTGGCGGAGGAATTGGCGGCGACTCCGGCAGGGCTTGCCCCGTCCGGGACGGCCGACGCGCCGGGACCACCCGGAGCTGCGGGTCCGCCGCTGATGTGCGAGTGGTACTCAACCTCGTCCTTGGTGAGCTGGAAGTAGGCCTCTTCCAGGGAGGACGTGAGCGGAGTGAGTTCGTAGACCAGGACCCGGTTGTCGAGCGCGAGCTGGCCGATGCGGATCGGCTCCACGCCATAGACTTCGAGGGTTTCGCGTTCGTTCTGCTCAACGCGCACGCCGTCGCGGGCCAAAAGCTCGGACAGGCGGGTGGTCTCGGAGGTGCGGACCAAGGTGCGCTTGCGGGACTGGCTTTCGATCAGCGAATCCACCGAGGTATCGGCGATGATCTTGCCGCGTCCGATGACGATGAGGTGGTCCGCGGTCTGGGCCATCTCGGACATGAGGTGGCTTGAAATGAAGATCGTCTTGCCCTGGCCGGCGAGGTAGCGTGCGAGGTTCCTGACCCACTGCACGCCTTCGGGATCGAGCCCGTTGACCGGTTCGTCGAGGATGAGCGTCTGGGGATCGCCGAGGAGCGCGTTGGCGATGCCGAGGCGCTGGCCCATGCCGAGGGAGAATCCGCCGGCCTTCTTCTTGGCAACTGCGGTGAGGCCGGTCATTTCGATGACTTCGTCCACGCGGGCGTTGGGGATGCCGTGCGTCGCGGCCATGGCGCGCAAATGGTTGTAGGCGCTGCGGCTCGTGTGGACGGCCTTCGCGTCGAGCAGTGCCCCTACCTGGTGCAAGGGTGCCTTGTGCTGGGAGTAGTGGAGCCCATTGATGGTGACGTCGCCCGATGTGGGGCGGTCGAGGCCCATGATCATGCGCATAGTGGTGGATTTGCCGGCGCCGTTCGGGCCAAGGAAGCCCGTGACCTTTCCGGGCTGTACGGTGAAGCTGATTCCGTCCACGGCTGTCTTTGCGCCGTAGACCTTCCTCAAGCCTTTTGCTTCAATCATGGAAGCGTTCCCTCCGCTTGCTGCAGCTAAGTGTTGACTGTACGTACAACGCTAACCATCGGCGCAGGCGAATTCGCCGGTCTCAGGGATGATTCAGGGTCCGGTCAGGGTAATCCCTCCGGATGACGCCGCCGGAATCCGGCGCAATAACGGGCCCAATAAAAGGCCGATTACGGGCCTCAGGAAAGGGGCGTATAGACCCGAAGCGCCCGACGCCGGACGCTGAACTCGGCGGTCCGCACACCTGCCAGCGGCTCGCCGTCGACCGCCACCACCAGCGGTTCGCCATCCGTCTCGATGCTGAGCCGCACCGCCTCGCTGAGGTGGGTCACCTTGGAGGTGCCCGTGGTCCCCGTGAAGACAGCCCACAGCAGCCGAAGCCGGGCAAATGGTTCGTCGGCGGTGACCATGCGGATGTCCAGGACGCCGTCGTCGAGGACCGGGCGCGTGAGCGGTGCGACGTCGCGCGGATAGAAGCGTCCGCGGCCCAGGTAGAGGATCCAGAGTTTGTGGGGGACGTTATTGATCCGGAGCGTCGTGGGGGTTGCCGCGCCGAAAGTGCGCAGCCCCGCGATGATTCCGGCGAGCGGCTTCCCCAGGGCGTGCTCGAGGTGTTCCCGCCGGCGCACCAGGTTGGGGTAGACGCCGATGCTCGCCGTGTTGAGCATGGTGAGTTCGGTGACCTCATGCGTGCCGTCCAGGCCGCGGCCCGCGGTCACGTGGCCCAAATCGGTCCACGCGGCGGTGCCGGCCTTGGCGGCGTTGACCGCTTCATCGAGGACCCGGGTGTCGATATCCCGGGCGAAATGGTTGAGCGTTCCTCCCGGAAGGACCAAGAGCGGCAATGAGTGCTCGACGGCGGCAGCCGCGGCCGTGCCCACCGTACCGTCGCCGCCCCACACGCCCAAGGCCTTGGTTCCGGGCTTTCGGGCTGCGGCGCGGATTTCCTCCTCGACGTCATCGTCGCCCGCTATGACCTTAATATGCGCCTTGGGGAATATTTCCCGCAGCCGGGTTTCCGTCGCCGGTGAGTAGGACCCGCCGAGGGCGTTGACAGCGATACTAAGCCCCGCGCCGTCGTCGATCGCGGGGGCGTCCGCCGGCGTGCGCTCCGCTACCGGAACCGGGGGCCGGACCGGCCACCACTTCCGGGTGAGGAACGCGGCACCCGCGCCGATCGCCGATCCGAGCACGACGTCGGAAGGCCAGTGCGCGCCGGTGTGGACGCGGGAATACGCCACGCCCGCAGCAAGCGGAGCAAGCGCCGCACCGAGGCCGGGATGCACCATCGCCACGCCGAGCGTGAAAGCGACGGCCGACGCCGAATGCCCCGAAGGCATGGATGAGCTGGTGGGCTGCGGTTGGACGAAGCGGAATGCGGGAAGGTGCTCGGGGAGCGGCCGCGTTCGCGGGAGGAGTGTCTTGAAACCCAGGTTGGTCACTGCCGAAGCGATGCCAAGGGCCATGAGGCCGTGGATCGCGGCGTTGCGGGGCTTGCCGGAAATTGTCCCCAGGACGCCCGCGAAGGCGAACCAAAGTTTGCCCTTTGTGGCAGCGGCGGAAAGGTTCCTGAGGATCGCGTCATGGCGGCCTTCCGGCAAGCGCGACACGGCACGAACGGCTGCCCGATCGAGTTGCGCTACGCTAGTTAAGCCCCTTCGGCCCAATCGCAGCTTGCTTAGCATCCCATAAGCCTATCTCCGGGCAGCGTGTCACACTGGGTAAACCATCAGCTTTCACTCGGCGTGTTCCAAGCGAACCACCATAGTGTTCGGGGCATGTTATCAAAGCCTCAACTCATCAACAGCGGCATCGGGGTGGCCGTTGTCGGCATTGCCGCCGGCGCCTTCTTCGTGCTGAACGGCGCTCCGCAGACTGCCTCCGACACCACAGCCCGAACCGTCGCGGTGAGCGGGGCCGACCTGAGTGCTGTGTCCACGGCGAGCGGCAACGTCTCCCCCGCAAGCACCACCGTCATCAACGCACAGAACTGCACTGGGCCGATCGCCAGCGTGTCCGCAGTGATTGGACAGCAAGTCACTGCCGGCCAGGTTCTCGTCACTATCGATCCCACCAACGCCCAGAACGCACTATCCGTCGCTCAGGCCCAATTGGATTCGGCGACCGCGCAGGCGAACCAGCAGGCAGCGTCGGCAAGCAACCAGGTGGCATCCGCCCGGCAAAGCCTGGCCAACGCCCAGCAAACCTCCGACCTCGATGCCAGCCAGCAGGCCACCGCTGTCTCGGCCGCCCAGACCGCGGTCAATAACGACACCGCTACGGTCACGGCCGCACAGGCAACGGCAAGTGCCCAGCCCACCAGCCAGCCGGCGCAGACGGCCCTCAACGCCGCCCAGGCCCAGCTGGCCAAGGACAACCAGGCCTTGAGCCAGGCAGCGAACGCCCAGGCAAGCTCGGCGCTCAAGGACAAAGAACAGCTCGCTTCGGCCCAAACGGCGCTCAACTCAGCGCAAAACGCCGGAGGGGCGACGTCCAACACCACGTCGGCCCAGATCGCCGTGGATACCGCCAACAAGAACCTGGCCTCCTGCTCCCTCGCCGCCCCCGTGGCGGGCACCGTCACGGCCGTCAACGCCGTCGTCGGAGGCAACGCGGGCACCGGCTCGGGTTCCTCGGGCTCCAGCTCGACCGGCTCGACCGGGGCATCCGGATCCTCAAGCGGCAGCAGCTCCTCGAGCAGCGCAAGCGGGTCGTCGTCGGGACTCATTACGATCAGCGATACCGCGCACCTGCAGGTCGTCGCCAACTTCGCGGAGTCCGACATCGCAGCAATGAAGGTCGGCGATGCAGCCACGTTTACTTTCCCGGCACTGAAGACCGACGCTTCGGCAGCCCCTGTGACCGGCACCATCGCGGCGATCGCCCAGAACGCCACCACCACCAACAACGTGGTCAGCTACCCGGTCACCATCTCCATCACGAACCCTCCGGCGGCACTCCGCCTGGGGCAGAGCGCCAACATTTCCGTTACGACGGCCACCGCCAAGAATGCGCTCAACGTGCCTTCGCTGGCGATCACCACTACCGGAACCAAGCAAACGGTGAACGTCCTCAAGAACGGAACGTCGACGCCGGTGACCATCACCACGGGAATCACGGACAACGGCCGGACCCAGGTCCTCACCGGACTCAGCGCGGGCGACCAGATTGAACTTCCCGTGGTTTCCTCGACCTTGGACACCAGCACCACAACCGGTCGGACCGGGACAGGCTTCGGTGGCGGAACCGGTGGCGGGGCCGGCGGATTCGGTGGCGCGGGCGGCGCAGGCGGCGGCGCGTTCAGCGGCGCACGTGGAAACGGCGGGTAACCAGCCGTGAACAACGCTGTCATCCACCTGGACTCCGTCAGCAAGATCTACGGCAAGGAAGAAGCCGAAGTCCGCGCTTTGGACTCCGTCAGCATTTCCATTGAGCGCGGCGACTTCGTTGCCATCATCGGCGCTTCCGGTTCTGGAAAGTCCACCATGATGAACATCATCGGCTGCCTTGATGGAGCCACGGAGGGCACCTACCACCTGGACGGGATCGACACCGGAACGCTGGACGAATACCAACTGGCCCAGATCCGTAACCGGAAAATCGGCTTCGTGTTCCAGAACTTCAACCTGATTCCGCGAACCCGCGCCGTGGACAACGTCTCCATGCCGCTCGCCTACGCGGGCGTGCATCGCAAGGAGCGCCGTGAGCGCGCCTTGGAAGTGCTGGATTCCGTGGGCCTCGCAGCCCGCGCGGACCACAAGCCTTCACAGCTTTCCGGTGGCCAACAGCAGCGAGTAGCCATTGCGCGGGCCCTCGTCACCAACCCTGTCCTGCTCCTCGCCGACGAACCGACGGGCGCACTGGACACGAAGTCGTCCCATGAAATCCTGGACCTCTTCGAGTCCCTTCACGCCAACGGCCGGACCATCGTCATGATCACGCACGAGTCCGACGTCGCCGCGCGGGCCAACCGCGTGGTGCGCTTCCAGGACGGCCACATCATCGAGGACCACCGGCTCCGCGACGTCAATGCGCACCCGCTCGCGACGGCGGTGCCGCTATGATGATCGCCGAATCCATCCGCTTCGCCCTCTCGGGGGTCATGGCCAACAAGATGCGCTCGATCCTCACCACTTTGGGCATCCTGATCGGCATCGCGTCAGTCATCATCCTGCTGGCAGTCGGTGCCGGCACGTCCAACGCGATCAAGGCGCAGATCGGCAAGCTGGGCACCAACGTGCTCACCGTGAGCCGGCAGACGACGGCGGGCGGCCGGTCCGCGGGCGGCGGCCAGGCCGTTACGGGTACGCGTTCCCGCAGCACCAACCTGACGCTCCAGGATATGGCCGCGTTGACCGATCCGGTCATGGCGCCCGACGTCGCCAGCACGGCTCCCGTTGTCACCGCCCAGAACGTCACGGCAACCTTCCAGGACGCGACCCACGCGGTCGCGACGTTCGTGGGGACCACGCCGTCGTACTTCTCCATCTCCAACGACGCCCTCTCGGCCGGCTCCTACTTCAGCGACGGCGACGCGACCAACGGCACTGAGGTGGCGGTGATCGGCAACACCGTGGCGCAGGACCTCGTGGGCAACCAGGTGAACTCCGCCGTCGGGCAGACGATCGCGCTCAACGGGCAGAACTTCGTGGTCTCCGGCGTGCTCGCCTCCAAGGGTTCCTCGGGCCTGAACGATCCCGACGACATCGTGGTAATCCCCTACAGCGCCGCGCAGGACAAGTTCACCGGCTACTCGCCGTCGCTTTCGTCCATCACGGTCCAGGCGAAATCCGCCGACGTCATGAACCAGGCGCAGAACGAGATCCAGATGATCCTCGACGCGCGGCACAACGTGACGTCCGCCAACCGCGACTACCAGGTACGGAACCAGGCGCAGATCCTCACCACCGCAACCACAACGACGGCCACCCTGACCATCCTCCTGGGAGCCGTGGCCGGCATCTCGCTCCTCGTCGGCGGCATCGGCGTCATGAACATCATGCTCGTCACGGTCACCGAAAGGACCCGAGAAATCGGCATCCGCAAGGCGATCGGCGCCTCGCGGGGCAGCATCGTGAGCCAGTTCCTCATCGAGTCGCTCATCATTTCACTCATCGGCGGGCTTTTGGGCATCGCCGGAGGCTACATCGGCAGCGCGTTCCCCGTGCTAGGCACCCAGCCCGAAGTGCAGTGGTGGACCGTGTGGCTCTCGTTCCTCGTTTCCGCCGCCATCGGCTTGGTCTTCGGAATCTACCCCGCGAACAAAGCGGCGAAACTCCGCCCGATCGATGCCCTTCGCTACGAATAGCCCCCTCAACTCAACGAAACCCCAAACAGGAGATTCACATGTCCTACTCCGCACCGGAACCCGGTTCGTCCAACCCCACCGAGCCGCTGCCGCCTTACGGCGGACAGCCGACAACCGTCCTGAACGCCACCGGACACGAACCCGCCTCCGACCAGGGTTGGGGACGGCCGCAGGCTCCCCAGTCGTTCGGTCAATCGCCGGAGCCGTTCGTGCCCAAGAAGCGCTTCAAGATGGGTCGTCTGACGCAGATCCTCGTGGCCGTGCTGCTGATTGTGGTCGGGTTCTTCGCCGGCGTCGGCGTCACTAAAGCCATGGACGCGCGGCCCACCCGGGGCCGCGGCCAGTTCCAGAACTTCAACGGACAAAACGGCCAGGGCCGGAACCGGCCGAGCGGCGCCGCCACCAACGGTGTCTCGCCGAGCAACATTCCCTCGGCACCGGCTACGTCTGCGCCGTAGGCCATTAATCGCCGGCTGGCTCGCAGTTGTCGCTTTGAGGCGACGGCTGCGAGTCAGTCCTGTTTAACGAGCGGCTTCGCGGCGCCGGCCAACCACAAGGCGATCAGAATCGGAACGCCGATGGCCAGCAAAGCCATGTGGATTCCGGTGTGGTCGCCCAAGTATCCGAGGAGCGGCGGACCGGCGAGGAATGCGATGTAGCCGATGGTGGAAACAACCGAGACACGCGCGGCAGCGTGCTTCGGATCGTCTGCGGCAGCGGACATGCCCATCGGGAACGCCAAGGCAGCGCCGATACCCCACAGTGCGGCACCCAGCGCCGCGACAACCATGTTGCCCGCAAAGACGAAGAGCGCGAGCCCCACGGCCGCGGCAGCCATGCTGGCCCGAAGCACGGCAACCCGCCCGAAGCGGTCGATCGCGCGCCCACCGAGGAACCGCATCAAAGTCATCGCGGCCACGAACAACGCGAACAAGAGGGCGCCGGTCGATTCGGAAGCATCCAGGCCATCCACCGTCGCCTTGGCGATCCAGTCGTTCCCCGCGCCTTCCGTGAGGGTCGCGCCGAGGACAACGACGCCGATCAGCAGCGTGCGGGAGTCCCGCCAGGCCGAGGGGCCCTTGGGGGCCGCCATGGCGCCGTCGGACGCCACAGCGTGGGCCACATGGGGCATGAAGTAGCGCGGCGCGATCAGCATCAACACCACGACGACGCCGGCGATCACCAGCAAGTGCTCCGGCAGCCCGACCCCGATCTCCGAAAGCCACGCGCCGATCAAGGCGCCCACAAAGGCGCCCCCGCTGAAAGCCGCGTGGAACTGCGGCATGATGGTGCGCCCGAGCCGGTGTTCGACGTCGGCCCCTTCGATGTTCTGCGAGACATCCCACAAGCCGATCCCGACGCCGAAGAAGAACAACGCCAAAGCGGTCCCCGCGACGGTACCGGCCATGAGCGAGAAGGCGACGGCGGTGCCCGCGACTGCAACGAGCATTCCGGCGGAACGAATGGTGTGAGCCGTACCGATCCGGCCGACTACCCAGCCTGCGGACGGCAGCGCCACAAGGGACCCGACGGCGGTGCACAGCAACAGGGTGCCCATCTGCCCCGAGCCGAGGTTCAACGCCTCCATCACGGCAGGAATGCGGGCCGCCCAACTGGCAAAGACCAGACCGTTCATGCCGAAGACCAGGAAAGTGGCGATTGCGGCGGCGTTCACTTTTTGGACGGTTTTGGTGCTGGTGGTCATACGGTCACAACTTCCACAGAGGTATTCACGTCAGGTTCGGTTCTTTGGTTTCCCGTGCGGGACGGGTTTTGATCGGGGTGGTGATGCGGGCAACGGCCTCGACGGCTGTGGCCCGGTCATGCGGTTCGGTGTCAAGGGCGGCGTGGATGAAGAGTCCCTCGATCAAGGCATCGAGCATCCTGCACGTCTCCGGGTCGAAATGCAGCCCGAGAGCCCTCCTGCTCCGGGCCATCCAGTCGCGGGTGATCTGGCGGAACACCGGCTTCCTGGCGGCGAGCGTATAGAGCTCGTGCGTCAGGACCAAGTCCCGCTGTGAATCCAGCAAATCGAGGTGGATCAAGTCCACCACAGCCTGCCGGGCGCCGTCGACGTCCGCCGCTTCACCGAACTGCTGATCGAAGCGGTCGGCGATCGAGTTCGCGAAGCGCCTGAACGCCTCCGTCAGGAGTTCGTCCATGCTGACGAAGTGGTACGTCATCGAGCCCAGCGGAACGCCCGCGTGCTCCGCGATCTTGCGGTGCGAAGCGCCCGCGACGCCTTGGGCCGCGATCACGTCGAGGGCGGCGTCGATGATCCTGTCCCTGCGTTCCGGATCGAAGCGCCGGGAAGCCACGGTCAAATCTCCCGGATGACGCGGGCCGGATTCCCGACAGCCAGCGAGTTGGCGGGAATGTCCTTGGTCACCACGGCGCCCGCGCCAATCACCGAGTTGTCCCCGATGCTCACTCCCGGAAGTACGATCGCTCCGCCGCCGAGCCAGACGTTGTCTCCGATGGTGATCGGTTCTGCCGCTTCCAGCCGGTCCCGGCGAGGCTGCGGTTCCACGGGATGGGTCGGCGTGAGGAGCTGGACGTTCGGGCCGATCTGGCAATCTTCCCCGATAGTGATCGGGGCAACGTCCAGGGCGGTCAGGTTGTAGTTGATGAAAGTTCGCGCGCCCACTGTGATGTAGGTGCCGTAATCAACGTAGAGCGGCGGCTTGATGTGGGCCTCATCGCCAAGGCTCCCCAGGAGCTCTTCGAGGATGAGCCTGGCACCGTCCGGATCCTCGACGTAGGCGGCGGCGTACTTCGACTGGAGGACGACAGCGCGCTGCGATTCCTTGGCGCTTTCGGGATCGTCGGAGATATAGAGGTCCCCGGCGAGCATCCGTTCACGGTTCGTGCGGGGGTCGCCTGCGAAGTAATCAGCCATGCGTACGATCGTACACATCGTTGCGTCGCTGGGGAAGTCCCGCGCCGCCGTCGGGCACCTGCTCACGTCCGATGCCCCATAACCCGACCGTCGCTCACGTCTGGACGCAAAAACGGGAACGCTCGCGCAGATCCGGGCGGGCCGCCGTCGGGCATGTGAGCGTGCCGAAAAAACCCACCAAACGTGAGCGAGCGTCCTGGGACGGCGCGACGCGCGTGCCGCGCCGATCGTTACCGGGACTTAGCGAGCCCGCTCAACGCGAGACTCGTCCCAGACGGGTTCGGCGGATTCGTAGACCTTGCCGTCGGAGCCGAAGACGAGGAAGCGGTCGAATGATTTCGCGAACCAGCGGTCGTGGGTGACGGCGAGTACCGTTCCCTCAAACGCATCGATGGCGCGTTCCAAGGCCTCGCCCGAGTGGAGGTCCAGGTTGTCCGTCGGTTCGTCCAGCAGCAGGAGCGTCGCGCCGGAAAGCTGCAGGAGCAGGATCTGGAAGCGGGCTTGCTGGCCGCCGGAAAGGGACTCGTACTTTTGCTCGGCCGAGCCGACGAGCCCGTAGGAATCGAGCGCGCCGGACGCTGCTTCGCGGCCCAGTCCCGAACGGTGTTCGTCGCCACGGTGCAGAATATCCAGGAGTGTCCGGCCCATCAGGTCAGGGCGCGAGTGGGTCTGCGCGAAGAAGCCCGGACGGATCCTGGCTCCGAGTTTCACGGTGCCTTCGTGCGGCACTTCGGCGATCTCGACGTCGGAAACGGGCAGGTGCTCGCGCTCCGGATCGGTTCCCCCGGACGCAAGCAAACGCAGGAAGTGGCTCTTGCCCGAGCCGTTCGAGCCCAACACGCCCACGCGGTCCCCGAACCAGATTTCGGTCGAAAACGGCTTCATGAGACCCGTGAGTTCGAGCTTTTCGGCAACCACCGCACGCTTCGCCGTCCGGCCGCCGCGCAGGCGCATGTTGACGTTTTGCTCGAGCGGCAGCGCCTCGGGCGGACCGGCTTCCAGGAACTTGGCGAGGCGGGTCTGCGCGGCCTGGTATTTGTTGGCCATGTCGGACCGGAATGCGGCTTTGGTCTTGTACATGTTGACGAGTTCCTTGAGCTTCACGTGCTCCTCGTCCCAACGTTTACGCAATTCCTCGAAGCGCGCGTTGCGGTCCGCGCGGGCGTCAACATAGGTGCCGAATCCGCCACCGTGCACCCAGGCGCCGGCGCCGTTGATTCCGGGTTCCAGCGTCACGATGCGCCCCGCGGCGTTGTTGAGCAGCTCGCGGTCGTGGCTGATGAAGAACACAGTCTTCTTGGATTCGTTGAGCTTGTTTTCAAGCCAGCGCTTGCCCGGAACGTCAAGGTAGTTGTCCGGTTCGTCGAGGAGCAGGAGTTCATCCGGTCCGGAGAACAGCGCTTCAAGCACCAGTCGCTTTTGCTCGCCACCTGAAAGGCTCGACGCCGGGCGGTGCTGCGCGCGGTCAAATGGAAGGCCCAGCGCTGCCATGCAGACCTCGTCCCAGACGGTCTCGACGTCGTAACCGCCTGCGTCGCCCCAGTCCACGATCGCTTGGGCGTACCGCATTTGGGTGGGCTCGTCGTCGTACTCCATCATGGCGAGTTCGGCGTCGTCCACCGCCTTGGCGGCCGCGGCGAGGGCGGGCGGCGCGGCGGAGACGAGGAGGTCCCGCACGGTGGATTCATCGCGGACCTGGCCGACGAACTGGCGCATGATGCCCATGGCGCCGGAGCGGCCAATGACGCCTTCATCGGGCGTGAGATCGCCGGCGATGATCTTGAAAAGTGTCGTCTTTCCGGTTCCGTTCGGCCCGATCAGCGCGGTTTTGCTGCCGTCCGGCACCTTGAAGGTCACACCGTTAAGCAGCTGGGTGCCGTCGGAGAGGAAGTAGTCGATGCCGGAAACGTCAATATGGGCCACACGTTCAATCTTCCCATGGACCACAGGCGGGTTGCCCGCGGCGGCTCACTCGCGAGGATCCTGCGCCGTGCCCACCGGACCGGTGAGGTAGCGCTGGATGGTCGGCGCCAAGGCATGGACGACGACGGCGTGCGGCGCCGAAGCGAGCGGCTCCAGTTTGATGAGGTACCGGGTCAGGATGAGTCCGGAAAGCTGCGACGCCACGAGGTTTCCGCGCCAGGCGGCTTCGTCCGCGGGCACGCCCAAACCCGTCAGGAGGGGACTGATGGCCCGGTTGACGATGAACTCGCGGACGAGCGACGCGCTCCACTCGTGTTGCATGGCTGTGCGCAAGACCGCGACGCCGGCTTTCCCCGCCGATGAGTCCCACACCGTCAGGAAGCGGGTCAGCAATCGTTCGCCGATTCCGTTCGAGGGACCGTCGAGGATGGCCAGGACATGTTCCTTCGGGTCGACGGGCAACTCGAGGGCGGCCATGAACAACTGTACCTTGGTCCCGAAATGGTGGTTGATCATGGCAGGATCCACCCCCGCCTGAGCGGCGATGGCCCGGACCGTTGCGGCGTCGTAGCCTTTGCGGCTGAATTCTTCGCGGGCTGCGCGCAGGACGGCCTCTCGGCTACTCACTTGGCCGGGCCGGCGTCCCCTGGTCACGCCGGGTTTCCGCTCGACGGGGCCTTCCTGCGCGCAAATTCAGGTGCGTGCTCGGGACGCGGCCCGAAGGCGATCATGAGCGCCGGAAGTTTCGAAAGCCAGGGAACGCGGCTGACGACGGACAACAGCCGACTCGGCGGAGCCGCCAGTTGGCCCTTGACGGCCGGGCCGAAGACCACCTTTTGAATGAGCAGTTGGGCGGCCTGGATCACCACGGTGGGGAACCAGCGGCGCTTTTGGACCAAAGCAAGATCGGCCTCGCTCAGAGTGCCCCGAAGGAGCGGGCCTGCGATGCGTTGGGCAGCGGCGACCGCGTCTTGGATGGCCAAGTTGATTCCGACGCCACCGGCCGGGGACATGGCGTGGGCTGCGTCGCCGATGAGGAGGAGGCCTGGTTTGTGCCAACGGCCGATCCGGTTGAGCTTGACGTCCAGCATGTGGAGATCGTCCATGGACCCGATTTCGTCAACGCGGTCGGCAAGGTCCGGGCGGATCCGGGCGACGCGGGCTCGGAAGCTCTCCACTCCTTCAGCCCGCAATTGGGCGTCCTTGCCTTTCTCCGCAATGTAGGCGATTTGGTAGTAGTCCTTGCGGGTGAGGCTCAGCAGCACGTCGCTGCCAGAGAATCGCGGTGTGATGGAGGCCAGTTGCGCTTGTTCGTTGTGATTCCGGGAAACCCTGAACCACCACGTATCGAACGGCACGGGAAACTCGCGGGGAACAAGCCCCGCCTTCTGCCGGAGCACGGAGCTGCGGCCGTCGCACGCTACTGTCAGCCGGGCACGCAACTCTCCCGTTCCCGTCTCGGCTCCGGTTGCCGCGTCCCGGGTTCGGTACACGACGCCGGCGACCTGGCCGCCGTCGTACACCAGGTCCGTGGCCTCGGTGTTCAGGCGGAGGGTGAATTGCGGCTCGTGGCGAGCGGCGTCCACCAGGAAATTGAGGAGATCCCATTGCGGCACCATGGCGACGTAGTCGTACGGTGGCTTGAGGCGCCCGAAGTCGGCCAGGGTGACTTCTCCCCCAGCGGTGGGCAGCCTGAAATTCCCTAGCTTGCTTTGGGGCAGGGCCCGGAATCCTTCGCCGAGCCCCAATTCGTCCAGGAGCCGGATGGTGGACGCGTGGACGGTGTCGCCGCGGAAATCGCGCAGGAAGTCGGCGTGCTTCTCAAGGACGGTGACCTCGACGCCGGCCCGGGCCAGCAAGAGCCCGAGCATCACTCCGGCCGGACCGCCGCCCGCAATGACGCATGTGGTGCTTTCGAACTGCTCCATGGCAACTCCCGAAACTAATTCAACAGGCGTTGAATTAAGTGTGCACCCGGCGGGCACCCTTGTCTAGGTCAGCCGGCCGCCGTCAGGAACGACTTGAGCAGGGGTCCGCTGGTTGTCGCTCCCAGTCCGCCGTCTTCCACGAACACGGCTACTGCCAGGTCGCCGTGAACGGCGACAATCCAGGCGTGCGTCTTTGGCGGGTTGTCCTGCCCGAATTCCGCCGTCCCGGTCTTCGCGCCAACGGGAGCGCCAGGAACGTTCGCGAGGAACCCGGCGTGGCCCGACGTCACGACGGCGCGCATCATGTCGCTGAGCGCGCCTGCTTCGGCAGCGGTGATCGGTTTGTCCGACGGCGGGGCCGCGGGCGAAGAGGGAGTCGACGACGGCGAACCGGACGCCGCGGCTGAATCGCCTGCCGCCGGACTTGCCGAAGCACTCGCTGACGGCGAACCGGCGCCGGGATTCAACACAAGCTGGGGCGACACGGGCGCGCCACGTGCCACCGACCCGGCCATGACGGCCGCGGCGAGCGGAGACAGCAGCACCTTGCCTTGGCCGATCATGGACGCTGCGTGTTCAGTGCCGTCGGCGTTCCCAGGCACGGAGCCCAGGAAAGCGTTGGCGCCGAGCTTCGGGGCCTCGACCGCCACACCCAAGGATGTTGCCGCGGATTCGAGCTGGGCTTGGCTGACTTGGTCGCGCATGCTGATGAACGCCGTATTGCAGGAGTGCGCAAAGGCGTCCCGCAAGGTCACGGAGCCCAAGGAGGACGCCGGGTACCCTTCGGCGTTCTTGAAGGTCCTGCCGTCCACAGTGATGGTCGGAGTGCATTCGACTTTCGAGTCCGGCGTCATGCCGTTGCGGAACATGGCGAGGGAATCGATCATCTTGAACGTCGAACCCGGAGCGTATTGGCCCAGCATGGCAGTGTTGTAGCCGTTGCTGCCCGGGCCGGAAGCGGCCGCGAGCACAGCGCCGGTGGACGGGCGGAGCGCCACGATTGCCGACGCCGGACCGACCCCCGCCAAGGTGTCCTCGGCGAGCTGTTGCAGGCGCGGATCAAGGGTGGTCTTGAGCGGTTCGCCCGCTTTCGTGTCGACGGCGAAAAGCCGGCGTCGCGGGTCCGGCTTAGCGGCCTTGAGCTGCTCGTCGGTCATGCCTTGCGGGCGGGTTTGGATGGTGACCCCGTCTTGTCCGCGGAGCTGGGCGTCGTATTGCTCCTGCAGGCCGCCGCTCCCGACGACGTCACCCGCCTTGAGCGCACCCCCGGCCTTCTCGATTTGCTCGGCGCTTGCCTCGGCCGCGGTGCCAAGGAGGGCGCGGGCAAACGTGCGCGACGGCGCGAGCGGAAGGGTGTCGGGGACACCGCGGGCACCGGGGATTGCCGCGATCTGCTGGTCAGTGATGGTCCTGCCGTCCTCGCGCAGCGTGATGGCGCTGACGAATGCCTGCGGACCTGCCGCCTGGACCTGCTTGACGTACGCGGCTTCGTCCACGCCAACCAGCTGGGCCACCTTGGACGCGGAAGCGGCAGGGTCCGCCGATCCGAGCTGGGTCTTGTCCACCCCGACGTAAACCACCGGACGGTACGTGACCAGCTTGGCGTTGCCTGCCCCGAGGATGTCCGCCCGGGACGGCGAAGCGACCGTCTTTTCCAGGATTTCGCCATCCTTCAGTTCCGGCTCCAAGAGCGCCGGAGCCCACTGCACGGCCCACTTGTCCCCCGACTTTTTCAGGCTGGCTTCCGCTGAGTACTTCCACTCCGCGGTCCCGATCTTCCACGTGTAATTGAGCGGAACGGTGGCCTTGTCCCCGTCGAGCTTCACCGCTCCGCTTTCGACGGCGGGCTTCGCCGGGTCGAGCGCGGCAAACACGGCTTTGATCTGCTCATTCGCCGCGGCGGCGTCCTTGCCCTCCACGGCGAGGGTCCCGACGTCGAGCGCTGCGAGGGACGACGCGAGCTGCTTCGCCGCCCCCTCGGCTCCGGCTCGGCCGTCATCGCAAGCGGACAATGAAGCGGCGATCAGCAGGGCCGCGAGCCCCAGGACAATATTCTTGGTTTTCCCCACCCGCGCCATTATGCCCTCTCGGGCAGACACTAATGTGACACGTTCTCCCAAGCCCCGGCACGGCTGGACCGTTCGGCCGCTTCGAGCACTTCTGTGACGCGCCAGCCGTCCTCGAAGGAAGGGTAGGCCTGTGTTCCGTCAAGGATTGCTTGGAAGAGGTTGCGGATTTCGATGGCTTTGAGTTCGTGGAGGCCGAGGGTGACGCCGGGGAAGGGCCAGAAGGCGGCGTAGTCGCCGTGGCCGGGGCCGAGCGTGACTGTCGTGGTGCCGGGGAAGACGGCTGGTTCCTCGCCCCGCAGGAACAGCTCCACTTTGTAGGAGTCTTGCTGGGAGAAGCGCACGGAGCCCTTCGAGCCGAACACCTCGACGCCGAGGTCGAAGGGGTGTCCGTTGCCGACGCGGCTTGCTTCGATGACCACGGACGCACCGTTGGCGAGCCGCCCCAGGACGGTGGCGACGTCGTCGTTTTCGACCGGAAGCAAAGGCGCGTCCGCCGCGGCCTTTGAACCGTAGGAAAGGGCGCCGGACGCCTCAGGCCGTTGCGGCACCACGGTGGCGAGGTCGCCGAACACGCGCGTGATGGGGCCGCCGAGCGCCTGGACGAGTGAGATGACGTGGGATCCGATGTCGCCGAGGGCGCCCAGTCCGGCTTTGCTCCGTTCGTAGTGCCAGGTGCGTGGCAGGGAGGGATCGGCGTTGGCGTCGACGACGAAATGTCCCTTGATGCTCCAGACGTCACCGAGCGTGCCGTCGTCGATAAGCCGCTTGATGAGCTGCACGCCGGGGTTTCCGAGGTAGGAGAACCCGACGACCGTGCTCACGCCGGCTTCCCGGGCAGCTTCCCACATGGCGCGGGCTTCTTTGGCGGTGATCGCGAGCGGCTTTTCGCAGTAGACGTGCTTGCCGGCGGCGATTGCTTCCATGGCCACTTCGTAGTGGAGCCAGTTGGGCGTGACGATGTCGACGACGTCCACCTCGGGATCGTTGACGGCCTCGCGCCAGTCGCTGGTCCAGCGGGAGAAACCGAGTTGGCGCGCTCCGGATTCTGCGCGGGCGTCGTCGACGTCGGCGAGCACGCTGAGCTCGGGCGCGGCACCGAGTGCCGGGAAAAGAGTGGGGAGGGCGCCGTAGGCGAGGGTGTGCGACTTGGCCATCAGGCCGGCCCCGATGAGGGCGACGCGGAGCCTGCGCGTGGTGTCGGTGGTGGGGCTGATCGTCATCGAACATTCCTTCGTTCCGCCGCCGTTGGCGGCCTGGTCTGCATGCCGGGAATTCCAGCACATTCACATGATAGGACATATTGACAGCAATGTTTAGACCGATCTAAAGTTCAATTCATAAACCCGCAGAATTACCCGCCGCTACCGAAGCAAGGACGCTCGATGAACCAGAAATCCTTCCGATGAGGGTCGGCCTCTACCTCGCATCATTGATGGACCACTCCCTCCGGGACGCGCTCGACAAGGCGCGGAACTGGGGAATCACGGACGCGGAGGTGCCCGCCGGCGGCTTCAATCCGTACGGGCACTGCAATCCGGGAGCCCTCGTCCAAAGCCCCGCAATGCGCGAGGAATTCCTCCAGCAATTCGCGGAAAGCGGGGTTAATCTCGCCATCCTCAATGCGAACAGCAATCCCCTCCACCCGGATCCCGAAGTCCATGTTCCGCACCGCAAGGACCTGCGCGACGCCATTGTGTTGAGCTCGCAGCTTGGCCTGGACCGGCTCAATGCCATGGTCGGCAGCGTAGGTTCCGGACCGGGGGCGACACTTCCCACGTGGTCGCTCGTCCCGTGGGAAAGCGGGCTCCTGGAAGTCCGCGAATACCAGTGGAGCGTCGCCCTTCCGTATTGGAAGGAAACGGCGGCGTTCGCCGAAGACCATGGCGTCAAGCTGGCCCTCGAAATCCACCCGCACATGCTCTGCTACAGCCCCGCGACCCTGGAGCGGCTCATCGATTCCGTGGGATCGGACTACCTGGGCGTGAACCTGGACCCCAGCCACCTTTTCTGGCAAGGCATCGATCCCAACCGCATGGCCGCACGGTTCGCCGGACGGATCTGGCACGTCGCTGCCAAGGACACCGTCCTGGTCCACGAAAACATCGCCGAATGGGGCGTCCTCGACGACCGCTACAGCTACATTCCACCCGAGGAGAACCCCCAGCCCCTCGGCGGACGGTACCTCACCACCCAGCCCCCGCAGGACGGGCCATGGCATTTCGTCGCCGCCGGCCGCGGACACGACGTGCAATGGTGGACCGATTTCCTGGCAAACGTCCGCAAAGCCGGATTCGACGGTGCCGTGTGCATCGAAAACGAGGACTGGGACCTTCCCCGCGAAGAATCGATCCCCATCGCCGCACAGACGCTGCGCGCCGCCGTCGGTATCACGGAACCCAGCCAGTCCCTATGGAAACACCCATGAAAATCACGCTCGACCCCCTGCCCTTCCGCCACCTCCCCATCCCGGAAATGGTCCGTACCGTCGCTGACCTCGGATACGAATGGATCGAATTCTCCCAGCGGGACGATTTCTTCCCGTTCTACCTGCACCCGCGGGCGAACGATGACCTCATCCAGCAACTGAAGAAGGCCCTGAAGGAAACAGGCGTCAAAATCGCCTCAGTGCTCCCCATCCTTCGCTGGTCCAGCCCCGACGAAGACGAACGCCTGGCAGCCATCCGGTCCTGGCAGCGCACCATCGACATCACCATCGAACTCGGCGTAGACCAGATGAACTCCGAATGCTCCGGCCGTCCGGAACAAAGCGAACGCAGCGAAGCCCAATGGCTCAAATCCATGGAAGTCCTCCTGCCCCGCCTCGAGAAGGAAGGAATCAAGCTCAACATCGAGCCACACCCGGACGACTTCATCGAGGACGGCATCGAAGCCGTGCGCATGATCCGCGGGCTCAACTCCCCCAACGTCGGATTCCTGTACTGCGTCCCGCACACCTTCTACCAAGGCCACGATCCCGCGACCATCGTCGAGTACGCCGGGCCGGACCTCAAGCACCTCCACCTCGCCGACTCGTTCGACTACCGCGCCTCGGGCGGACGCCGCTACCTCCTCAACCCGGCCGACACCAACGCCACAGTGCACCAACACCTGCCCTACGGCCAAGGCGAAGTAGACCTGGACGGCTTCTTCGCCGCCCTCAAACGCGTCAACTTCGACGGCATTGCCACAGTCGCGGTCTTCTCGCAGGAGGAGAAAGCCCGCGAGAACTCCATCTGGATGCTGGAAGAAACCAAGCGCCGGCTCGCCTGAGTTCCGGGGCCGATATCCTTTGTGTGACCTTTTGCGTGCCGGCAATGGCCGGCACGCAAAACTCGCGCGACTGCGGGAGATTGTGCCAGCTGAGGAGAGACATGACCGAAGGCCCCCGGAGGGCGACCATGGCCGACGTCGCCGTGGAGGCCGATGTTTCCAAGGCGCTGGTCTCGCTCGTCTACCGCAAGCCGGAAAAGGTCAGCCCGGAACGCCGACGTCGGGTGCACGCTGCCGCCGAAAGGCTCGGCTTCAGGCCCAACTGGGTGGCTAGTTCACTTTCTGCCTACAAGGGCAGCTTCATCGGAATCCTCGTCTCGAACCTGCACAACCCGCTCTTCGCGACCATCGTGGACACCGTCCGCACCGAACTGGATGCGGCCGGCCGGTACGGCCTCATGTCGAGCGCAGTCATCCAGGACCGTGACGGCACCACTCGAACCGACCGGCGCATTGTCAACGCTTTCGAAGACCTCAACGCTTCGGCTTTGTTGGTGGTGGGGGTGACTCCGGACGTTTCGGAACTCCAAAAACTGCGCCCCGACATTCCGATTGTCGTCGCGGCGGCCGCCATCGACGAGCTCCCCCGGGCCGCGTCGGTCCGCAGCGACAACGAGCTCGGGATGCGGGCCGTCGTCGAACACCTCGTGTCACTTGGCCACACGAAAATCGCGCACTTGGGCGGGGCCGGCGGCCCCGCCAGCCAGCGCCGCGCCGAGGCTTATGCGCATGCCATGACGGAGTTCGGGCTCGAAGAGAACATCCACGTGGAATCCGCCGAGTTCGACGAGCAAAGCGGGTTCCTCGCGGCCCAGCGTGTGCTGGATCGGCGGCCGGGCGCCACGGCGCTGGCTTGCGTCAACGACCTCGTGGCGCTCGGCGCGATGAACGCGGCCAGCCAACGCGGGCTTCGCATTCCCGACGACGTCGCCATCACCGGTTACGACAACACCTTCCTCGCCGGGATCGAAGCCATCAGCCTCACATCCGTGGACACCGGCGCCGAAGAGATCGGACGGGTAGCGGCGTCGTGGCTAGTTTCGGACGACGCCATGCCACTGGCCGGCACGGAAATCCTCGTGCCCCCGCGCCTGGTAGTCCGGCGTTCGACCCGAAGCTAGCCGCGTTTCTTAGGCTTCCGGGATCACCATCGCGAATCGTTCCGGACGGGCTACGTCCGGATCGGGTCCGTTGCGCACACCGGTATCCAAGGCGTCGATCGCGGCGAGTTCGTCGGCGCTGAGCTCGAAGCCGAAGACATCGAAGTTCTCGGCTATGCGAGCGGGATTCGTGGACTTCGGAATCGCGGAGCGGCCCTGCTGGAGGTGCCAGCGCAGCATCACTTGGGCGGGTGACTTGCCGTAGGACTGCGCGACGGCGGCAATCGCCGGATCTTCCATGACGTTGCGCCGGTTCTCGCCCCAGCCTGGGTAGAAGGTGATGCCGCCGATCGGTGACCACGCTTGGGTCAGGATGCCGTGTTCGGAGTCCTTCGCCTGGACGTCACGCTGGGCGAAGTAGGGGTGGACCTCGACTTGGTTCACGGCCGGGACAATCGTGGTTTCGGCAAGTAGTTGCTCCAGGTGATGGGGCATGAAATTGCTGACGCCGATGGCCCGCACACGCCCGTCCTCAAGCAACGACTCCAAGGCCTTGTACGCGGCAATGGTCTTGTCGAACCGGTCGGGGGCGGGTTGGTGGAGGATGAAAAGGTCAAGATAGTCTGTGCCCAGCTTGCCGGTGGCCTTGTCCCAAGCGTGCAGGGCGTTCTCGTAGCCGTAATCGCTCACCCAGATCTTGGTCTCAATGAATACCTCGGAGCGGTCCACCCCGGATTGGCGGATTCCCTCGCCGACTTCTTTCTCGTTGCCGTAGGCCGCGGCAGTGTCGATGTGCCGATAGCCAGTATCGAGCGCGGCCCGGACGGCCGCCGTCGTCTCCTCGGGTGGACTCTGGAAGACGCCCAAGCCGAGGGCGGGCATGGTGACACCGTTATTAAGGATCAGTTCCGTAACCATGCCATTCACGGTATTCGGGATTGCCTGCCGGTGGGAGGGTGCGCGGGTACCCCCTTTGGAGGGTGGAATGTTCAATTTATTGAACATCGCCTAAATATCTCCAAATGTTCCATATATCGATCATTTCGCGTAGTTCGCTATATGATCGATATATGGAACATTTGGAGCCAACACCGTTCTACCGGGCCGTCGATGCCGTCTCGTTGGGGCACTCAATCGCAGATGCCCGCAAAGAAGCCGAACTGACACAACAGGATCTGGCGGAACGACTGAAGGTGGCTCGCGGCACAATCGTCCGCTTGGAAGCGGGCGAAGCGGTATCCATGGTGGTGGCCATGCAGGCGATCAGAGCGCTGGGTAGGGATGTCGCTCTTATTCCTCGGTTTTCTAAGCTGCAGGTTCGGCCATGAGCGCCCAGAGAACGTTGGACGTGTTCCTGCGCGGCAGGCGCATCGGTGAGCTGAAGGGAAGCGGTCTTCGCCTATCCTTCCAGTACGACCGTGAAGTTCTGGCGGAATATGGCGCCGGATCGATCTTGCTGTCCCTTTCGTTGCCCTTGAACCGCAGCCGAATCGACGGTGCGCAGGTCTATAACTTTTTTGACGGGCTACTGCCCGAGGGCCAAGTGCGCTCCCACCTGGCCAGAGAAAATGGGCTCGCCGCCCCTGACGCCTTCGGATTGCTTCGCGTGTTGGGGTCAGAATGCGCGGGCGCTGTCCAGGTCCTAACGCCCGGTGAAACACCGGAACGGCATGGTGACGCAGCCTCCATGACGGCTGAGGAAGTCACAGCGGTAGTGGAGTCCTTGCCAACGTGGGACCTGCCGGACGATTTCCTTGTCACGGCATCTCTCGGCGGAGTCCAGTCCAAAGTGCTCCTCACGCAGGATCGGGACGGTTGGGCATGGCCGGTCCGCGGCGCGGTTTCAACCCACATCATCAAACCTGATCCGTTGGAGTCGACCATTCCGGACCTGCTCGCCTCGGAAGACTGGGCATTGAAAACAGCATCAATTGCAGGGCTGCCGGCCGCCAATGCGCACTTGACGGATTTCGGATCCCGCCGCGCCATCGTCGTTGAACGCTTCGACAGGTCGCCTGATGGAACCCGCCTCCATCAAGAGGACTTCACCCAGGCCCTCGCGCTGACTAGCGCGGCGAAGTACGAGGGATCCTCGACGCCGCCATCCAGGCTAACCAAACTGGTGGATGCCGCCAGTTCCCACACCCGCGACGAGACCGAATTCCGCCGTGATCTTCTCCGGGCTGTCAGCTTTAACGTGCTTATAGGCAATGGAGACGCCCATTCCAAAAACTACTCCCTCATCCTGCGTGACGGCGGCGAGGTCCAATTGGCGCCCCTTTACGATGTAGCACCTACGCTGCTGCTGTACGCACCAAGCAACAATGCCGGCCACGCTATCGCCGGCCAGATCAGGCTGAGCTACATCACTCTTGAACACCTAGTCCGCGAGGGGTCAGCCTGGGGCATGGATCCGGACGACGCGAGGCAGACTGCGGCAGCAGCACTTGAATCGGTGGCGGCAGCAGCGGCAAGGATCCAAGCCCCGGAGCCGCTGGGCTTTCTCCAACAGCTCGTCCCTGCCCGCGCCGAGGACCTGCTCAAAGGAAATGCCGCGCGTAGATCATTGTGAGGCCTGTCGCTCTGCCCAAGTGGTTCAGGCGGCCCGTCCGGCCCCGAGGGTACTGGAATCTCCAATGCGGGACGGCAGGATGGCGACGGTGTCGTCCGCCGGCGCGTATTCGACCCTGACTGGAAGCTCGTGGATCCTGGCGTAGCCTTCCAGTTGTTCCAGCGCGTCCGGGTCAACAAGGGCACGCGACAGGTCCACCTCGATGCCGAGGCCATCCGCGAGGCGGCTGGTGCGCTGCACGATGGGGTAAAGCCCTTGAAGGCTTGACGAGGTCACATGACCCGTCGCTGCTATCTGGATCTGTTCGCCGTCGAGGTCGACTCGAACAACCACGGAGAGCCTGTCGCTGGCCAATACACTGCCTTTCATCGGTTCGCTGCCACGCTGCAGCCTCCCCAGCATAGGCAGCTAATGTGACCTGCGCAACATTTATCTCGGAAATCACGTTGGTCACACCTGTCACAGACGTCCCTCAGTAAGCAGCCGCCGCAAGCTCACGAGGCCGCCAAGGTTCCGCCTTTCAAACAAGCAATAAAGTCATCCGCAGCCGGGTGCCTTCCCGGACCGCGGGCTACATGCAGTTCGGTCTGCGGCCTTCCCACCAGCGGCCGCGTGGTCACTCCGGGCATGTTGAATCTCCGGACCGATTCCGGCAGCACCGAGATCCCCAAGCCGGCCGCGACAAGGCCGAGGACGGTTTCCTGGTGGATCGCCTGCTGAACCACGGTTGGCGGCGTCGGGAGCGACTCGAAGACGCGGAGGACCCGCGACACGAAACCTGGCATAAGCCGGTAGGGGAAGAGGATCATCGGCTCCCCCTCGAGGTCTTGCGGGCGGATTTCCGCGGAACCTGCCAGGGGGTGCGCTTCCGGGAGGACCACCACCAGGTCTTCAGTACCGAGCAACTCGATGTCCAAGCCGGGGATGTCGCCCGGGTCGCGGACGAGCCCCAGGTCCAGGTTCCCGTCCAATAGTTGCTCGATCTGCTCACCGCTCGTGAGGGGATTCAGGACCAGGTCCACGCGTGGTCGCTGCTGCCGGAAGGTGCGGATGGCTTCGGGAACCGTGGTGTAGCTCGCCGAGCTGACGAACCCGACCCTGATCTTGCCGCTCCTCCCGGCGGCGACGTCGGCAACCTCCCCGCCAGCGCCGTCGAGATCCGCGACGGCGGACTGGATGCGGTCCCTGAAGGCTTGACCTGCCGGGGTCAGCGACACGCGGCGCGTAGTGCGGTCGAAAAGCTGTACGCCGAGCTCGTGCTCGAGCCTACGGACCGCGACAGTCAGGGGTGGCTGGGTCATGTGCAGGCGTTCGGCGGCGCGGCCGAAATGCAGTTCTTCCGCGACCACCAGGAAGTAGCGGAGCTGGCGGAGTTCCACGAGGATCCTTCCGGATTATTTCGTTGGATATTAATAATTGACCATTAAATGATATCCGCCCGGCAGAAAGTCACCCTTCCCCTGACCGGGATAAGAAGTCACCATAGAGGGAGGAAAAGCCGCCCGTTCTAAGTCGAGGAACAATGGCTGAGGTTTTGGCGCAGGCAACCGCTTTCAAGCGGCTCTTTATGTGGAGGATGATTTTTGTCCTCTCTGGGGGGATGTTCCTGGATGGCTACATCCTGGGGATCGTCGGTCCGGTGGCCGGCAGCCTGACAGCCGATCTGGGCTTGTCGACGGTCTGGGAAGGGTTGATCGCAGCCGGCCCGTTGTTCGGGATTTTCTTCGGTTCCCCTATTGGCGGGTGGGCCGCCGACAAGTTCGGCCGCAAGCCACTATTCCTGATGGACATGGCGCTTTTCGTAATTGCCTCGGGCATGCAATTCTTCGTCGATTCGCCTGGTTTGCTGTTCGTGGTGCGGCTATTGATGGGCGTCGCCATCGGCATGGAGTACTCCGTGGGCTGGCCGCTGATGTCGGAGTTCGCCCCGGCCAACCTGCGCGGACGGCTGATGGGCGTCACCTTGGTTGCCTGGTACACGGGCTTCATGGTTGCGTATGCACTCGGCTACTGGCTGGTCAACGCCACGAGCCTAGGGTGGCGCACCATTCTGGGCACGAGCACACTGCTCGCGGTGGTCTTGTTCCTGGCCCGGTTCGGCCTTCCCGAGTCGCCGCGTTGGCTGTGGAACCAGGGTCGCGCGGACGAGGCCAAAGCCGTCGCGCACAAGTACATGCAACATGCCGCGGAAATGTCCGACGTCGAGCACGAAGACACCCGCAAAGGCACGCTCGGGATGCTGTTCTCGAGCCAGTACTGGCGGGCGACGCTCTTTGTCTCGATGTTCTGGTTCTGCGCCGTGGCACCGTACTTCGCGATCGCCACATTCGCCGACACCGTGCTTCAGCAATACGGCTTGAGCGGCGGCTTGGCAGGCGGGGTGGGCCTCTCCGCAGTCGCCCTCGCGGCGGTGATTCTCACGGTCCTGTTAATCGACAAGGCCGGTCGCCGCGTGCTGACCGTACCGCCGCAATGGGTGTGCGCTGCGCTGCTCGCGGTCATCGGTCTGTGGGGCGGGGCGCCCCCGGTCATCGTGCTGGCTTTGTTCCTCGCATTCTCGTTCTTCAACGCCATGTACAACACACTGACAGGCGTCTATCCGGGCGAGGTCTTCCCCACCGAGGTCCGGTGCGTCGGCACCGGATTCGCGGCCGCGGTCAGCCGGATCGGCGCCGGAACCGGCACATTCCTGCTGCCGTGGTCGATGGCGAACCTCGGCCCCGCGGTGTCCATGCTGATTGCTGCCGGCATCGCCTTGGTTGGCGCCGCCCTCTCGCAGTGGTTGGCACCGGAGACCAAGGGGAAGAGCCTCACGGAAACCGCCGCCGGGCTCTCGCACTAGCGGGAACCGAGCCCCGCATTCCCGCGCAGGAACGGAACCAGTTCTTCAAGCACCGGTCCGGCCGGCGAAAGTGTTGAAGCATGGGAACGCCCGGGCAGTTCGACAAAGCGGGCATTGGGCATGAGTTCCGCGGCGCGCTTCGATTGCTCAAGCCGCTGCGGGTCGCCCGTCCCGGCGAAAAGGAGCGCAGGGAGCGCGAGTTGCGCGAGAACCGCCTCCGGCAGCCCCTCCCCCGCCTCGGTGGCCTCGAAATACGCAGCCAGCGCACCGGCGTCGTTCGCTAGGAACGCCGCGCGGCTCGCCGGGTCCAGCACGTTCCCGGCTGCCGCGAAGCCGTCCGCGAACGCCGTCATGCCACCCGAGCGGATCGCGTCCAGATACCCGGAAAAGAACACCTTTTCGACCTCGCCGCGCTGCGATCGGTAGGTGCCGCCAAGCGTCGCGAGGCTTGCGATCCGCGCGGGAGCGGCCGCCGCAAGGGCAAAGCCGACGCGCGCCCCGAACGAATACCCGACGACGTGCGCCCGCTCCGCGCCCACGGCATCCATCACCGCAAGCACGTCCTCGATAACGAGGGGCATTCGATACGCCTCCGGGTCATAGGGCTTGCCGCTCCGCCCATGACCCCGGAGATCCACGCGCACCACTGTAAATCCGTCGAGAGCCTGGACGTACCCGAGTCCGCGCCAGATCGCGCGTGAAAGCGCCGAACCGTGGAGGAGTACGACGGCGGGACCCTCACCCGCCGCGTCGAAGGCGATGGGAGTTCCGTCGGTTGGATTGCTCGTGGTGCTCACGCTGAAACCCTATCGAAGTCGACGAAGCTCAAGTTCCCGCGATTCGCCGCAGTGGGAACCTTTTACACCGGCGAAATATCGGGGTCTTGACGAACGAAGAATAAAACGCGAAACTTTTCTCATATGTGATTGCCGTCTCAAGGCGTCAACCCCTCCGGAACCCCGGACCAAGCAAAGGTGGAACAATGGCAACGACCCTCGAACTCACAGTCCGCAAGGCAGAGTGGACCCGGCCGCCGAGGGAACTCGTCCGCGCGTTCGAGGCCTTCCCGGTGGCCAACATCGGGGACGCCATGGAACGCCTTGGCCTGGTGGACGGCAACATCAACCCCGTCTGGGCGGGAGCGCATTGCGTGGGCTCGGCCCTGACGGTCCTGGGGGCGGCCGGCGACAACGCCGCCGTCATCGAAGCATTGAACTACATCGAGCCCGGCGACATCGTGGTCATCAACGGCTTCGGCCACGAGCACCGCGCACTGGTCGGCGAACAGCTTTCGCAGCGTTTCGAGGCTGCCGGAGCCACCGGCGCGGTCATCGACGGCTACATCCGGGACCGAGCAACCATCACTTCCATCAAATTCCCAGTCTTCGCACGCGGCACCACCCCGGCGGGACCCTTCAAGAACGGCCCCGGCGTGATCGGTGAACCCGTCGCGATCGGCGGCATCGTGTGCGCCGCCGGTGACATCGTCGCCGCTGACGATGACGGCGTCGTGGTCATCCCCCAGGCCCGTGCGGCCGAAATCCTTGAACTCGTGAAGGCCGTGGCGATCCACGAAGCCGAAATGACCGCAGAAATCACCCGCGAGTACAGCTAACCCACCACCTTCCATCCCCAATCACGGGACCTAAACTGAGAGAACCACCCAATGTCTAATTCATCGACGGAATCAGTGAACCTGAACACCGCACAGATAAAGGTCGTCACCGCCGACGGCAAGATGGTGCGCAAGGCTACTTTCGCCGGCACCATGGGCTCCTTCGTGGAGTGGTACGACTACGGCATTTACGGGCTCCTGACCACGTACCTTGCCGTGAACATCATGGGCTCCAAAGATGTCGGATCCCTCCTGCTGACCAACGTCGGCTTCCTGGTCAGCTTCCTGGCCCGACCCTTCGGCGGCCTCATCTGCGGCTTCCTCGGCGACAGGCTGGGCCGCAAGAACCTGCTCGCCGTGCTCTTGCTCCTCATTTCCGCCTCCACGGCTTGCATCGGCCTGATTCCCTCGTCCTCGGTGATCAGCTGGGCCGCCCCGGCCCTGTTGATCCTGTTCCGCATCCTGCAGGGCTTCTCCGCGGGCGGCGAGGTTGCCGGCGCAATGGCGTTCGTGGGCGAATACGCCAACAACCGCCACCGCAACTTCGCGCAGAGCTTCATCGCGGTCGGCTCATTCTTCGCCCTGTTCTTCGGCAGCACCCTCTCGGCGATCCTCATCACGACCCTCGGCGACGCGAACATGAGCGGCTGGGGCTGGCGGATTCCGTTCATCGTGGCGCTGCCACTGGGCTACATCGGCTTCTATATCCGATCCAAGATGGAGGACACACCCCACTTCAAAGCCCTCCGTGAGCGCAACGTCGTCGAACGCAATCCGCTCAAGACCGTTTTCACGTCGAAGAAGCACCTCGCCGCCATCGCGCTGACCATCTTCCTCCCCGCGGTCAACGGACCCGGCTACTACCTGCTCTTCGCCTACATGCCGACGTACCTCAAGACCTCCCTCGGTGCGAACAACTTCACGATGCTCGGCGCCCTCCTCGTCACCGCGGCCAGCCTCGTTGCCATCATCATCGCCATCCCGATCATGGCGCGGCTCTCGGACCGCTACGGCCGCAAGCCCATCCTCGCCTGGTCCGCGGTCGGCACGGCGGTGCTCTCCTACCCGTCCTTCCTCATGATCACCACAGGCAACATGACCCTTGCTTCCATCGGCGCGGTCATGATGGCACTGGCCTTCTCGGGCCACGCCGCCGTGGTCCACACGGTGCTCACCGAGCTGTTTCCGACGACGGTCCGCTACAGCGCCTACAGCATCGGTTTCAACGTGAGCACCATCATCTTCGGCGGCAGCGCACCGCTCGTCATGACCGCAATCATCAGCGCCACCAAAAACTCGATGATTCCCGGATATTTCTCGATCGCAGCGTCGGTCATTACCCTCGCGACGGTCTTCTTCCTGAAGGAAACCAAGGGCCAGCCGCTGCGCACCCACTAATAAAACGCGTACGACGGCGGCCTGCCGCCCTTGCCGGTTGGCCGCCGTCGTCGGAGCATAGCAACCACAACCAAGAAACCTGGGAGCCATTGTGAGCATCAACTCTGTCGCCGTCGTCGCAGACCTCGGCGAAAGCTACGGAAACTACACCATCGGCGACGACGACGCCTTGCTGGGCCTGGTCACCGCTTCCAACATCGCTTGCGGCTTCCACGCCGGAGACCCCCGCGTCATGGACGCCACGGTCAAGGCGTGCGTCGAGCGCGGCATCGAACTGGGCGCGCACCCCGGATACCCGGACCTCGTGGGCTTCGGACGCCGCCTCATCGAGGCCAGCGAAGAGGAGATCCGCACGGACGTGCTCTACCAGATCGGCGCGTTGGACGCCTTTGCCCGGATCCACGGCGGCAAGATCAGCCACGTAGCCCCCCACGGCCGCATGGGCAGCATCGCCCAGACCGACGCCAAGCACGCCCGCGCCATCACGGACGCCATCAAGGCCTACGATCCTTCGTACATCGTGATCTGCCAGAACGGTTTGCTGGCAGATGAGTCCCGCAAGCGCGGCCTCCAGGTTGGCTATGTGTTCCTTGCGGACCGTGGCTACGGCGAGGACGGTATGCCCGTCTCGCGCAACACCAAAGGCGCCCTCCTGCACGACCCCGAGGAAATCGGCCGTCGCGTGGTGCAGGTGGTCACCGAAGGCACCGTTCGCGCCGTCACCGGCAAGGTTGTCCCCCTCGGCCACGATGCCGACGTCGTACTCCTCCACGGCGACCACCCGCAGGTCCTCGAGAACGGCACCGCCCTCCGCGCCGCGTTGGAAAAAGCCGGTATCAAGGCGACCGGCCTGCAGGAGGTCCTGGCCGAAAAGGCCCGCCTGGCCACCGTCTAAACAGTCCCTGTCCACCCTCCAGCACAACAAGTCCAAGGAACCATGAGTACGCAACCAGCGCCCGGACAGCCCCGGCAACCGCTCGACGTCAAGGCAGTCCCTTTCGGCGACTCGGCGCTCATGGTCAGCGTGGCCGCGGACGACGACGAAGCGCGCCAGGCCGGCAGCCGAAGGTTGCGGGAAATCCTCCTCGAAGTGCAGCCGCACGGGCTGCTGGACGTGGTGGCCGGCGTAGATTCGCTCCTTGTGGAGTTCGACTGCCTCGCAATCAGCCATGACCAGTTGGCCCAAACCGTCCGGCTCGCCGCAGCTGGCAGCGGTGCCGGGACCGCAGGACACGCCCACGGCAGCGAGCATTTCGTCATCCCCATGGTGGTCAACGAGGCCTTCGCGCCGGATCTTGCGGATGTTGCAACCGAACTGGGCATCAGCCCGGAGGCCGTGCTGGGCCACTTGGAAGCTTCGGTGCTCTCGATCAACCTGCTTGCCTCGGCCATGGCTCCCATGATGGGTCGGGTGCAGTTTCCGGGCCAGGTCAGCCGTTGCCGGGAGCCCCGGACCAACGTGGATGCCGGTTCCGTGATGGTGGCCGGAACCAACGCCATCATCCAACCTTTCCCGGGCCCAACAGGGTGGAAAGTCATCGGGCGCACTCCCCTGACCATCTGCGATATCCGGGAAAATCCGCCTACCTCGTACAAGCCCGGAGACACGGTGCAATTCAGCGTGGTTCCCGAAAGCGAGTGGGAAAAACTGCAGGGGCAGTTCCTCCGCGCGGCCCGCGGGCAGTCCGCGGCAGCACCGGCGTCGTCCGCAACCGCCACCGAAAGGGAAAACTGATGTCCGCCGCTGAACGCAGCGTCACGCTGGAGGTCCGCGAGAATGCGTGGCTGGCCACGTTCCAGGACCTTGGCAGGGAACAGTCCGAGGCCCTCGGTGTTCCTTGTGGCGGAGCGGCGGACCAGCACTCGGCGTCCGTCGCCAACATCCTGGTGGGCAATCCGCGCGCGGCCACGAGCGTCGAAATGATGGGCGGACGGTTCGCCTTCGACACCTCCCAACCGGTACTGATCGCGGTCACGGGAACACCTGCCGACGTCACCGTCAACGGCAACGAAGTGCCGATGTGGGAACCGGTGTGCATCCCGGCGAACGCGCGAGTGGTCATCGGCAACGCCCGTCACGGAATGCGCAACTACTTGGCATTCGGCGGGACGCTGGTCACCGAGCGCTTCATGGGAAGTGCCTCCCCGGAGGCCCGCATGGGCTTTCCACAACAGATATCGGCCGGCCAGCGCCTCGAGTTGCTGACGCGCTACACCGGTTTTGAGCATCCTTTCCTCACGCAGCCCTTGTTCCGGTTGCCGGTGCCGATCCCCTCGTTCGAGCAGCCGGTGTGGACCGTGGACATCGTGGAGGGTCCGGAAACAGACGCCGCGCCGGGAATCCGGGAACTGCTCGCTTCCCGCGAATACACGGTGACGGCGAAGTCGAACCACGTTGGCCTGCGTTTGGATGGGCCGGTGGTGCATCCCGAGGGCCTGGGCGAAATCGTCTCGCACGGCGTTCCGATCGGGGCCTTCGAGATCCCGCACGGGGACGAGCTCATTATTTTGGGGCGCTACCGAACCCTGACGGCCGGCTACCCGATCGTCGCCTTCGCGACTAAGGCGTCCTTGCCCATGCTGGGCCAGGCAAGGCCGGGCCAGCGGATGGCCTTCCGGTGGGTAGCCAATGACGCCGCCGTGGAGAGCCACCACGAGGCCCAACGGCTGCTCCATGCCTTGGAAGAGCGGGTGCAGAGCCTGTTCGGCGCGCTCGACCTGCCGCACGGCGCGATCCCGGTTCCGGCCCCCGCCGCGGCTTGAACCACGGCCGTAATAGCACTTGACCAGCACGTCAAACAAATGAGAAACTTTTCGCATATGTGAATTGAATCGCACCATCTACGAAACTCCAGGAACGGAACCATGGGACTTCTTGAAGGCAAAGTCGCCGTCATCACCGGCGCGGGAACAGGTATGGGGCGCTCCACGGCGTCGCTTCTGGCGTCCGAGGGAGCGCGCGTCGTCCTGGTCGGTCGCCGCCTCGCCGTCCTGGAAGAACTCGCCGCGGAGATCAATAACGACGGCGGCACGGCCCACGCGCGCAGCGCGGACGTCTCGTCAAAGAACGACGTCGATGCCTTGGTCGCGTGGGTCGCTGACACTTTGGGGCCGGTAGACATCCTGGTGAACAACGCAGGCAGCGCCAGCAAGGTCCTCAACGTCAGGTGGATCAGCCAGGAAGAATGGAACCAGGTCCTGGACGTCAACCTCAACGCCGTCTACCTGCTCACGCAAGCTGTCCTTCCGGGAATGCTCGCCCGCAACACCGGCACCATCATCACTGTATCGTCGCTGGCAGCCGTCAATCCCAACCTGCTGGGCGGCGCCGCATACGGAGCCGCGAAGGCCGCAGTCCGGAACTTCATGACCTATTTGCACAACACCTTCCGCAACGAAGGCTTGCGCGCCATCACCATCCTCCCGGGCGAAACCGCCACCCCCATCCTGGACAACCGTGCCCGGCCACCGCGGGCGGAAGAACGCGACGCCATGGTCCAGCCCGAAGACGTTGCGCGCGCCATCCACCTCGTAGCAACCCTGCCGCAGCGGACCGTGGTCCAGGAGCTCGTGATCGCGCCCACCATCCAACGGGACACCTCGGGCGACCTCGAAATCAGCCGCTGGGCCGGCGCTCCCGCGGAGGACCGGCCATGAAACCCCGGCACCTATACAGGTCCCCAAGCGGCGCCCCCGTCCACCCCCCTACCCGAAGCAGGACTGTCATGACCCTCGAACCCTCCACCGCCGTCGCCACCTTCCAGCCTTCCGAGGCTGTGCTGCGGGTCCAGCGGACGTCCCTACGCGTCCAACAGCCGCAATCCAAAGGCGACCTCGTTTCCCTGGCCATGGGCGAACCGGATTTCGACACCCCCCAGCAGGTGCGCGCAGCTGCTGCCCGTGCCCTTGAAGAGGGGCATACCCACTACTCGCCGTTGCTCGGCGAGCTGGTGCTTCGCGAGGAGCTGGCTGCCCGTATCGGCCGGCTCCTCGGCGGAGTGGCCAGCCCCAGCGACGTGCTCATCACCCAAGGCGGCACCGCCGGCCTCTCCGCGGCAATCCTCGGAATCGTGAACCCCGGTGACAAGGTGGTCATTCCTAATCCCACCTATTCGCTGTACGCGGACCTCGTCAGCATGGCCGGTGGCACCATCGTGCCCGTTCCCCTCGCTGACGACCTCCACTGGGACCTTGAAGCGCTTGCCAATGCCTTGGACGGAGCGAAGATGTTTGTCTTCTGCAACCCGTCCAACCCCACCGGAATCGTCCACTCCCGGCGCGAGCTGGAAGCCCTCGCGGACATGGTGGCCGGCACAGACACCCTGGTCCTTTCCGATGAGGCTTACAGCGACCTCGTCTACACGCCCGAGCCCTTCACTTCCGCCCTTGAAATCGAAGGACTGGCCGGCCGGACCATCTACTGCCAGACGTTCTCGAAGAGCTACGCCATGACGGGCTGGCGCGTCGGCTATTTGTGGGGTCCTTCGGACGTCATTGCCTCGGCGGCCCGCGTCCACAACACGTTCAACGGCTCCATGAACACCGCCGTCCAGCTCGCCGCGCTGACCGCGCTCAAGACCTGCGGACCGGACATCGAACGCATGCACGCCTCGTACGCTGTCCGCCGCGAGCTCATGTTCGAAGGGCTCAGCCGGATTCCCGGCCTCACCGTCAGCTCCCCGGAAGGCGCGTTCTACCTCTTCCCGAAGTACGACGTCGACATGCCCGCGGCGCAGATGGTGGCGCACCTGCGCGAGTTCGGAGTGGCCGTTCGCCCCGGCAGCGAATTCGGACGGCACGGCGAACATCACCTTCGGCTCTCCTACGCGGCCAGCGCGGAGGCAATCGGGCTCGGTGTCGAGCGGATCGCGGCCGGCCTCGCTGCCCTGGCGTAGCCCGCATGACCCTCGCCGATGCCCCGGCCGGGCTGCGGGTGGACATGAAACGCAACAGGTCACTTTTGGTATCTGCCGCCGGCCGGCTCTTCGGAGCCGGCCGTTCGGCCACCATGTCCGACGTCGCGTCCGCCGCGGGAATATCGACGGCGACTGCCTACCGTCATTTCGCGTCAGTGGACGACATTCTCGCCGCTTACCGCTTCGAAGTCGGCCGCGAACTCCTCGAATTCACCAAGGCCCAGGAAAGCTGCGGACTCGAGCTACTTAAGGCCGTCTGCAGGAAATGGGTTGAACTCGTGGTCCAACATGGTGAATCCATGGTCCACACCCGCTCGGCCGAGGGATACCTAGCCCGCGTTCGCGGCGGCGCCTACTACCTCACGGTGCAAGCGGAAGCCCTCGAGCGGCCGTTGGAAGAGGCCTGCAAAGCACTTGGCATCCCCTACCCCGGAGACGAAGCCCTTTTCCTGTGGAACGGGTTCTTCGACCCCCGGGAAGTCTTCGATCTCATTCGGAGCCTGGGACTGTCCGTGGAGCACGCGTCCGCCCGGTTGGTGCGGACCCTGACGGCGGCCCTGGCAGGGTGGTCCGGGTCCAGGATCTAAGCTAGGAGGTGAAGAAAGGGTGCCATCAATGCGTAGTGACACACAGCGCAACCGCAGGGAACTGGTCAAGGCTGCGGGACATCTTTTTGCGTCCCGTCGGGGACCGATCAGCATGACCGACGTCGCCAAGCAGGCGGAAATTTCCTCCGCTACGGCGTACCGGCATTTCGCTTCAGTAGAGGACATCCTGGCCGAATACCGCTTCGGCGTCGGCGAAAAGCTACGCGACTTCAGCTTGAAGCAGGACGCCTCCGGCGTGGAACTCCTGACGATCGTGAGCCGCAAATGGGTTGACCTGGTGACCCGCCATGGCGGGGCCATGCTGTACACCCGTTCCGGCGAAGGCTACTTGGCCCGCCTGCGGAAAGGCGCCTTCTACCTGACGGTCCAGGCGGACGCCTTGGAGCGCCCCTTGCGCGAAGCCTGCGAAGAATTAGGGTTGCCGCCTATCGGCGACGAAGCGATGTTCCTCTGGAATATCTTGTTCGACCCCCGTGAAATCCTCGACCTGATCAATACCGTGGGCCTCAACAAGGACCAAGTGACAAGCAGGCTGGTTTCTGCCCTGAAGGGTGCCCTCACCGGGTGGAGCGAGGACCGGAACCGGGCCTAGGACCCGTCGCGGGCCTGATAAGCTCGCGGACCCGTTCAGCGGGCAGCGACGTCAGTGCCGCGATCCTGAAAACATCCATGAGGCCCGATTGAAGGCCTTTCAACGCGTCGCCGCGCAAGCGCCGCAAGCACGACTCTTTATGTTCCAGCGCTTCGTCCATCTGACGGACTATGGCGGCCAAGCGGGCGAGGTGGACCGCAGGCTCGGCCCCTGGGTAGTGGTGGTCCCGGTACGCCCCGCCGAGGCGCTTGACGTCGGCCGCCCGTATTCCAACCACGGTGGAAATGGCGGACAAGGAAACCTTGTCCGCGAGGGCTGCGGCGATCGTTTCGTTACGCTTATTGAGGAGGCTACGGACGAGGCTGTCCGCGCGGGCACGTGAAGCCCTCGATTCCGCGAGCCTTAGCTCAAGCGGAGTGAGTCGGCGTTTGGCCGGAATCGTTTCGCGGCGCGGCCGCGCTTCAGCGACGTAGGTCATTGCGCCTGAAGCCCGCGACGAACTGCCAGATCACCGCTGCACTGCGGTGGGTTGGCATGATGCTGCCTTCCAACACCCGCACATCGGCGTCCCTCTCCCCCGCCGGAGCCCAAATGCCACTGACGGGACAATGGCTCCCTGTTCCTGCAACAAGCCGACCCTTGAGGCTATGGACATCGAACAGCGTGGTCTCCATCGGAATCCTTTCGTCGCAGCATGCGGAGTCGCCCAGGCCTCTCTGCCGGGCGCCGAAACTTCTGGATTAAGCCTAGGATCGGCGGGTGGAAAAATCAAGAAATTTTTCTCATTTGAATTATTGTTCTCAAATCTTGGAGCAGGGTTGGGTCGACGCGAGAAAAGAGCGAGCGGCAGACCGTCGGGGTATACCAATATGTATACTCAATTGCTCTAGCCCTGGAATATGCTGGGTCTCGTGTCTGCTACGACCATCAAGGTCCCGCACGAGCTGCGCGACCGAATCAACCACGACGCCGGGGAACGGGGGCTCTCTGCCGCCGCCCTGCTGACGGAACTCCTGGACGGCTATGAGCGTTCACGCCGCTTCGAGGCGATCCGGGAGGCATATGGACGACTCCCGGAGGACGACACCTATGCACAGGAGACGCGACTCTGGGACGAGACGTCCGGCGACAGCCCGGCCGATGCCTGACTTGGAACGCGGCCAGATGGTCTGGGTCAACTTCAATCCCTCAAAAGGCAGTGAACAGGCCGGGCACCGGCCAGCCCTGGTGATCGCGGACCCTGCCACCATGAAGTCCATCGACCTTTGGCTGCGCGACTTCCTTGGACTGCCCTGATCGGAGCGCGGCAGGACCTGATAGGACTTACTCATCTGTGCGACAGGCCCAAGGCGTGGGTGGGGCGGCGTTCGCGGACGACGGGGGCAGGCGTCAGAGGGGTGGATGTGAGCCCTATCAGATGCGCGGTCCCGCCGGCAGCGTACACCGAGAGGCCGGTACTCGAGGGATCGGGGAAGATCTGCTCGGCAAAGGTCACCTCACCTCGCTGGGCGAAGACCTCGACCGAGCCTGCGTCCAGGTAGATCCGGAGGCGCAGCCGGTCGCCCACCAGGCCGACCGGGGCCCGGTCGGCGGACGGGAACAGCGGATGGAGGTCGGCCCCGGACGCGCGTCGGTCGAGCGTGAGCTCGCCGCGTTCGACGTCGTAGACCAGCCGTGTCCCTTCCTCGCCCCCCTGCCGGAATACCAACCCGAACTCCGTGGCGGAGCCAGCGTCGAATGTCGCCTCGATCAGGCACGGCTCCGTGCCGCACTCCAGCGGGAGGGAGCGAACGCCCTCGGGCACATCGAGCAAGCCCAGGGATTGCTTGGGGCCGGAGGATTCGAGTCCGGGCACGACGCGCTGTTCGAGGACGAGGCGGCCTCCCCGGGCACGGAGGGCGGCCTCGCGGGGAAGGGCCATGGCGCCGCGCCAGGGGGAGGTTGGCAGGCTGCGCGCATAGTCCCAGTTGTTCATCCACCCGACGAGGATGCGGCGGTCCTCGGGGGCGTTGTTGTACGAGACGCTCGCGTAGTAGTCCCGGCCGAAGTCGAGCCATTCGTACTCCGTATCAGCAGCGCCGTCGTCCGCGGACTCGCCGTGGGAGGCGGGAGAGAAGGTGGTGCCGTCGAAGTCGCCCAGGAAGTAGACCGCGGCGGAGCCGCCCTGGCCTTCCTCGCGGTTGAAGTTGATGATGAGGACCCATTTCACGTCGGCCGGGTCCCCGTTGACAGGGAGGGGGAACATGTCCGGGCATTCCCAGATATGCCCCACTTTGCCCTTGGACTCGAAGTCGCTCAGATGGCTCCAGGTGAGTAGGTCGTCGGAGCGGTAGAACACGGCCTTCCGCTCGACCGCCTCGACCGCAACCATGACCCAGTACGACCCGGCAGGGCCGGTGTAGCGGAACACCTTTGGGTCGCGGAAGTCGCGCGAGTTCCGGTCCAGTACCGGGTTGCCGTCGTGCTTTGCCCACGTGTCGCCGCCGTCGAGGCTGTAAGCGAGCGACTGGGCCTGGACCCCGTGGTGCGGAGAGTCCTCCGCGTACGCGCTCGTGTAGACGGCCACGAGCGGAGGTCTGCCAGGGCCGCCGAAGCCGCTCGTGTTGCCCTCGTCGACCACGACGCTGCCGGAGAAAATCTGTTCCTGGTCGTCGCACGGGATCGCGACCGGACGGTCGCTCCAGTGGATAAGGTCGGACGAGACCGCGTGCCCCCAGGACATGTTCGCGTGGTCCCTTCCGTACGGATTGTTCTGGAAGAAGAGGTGGTAGAGCCCGCCGGCATGGACAAGGCCGTTGGGGTCGTTGATCCACGTGTCGGCGGCCGTGTAGTGGATCTGGGGTCGGTAGGCTTCCTCGCCGAAGGAAGGGGGCGAAGTCGGTTCGGTCATGGTCTTCTTTCAGATTGTTCAGCGGGGAAGGGCCCGGGCTCGCCCACGGCGTGGAGCCTGGAGGCACGGTGCGGTCAAGGTCCACGCCGTCGGTTAGTACGCCGCGTTTGGGTCAGCGGAAGGAGCCTGCGGTGACGCCCTCGATGAAGTAGCGCTGAGCGAAGATGAACAGGAGCACGCTTGGGATCATCGCGAGGACGACCCCGGCGAGGACGACCGAGATCGATCCGGTCCCGAGGTTCCCCTGGAGTCCCACCAGGCCCAGCGGCAGCGTGAAGTTGTCCTGCGACCGCAGGAAGATCAGCGGCCGGTAGAACTCCGCCCAGAATCCGGAGAAGTTCAGGATCGCCAGCGTCGCGACGGCCGGGCTGGCCATTCTCGCGTAGACGAGCCGGAACACCTGGAAGTGGGACGCCCCGTCGATGCGGGCCGCCTCGCCGAGCTCCCTGGGCATCTGCATGAAGTACTGGCGCATCAGGAATGTCCCGAAGGCGCTGCCAAGCGCGGGGATGATCAGGGAGGCGAGGTTGTCCGAGAAGCCGAGGGCGTTCACGATCACGAAGACCGGGATGATGATCGTCTGCAGCGGGACCATCATGGTGGCAAGGAACATGGCGAAGATCGTGTTCTTCGCCGGGAACTGGACCATCGCGAACGCGTACCCGGACAGGGTGCAAGTGATTGTCTGCCCGGCCACGATCAGCACAGTGACGATCGTGCTGTTGAAGAAGAACTGTCCTATCGGGATCTGCGAGAACACGGCGCTGTAGTTGCTGAAGTCGGGCTGCAGCGGCAGCCACCCGGGCGGGTTCGTGAAGGCCTCGGCAGGGGTGCGCAGCGAGGTCGTGAGCGTCCACAGCAGCGGTCCTAGGGCGAACACCGCGGCTATGACGAGCACGACGATGCCGATGAGGCTGCCCATCTTGAACGCAGGCCGGCGCCCGGCAGTAACTTGGATTGTCATTGGTAGAACACCAGCTTCCGTGCGGCGATGAATTGGAGGCCCGTGATGGCGAGGATGATCAGCAGCAGCACGATCGCGATCGCCGAGGCGTACCCGAACTGAAGGTTCTCGAAGCCGGACTGGTACATCGTGATCGTCGCTGTCGTGGTCGCGGTGCCCGGCCCGCCCTTGGTCATGATGTAGGGCTGGTCGAACAGCTGCATCGCGTTGATCATCGCCACCACGCTGGCAAACAGGATCGACGGGCTGATCAGCGGGATCTTCACCCGGAACAGGGTCCGCATCGGGCCGGCGCCGTCGATCGCGGCGGCCTCCAGCACTTCCCGCGGCACCGACATCAGCGCCGCGACGAACATGACGAAGGTGAAGCCGACCTGCTGCCACACCGTCACGGCCACGATGGTCACCATCGCGCCCACGGGGCTGGTGAGCCACGGAACCGACGGCACGCCGAGGAGGTTGAGGTAGTAGTTGATGACGCCGAACTTGGCATCGAACATGTACCCCATGAAGATCGACACGGCCGCCGTGGAGGCCAGGAGCGGCAGGTAGAACGTGGTGCGGAAGAACGCCTTCGACCACGCGTGTTTCCTCTGGTTGACCAGCACCGCCAGGCCCAGGCCGAGAACCAGCTGGAGCACGACGATGGCGACGGCCAGGACGAGGGTGACTCCGAAGGATCGGAGCACGGACTGGTCCTGGGCCAGCTGTGCGTAGTTCGCCAGGCCGACGAACTTGGGAGGGGTGATCACGTCCCACGACACGAAGGACAGCACCAGGGAGGCGATGATCGGGATGAAGGTGAAGATGGCCACGAACACCACGGCCGGGGAGATCATCAAGAACCCGAAGATCCCCTCGCGGCGTGCCCCCCGCAGCGCCCCTGGGCGACGGGCGCTGGGGCGCGGCGGCGCGATTGCGGGTTTCAGCTTTTGAATCTGGGTTGCCATTAGGAGCCTGCCGCGGCCTTTTCGAAGTCGGACTGCATGCCGTCCAGCGCCGCCTTCGCGTCTCCGGAGGAGATCGCCTGGGTGGTGCGCTGGTTCAGGGACGTCGCAAGCGCGTTGTAGTACGGCGGGGCCGAGATCGGCACCGATCCGTCAAGCTGGTCGTAGAAGACAGACCAGTTCGTCGGGCCCGTGGTCTTATACCGGTCTGCGGTCATGAGGGACTTGCGGCCAGGCGTTGTGACGTTGCCCGGGAAGATCAGGTCGAAGCTCTCCGGCTTGACCATCATTTTCACGATCTCCCAGGCAAGATCCTTGTTCTTCGAGGAGTTGAAGATGCCGTACCCGCCGGCACCGAAGAGGGACCTGTTGCTCTTCCACGTCGGGAACTTCTGCACCTCGAAGCTGCCGTCCTTCATCCCCGCGTTGTGGAGTCCGCCGGCCCAGAAGCCGCCGCCGATCGTCATGCCGATGCGGCCGGAGGAGAACAGGCCCTGCAGGGTCGCCCCGCCCCCGACGTCGGGCGAGGGCGAGAGGCCGGAACGCTGCAGGTCGATGACGTACTCGAGGGCCTCGACCGCGGCCGCGGAATTCGCCGTCGGGGTTCCCCATTTCCAGCCGCCGCCGCGGCCGGCGACCGCGGACGGCTGGTTCGCGTAGGCCTTGGACCACAGCCAGTCGCCGCCAGTGTACTTGCCCTCCTCGAGGAGGTTGCCGTTGTTGGCGTACAGGAACGAGGTCCAGCTGCCCCACAGGCGCACGACCCAGTCAAAGGAGTTGACGTTGCCGCCCGCCCGGGAGATCTTCGTGGCGTAGTTGTGGAAGTCGTCCATCGTCCACCCTGCGGTCGGCGCGCTGAGGCCCGCCTGCTGTACAAGGGAGGTGTTGTAGAACATGCTGCCCGCGTTGAAGCTGTCCGGGAGCTCGTAGAGATGCCCCTGGAACATCATCGACTCAAGGAGCGCCGGATGGGTGTCGTCGAAGTAGCTCTGCAGCGACGACAGATCCTTGGTGACGTAGCTGTCCAGCGGGATCAGCAGGTCCTTGGACGCCATGAGCTGCAGGCCCTCGGTGGCGACGCTGACGATGTCGGGCGCCGACCCGGACGCGATCTGCGTGAGCACCTTCGCGAGGAAGTCGTTCCAGTCGGTGCCGTTGATGCCCGTGACTTCCAGCTTCGCGCTCTTGTCCAGCTGGCTGATCTGGGGCTGAAGCGCGTTCTGCAGTGCGGTGGCAGCGCTCTGCTGGCCGAAGAACAGCATCTTAATTGTGCCGCCGGACGATGCGCTCCCGGCGGCCGAGGAGCATGCCGCCAAGGAGGCTAGTCCGGCAGCGGCGAGTCCGGCGCCGCCGAATTTCAGCAGGGTGCGCCGATTGATGGAAGGGTCGAACGTGTTCACTGTTTCCCGCTCCGCTCTGAGCTAGTTCTGGCCGGGTTCCGCCCGGCCAATACGTATTGACGGCACCACCGTACCCGCGCGGCAGGGCTCGCACAATACGTATTGGGAAAATTCCCCAATACGTATTTGCATCTGGCATACTGAGGTTCGAGGGAGGGTCGATGGAGAGCCGAAGAAGTGCAAAGCAGTCCCGCCGCGTGACCATGAAGGACGTCGCCCGTCGCGCGGGCGTGTCCCAGCCGACGGTGTCGTTCGTCCTCAACGACCGGCAGGACGTCTCGGTCGCCGCCGAGACGCGGGTCCGGGTGCTGGAGGCTGCCAGGGAGCTGGGCTTCCAGCCCAACCGGGCCGCGCAGTCCCTGCGTTCGAACCGGTCCTTCACGGTGGGGGTGATCGCCGACCGGGTCGTCTCGCAGCCTTACGCCGGCCAGATCATCCTCGGTGTGCAGCAGGCCGTCCAGTCGTCCGGATACGTGTGCTTCGTCGTCGAGACCGCCGAGATGCCCGACGGAGGCAAGTCGGCGGTGGAGAGGCTGCTTGCGCAGGGTGTCGCAGGGCTGGTCTACGCCGCCCCCGGGGCGGAGCCCGTGCGGGCCGCGGAGGCGCCGGAGGACACGCGCATGGTATTCGTCAACTGCTGGCCGTCGAACAGGTCTGACGCGGCGATCGTCCTCGCCGACGAGTACCAGGGAGGCCGGGACGCCGCAGCCGCGGTGTTCGCCGCGGGCCACCGGCGCGTGGCATTCCTCGGAGGCCCCCAGGACGACTACGCCTGCATGGAGCGTGCGCGCGGCCTCGACGACGCTGCCCTCGCGGCCGGGCTCGACCCCGCATCAGTCAGCCGCGCGTACGGCACCTACCTCGTTGGTTCGGGCTATGACCTGACCCTCAAGATCCTGGCCGGGGACCGTCCGACCGCGCTCGTGTGCGGCAACGACCGGATGGCCGTCGGGGCGCTCCTGGCACTCCATTCGGCCGGCCTGAGCTGCCCGGACGACATCAGCATCGTCGGCTTCGACGACCAGCCGGACCTCGCCGACCAGATGCACCCGCCGCTCACCACAGTGGCGCTCCCTCACCAGCGGATGGGGTTCGAAGCAGGAAGCCTGCTCCTCGGCCAGGAGGCACCAGCCGGCCGGCATCTCGTCGCCTGTGAATACATCAGCAGGGGATCTCTCGGAGCCCCACGACCCGAAGGACACCGATGACTTCAGAGAGCACCCACTTCCGGCCTGCTGCCGGCTATGTCGGAGACGTCATACCGTTCGAGCACGACGGCGTGGCCTGGCTGTTCTACCTGCTCGACGAACGCCCCGATGCCGCCCCGACGGAACGGGAGGCCGGGATGCCCTGGGCAACCGTCACCACCTCCGACTTCGCACGATTCGAGGACCGCGGCGTGGTGCTGCCCTCCGGGGGACGCGCCGCCAGTGACTTCGACTGCTACACCGGCAGCGTCGTGACCGACGACGACGGGCAGCTTCACCTGTTCTACACGGGGCACAATCCCCGGATCCGCGTCCAGCAGGACGGCTCGCAGGTCGACGCGCAGGTCGTCTGCCACGCCACCTCCGACGATGACCCCGCCCAATGGTCGAAGCATCCGGAATGGGACTTCGGCGCCCCCGAGGGGTACGCGCCGGGAGACTGGCGCGACCCGTTCGTCTTCCGCACCAGGCCGGGCGAGCCGTGGCAGATGCTGCTCGCCGCAAGACGCTTGGACGCCCCCTACCGCCGATCGGGGCTCGTGGCGCGCCTGGTCTCCGAAGACCTCGTCCATTGGCGGGAGGCGGAGCCCCTCTGGGAGCCGCACCGCTTCATCACCCAGGAATGCCCGGACGTGTTCCAGTGGGGCAAGTGGTGGTACCTCGTATACTCGGAGTTCTCGGACTCCTTCTGCACCCGCTACCGCATCGCGGACTCACCCGAGGGGCCATGGCGCGCACCGGCGGACGACAGCGTCGACGGCCGGGCGTTCTACGCCGCCAAGACCGTCGAGCTCGACGGCGGACGCTACTTCGTCGGATGGATCGCCACCAAGGCCGGCGAACGCGACGGCTCCCCCTGGCAGTGGGCCGGCACCATGTCTGTCCTGCAGGCCCGGCAGCGGCCCGACGGGTCTCTGGCCTTCGACCTGCCGACCTCTGTGAAGGACCTCTACAGCCAATCGACAGACATTGCCGGAGACCTCAGCCCGACGGACGGGTCGCACGCGCGACCGGGTGCCGGCGCGGCCGACCGGTACAAGGCATGGCTCGGCCCGCTCCTGCCCACCGAGACGCTCATCCTCGCCGAATTCGACATCCACCCGGGCTCGCAAGCGTGCGGCGTGCTCCTGCGCGCCTCCGACGACGGGGAGCAGGGGTACGCGCTGCGCCTCGAGCCACAGCGGAACCGGCTCGTGCTGGATCGGTGGCCCCGCGGCCGCACCGGGGACGAGCAGTGGCAGATCGAAGGAGACGTCCCGCACGCCGTCGAGCTCGAACGTCCCGTGCAGCTCGCGCCCGGCCTCCACCGGATCGAGATCCACCTCGACAGCGACATCTGCGTCGCCGTCGTCGACGGAGAGGTCGCGTTGAGCGCCCGGCTCTACGACCGCACCAGCGGGCGCATCGGCGTATTCGCCCAGGACGGGGGATTCGACCTCGCCCGGCTCGAGCTCCGCGAACGCGCACTGGCGTAGCGCGCCGACGTCCCTCATGGTGGCATTGGCGGATCCGGGTGCACGGGGCGCATGGAACTAGGGTAGTAGTGCTGGGGGATTCCTTCGCCAGCCGGCCCCTTGTGGCCTGTTGCACACCTCGTTCGGCGCTCGGGAGGCATAGTTGTCCAAGGTACAGGGCCAAGGCCGCCGCCCGACGATGCGGGACGTAGCCCGGGCCGCGGGCGTGTCCCCTGCGGCGGTCTCCCAGGTACTGAATGAACGGCCCGAGGCGCGCATCGGGAAGGAGGCGAGGGCCCGGATTCTTGCTGCCGTCGAAGAGCTCGGATTCCGCCCGGACATGACAGGGCGTCAGCTGAGGCTGCAGCGGACGCAGACGCTCGGCCTTATCACCGACGAGATCGCCACGTCGCCCTTCGCCGGACAGATCGTGAGGGCCGCTCACGACGTGGCCTGGGCCAGTGGCAGGCTCGTGTTCCTGGTCAACACCATGGGGGACTCCGACGTCGAGGGAAGGTCGGTGCGCGGGCTGCTCGACCGGCGGGTCGACGGCCTGCTCTACGCCGCCACGTACGTACGCGGAGTGGACGTGCCTCCGGAGACCGGAGAGGTACCAACAGTGCTGGTCAACTGCTTTCCCAGCGCGGCATCGCGCGAGCTTCCGGCGGTGGTCCCGGCAGAGAGGCACGGAGGCGGCCTCGCCATCCGCTGCCTTATCGATGCCGGGCATCGCGATGTGGTCTACCTGGCCGGCGCCGAACATCTGTGGGCGACCCGGGAGCGCGTGGCGGCCTTCATTGAGCACACCCAGGCCTCTGGCCTGTCTTCCAGCGGGAGCCCGGTGCTTTACGGCCCCTACACGATCGACTCCGGTTACGACCGGGCGATCGCCGTCTTGGACGCACCCAGGAGGCCGACTGCCCTTCTCTGCGGCAATGACCGCATCGCGCTCGGGGCCCTGCTGGCGGCGCAGGCCCTCGGACTGGCCGTGCCGCGGGACCTGTCGCTCGTGGGCTATGACGACCAGGAGGAGCTCGCGGATCGGATCCGCCCGGCCCTGACCACCGTCAGCCTTCCGCACTACCGCCTGGGAGAGATCGCCACGCGGGCGCTCCTGGGCCTCATCGAAGGGCAGACTCCGCCGGGGGTGCAGGAAGTGCGCGGCGAACTCATCGAACGCGCCTCGGTCGCATCGCCCCCCTCCCGGCGTTAGGGAAGAACAGCAGCCCCCCTCTTGCGCTCCCGGCTCCGCATACCCCACACTTTGAGAGGCTGATTAATCGAAATATCAGCGCGAGTTGCACTGCGGGCGCTTCTCCCGCGCAGGCGCCGGAGAAGCAACAAGAGATTCCGCCCCACGGCAACCGAAGTTCTGGCACTTTCCCCTCTTCAGCAAGGAGGATCCACGTGTTCCCCTCGAAACGACAACCCAGGGCGATGGCCACGGCGGCCATGGCGATCGCCGCCGGCCTGGCCCTGCCGGCGCTCACCGCCGCGGGCAGCCCGGCGTCAGGGCCGTCCTACAGCGAGCCCTACAGGCCCCAGGTCCATTTCACCCTTCCCCAGAGTTGGATGGGCGATCCCAACGGCCTGGTCTACCGGGACGGCCGCTATTACCTCTACAGTTACGGCAGCTGGCAGGCGGCGACCAGCACGGATCTGGTCCACTGGCAGGACATCCCCGTGACAGGGCCCCAGCCCGACCCCGGCAGCGCGGCCTTCTACTCCGGCAGCGCGGTCGTGGACAAGGACAACACGAGCGGATTCGGCACACCCGGGAACCCGCCGATGGTTGCCATGTACACGAGCCAGATGGCTAATGGGGACGAGACGCAGTCGTTGGCCTACAGCACCGACCAAGGGAAGAGCTGGGCCCGGTACTCCGGAAATCCGGTCCTGGACCTCAAGTCACAGAACTTCCGCGACCCCAAGGTCTTCTGGTACGCGCCGGCCCACAGCTGGATGATGGTGATCGCGCTCTCCGACCAGCACAAGGTCTCCTTCTACCGCTCACCCGACCTGAAGAACTGGTCCCACGTAAGCGACTTCGGCCCTTCGGGCGCGACGACGGGGGTGTGGGAGATGCCAGACCTCTACCAGCTGCCCGTCGACGGGAACCCGAACAACCTGAAGTGGGTGCTCAGCGTCAGCGTAGGCAGCACCGGCGTGCAGTACATAGTGGGCCAATTCGACGGCACAACCTTCACCCCGGACGAGCCCGCCACCTACACCCCACCCACGGGTACCCCTCTCGACAGCTTCGAATCCGGCAGCTACGGGAACTGGACAACAAGCGGCACTGCGTTCGGCACCGCGCCCGCAACCGGCGCCCTGCCAAACCAGCAGGCAGTCACCGGGTTCCCAGACAGCTACGTCGTGAACAGCTTCAACGGGGGCGACGCGTCCACGGGCACCCTCAGCTCGCCGACGTTCACGATCAGCAAGCCCCATCTGAACTTCCGCGTCGGCGGCGGAAACCACCCCTACATCGCCGACACCGTCCCCTTCGGCACCCTGCCGTCAGGGCAGGTCTTCGACGATTTCTCCGGAACCACCTACGGTGCCGGCTGGACAGCGACCGGCTCGTTCGCCAATTCCGGGCCCTCCACCGAAAGTCTGCCGAACCAGCTCGGCCCCAAGGCCCTCGACACGTACGCCCCCGACGGCGATGCCGGGACCGGAACCATCACCTCGCCGACCTTCACAATCAATAGTCCCTACATCGATCTGCAGGTGGCCGGCGGGAACCATCCGTGGGGACAGGCGAACCCGACAGCAGTCAACCTGATCGTCGGTGGCAGGGTCGTCGCGACCACCACCGGCAACAACGCCCCCGACCTCGCCTGGACGAACTGGGGCGTGAGCCAGTACCAAGGCCAGCAGGCCCAGATCCAGGTTGTCGACCAGAACGACGGATCCACCGGATGGGGACACCTCATGGTTGGGGACATCGTCCTCGCCGACGCCCCCGCCAAGCCCTTCGACACCCAGACCTCCGTCAACCTCGTCGTCGATGGACAAGTCGTCCGCTCCACGACGGGTGCCAACAGCGAGGACCTCGACTGGGCCTCATGGGACCTCAGCGACCTCATCGGCAAACAGGCCCAGATCCAGGTCGTCGACCACAACAGCGGAGGATGGGGACACATCCTCGCCGACGACTTCAGCCAGAGCGACGCCCCAGCGCTGAACGCCGTCCAGCGCGCCCACTGGGTCGACTACGGTGCAGACTTCTACGCCTTCAACACCTGGAACAACACGCCCAACGGCCAGCGAATCGGTGTGGCGTGGATGAGCAATTGGGCCTACGCAGGCCAAATCCCCACCAACCCCTGGAAGGGCGCCGAGACATTGCCGCGCACCCTATCCCTGAAGACCATCGACGGCAAGGTGGAACTGGCCCAGGAACCGGTACAGGCGCTCGCGACGCTCCGGGACGGGCCCGCGATCAATGCCAAGGGCGTGACGGCCTCGAACGCGACGACTGCACTCCCCGCGAGCGGCCAAACCCTGGACCTCACCGCGCACCTCACCGCAAGCACAGCATCGAATTTCGGGCTTAACGTGCGCGCCGGAAATGGCCAGTACACACAGATCGGCTACGACACCCACAGCGGCCAGGTCTATATCGACCGGACTCACTCCGGGAAAGTGGACTTCAGCTCCACCTTCCCCGGAAGGCAGACCGCCCCGCTGGCCCTTGACCAGGGCGGGGTGACGCTCCACGTCATCGTGGACGCCTCCTCCGTGGAGGTCTACGCAGACCAGGGGCAGGTCACCCTCACCGACCAGATCTTCCCGGACGCCACGAGCACGGGGGTCAGCCTCTTCGCCGACGGCGGGACTGCCACCCTCGATACCCTCCAGGGTTGGCACCTCAAGTCGATCTGGAACTGAAACTACCCTGCCCGGCACGGCCGAAGGCCGTGCCGGGCAGGTCCACTCCGGGGAATGCCGAGGGGACTGACGCTTTGGCTGGAATCGACCACCGCCAGGACCTCACTGCCCCCTAATGATCCGACGCTGCGTGGCCACCGCAATTGCCGCCGTGCGGTTGTCCACGCCCAACTTGGCGTATATGTGCACCAGATGCGTCTTGACCGTCGCCTCAGAGATGAACAATTTTCGCGCAATAGCCCGGTTGCTCATACCGGTGGCGAGGAGCTCCACGAGTTGGACTTCACGCCCGCTCAATACGGGCATCGGATTCCGGATCCGCCCCACGAGCCGGGCGGCCACCTCGGGCGCCAGTGCCGTCTGGCCCGCAGCCGCGGACACCACGGCCTGGCGGATCTGGTCCGGCGGTGCATCCTTGAGCATGTAACCGCTCGCGCCCGCTTCGATCGCGGCGAGGATATCGGCGTCGTTGTCGTAGGTGGTAAGGATCAGTACGGGTGGCGGGGGAGTACCTGCTTCACCAGCCTTGATCTTCGCTGTCGCGGTCACACCGTCCATGCCCGAACCCATCTGAAGGTCCATAAGAACGAGGTCCACGGGTTCACCCAGGACGTGTAGCTTCGACAACTCCACCAAGGCCGCACCGCCGTCGGACGCTTCTCCCACGACGTCGATGCCCGGGAAGCCGGCGAGCATCGCCCGGAGGCCCGCCCTCACCACGGGATGGTCGTCCACCAAGAGGACCCTAATATTCACCGGATGCCTCCTGTACCGAACCGCGTTCAGGAGCGACCAGGAGTGGGAGCCGGACAGCCACCACGGTCCCCTCCGCTGGCGCCGACTCCACATCCAGCGTTCCTTCCAAGGCCGCGAGCCGCTCGCGCAGGGCTGCAAGTCCGACGCCGGTTCCGTCACCCCGCGATTCCGCAGCCGCGGTTCCGGCCGGATCGAAGCCTATGCCGTCGTCGAACACGTCCATGGTCACCTCGGATTCCAAGAATGAAAGGGTAACGACGGCGGTACTTGCGTGGGCGTGAGCCCACACGTTAGCGAGCAGGGACTGTGCAGCGCGCAGCAGGGTGGCCTGGTGCGGATTCGGGAGCGGAACCGGCGTGCCCTGGAGTTCAAAACGGCAACGCAGCGCCGCTCCACGTGCAGCCGCCTCTGCCTCGGTCTTCGCGCAAAGCCGCTGCAAAGCGTCCGTCAGGCCGGAGTCGACAAGGTCCGGAGAGCGAAGTCCGCGGACGAAGTTCCGTGCCTCCGCCAAGTTGCTGGCGGCGGTTTCCTGGACAGTCCGGAGGCGGTCGCGCGCCGCCGTGTTGTCTCCAGCGTTGAGTGCCTGCTCAGCCGAACGGCCCATGAGGATGATGCTTGAGAAACCCTGGGCCAACGTGTCATGGATCTCGCGGGCGAGGCGTTCACGCTCGGCCAGCATTCCGGCGTCGTGCTGGCTACGCGCCAACTCGGCGCGGGTACGCCGCAACTCCTCGGCGGCGAGTCTCTGGTTGTCCGCCTCGACATAAAGCGCCCTGTATGCCAATCCAGTGACTACCGCGAACGCGGCTCCAAGCACAGGCCCAAGGACTGCGGGAAGCTGCAAGGCGTCCGCCCCGGCGCCGCGGTTGTGGAACCATAGGGCGCCGATCAGGAGTGCCGTGCTGGCCGCGATTGCGGGCAAGGCGAGGCGCCGCGGCAACACATGGAGCTGAAGGAAGAACAACGGAAAGGCGATCCACGCGAAATCCGGGCTGATAAGCACCAAAACGAGCCACAAGCCGCACACCGTGGCGAGCCAGCACCGCGCGTACGGCTTCGGATCAAAGCGCTCGGGGTTGAGGGCATGCCTTTTCTCGAGGACGGTCCCCACCAAATACACGGCGGCAAGCAGAACCGCGCCGGCCAAGCCCGCACCGATGGCTAGCGGGGAGAGACCCGCCATCGCAAGCCTGAGGACCGCGACCAGCAGAAGGACTGCAAAGCCGACGTGCAGGCTGACGCGCAGGACACGCAGGATGGTGGAGGAGCCACTGGGCATGATCCTCAGCCTAATCCCGCTGAGTGACAGATTTGCCCGGATTCGCCCTAGCCCGGGCGGTAATCAACCAAAAGGTTGATCCACGGGTCAACCAAGGCGCGCCGACGGATCCACCTCCTCCCCGATGCGGCGATTACGGCCGGCCGCGAGAGTTGGAACAAGACCACAAACCGAACCAAAGGACCTCCATGTTTCTCGCCGTGCGCGATATCCGCTTCGCCAAGGGCCGCTTTGCCCTCATGGGGAGCGTCGTCGCCCTGATCACGCTCCTCCTGGTCATGCTCTCCGGACTGACGGCCGGGCTCGGCAACCAATCGACCTCCGCCATCGCCGCCCTTCCGGCCCAACAGATCGTGTTCGGCGCACCGGCAGGCGGAGTGGCCAAGGCGTCCTATACGGAATCGGAGGTCTCAGGGGACCAGCTCGAAACCTGGCGAAATCGCCCCGGGATTGCTTCGGCCGAAGCACTTGGCATCACGCAGACGCGCTTACAGTCCCTCGACTCTTCCGGCAGCGCAGCGGGTACCGCCAATGTTGCCGTCTTCGGCGCCGACGGCGGCATCCCACCTGTTCATGTCGCAGACGGCGAAGTGGCGGTCGGGGAGTCCCTCGCACGGGAACTCTCACTGGTTGCCGGGAGCAAAGCAGCCGTCGGGGGCACCGTCCTAAACGTTTCCGCGATCGTCAAAGACGAGTGGTACTCGCACACCGGGGTAGTCTGGACGTCCCGCGCCACCTGGCAAAAGCTCGCGCATATTCCTTCCGGAGAATCTATTGGAACCGTCCTGGCGATAACGTTCGACGCCGGATCCTCCGTTGACGTCAACGCCGCCAACGCGGCCGCCGGCACGGTCAGCGCAACGCCGAGCGGATCGTTCCAAGCCCTCGGGTCCTACAAGAGCGAAAACGGCTCGCTCATGTTGATGCAGGCCTTCCTCTACGGCATCTCCGCCCTCGTCATTGTTGCCTTCCTGACCGTGTGGACTGTCCAGCGCACTCGCGACATCGCGGTGCTCAAGGCTATGGGCGCTTCATCCACATACATAATCCGGGACGCTCTGGTCCAGGCCGGAATTGTCCTCCTGGCGGGGGCGGGATTGGGCGGCGGAATAGGCGTGATCGGCGGCATCTTCGCTGCCCAAGCCGCCCCGTTCATGGTGAACGCACTGACGACGCTTGTGCCGATCGCCGGGATCGTGGCTTTGGGACTTGCCGGCGCGGCGCTTGCCGTCCGGGGTGTCATCCGGGTGGATCCGCTCATCGCCCTTGGCGGCAACTAAACCTGCATCACGCGTACGCTAAGAATTCCTTGAAAGGTATATAAATGATCCCGGCCCTGCATCTCGTCAACGTCACCCTCGAATATCCGGATGGGGAGTCCACACTGAAGGCCCTGGACGGAGTAAACCTGCGCGTAGATCCGGGGTCCTTCTGCGGTCTCGTAGGTCCTTCGGGTTCCGGAAAATCCTCACTACTGGCGGTCGCAGCCACCCTTGTGCGGCCCAGTTCCGGGATTGTCTCCATCGACGGCACGGATACAACGGGCCTCACGGACGCCGAGCTCACCTCCCTCCGTCGAGAAAAGATTGGCGTTGTCTTCCAGCAACCAAACCTCCTGCCGTCGCTGACCGCCGTCGAGCAGTTGATCATTAGCCATCACTTCAGCGGGAAGCCCGCCGCAGCGGCGCGCAGGCGTGCCGCGGAACTGCTCGACGTCGTCGGGCTCGGTCCGTCGCTCAACAAGCGACCACATCAGCTATCCGGGGGACAGCGCCAGCGGGTCAACATTGCCCGCGCACTCATGGGTCAACCGCGCGTGCTGCTCGTCGACGAACCCACCGCGGCCCTGGATCACGAGCGGAGCCAAGAGATCGTGCAACTGCTGCGTCGGGTGACGGACGAGTTCGAGACGGCCACCGTCATGGTCACGCACGACACCGAATTCCTGCCGCTCACCGATTCCGTTGCGACAATGCGCGATGGACGACTGAGCGTGCCAGCCTTGACTGAGGCTGGCATCAAGGGTTGAGAATCCCGGCGTCCTGGGCGTCGTCGTAGGCATCCCGGGCTTCGAGAATGCTTGGGACGTGGTCCTCGGCCCATTGGCGCAGCAAAGTAAGCGGTTCCAGGAGGGACGCGCCCAATTCACTCAACTCGTAGTCCACGCGCGGCGGCACTTGGGCGTAGACGGTTCGCGTGATGAGCCCGTCGCGCTCGAGGGTCCGCAGCGTTTGGGTCAAGACCTTGGGAGTGACCACATGGACCATCTTGCGAAGCTCGGAGAAGCGGACCGGCCCCGCAGCCAGGACCTGGACGACGAGCGAAGCCCACTTGTCTCCTATGCGCTGGAAGATGACCCGGGACGGGCAATCGGGATCCAGGATGTTTGCCGGCAGTGCATTGGTTTCCATGAGGTAACTAAGTTCCTTTGAAGCTATCAGTATCAAATAGATACCGTCTTGTATTACAAGGATAGCAACCCAAAGGAGAGTCATGAAAATCGCAGTTTACGGCGCAACGGGCATGGTCGGCAGCCAGATCGTCAACGAATCCCTCACCCGCGGCCACGAGGTCACCGCCATCTCCCGGAGCGGCGCTGAGATCGCCGGAACCACGTCCGTGGCAGCCAATCAGTCGGACGCTGCAACGTTCGCCCGGATCGCGAAAGAGCACGACGCCGTCATCCTCGCCACCGGGCCCAGCCGCACCGGCGGAGACCACGCGGAGTGGCTCGCCGCGATGGATACCGCCTACAGCAATGCCGAGGGCACGCGCCTCATGATCGTTGGCGGCGCCGGCACCTTGGAAATCGACGGTGTCCGTCTCCTCGACTCCCCCGAATTCCCCGAAGCGTACAAGGCAGAAGCCACCACGGCCGCTAAGGCGTTCGCCACCGTCAAGAACGCTCCCGATTCCCTGGACTGGACCGTCTTCGCCCCGGCTCCCCTCATCCAGCCGGGCGAACGCACAGGCAAGTACACCACCGCGAAGGACACCCCCGCCGGCAACAGCATCTCCAGCCAGGATTACGCCGTCGCCATGCTCGACGAAATCGAGTCCCCTGCCTACCGCCGCACCCGCTTCACGGCGGCGAACTAACCCCGCCCTACGCCCCCGGGCTGAGGAGTCAAGCCGAGCTCGGGTACCTCAAGGCCAAATATGTCCGTCAAGGCATATTTCGCGGCGTGGTATCCGGGCATTCCGGTCACTCCAGGCCCGGGCGGCGTAGATGAGGAGCACAAATACACGCCCGGAAGAGGCGTCCGCCATGGCACACCTGAAATCACTGGCCGCTGGATCAGTCCTCGGACGTCCAAGCGGCCCGCTCCGAAGTCGCCACCCCGGTAATTCGGGTTGTAATCGGCCAGGTCGTTTGCGGTAGTCGTCTTCCAGCCGACCACGACGTCCCGGAATCCGGGCGCGAATTCCTCAATCCGGGAGATCACGGCTTCAGCCATGTCAAAGTTCGAGCCCCTAGGCACGTGGCAATAGGTCCAGAGAATGTGGCGGCCGGCAGGGGCACGCCCGGGATCCACGATGGAAGGCTGGGCTGCGAGGACATAGGGCTTCTTCGGATGGCGCCCCGCGGCCACAAGATTTTCGGCTTCTGCCATGGCTGCCCGGGTGCCGCCGACGTGCACTGTCCCGGCGCGGTCCAGCCCCGGAGCAGCCCACGGGACTGGTCCTGAGAGGATGAAATCCACCTTGCACGCTGCATTCCCGAAACGGAATGTTTCCAGGGAGCGCTTGTACTGGTCGGGAAGAGCTGCTCCGGCAATGCGAACAAGCGCAGGGGGAGCGACGTCCAGCAGAATGGCCTTTGCCGGGCGCAACTGGTCCAGGGAGTCGATTGTCACCCCGGTCTCGATGATCCCGCCATGCGCTTCGATGTCCTTGGCCATGGCCTCTGCTATTGCCACAGATCCGCCCACCGGAATCGGCCACCCGCCGGCATGGGCAAGTGCGCTGAGCAGGAGTCCGGCGCCCGCGGCTGCAAGGGACGGAAGAGGTGACACTGTATGCGCCGCAACACCTGTCAGGAGGGCTGGCGCCTCCTCACCCTTGAATCGCCGGTTCCACCAAGGAGAACCCTGCTCAAGGGTTGCCAGCCCCAGCCGAAGCGCAGCAAAAGGATCTGCAGGGATCCGTAGGAGCTGGTTCTGGGAAACATCGAGGATTCCCTCCAAACGTTCCACCAGCGGCCCCATGAGGCGCGAGAAGGCAGCCCCGTCCGGCCCAAGCTCTGCCGCAGTCTGTTCAAGCGAGCGGTAAGCGAGGGCCGACCGGCCGCCGTCGAGAGGTGTCCCGTACTGCACCTCCGGCAGGCTAAGCTCGACGCGCCGTTCGAGTTCAAAATCGCGGAAAAAGCGCGACGCGAGAGCCATCGGGTGGACGGCCGAGCAGACATCGTAGAGATGGCCCGGTTCGAGCAATTCGGCGGTGCGCGTTCCCCCGCCGATGGTGGAGGCGGCCTCGTACACGCGAACCATGAGTCCCGCGCGGGCCATGACAACCGCGGCCGCGAGGCCGTTCGGACCGGAGCCGACGACGGCGACATCAGCCATCGCGATTTTCCTCGCCTTGGGTGGCGCTCACGGTCGGTCGCCACGGCAATACCGACGTCGACGGATTCGCGAGATCCACGCGAAGCCAATCCACGGTGCCATCGAATCCACCGCCATGCGGATCGTCCACGCCTTGGCTCCGGATCGGATCCATGTCCGGTTCCCAAATGTCCCAAGCAACCCGCAACATCAAATATGCCGTTGCAGCCATATGTAGCAGGACGGCCATGACGTAATACGGCATATCTATATTGTTTTGCGCCGGTCCATTGCTGGTGGTTTGCCCCAAGTACATCCACGTCGCAGTCCAGTGCAGCGCTTCGGCGGCCTGCCACAGAAGGAAGTCCCGCCAGCGCGGCCGCGCCAAGGCGAGCAGGGGAATGAGCCACAACACGTATTGGGGTGAATAGACCTTGTTGCTCAGGATGAACGCAGCCACAACCAGGAACGTCAACTGGGCGAGCCTCGGGCGTCGCGGCGCGGTCATGGCCAAAACAGCAATCAAGATGCATGCCACAAGGAACATATTCATTGCCAGGGCATTGACGGCCTCTGGACTCAGGGACGTTAGGCGGAGCCGGTCCGCTACGAGGTTGTACGAGAACCACAACGATCCATAGCCGGCCGGACGGTCCTGCGTGAAATCAAAGAAGTATCGCCAACCGCCGGGGTTTATGGCCGCAATAGGGACGTTCACGGCCAGCCAGGAAACAACGGCCGAAATCGTGGTGACGAAGAAGATCCGGAGCCTGCCGCTGCGCAAGGCCAACAATAAGACCGCGCCAAGGAACAGCACCGGGTATAGCTTGGTTGCCGTACCGAGGCCTATGAATATTCCGGCAAGGACCAGCTGCTCTTTCGCGAAGAAGTACATTGCCACAGCCAGGAACGCTACGGCCCACATGTCCCAATTGATGACCCCGGCCAACACGATTCCGGGGGCCAGGGCAACCATTGCCGCGTCCCAGGGCCGGCCTCGATTGATCCGTGCCATGGCTAACACCACCACGATCCACAGGGCCGCGATGAAGGTCGCGTTCACATCGAAATAGCCGACGATCCGTTCGCTGCTTGCACCATGGCCGGGAACCAGCCACGCAGTGAGGCCGGCAATCAGTCCTGTGATGACCGGATATTCAAAGGAGACCTGTTGGTCGAAGAACGGGAACTGGCCATTGGCAAGTCCGCGGGTTGCGAAGAGGTCGGGGAAGTCCGAATAGCAGGTGGCGTAAAATTCTTGGGGACTGTGCCAGCCATTGACGCGGCAGTACCCCTTGATCAGGATCGACAGCAGCGCGGCAACGATTGTGAGGATCACCAGCACCCGTTCCACTGTGAAGAGGCCGGGGGAGACAGACCCGGGGGAGGAATGCCCTCCCAGCGGGCCACCGATCAGCTCCGTGAACTTGCCGAGCAAGGAGTCACTTCGGCTCGGGACAACGAAGCGCGGCCGCTTCTGCTGGATCTGTGGCTTCGTCTCCTGCATGAATTCGAGCTTAGCGTCAAAGCTCAACCGGGGTGTCGCCCGCCAGCCCCGCCGCGCAACCCTGCCCCGCACTCATTAAAAGGCGGAAGCCCACGCGCAGCCGCGTGGGCTTCCGAGGCGAATGTTCCGATGTCTGCCATCAGTCCCTCCTCTTGTGTTGGGGTCAAGGGTGGGGGCGTTCAGCGGATGATGCCCATCTGGTGCAGGACTACGAAGACGTCTTCCCTGCGCTGGTCCAGCAACTGTCCGTTGAACAGTGTCCGGTCTTTCTCGACGGGCCTGCCGTTGAACACCAACAGGTCTTTGAGGCGCTTGGCCAAGATTTCACCCCCTTCCTGGTTGAAGAAATTGCCGGAATTTAGGCATGACAAATAAGCCCCGAAATTTCGAAAGGCAAAATAGGGCATGAAAATGCCCGGCAATTAATGGCTGATTAAGCGGATTTCACGAAAGAGGCGGAAAACACCGGAGCATAAGGCATCTGCCGTCCATGAGGCAGACGTCCCCAACAAGAAGCTGGTTCCGAACTATGAGGAAGCTACGCACCGCATCAATTGCGTGAAACCGCTCAGTGAAAGGCGACTGGAGCGCCCGAGGGCGTGTCGTTCCGCCCCTTCACAGAAGGGGCGGAAGCACAATTCGGGAAACGCTAGGCCTGAAAACGGCGTCGAGCAGCGAAGGCCGGGGTGCCAGCAATGGTCATCTTCCATCCGCTAGTCAAAGTAATCATTTTCCCAACCTCCTTTTCTGCTTGGACGCGTTCCCCTATATCTCGGGGAACAGGAATAAAGCTACACCATGAATCGCGGTTTTGACCAGCAAATTACGGCGAATTTAGAAATTAATTTCCTCAGAGTCCCCAACGAAGAACAACGGGAGTCCGTTTGTCCCATCCCAGGGTGCAGACTTTGGCCGTTCCCAGGAGGAAGTGCTGACCCTCGATGGCATCCAATTCAAGCCAGCGGGCCGTGAGCACACGGGAGAAGTGGCCGTGGGCCACAATCAGTACGTTATCCATTTCGGATTCGCGGACGCGGGCGATGATCTTGTCCGCCCGGGCTGCCACGGACTCAAGGGTCTCCCCGTTGGGGACGCCGTCTGTCCAGATGCGGTAGTTCGGGTTGTCCTTGCGGATCAAGTCGGAGCTGATGCCTTCATAGTCGCCGTAATCCCATTCCACAGCCAACGGTTCGTGGACGGCATCGGGAAAGCCGGCGAGTTCCGCGGTGCGCCGGGCGCGCCGCAGCGGAGAGGTCAGGACGAGATCGAAATCGATGCCCTCAAGGACTTTCCGTGCTTCCACGGCCTGCTGTTCGCCCTCCACGGTCAGCGGAAGGTCGGTCAGTCCCGTGTATTGACCGCTCTTGGACCATTCGGTCTCGCCATGGCGCATAATCCAGAGCTGTGGCCGTGCGTGCGTGCTTGGAAGGTTCACCTAGGACTCCTCTGGTTCGGGGGAGCCGCCAGTGGCGTCGGCGGCCGGTTCGGTTGAAAGTTCGACGGCGGTCTCGGCTTGCGCTGCCCACCACGCCAAGAGCTTCGACTCGGCGTCCTCGCGGGACAGCGGACCGTGCTCCATGCGTTCTTCGAGCAGAAACTTGTAGGCCTGGCCAACCACGGGCCCAGGCTTGAGGCCCAGCAATGCCATAATCTGGGCGCCGTCCAAATCGGGTCGGATGGCGTTGAGCGATTCCTGTTCGGCCAACGCGGCTATCCGTTGCTCAAGGTCATCGTAGGCAAAGGAAAGCCGCTCGGCTTTGCGCTGGTTGCGCGTGGTGACATCGGACCGGGTCAGCCTGTGGAGGCGTTCCAGCAGGGGACCGGCATCCGTTACGTAGCGGCGGACAGCGGAGTCGGTCCAGCCTGCGTCTCCGTATCCGTAGAAACGCATGTGCAATTCCACGAGCCGGGCCACGGCCTTGATGGTGTCGTTATCGAAGCGCAAGGCCTTCATGCGTTTTGCGGTCAGTTTCGAACCCACCATGTCGTGGTGGCGGAAGCTCACCGCACCGCCCGGTTCGAATCGGCGCGTCGCCGGCTTCCCGACGTCGTGCATCAACGCGGCGAAACGCAACACGAAATCCGGACCTGGTACCGGACCATCCGGACCGGTCTCCAGCGACGCCGCCTGCTCCAGGACCTGCAGGGAATGCTGGTAGACGTCCTTGTGCCGGTGGTGTTCATCGGATTCAAGGCGAAGCGCGGAAACCTCAGGCAGGACGAATTCAGCCAAGCCCGTGTCCACCAGGAGGTCGATGCCGGCCCTCGGGTGTGCGCCATTGATGAGCTTGACGAGTTCTTCCCGCACGCGTTCGGCCGAAATGATCTTGATCCTCTCCGCCATTTCGGACATAGCGAGCCGAACGTCGTCGTGCACTGCGACGCCGAGCTGCGCGGCGAAGCGCGCCGCGCGCATCATGCGGAGGGGATCGTCCGAGAAGGAGGCCTCCGGGGCTCCGGGGGTCGCCAGGACGGCCGCGTGGAGATCCCGCACGCCGCCAAAGGGATCGACCAGTTCGAGGGTCGGCAGCCGGAGTGCCATCGCGTTGATTGTGAAGTCGCGGCGGAGGAGGTCGTCCATGAGCGAGGAGCCGAAGGCCACAACGGGTTTGCGCGAATCGTCGTCGTAGGCTTCCGCGCGATAGGTGGTGATCTCGATCTGGAAGCCTGACTTCTTCATCCCGATGGTTCCGAAGGCGCGGCCGATCTCCCAATAGTTGTCGGCCCACCTCTTGATGACGGAGAGCGTCTGGTCCGGAGTGGCGTCCGTGGTGAAATCGAGGTCGGGGGAGACGCGTCCAAGGAAGAGGTCCCGGACCGGACCACCGACGAGTGACAGTTCGAATCCGGCGTCCACGAACCGCTGACCGAGGTCCAAGACCACCGGGTCCATCTGGAAATTGACCGAAGAACTGTCCAATACTTGCGCCATAGTTCCTTAAGCTTGTCAGATTTCAGGGCGCCATCACACCGGATCCTCGTCATGACGACGATCACAGCACCGGGATCACGCCAACACGCCATTCGCAGGTCACCCTGAGTCCATGTCCCGGTCATCACCAACGGGCAAGAGTCGTTAGAGTGGACTTCATGGCCAACCCGATTCCGAGTGCTCCTGGCAGGAGGACGAACGCACCGTTGCCGTCGGCAATCGGTGCCCACGTCGCGCCCGCTCCGCACCCGGTACAGGCCGCGCTGCCCACGGTTGAAGAGGTCTCCGCCGGCGGCGTCGTAGTGGACACGTCCGACGGCGAATTGAGGGTTGCGATCATCGCGCGCCTTAATAGGGGTGGCCGGCTCGAGTGGTGCCTGCCGAAGGGTCATCCCGAGGGCAAGGAAAACAACGAGGAAGCCGCGGTTCGGGAAATCGCCGAAGAAACCGGAATCGAAGGCAATGTCCTGGCACCCCTTGGCAGTATCGACTATTGGTTCACCGTAAGCGGGCATCGCGTCCACAAAACCGTGCACCATTTCCTGCTGCAGGCAACGGGCGGGAAGCTGACCATCGAGAACGATCCCGACCAAGAAGCGATCGACGCAGCGTGGGTTCCACTCCAGGACCTGGCCCGCAAGTTGTCCTTCCCTAATGAACGCCGCATCGCCGATCTCGCCCGAGAAGTCCTGCCCGAACACCTCTGACGCGTCCCCGGCCATCGCCTTGACGCAACAGAAGGCCCTGCTCATGGGACGATAATGACAATGTCTGCCGCCAAATCAACCCAGCCAGCCCCGTCCGGAGAGGCCCGTTCCAGCGCCGTCATGGCCGCGGGAACGCTCGTCTCCCGGTTCCTCGGCTTCGCCAAGACCTGGATGCTCGGCACTGCCCTGGGCTTGGGATCGACCGTCAATGACACGTTCATCAATGCCAACAACCTGCCTAACCTGATCTTCCTGCTCGTTGCCGGCGGTGTGTTCAACGCTGTCCTCGTGCCGCAGATCATCAAGGCCAGCAAGGGACCGGACCGCGGCGCGGACTACATCAGCCGGCTCCTGACCTTGGCTGTCATCGTCCTCTTGGCGCTGACGGCCCTCGTCACGATCGCGGCGCCGATCGTCATCGACCTCACCACGCAGGACTATTCGCCGCAGCAGAAATTCCTGGCCGTCACGTTCGCGTTCTATTGCCTGCCGCAGATCTTCTTTTACGGCCTCTACGCCCTCCTGACCCAGGTGCTCAACGCAAATGGTGCTTTCGGCCCGGCCATGTGGGCGCCGATCCTGAACAACGTGGTGGCGATCGTCGGCCTGGGCATGTTCATCTGGATCCTCGGCGCCAACAACACCAACCCCCACACTTTGGACAACTGGGGGCCGTTCCAGACCTTCCTGGTGGCCGGCTTCTCGACGATCGGCGTCGTCGCCCAAACGGCGATCCTCCTCGTCCCGGTGCTGCGGCTGCGGCTCGGCCTCCGGCCGCGTTTCGGGTGGAGGGGCGTGGGACTGGGCCAGGCCGCAAAGCTGAGCGCTTGGACGCTCATGACTGCCGCCGTCGGGCAACTCGCGTTCCTCTATGTCATGAGGATCGCCACCATTCCCGGCTCCGAGCGGCTCCGCCTCGCGCAGGCGCAGGACCCGGCCGCTGCCAGCCTCCCCGGTAACGCGGTCCTCGAAGTCGCCAGCCAGCTCTACTTGCTGCCGCACTCCATCATCGCGTTGTCGCTCGCTACGGTCCTGTTCAACCGGATGGCCCGTGCTTCCCAGGCCGGGAACAAAGCCGAACTCCGCGAGGCGCTTTCCCACGGCCTGCGGACGATGGCCGTTGCGACAGTTTTCGGCGCGCTTGCGCTTTTCGCCCTGGCGGGACCAATGGGCATGTTCTTCTCGGGCGGCAAGCCCCAGGACGGCGTCATGCTGGCCCAGACGCTCACGATCCTCGCCCTGAGCACCCCGTTCATGAGCGCCAACTTCATGATGTCCCGCGTTTTCTACGCCAACGAGGACGCGCGCACTCCGTTCTACATCCAGCTCATGCTTGCCCTCTTGAACGTCGTGGGCGCCTTCATCATCCAGTTCCTCCCGGTGAACAAGATCATCTTCGCGATCGCCGTCCTGTACACGCTTGGCAACATCCTTTCGGTGGTCATCAGTGTCTGGTTCCTCCGTCGCCTCCTCGGCCACGTGGACGGGCCCCGGATCGCGAATTCCTACATCCGTATGGGCTACGCGGCCCTCGGTTCCGCGATTGCCGGCGCCTTGGCCCTGTGGCTCCTTGGCAGTTACAACGCCAACGGTTTCGCCTGGAGCAGCCGGCTCGCCGCTTTGGTGACCTTGGTCGTCGTCGGGCCTGTCATGCTTGTGGCCTATCTCTTGCTCCTGCGCGTCTTCCACGTCACCGAGTTGCGCGACCTTTTGAGGCCGCTGCTCGGCCGGCTGAGTCGCGGCGCGGCGCCGGCGCCCGCCGCTGCCGGAAGCCAGCCGACGACGGCGGCACGCGCCACAGTGTCCGATGACACCGGCCTCATTCCGCGTATCTCGGGCGAGTTCGACGCCGCGTCGTTCCGCGCCGGACCCGCCTTGGAGACCGTTCCGGCCGACGACGGATCGTGGGACGTCGCGCACGCGCAGGGCGGCGGCGACAGCCACGGATCGGTGGATGCCTGGTCCGACGTCGAAAAGACGTACCTGCCGGACGAAGAGCTTCCCAGCACCGCGAAGGGCAGCGCTAGCCGGCCGGGCATCCCGTTGCCGGGCCGCAGGACCTATCAGGGCACGCTGGGAAACAACCCGTATTTCCGTGGCGGAAGCCGCAGAAAAAGATGAGGTGTCCGCGCAAACCGGGGGTCGGAACGGCCCTATCCGATAGGATCAGAAAGTAATACAGGTAGTTGCAGACCACGGGTCACCCGGCTGGCCGGATCCCGTATACAGGACCCGCAGCTTCCGGACAGTCTAGGAGGAACCCGTGTCCCACCCGATCGATGTCGGATCAGTACTTGGTGGCCGCTACAAAGTCACAGCCAATGTGCTGACTTCGCACGACCAAGATCTGGTGCTCGATGGCGTGGACCAGGTCCTCAACAGGCCCGTCAGCATCCTTGTGGCAGGCCCGGGAAACGCCGACCAGGTGGCCCAGAGCGCCCGTGAGGTGGCTACAGGCGAACGGCCCGGCCACGTCCAGATCCTCGATCTGGGCGTGAGCGACAGCACCACGTACCTCATCACCAACCACAGCAGCGCTCCAGACCTCCTGGACCTCGTTGTGGCCACCCACCAGCCGTACGTGGAACCGTTCTTCACGGACACGCTGGGCAGCGAGATCTTCGGGCACGCCCGTTCACATGAACCCGAAACCTACGACGGCTTGTATGACGAAGACGAGCACGAGGCCGAGTACATCACCTACGACGATTCCCACGTCGAGGACGAACCCCCTGCTCCCGCGCCCGCGCGCGACCCCCACCGCCCGGTGGTTCCTCCCATGCCGCCGGCGCGTCCGACGTCGTCACCCGGTATTGGTTCCCGCCTCGCCGCTGCTGCCGCGGGGGCCGGGGCTGCCGCCGCCGCTGCTGCTGCGGCTGTGAAGGGCACAGGCAAATCAAACGCCGAGGATGAGCAGGCTTCGTCGCCAGCTGCGAACGCGTCCGCGAACGCGCCTACGCAAGCTTCTCCCCGGGTTCCGGCAGAGCCCGCGTCCCGCCAAGAGCCGAGCAACACGGCACCTCAGCAGATTCAAGACGGACCGGCGACGCAGGCGGTCAAGGCATCTCCGGTGGTTCCGCCGTCTTCGCGGCCCGCTGAGCAGACCCACGAGGCCGCGGCGAACGCCGGATACGGTGCTCCCCAGGAGTCCAAGGTCTCGCTCTGGTCCGAAGAAGACTATGGCTTTGTCAACGAAGAGGCTGCGCACAGTGGCGCGACCGGAGGCGCGGTTGGCGGATACAGCCGGAACGCCTCGAACTTTCCGAGCACTGCCCGTACGCAGGCGGACCCCCTCGACGAGGACGAATACTACGACGAAGAGCCCGTCCGTGAACCAAAGTCTTTCCGCTGGCTCGTGGGTGGCGTTCTGGCCGCGGTTCTCATCGTTGGTTTGATTTTGGCCGTGACCAACCTCGGCAACCTCATCCCCGGGGGAGCGCCCGCGGCCAAGCAAACCGTAGCGGGTCCACAAACAGATTCCGCGCCGCCGAGCAGCACCACATCGTCAGCTCCCGTCGCCGCTCCGCCTGTCATCGACACGGTTACCCGCTTGGGTAACTTCGACTTCGCCGCTACCTATGACAAGGACCTGGTCAAGGCTTACGACGGCAATACCGCGAGCTATTGGTCAGACATGGAGTTCGCCACCCCTGACTGGGGCGGACTCGCGCCCGATGGCGTTTCCCTCCTCGTCAAACTCAAGTCAGCTGCCCAGGTCAAGTCCGTCACCCTGAATCAGTTGGGTGCTTCTGGTGGAAACATCAGCGTCTACACCAGCAATCAACCGTCATTGGATGGAGCACAGTTGGTGGGAACGAACAGCTTCACCTCGCAGGAACTCACCATGCCATTGAGCACTCCGGTCAACGCCCAGTACGTCATCATTTCCATCAAGGCCTTGCCCAAACTGACCGCGCCCAAGACGCGTTACGGTTACGGACTGCGCCTTGCTGAGATCACGGTTCAATAGTTACCTATCGTCAACTCGGGTAACGGAGCCTTCCTCCTGCGATGCCCTGCGCCGCCAGAAGGTACCCTGAATGGTGGTGGATATTAGGGTCCCCGGAAACGCCGGAATATTCGACGCCGCCATGGGGTTGTGCCATGTGGCCGGCCGCGACAATCCGGTGCATCGACTAAGGAAGAGGTTCACCCAACAGTGAGCAACGCAGAAAACACCGCGTCCCAGGTACGTGATGTCATTATCGTAGGCTCCGGGCCTGCCGGTTACACGGCCGCTGTCTACACGGCACGCGCCAACATGAACCCGCTGCTCATCGCCGGTTCCGTGACTGCCGGTGGCGAACTGATGAACACTACGGATGTCGAAAACTTCCCGGGGTTCCCCGAAGGCATCATGGGACCGGATCTCATGGAGAACTTCGAAAAGCAGGCGGCGCGCTTCGGAACCGAGATCCAGTTCGAGGACGTCACCAGCCTCGACCTCGAGGGCGATATCAAGACCGTCACCATCGCGACGGGGGAGACTTTCAAGGCACGCGCTGTGATTCTCTCGACCGGGTCTGCTTACCGCGAGCTCGGCCTGGCAAACGAGAAGCGTCTTTCTGGCCACGGCGTGAGCTGGTGTGCAACCTGCGATGGTTTCTTCTTCAAGGACCAGGACATCGCGGTAATTGGTGGCGGTGACTCAGCCATGGAAGAAGCACTGTTCCTCACCAAGTTCGCCAAGTCCGTAACGGTCGTCCACCGACGCGACACCCTGAAGGCTTCCAAGATCATGGGCGATCGTGCCCAAGCCCACGAGAAGATCAACTTCGTCTGGAACTCGGCAGTCGAGGACGTCATCGGCGGGGACAAGGTGACAGGTCTTAAGCTCAAGAACCTGGTTGATGGATCAGTCTCTGAACTGGCTGTCACTGGAGTCTTTGTGGCCATCGGAAATGATCCCCGCACTGATCTTGTGAAGGACAAGCTGGAACTGACTGCGGAAGGCACCATTGCAGTCCAGGGCCGGAGTTCCAAGACGAGCATCGAGGGCGTTTTCGCTGCCGGCGATGTTGTCGATCCGACTTACCGTCAGGCCATCACCGCAGCCGGTTCGGGATGCGTCGCGGCTTTGGACGTTGAACACTACCTCGCAGACTTGCACGCCTGATCGGCAAAATCGCCATCCATTCGAAGGGAAAGAACTATGAGCAACGCTAAAGACGTAACCGACGCCAGTTTCAGCACCGACGTCCTGGCCGCTGAGAAGCCGGTCATCGTGGACTTTTGGGCAGAGTGGTGCGGCCCGTGCCGCAAGCTGGGTCCCATCCTGGACGAAATCTCCGTCGAGTACGGTGACAAGGTGGACGTCGTGAAACTGAATGTCGACGACAACCCTGCAATCGCCGCCGAATACGGCATCACGTCGATTCCTGCTGTCTATCTGTTCAGCGGGGGAGAAGTGAAGAGCACCGTGATCGGCGCGAAGCCGAAGCAGTTCTTCGAGAAGGAATTCGAGTCGGTCCTTTCCTAAGGAAAGACGAGTGCCTCTCGCTTGAATTCGCGGGCGGTCCTTCGTGACTCTCAGCCGGTGGTCGCTGCACCTGAAGCAGTGGCCACCGGCTTTCTCGTTTTCCGGCTGGTCTTTGTTTGGGCATCATCGAGCTTGCTGCGAGATTGAGAGCAGGCTTGCTGTGAAGGCCGTCGGCAGTGGGGCGATGTTTCACGTGAAACGGGCACGCGTGTGTTTCACGTGAAACACTATCCGGGGGTCGATACCGGCGACGAGACTGGAGCCGGCGGCGAACGCTTCTGTGGCTTCTAGCCTCCAACAGGAGAATCGCCCCCGTTGTATTGGCGATCGGGCATCGACTCAATGGTCTCATTTCCCTGACTTCTTTCCCGGTGGTTGCGTCTCTGGGGGATGTCAGAACGTAGGCTCACGCGGAGATGGCGTGGCCAGTGCATTGCGAGAAATACCATCGTTGCTACGACATTCAATCCGCCAGAATGCGTTCGTATGTGGTCCAAGAGGGTTCGACTTCCGGGTGCCAATTATCGCTCAGCCATTTCGCGGCTAACACGACAGGCAGGGGTAGGCGTAGAGACCGGATAGCCAATTGCAACTACGCCGCAAGCCAACGGTCGCCGCGGTACTCTCCGCGATTTCTGACCGGTTTCTCCAGTACCAATAGCTCCTCTTCGAGGAAGCACAGGACCAAGGCGCGCAACCATCCAGGCCCGCTACTGTGCCCGCCTGTCGAGCAATGACCCGAATCGCCGGTTCGCAAGCAGCAGCCCGGCATCCGCCCCTTCCTGGGGTACGACTCCCAACGGCCTTCGTTCTGCACAACACTCCCTTCGCAGACCAGCGGCATGATAGCCAGCGGACCCGGCCAGGATGTTTCACGTGAAACGGAACAGGCCAGCGGGCGTGCGGGTGGTGGACGGACTCCTTTGGTCGCGGATCTGTACGACCAGGTCGTGCAATTCACCAAACCACCCGGCACCCAGGATGTGCCGGCAACAACGAGAACGCTAACCTTCCCAAACGGCTGCAACTCCTCGCCCAAAGGGGAGAAGCAACACATTGGGAATCCGCCACCCGGGGGAGCATGCCCATCGGCCAGCGCTTGCAACCGAGCATGTCCGCATATCTCCCGGTATAGGGAGCATGCTCATCGAGCACCACTCCTACCGGACTTACTCCCATGTCTCCCGCTCCAGGGAGCATGTCCATCGGGGTCATTCCGCGGGGAGCGTGCCTACGGGGTACTTCTATCAATTGAACATGCACGGCGCATTCCTATCCGGTGGGTGTACAGCTGGACACTGACCATGGGAGCAACCACGCCACTCGATAGATAGGCTGCCGGCCGTCCAATTTCAGTCCATCGCACACGAGTCCGAGGAGCGACAGATCCTTTGGCGCTGCGTTCCGTGCTAATCGAGGGAGCTTCCGCGACGGTGCAGGTGTCCCAGGTTCGGTACTCTACCGCCGGGATAGACCAATGTACGCGAAAGGGCAGTTCCTCTATTCGATACTTAACTATCAATAATTTCCGTTGTTGCATGTTGACTGGAACTGCCAATTGGCCGGGCCATGTAATGTCAGTGATCTATTCAGGCCGGTGCATCGTGACTCATCCGAAATTTTCTACCCCGAAATCCAGTTGTGAGAATCCGTAGCACCGCGACAAGCAGTGTGGTGCGAATAGGATGCGTGACCTAGTCCTCAAGGAGACCCTCCATCCTCTAATCCACACGGCGCTCTACTATTTGTTGCGGTTCGTCAGGAAGCAACACCCATAGACCTCGTGGGCGGAATTCCAATTGGGCGAAGCTGGGGACCGCCCCCCCTGTGAGAGAGCGGCGTTTGATGTCGCGATGCCATGCAGGGCGCCAATGAAGAGCTCACTAGAAGGAGAGAAGCAACTGCGTCTATGGCTGGGTCGTCGGCAAACCAAATGCGGTAACAAGAAGTGGATTATGGCAAAACACGAACCAAAGACTCGGTCCAGGGCCAAACGCAAACTTGCCATCACTAAAGAACTGCACCACCCAACAGAGCTTCCTGCTCTCGCCATTCAACCGAACGGCCCTGAGCGCTTTCACCTCCGTAGGCTCTTGACAGTGGCCGCAGAAGGCACTTCTACAGAATCCTCGACCAGGACAGCTCTAGTCGGATAGCTCCGTACAAGTTCCGCCGGGATGGGAACGGCGAAGGCACCGGCGATGTCGGATGCCGGGAGAAAGTCCACGGGATACATCAACTGGCTACCACAAGATATCGCGGCGCACCCAGAAGACACTTCCGCACCGGCTCCGGTAATGCCTCGAGGCGCCTGCTTCTCAGTGCCCGATTCATGCTACAGCGCCATGCCAACCAACTCCGTCACGTCCGGCGACCCTCAGTGCCAGCGAGGACATTTCCGAGCAGCTTCCTTCGAATGCGATTGGGGCTAGTGCCACAAGTCATACAGGCAAGGAGTAAGCGGCATTGGTTCGGCGGCTCACTTTCGGGTAGCGCTGTGGAGTACCCGTCGCCACACATTTGCCGGCGTCCACAGTCGGACGATCTGGCTAATGTTCAGCATGTAATAGGCGCGGCCTCACCAGGGGAATGCCTTCGCAGCACCCTTGCCTCCATTTGCTCGCGAGGAAAGCCTTTTAATGACCGGCAACCGCTGACGCCGAGCACAGGACTTCGTTCCAGGATGGGACACCCTAGGTCGAGTGCTACTCATAGTGAACTGCAGGAGAGCTTAGGAGTCCGCCGACTACACCAAAGGATTCACTGCCGTGGCGTATCCCATTGCCGGCTCGTTCGCCAGCATACACAGGCGATCGAGTACGGTCCGATAGCTTAGCGTGTCCACCCTTACTCACGCGAGCGTAATAGAGTGGCCGGATATGGCGACCACACCAAGCCTTGAATCGACTCCACCCCATAGGCATTACGGGCAAAACCAAGACGGCACTACGCGGGCTGTTTCACGTGAAACGCCCTCTCCTCGCTCACCACAGATCGTCTAGGAAAAGTTATGCCCGGTAAGAGCGTTAAAGAACAAGCCGATTCTGACCCTTTATTCCGAAGGCATCGTCGCACCCCGGACGCCTTATGAGGCACTTCACACAAACGTTATCCACTGGTGCGAAGAGAGTTATTCACAAGGTTATCCACAGCGATATCCACTGGCAAAACTGAGGATAAGTTACCTCACTGGAGCTGCAAGCCCCACCGGCAATCTACATGTACATGAACAGACCCGGCAGGCAGTCGCGGTGCCTAGCCTGCTGACAGCAGAGAGGTGCCTCAGTTGGCCAAATCTCGCGATATACCGCGCTAAATCGACCAAATCCGGCCTCCGACCGCGGTTCTCCCGGTTTCACGTGAAACACGGACACGGACTGTCTCAGTCGTCCGACTGCTGGAGTGCGGCCAATCTCTTGCGCCAAACCAGCCCCCGCACCGAGCGATGGAAGCCGCATCCTTATCAACAAAGTTATCCACAGCGATATCCACCGGTGGTCCCCAAGGTTATCCACAGCTAGATCCAGCACTCTCTGCGATCCAGGATCGAGTAACACTTCCCTCTACCGCGCCTCCGAAGGGCCAAACAGATGCAGAGGCGAGTAACGCTGAGGTAGTTCAACTATCCATACGGTGTCGATTTGCCAGCATATCCTCACCACGCCTCGCTGATAGCGAGGCGCCATAGCGGTCATCCAATTCAGAGAAGGAACACGCAGATGACGCCGCCGCGGCATAAGGATTTACGTTCTCGGGAGTAGAAGCGAAAACGCCTAAGCTCAATTTCGGATGGCAAGCCAGGTCAACAGATTGAGGAATAATCAAACGCCCCATAGGGCACAGCTCCGGTCTGTTTGGCACGACTACAGGCCACTACCCACCAAGGGGGGATATCCAGACTGAGGAAGTAGAGCCTCATCAATGGCTCGAAAGGTAATTCCCGGGGAAGTCCGACCGGACGGCAGCGGAGGATTCCAGTGCGCCCCTGCCCATTGGTAACGAAAGAATCTGCGAACATTCCAGATGAGGGGACAATCGAGCACGTCTACGCCGCGGCGACGGCGGCGTAGCTAAAGGCCGTGACGAGTAGGGGAACCGTTTTGTCCTGGTTGCATAGCCATGGTGCTTCACCCACCTCTGTGGATGCATGGGACTAGACCATCTGCACCCCAGCGATTCACGCCGAGACAGTCCTCCTAAGACAGCTAGAGAGTATGTCGTAGTAAGCGCTCAACGGGTGAACTTCACGCCGAGCCGGAGCACCTGCCGGACACCGTACATGTACACATCTACAGCTAAACACCAGCCCACTGCTGCAGACAGACCGGGGCATAGGAAGCATCAGTCCAGCACGTACGAAAACTGGGGGACCAGTGGTTGGTCAGACTCCGTCGTTCTGGAGTCGAGAGGTCAGCGACTAAACTCGCATCAGCGTGTAGCAGGCAAGGCCGATCCGAACCTGTAGATCGCAATTTCACCTGGACAGGGCTTTCGAATAACTCCGACATCACTACGCTGTCCTGCGAAGCGCGCCAGCGTAGACAGCTCACTCTCCAATACGAGCGATGGCTAGAACATGGGCGAGGATGCTTCTCCGCTGGTAATTCACGGTCCAAGAACAGTGTCACTTCACGCTACTAGCCGCCCGAAGGTGGACTTAGCTAAGGAACTAACCAGCATTTCGATCTCGAATCGGGCTCGTCACTCCACCATCTATCTGCAAGTTCACTCTCAGTCTTTTCGAGTAAACCACCTGGTACAGTTTACAAAGGACCCACTTGCACCCATCATCGAGAAAGTGGAGCCAAGGGCGAACACGAGCATGTGTCTACTGGGCTCATCATGCAGCGTAGCGGACAGCGGTCTCCACGGTCACGAACGAAGTGGTCATCTGCGGTACCACGCGCCTCGAACATGGACAGACCCGTTCCGTTTCACGTGAAACACTCGCATCGGGGGCACGAGAAGACAGCTGCTTCATATGTAGGCACGAGCCATCTAGCCCCCACTCCGGGGTACTTCACACAGTCGTCCCGAAAATTCAGCCCTTGTCCTAAGGGGGCGAGCTAGCGATGGCTCACAGGCTTGGTTCATAGGCTGAATATCTGGCGTCTTGTTTCACGTGAAACATTCCAACCAACCATCAGTAGCCCGGAATAGCTAGTTGCCTGATCCGAAGAGAAGAGCCTTGAGTACCGCCGGTGCCCAGACTGCAGCGTCAAGGTCAGAAGACTGCTACAACAATGCCGACATCCTTCCCTAGCGCAAACATTGAGAACCACTGGACTATCAACAAAAGCAACTGTTGCCCTGCGGACTCGTCCCGGGGGAACCAGCGAACATTCCACAATCGCGGCCAGCCTCACAGCCTTCTCCAGAACCACCGCAGCCGATCACTCACTCGGCTGTCCAACGTGGACAGGGAAGTGGTGGATCACTGCCACACCAACCAGAGCGTGTCTCGTTGTTTCACGTGAAACGTCGCCGGCCTGCACTGATGAACGAACGTCAACGAACGGTGAACGCCGCTCTGGCACTTCCTGGTTCCGTTCTTTCGACCGTAGCGGCCTAGCCGATCAGACCTCGCGGCCCCTAAGAACAACACCGCCCTTGAGTCTGCGAAGGCTTACCACCTCCGCAACAGAGTATGAACGGAGTCGCCCACGAATCGAAGAATGGAACCGCCAGCACGCACCACGATTCTATCGGCTCCTAGTTCCGGGATTCACTCGGAGAGCCCGATCCCATGTCCCATGGCTTGGCTTGAAACAAAGACACGGAAGTTACAGACCTTCCACACCGAACAATAGGAACCACCCATGTCGACTGGAGCGACACCGAAATTGACGCCGATACCTATAGTCGTTTCACGTGAAACATAAGTGGACGGACCTATGCAAAAACCAGCGAGAGCGATTACTTACCTGAAAAGCCCAGATGCTGAGTGGTGATGACGGTAATCGCTGTAGTCACAAGCCCATCCGTAAAGGGTGGCGCGCAGCCGGAAAGCGGCGAGGCTCAGAAAGGATAGCCTGTCGCTACGGGACATAAGGAATACAAAAACACTATGGAGGAGATAAGCCTTCACGGAGACCGCGCAAAGACACTCCCAGATCGCCAGCCTCAAAGTACCCTGTGTAATAGCTTTGCCGTCGGCTACTACCGGGGCAACCATCCCACTATCGCGAAGCACCAATTCATCAAAACCGCCCCGCTGTAACTGACGGAAACCAGGAGTCCGAACGGTACCGGGAAATGCTAATTCAGGCCTAAAGCCAGTACGCCTGCGAACACCCAAGTGTCCACGCACCATGCGTCCCGCGAGAATTCGACCAATGCACCGAGCAGTCCGCTTACTGAACAATCCGTGGACACCGCGCTCAGCGCTCAATCCCTGGCAACCATGCACACGCCAAAGCTGGCAGCGGGACCTGAAACTTAGCCCGAACAGATAGACCCAATCCACCCCAACAAACTCCGTACCACAACAGGCGCACCCCATAACACGGACAAGCAAAAAGGGGTCTGCTCCCCATCAGGAAGCAGACCCCTTCAGAACCCGAAGCTCGAACCTAACCCTCCGCGCCGGGGGACAGCACGCCCATGATCCGGTTCAAGTCTTCGACACTCGCGAACTCAATGCTGACCCGTCCCTTGCGTGCGCCCAAAGTGATCTTCACGTTGGTGTCCAAGCGATCCGAAAGCGAGGAAGCAAGGTAATCCAAGCGCTCATGCCGTGCGTTGGGACGCGGAATGCTGTTCTTCTGCGGGGCGCCTGAATCCTGGTACAAGGCCACGGCTTCCTCGGTGGCACGAACAGACATACCTTCAGCAACAATCTTCTGCGCGAGCCGTTCCATAGCAGCAGCGTCAGGAAGTGCGAGCAAAGCACGTGCATGGCCAGCCGAAAGTACGCTGGCTGCTACCCGGCGCTGAACGAGCGGAGGAAGCTTGAGCAAACGCAGGGTATTCGATACCTGCGGCCGCGATCGACCAATCCGATCGGCGAGCTGCTCATGGGTGGTACCGAAGTCCTCCAGAAGCTGCTGGTACGCAGCGGCCTCTTCCAAGGGATTCAGCTGGCTTCGGTGAAGGTTCTCAAGCAGGGCATCGCGCAGGAGGTCGTCATCATTGGTATCTCGGACGATCGCGGGGATCGTTTCGAGCCCGGCGGCCTGAACTGCCCTCCACCGGCGTTCACCCATGACCAGTTCGTAAGGTTCTCTACCCTCTTCGGTTGAAGTACGAACCACAATTGGCTGGAGAACGCCGATTTCCTTGACAGAGTGAACCAGCTCCGCCATGTCGTCCTCATCGAAGACACTTCGAGGCTGCTTGCGGTTGGGGTGAATGTCGGTGACCGCAATTTCCGCGAAACGGGCGCCCGGAACCTCCACCAACTCAACTCCAGGCGTCTCCGTCTGGACCTCATCAGACACGGTATCGCTAGCCGCGGCGTCCACAGCGGCCGTCGGCGGAGTAACGGCCCCAGGTGTCAACGAACCGCTCGACTTAGAACCATTCGACTTCGACGCAGTCTTCGTTCCAACCCGCTTGGACGCAACGACTTCCTGAGCATCCTCAGAAGGTGCCGTAGACGCAGGAGTCTTTTCCGCCGTCGTCGTTTTTGCGGAAGCGGCGCGCGAAGGTGCGCCAGTGATGATGTTGGTGCCCGATGCGTCGGGCACCTCTGTCGATTTTCGTGCCTCAGGGAAAAACAAGTCCACCGGTCGCGAGGGCGAAGCCACATTGCCAGATGCACCCGTCGAAGCGGAGCTGGGAATGAGAGCCCCAAGACCCCTACCCAGGCCTCGTCGCTTTTCACTCATGAGTATGTCCCTCCGATGGAATGGCAAGAGTCGAGTCCGCCAAGGATGTTGCAGTGATTCAGAAAGTCTAGCGTTCTGCGATTTCCGCAGCGGCTTCCATGTAGGACAACGCGCCGCTGGATGACGGGTCGTAAGTCATGACCGTCTGTTGATAGCTCGGAGCTTCGGAGATACGCACGGATCGCGGAACCACGGCACTGAGGACTTGGTTGGGGAAATGGTGACGCACTTCAGATGCTACTTGCGCGGCCAGGTTGGTTCGGCCGTCGTACATCGTCAGCAAGATCGTGGAGACAACCAGCTCAGCGTTGAGGTGCTTCTGGATCATTTCGATGTTCTTCAGCAGCTGGCTGAGGCCTTCCAATGCGTAGTACTCGCACTGGATCGGGATAAGTACCTCGCTCGCAGCGCAGAACGCATTGACCGTCAGCAGGCCGAGGCTCGGCGGGCAGTCGATGAAAATGAAGTCGAGCCGGCCTTCGCCGTTCTTCTCGCGTTCCTTCGCGTACACATCGATGGCACGGCGCAAACGCTGTTCGCGGGCGACCAAGGAAACCAGTTCGATCTCAGCGCCGGCAAGGTGGATGGTGGCTGGTGCGCAGATGAGGTTCGGGATGTCCGGGCAGGCTGCTACGACGTCGCCCAACGGAAGGTCGTTGATCAGGACGTCGTAGATGCTGTCTACGTCGGCGTGGTGCTCGATACCCAAGGCGGTGGAGGCATTGCCCTGCGGGTCGATGTCGATCACCAGAACGTTGAGTCCCGCCGACGCCAAGGCGGCCGCGATGTTCACCGTGGTGGTGGTCTTTCCAACCCCACCCTTCTGGTTGGAAACAGTGAAGATCCGGGTCTTCTGGGGCTTGGGAAGCTCGCGGCCCACCAGGCGCTCACGGCGCCGTGTTTCATTCGCGAGCTGACGGGCAATCGGGCTGGAATCGTCGATGGAGTCCATGACGTTATCGCTTTCCACGATCAACATTTCACGTGAAACGGCCGAGTTTGTAACCGAATTAGTGCGCATAAGCGCGGACTCGAATGACGCCGAGGGTGCAGCCATTGCCCGCGCAGACCCCAGGGAAATAAATGGCGGGATCCGCTGCGTGGAGGTTTCGCTACTGCCCACTGTCAACTCTCACTCTCATTCGGCTCTAGCTGCCGTTCTCTAGCTTAACCGCTCGGCCGCGGACACGCGGGACACAGCGCCGAGGCTAAGCGATCTTCCCCTGCTTGTTGACGACAATACGCACCACTGTGGTAGGTTCCTCCAACAGTTCCTGCCCACACACGACAACCGATGTTTCCACCCCGCCGAGCTTGCGAATGACCTTGGCTGCCTTCTCAATCTCCTCGGCCGCGCTGCGACCCTTGATGGCAACCACTTCGCCCTTGCCGTTGAGCAATGGAATGGTCAATCCTGCAAGCTTGGTCAGCGCAGAGACAGCACGCGCGGTCACGACGTCGGCGTTCACCATACCCACGGCCAGCTCGGCACGCGTGCGCATGACTGTCACGTTGTCCAGGCCGAGATCGTCCACCACTTCCTGGAGCCAGATGACCCGGCGTTCGAGCGGCTCGATAAGCGTGAGCTCGAGGTCCGGGCGGGCGATCGCCAAGCACAGGCCCGGCAGTCCTGCCCCGGAGCCGACGTCGGCCACATGGCTCCCATGGGCGATGGCCGATTCGATGACAGCACAGTTGAGGACGTGCCGGCTCCAGAGGCGCGGGATTTCGCGGGGACCGATCAAGCCACGCTCGGTCCCTGACGTCGCCAAGTGCTCGACATACCGCTGGGCAAGGTCCAAGCGGTCGCCGAATATCTTCTCTGCCGCCTGCAGTTCGGCTGGAGTGATGTCGACCATGATCCGTTAGTCGGCCGAGACCACGATGTGACGGCCAGCGCCCTCACCTTCGGACTCCGAAACGAAGCCCAAGTCCGCAACGGCGTCGTGCACGATCTTGCGCTCATACGCGCTCATCGGCTCGAGGGAAACCGAAGCTCCGGTCTCCTTCACCTTTGCGACGGCGTCTTCAGCGATCTGCTGGAGGTCGCCCGCGCGCTCCTTTCGGTAGCCATTGATGTCCAGGACAAGCCGCGAGCGGTTCTCGGTGGCGGACAGGACGGACAGGCGGGCCAGTTCCTGAAGGGCTTCGAGGACTTCGCCGTCGCGCCCGACCAAGCTCTCAAGCCCTTCGGAATCGTCTTCGGCCGCGATGGAAATGTAGGTACGCCCGTTACGGATTTCGATGTCGATATCGCCATCGATGTCGGCAATGTCCAGCAGCTCTTCGAGGTAATCCGCGGCGACGTCGCCCTCTTCCTCGAGGCGGCTCACAGAGGAGCTCTTTGCGCCTGGTTGTTCCGCGGTGTGGACTTCAGCCGCGGCCACTTCCTCGGTGGCGCCAGCGGCCGTTGCCTCTTCAGTGCTTTCAACAGACATTACTTCTTCTTCCTGTTCTTACGTTGTGGCTGAATGCGCTGGGTCTTGAGCTCGATGGCGGCGACCTCGCCGGCAACGTCCTCGTCCTTCTTGCCGCCCAGAAGCGGGAGGGAAGGCAGACCCTTCGCAGCGCGACGCTCTGCGAGTGCTTTCGCGGCCGGGGATCCCGGCGTCGGCATGCGGCGGATGACAAAGAACTGCTGGCCCATGGTCCACAAGTTGGTGGTGGTCCAGTAAATGAGGACACCAATCGGGAAGTTGATGCCACCCACGCCGAAGACCACCGGCAGTACGTAGAGCATCATCTTCTGCTGGCGCATGAACGGGCTGGCCATGGCTTCTTCGGACATGTTCTTCGCCATGATCTGCTTCTGCGTGATGAACTGCGAAGCGGTCATGGCGAGGATCATCACGATCGACAGGACCGAAACGACCACCTGGTCAGTGCCGGCGGGTCCGCCGTGGAGCAGCGATGCGGAAAGCGGAGCGCCGAAAATGCTGGATTCGTCGAACTGCACCACTTGTTCGTGGCTCAACGCTCCGATGCCCTGGCCCGCCTGGCGTGCCTGGGTGATACCGGAAAGCACCTGGAACAGGGCGAAGAAGAACGGCATCTGGATCAGCATGGGCAAGCACGCGGAGAACGGGTTGGTGCCGTGCTTCTTGTACAGGGCCATCTGCTCCTGGGCCATGGCCTGGCGAGAGAGCTGGTCCGTTTTGCCCTTGTACTTCTGCTGCATCTTCTTCAGGTCGGGCTGAAGCAACTGCATGCCTCGCTGCGCCTTGATCTGCTTGACGAACACAGGAATCAGGGCGGCGCGGATCACCAACACCAAACCAATGATGGACAGCGTCCAGGTCCAACCGTTCTCCGGAGGCAGGCCAATGAAGCTCAGGCCGTCGTGGAACCCCAGCATGATGGCCGATACTAGCCACTTGAACGGGGCCAGAATTGTTCCAAAGATGTCCATACGTATTCCCTATTTCCTCAGGCCGCCGTCGGGCGGCCGTCCTCATCAGACCGCACAGCCAGGAACAGGTCCGGGTTGTTCAGCACAACAATCATGGGCGTCTGGCCTTCGGGCCAGTGACGATGTCCGGCGGGGACGTGGTCCACGCCGCCGGCGTTCCAGGGGTGGCAGCGGGCGAGGCGCCGCATTGCCAGCCAGCTTCCCTTGACGGCGCCATGCACCGTCACCGCTTCGAGGGCATAAGCCGAGCAGGAGGGGAAGAAACGGCACACCTGGCCGTACAAGGGAGAAATAATGCGGCGGTACGTCTTCAACAGGATGATGAGGATGTTCCGGGGCAGCTCCCAGAGAAATGTTCCGAGAATCCTCGGGGCGGTTCGAAAGAAGAGGACGACGGCGGAGCTCAGCTCATGCACGCGGTGTCCCTTCCGTTGTGGTGACCTTGGTCGGCGAAGCCGCCGGGGGAAAGGATCCGCCAAGCCGCTTCGTCGTCACCGCCAATGCGGCGTTGTAATCCGTCAGCAGTTGGTCCCAGCTGGCTGTCGCGGCCGCAGGCAAGGCCCGGACAACTACAGCAAGTCCCGTGCCATGCCCTTTAAGGGACAAAGCACCTGCTTCTCTCAGTCTCCTCTTAACGAGGTTCCTGGTCACGGCGTTCCCGACAGCTTTGGAAACAATGAAGCCAATGCGGCTCGGTTCCCCGGCACCGATAGATGCCGTATATAACACTAAGTTCCGGCGTCCATTGCGGACGCCGGAACGTACAGTTGTTGAAAAGTCGGTTGAAGTCCTAAGACGGTTTTGGGTGGCTAGCACCTAGAGACTCGCTTGAGAGACCGGCCGACGAGTCAGGTAATTAGGCCGACAGTGCGGCGCGGCCCTTGCCACGGCGGGCGGCCAGGATGGCGCGGCCGGCACGGGTGCGCATACGAAGGCGGAAGCCGTGCTTCTTGGCCCGACGGCGGTTATTCGGCTGAAAAGTCCGCTTGCTCACGTTAGTTACTCCAGTGGATCAAAGGTGCGCCCACCCGATCAAAAGGGGAAGAACTGGCCGACGCTAAGTTTATTTGTGTATCTGCTGCCACCCGACGCCGGTTGTACCGGAGGTGCGAATGGTCGAAAAGCGGACACATAGGACTTCACAACGTTAGGGCAAAAAGAGCCTCCGGGTCAAACCGGGAAACGCTGCGACCGCTATCCCCAACTGTGGCTAAGTGCCCTTGGCAGCCTGTGGATGAAGTGGCTCACAAGTCCGGATCCAGAACCACAACGGTGTAATTATCCACAACCTTCTTCCCAGCTATCTTCTGGGGAATCCATACCCTAGAGTGGCTCAGTAGCCGATTATCCACGGACTGTGCATAACCCTGTGGATTCGGTTCGGAATCCACTTCTGGTTTGGACCCTTCGGCTGCCGTAATCCAGGCAAGCAAACACCCGAGGGAACCAATTGATGACGGTAGACGACGCCAACCACGCCAACACGGTCGGAAGTTCCTGGCGTAGGGTGCTGAGCCTGCTGGAACAAGACGATCGGGTCACGCCAAGGCAACGTGGTTTCGTCATCCTCGCTCAGGCGCAGGGCCTGATCGGTTCCACCTTGTTGGTGGCCGTCCCTAACGAGCTGACCCGCGAAGTCCTCCAGACCCAGGTCAAGGACGCCCTCGACGACGCCCTTCGCAACGTCTTCTCCGACGACATCCGCTGCGCCATCGACGTCGACACGGATTTGGTGCCGATCCACGAAGAGCCGGCACCCGCCGTCGTACTCTCTTCCGAGAACGACTTGTCCGCAGAGCCGAAGCCGCAGCCCACTCCGCCAAGCACGTCGCACGAATTCGGCCGCCTCAACCCGAAGTACGTCTTTGACACCTTCGTGATCGGTTCCTCCAACCGGTTCGCCCACGCCGCGGCCGTCGCGGTGGCCGAAGCTCCCGCCAAGGCGTACAACCCGCTGTTCATCTACGGCGACTCGGGACTCGGCAAGACGCACCTTTTGCACGCGATCGGACACTATGCACGCCGGCTGTACAGCGGGATCCGCGTCCGGTACGTGAATTCCGAAGAGTTCACCAACGACTTCATCAACTCGATCCGCGACGACGAAGGTGCGAGCTTCAAGACCACCTACCGGAACGTCGATGTGCTGTTGATCGACGACATCCAGTTCCTGGCAGGCAAGGACCGGACGCTCGAGGAGTTCTTCCACACCTTCAATGCCCTCCACAACAACAACAAGCAAGTTGTCATCACTTCGGACCTCCCGCCCAAGCAACTCGCGGGATTCGAAGACCGCATGAAGTCCCGCTTCGAATGGGGCCTGCTGACGGACATCCAGCCTCCGGAACTCGAAACCCGTATCGCGATCCTCCGGAAAAAGGCCCAAAACGAAGGCCTGTCCGCCCCGGACGATGCGTTGGAGTACATCGCATCCAAGATCTCAAGCAACATCCGCGAACTTGAAGGCGCGCTCATCCGCGTGACCGCTTTCGCGAGCCTCAACCGCCAACCGGTGGATGTGGCCCTCGCTGAAATGGTCCTGAAGGACTTGATCACCGACGACGGCGCCCAGGAAATCACTGCCGACCAGATCCTGAAGCAAACGGCCGAGTACTTCAAGCTCAGCATGGACGAGTTGTGCAGCAAGTCCCGTACCCGGACTTTGGTGACCGCCCGGCAAATCGCGATGTACCTGTGCCGGGAACTGACGGACATGTCCCTTCCGAAGATCGGACAGGAACTCGGCGGCCGCGACCACACCACAGTGATCCACGCTGACCGCAAGATCCGCGAGCTGATGGCAGAACGCCGTGTGATTTACAACCAAGTCACTGAGCTGACCAACCGGATCAAACAGCAGCAACGCGATTCCTGAACCGACTCTACATACCTTATTAACAGGCGCATGTGGATAAGCCTGTGGATACTTAAGGGGACAAGCGCGGTTAATGGGCTTAAAACCCTTAAGCCGTCTGTGGATCGTTAAAAACGGGCTTGGGGGTTATCCACGTCCACACCCTGTTTAAAACCCCTCCCACCCACACATCGTGAACAGGCCTTAACCGCGGAACCGCGCGGCAGGAGGCGGTTATCCACAGTTTCCACAGCAGTTATTAACACTACTAATCCCAAAAAATTGAAATCCCTCAAATAACAATCTCGTTCCTCCGGACCCACGATGCAGCCGCTGGCTGCTTGGAACCGGGCGGGCAGCATTGCGGGGATGGGTTAATGCCCGAAGTTCCCGCTAAGCTGTCTGCAACGCGTCCATCCTCGGCGCTGTTTTGTAGTTCGTTCCCAGCGGACCATGCAGCGCCCTCGTTCCGGACGCTCGATTTCGGGGCTCCTGGGGAGTTTCCGGTGAAGCACTGGCAGCAGCAATGAAAGGCGGAACCCTTCCGTGAAGTTCAGAGTCGAGCGGGACGTCCTGGCAGAAGCCGTCACGTGGACAGCCCGGTCCTTGTCTCCGCGGCCGCCCGTTCCGGTCCTCTCAGGCCTCTTGCTCAAAGCAGAAGCCGGAACCGTGAGCCTTTCGAGCTTCGACTATGAGACCTCTGCGCGCCTCGAAATTCCCGCAGACATCACCACAGAGGGAACAATCCTGGTCTCCGGGCGCCTTCTTGCCGATATCTGCCGAAGTCTGCCCTCGGCTCCCGTGGAAATCGAAACAGACGGAAGCAAAGTCACACTCACGTGCCGTCGAAGCAGCTTCCACTTGGCAACCATGCCGGAAACCGAGTATCCACCGCTTCCGGCACTCCCTACCGTCAGTGGAACTTTGCCAGGCGATTCCTTCGCCAAGGCCGTCTCGCAAGTCATCATCGCGGCAAGCAGGGACGACACCTTGCCGATCCTCACGGGCGTCCGCATGGAGATCGAGGACGACGTCATCACGCTCCTCGCAACGGACCGTTACCGGCTCGCCATGAGGGAAGTGCCCTGGAAGCCGGTCAATCCGGGAATTTCCACCAGCGCACTGGTCAAGTCCAAGACCCTCAACGAAGTAGCCAAGACCCTTGGCGGCAGCGGGGACATCCAGCTCGCCCTGGCCGATGATGACAGCCGCTTGATCGGTTTCGAGAGCGGCGGCCGCACCACCACCTCGCTCCTGGTCGATGGCGATTACCCCAAGATCCGGTCACTGTTCCCGGATTCCACGCCCATCCACGCAACTGTTCAGACCCAGGAGCTCGTTGAGGCTGTTCGTCGTGTATCCCTCGTGGCGGAACGGAACACTCCCGTCCGCTTGGCATTCTCCCAGGGCCAATTGAACCTCGACGCCGGTACAGGTGAAGACGCGCAGGCCTCGGAAGAACTCGAAGCCCAGCTCAGTGGCGAAGACATCACGGTCGCCTTCAACCCGCACTACCTGATCGAGGGCTTGAGTGTCATCGAAACCAAGTTCGTGCGCTTCTCCTTCACCACGGCACCCAAGCCGGCGATGATCACTGCCCAGGCTGAAGCCGACGGCGATGACCAGGACGACTATCGCTACCTCGTGATGCCCGTACGCTTGCCCAACTAGCAACTAGTCGGGTCACCACCACACCACCAACGCAGAAAAGAGTTCACACTGTGCACATCGGACTGATCGGCCTTGGAAAAATGGGTTTCAACATGCGTGAACGCATGCGGAACGGCGGAATCGAGGTCACCGGCTTTGACCGCAACCCCGACGTCGCCGACGTCACGTCCATCGACGAACTCGTCGCGGCGCTTCCTGCTCCGCGATTGGTCTGGGTCATGGTTCCGTCCGGCGAAATCACGGACGGCGTCATCAATGAACTCGGTGAAAAGCTTTCTCCCGGAGACATGGTGATCGACGGCGGCAACTCCCGTTTCACCGAGGACCAGAAGCACGCAGCTTTCCTTGATTCCAAGGGCATCCGGTTCGCTGATTGCGGTGTTTCCGGTGGTGTTTGGGGTTTGCAGAACGGCTACGGACTCATGGCCGGCGGCTCCGAAGAAGACATCGAGCTCGCCATGCCGGTCTTCGATGCCCTCCGTCCTGAAGGCGAACGCGCCGATAGCTTCGTCCATGTTGGCGGTGTCGGAGCCGGCCACTACGCCAAAATGGTGCACAACGGGATCGAATACGGACTCATGCAGGCCTACGCCGAAGGCTACGAACTGCTTGCGGCGAAGGACATCGTCGACGATCTTCCGGGCACGTTCCGTGCGTGGCAAAAGGGCACGGTTGTGCGGTCCTGGCTGTTGGACCTCATGGTCAAAGCACTGGATGAAGACCCCGGCCTGGCCTCCATCGGCGACTACGTCGAGGACTCCGGCGAAGGCCGCTGGACCGTGGAAGAAGCCATCGCCAACGCGGTCCCCGCGCCGGCCATTACTGCTGCGCTGTTCGCGCGTTTCTCTTCCCGCGAGGATAGCTCCCCGGCCATGAAGATGGTCTCGGCATTGCGCCACCAGTTCGGCGGACACGCCACCCGTCCGGCCGGCTAGGCCCGGCCGCCCTCTTCGCGTGTACCTCGAACACCTTTCACTAACCGACTTCCGAAGCTACGCGCAGGTTGACCTGAAGCTGGGCCCGGGCGTCACGGTCTTGGTGGGATCCAACGGCATCGGCAAGACCAACCTGATGGAAGCCATCGGGTACCTGGCCACTTTGAGTTCCCATCGCGTCAGCACGGACGCTCCGCTCCTGCGTTTCGGAGCGGAGCGCGCGATGATCCGGGCGAAGCTCGTCCGCGGCGAACAATCGACCGTGATCGAACTCGAAATCAATGCCGGCCGCGCCAACCGTGGCAGGATCAACCGCGGAAATCCGGTGCGGGCCCGCGACATCCTGGGCATCTGCCACACAGTGCTTTTCGCCCCTGAAGACCTGGCGTTGGTCAAAGGCGATCCGTCCAACCGGCGGCGATTCCTCGACGAACTCCTGGTCAGCCTGATGCCGATGCACGCCGCTACCCGAAGCGATTACGACCGCGTCCTCAAACAGCGCAATGCCTTGCTGAAATCCGTCCGGACCGGAAAATTCACCTCGGCCCACGAGGCAACCCTCGATGTCTGGGACCAGCACATGGCCCGTGCCGGCGCGGAACTCCTGCACGCCCGGCTTGAGCTCCTGGAACGACTCCGCCCGCACCTCAAAAATGCCTATGCCCAACTGACGGACGGGTCCAAGGACGCCGGGGCCATCTACCGTTCCACGATCCAAGGCGTCCTGGACGACGACGGCGGTCCCGCCGAGCGCCCCGCTGCTGTTCCGGAGGGGGCTGAGGACCTTCGCGCACTTTCCGTCGAGCAACTCACCGAGCGTTACGTCCAAGCGTTCGCGGCCGCGCGCCGAAAGGAGTTGGAGCGCGGCATTTCCCTGGTGGGTCCTCATCGCGACGAACTTGAACTGGTCCTGGGGCAAGCCCCGGCCAAGGGCTACGCCTCGCACGGCGAAACCTGGTCAATGTGCCTGTCGCTGCGCTTGGCCTCCTACTACGTCATGCTTGACGACACCCGGACCGGTGGTTCTGCCCCCATCCTGATCCTCGATGATGTCTTCGCCGAACTGGACGTACAGCGCAGGCGTAAACTGGCTGCGATAGTGGCCGGTGCCGAACAGGTACTGGTGACGGCCGCCGTCGACGCCGACATTCCCGAGGAATTGGCCGGCCGGCGGGTGAAGGTTGTGCCTGGAGGCATTGATGGAGAAGGATAGCCCCGGCGGACTCCAGCCGGGGAGGGATCCCGACGAGATCGACGCTGCGCAATCGGCGCTCAACCGAATGCGCGAAGCCGCGGCGGCGCGGGGTGAAATCCGCCGCGCCGCACCCAAAACCGGTGGCGCCCCCAAACGGCAAGGCATCCGGGACACCCGTGGATTCAGCCAATTCCATGGCAATGGCCGCGATCCCCTCGGATTGGGAAAAGTAGTTGGCCGGCTGGTTGCCGAACGGGGCTGGACGTCTCCGGTCGCCGTCGGGTCCGTCATGGCGGAGTGGGACGCCTTGGTCGGCCCGGAAATCTCCGCCCACTGCACGCCGGAGAGCTTTACCGATACCACCCTCCACGTTCGTTGCGATTCCACCGCGTGGGCAACACAGTTGCGCCTCTTGAGCTCGAGCCTCCTGGACCTGTTCAGCCGGGAACTTGGCGAAGGCGTTGTGACTACTATCCAAGTGCTCGCACCGGCGGCGCCGAGCTGGCGGAAAGGCAACCGCAGCGTCAATGGACGAGGCCCCCGCGATACCTACGGGTAGCGTCCCGAAGGCAGCAAGGAACCGCTTCTAATCGGATTTCCGCAAATGGCGCGCAGGCGCGAGAAACCTCCCCAAGCCGTATAGCTCCCCAGTGGGTGCTCTTCGGATGGCTTGAAGATGGGGCCAGCGGCCTCCTACAGGTACTTTCCTTCCAGAATGGGACGGGTTTTGCAAGGATCTGCGATTTGTCACGATAGAATCGGCATAGACAACTGGGCGCCGGTGAACATCGATTGGTTCCGCTGAAAAGGAAGGTAGAAGCGGTTCAGCCAGTCGCGGAGTAGGCGGCGTTAGCAGTGACGTCCCTGTTGGCGGCTGCCGTATCCCTGTGGTGTGCGTCGACGGGCGCGCTCCTCGGTGTGCGGTGACGGCCGGCAACCATCGAGTACAGAGGAGTCGAAAGCGCCTGTGGCCAACGACAATGCAGAGACCTTGGCAGTAGATCCAGCGAACGGGACCGCCCACAAGGCGAATACGCCCGCGGAGGCCAGGGAATACGGGGCCAGCGACATCACAGTCCTTGAGGGCCTCGAAGCTGTGCGCAAGCGCCCCGGTATGTACATCGGATCCACTGGTCCACGCGGCCTCCACCACTTGGTGTATGAGGTTGTGGACAACTCAGTGGACGAGGCACTTGCCGGTTACTGCAGCCACATTGAAGTTACCCTGCAGGCCGACGGCGGCGTGAAGGTCGTGGACGACGGCCGCGGCATTCCGGTTGACCTCCACCCGACTGAGAAGAAACCCACCGTAGAGGTGGTCATGACCATCCTGCATGCCGGCGGCAAGTTCGGCGGCGGTGGCTACGCAGTTTCCGGCGGCCTCCACGGCGTGGGTATTTCCGTCGTCAACGCGTTGTCCCGTCGTGTGCTTACCGAAGTGCGCCGCCAGGGGCACGTCTGGCGCATGTCCTTCGCGGACGGCGGCAAGCCGCAAGGGGAACTCGTCCAGGGCGAAGCAACGGATGAGACCGGGACGTCCCAGACCTTCTACCCGGATCCCACTATCTTCGAGACCACCGTTTTCGATTTCGAAACGCTGCGGGCACGCTTCCAGCAGATGGCCTTCCTCAACAAGGGCCTGCGCATCACCCTCACGGACGAGCGTCCCGTGGCAAGCAAGGACGACGACCTCGACCTCGATGCGGTTGCCACTGAGGGAGAAGTAGCTGCCGAACACCGGACGGTTGTTTACCAGTACAACGACGGTCTCCTCGACTACGTGAAGTACTTGAACTCGAACAAGAAAGTCGAAGTCGTCCACGAGGACGTCATCGCGTTCGAAACCGAAGATACTGATCGGAACATGGCGGTCGAGATCGCCATGCAATGGACCACTGCCTATTCGGAAAGCGTCCACACTTACGCGAACACGATCAACACCCATGAGGGCGGTACCCACGAAGAGGGCTTCCGCGCGGCCATGACGTCGCTCATCAACCGCTATGCGCGCGAGAAGACCATCATCAAGGAAAAGGACGACAACCTTACGGGTGACGATATCCGTGAAGGCCTGACGGCGGTCATTTCCGTTAAGTTGTCCGAACCCCAGTTCGAGGGCCAGACCAAGACGAAGCTTGGCAACTCGGAAGTCCGGGGATTCGTGCAGCGCGTGGTGACCGACCAGCTGGGCGACTGGCTGGAACGCAATCCCGGCCCGGCCCGCGACGTCATTCGCAAGGCCGTCCAGGCATCGCAGGCCCGGATGGCTGCCCGCAAGGCACGCGACAACGCTCGTCGCAAGAGCCCGCTTGAATCCTTCGGCATGCCGGGCAAGTTGTCCGACTGCTCGTCGAAAGATCCGTCGCGTTGCGAGGTCTACCTGGTGGAGGGTGACTCCGCAGGTGGCTCGGCCAAGCGCGGGCGCAATCCTGAAACCCAGGCCATCCTGCCCTTGCGCGGCAAGATCCTGAACGTGGAGCGTGCCCGCCTGGACAAGGCCCTTGGCAACAATGAAGTCCAGTCCATGATTACGGCGTTCGGCACGGGCATCGGCGAGGACTTCGACATCTCGAAGCTGCGCTACCACAAGATTGTGCTCATGGCCGATGCCGACGTCGATGGCCAGCACATCACCACGCTGCTCATGACGTTGCTGTTCCGCTACATGCGTCCTCTGATCGAAAATGGCTACGTCTACCTGGCGCAGCCCCCGCTGTACCGCATCAAGTGGTCCAACGCGGCGCACGACTACGTGTACAGCGACCGCGAACGCGACGAAACCATCACCCGGGGCGCCGCGATGAACAAGCGGCTCCCCAAGGACAATGGCATCCAGCGCTACAAGGGCCTTGGCGAAATGGACTACACCGAGCTCTGGGACACCACCATGGACCCGGACCGCCGCACGCTGTTGCAGGTCACAATGGACGACGCCCTCGCGGCCGACCAGACCTTCTCCGTGCTGATGGGCGAGGACGTTGAATCCCGCCGGAACTTCATTCAGCAGAACGCCAAGGACGTCAGATTCCTCGATATCTAGGGCTTGTTAGCCGCTAAATATTCCTCATCTGACATATACCTGAAACGGAAAACATAGAATTATGAGTGACGAAACACCTGAGGTTCCCGCTGATTCTGCCGGCCCCGTGGAGCCGATCCTTGAAGGCGACGTGCTGGTTGACCGCGTTGAACAGGTTGATCTCCAGACCGAAATGCAGCGGTCCTACTTGGACTACGCCATGGCCGTCATCGTCGGACGCGCACTTCCGGACGTCCGGGACGGCCTGAAGCCGGTCCACCGGCGCGTGCTGTACGCGATGTTCGACGGCGGGTACCGCCCGGACCGCGCCTTCAACAAGTGCGCGCGCGTCGTGGGCGACGTCATGGGTACGTACCACCCGCACGGCGACATGGCGATCTACGATGCGCTCGTCCGCCTCATTCAGGACTGGACCATGCGCTACCCGCTGGCGCTCGGCCAAGGAAACTTCGGCTCCCCGGGTAACGACGGTGCGGCAGCACCCCGTTACACGGAAACCAAGATGGCCCAACTGGCCATGGAAATGGTCCGCGACATCGACGAGGAAACCGTCGACTTCCAGGACAACTACGACGGCAAGAACCAGGAACCCACCATCCTGCCGGCGCGTTTCCCCAACCTGCTAGTCAACGGTTCCTCGGGTATCGCCGTCGGTATGGCCACGAACATTCCGCCGCACAACCTCCGCGAGGTGGCCGACGGTGTCCAGTGGGCGTTGGACAACCCGACCGCCACGCGCGAAGAGCTCCTTGAGGCTCTCCTCCTGCGGATCAAGGGACCGGACTTCCCCACGGGAGCAACGATCCTCGGCCACAAGGGCATCGAGGACGCGTACCGCACTGGCCGCGGTTCCATCACGATGCGCGCAGTGGTCAACGTGGAAGAACTCCAGGGCCGCACCTGCCTGGTGGTTACCGAGCTTCCGTACCAAGCCAACCCGGACAACCTGGCGATCAAGATCGCCGAACTCGTCAAGGACGGCAAGATCCAGGGCATCGCCGACCTCCGCGACGAAACCTCGGGCCGTACCGGCCAGCGGCTCGTGATTGTCCTCAAGCGCGACGCCGTGGCCAAGGTTGTGCTGAACAACCTGTACAAGCACACGCAGCTTCAGGAAAATTTCGCAGCCAACATGCTGGCAATCGTCGACGGCGTTCCCCGCACCTTGACTTTGGATGCGTTCATCCGCCACTGGGTAGCGCACCAGATGGACGTCATTGCGCGCCGTACGCGTTACCGCTTGCGCAAGGCCGAGGAAGAAGCGCACATCCTGCGCGCCCTCCTGAAGGCCTTGGACATGCTGGACGAAGTCATCGCCCTCATCCGTGCTTCCAACACCACCGAGGCCGCACGTGACGGCCTGATGCAATTGCTGGAGATCGACGAACTCCAGGCCCGGGCCATCCTCGACATGCAGCTCCGCCGCTTGGCCGCGTTGGAACGGCAGAAGATCCAGGACCGGCACGCCGAGTTGGAAGCCATGATTGCCGAATACAACGCGATCCTGGCCTCCGAACAGCGCCAGCGGGAAATCATCAGCCAGGAACTGGCTGAAATTGTCGCCAAGCACGGCGACGACCGGCGTACCCACATCCTGATGGGCTTCGACGGCGATATGTCCGTCGAGGACCTCATTCCTGAAGAAGAAGTGGTGGTCACGATCACCCGCGGCGGGTACGTCAAGCGCACCCGCAGCGACAACTACCGTTCGCAGCAGCGTGGCGGCAAGGGCGTCAAGGGCGCGCAACTGCGTGGCGACGACGTCGTGGAGCACTTCTTCGTCACCACCACCCACCATTGGCTGCTGTTCTTCACCAACCTTGGCCGCGTGTACCGGGCGAAGGCGTACGAACTCACCGAAGCCGGCCGTGACGCGAAGGGCCAGCACGTCGCGAACCTGCTGGCGTTCCAACCCGACGAGCACATCGCCCAGGTCCTTGACCTGCGTGACTACGAGCAAGCTCCGTACTTGGTGCTTGCGACGAAGAGCGGCCTGGTCAAGAAGACGCGACTGGAAGATTACGACACCAACCGCACCGCCGGCGTCATCGCGATCAACCTTCGCGACGAGGACGAGCTCGTCTCGGCCCAACTGGTGTCCGAAACAGATGATCTCCTCTTGGTGTCCCGGAAGGGCCAGTCCATCCGCTTTACCGCAACCGATGAAGCGCTCCGCCCGATGGGGCGCGCCACCTCCGGCGTGACCGGCATGAAGTTCCGTGAAGACGACGAACTCCTCGCGGCCGACGTCGTCCAGGACGGCTCCTTCGTGTTCGTGGTGACCGAAGGCGGCTACGCCAAGCGCACCGCCGTCGAGGAGTACCGGCTCCAAGGCCGCGGCGGGCTCGGCATCAAGGTAGCCAAGCTGGCCGAAGAGCGCGGTGACCTTGTTGGCGCGCTGATCGTCAACGAAGAGGACGAGGTCCTGGTGGTCATGGAGGGCGGCAAGATTGTCCGTTCCGCGGTGGCCGGTGTCCCGGCCAAGGGCCGCGACACCATGGGCGTCATTTTCGCGAAGCCGGACAAGAACGACCGGATCATCGAGGTGGCGCGCAATAGCGAACGAGGCCTCGATAACGAGGATTCCGACGGCGAACACGGCGACGGAACAGGTCACCCTTCAGGTGACGACAGCGCTGTCAATAGTGTCGAAAATCCCCTTGGAGACACGTCCGGGGCGGTCGATGACGTAACGTTGGCTGCAAACGACGGCGCCGATGCGGCGACCGAAACGGCTGAATCGGAGTCAGCCGCGGGATCCGGCAACGGGTCCGGCGTCGAGCTTAATGAAGACAACACCGGAGGTAACGAGTGAGCAATTCGGACTCATATCCCAAGCCGAGCACGGGCGTCCCCGGAGGACTCCGGCAGCCTTCGGCCAGCCCGCGGGTAGGTGCGCCTGCTCGTCCGCAACAGCGGCCCGCAGGGTCCACGCCTGGAGCAACCGGAGCCGGTGGTGACCGGACTCCCGGACAGCGTCCCGCGGTTCCCGGTCAGCGCCCGGCCGCCCCGGGTGCCCAGCGTCCGGTCCAGGGTCAGCAGCGGCCCGTAGCGGCAGGACAACGCCCGATGCAGGGCCAGCAACGTCCCGCTCCCGGAACGCCCGGGCTCGTGAAGCCGGCGCCGAAGGCGAAAGTCCGCCGTGCCCGTCTCCTGGTCAGCAAGGTTGATCCTTGGTCGGTGTTGAAGATGGCGTTCCTGCTGTCAGTTGCCTTGGGCATCGTGACCGTGATCGCCGCGATTGTTCTTTGGACCGTCCTGGACCTCACCGGCATCTTCAACCAGGTGGACTCCCTCCTGGGCACCTTGGCCGGCTCGGAAAGCGGCGGCTTCGAGCTCAAGAAGGTTGCTTCCTTGGGCCAGGTGGCATCATTCGCCACCATCATCGCGGTGGTGAACGTGGTGCTGTTGACCGCACTCTCCATGCTGAGCGCCGTGCTCTATAACATTTCGGCAACGCTCGTTGGCGGCATCGGAGTGACCCTCACCGACGACTAGCCCAAAAGGCCGAAAATCGGGGCAAACTGCTGGGAAACAAAGGCCGAAATACCTCGATTTGAGATCGGGCCGGGATGTGCTGTAGAGTCATGTCTCGGCCCGAAGAGGTATCGGGGCGTATAGCTCAGGCGGTTAGAGCGCTTCGCTGATAACGAAGAGGTCCCAGGTTCAAGTCCTGGTACGCCCACGGAACCTGCACAGGTTTTGCTCAAGATTCAGGTAACTGAATCGGAACGGGGTGCATGTGAAGAAGTTGCTCGTAGTCGCAGCGGCAGTCGCAGGCGTCCTGCTCTACAAAAAGGTGCAGGAATCCGAAGCCCGGAAAACAGTCTGGAGCAAAGCAACCGATACGGTTGACTAGCTAAGGCGCCCGGTCCGGAGATGGTAAAACCATCAACGGAACTGGGGTAGTATGGATGGGTTGCTTCTTATGGGGGCATGGCGCAATTGGTAGCGCACCTGCTTTGCAAGCAGGGGGTTCGGGGTTCGAGTCCCCGTGCCTCCACCATAAGGGAGAGTCCCGGTCAGTAATGATCGGGACTCTTTGCGTTAAGTCACGTGGCTAAGGTTGGAATGTGAACTTCATTGTTGCTGCTTTGGGCGTGCTCGGCGTCGCATCATCCGGACCCCTCATCGCAGCAACGCTGGGCGCAACGTCCGTCACGGCGCTTGCCATCGCCTTTTGGCGCAACGCCATCGCCGCCGTCGTCATGGCATCGCCGGTCCTCATCCGGGAACCGCGGCAGTTTCGCAAAATCACCCGTTACGAGTTCACGTGGTCGGCCGTTGCGGCCGTAGCGCTGGCCTTTCACTTCGCTTGCTTCATCACTGCGCTGAGCCTGACCTCCGTGGCGGCCGCTACCGCGTTGGTGTGCCTGCAATCGGCATGGATTGCCGTGTTCCAGCTTTTCCGCGGGACGAAACACCGCTGGCCCGTCTTGTTGGGCCTGGGCATCGCGCTGGGCGGCGTAGCGGCCATTACGGGCTTCGACATGGGAACTTCTCCCACAGCCCTGCTTGGCGACATCCTTGCCATCGCCGGCGGTGCGTTGGCCGGCCTCTACACCATGGCCGGAGGCAAGGCCCGCCAGAGCATGGGCGTCGGCACGTACACCACGATTTGCTACGGGATTTGCGCCGCCATTGTTGCCGTTTTGGCCCTTGCTGGCGGCCAGCCGCTCACAGGGTTCGACGCCGGAGGCTGGCTTGGGATCGCGGCCATCACCGTATGCGCGCAACTCGTGGGGCATACGGCCTTCAACCATTTGCTGGCCACCATGAGTCCCTTGCTTGTTTCGATGATCATCCTGCTCGAGATTCCAGGTGCCGCCCTTCTTGCCGGCGTGTTCCTCCACCAGACGCTGCCTGCCGGGACGTACGTGGGCCTTGCGCTCATCCTGGGCGGGCTCGCCGTCGTCGTCATTGGCCAGCGGCGCGGCAAGGCCGCCGGGAGCGGCGAGGGTTCGATCGCCGAGTTGGGAACCGACTGACGACTACTAAGCCCAGGGGGCCTACTGGCCGCCGCGGCGGGCGCCTTGGCTCGAGTTGGCCGTATGGAACGCCCTGAGCAGCTTGGCCGGGAAGTAGACCGAGAAGAACACCACCATGGGGGCCTTCAATGCCATCTTCTTGACGTTGTGCGCTTTGTAGGTCCGATCGAACCGGGTGACGTAGTAGCGGTAGTCCCGCGGCGAGTCTTCAAGGCGGCGGGCCGACATCCCTGAAACCATTTGCGGCCAGTACTGGACCCTGAGGTCGTGGTCCGCGAGGTGCAGGGACAAATCGATGTCCTCGTGCATCTCATCCTTTTCGTCCAAGCACGCCTCGTCGCGGATGGTTTCCCAAGCAGAGCGTCGAAGCGCCATGTTGGAGCCGAACAGGAAATGGTACTGGTGCTTCGCCAGGCGAAGCATCAGTTGCCGCATCTTGTCGTCGGCTTTGAGGCCGAATCGACGCATAGGCATGTCGTAATAGACCACCGGGCCTGTCGCGGCCTGCACGGAGGGGTCAGAGAACGCCTTCTGGACCTGCTCAACCCAGTCCGGCTCAAGGACGGAATCGGCGTCGATACGGCCCAAGACCTCTGAGGTGGCGCTGTTGAGGCCGAAGTTCCTTGTGGGGATGAGTCCCTGCGCCAAATCCTGCTTGAGCAGGATGATGGGGCTCTCCGGATACTCCAACTGCATCTGCTGGACGATCTGTGCAGTGTGGTCAGTGGACATGTTGTCCACGACGATGATTTCGTCCGCAGGTACCGATTGGTAGATGGCAGCGATGAGGCACTGCCGCATGACGCTTTCCTCGTTGAACGCCGGGATGACGATCGAAACGCTCGGCTTCAGGGGTGCGACAGTTGCGCTGGCAACATCTACGGAAGATCTATCGGCTAGCATCACGGACAAATCTAGCATCCGGCTTGTGTCCCCCGAGGAAGCCGCCGGTGACGCGCGGCCAAACAATTGAAGGGATCCCGGCGAACCGGAATCCCTTCAAAATTGCTTCAACGACTTTCGCCGAGGTCCTAGCCCTGCGGGGTTTCGTCCTTCGGAGCGTCGTTGTGGTTTTCGTCCTTGTGCAGGCTCGCGGCGATGTTCTTCACGGCCGTCTTGGCGTCCGTGGCTACTTTGGCCGCCGATTCGCCGGCGTCCTCGGCTACGTGCTTCGCCTTGTCAGCTACATCCTGCGCCGCGTCCGCTACCTTCACGGCGACGTCGTCGGCTTTGTCGGCAACAACCTCGGCGGTTTCCTTCACGGCTGCAGCGGCCTTTTGCGCGCCTTCAGCAGCCGTCGACGGCGTGACGGGAGACGGGGTCTTCCAAGGATCCTCCACCGGGCGGCTGGCTTTCCACGCCGCAATTCCTGCGGCAGTTGCCGCTGCGATAACCGTGAAGATCAGCAAGCCGCGCTTCTTCGGCTTTTGCGGCTTGGAGAGTTCCTTCGAGACGGCCTTGGTGGCTTCGCTGGCCGCGGCTTTCAGTTGCGCGCCCGTTGCTTGTGCTTGCTCCTGCACGGTGTGCACTACTCCCGAGTCCACCAGTTTCTGCGCAACCGCATCAACCTGGGCAGGTGCGTTTTCGAGAGCGTGGTGGACCGCGACGGACGCTTGACCGAGTTGCTCGGAAAGTTTCGGAAGATATTCCTCAACTACTTTGTCCCGGGCGTGTCCCAGCGCCGGCGTTGCTTTGTTGAGCGCTTCCTGGATCCTGGGCGAGGCGTCTTCGACGGCGTCGTGGATCTTCGGTGCGAGGTTCGCGATCCCTTCCTGGAGCCGCGGAGTCACGGTGGCGACGCCGTCGGCAAGGTTGGAGGCAGCCGACTTCAGGCCTTCCTGGAGCTTCGGCGAAGCGGTATCGATGCCGTGCTGGATTCGGGGAACAGCCCAGCTCACTGCTGCTTCGACTCGCGGCGTCGCCCAGTCTTTGGCATTCTCGACACCGTTCACTACGGTGTGTTCAAGTTCGCGGGCAATCCGGTCCGTTTTCTTCACAACTACCTCCCGATAAACATGCTCGTTTGTTGTTAGCCTACGTCGCTTGACCGGCACCGGCTATTCATCCAGGGGATTCGGGGAAGATTTCACCCATCGCGGAACCGCTGTTCCGGCCGCTTTCCGGCTGGCCGTGCATGAAACAATGGCGCTATGACCAATGCAACCGCAAAAGCAACTTTCCACACGAGCCTCGGCGACATCGTGGTTAACCTGTTCGGTAACCACGCGCCCAAGACGGTCGCTAACTTCGTTGGCCTGGCCACGGGCGAAAAGTCCTGGACCCACCCGGAAACCGGCGAAGACAAGACCGGAACCCCGCTGTACAACGGGACCATCTTCCACCGCATCATCAAGGACTTCATGATCCAGGGCGGCGATCCCCTCGGCCGCGGCATCGGCGGCCCGGGCTACAAGTTCGACGACGAGATCCACCCGGAACTGAACTTCAACGCCCCGTACAAGCTGGCCATGGCCAACGCCGGCATCCAGATGGGCAAGGGAACCAACGGTTCACAATTCTTCATCACCACGGTCAACACCGATTGGCTGTACGGCAAGCACTCCATCTTCGGCGAGGTTGCTGACGAAGAGTCGAAGAAGGTTGTTGACGCCATCGAGGCGGTTCGCACCGGCATGGGCGACCGTCCCGTCGAGGACGTCGTCATCAACAGCATCGACGTCGTCCAGCTCTGATTCCTTATAACGGGCAGCAATGAGCTACGGAATCCCGGCGGTAGAGCCGTCTGCAGGTGTCCCGGTGTGCCCCAGGCACCCGGACAGGCCTTCCTATGTGCGGTGCCAGCGCTGCGGGCGTCCGGCATGCCCGGAGTGCCAGCGGGCGGCCGCCGTCGGGTTCCAATGCATTGATTGCGTCAACGAACTGAAGCGTTCGACGCCGACGCCGCGTTCCGCCTATGGCGGCACCTTGCGGTCCGGTCGCCCTGTGGCGACGTACCTCATCATCGGACTCTGCGTCCTGGTCTACGCCCTGCAGTGGCTGATCCCCGGCGGAGTGGTGGAAAGCCAGCTCGCGTTTGCGTCAGTGTTCATGGAGCCACAGGATTTCGAGCCTTGGCGGATGCTGACCTCCGCCTTTGTGCATTCACAGGGCTTCATCCTGCACATTGGCCTGAACATGTACATGCTGTGGATTTTCGGCCAGGTTCTTGAACCCGTCCTGGGCCGCATCCGCTTCCTGGCCGTTTACTTGCTGTCCGCCATTGGCGGATCGGTGGGATTCCTGCTCCTGACACCCTTCTCGCCGCCGGTATTCGTTGAAGGTGCCTCCGGCGCGATCTTCGGCCTCTTCGGCGCCTTGCTGGTGATCCAGGCCCGCCGTGGTGGGGACACGCGGCAACTGTGGATCCTCATTGTCATCAACGGCGTCATCGGCTTCGTCATCCCGGGCATCGCGTGGCAGGCACACTTGGGTGGCCTGGTGACGGGAGCCCTTTCGGGGGCAGTCATGGCCCTCACTCCGCGTGGTCCCCGGCAAGCCGTGCTCCAGACGGCCGGCATGGTCATCGTCGCCGTGCTTTTAGTTGCGGTAACTGCCCTGCGGATAACCGCTAGCTAGCTCCCCGTGGCCCCATCAGGGCCAGTCCCTTGCGCCCGCTGTCTGCAGCGGGCGCATTTTTTCTCCCCGCATTTCGCGCTGGACATGCTCCGCTGCCCGCACGCGGGCCCTGCATCCCGTCTGCCAAGGCCTTTTCCAAGTGTTTTCCACAACTGTTATCCACAGTGTGAGTAACTTACAGGCATGTAGTTCATGCCTAGGATCCGGTTTTCGCCCGGAATTTCAGGACTTTGGGTCCTTCTGTGGATTAACGTCCACACCTGTGGATAACTTTTGCTCACACGCCTGTTGGTAAGTGGATAAGGCGTCACATTTTCGGTGCTGTGTGGATAACTTCGGCATCAGCTGCGGCTGAACTGCTATATCAACAGAGTTATCAACACTGTTAATAACTCACATGTGTGTAGTTCCCGTCTACCGATCCCCGTCCAGGGCCCGCCGTTCCGCCGGAGTACCGACGATTGACCACACCTTTTCCCCAACTGTGGATAACTTGTGGGTAGGCGCCTGTTGTTAAGTGTGTAACTGGCTTAGGCAGCGACTTGTTCAGCCCTGTGGGCAACAGCTTGCGGCCGCCGGGCGGCGTCGCTGATCCGCAGCAAGAGCGCCACGATGATCCAGTTGGCGAGCAGGGAGGAACCGCCTGCGGAAAGGAACGGTGTGGTGAGTCCCGTGAGGGGAATGAGGCGGGTAACGCCGCCAATGATGATGAAGCACTGAAGGGCCATGGAGAAGGACAACCCACAGGCAAGGAGCTTCCCGAAGGCATCCCGGATGCCCAACGCGGCCCGGAAGCCGCGGGTGAACAGCAGAAGATACAGCAAGACAATGGCGAACAGCCCCACCAGGCCGAGCTCTTCACCCATGGACGCGATGATCATGTCGCTGTTGGCGAACGGAACAAGGTCGGGGCTTCCGAGGCCCAGCCCCTTGCCGATGAGTCCGCCGTCGGCCATGCCGAAAAGGCCTTGGACGATCTGGGCGCTGCCACCAGGGAAACGGGTGAAGACTTGTGGATCGAAGGCGTTCGCCCAAGCGTCGATACGTAGGCCCACGTGGGAGAAGATCTTCGCCGCGGCGTATCCGCCTAAAACAATCAGCACGAGCCCCAGGACCAGCCAGCTGGCGCGGCTCGTGGCCACATAGATCATCACCAGGAACAAGCCGAAGAGCAGGATCGACATACCGAGATCGTGCTGGAAGACCAGCACCGCAACACTCGCCGCCCAGGCAGTGATCATCGGACCGGTGTCCTTGACGCGCGGAAATTGCAGGCGGCCGAACTTCCGTCCCGCCAGGAGGATCAAGTCGCGGTTGGACGACAAATACCCTGCGAAGAAGATGGCCAGCGTGATTTTGACGATCTCGCCCGGCTGGAATTGCAGGGGTCCAAGGCGAATCCAGACATTCGCGCCATTGATGTCGCCGGCGGATATCCCGGGGACGAGGGGAAGGATGAGAAGGGCGCCGCTGACCGCAAGCGAAATGAAGGTGTACCTGCGAAGGATCCGGTGATCCTTCAACAGCCATAGGACGGTGCCGGCTACCAATACCGAGACGATGGTCCACGTCATTTGGTTAGTGCCGGCCGAGCTACCTGTGGAGGCATCGAGCCGCCGGATCATCGCTATGCCAAGGCCGTTCAGTGCGACGACAATCGGGAGGATCACCGGATCCGCGTACCGTGCCCGGAACCGCAGGACAATGTGGAAAGCCGCTGCCAACGCCGTCAAGGTCGCGGACTGGATCCAAAACCCGGCGTCCACGGCTTGCTTCTTGTCCACATTGGTCATGGCAAGTGCTCCGATGCCCACACCAAGCGCCAGTATCAGCAGCACCAACTCCACGTTCCGGCGGGGCTTCGCCTCAACGGCTTGCTGGCTCATCGTGGTCCTCTTTCATGGAATTCAGGCAGGCAGGGCCCATCCTTGGCTCAGTGGGCCATGATAGACCCCCAATCTGGACGTGGCCGGGAAGGAAGCTTCGCGGTGGTCGGCCAAGCCCGAATTGAAGTTCTCAATCCCTGCGCGATGAACTCTCCATGAACCTGCGGACACTATCCACAGCGTTGTTCACATTGGGTATAACTACACACCCGTGGGGGATAAGGCACCCTTCCACTTCAACGCCGGGGATTTCCTCCCCAACTCCGTGGATGTCCACATGAATTGTCCACACCTGTGGATAAAGTTACGCACTTCTGTGGACAGGGTGTGGGGACACCTCAGGTCCAGACGCCCGAGCTGCCACGGCGATGGCTGTCCACGAAATGGGTGTCGATGATGCCGATGGCTTCCATCAACGCATACATGGTGGTGGGACCTACGAATGCGAAGCCCTTCTTCCGGAGGGCTTTGGAAAGCGCGACCGACTCCGGCGACTGGGTGGCGAGATCGGCGAAAGTCAGCGGTTCCGGCGTTGAATCCGGCTGGAAGGACCAGACAAAATCCACCAATCCGCCCTCGCTGCGCAAGGCAATGGTCGCCTTCGCGTTAGTGATCGCAGCGCGGATCTTGAGGCGGTTGCGCACGATTCCCGGGTCGAGCATGAGCCGTTCCACATCTGCCTCGGAGAATGCAGCGACGCTGTCCGGATGGAAGTCCAGGAAGGCGGTCCGGAAGGCTTCCCGCTTGCGCAAGATGGTTGCCCATGAAAGTCCGGCCTGGAATCCTTCGAGGCTGATGCGCTCGTAGAGGCCTTGTTCGTCGCGCACCGGCATGCCCCACTCATGGTCGTAGTACTCACGCATGAGCGGATCGGTGGACGCCCAAGGCGGCCTGGCAAGCCCGTCATCTCCGATGATGGCGCCGTTCTCGGACGGGGTCATTGATTCCTCCACGGGGTCAGGGCTTCGTCCACCGGTTCAGGGCTTCGGACAGGGGTGGTGTTGATATTGTGCCTCGGCCCTACGACATTCCAGTGACCCGCATCGTGATGTTGATCCGGCCTCCGGGTAATCCACAGCCCTCAGGAGCCGTACCCGGAAGCACTTTCGTGACGCCATGGAACGCGAAACGGGAGGCGCCGCCGAATACGAACAAGTCACCCGAAGACAATTCGACGTCCGTGTACGGCTTGTTGCGGGTCGCCGTGTTCCCAAACCGGAAGACGCAACTGTCCCCGATGCTGAGTGACACTACCGGCGCCCGGGACTTTTCGTCCTTGTCCTGATGCATGCCCATCTTCGCGGCATCGTCGTAGAAATTCACAAGGGCCGTGTCCGGAGCGTAGTTCGCCGCTTCGCCTTCGTCTCCGTACGCCTCGAAAAGCGCCTTGCGTCCCAGCCTCACCATCCAGTCGGGAAAGTCCAGGACCCTCCGGCCGTTGACGTCGAAGGCCTCGCGTGTGTACATGTACGGTTGCCAATGCCAGCCCAAGCAAACAGTTCGGACGGACATCGGGTGCCCGCCGGGCAGCATAGCTGCCCGCAGCGGGACCGGACCTTGGGTCCACTCGACGAAACGGGCAGCGATCCACCGTTGCTGCTCAAGGCTCAGCCAGCCCGGGACATGGACCGCGCCGGGAGCGATGACGCGTGGTCCGGCGTCGTCCGCTTCAGGGACCTCAAGCGGAAACAACGGTTCCATCCACTCCGAACTCATGCTGCCTCGAGCTCAAGCAGGGTGCGTTTGGCATCGATCCCGCCAAGGTAGTTTCCCAGCGAGCCGTCGGATTTGACCACCCGGTGGCAAGGCACGATCACCGGCAGCGGGTTGGTGGCACACGCCGTGCCGACGGCGCGCACTGCCCGTGGACTTCCGGTGGCGAGGGCGACTTCCGCGTAGCTTTCGGTTCTTCCGTATGCGATGTGCGGCAAGTGCTGCAGGACGCTTAGGCGGAATCCACGCGAGAGGCTGAGATCCAGAGGCAAGTCGAACAGTCGGCGTTTTCCGGCAAAGTACTCGTCCAGTTCGCGGGCCGCCGGATCCAGCCGGGCCGCGGACCGCAGGATCCGCGGACTGAGCTTCTCCGCGAGGCGCTGCAACACGGCGTCGTGGTCTTCCGCGGCGAATGCGACCCGCACCATTCCGCGTTCCGTTGCGGCGAGCAGCAACGGACCAAGCGGCGAGTCTACTGTCCGGTAGGCGATATCGAGGGTGTGCTCGCCGGCGGCGGCCGTCGCCAGGCGATCGTGGAGGCGGGACATGACAGCTGGATCCTCCGGATCCAGGGAACTGAGGAGCGCCGCGATCTCCGCGTCGCTATGGTCGAGGGTCATCGGGAACCGTCCTTCAAGGAATTGTCGACAAGGAGGGACCGCAAGGCCTTGACGCCGTCGGCACCCGCCCGGCGCGCGGCCTCGGGAGTTCCGCCAAGGAGCGCGGCGACCTCTTTATAAGGGAGCCCGCCGAAGTAGTGGTACGCGACGGCCTGGCGCTGTTTCGGCGGGAGGTGCCCGACGGCGTCGAGCACCTCCGGGTGGCCGTCGCCCGGGATGCCCAATCCGGACGGGCGCACTGGCAGCTCGTCGACAGGAAGGGGCCGGCGGTTCCGGGCCCGCAGGATATCGATCGATTTTCGATGGGCGATGGTGACGAGCCAGGCTTGGACGTCGGCGTCAACCGGAAGCTCCGGGTAAGCCTTCAACGCCGAAAGGAAGGTCTCCGACCAGCCATCCTCGGCGTCGTGGGCGCCAAGCAGCGCACGGCACACGCGCAAAACCGTAGGCCCGTGATCCTTCACGAGCACCTCGAACGGCTTCTTGCGCTCCATCAGAAAAGCTTGCTTTCCTTTGCGGCCGCGGGCTCCTCTAGCTCCAGGAGGAACCGCTTGTTCTTGAGGCCGCCCGCATAGCCAGTGAGCCGCCCGTCGTGCCCGACCACCCGGTGGCAGGGTATGACGATGCTCAGCGGATTGCGGCCCACGGCAGAGCCGACTGCTTGGGAAAGGTTGCGGTCGCCGAGTTCCTTGGCCAGTTCGCCGTAACTGACGGTTTCCCCATACGGAATGCTTTCAAGGCGCGACCAGACCTTCTCCTGGAACGGATTGCCGGACGCCTTGTAGGGGACGTCGAACGCCGTCCTTTGGCCGTCGAGGTATTCGTTAAGCTCTAAGGCGGCTTGCCGGAAGACGGGGTCGTCGGCGCCGGTGGGCTCGCCGAAGAATTCCGGAGGCGGCATATGCCAGTGACCTTCGAAGAAAATCCCCGTCAGCAGTTCACCCTGGGCTGTCAGCGTCAGCCGGCCCAAGGGCGAATCAATGGTGGTGTGCCTGGTACTCATGCCTAGTAGACGATCCAGGCGGCCGAAATGTGAGCCCGTCTCTGAGGAACGTTCCTAGGAACGCCAGCGAGTGGTCATTAGGAAGCCGACGATTGCGACTCCGAAGCCCGCCACGATGTTCCAGGACTGCCATGCCGGAATGGGCAGTTGGCCGCTGGTGATGTAGTACGTGATGATCCACAACAGACCGATGATCATGAGGCCGAACATGACCGGCTTGTACCAAACCGGGTTCGGCTTGTACTGGTGAGTTGTTGTTGCCTCGTTGGGACGGGGGGTCCTCTTGCGGGGCTTCGACTCGGGCACGGATCCTCCTTGGCCGGCTGAATGAAAGGCCGCGTCGGCTTGATATCCTGCAGGAAGGAAAATTCCAGCGGTCTCGGCGCGGCAATTCCGGGTTCGTACTAGCACTCAAGTCTAGCGGGATTTCGGCGGCGGCTCGTCGTCGGACGTCCGCGCCGGTGAAGAGGAGATCCAGTGGCGCAGCAGCAGACGGAGCACGCCGCTGCCGTGCCCGACGACGGCAATGGGACGGGTGCCGGAGGTTCCGGGCGGCGGCGCTCGGCACGGCGGAAGAAAAACCGGACCACTGGCGACGTCGTGCGCAAGGTGGTCCAGGTTTTTGGCGAACTCCTCCTCACCGCGGGCCTCGTGCTATTGCTCTTCGTCGCGTATGAGCTGTGGTGGACCAACGTCGAAGCCGATGCGAAGCAGAGCCAGGCCATTCAAGGGTTCGCCAAGGACTTCGCGGGTCCTGTCACTCCGCCCGCCCCCACCACAGCAAGTGCTCCCGACTACGGAAAGCCTGTGGTTGCGCCTGCCCCTGCGCACGGCGGCATGATCGGCATTATGTATATTCCCCGTTTCGGAGCGGACTATTCCCGGCCCATCATGGAGGGAACCGGCTCCGACATCCTGGACACCCTGGGTCTTGGCCACTATCCAAGCACCAGCATGCCCGGTGCGCCCGGGAACTTCGCGGTCGCGGGACACCGGCAGACGCACGGAGCCGTGCTGGACAACATCCACCTGCTGGTTCCCGGGGACAAGATCTACGTACAAACCCAGGACGGCTATTACACGTACGTCTTCCGTAACAACGAGATCGTGTTGCCTTCCCGGACCGACGTCCTCCTACCCGTCCCCACCCAGCCGGGAGCGACGCCAACTGAAAGCTACCTCACTATGACCAGCTGCAATCCGCGCTTCGGCGCCCAGGAACGAATCATCGCGTATTCGCTGCTGGAGAGCTGGCAACCTGCGTCGGCAGGCCCTCCGCAGGAGATCGCCAAGCAGGTCGCCAAGACGCAGGGAAAGGGCTAGGCAATGTACGGCTGGATTTTCAAGCACCTTCCCGGGCCCTTGTGGGTGCGGATCCTGACCTCAGCGGCACTCGTGGCGTGCGCGCTCGTCCTGATGGTTCAGTTCCTGTTCCCTTGGATGTCACATTTCACCACTTTCACCGACTCAACGATTGGTTCAGCAAAGCAGCCATGAGCACAACAAAAATCCTCGTCGTGGACAACTACGACAGCTTCGTTTACACCTTGGTGGGCTACTTGCAGGAGCTCGGCGCGGAAACCACCGTGGTCCGGAACGACGACGTGACCCTCGCTGAAGCTATCGAGCTGGCTGACGTCCGCGACGGCGTCCTGATCTCTCCCGGCCCGGGTACTCCTGCCGAAGCCGGTGTCTGCATCGAACTCATCAAATGGTGCGGAGAAAACAATAAGCCGATGTTCGGTGTGTGCCTGGGACACCAGGCGTTGGCGGAAGCCTATGGCGGAACCGTGACGCACGCGCCTGAGCTGATGCACGGAAAGACCTCGCCGGTGGAACACCAGGGCAAGAGCGTCTTCGCCGGGCTTCCCTCGCCGGTGACGGCTACCCGGTACCACTCGCTGGCCGCCGTACGGGACACGATCCCCGATGTCCTGGAAATCACCGCCGAAACAGCCGGTGGAGTGGTCATGGGCCTGCAGCACCGCACCGCCCCCTTGTGCGGGGTTCAGTTCCACCCCGAATCGGTGCTAACCGAAGGCGGGTACCTGATGTTGGGCAACTGGCTGGAGTCGCTCGGCATGTCCGGCGCCGCCGCCCGTGCGGCTACGCTCAGCCCGCTGATCCAACGCTAGAGGCGCTAACGGCCAGCGCTGGGGGCGCCGGCCGTCCGCTACCAGGGCGGTTAGCCTCCGCCTGAGCCACCGCCACGCCCGCCGCCGTGCGTGTCAGTTGGCGTCGGCGTCGGAGTGGGGGTCGGCGTCGGGGCAGGTGCCTTGGAAACCACCACGTTGATGGTCTTGCCTTGCTCCACCAAGGACTTGAAAGCATCGCTCTGGTTGGTCACCGTTCCAGGTGCCACCTGCGAGTTTTCCTGCTCGGTGACCGCAATCACCAGCCCGTTGTCCTTGAGCAAGGCCGTCGCGTCCGCGACGCTCAAGCCGACAAGCTGCGGTACGGACACTTTCCCGGTGGAGACCACCAGATCGACGGTGCTGCCGGTTGCCACCACGGCCCCGGAAGCCGGCTTGGTGCTGATAACGGAACCGGCCGGAACCGTGGGACTGTTAGCCAAGGTGCTTGATCCGCCGACAAGTCCTGCCTGGCGCAGGAGATCGCGGGCGGCTGCCTCAGTAAGTCCGTTGATGCTCGCCGGTATGGTCACGGAAGCCGGCCCGCTCGAAACATTGAGGATGACGTGCGAATTCTGTGCCACCTGCGTGCCCACGCCCGGGTCCGTACTGATGACGTTCCCTTTGGCGACGGTATCGTTCGGAACTGTCCGTGACTCGGGGCTGAGGCTCGCACTGTACAGCGCTTGCAAGGCCATGGCCTCGCTCATGCCGGCTACCTGGGGTATTGCGACCGTGGGCGGAGGCGCGGGCTTCTGGTTGACCGTGACGTAGAGCCAGAGTCCGCCGCCGGCCAGGACCAGAAGCGTGAGGATGACCAGTACTGCAGCCCACGCACGACGGCGGGACTTCTGCCGGGCGGTCCGCTCGCGTTCAGGGGTGAAACCAAGCGGCATGCCGCCGTCGGGCTCTGGTTCTTGATCGCTGGCCGGGTAGTCCAGAACGGTGTCCTGGTCCCGCGGACCGGACGGGTGCGCGATCATGGTGGCGTCGGCGCCGTCGAAGAATTCGGCGCCCGCCAAACCACGACCCAATTCACTTTCGGGAATCAGCTGGGTGGCGTTGTCGGCCATTTGTCCGTCCTGGCCTGTTCCGATTGCCGGTACTGCGATGCCGTTCTTGGCAGCGCGCAAGGCACGGCGGAAGGCGGCAGCGTCCTGGAAACGGTCGGCGCGATCCTTCTGCAGGCCCTTGGCGAGGACGCTGTCCAGCGCCTCGGAAACCCCTGGGTTGAAGGTACTGGCCGCTTCAGGAATTTCGCGAACGTGCTGGTAAGCGACAGAGACAGGGCTGTCGCCGGTGAACGGTGGCCGCGACGTGAGCATTTCGAACAGCAAGCAGGCCGCCGAATAGAGGTCGCTGCGGGCGTCCACGGTTTCACCCCGGGCTTGCTCGGGCGAAAGGTATTGCGCTGTCCCCACCACGGCCTGGGTCTGGGTCATGGTCGCCGCCGAATCCGCGATGGCCCGGGCAATGCCGAAGTCCATTACCTTGACGGCATATGTGTCAATGGAGACCATGACGTTGGCCGGCTTGATGTCGCGGTGGACGATCCCGGCCTTGTGGCTGTACTCCAAGGCCCCGAGGACGCCAAGGGTGAGCTCGATGGATTGGTCGATGTCCAGTTCATTAGCCCGGATCAAGTCCCGGAGGGTACGTCCGGAAACAAATTCCATGACGATGTACGGGACGCGGACGTCATCGCCGGGACCACCGGACATCGTGTACTCGCCGGTGTCATAGATGGCCACGATCGATGAATGGTTCAGGGCGGCCACCGCTTGGGCTTCCCGCTTGAACCGGGCATGGAACTGGGGATCGCGGGCGAGGTCGGCACGGAGCAGCTTCACCGCAACCGTCCGGCCGAGCAGGGTGTCGGTGCCTTTATAGACATCCGCCATTCCGCCACGGCCGAGCAGTTCACCGAGTTCGTACCGCCCGTTGAGGACGCGCTGGTTTGTCATGGGGGTGCTGTCCTCTCTATGGGCAGGGGTGGAACGTCCGCTTGGCATAATGACCTACTTGCTGGGCGAGGGAGACGCGCCCGACTTGGACAGGTGGTACGTCACAACCGAACCGGCAGCCACTTTCTGGCCCGCGGCGGGGTCGGAACTGACGAACGTTCCGGGGGCCTGTCCCGTTGCTCCGTCGACGGTGCTGCCCGTGACCCAACGCAAGCCGGCGCCTTCAATCGCTGCTTGAACTTGTGATTCGGTGGCACCGGTGCCGATGGTCGGCACGGTGATCATCTGTGGACCCTTCGAGTAGCTCACATCGATCGTTGTTCCCGGGGTCACGGGACCGGAGGGGTTGATGTCGATGACCGTGCCCGCCGGGGAAGGATCGAATACCGGCACGCCGTTGACCACGAGGCCCAGCGCGTTGAGGTCCGACCGCACTTTGTCGTACGGCTGGCCCTTGTACTGCGCCGGAATCAGGTTGATGGCTTCCGGAGTGGTCTCTGTGGGCGTCGGGCTCTGCGAAGTGGCGGTGGGTGTCGGTGTTTCCGACGTCGGTGGCGCACTCGACACCGTCTGCGGCGGCGTCGTCGAGATGGTCGTCGCCGGGCTGCTCGGAGAGAACAGTCCCGATTGGGACAAGAGGATGCCGACCAACGCGAAGAGCAGCAGGATGATCAAGGCCACGAGCGGCCAAGTCCACGGACTGCGCTTCTTGCGCGGAGGTTCCGGCTGGTACTCCTCTTCCCGGACATACTGCTCGTGCTCGTCAGCTTGTTCCAGGCTGCGTTCGGCGGCCAAGGCGTTGGCCCTGGCAAGGGCGTTCCCGCCCTCGCCTGCCGCTCCAGCTGCCGCCGCGCCGGCCGCCGCCGCGCCGACCACCGGAAGGGCCGACGTCGACGTCGTCCGCGATTCCCGGCCGTACGGCGAGGAGACGACGCCCGTCGGGGCGGTGGTGATGCCCGTCGGGGCGGTGATGGGACCGGTGGCGGATTCGAAGAGCAACATGCCCGGTACGGCGGCGTGCGCAGCGGCGATATCGCCTTCACGGATGGCTTCGGCCGCTTCCGTGAGCTTGATGGAGTCCGCGGGACGGTTCTTGGGATCCTTTGCGAGCATGGACATGAGGAGCGCGCGCACCGGCGTCGGAAGGCTCTCGGGCAATGGCGGCGGCGCATCGTTTACTTGGGCCAAGGCGATGGCGATCTGGGATTCGCCGGAGAACGGACGGTGTCCCGTGAGGCACTCGTAGCCGATCACACCGAGGGAATAGATGTCCGACGAGCCCGTGGCGGTCTGGCCGGTTGCTTGTTCCGGAGCCAGGTACTGCGCAGTGCCCATGACCTGGCCGGTTTGCGTAAGCGGAACCTGGTCGGCGAGGCGTGCGATGCCGAAGTCGGTGACCTTGACGCGGAAATCCGGGGTGATCAGCAGGTTGCCCGGCTTGATGTCGCGGTGCACAAGGCCTTGGGCGTGCGCAGGGGCAAGCGCCCGTGCGGTCTGCGAAATGATGGAGAGGGTACGGTCCGGCGACAGGACGTGTTCCCGCTCCAGGATGCTGCTCAAAGGCTGTCCTGGTACCAGTTCCATGACCAGATAGGCGGAGCCGTCTTCCTCGCCGTAGTCGAAGACGTTGGCGATTCCCACGTGGTTGAGCAACGCAGTGTGGCGGGCCTCGGCGCGGAAACGCTGGAGGAATCCGGGATCCCCGGTGTATTCCTCCTTGAGCACCTTGATGGCGACGATCCGGCCAAGGATCTGGTCCTTCGCGCGCCAGACCTCTCCCATGCCGCCAATCGCAATACGACTGGTCAGCTGGAACCTGCCGCCGAGGGTGATTCCTGACGTAGGTCTCACTTGTTCAACACCGCCTCAAAAATCTTCTTCGCGTTCGGACTGGTTAGCTTTGCGCCGGTGAATACGTCAACGTTCTGCATGACGATGGTGACGGCCACTTGCGGGTCATTGGCCGGGGCGAACCCGGTAAACCATGAGTTGTTCAAACCGGAATCCCCCAGTTGTGCTGTTCCGGTCTTTCCAGCCACGTCGACGCCGGGAATTGCGGCGCCGCTGGCGATACCCTTCGATACGACGTCGGTCATCCACTCTGTGATCTGCTTGGCGATATCGGGCGATGTGGAAGTCCGCAAAGTTTCAGGCTTGGGTTCGCTGATGACCCGCAGGTCCGGAGCCCGGACCGTCTTGATGAGCTCTGGCTTCATTTGCACGCCGTTGTTGGCGATTGCGTCCGTCATCATAGCGATCTGGAGCGGTGTTGCCTTGACGTCGCGTTGTCCGACCGCCGACTGGGCGAGGGCGGCCTGGTCAAGGTTCGTGGGGAAGACGCTGACCGCGGACTGGAGCTTGAGCTGGTCGCCGAAGTCCTGTCCGAAGCCGAACTTGCTGGCTTGGTCGGCGATGGCCTTCTGGCCGAGGTCCAAGGCGATGCTGGCGAACGGCGTGTTGCAGGATTGCTCCAAGGCAAATGCGAAGTCCGCGGTGCTACGGACAGAGCAGTTTCCGCCGGCATAGTTCGGCAGTGAGGCGCTGGAACCGGGCAGCGGGAGGCTGTCCGGGTTGGGCAGCACGCTGTCCTTGTTGTACTTTCCCGAGTTGAGGGCAGCTGCGGTGTCCACCAGCTTGAACACCGAGCCGGGAGCCAGCAAGGCGCCAGTTGGTCCGCTCACGGACTGGTTCAGGTTGATGCCGGGAACCTGGTTGAGCTGCTCGTAGCTGGCCTTTTCCTTGGCGGGATCGTGGGTGGCGATCAGGTTGGGATCGTAGGACGGCTTGGAGACCATGGCGATGATGGCGCCGGTCTTCGGGTTGGTCACAACGATCGAGCCTTGTTGGCCGTCCGGAATGAGATCGTAGGCGAGTTTCTGGATCGCCGGATCGATGGTCAGTTCCACGGAGGCGCCCTTCGGCTGGCTGCCGAGGAAGATCTGGCTTACGCGATCAAGGAACAGTTGGTCCGAACTGCCGGCCAGTTCGTCCCTGAGTTGCTGCTCGAGTCCGGTGGAACCGTATGACCGCGAGAAGTATCCCGTGATGCCGGCGTAGAGCTCCGGCTGGCTGTACTGGCGCTGGAACTTGCAAGACTCGTCACCCGGCACGGATTCGGCGATCGGCTTTCCGCCCACGATGATGGCACCGCGGTCATTGCAGTAATTGGCCAGGACGGCACGCTGGTTCCACGGATTGTCGTTGAGGTCGCCGGCGCCGATGACCTGGACATAGCTGATGGCGCCGAAGAGTAGGGCGAACATGGCAACTGCGGCCATCCACGAATTGCGTATGGAATGGTTCACGGGGTCTTCACCGCCAAGGTCGGGGCATGGGTAATGGGCGTTGTGTCCACAGGTCCGCGTGCGGTGTGGGAGATCATCAGCAGCAAGCCAACAATGATCCAGTTCGCAAGCAGCGAGGAACCGCCAGCGGCCAGGAACGGAGTAGTGAGTCCTGTGAGGGGGATGAGGCGCGTTACTCCACCGACCACCACGAAGCATTGGAGCGCAATGGCGAAGGAAAGACCGCAAGCGAGGAGCTTGCCAAAGGCATCACGCGTGCCGAGCGCTGCCCGGAACCCGCGCGTGAAGAGCATCAGGTAGAGCAGCACCACGGCGAAGAGCCCGATCAAGCCAAGTTCTTCACCAATGAGCGCAATGATCATGTCGCTGTTGGCAAAAGGCACGAGGTCCGGCCGTCCTTGGCCAAGACCGGTGCCGACCAGTCCGCCGTCGGCCATGCCGAAGAGCCCTTGGACGATCTGGGCGCTGCCACCGGGGAAACGTCCGAAGACTTCCGGGGTGAAAGCGTTCCACCAGCTGTCGAGGCGAAAGGCGACGTGCGCGAAGGCCTTCGATGCCAGGAACCCGCCACCCACGATCAGCGCGAGTCCGATGACCACCCAGCTGATGCGGCTCGTCGCCACGTAGATCATGACGATGAACAGCCCGAAGAACAGGACGGAAGTACCGAGGTCCCGCTGGAAAACGAGGATTCCGATGCTCACGAGCCACGCCGTGATCATGGGTCCAAGGTCCTTGAAGCGCGGAAACTGCATTGGGCCGACCTTCCGGCCGACAAGCAGGATCAAGTCCCGATTGGAGGAAAGATACCCGGCAAAGAATATAGCCAGCGTGATCTTTGCGACCTCGCCCGGTTGGAAAGTCATGGGACCGATCCGGATCCACACGCTCGCCCCTAGTACCTCACCCGCGGAAATTCCCGGAACCAGCGGCAGCACCAGGAGAACCGCACTGGCTGCCAGGGAAATAAACGTGAAGCGCCGGATGACCCGGTGATCCTTTAAGAGCCAGATCACTGCGATTGCTACTGCCATGGCCAGCAAAGTCCAGCGCAATTGGTTGTTTCCGGTGTCCTCGCCCGGCTGGTCCATGCGGTGGATGAGTGCAAGGCCGAGTCCGTTCAGGGCGACCACGATCGGAAGCATAACCGGATCGGCATATTTTGCGCGGAAGCGGAGGACCAGGTGGAACGCCAGCGCAGCCACTACCAGGAGGCTCGACTGGAACCAGAAATCGCCGTCGAAGGCTGCGGGGCTGTTGAGGCCGACCATCGAGCTGGCACCGATTCCTACCGCCAAGGCAAGGATCAGCAGGACGAGTTCAACATTCCGGCGCGGCTTGGGCATTGCCAGGTTCTCGATCATCGCGTCCCTCCGCACGTGGGGACTGGCGTGGACGTCGGAGAGGACGTGGGTGCGGCGGAAGGTGCCGGGCTTGGCGCCGCGCTCGTCGCGGACGGGCTTGGGCTCGGCACACCCGTGTTTGTGGGGCAGGGCGTGGGAAGTCCTGTAGTGCCGTTGTTCTGGAGGCTCTTCACGATTTGCTGGGCATCGGCGAGATCGCGAGCTGCAACCGTCTGCCGAACGCTTTGCTGCGTGTATTCCGGCAACGAGTCCATGCGGATGTTGGTGACCGTCTGCACTTTCGATAGCTGGAACGGGCCGAGGCTCTGCGAAATACCGTTGTAAATCGCCACGTGCTGGTCAAACTCTCCAACGTAGTAGCGCGTCTGGGTCCAGGCATAGCCGACCCACAGCCCGGCAACGACGAAGATGGCCAGCACCGCCGCGATGGCCAGCGTCAACCAACGCCGCTTCCGTGTGGGCACCGGTTGGAATTCCAGGCGGTCCTGTTCGGCTTTGTGCGTCAGGACGGTCGCGGCGCGACGGGCAACACTGCGCCCGGCGATCGTGGGGATCGATCCGGTCTCTGCAGCGGTTGCGGCAGCGCCGACCAATTCGTGCGGGCGGCTCGCGAGTTCTTCCCGGAGGATCTCGGCCGATAGATGCTCCCCGAGGTGGGGGTCAGTGGCTGTCGGGGGCTCTGCTGATCCGTTGGCTTTCGCGGCATCGCCGGTAGCCGCCGCACCAGATGTGGAAGCTCCTGCCGCAGAACCTGGTGCGGATGCGCCGGGAAGCCGGGTTCCGGCGTCGGGCGCTTTTAAATCCGGTTCCGCGGCTGGCGGGCGCGTCCTCGCCTCGCGGCCCCGCGGAAGCTTCGGTGCGGCGCCCTTATCGTGAATTGGTTTGGCGACCGGGGCCGGGTGGAGGGTCTCGGGCGCTTCCGGGGAAACGACGTCGACGGCGGCGGTGGTGAGGTCGTCCGCCGTCTCTTCCACGATTTCCAGGAGCACCACGGTGACGTTGTCCGGCGCGCCGTTGGCGAGTGTCAGCTCAATCAGCAGCTCGGCGCATTCGGCAAGATCCCGGGTCTCGCGGACTACTTGCTCCACAACGGGACCCTGCACATAGTTGAGTCCATCGGAGCAGAGGAGCCAACGTTCGCCGACCTCGACCTCGAGGGCGTCCAGGTCCAGCTCCGGGCTCGCGTCGACGTCCCCCAGGACACGCATGAGCACGTTCTTGTGGGGGTGGGTTTCGGCTTCCTCGGGACGCAGCCGGCCTTCGTCGATCAGCCGCTGGACAAAGGTGTGGTCCACGCTGATCTGTTCGAATTTGCCGTTGCGCAGGCGGTACGCCCGGGAATCGCCGATGTGGGCGAAGTGGAGCTGCTTTCCTTCGAGCAACAACGCCGTGACGGTGGTGCCCATCCCCGCGAGCTTCGGGTCAACGTGGACAAGCTCGGAAAGGAGGGAGTTGGCAGTCTGGATCTCATCCGCGAGGACAGTTTCGGCGCCATCCGGATAGGTATCGTGATCGAGGTGGATCATGTCCAGCACTGTGGAAGCCGAGGCGACGTCGCCGCCGGCGTGGCCGCCCATGCCGTCCGCGACCACGGCAAGATGCTTCCCTGCGTAGGCGGAGTCGTCGTTCTTCGAGCGGATACGCCCGACGTCGGACCGCGCGGCATAGCGCATGATCAGGGGTTTCTCCGGAGGCAAGGCATTGCCTTCGGTCGTTTGGGGGGAAGCCACCGGCTACGGCCTCAATTCGATGACCGTCTTGCCGATCCTCACGGGGACGCCAAGCTCCACCGGCAGGGCGCGGGTCAACTGCTGGTCGGCGAGGTAGGTGCCGTTCGTCGAGCCGAGGTCCTCGATGAACCAGCGGCTGCCCTGCGGGAACAAGCGTGCGTGGCGTCCGGAGGCATAGTCGTCTTCAAGGACCAGCGTGGCCTCTTGGGCGCGGCCCAGGAGGATCGGGCTGGCGGCCAAGGGAACCGAGGTTCCCTTCAGCGGACCTTCGACGACGACGAGCTGGTGCGCCTGCTGCTTCACGGGCTGCGGTGGCGCGGGCGCGAGTTCCGGGTGCTTGCGGACTTCCCGTGCGGTAGGAGTTCCCATGGCGGCCTTCCGGCCAATCACGAGATCGCGGCGCATGGTGGAAACGATGCTGAAGATCAGGACCCACAACAAGAGCAGGAAGCCGAAGCGGAGGGCAGTGATGGTGAGTTCGCTGATGTCGCTCACGGGCGCCCGCCGGAGGGCAAGGAGAGAAGTCTAAAAATGATCTTGGTCCGTCCCATGCTGATGGTGGATCCGTCGGTCAATTCGACGCTGCCATTCACCCTGTGGCCGTTGACGTAGCTTCCGTTGGTTGAACCGAGGTCGACGGCGCGGATGACGCCGGACACCGTCTGGATTTCCAAGTGCTTGCGTGACACGCCGGTATCGTCCACCAGGATGTCTGCTTCAGAAGACCTGCCAAGCACGATTGATGGCGCATTGAGGGAATACCTCTGTCCACCAATGTCCAGGACCGGCTGGAGCCGGGTAGGTTCACGGCTGGGCGCAGCGGGAATGGTCGGCCGCGGCGGCGGTGGGGGTGTGGCGTCACTCGATTTCGAGGTGCTTGACGTGATCTCGAAGTGGCCTTCGCGCTGGGCGTCGTCGTGCCGGAAGGAAATGCGCACCGGGCCTTGCAGCGTGTAGCCCTGGCTGCGCACATGCTGGATGACGACGTCGCACAACTCCTCGGCCAGGGGAGTTCCCCACTCCTGGGCGCGGCCGAAGTCTTGATCGCTGAGGAGGACCTCGAAAACGTTGGGGGCCAAGGTCCGGCCGGCGGCGATGGTGATGGACTGATGGTCCAGTTCCCGCCGCAACCTGCTTGCAATCTCCACCGGCTCTACGCGGGCCCGCGATCCGGTGGAGAAGACGCCGCGGACGGCCTTTTCGATGTTGCGTTCAACTCTGTCGAGCAAGCCCATGGTCCTTCTCCTTCCATTTCATTGACCGTCCACAATGAGAAGCCGGGGTGAATCCCCGCGTTGGCCAAAGCATGCGCGTGGAGGCTGTCCTCAATCCCGATACTACTTGGCAACACTGTGAATGGCCTTATTCCACAACGCCCGGCACTCGGGAAAAGTTCGCTCGTGCGGATCGTTCGATCGGAGATTTCGCGGGATTCGGGAGCGTGGCGCTGGCCCGGTGACCAGCCGGGATTCAAGGATTTTTTCGTGCCCTGACCGGTCGATTGGTGTTTTCAAGTAATTGTCCGTTATGCTTGATCTCGCTGCTTTCGCAGGGGTCAAGCCCTTGACGGAAGAAGTTGCGCGCGAGTGGCGGAACGGCAGACGCGCTGGCTTCAGGTGCCAGTATCCGAAAGGGTGTGGGGGTTCAAATCCCCCCTCGCGCACGCAATCGAAAAAGAACCCCGGTCTTTGAGGCCGGGGTTCTTTGCTTTTAACTAGCCACCCCCCTTCGGTTCCTGACCCCTTTTGCCGCGCTCCGGCGTCGAAATGGCGTGTTGGAAGCGCCTTCTGAAGCCAAAGAGGGTCAAGAACGCGAGGCAGTGCCGAGCGCGGAAGCCGACAACTACGCCCGCAGCGCTCCAAGGCCCGCGATCAGGGCATCCAAACCCATGCTGAATGCGAGGTCCGAAGGGTAGTTGTCCGTTTGGGGACCCAGGCTTCGGACCGCCGAGGTGAAGTGCGGCGTCGATTCGGCCAGCTTGCCGGAGTCGAAGATGTCCGCAGGCGCATTGGCGTCGAAGGCGGCACCGAAAATGTAGGCTTCGAGCGCCACGATGCTCGGGATGATTTGTTGTTCCGGGAACCCGGCCCGCAGGAATCCCTCCGTGACAGCTTCATACATGGCGAGGGTCTGCGGGGCGTCGGTGACCGGGAGGACCGCGATCACGGAGATCAATGGAGTGTGCTTCGCGAAGATGCCCCGGTAGGAGTAGGCCCACTGGCGTACTGCGTCTTCCCACGGCAATGTACTGAAACCCCCGAAGTCCACCTTGGACATGAGGTCCTCTTCAACCAGTTTGAGGACCTCGTCCTTGGAAGACACGTGGTTGTAGAGGGCTGAGGGTGCGACGCCGAGGGAACGGGCAAGCGCGGCCATGGTGAGGCCGTCGTAGCCTTTCTTGCTGATCAGTTCCAGCGCCGCGGCGGTGATTCCGTCCTGGTCCAGGATCGCAGCCATGGGTCGGCCTGCCCTGCGGCGCGTTTTGGTTTCGCCGGGAGCGGGGGAGGGTGCGGGCATTGCGGACCTTTCATGTGGCTTGTCCCAGCATTATTCCATTGGGGTCTTCACAGCCACGGCTAATCCAGTTACAGTGGAGATAAATGAACGTCATTCATTTATTGGTCCGCCAATGGAGGCGGCCCCAGAAAGGACATCATGTTGAACCTTGATCGCGACGTCGTCATTGTTGGTGCCGGCCCCTCCGGACTGACTGCAGCACGCGAACTGAAGAAGGCCGGACTCAGCGTCGCCGTGCTCGAAGCCCGCGATCGCGTCGGTGGCCGCACGTGGACGGACACCATCGACGGCGCCATGCTCGAAATCGGCGGCCAGTGGGTCTCCCCGGACCAGACCGCCCTCATGGACCTCCTGGACGAGCTCGGCCTGAAAATGTACTCCCGCTACCGCGATGGCGAATCCGTATACATGGGAGCTGACGGCAGCCGCATTCGCTACACCGGCGCTTCCTTCCCCGTCAGTGAAACCACGGCGGCTGAGATGGACAAGCTCACGGAGATCCTGGACGGCCTCGCTGCGGAGATCGGCGCCGAGGAGCCCTGGGCACACCCAAAGGCCCGCGAGCTCGACACCATTTCCTTCCACCACTGGCTTCGCCGGAACTCCACGGACGAGGAAGCCTGCAACAACATCGGCCTCTTCATCGCAGGCGGCATGCTGACTAAGCCGGCCCACGCGTTCTCGGCCCTCCAGGCAGTGCTGATGGCGGCCTCGGCTGGTTCCTTCTCCAACCTCACGGACGAAGACTTCATCCTGGACAAGCGCGTCATCGGTGGCATGCAGCAGGTTTCCTTGCTGATCGCAGCGGAACTCGGTGACGACGTCGTACTTAACAGCCCGGTGCGCACCATCAACTGGCAGGAAGACGGTGAAGGCGGCCACCGCGTCAGCGTCGAGTCCGAGCGCGCAACCGTCAACGCCCGCTTCGTCATCATGGCGGTCCCGCCGAACCTGTACTCGCGAGTGTCCTTCAACCCGCCGCTCCCGCGCCGCCAGCACCAGATGCACCAGCACCAGTCGTTGGGCCTGGTCATCAAGGTCCACGCCGTCTATGACACCCCGTTCTGGCGCGAAGACGGCCTGTCCGGCACCGCTTTCGGCGCTGACGCCCTGGTCCAGGAGGTCTACGACAACACCAACTATGGCGATACCCGCGGCACGTTGGTGGGCTTCGTCTCGGACGAAAAGGCGGACGCCGTCTTCGAACTGAGCGCCGAAGACCGCAAGAAGGCCATCCTTGAGTCGATCGCAGGATTCCTCGGCGAGAAGGCCCTGGATGCGGAGGTCTACTACGAGTCCGACTGGGGTTCCGAAGAATGGACCCGCGGTGCCTACGCGGCCAGCTACGACCTCGGCGGCCTGCACCGCTACGGCAAGGACCAGCACGCCAACGTCGGACCGATTTACTGGTCGTCCTCGGACCTGGCGGCTGAAGGCTACCAGCACGTTGATGGTGCGGTCCGCATGGGCCGGGCGACGGCGGCCCGGATCGTGACGGCGAACAACCTCGTGTCTCCGGTACCGGTCGCCTAGCATTTCACGATTGAGGTCCCGCTCCTTTCCTCGTCGGAAAGGAGCGGGACCTCAGCTTTTAACGGGTCTAACGCGCCAGCCCGGCCTGGACTCCCGCGGCTGCCTCCGCAGCCACCATCGCGGCGGCCAGTTGCTCGACGGCGCGTGGATAGTCGGTTCCGGGGGTGGAGCGGCAGCGTTCGGCCTCTTGGAGGGCGCGAACCAACGCCGCGGTCTGTGGAACCCGGGCGTCGCACATCTCCGGAAAATCGATGCTCTTGCCGGGATCCAGCTCATATTCCTGCCAACGCGCCACGAGGGCGTCGTGTTGCGCAGCCGTCCGCGCGAACCCTGGCCGGTTCTCCGGCCTGTTCCGGCGTATCTCTTCGAGTTTCCGGCCACCGGAGAAGGCCGCCACGGCTGCGGCGACGGCGAGGGCAAGCAATAAGAGCCCGACGGCGGGTGAAGCCAAAGCGGGGATCAGAACCGCCGGGACAATCACCACGAGCCCGGCGAAAGTGTTCCAGAAGAGGGCGTCCGGTTCCGTGACGGCTCCGCTGACCGCTTCCGGATCGTCGAGTTCCTGCCGCTGAAGATCCCGACCATGGAGGACGAGCGCCCCGGGCGAGCTGCCGGCGTCGGAGTTTGCTTCTGCAAGGCCCTTGCGGAGCATTTGGACCGTCAGCGCGACCGCGCACGTCAGCAGTAAAGCCCACAGCCCGATCTCCCAGGCCGTCAGCTGGATTCCAGGCGTGGCGGACACCGGACCACCTCCAAGCGAGTGCGTACCGCTCTCAGATTCAGTATGCGCCGCGAAAAGCCTGGAGGCGAGTGCTCCGCTAGGGGCTAGCCGCGGCCGCGATTGGCCGCGGCGTTCGCTTTGGCTTCCTTCGCGGCGGCTTTCTTGGCCGCCTCTTCCTTAATGCGCTTGGCTTCGGAGCGGACGGCCGCGTGGGTGGCACGCTCGACGACGAGCCACTGCGGCGGATTCGCCAGCAATTCCGAGATCTGCGCAGTTGTAAGGGGATCGGTGATGCCGCCACGGGCGAGGCCGCCAATGGAGATGTTCAGCTTCTGGGCAACGACGGGACGCGGGTGCGGGCCTGTCCTGCGAAGTTCGGCGAGCCACTCGGGCGCGTTCGCCTGCAGTTCCGCGAATTCGGCGCGTGTAATGGCGGAATCCTGGAACTCCTGGGGTGTGGCAGGCAGGTAGATACCCAGTTTCTTGGCAGCGGTGGCCGGCTTCATGGACTGGGAGTTTGCTGAGGTCATGGTTCAAGGGTATCCGCCGCATTCACAGACCAGCCGACAAGCCGCGGGCCCCGTCGCCCGAGGATGCTCGGTCACATACTGTTTTGCGGAGCTTTGACAGGGTTTTAAACGCATATGAGGTTCTAGGATGAATCCATGCCGCATATCCGAGTTTCCGAGGCCGCCAGGTTCCTCGGCGTCAGCGACGATACCGTCCGCCGTTGGATCGATCACGGTTCGCTTACCGGAACGAAGGACGAATCGGGCCGCTTGGTGGTGGACGGGCTCCAGCTTGCCCATTTGGCGCGCGAGCAAGCCGCCCTTCCCGAGGATCCCAGCAAAGTGGGCCGCTCGGCACGCAACCGCTTCGTCGGCCTGGTCACGGGCATCACTGTGGACACGGTGATGGCGCAGGTGGAGTTGCAATGCGGTCCCTTCCGGGTGGTTTCCCTCATGAGCAGCGAAGCCGTCCGGGAACTTGGCCTCGAACTCGGATCCGTCGCCACGGCCGTCGTGAAGGCAACCACAGTCATTGTTGAAACCGCGCAAGGAAAGAGCATCACGTGAAGATTGCATGCAGGAATATCGGGGTGTTGTTGGCAGCAGGGAGCTTGGTTGCAGGCCTCGCGGGCTGCGCCGGTAGCATCGGAGCCGGAAGTACCGCAGCGGCAACAAGCCCTGCCGCAAGCGCCTCGCCGCAGTTGTCCGGCACGGTCACTGTCTATGCCGCGGCCTCGCTCAAGGCCACATTTACCAAGCTTGCCTCCGAATTCGAGGCCAAGTACCCCGGAACCAAGGTGGCGTTGAGCTTTGCCGGGTCCTCGGACCTGGTCACGCAAATCACCCAGGGAGCGCCAGCTGACGTCTTCGCTTCCGCGGACACGAAGAACATGTCCAAACTGTCAGACGCTTCGCTCGTCGACGGCAAGGCGACCAACTTCGCCACGAACGTCCTGACCATCGCCGTCCCGCCGAGCAACCCGGCGTCGATCTCGTCCTTCGCGGACCTCGCGAAGCCCGGCGTGAAGGTTGTCCTGTGCGCCAGCCAGGTGCCGTGCGGCTCCGCGGCACAAAGCGTCGAAAAGGCCACCGGCACCACCATCAAGCCCGTGAGCGAGGAGTCCTCGGTGACGGACGTCCTGGGGAAAGTGATGTCGGGTGAGGCCGACGCCGGCCTGGTCTACGTCACCGACGTCAAGGGCGCGGGAGACAAGGTCAAGGGAATCCCGTTCCCTGAGTCCAGCAACGCCGTCAACACCTACCCGATCGCGACGGTCGGCACCAGCAAGCATAAGGACCTGGCCGCGGCCTTCATCAGCCTGGTGACTGGAAGCGAGGGCAAAAAGGTCCTTGGCGATGCCGGATTCGGCGCGCCCTAGCAGGGCAGGGCAGACTGGTTCACTGGGCTGGCTGGCCCAGTTGGACCGGACGGCGGGAAGGATGCCGGCGCTTTGAATTACAGCGGGATTCCACGGTGGATCTATGGCCTGGCGGTAGTAGGCGGCTTGTTCGTCCTGCTGCCGTTGGCCGCCATGGTGTTAAAGGTCGATTGGACCCAATTCATCCCCTTGGTGACGTCCGAGTCCTCGCTCACGGCCCTGGGCCTCAGCCTCAAGACATCCGCGGCCAGCACGGCCCTGTGCCTGATCCTCGGTATTCCCTTGGCCATTGTCCTTGCCCGCAGGCCGTTCCGCGGGCAACGCTTCCTCCGTGCCTTCGTCCTCCTTCCGTTGGTCCTGCCGCCGGTGGTGGGCGGGATCGCGCTGCTTTACACCTTCGGGCGCCAGGGGTTGTTGGGCAAGGACCTTGAGCTCGCGGGCATCCAGATAGCGTTCTCGACGACGGCCGTTGTCCTGGCGCAGACGTTTGTCGCCTTGCCGTTCCTGGTGGTCAGCCTCGAAGGCGCACTGCGAACGGCCGGCAACCGCTACGAGGCTGTGGCCGCAACGCTCGGCGCCCGTCCTACCACCATTTTGAGGCGCGTGACGCTGCCCATGGTCCTCCCTGGTGTCGCTTCCGGTGCGGTGCTGTCCTTCGCCCGCAGCCTGGGCGAGTTCGGCGCCACGCTGACGTTCGCAGGGAGCCTCCAAGGCGTCACACGGACCTTGCCGCTGGAAATCTACCTGCAGCGGGAGACCGACCCGGACGCCGCCGTCGCGCTTTCCTTGGTGCTCGTCGCGGTAGCGGTGATCGTGGTCGGGCTGTCCTACCGGCGGCCGCGCCACGCTACAACGCCGGTGGAGGCGGCCGTATGACCTTCCACATCGACGCCACCCTCCGGGACCGCAAGTTGGACGTGTCCCTGAGTCTGGGACAGGCGGAAACCGTAGCGATCCTCGGTCCCAACGGGGCCGGAAAATCGACCCTGCTCTCCGTCGCGGCCGGCCTTTTGCGGCCCGACGCCGGTTCGGCCCGCCTTGGCGAGCGGGTGCTGTTCAACTTCGACGGCGGCAACAGGGTTTGGACTCCGCCGCACCTTCGCGGGACGGCCTTGCTCGCCCAGGAGCCGTTGCTCTTCCCGCACTTGAGCGTCCTGGACAACGTCGCTTTCGGTCCGCGCAGCGCAGGGGCCTCCCGCGCCTATTCCCGCGACGTCGCACGCCACTGGCTCGACGAAGTGGACGTCGCCCAATTGGCCGAAAGGAAACCCGGCCAGTTATCGGGCGGCCAGGCACAGCGCGTGGCCGTGGCCCGGGCCCTCGCGGCAAGCCCGGAACTGCTGCTGCTCGACGAGCCGATGTCCGCGCTGGACATCCATGCGGCGCCGCATTTGCGCAGGCTCCTCAAGAGGGTGCTCACAGGGCGGCGCGCCTTGATCATCACCCACGACGTCCTGGACGCGCTCATGCTTGCGGACCGCGTGGTCGTCATGGAAAAGGGCAGGATTGTTGAGGAAGGTGCCACCAAGGAGGTGTTCCGGCGTCCGCGTAGCCCTTTCGCGGCGGGCCTTGCCGGCGTGAACCTCCTGGCTGGAACCGTCACCGAGGATGGCCTTAGGACGCCGGCCGGCGCGGAAGTTGGCAGCTTGCATGTCGCCGGCCTCCTTGACGAGGAAGCGGAACCGGGCCGGCCCGGGGTAGCCGCCTTCCCGCCGTCGGCCGTTTCCGTTTTCCCGGACGCCGCGCACGGCAGCCCGCGGAACTCGTTCCCGGTTTCCATCACCGACCTCGAACCGCACGGCGACCACATCCGGGTCCGCGCCGGCGACCTCGCAGCAGACATCACTCCCGCGGCTTCCGCCGAATTGGGGCTCGGGCCGGGGTCGCACGTGTACTTTGTGGTGAAGGCAACAGCTGTGCAGGTGTACGCCGCATAGACCAGCCTGTCGCCGTGCCTATGCGCTGGCGGGGGCGCGGTACTGTGATCTGGTGCCTGCCGATCAAGAATCCCTGCCCGAGGTGCCCGAGGTGCCCGAGCTTCCCGAGGCGCCTGGAATGCCGGAGCAGCCGCGATTGCGTTTCGCGTACGTAGCCGGCGTGACTCCTGGAAAGTGGATCCGGCGCTGGGAAGAGCGCATGCCCCACGTTCCGCTCCAGTCCTTCATGTGCGACGACGCCGCGCAGCTTGAGGTTTTGCGTGACGGTTCGGCGGACCTCAGCTTCGTCCGGCTGCCGGTGGACCGCGACGGCCTCCACGTCATCCCGCTTTACGAAGAACAACCAGGCGTAGTGGCTCCGAAAGGCCACGAGATTTCGGTGTTTGAGGAAGTGGCCCTTGAGGACCTCGCAGAAGAGTATTTCCTGGATGTCGCCGAGATGGGCGGCCCGGAAATGGCGTTGCAGGTGGTGGCTTCCGGGGCTGGCCTGGTGATCCTGCCGATGCCTGTCGCGAGGCACTTCAACGTCAAGGACACGGTGGCCCGACGCTTGACCGGGGCAGTCGGAACGGAGATCGGACTGGCTTGGCCCAGCGATTCCACGAGCGAAGTCATCGAGGAATTCATCGGGATTGTCCGGGGCCGCACTGCACAAAGCTCGCGCCAACCTTCGGCCCGGCAGGAGAAACCGAAAAAGTCCCCACCGGCAGATCGGCGCGGCGGGGCTCGAGCGGGAGCAGGCAAGAAGCCGGCCGTCGCGCAACGGTACGCCCCCAACCCGGACAAGGGACGCGGCAAGGGTTCCCGCAAGAAAGGCAGGCGCTAGGCCATGGGAGCGAAACCGACAATCCGGGACGTCGCTAAAAGCGCCGGAGTTTCCCTCACGACCGTGTCCTACGTCTTGTCCGGGCGCCACGGCGGAACCACTCGCATCAGCGAAGCAACCCAGGAGCGTGTCCAGGCGGCCGCCAAGGAATTGGGTTACGTGCCCAACCAGGCGGCCCGCGGAATGCGTCGCGGTAAGACCGACCTCGTGGCCATCGCCATTGGCGACCTTGAGTGGCCGTGGGACCGCGCCCTGGCCTCTGCCGCGGCGCGCATCTTGCCCGAGCACGGCTACCAGCCGGTAATCCTCCTCGGCGAAGGGTGGCGCAGGTTCATGCTTTCAGGTGGTGCCGACGGCGCGATCGTCGGCACCCTCCCGCCCGGCACCCTTCTTGACCTGACGGTAGGCGAACTGGCGCGGCGCGGCGTCGCTCAGGTGGTTATCTCGGATGCGATGCAGCCGGCCGGCTTCGATGTCCTGGCGCCCGGCGCGAATTCCGAGGCCGCTGTTGCCGCTCCGGCCAGCGAAGCCCTCGAAGGTGCGGTCAATTTGTTGCTGGACCGGCTCGCCGGCAGGACCATCGGCGCCGGGACCACGATTGCGGCGCCGTGGCAGTTCAGGCCATAGCCGCTAGCTGTCCTTGAGCGGTTTCCGCGCCAGCCAGGCAGCGACGATTGCGCCCGAGACGTTGTGCCAGAGCGAGAACACCGCGGACGGCAGCGCGGCCAACGCCGTGAAGTGCGCCGTGGCCAACGTGGCGGCGAGGCCGGAATTCTGCATGCCAACCTCGAAGGCAAGCGCGCGGCGGGCCTTGCTGTCGAGCCGGCCGAGCTTGCCCACGAGGTAGCCGAGCCCCAGCCCGAATCCGTTGTGCAGCACCACTGCCAGGAACACGATGCCGCTTGCGGCGACGATCTTGCTCGAGCTTCCGGCCACCACGACGGCCACAATGAGGGAGATCACGACGGCGGACGCCCAGGGAAGCGCGGGCAGAACCTTGTTGACGAGCTTCTTGAGGAAGAGACGGGCAGCCAGGCCTCCGAGGACCGGGAGGAGCACCGTCTTGACGATGTCCAGGACCATTGAGCCAGCGTCGATATTCAGGAAGGAACCGGCCAGGAAGAACACCAGCAACGGCGTCACGATCGGCGCAATGAGCGTGGAGACGGACGCGACGGCAACGGACAGCGCAACATCGCCCTTGGCCAGGAACGCCATGACATTGGAAGCGGTTCCGGAGGGCGCACAGCCCACCAGGATCAAGCCCACGGCCAATTGCGGTTCAAGGTTGAGCGCGACCGCGATCAGCCAACCCGCTCCGGGCATGATGACGTAGTGGGCAATGATGCCAAGCACCACAGCCCAGGGCCGCTTGGCAACTGATGCGAAGTCGGGTGGCGTGAGGGTGAGGCCCATGCAGAACATGATCACGCCAAGGAGGTAAGGCACGCTCGGTGCCAATGGCTTGAAGGTATCCGGGATGAGGAAGCCGACCACGCCTGCCAGCACTACGAGGAGCGGAAACACCGTGACGGCGATCCTGGCGACCTTGGCTTCCGCGGCCAGGGCAGGGTTCGCGATGTGGGCTTCCCGTTCGGTTTCACTGGGGTTGGTTGTTGCCTCAAGCATTCTTCCATCGTGGCATCACGTCAGGGCGGGCTTCCAATCCGTGACCCGCTGCAGATGAATATGTCAGATGACCGGCATTTCTACGAGATCAGCGCCGGGGAATCAACGCAAGCTTTGCTATTTGGTCAGGCGATACCGCTCAATCTGCTTGAGCCGCCGCTGGAGGCTGTCCCTCCGGGGGTGGGGGACGACGTCGGGGGCCTCGGCGGTGAGCTCGATGTGTTCGGTGCCGTACTGCCACAGCAGGAGGTCGTCCAGGAGGCGGTCCGGCCCGGGGGAATAACGGTGGTCCAAGGCTTTGCGGACCTCGGTAATCCGATTGGCGCTCAGGAGCCCGGCAAGCTCGACGGTCTTGTTCAGTCCGTGTGCCGCAAGGAGCTCCGCAGCCCATCCCCAGTCATCATCGACTTTACGGTCAACATGGGGGAGAAGCGTACGCCAGACGTCACGAACGCGATTGGGAGTGAGCGGCATGGAGCCTTCGCCCTCGAGGTCCCAATAGCCGCGGACCTCTTCGTAGCGTTCGTGGAGGTCGGCAAAAGCGCTCTCCACTGTTTCCAGCATGGCCGCGGTAGCCGTGAACTGGCGATCGAAGTGGGGCGTCCAAGCGCGCGGGTCCACGGCCTTGAAGCGGATATCGTGCTCGATCTCGCTCCAGGCGTGGGCGAACACAGTGCGGATCTGGCATTCGAAGAAGTAGCTGCCATTCGTGGGAATGTCCGGATTGAAGACCTGCTGGTAGGCCCTCACGGATTCGTTTTGGATGGTCCGGAGGATGAGGTGCCGGCTGGAGTATCCGTAAGTACCGGACTCGATGGAGCCGATGTCCTTCTCTCGGTCACCGCGGCAATCGAAAAGCTGGCGCTGGCGCTTGATTAGGTTGGCCACCGCGGCGTTTTCGGCCGGAAGCTTGGTGATAACGCGCAAGCCCACCATGTCGTTCAACGTGCGGAAGGGGTCAGGGAACTTCAGCACCCGCGGACCGCCGTCCAGGGGCACCTCAGTGCGGGAAATCTTCTCCCGGAAGGACTCCACCGTCTTGGTGCGTCCCGTGACGAAAAGGGGAACCGATTCACTGTCCTTGAGCATGTCCCGGAGGGTCAGCAGGACGTCGCGCGTCACGAGTTTCAAGGCAGGCCGGACGCGTTCGTAGAGCTCAACATTCGCATGTACGGATTCGCGCAGCTGAGGATCCAAGCTGTCCCAATTGCTAGCCATGCCTCCAAGCTTACGGGGGCGGGCCGACAGTTTCCGGAGGCGGGCGGTGCGGCCCGCGAACGGGTTCGGCTCCCGCCCGGGTCCTGTCCTTCGCGATAGGCTCGGCACAAAGGAGGACACGATGAAGCGGCAGAAGTACTACTACGGCGAGCACTCGAGTCAATGGGGCGAACTGTTCGCGCCGGACAACTCGCAAGGACCACACCGCAGTCGCACGGATGGCGTGGTGGTGGTGATCCACGGAGGATATTGGCGTTCTCAATACGGCGCTGAACTCGGTGAGCCAATCGCCAAGGACCTCGCCGCACACGGAATCGCCGCATGGAACCTCGAATACCGCAGGGCCGGCAACGGCGGGGGCTGGCCGCACACATTCGAAGACATCCTGACGGGAATCGACCACCTTGGCGAGATCGCGGAAACGCACGGACTCAACCTGGACAAAGTAGTGGCGCTGGGCCACTCCGCGGGCGGTCACCTTGCAGTGTGGGCGGCTGGTCGCGAGAAGCTGTCCGGAATCGGGGCCGCCGACGCCGATCGGCAAATCCACCGGCACCAGAACGGCACGGCGGTGAAACTGTCCGGCGTCGTGAGTCAATCCGGGCTGTTGAACCTTGCGGATGCCGAGCGCCTCAACTTGAGTAACGGCGCCGTGGACAACCTCATGGGCGGCGATTCCGTAAGATACCCGAAACGGCATATATACGCGGACCCCATGAGCTCGCTTCCGCTGAAGGTGCCGATCTTTGCGGTCCACGCCGCGGCGGACGACGACGTCCCGTGCAGCCAGTCCGAGGCCTACGTTGCGGCCTCTACGGCTTCCGGCGGAGCCGCGCAACTGCTTAAGGTGCCGGGGAACCACTACGACCTGATCGACCCCAGGGCCGTCGCATACAAGAAATGCCGGGAATTGGTGCAGCGCCTGCTCGTCTGAGTATGGCGTGCAAGTCACCGACGGTCATCGCGAGACGCGTGACACATTCGCGTGGCAGAGTTGTCCCATGCTGACAGTCATAGGTGAAGCTCTGGTTGATGTGGTCCAGCGACCCTCGGGGGTAACAGCCCATGTGGGCGGCAGTCCGCTCAATGTCGCTGTGGGACTCGCCCGGCTGGACCATCCGGTCCAGTTCATCGGCCGTTTCGGCAAGGACACGTACGGGGATTCGATCGCAGCGCACTTGCGCTCAAGTTCCGTCATGGTTCCGTTGCCGCCCGACGAGAACCCGACCAGCGTGGCCACCGCCCTGGTGAACGACGACGGCGCCGCCACATACACGTTCGAACTCGCCTGGGAGCTTCCCGGGCTCGCGGCGCGGTTGCCGTTCATGCTGCAAGGGACGTCGCTCCTTCATACCGGCTCCATTGCCACCATGTTGGAGCCAGGTGCGGGGGAAGTCCTTGCCGCCGTCGAGCACGCCCACCCGAACGCCACCATCAGCTTCGACCCCAACTGCCGGCCCAGCATCATCGAGGACCGGGAGTATGCACGCGGCCACGTGGAGCGCTTCGTGGCCCTCGCCGACGTCGTGAAGGCGTCAGACGAGGATCTCGAATGGCTCTACCCCGGCGTCGACGTCCTCGAATCCGCCCGACGCTGGCTGAAGCTGGGCGGCGATGGCGGGCCTGCGATCGTGGTGGTCACGAGGGGAGCGGAGGGCCCTTGGGGCGTCACCGCGGCCGGCGAGGCAAGCATCCGCGCCCCGAAAGTGGAGGTTGCGGACACTGTAGGCGCCGGCGATTCGTTCATGGCGGCCCTCCTCTCGGCAGTCGTCGACCACGGACTCGCAGGCGCGCAGAACCGCGAGGAACTCCGCGGAATTTCGCTTGGAATCCTCGAAGGGATACTCGACCATGCAGCGCGGGCCGCCGCCGTCACGGTCTCCCGACCCGGTGCTAACCCGCCTACGCGCGCCGAACTCAATGCGCTCAACCAGCCAGAACCCGAGGCCAACGTGGAAAGGCAGCCATGAGCTACGCAGACCTCCCCAAGGTGCCGTCCTTCGGCATCACGAGCGAATCGCTCAAGGACGGAGCCACGCTGAGCCCTGCGCAAACCAGCAAGCGGTTCGGCGTAGCTGGCGGCAAGGACGAATCGCCCCACGTGAGCTGGAGCGGGGCGCCCGCGGGCACCAAGAGCTTTGTCCTCACCGTCTTCGACCCCGATGCCCCCAGGGCCGGCGGCTATTGGCACTGGGCCCTCGTCAACGTTCCTGCTGGAATCGATTCTCTGCCGGCGGGCGCGGGCGTGGAGAATGGTCCGGACCTGCCTGCGGGTGCCTTCCAGTTGAAGAACGACGCCGGATTCGCCGGCTATTTGGGCGCCGCGCCTCCGCCCGGGCACGGTCCGCACCGGTACATCGTGGCCGTGCACGCCGTGGATGTAGAGGACCTTGGCCTTGGCGCCGGTGCGACCCTGGACGCACTTGTGGGGAAGCTGGCATCCCATAGCGTCGGCCGCGCGAGCATCACGGGCCGCTTCGAACGCCGCTAGGGGGCCTCGGCGCGGGGCCGTCCCCAGAGCCCACGTAGACTGACATAATGCGGCTCGTAGCAAGTGACATTGACGGAACCATCCTTGGCCATGACGGCAAGATCAGCAGCCGCACCATCCGCGCTTTCCATGCCTGCCGGGATGCCGGGATCGAGGTTGTTTTCGTGACGGGCAGGCCTCCGCGGTGGCTTTACCCGCTGCGGGAGCAGATGGGGCACGCTGGAACGGTCATTTGTTCCAACGGCGCCGTGGTGTGGGACCTTGAGGCCGAGCAGCTGATTTCCGCGAAGACCTTGAGCCTCGAATCCGTGCTCGAGGCGCGTCGGATCATCAAGGACCTGCGCCCCGACTCCTTGTTCGCTACGGAAACCCTCACCGGATTCCACCTTGAACCGGGCTTCATCGAGAACGAGACCAGCGAGCTCCTGGCCGAGTTCACCCCCGCGCCGTTGACGGAGACGCTCACAGCGGATGACGCCGTCGTGAAGTTCCTCGCCGTCACCCGGACCGGCACCCCGGACGATTTCCTCGCCCAGGTGCAGCCCGCCGTCGCGCACCTCGTGGCGACCACCCACTCAGCCCCGCGGACCGCACTCCTTGAGATGTCCGCCCTCGGCATCAACAAAGCCGTGACCCTGGCCGATTTCGCGGCGTCCAGGGGCATCGGCGCCGCTGACGTGGTGGCTTTCGGCGATATGCCCAACGACGTCGAGATGCTGCGTTGGGCGGGCGACGGCTACGCGATGGCCAGCGGCCACCCTGAGGCAATTAGCGCCGCCGGGCAGCAGGCACCCCATTTCGACGACGACGGCGTGGCCCAGATCCTCGAGGCAAAGCTCGCCGCGCTACGGGTCTGAGCGGCGCGCAGGACCGCAACCGTTTACACAGCTTCAGTCCAACTTCCGTTCAACTCGTCCCCCTAGGCTCAAGCAGTAGCCGAATTCGACCATAGGGGGACACGATGGCCAAGAGGAAGACAACGGGGTGGTCCGACGCCCCCGTTCGCCGTGCCATTCCGGCCGAACATTGGAAGCAATTGCGCCGCGGCGACCGCGTACGCGTCACGATCGCGCCCGGCTTCGAAAACCCGGGCCAGGTGGACGCCGTTTCCGTTGACCACACCGTGGTCTGGGTGAACCTCGACGGCGGACGCGGACGCACGCTGGTGCATTGCGGAGACGGCGTGGAGATTGTCCCGCAGGAATCCTGACTTGACCGATGGCTCTGCGGCGGCAGGTTACGCTACCCGTGTGAGCCAGAACTTGCCCTTTTTCACCCGATCTGACGGCCGGACCGGACCGCTTGCCTTCGCCCATCGGGGGTTTTCGCCCGATGGATTGGAAAACTCGGCTGCTGCCTTCAAGGCAGCCCTCGATCTCGGATTCACGCACCTGGAAACCGACGCCCGCACAACGGCGGACGGCACCGTCCTGCTCTTTCACGATGAAACCTTGGACCGCGTCACGGACGGCCACGGCACCATCTCCGACCTTGCCGCCGACGATATCGCCAAAACACGCATTAAGGGCATGGAAAGCATTCCCCTGTTGGCGGATGTCCTGGCCGAATTCCCCCAAGCCCGGCTCAATATCGACGTCAAGGATTGGCACACGGTGGAACCGCTCGCCGGGGTGGTCGAAAAGCTCCAGGCACATGACCGAGTGTTGATCGCGAGCTTTTCCGACCGGCGTCGGCGGGCCGTCCTGCGCTTGCTGAGCCGCCGCACGGCTTCATCCGCGGGCATTCTGTTCAACGCACTTTTCGTGCTGCTCGGGCCGCTGCTTCCAGACCCCTGGCTGCTCAAGATCATGCACGACGTCGATGCGCTCCAAGTGCCTGCCCGGTACGGATCCCTCCCTGTTGTGACGCCGCGCTTTGTGCGTCGGGCGCACCGTTTGGGGCTACAGATACATGTCTGGACAATCAACGATCCCGCCGAGATGGACAGGTTGCTCGACCTCGGCGTCGACGGCTTGGTCACGGACCGGGCGGATCGGCTGAAGACTGTCCTCCAGGACCGGAACCAGTGGTGGTGAGGGCCTTGGCGCGCGCCTCCAGGAACGAGCGCTCGGCGTCGTTGTCCGTGCGTTCCCGCGCCTCGAGATAGGCGGCCGCCGCCTCTTTGGTGCGGCCGAGCCGCCGCAACAGCTCCGCTTTCACGGCGTGGAACAGGTAGTAGCTCCCCAGTTCAAGGCGCTCGACGGCGGCAAGCCCCGCCGCTGGTCCGTCCACCTCCGCGAGGGCAATGGCCCGGTTCAGGGCCACCACAGGCGTCGGCTCGACGGCGAGGAGCTGCTCGTAGAGCGCGAGGACTTGGCGCCAATCCGTCTCTTCCAGGGTGGCGGCGTCGCCGTGCACCGCGTTGATGGCTGCTTGGATTTGGTAGGGTCCCGGCATATTCCGCTTCAGGCATTGACGCACGAGCGATTGGCCCTCTGCAATCAGTTCGCTGTTCCACAGGCTCCGGTCCTGGTCGGCGAGAAGGACGAGGCCGCCGTCGGGACCTGTCCGCGCACGCCGGCGGGCATCCAGCAAGAGCATGAGCGCCAGCAATCCCTTGGCCTCCGGCTCGTCCGGCATGAGATCCACGATGAGCCGTCCGAGGCGGATCGCCTCGCGGCATAGATCCTCGCGCACCAGACCCGTGCCGGAACTCGCCGCGTATCCCTCGTTGAAGATGAGGTAGGCCACGGCCAGCACTGATGACAGCCTGGCGGGCAGCTCAGCTCCGCTCGGGATCCGGTAGGGGATGCGGGCGTCGCGGATTTTCGCCTTCGCGCGGACCAGGCGCTGGGCCATGGTGGGCTCGGGAATCAGGAACGCGCGGGCGATTTCGGCGGTGGTCAGCCCGCCCAGGAGCTTGAGCGTCAAAGCCACTTGTGCAGCCCGGTTTAGGGCCGGGTGGCAACAAGTAAAGATGAGCCGCAGTTGGTTGTCCTCCACGGCGTCCGCCTCCACAGTGTTTTCGATCAACACAGTCTCTTCGTTCAGCGCGGCGTCTTCGCTCCGGAGGAGAGCCGACCGGGCTATCTTGTCCCGGCCGCTCGCCTCCCGGCGCAAGTGGTCGATGGCCCGGTTCCGGGCCGTCGTGATGATCCATCCGGCTGGACTAGGCGGCAACCCGGCGTCCGGCCAGCGCGCAACCGCCTCCGCGAATGCGTCCTGGACCGCGTCCTCGGCTGCGTCGATGCTGCCCAGGACACGGACCAGCACTGCCACGGAGCGTCCATACTCCTGACGGAATATTTCTCCGATCTCGGAAATATGGACCACGGCGGAACTACTCCCGGTAGCCGGCGAACGGGCGGACTTCGATGGGAAGGGTGGTGGCCTCCGCGGCCTTTCGCGCCCATTCCAACGCCAGGTCCAGATCCGGAGCTTCGATCACCCACAAGCCGCCGACGTGTTCCTTGGCCTCCGCGAAGGGACCGTCGGTTGTGAGGACTTCGCCGTCTTTCACTCGAACCACGGTGGCTGTATCCGCCGGGTGAAGGCCTCCCGTGAAGACCCACGCCCCGGCGTCGCGCATTTCCTGGTTCAGGACGTCGAGGTCCGCCATGATCTTGTTCAGAACAGCGGGTTCCGGAACGGGACCGTCGGGCTGGTAGATGCTGAGCAGGTAGCGTGACATAACTGTTCCTCCTTGGGTTGTGGCGCGGGTACCTTGCCTGCGCCTCACCCCTTATACGAACGGCGTGTGCTGTTTTCGACATCTCCAGGTCAAGAAGTCGCAAAAAGCTCACCGTCTGCGAAAAAGCATAGTTCCGCTGGCAGGATTGGATCATGCGCATCCTGATCGCCCCGGACAAGTTCAAAGGTTCACTTACGGCAGCCGAAGCGGCGTCGGCCATCGCGGAAGGGGCACTGCGGGTGTATCCCGATGCCGTGGTCACCCAGTTCCCCATCGCCGACGGTGGCGAAGGAACCCTGGAAGCCGCGGTGGCCGCGGGCTATGAAGAGCGGATCAATGCGGTTGTCGGGCCGATCCTGAAGCCCGTCGGGGCGGCGTGGGCGTTCCGCAAGGATGCTTCCGGCGGCGGCACTGCGGTCATCGAGACCGCGCAGGCCTCCGGACTGGCCCACATGGAACCGACCCCGGAGAACTCTTTGCGCGCCCACAGCTACGGTTGCGGCCAGCTCATCGTCGCGGCCCTCGACGCCGGCGCCACGGAGATCGTGCTCGGTGTCGGTGGTTCGGCCATGTCCGACGGCGGCAGCGGCGCCTTGCGTGCCCTCGGACTCAAGCCCCTCGACGCCGCAGGCAACGTGGTTCCGCTCGGCGGCGGCTCGCTCGCCGACGTCGTTTCGCTCGACGTGACGGAGCTGGATCCGCGACTGTCGGCAGTGCGGTTCCGGATCGCCGTCGACGTCCGTAATCCGCTCTTCGGAAGCAACGGCGCGGCGCATGTTTTCGGCCCGCAGAAGGGGGCGGACGGGGACGCGGTGGAACTGCTCGACGCCGGGCTCCGCAACTGGGCGTCCCTCTTGCGGGAAGTGTCCGGCGAGGACGTGAACGTTCCGGGAGCCGGAGCGGCGGGTGGGTTCCCGGCGTCGTTCCTCGCGTTCGCGCAGGCGTCGCTGGAAGGCGGATTCGCGCTCGTCGCCGGATTGACGGGGTTGCCCGGGCAACTTGACGGAACGGACCTCGTGATCACGGGTGAAGGGTCCATGGATTCGCAGTCGCTGACCGGGAAGGCGCCGATTGGCCTCGCCGATTTGGCCCGTGGGCGCGGCATCCCGGTGATTGTGGTGGCTGGCAGGATCCTGGTGACCCCCGAAGAGCTCGCGGAGCACGGAGTGGTGGCCGCGGCGCAGTTGTTGGACGTCGCACAGCGCCGCGATGGCGTGCCCGACGCCGCCGACGCCGTGGCGAATGCCGCCAAATACCTCGCGTGGGCTACGAGCCAAGTCCTGGAAGGCGCCTAACCCCCGGAGCATGCTCCTCCTTCGCCTCGAGGGACGGACATAATCCGGATATGTCCATCGCTTAACGTCAACAGGGAGCATGCTCAGCGCTCGGGCAGGCACCGATTCCCGCCGCCGGGCAGATAATGAATGTACAAGTATGGCTCTGACTTCTGCCATGCACCTACGATGCGACGACCCCCTAGGGACGCCGTCACCGCCTGCCGGGCTGGCAGCCGGCCAGCACGGCATCATCGAATCGAGGAGCACACCATGTCCACCTTGAAAGAGCGGCTGCACGCAGACGTCGTGAGCCACATGAAGGATGGCAACCGCATCGCATTGAATGCCACTCGCAACGTCCTTAGCGAGATTGACACTCGTGAGAAAGCCGGCCGGGAGCCTATCCACCTTGACGACGTCGAGATCACGGCCATGCTGCAGAAGGAAGCCGCCCAGTATCACGAGGTCGCCCGCCTTTACGAGGAAGCGGGAGAGACCGAGCGCGCGGCGATGGAGATCGCGGATGCCGAGGCAATTGAAGCGTATCTGCCGGAACCGCTTACCCAGGAGGAAGTCGAGTCCATTGTTGACGAAGCCATCGCCTCGCTCAAGGCCGACGGCGTGGAGTTGAGCCTTTTCCACATGGGCTACATCATGAAGCCGATCAGTGAACGTATCGCTGGCCGGTTCGACGGCAAGGCGGTCAGCGAGATCGTCCGCACGCGCCTTTCATAGCGAACGAGCCGGCACGCCCGCTCGGCGCTCCCGGGCGCCTTGGAGCATGCTCCCCGTTGGCCACGAGGGACGGACATAATCCGAATATGTCCATCCTTCAGCGCCAAGAGGGAGCATGCTCAGCGTTACTTCCTCTTTCCGGCCCTCTTCGCCGCCGCATTCATTGCTGCCTTCGCCGCGGGAGGCAGCCCTGTTGTCTCGGTTTCAGGCTCCGCCACGGTCCCGCGCCACCGGGTGATCGCCTTCATTCCGTGATAGATCACCAAGGCCGCGGCCGAACCCAGGGCGATGCCCGTGAACTCAAGCTGGCCCACAGTCCATGTGTAGTCGGCAATGCCGATGATGAGCGACACAGCGGCGGTGGTCAGGTTGACCGGGTTGGCGAAATTGACCTTGTTCTGCACCCAGATCTTCACGCCGAGGACGCCGATCATGCCGTAGAGCATGGTTGCGGCACCGCCCAGGACGCCGGCAGGCACGGTCGCGATCAGTTCGCCGAACTTGGGGGAGAAGCTCAGCAGGATGGCAAAGATACCGGCAACCCAGTAGGCCGCCGTCGAATAGACCTTGGTGGCTGCCATGACGCCGATGTTCTCGGCATAGGTGGTAGTGCCGGAGCCGCCGCCGAGCCCTGCGAGTACGGTCGCGGCGCCGTCGGCCATCAGCGCGCGTCCGGAGACGCCGTCGAGGTTTTGGCCCGTCATCGCAGCCACGGATTTCACGTGCCCAACGTTTTCGGCCACTAGCACCAGGACCACCGGCACGAATAGGCCTATGACGCCCACGTGGAATTCCGGAGTCTGGAAATGTGGAAGCCCGATCCAGCCGGCCGCGTCAATCTTGGAGAAGTCCACCTCGCCGCGCATCATCGCCGTAAGGTAGCCGACCACCACGCCCACAAGGATGCTCAGCCGGCCAAGTATTCCGCGGAAAAGGACGCTCACCAGGATGATCGACACCAGTGTCACGAGCGCGGTGACCGGGGCTTTGTCGAAGTTCGCCTTCGCAGCGGGCGCCAGGTTCAGCCCGATCAGCGCGACGATCGCACCAGTGACGATGGGCGGCATGAGCCTGTTGATCCATTCGGCGCCGAACTTCTGGACGACGGCGCCGATGAGTGCCAGTACGACGCCGGCAAGCACCACTCCGCCGAGCGCACCTGGAATGCCGAACTGCTGCTTCGACGCGAGGATGGGTGCGATGAAGGCGAAGCTTGAGCCGAGGTAGCTGGGAACGCGGCCCTTGGTGATCACCAGGAAGAGCAGGGTTCCGATGCCCGAGAAGAACAGCGTGGTGGCGGGCGGCATGCCCGTGAGGATGGGAACCAGGAACGTCGCGCCAAACATTGCGACGACGTGCTGCATTCCGACGCCGATGGTCAACGGCCACGCGAGCCGCTCATCGGGTGCCACGACATGCCCGGGACGGATCGTCTTGCCGTTTCCGTGCAGCTTCCATTTGGTTCCGAGCATGCTCATCGACGGGAGCCTTCCCTGAAAGTTGTGATTATTAGCCGGTGCAACCTTACCGCCCGAACGGTCTGTTGTTTCGGCTGTGTGGAACGTCACGCAGCTTCATGGGAAGAGGCGGAGCCAGGTTGAAGTTGCAACTATGGAATGCATAAGCGCCCGGCCTCTGACGGCTGCGGCACAGCGAAAGGTACGCGAATGACAATCGCCCACGAAGAAGCAGTGATTGACGCCGCAGCAGTCGACGCCATCTTTGCCGAAGCCCGCACCGCCAACTCCTTTTCCGGCGAGGTCACTGAGGAACAGGCCCGCGCCATCTACGAACTGACCAAGTTCGGCCCCACCGCTTTCAACTCCCAGCCGCTGCGCGTCACCTACGTCCGCTCGGCAGAGGCCCGCGCCAAGCTGGTCGAATCCCTGTCCAGGGGCAACCAGGCCAAGACCGCCTCCGCACCGCTCGTCGCGATCCTTTCCTACGACGCCGCATGGCACGAGCAGTGGGACAAGTTCCTCCCTGCCTACGGCGCCCCGAAGGCCATGTACGACGCCGACCCCGCCTTTGCTGCCTCCACTGGCAACAACAATGCCCACCTGCAGGCCGGCTACTTCATCCTGGCTGTCCGTTCGCTCGGTTTCGCCGCCGGCCCGATGACCGGTGCGGACTTCGCCGCGATCGACGCCGAGTTCTTCCCGGCGGGCGACCAGAAGAGCTTCCTCGTGGTCAACATCGGCCAGCCGGGCCCGGACGCCTGGGGCGAAGCCAAGCCGAAGTTCGCCTACGAAGACGTCGTTCGCACGGTCTGACGCCCGCTCAGCCATAGCGCCTTTTCGACGATCGCCCGCTCACATCATGTGAGCGGGCGATCGTGTTTAGGCCGGTATAGGTGATGGAGCGCCGGAAACGCGGGTGGGAAACTTTCCTTATGCGGAACCTGATCCTCGTGGTGTTCGTCGAAGCGGTGGCTGACGGACTCGTTTTCCCGCGCACGGATTGGCCTCTGCACATCACTCTGTTGAGGTTCGACGTCGAGCCCTCCAAAGACGGCGACGTCGCCGAGCGCCTTGGCGAGCTGGTCACGACGCCGGTGCGCGGCGCCTTGGGAACGCTGCTCACCATAGGGCCCGACGACGGATTCGGTCACCAAGGATCCATCCCGGTCAGCCTGGTCGAGCGCCATCCCATCCTGCAAGGACTGCACGAGGAATTGTTCGACGCCGTCGCGCAAGTGGGCGGGAAGGTGGCGACGCCGCACTACGTCCTGGACCACTACCGCCCGCACATATCGCACCATGACGGCAAGCGCCCCAAGCCGGGTGACGCCATCGTGCTCGACCAGATCGCCCTGGTGGACATGGCCCCCGGAGGCAACCACACGATCCGCCGGATCCTGAAGGTGTGGCGCACCGAAACCTAACTCGGGGGGAGGTTAGGAGATCACGCCGTCCACGAGGGCCTTGGCTTCGTCCTGGACCTGCTTGAGGTGATCGGCACCCTTGAAGGACTCGGCGTAGATCTTGTACACGTCCTCGGTGCCGGACGGACGGGCGGCGAACCAGGCGTTCTCGGTGACCACCTTCAGGCCGCCAATCGACGCGCCGTTGCCGGGGGCTTCGGTCAGTTTGGCCGTGATTTCCTCGCCAGCCAGCGTGGTTGCTGAAACGTCCGACGACGAGAGCTTGCCGAGCGCTGCCTTCTGCTCACGCGTCGCGGCGGCGTCGATCCGGGCGTAAACGGGCGAGCCGAACTGGTCCGTGAGGCCCTTGTAAAGCTGCGACGGCGACTTGCCCGTGACGGCCGTGATTTCAGAGGCGAGGAGGGCGAGCAGGATGCCGTCCTTGTCGGTGGTCCAGACGCTTCCGTCCTTCTTGTTGAACGAAGCACCGGCGGACTCTTCACCGCCGAACGCGCCTTCGCCGGAGAGCAGGCCGGGCACGAACCACTTGAAGCCGACAGGAACCTCTACGAGTTTGCGGCCCAAGCCGGCAGCCACGCGGTCGATGATCGAGGAAGACACGAGGGTCTTTCCCACCACAGACGCGGGATTCCATCCGCTGCGGTTGCGGTACAGATAGTCGATGGCGACGGCGAGGTAGTGGTTCGGGTTCATCAGCCCGCCATCCGGGGTGACGATGCCGTGGCGGTCTGCGTCGGCGTCGTTTCCCGTGGCGACGTCGAAAGAACCCGAGGCGCTGTCAGACATCCGCTTGATGAGCGAGGCCATGGCCGACGGCGAGGAGCAGTCCATGCGGATCTTCTCGTCCCAGTCGAGCGTCATGAACGCCCACTGCGGGTCAACGGTGGGGTTGACCACGGTGAGGTCCAGCTGGTGGCGTTCGCCGATCTCGCCCCAGTAGTCGACGGAAGCGCCGCCCATGGGGTCGGCTCCGATGCGCACACCCGCGGCGCGGATCGCGTCGAGGTCGAGGACGGCCGGGAGGTCGTCCACATAGCTGCTCAGGAAGTCGAACTTCCCCGTGGATTCGGCCTTGAGGGCGTCGTTGAGGGGGATTCGCTTGACTCCACGCAGCCCGTTTTCGAGCAATTCGTTGGCGCGGTTGGCGATCCATCCCGTGGCATCCGTGTCAGCCGGGCCACCGTGCGGAGGGTTGTACTTGAATCCACCGTCGGCTGGCGGGTTATGGCTCGGGGTGACCACGATGCCGTCTGCCTGGGGCTGCCCCGGCATCACTTGGCTGTTGTACTTGAGGATCGCGTGGCTCAGGGCCGGCGTGGGCGTGTAACCGTGCCGTGCATCGATGAGCACGTTGACGCCGTTCGCCGCGAGGACTTCCAAAGCCGAGTTCTGGGCGGGTTCGCTCAGGCCATGCGTGTCCTTCGCAAGGAACAACGGGCCGGTGATGCCCTGGCCCGCGCGGTATTCCACGATCGCCTGGGTGATGGCGAGGATGTGTCCCTCGTTGAAGGATGCTTTGAGGCTCGAGCCCCGGTGCCCGGAGGTTCCGAATGCCACGCGCTGCGCGGGATCGCTGAGATCCGGCGTTACGTCGTAGTACGCGTCAAGGAGCGCGGTGATGTCTACAAGGTCCTGGGGAAGGGCAACTGTGCCCGCACGGCTAGCCATTGACCCAGCATGCCAGACGGTCCGCCGAGCTTGAAGAGAAATGCGGGTTTTGCGACGCCTGTGACATCGTATTTCCGCGATCCCCGCAAAGATTCACTACGCGTTTACCGGAGTGCGGCACGACGTTGGCGCACTGCGATTCCGCGCGCTTATGCGCTTGGTCGCCCGGCGGTAGGCTGGGCAGAAAGACTCGCAAGGGGGAAATCCATGACAGACCAGCCAGCCAAACCCGAGAACGCACCTGACGGTGACGAAACATCCGGCACCGAAACCCACGCCGCCGAAGCATCCGCCGCGGCAACCCACGGTGACGAGGCGCCCAAAGGCTACGAACCGCCGTCGTACGTTCCGCCAGCCCCGCAATCGGGCGACAACCCATACGGCAGCCGGCCATTCGCCGCTCCGTCCGAGCACGGCTCCTACGGCCAGTCGGAACAGTACGGCCAGCAGGCACCGTACGGCCAGCAGGATCAGTACAGCCAGCCGCAGGCGCCCTACGCGCAGCAGCCGGGGGGACCGGGCCCGTATAGCCAGCCGTCCAATCCATACGGCCAGCCCGCTTCGCCGTACGCCCAACCGTCGCAAGGACAGTACGGCCAGCCGGCTAGCCCCTATGGCCAGCCCGCGTACTACGGCATGCCCGTGGAGCCGAAGGGCTTGAGCATTGCGAGCATGTGCTGCGGCATCGCCGTCTTTGTGGGCCTCGGTTTCTTTGTCCTCCCGCAGATCGCGGCCGTGATCCTGGGCCATATGGGCCTCAAGAAGGAACCGGCAGGCAAGGGCATGGCTATTGCGGGCCTGGTGATGGGGTACTTGGGGATCGCCGGAGCGGTGCTCTTTTGGGTGTTCATCGCGATTTTCGCGGCCAGCGCCTCGCGCTATAACTACAACTACTAGCGATAACGACGCCGGCCGACGCGTCGGGCGGGACTCCCACCCGACGCGCCGGCCGCCGTCGTTCGCTGTAGGGCCGCCCTAGCGGACCCCGGCCATCAACTTCTTGATGGCCGGGGACGCCGCTGCCAAAGCAACCGCAATGACGACGGCGGTGCCGCCGACGCCCAGGAAGTACGGCAGTTCGTTGGCCGGGTTGTACAGCCCGGCCAGGATGCCGGCCAGCGTGGTGCCGAGCGAGACGGACAGGAAGAACAGCGCCACCATCTGAGTGTGGAACGCCTTGGGCGCAAGCTTGGTGCTTACGGACAGTCCGATCGGGGACAGGAACAGTTCCGCCAAGGTAAAGAGGAACAGGATTCCCACGAGCGCCAACAGCGGCGTCTTGCCGGTGCCTGCCAGGGGAATGAAGGCGAGGAACGCCAGGCCCATGATGAAGAGTCCGGCGGCAAACTTGATGGGGGAGCCGGGCTGTTTCGGACCGAGTTTGGTCCACAGAGCAGCCATCACGCCGGCAAACACGATGATGAACACCGGGTTGATGGACTGGACCCAGGCCGCCGGCATTTCCCAGCCGAAGAGGTTGCGGTCCAGTTTCTCCTCCGAGTACACGGCGATGAACGTGAACTGCTGCTGGAAGAGTGCCCAGAACGCCGCCGAGGCGATGTAGAGCGGGATGAACGCCGTGACGCGCTTACGCTCGAGCGGCGTGACCTTCTTGCTGCGGAAAATCATGGTGAAATACAGGACCGATGCCGCGATCGCCGCGTACGCGATGCTGCGTGCCAGGTTGCCGGGGTTGACCGCTCCGCTCACCAGCAGGACGGCAATCACGACGGCGATGCCCAGGAAGATGAGCCCGTAGCGTTTGCGCTGGGCGTCGGGGAGCGGGTTCGGGACGCGGTGCGCTTCTTCGGGAAGCTTGTTGCGGCCGAGTGCGTAGATCGCGAGGCCGATCGCCATGCCGATCGCGGCGGCGCCGAAGCCCCAGTGGAAGCCGTTGCTTTCCTGGAGCCAGCCGGTCACGAGCGGACCGATCAAGCCACCAAGGTTGATGCCCATGTAGAAGATGGAGAAGCCGGCGTCGCGGCGTTCGTCCTTCTCGCCGTAGAGGCTTCCGACCAGGGCCGTGGCGTTTGCCTTGAGGCCGCCGGAACCGATGCCGACCAAGACCAGGCCAGCAACCAGGCCCGGGATGCCGGGCAAGAGCGCCAAGGCGATGTGGCCGGCCATGATCATGATGGCGGAGCCGAAAAGCACCCGTTCCGAGCCGAAGATCCGGTCTGCCAGCCAGGCGCCCAGGATCGTGGAGAGGTACACGCCGCCGCCGTAGGCGCCGACCAGCCCGGCCGCGAGGGCTTTGTTGATCCCGAGACCGCCTTGGTCTGCGGTGAAGTACATGTAGTAGAGAAGGATTCCCTGCATGCCGTAGAAGGAGAATCGTTCCCACATTTCGACGGAGAACAGGCTGGCCAGCATCTTTGGGTGGCCGAAAAATGACGTGTCGCCCGGGGTTGTGGCGGGTTTCACAGTTTTCAGAGGTGTGCTCATTCACACCATGTTCGCATTGTGGACGCGTATTGTCATATTTCCGAATGTCTGGAGCAACTATCGAAGGGGGTGAGTCGCAGTATTTTTTAGGCTCCGAGTTGCCCTGCGAGCTGCAGCAGCGAGAGTTCGCTGCCGGGTTTTCCAATGAGCTGGACCCCCATCGGAAGGCCTTCGCCGGGTGCCGGCCCGGTCCAATGCACGGGGACGGTCACCGCCGGGAGCCCGCATACGTTCACCATGGACGACCACGGCGCGAACTCGCACTGTTTTCTGTAGTCGTCGTCGGCGTCGCCCGGCCAGTCCGGTGACGGCCATTCCTCGCCGCCCGAAGCTGTCCCCGTGAACCAGCCCACGGGACGCGGAGCCTGCGCCAGCGACGGCGTCAGGATGAGGTCCCACTGCGCATACTGGGCCGCAGTGTCGTGGGCGAAGCGGCGCAGGAATGCCAAGGCCTCATTGACCTTCGAGGCGCTTCGCTGTTGCGCCCTGCGGCGGAACGTCCGCGTCAGCGGTGTCAGCAGGGCTTCACGCAGCGGGAGGATACGCGCGTTTCCGACGCCGGCGGTCCAGGCAGTGGTGAAAGCGTCCGGATAACGGTTGTCGTAGCGGATGTCTGCCTCGAACACGGAATGGCCTGCGGCCGTCAGCAGTTGGATGCCCGTGGCGAGGGCGTCCAACGCATCCTGGTCCACCGTGAAAGGGAATGTTGTGTCCCAGGGACTGTCCAGGCTGACGCCGATGCGCAAGCCCGCAGGTGCTTCACCAACTGATGCCAGGTAGCCGCGTTCCGGTGCGAGCTCTTGCGGCACCAAGGCGTCCATCATGAGCGCGGCATCCGCGGCGGACCGTGCCAAGGGCCCGGCGACAACCAAGCGGGCGGCGTCACCCGTACTCTCACCGGAAGGCACCAGTCCGCGTCCCGGTTTCAGGCCCACCAGCCCACATGCCGCAGCGGGAATACGAATGGAACCGCCGCCGTCGGTCCCTGGCGCGAAAGGAACCAGTCCGGCGGCGACCGCGGCAGCGCTCCCGCCCGACGAACCGCCTGAGCTCCGGCTCAAAGCGTGCGGATTGCGCGACGGCGGTGCGACGCGGTTTTCGCTGTACGCCGTCAGCCCGAACTCCGGAACCTGGGTCTTCCCGAGCGATATGGCTCCAACGCCTTTGAGCGCTGCCGCGAGGGCGCCGTCTTCTGGAGCCGGCCTGCGGTCCAGCGCCGCGCTCCCGTGTGTGGTCACCACGCCGGCGACGTCGGTGAGGTCCTTGAACGCCAGCGGCATTCCGTGGAGAAGCGGAAGGTTGTCTCGTTTGGGCTGTGCGTAGGCGGCGTCGGCCAAACGGGCGTCATTCATGGCCTGCTCCGCCGTCACGGTGACGAACGCCCCGAGGGAGCGGTTTCGCTGCTCTATCCTCGCCAGGAAGTGCTCCGTAACCTCTTCGGCGGACGCGTGGCCTCCGGCGAGGACTTGGCGCAACTCGGTGGCGCCAAGTTCGTGGATTTCAGCCAAGGAAGCGGGACTCCAGTTGCTCTTCCACTGCGATCGGCTCGCCGGAATCGCCGGTCGCAGCAGTCACCCGATAGGCGGACTTGCCCTTGACCTCGGTGACCACGTCCACGAGCTTCGTGTCCCGGTAAACGAGCCCGACGCCGTCGTCCGTGCAGTGTGTTTCGCCCAGGATGCCTTCGGTCACGAGCTTGTGGACAAGCGGGCGCCGGCCTGGCTCGGAGTCGTAATGGACGCCGTTGGCGTAAGGGAGGAGGCCCAGGCCGTTGGTGACCGCGCGCAGTTCGGGGCCGTACGAATCGGTGGTGCCGCCTTCGAACCAGCAGATGGATCCTGCCGACACCCCGGCAAGCACCACGCCGTGGTCCCAAACCCGCTTGAGGATGGCGTCGAAGCCGTGCGCGCGCCAGACCGCCAGGAGGTTGACCACCGAGCCGCCGTTGACCCAAACAACGTCCTGTTCCAGGAGATGGGCTTCCGGATCGGCATGGTTGGGCATGGTGAAGAGGTTCACGTGGGTGAAGTCGAAGCCGGAGATCCGGGCAGCCTGGTCCAACTCGGCGGCGAACCAGCGCTGGTCTCCGGACGCCGTACCGAGGTGGGCAACGCGCGGGGCGCGGCCGCTCACTCCGGAGAGTTCGACGGCGTGATGCACCAAGAGGTCGAACTCCATCCTGGTGCGGTGGCCTGATTTATACCCGCCGGAGGTCGCCAAAATGGTGCGCTCCTTAGCCGCCATGTGGCTGCCTCCTGACTTGGTGGGTCGCGGTCCTTGCACCATCCTTGCGACGGCGATCGTTAGCCAAGACTAATGCTGCGGCGGGGGAGTGAGGAAGAATTGGACCGCCCCACGCCGCGAGGGTTCGCTCCGGTGGGCGGCGTGAGGTGGGGATAGGCTTGATTAAGATCCGATTTCCGTTGGAAGGAACTCATGTGAGCGATTTCGAGACCGTGCCCGTAGGCGATGTTCCTGCTGACGCGAAGATCTTGGACGTCCGGGAGGATTACGAATGGGAGGCGGGCCACGCCGTGGGGGCCCTGCACATTCCGCTGAACGAGATTCCGGCCCGCCTGGACGAACTCGATCCCGACGAGGACCTGTTCGTTATTTGCCGGACGGGCGGCCGATCCTTCCGCGCTGTCCAATGGCTTGTGGGCCAGGGATACAGCGCCACGAATGTGGCCGGCGGGATGGACATGTGGCTGGAAACCGGCAGGCCAATGGTTTCGGAGAACGGCCTCAAGCCGGTCGTCCTCTAGCTCGAAGCATTACTCCTAAGGAATATTTGATGGCGTCCGCGCTCACCTACACCTTCCTCGGCCCGGAAGGCACTTTCACTGAGGCCGCCCTCCTGCAGGTTCCCGGCGCCGCCGAGGCAAACCGGGTGCCCTGCTCCAACGTGAACACCGCTTTGGAACGGGTCCGCCAAGGCCGAGCGGATGCGGCAATGGTGCCTATCGAGAATTCGGTAGAGGGCGGAGTGACGGCCACGCTGGATGCCATCGCCACAGGCACGGAACTCCGGATCATCCGCGAAGCGCTTGTGCCCATCACTTTCGTTCTGGTGGCCCGCCCCGGCGTGAAGATTACGGACATCCGACGAGTTTCCACGCACGGCCACGCGTGGGCCCAGTGCCGGTTGTGGGTCGATGAAAATATCCCGAATGCGGAATACGTTCCTGGCTCCTCAACCGCGGCAGCCGCCGTCGGGCTCCTCGAAGACGGTGCGCACTACGAAGCGGCCATTTGCTCCCCGCTCGTCGCGGCCGAAAGGCCGGGGCTAAACGCGCTTGCCGAGAACATCGGGGACAACCCGGGCGCGGTCACGCGCTTCGTCCTCGTCAGCCGGCCCGGAGCGCTCCCGGAACGCAGCGGAGCGGACAAGACCACCGTCGTCGTACCCCTCCCGGAGGACCGCCCGGGTGCCTTGATGGAGATCCTGGATCAGTTCGCCTCAAGGGGCGTCAACCTTAGCCGGATCGAATCCCGCCCCACGGGGCAGTACCTCGGCCACTACTTCTTCAGCATCGACGCCGACGGGCACGCCTCGGACGCGCGGGTCGCGGACGCCCTCGCGGGCCTGCACCGCATCAGTCCCGCCACGCGATTCCTGGGTTCCTACGCGCGGGCGGATCAACAAAAGGCGGTCGTTTCGCCGCACACGTCGGACGCCGCCTTCGCGTCGGCCCATGCCTGGGTCCGAAGCATTCTGGAGCCGGAATCGAGCCACGACCCTATTCCACAGGCGCTGGATAATTGACTCTTCAACCCCTATCGCGTGGCTGAAACTGTGCGTATGCTTGCTTGATCCATAGAGGATGGACGCATGCCCCAAACGGAGGGAGCGGGCCATGTCAGGAAATAAGAACGACACCAGCGGACAGGGAATGATCGTCAACCCGAAGCCCAAGGCGGACAACCAGGATTGGGACGGTGACGAGGCCGACCGCGCTGATCGCCTGCGTTTCGAAGAAGAACAAGCGATGATCCGCGAGCAGTCCGAAGCCCGTGCGGCCGCGAAAGCCGCGGCAGAACGCAAAGCGGCAGAAGAAGCCCAACACAGCGAATAACGCAGTACAGCTAGCGGTCCTGCACACGAACCAGCAGCGAACGCGGCTCAACCTGGACTGTAACCTTCGTGGCCTCGCCGGCGGGATCGCCGTCGAGTTGCGTTGCCATCGGCTCGTTGCTCCGGATGACCACTTTGCCGGTGCGGTAAAAGTTCATGACCGGCAGGTTGCGCTTGTGCTTGAACAGGATTTTGGCGTACATCGCGAGCCAGCCGATAGCGCTGCGCGGACTCATGACAACCACGTCGAGGACGCCGTCATCAATCATTGCGCCCGGGATGAAATCGATGCCGCCGGGAATCAGGCCGCAGTTCGCGAAAAGGATGCTGCGGATCTTCCGGGATTGTTCGGGCTCGTCATCCATGGCGATGCTGACCCTTTTGCGCCTGCCCGGCAGGTGGCGTACGCCCGCTTCCGTATAAGCCAGCCAGCCGACTGCCTTCTTGAGGTCGTCGTTGGTGTCGCCCACCACTTCGGCGTCCAGGCCCATCCCCGCGATAACTAGGAAGGCATGCTCTGACGAGGCCCCGGTGTGCTCGTTGTGGATGGACATCCGTGCAGTGTCGATATAGCGCTGGTGGCCGAAGAGGGCGATGTCGACGTTGCCGCGCAGGTTGTTGACATCGAGATCGACGTTTCGAGCCAGAAGGTTGCCGGTACCCAACGGAATAAGGCCCATGGCCACCCCCGTGTGCGCGAGGGCCTCGGCGACCACCCGCACGGTTCCGTCGCCGCCGCCCACAAGCACGACGTCGGCACGGTAGTTCAGTGCCTCCCTCGCCTGGGAGTGCCCGGGATCGTCAGCGGTGGTGTCGAAGAACCTGGGCTCGTCCCAGCCGGCGATGTGGCAGGCTTCCCGGATGATCTTCCGGGCTTCCTCGGCCTTGCTTTTGACCGGGTTGAGGACCACCGCGACCCTCTGCAGCCCGGGTCCTGGCTTGTGCGAGTCCTCATGCACGGCACTGCGGGTGTGCCTGGCTTTGAGCCGGCGCACACCCCACCAACTGGAGACGGCAAAGACCACGCCCCCAGCCAGAATCACGTACAGGATCCAGTTGCTCATGCTAGTCCAACCCTATCCCGCCAACCGCGCCGCGAGGACGTGCGCAGAAAGGTGCCGGCCGCCGTCGTGCGCTATCCGCGGAGGCGCGGTCTGATTCGATACTCTTGTCTGGTGATCGACGTAAAAGACCTCAGCGAAAACCCGGACAAGTTCCGTGCCAGCCAGCGCGCCCGCGGCGCCGACGAGTCGATCGTGGACGCGATCATTTCCGCCGACGCAGACCGCCGCGCGGCCCTGATCCGTTATGAGGGCCTCCGTGCGGAGCAGAATGTCTTCGGCAAGAAAGTGGCGCAGGCCAAGGGCGAGGAAAAGCAAGCCCTGCTGGCTGAGGTCAAAGAGTTGGCCAACGCAGTGAAGGCAGCGTCTGTCGAGGCCGATGCCGCGCAGGCGAAGCAGGAAGAGCTGCTCCGCGTCATCCCCAACTTGATCGTGGATGGCATTCCTGCGGGCGGCGAGGACGACTTTGTGGTGGTCAAGACTGTCGGAACTCCCCGCGAATTCCCCGATTTCGAGCCGAAGGACCACCTGGAAATCGGCGAACTGATTGGCGCGATCGACATGGAGCGTGGCGCGAAGGTGTCCGGCGCGCGCTTCTACTTCCTGCGCGGCGTAGGTGCCCGCCTGGAAATGGCCCTCTTGCAGATGGCCATGGACCAAGCGATTGAGGCTGGCTTCGTGCCGATGATCACGCCCACTTTGGTGCGTCCGGAGACCATGCAGGGTACCGGTTTCGATGTAAAGCACGACGCCGAGATCTACCGTCTTGCTGAAGACGACCTTTACCTTGTGGGAACCTCGGAGGTCCCCTTGGCCGGGTACCACGCGGACGAAATCCTGGACCTTTCGGAAGGCCCCATCCGCTACGCCGGGCAGAGCTCCTGCTACCGTCGCGAGGCCGGTTCCCATGGCAAGGACACCCGCGGCATCATCCGCGTCCACCAGTTCAACAAGGTGGAGATGTTCATCTACACCACTGCCGAAGAGGCTGAGGCCGAGCACCAGCGCCTGCTGGCATGGGAGGAGCAAATGTTGGCTAAGGTCGAGCTTCCCTACCGCGTGATCGACACCGCCGCCGGTGACCTCGGCATGTCCGCGGCCCGCAAGTTCGACTGCGAAGCTTGGGTTCCCACGCAGAACGCGTACCGCGAGCTCACCTCGACGTCCAACTGCACCACGTTCCAGGCCCGTCGCCTCAACATCCGTGAGCGCGTGGTCAATGAGGAAGGCGTTTCCAAGGGCACCCGCGCTGTTGCCACGCTGAATGGCACTTTGGCCACGACGCGTTGGATTGTCGCCATTCTGGAGCACCACCAGAACGCCGATGGTTCGGTCAACGTCCCGAAAGCACTGCAGAAGTACCTTGGCGGCCTTGAGGTTCTGCCGGTTATCTAGGGTGATCCGGGGCTTGTTTCTGATTCCTGTGCTTGAGGCGCCGGGATCAGAAACAAGCCCCGGAGTCTTGGTGGTGAGTGGGGTTTGACCTGCCCTCCACAGCGCCGCTTCTCCACATAGGGGAATTTCCGGGCTGACGCGGCGGATCGATCCGGGGACAGTAATTCCATGGATATCCCGCCCCAGCTCATCGTCTCGGCTGAGCGACTCGCCCTCAGCGGCTCAACATCGTCCATCCACCGGCGTTTCCGGGCGGGTCGCTATGTTCGGCTGAGGCGCGGCTACTACGTGGAAACCTCGGTTTGGGTCGAAGCCACGCCCGCTGAGCGATTCGAATGGTCGGCCGCGGCAGTGGGTCTCGCGTTCGAACAGCCGGTGTTCCACGGAGAGTCGGCTGCGGTTGTCCTTGGCATTCCCACACTGCGGACGCCTCCGCTCGTCGAACTGGCTACGGACTCCGAACGAATCACTGGCAGGCGGCCTCCAACCTTCACGGTGCACGGACAAAGTGCGCTTGCCGAACAGGCTCGGAACCTCGGAAACTACCCCATGCGCTATGTGCTGCGGCGGGACGTCGACGCGGTGGTGTCCGGGCAGTTTGCATGCACCAGCTTGGTCCAAACGGCGGTCGACGTCATGATTTCATCGTCATTCAGCAAGGCCCTTGTAGTGGCCGAGGGGGTCGCCCGGGCCCTGGTGGATCAAGGAACGCTGGACCGCGACGCATGCCTCGCCGATCATCCAGGCATCGCCGAGGAACTCGACGGAATCTCGTCGGAAGCCACCGGACTCCGGACACACCGTCTTGCCCGATTGGCCCAGGCGAAGTCCGAATCGGTGGGTGAATCGTTCAGCAAGGCCGCATTTGAGCTCTTGGATTTCGAGCAGCCCATGCAACAGCACACGATTTACGATTCCGGACAATTCGTTGCGAGGACGGACTTCTGGTGGCCGCAGCAAAACGTAGTCGGCGAATTCGACGGCAAGGCCAAATACGTCGACAAGGAGCTGCGAGGACGTCTGACCGCCGAGGAAATCGTATACCAGGAGAAGCTCAGGGAAGACCGCATAAGGTCGCTGGCCTTCGCCTTTGTGAGGTGGAGCTGGGCAGACCTGGAGCAACCTGGCCTGCTGCGGCAAAAGCTATTGCGTGCCGGCCTGCGCCCCCGGTCTTGACCTGGCTCCGACTGACGACTTGCGTGACGCCGACGCTTGTTTAGCGTTCCCGTGGCACGAGCGCCGGTATGTGAAACAAGCGCCCGGCCTAGGGGACAGGCCAGCCCAGGTAAATACCCACACTGTGGATAACGTCGGAGTATTCACCGCTTGTTAATCCGCTACTGTGGCCTTCGTCCTAGCTGGTCTTTGCCGGGTCTGCTTCACTGGAGGCATGACTATTTTGACTGGAAACTCAGTCGCTGGCATCGATGACCAGCGGAATGTAAATCGAAAGCTCATGATCGCATTGGACGTTGACGGGACCCTCGTGGACCACGACGGCCACATGTCACCGGACGTTCGGGATGCTGCCAAAGCAGTGGTTGCAGACGGCCACGATGTCCTGATCGCCACCGGACGTTCCTTGAATGCAACCCTGCCCGTCATTGAGCAAATCGGCATGGACCGGGGCTACGCCGTCTGCAGTAACGGCGGCGTGACATTGAAGCTCGATCCCGGCCTGGAGGACGGCTACTCGATCATCCACAGGGCAACCTTCGACCCCGCGCCGGCCCTCTTGGCGCTCCGCGAACAGCTCCCGTCCGCCAAGTACGCGCTCGAGGATGAGAACGGAAACTTCCTCTCCACGGAGCGCTTCCAGGATGCGAGTTTCGGGGTCGAAGCGATGGGCGTCGACTTCCAGACCATGCTGGAGGCCACGGCTGTTCGTGTTGTCGTGTTCAGCAGCGAAAATACCGCCGAGGAATTCTCGACGGCCATCAGGAGCATCGGACTTTCCGGCGTGACGTACTCAGTGGGCTGGACGGCCTGGCTGGATATCGCCGCCGCAGGAGTAACCAAGGCCAGCGCACTCGAGCAGCTGCGCCGCCGGCTCGGCACGCAACCGCACCACACGATTGCCATCGGCGACGGACGCAACGACATCGAGATGCTCACTTGGGCTGGCCGCGGCGTTGCCATGGGCCAGGCTCCCGTGGAGGTGCTCGCCGTAGCGGACGAGGTCACCGCGTCAGTGTACGACGACGGTGCGGCCCTCGTGCTGCGAAGCCTCCTCTAGCGCACGCACTTGGATGGGCGCCGGCACCAAAGCCAAACACAATGATGCCCGGGCCTTGGCTTTTGAGCATCAATCCGACTAGACCCGGGTACCACGCATAGGTGTCAGATGTTCGGCGTCCCGTTCTCGGTGGTTCCATCCTCCAGCGGCGTGCCGCTACCAAGAGTGTCGCCATGAACAGGGCCGCTGCCTTCGACGGCGACGCCGCCCACGGTCCCGCGCCAGGCACCTGTCTCGCGTTGCCGCTCTTCGATGAAGTCTTTGAATTTGTCCAAGTCGGCGGCCACTTGCATCTCGTCCGCGGAAAGCGCGGCACCGGCCTTTTCGGTAAAGGTTTCCGGCTCCCACTCGAGGGTCACGCTCACTCCTGAGCGGTCCGGACCGAGGACGTCGAAGCGGACCGATCCTGCGTTGCGGGGTTGTTCCAGGCTTTCCCAGCTGATGATGGTGTCCGGGACCTGCTCGGTGATTCGCGCATCGTATTCACGCTTGACGCCCGAAATCTTGGTGGAGAAATGCAGCGTGGCATCGTCGATCTGGCGGACGTCTTCCACTCCGCTCATGAAACGGGGGAAAGATTCGAATTGCGTCCATTGGTTGTAGGCGACCGATACAGGAACTTCGACCTCAACAGCCTTCGTGATGGTGTGCATGTGTGAATCTCCTAGTTTGGTTCCGTTCTCGACTGAAGTGGCTTGGACAGGGCCGCCGCCCCCCAGATTCGACGACGGCGACGGCGATGTCCCGCAGCTCGATGATCCATGGGTCCTCCGATTTCCGGATGGATCTACCTTCGAGCCTAGACCCGCCGAAAGAAAATAGTAAGCAGACTTACTTAATTGGTCCTGCAATCCATCCGGTCAGCGGGTGACACCCCCTGAGCCTGAATTAGTCGGCCTCTGAGATCACGGTGATCATTCGCCGCAGGCTCATGGCCACCGAGGCGGCAGCGTTCACGGAAGCCTGACCGGCCGCGGCTTCGGTGATCGAAACGCCTAGCGTTGCCACTCCTTCCTTGGCTTCGGCAATGCGGTCTTTCAAGCGCCGGGCTTCGCCGTTCCGCCATTCGTTGATGACTCCGGCCACCGCTTCCAAAGCTCCCGAGAGGTTCGCGAGGACGCCGTCCGGGATGACCGTTCCAGCGTCCTTCTCCCAGATCACGCTCTGCAGGACATCGGTGATGTCCTGCACGTGGAAGGTCAGCCGTTCGACGGTCCTCAGGCCCACCAGGTCGGACGGGAGGCGGCGCGCTCGACGGCGGGACCGTGGGTTCGCTTTGGCGCTTAGTTCCGCTTCCCCAACGGCAGTCCGCACAGCCGTCGCGGTCCGTGACAGTTCACCGCTGCGTCCGGCCCACTCCTCGTGATTGGGTGGCCATGATTCGGTCATGGCCATCGCCATGTCTTGCAATTGCCGGGAAAGGGCGCGTTGGTGGCCGGCAATTGCCGGATCGATGCCCTCGAGGTGCAAGGGCGGGAAGACCACCCAATTGATGAGTATTCCCACCGCGACCCCCATGCCCATTTGGAGGACGTAGCCGAAGGAAAACCCGGGGGCATTCGAGTTGCCCAGGACAAGCACGAAGAGGGCCGCCATCGGGACCCATTCGGAAGCGGCCCCCAGGCGTGGAAGGCCGCCGATGACGACTCCGATTCCCACCACCACCGCAACGGAAAAGGCGCTGGGCGTGGCTACCGTGGTGACGGCGAAGGCCATGGCGATTCCCAGGCTGAGTCCCAGCAGGCTCTGCAGTCCGTGCTTGGCCGAGGCCACGACGGTGGGGTGCATGCTGACCAGCACGCCAAGGGGAGCGTAGTAAGGGTAGGACGCGGCTGGTCCCGGCATCAACGGCGCCAAATACCAGGCCAGTCCGGCGGCGAGGGCCGTTTTTCCGGCAAAAAGGAGATGGTGTCGCGATGCGGCTTGCCGGAGCGCGGGGAGGAGCCGCCGAAGCTGTGGCTTGAGGCTCATGGTTCCAACGTAGGCAGGGAGTTGGCTTCCTGTCGAACCGCTGCGCCGTCGCCGCCACACGTGCAAAACGTCAGAGCCGCGGCCGCGGACGTGCTGGACCGGGCGCAGGCAGCCAAGCAAAACCTCGGCGGTCAGTAGACCTCGAGGATCATCGCGAGGAGGCGGGCAGCCGCGGGCCTGGCAGCGTGTTCCTCGGCCCATTGGGCGCGGGATAGTGCCTTGCTGACGGCCTGGGTACTGATTCCCAGTTCCTGGGCCACGGTCTTCTGCTGTCCGCGCACTCCCGGAGTCAACAGATCCAGGACGCGCCACTCGGCAACACTGCGGTGCTGCACGATGTGTCCCAAGAGCCTTAACACTGCCTCCGATTCGGCGGCCAGGGCGGCAATCGGCCCTTCGACGGCCACAGGCACACGCTCCTTGCCGCTCCGCAAGCGATCCACGGCCCGGCGTGCGTAGACCAGACCATGTCCGGAGGCGTCCTTGATTTGGCTCGGCAGGGGTTCGTTGACCGGACCCACTCCGATGCCCACGTACCACCGTCCGGTCCGCAACGCGATGAGGGCCGTTTCGACGGCCTGGTGCGGGGCGTCGACGATGCCTTGGACTTCGTCCTCCACGGAGCGGTCAAAGTCCAAGCGCGCAGGAATGTGCCGCAAGTCTTTAAGTAACTGCGGAACGAGGTCTCCGTCGCTGCGGCTGTCGCGTTGGTTGATCGTCAGCGTGAACATGGTTGATCAATCATTGCCGGGAGGTAGCCGACTTTCAAGCAATTAATCCCAAGGTGCTTCTGGACTCCCCATTAGCAAGCGCCATTAACCAACGACGGCGGCGGGTGCGGTCCACATGGAACCGCACCCGCCGCCGTCGTACAAGTCAGTCGTGCGAGTCACAAGGCGCTGGGCGCCTTGTGAGAAGGTTAGTGGCCTTCGGCCGCGAAACGCTTGATGGAGGCTTCGAGTTCGGCCTCGGCAGCTGCGCGGTCGGCCCAGCCTTCGGCCTTGACCCACTTGCCCGGCTCGAGGTCCTTGTAACGCGTGAAGAAGTGCTCGATTTCCTTGATCAGGAATTCGCTGACATCCGAGATTTCCTGGATGTGGTCGAAACGCGCGTCTGCGGGAACGCACAGGACCTTGGCGTCTCCACCGCCGTCGTCGGTCATGTTGAAGACGCCGATCGGGCGGGATTCGACGATGACGCCCGGGTACAGGTCGAAGTCCTGCAGGAGCACGAGTGCGTCCAGGGGATCGCCGTCTTCGCCCAACGTGTTCTCGAAGAACCCGTAGTGGGTGGGGTACTGCATGGACGTGAACAGGACGCGGTCCAGGCGGACGCGACCGGTCTCGTGGTCAACTTCGTACTTGACGCGCGATCCCTTCGGGATCTCGATCGTGACGTCGTGCTTCATGGAATGCTCCTTGGCGGTATTGGCATGGGCGCGGCAGGAGAACAGCCGACGCCGCCGACTACTATTGAGGATATAGCGAGAGGCCCAAGTTTCTTGAAACGGTGGGACATTCAAGACTTTGAGGACTAAAGCTGCATGAAGGGCGTTGACGAGGCAGAGGCTGCAAAGCCCGCTTCGGATCAAGAAGCAAGCCACGCGCTCCGGCCGCGGAAGGCCGGGAAATCTGGCAATTCCGGTAAACCCGGAGAACCCGGCAAGGCCGGCAAACAGGGAAAGCAACGCACATCCGGAAATAGAGAATCCAAGGCAATTCTCCGTTTCCTGCCATTGCTTTTGTTGACCGCGGTCATTGCCGCCTTGGCCGTTCCGATGGGGCTCGGCGTCGCGTCCGGATTCTTCGGCTTTCCCGGTCCTTCCTCCGCGTCCTCGCCCAAGGTTCCTGCATGGCAGCAGGTCCCCAGCGAGTTGAGCCGGACCCAAGTGGTGGCACCTTTGGATCCTTCGGCGCCCGTGCCGATGCCGGCGAGCGTCGACCGGCAGGTCAACGCCGCCCTGAATCCCGACGGCGGGGGAGACTTCACCGGCGTCGTTCAGGATGCCTTGACCGGACAGACCCTTTTCGATCGCGACGGCACCAAGAGCCGCATTCCTGCGTCCAACATGAAGCTGCTCACCGCCGTCGCCGCCCTTCGCGCGATTGGACCGGAAACCCGCTTCAGCACGCGCGTCCTGGCTGGGGCATCGCCGTCGACCATCGTGTTGAGCGCCGGCGGTGACGTCCTGCTCGGTGCCGGGCCGTCGCAACCCGGCGAGGTCCTGGGCCGCGCGGGCCTCGAAACCTTGGCCGCCGACGCCGCGAAGGCCTTGCAGGACCGCGGAGTCAAGGGCGCGGTCACTGTGCAGTTGGACGACACCATGTTCACTGGTCCCGCCCTGAACCCGGCGTGGCAGATCGAAGATGTCGAGGCGGGCGAAACGGCTCCGGTCTTTCCGCTGGCTTTGAATTCGGCGCGGACCAGCCCGGACTCCACTTCGGGGCCGCGGCCGCAAGATGCCGCGCTGACCGCCGCGCAGGAGTTCGCGGCGAAGCTCCAGGCCGCGGGTGCCTCAGCAGGGTTCACGGTGGCCCCGGACGTGGAGCGGGCGAAGGCTCCGGCCGGAAAGCCCGAGGTCCTCGCGAGCGTGGAATCCGCCACCGTCCGCCAGCAGATCGACTTGATGCTCGAAACCTCGGACAACTACCTCGCCGAGACCTTCGGCCGTCTGGTCGCACTGTCCATGGGACAACCGGGAACGTACGACGCCGCGACGGCGGCTGTCAGCGCCCAGCTCGCCCAAGCGGGAATCGCCACGGATTCGATGCACTTGGCCGACGTCTCCGGCCTGGCCTTGGGCAACCAAGTGTCTACACGCCAGTTCGCGGACGTGGTCAGGGCCATTACCTCCGGTCCGGATACCAGGCTCCGCGCGGCGTTGGCGGGCTTCCCCGTGGCGGGTCTGACAGGAACGCTTGGCGACCGCTACGGCGACGCGAGCACATCCCAAGGCGCCGGCTTGGTCCGGGCGAAAACCGGTACTTTGAATTCGGTCATCGCGTTGAGCGGCTACGTGGTGGACGCGGACGGACGCCTGTTGGTGTTCTCCTTCATCGGGAACGGACTGACGCCGGGGGCCGCGGGAAACAAGACAGCCTTGGACAGGTCCGCCACTGCGTTGGCATCATGCGGGTGCCAAGCGGGCTGACGGCTCGCGTCCGAGCCGCGCGTGCCGACAAACGCGCCCGTTCCGGACCGCTGCACCCACTGAGGACGCCGGCACCCGGTGGGCCGGGTGCGCAAGTCCTTTAAAGGTGCGTGTTCGCGCCCAATAGCCGACCCGACGTTCGCCGCTGAGCGAACTTAAGGGACTTGCACAGCCCGCTGTGTTCTGATGGATCGTATGGAGACTCAGCAGCAACCCCAGTCCCTCATCAACTGGGAGCTGGCCGCTTCCACGGCTGCCCGGCTCGCTCCCGCAGGCCCGGCAATGAGCCCGGTCGAAATCGCCAAAGCAGTGGACAGCCTGCGTTCCAGCGCGGACATCTCGGTCCCGCATGTGCACGAGATCACCCGGCTCGAAGCCGCGCGCGACCTTCGCGATTCGCACGTCCTGGTGGTGGACCGGGCCTCGTGGGCGAAAGCCAATACCCAAAGCTTCGCGGTCATGCTCCAACCTGCCCTCCGGCAAATGCTGGATTCCCGGCGCGGCCCCGCGCTGACTCCGGTGGCCGCGGCGGCGAGCGGCGCCATCACCGGCAGCCAACTCGGCGCCGTGCTTGCGTTCCTGTCGAGCAAAGTCCTTGGCCAGTACGATCCCTTTGCGTCCTTGGCCCCGGAATCCAAGGCCCCGCCGGCGGGCAGGCTCCTGCTGGTCGCGCCGAACATCATCTCCGTGGAGCGCGAACTCGCCGTGGATCCCGATGATTTCCGCTTGTGGGTCTGCCTCCACGAACAAACCCACCGCGTGCAGTTTGCTGCCGCGCCGTGGCTTCGGACCCACATGCTGGAGGAAATCGAGCGGCTTAGCACCAACCTCCTCGGCAACGTCGATTCCATCATGGACCGGGCCACTGCGGCCGCGCGGTCGTTGCGTGATCGTTCCGCAGGTGCGATTCCAGGCCGGGGAGCCATCCTGGACTTGTTGCAGAACCCCGAGGAAAAGGCCTCGCTTTCGCACCTCACCGCGGTGATGAGCCTCTTGGAGGGCCACGCGAACGTGGTGATGGACGCCGTCGATTCCACCCTGGTCCCCACGGTTAAGACCATCAGGCAGCGGTTCAACCAGCGGGGCAAGGACCGCGGAGTGATGGAAAAGTTCATCCGCAGCCTCCTCGGGCTCGATGCCAAGATGCGCCAATACAGCGACGGCGCCAAGTTCGTCCGCGCTGTTGTTGCCGTGGCCGGAATGGAAGGGCTCAACCGGGTATGGGAATCGGCCGAGCACTTGCCCACGGAGTCCGAGATCCACGACGCCAAGCTGTGGCTTGAGCGGATGGGTCTGTGACGGCCGGAACCGACGCCGATCCCAGCGCGCCTGGCGTTCCCGCGCCTGCCATTGTAAGGAGCAGCGGACGACGGCGGCCCGGTCGTTTGGCGCCCGTCGTCGGCAAAGCGCGGAACCTGGTGCAGGACGCCCTGGCCTCGGCAGGCTACCCGGAGCGGATCCTGGTTGCCTGCAGCGGCGGCCCGGACTCCTTGGCCCTGGCTTCCGTGGTTTCCTACTTTGCCCGTCGGGGCCACGTCCACGGGCACCCGGTGAGCGCTGCCGCCGTCGTAGTCGATCATCAGTTGCAGGAAGGCTCGGGCGAGGTCGCCGCGCACACTGCCGCGATCCTGGAAGAGCTGGGTTTGTCGCCGGTGCAGGTGCGGACTATCGAGGTGGCGTCAACAGGGTTCGGCCCTGAAGCCGCCGCGCGCGACGCCAGGCATGCCGCGCTGGATGCCGCGGCTGAGGATCTCGGCTGCCAATTCATCCTGCTTGGCCACACTTTGGATGACCAGGCGGAGCAAGTATTGCTAGGCCTCGCCCGGGGTTCGGGAACCCGTTCCCTCGCTGGAATGCGGGCAGCCAGGGGGAAGCTCTTGAGGCCTTTCCTTGGCCTTCGTCGAACTGAAACCTTGGAAATCTGCGAGGTCGAGGAACTCGAAGCCTGGCACGATCCCAGCAACGCGGACCCGGCTTTCGCCCGCTCGCGAACCCGGGTGGAAGTCATGCCGGTGCTGGAGGACAAACTCGGACCAGGCGTTGCCGAATCCCTCGCGCGAACCGCGGCGATCCTCCAGCAGGACGCCGATTTCCTGGAGGAGCTTGCCACGAAAAGCTACGCGGGAATGGTGAACCGCACGGACGACGGCGTCTGGCTCCCGGAAGGTGCGTTGAGGGAACTCGCCCCAGCTCTCAGGTTCCGTGTCATCGCCAAGGCGGCGGCCGACGTCGGGGGCCAACAGCCCGGTTACGGTCGGCTCCATGCGGCCGAAGCGCTGCTCCGAAGGCAGGGGTCCGCGGGTCCCGTCCAATTGCCCGGCAACGTCAGCGTCTACCGCCTCTCGCTGAGCGAACTGGAGCGTGATGCGGCCGCTGGTCCCCGCGAGGGCGGCGGCTGTGGGAAGCTAGTATTCCGGCATCACACATCGCCCCAACACTAGCCGCACCCGAGCATCAACACAGGAGCCATTGGTGGATTCAAACGACGTCCAGGCAGACCTCAAGCACGTTCTCTACACCAAGGAGCAGATCCAGCAACGAATCGGCGAACTGGCTGCACAGATCGACAAGGACTACGCAGGCCGTGAGCTGCTGATCGTTGGCGTGCTCAAGGGCGCCGTCATGGTCATGGCGGACCTCGCGCGTGCGCTCCACAGCCACGTCAGCATGGACTGGATGGCCGTGTCCTCCTACGGTTCGGGCACCCAGTCTTCCGGCGTCGTGCGCATCCTCAAGGACCTCGATACCGACCTCATGGGCAAGGACGTCCTGATTGTCGAGGACATCATCGACTCCGGCCTCACCTTGTCCTGGCTCAAGACCAACCTCGAATCCCGTGGCACGGCCTCCGTGGAAATCTGCACCGCATTCCGCAAGCCGGCAGCCGCCAAGGTGGAGATCGACGTCAAGTACGTCGGCTACGACCTCCCCAATGAATTCGTGGTCGGCTACGGCCTGGACTACGCCGAAAAGTACCGGAACCTCGAATTCATCGGTACCCTCGCCCCGCACGTTTACGAGTAATTCCCCGCCGCGGATTGATGGCGGAATGGAGAACGGCCGCCCGGAGGGGCGGTCGTTTTTTCTTTGGCCAGACCCGGCGATCCGACGCCGGACACGCCTGATGTGCGCCGGCAGGGCTCCGGAACTTTTACGAGAGGTCGCTTTGGCGCAATTCCGTGTACGCCTAGAGGGAACTTTTGCACCTTACTATGCGTGAATCACTCCGAACGGTGTAAAGCTAGAAACTGACGCAGCACCACACGCGCGCAGAGGATGCGCCGTGCAGCACTACCAGGAGGGACGGGGCTGGCCCCCGAACAGATGAAAGCTAAGAATTTCTTCAAGGGCCCGGGCATCTGGATTGTTGTCGTAGTCGGCTTGCTCCTGGTGGCATTTGCAACCCTTGCCCCCGGTGGATCCACTCGCATCGATACGGATAAAGGCCTGGCGCTGCTTGCGCAAAGCGGCAAAGTGGATCAGGCAAAAATCTACGACGCCGAAAACCGCGTCGACCTGACGCTCAAGGACGATCTCGTCATCGACGGCCAGGACAAGGGCAAGAATGTCCAGTTCTTCTACGTCACCGCCCGCAGCGGAGACGTAGTGAAAGCTGTCACCAACGCCGCGCCGGCCAAGGGTTTCACGGATCAGCCTGTTGAGAACAACTGGTTCTCCGGACTGTTTTCGCTCCTTGTTCCCGTCTTGCTGCTGGGCGTGCTTTTCTGGTTCCTGCTTTCCCGGATGCAGGGCGGCGGGTCGAAGGTGATGCAGTTCGGCAAGTCCAAGGCCAAGCTGGTCAACAAGGACATGCCGCAAGTGACCTTCGCTGATGTCGCCGGTGCGGACGAAGCTGTCGAAGAACTTCAGGAAATCAAGGAATTCCTCCAGGAACCGAGCAAGTTCCAGGCAGTCGGCGCGAAGATTCCCAAGGGCGTGCTGCTTTATGGCCCTCCCGGTACCGGTAAGACCCTCCTGGCCCGTGCTGTCGCGGGTGAGGCCGGAGTGCCGTTCTTCTCCATCTCCGGTTCGGACTTCGTCGAAATGTTCGTCGGTGTCGGCGCCTCCCGCGTCCGCGACCTCTTCGAGCAAGCCAAGGCCAATTCCCCGGCCATCATCTTCGTCGACGAAATCGACGCCGTCGGCCGCCACCGTGGCGCCGGTATCGGCGGCGGCAACGACGAACGTGAGCAGACCCTCAACCAGCTCCTTGTTGAAATGGACGGCTTCGACGTCAAGACCAACGTCATCCTGATCGCTGCCACCAACCGCCCCGACGTCCTTGACCCCGCCTTGCTGCGTCCGGGCCGTTTCGACCGCCAGGTCACTGTTGAGGCACCGGACCTGGTGGGCCGCGAGCAAATCCTGAGCGTCCACTCCAAGGGCAAGCCCATGGCCCACGGCGTCGACCTCAAGGCCGTTGCCAAGAAGACCCCGGGCTATACGGGTGCCGACCTCGCCAACGTGCTTAACGAAGCCGCTCTTTTGACGGCCCGCTCCAACGCCAACCTGATCGACGACCGCGCGCTCGACGAAGCGATTGACCGCGTCATGGCAGGCCCCCAGAAGCGCAGCCGCGTCATGAAGGAAATGGAACGGAAGATCACGGCGTACCACGAAGGCGGCCACGCGCTCGTGGCGGCTGCCCTCCGCAATTCGGCCCCGGTCACCAAGATCACCATCCTGCCCCGCGGCCGTGCCCTTGGTTACACCATGGTTGTTCCGGAGGATGACAAGTACTCGATCACCCGCAACGAACTCCTGGACCAGATGGCTTACGCAATGGGCGGCCGTGTCGCCGAGGAAATCGTGTTCCACGATCCTTCGACGGGCGCTTCCAATGACATCGAGAAGGCCACGGGAACTGCCCGGAAGATGGTTACGCAGTTCGGCATGAGCGAGCGCATCGGCGCCGTGAAGCTTGGCCAAGGCGGCGGCGAGCCGTTCCTCGGCAGGGACATGGCGCAGGAGCGGAACTACTCGGACTCGGTAGCCTACATCGTTGACGAGGAAGTCCGCCGCTTGATCGACCAAGCCCACGACGAAGCGTATGCGATCCTCACTGAAAACCGGGACATCCTTGACCGACTGGCCCTTGAATTGCTTGAGCGCGAGACCCTGAACCAGGGCGAGATCGCGGACATCTTCCGGGATGTCCGGAAGCGGGACTTCCGCGAGATCTGGCTGTCCAAGGAATCCCGCCCAGTGCAGACGATTCCACCGGTGGAAAGCCGTGCAGAGCGGGCCGAGCGCGAGGCACAGGAGCAGGCAAAGGCAGCCCGCTTGAAGGAACCCCTGGATGCCCAGCCTCCGCACCCCCAGGGAGTCAGCAGCCAGGAGTCCTTCTCGGGTCCCGACGCGGGCGCAGGTCCGGACGCGGGCACCGACGTTTCGCATCACGGCTAAGCTTTCTGCTGTGACTCACATCGACGACGACGACTTCAGTGATGCCTTCGGCGGTTCGCCTGCCGGCGATCCGGAGGCATCCCCGGCAGGCCACCACTCCCACACCAAGGTCGACCGCCCCCGCATCGAGGCGGCCGTCCGCGAGATCCTGATCGCTGTGGGAGAGGACCCGGACCGCGGGGGACTCCTGGACACGCCAAAGCGGGTGGCCAAGGCGTATGCCGAGGTCTTCGCCGGCCTCCACCAGGATCCCGAGCACGTTTTGTCCACCACATTCGACCTCGATCACGAGGAACTCGTGTTGGTCAAGGACATCCCGTTCTACTCCACGTGCGAACACCATTTAGTGCCGTTCCATGGGGTAGCCCACGTCGGGTACATCCCCTCGCATGATGGCAAGGTGACCGGGCTGAGCAAGCTGGCCCGCCTCGTTGACATCTATGCGCGTCGTCCCCAAGTGCAGGAACGCCTCACCACCCAGATCGTCGACGCCTTGGTCACCCACCTCAAACCCCGGGGTGCGATCGTCGTCGTCGAATGCGAACACATGTGCATGTCCATGCGTGGCATTCGCAAGCCCGGCGCGAAGACCGTCACCAGTGCGGTTCGCGGGCAGCTCCATGACCCGGCCACCCGTGCCGAAGCCATGAGCCTCATACTCGGAAGGTAACGAACACGATGGATTCCCTCGCAGCAGCCCCAGGCACGGGACCGGCAACGAGCCCCCTGCCTATCCTCCGCAAACCCCGCCCAGCCGCACGCTTCGCGGACTTGCCGGCCGACCGCACGCTGGTCATGGGAATTCTGAACGTCACTCCTGATTCATTCAGCGATGGCGGAAAGCACCCCACAGCGGATTCCGCGATCGCGCACGGCTTGCGCATGTTGTACGCCGGCGCGGACATCATCGACGTCGGCGGGGAATCCACCCGCCCCGGCGCGGAGGCGGTCTCGCCCGAGGAAGAACAGCGCCGCGTCATTCCCGTCGTCCAGGCACTGGTGAAGGCCGGAGCGCTCGTCAGCATCGACACGACGCACGCGTCCACGGCCGGCGCCGCCCTGGAGGCCGGCGCGGCGATCATCAACGACGTCTCGGGCCTGAGCATCGAACCGGAAATGGTCGAACTCGTGGCACGCACCAAGGTGCCTTATGTCCTGACGCACCGCCGCGGCGACGCGGAAACCATGAACAGCCTGGCTGACTACGGCGATGTCGTCGAAGAAGTCATCGCGGAACTCAAGGAAGTCCGCGACAAGCTCTACGAGGCAGGGGTGGCGCCGGAGCAGGTCATCATCGATCCCGGCCTCGGCTTCTCGAAGGACGAGGAGCAGAACTGGCAGCTCCTCAAGTACGCCGACAGGCTCGACGAGCTCGGCCACAAGGTCTTGATCGGGGCATCGCGCAAGCGCTTCCTCGGGACCCTCCTGACCGTTGCCGGCAAGGCCGCCGCTCCCGAGGAGCGGGACCACGCCACTGCCGCGATTACGGCCATCAGTGCTGCCAACGGCGCTTGGGCAGTGCGCGTTCACGACGTCGGACCGAGCCTTGATGCGGTCAAGGTCGCCGCGCGGGTCAGGCACTAGGTACCGTGAGCAAAGGGGGAGGGACCGGTTTGGACAAGATCACGCTGACCGGCGTGACCGCCGTCGGGCATCACGGAGTCTTCGACTTCGAACGGCGGGACGGCCAGCCGTTCGTCGTGGACGCGGTGCTGTACAAGGACTTCACCAAGGCCGCGGAGACCGACGACCTGCAGCACACCGCCCACTACGGTGAAGTTGCCGAATTCATCACCTCCCTCATCAGCGGCGAGCCGCTCAACCTCATCGAGGCCCTTGCCGTGCGGATCGCCGAAGGCATCCTGGACGGCTTTGACGTTGCCGCCGTTGACGTCACGGTCCACAAACCGAAGGCTCCCATCGAAGTGCCTTTCGGAGACGTCACTGTAAGCGTCCACCGGGAGCGCACATGACTTCGCGCTTCACGAAATCGATCCTTGCCCTCGGCAGCAACCTCGGCGAACGTAACGACACCCTGTCCACCGCCGTCGCGGACCTCGTGGACGGCCCGGAAATCCGCTTGCTCGGGGTCTCGCCCGTAGTGCAGACCAAAGCCGTGGGCGGGCCTGCCGGCCAGCCGGACTTCCTCAACATGGTGATCGCGATTGAAACCACGCTCTCGCCGCTCGAATTGCTGCAGCACTGCCACGAGGTCGAGCAAAAGCACCATCGGGTCCGCGATGTCCGCTGGGGTCCGCGCACCCTTGACGTGGACATCATCGTGTACGGCGATGTCACCAGCGACGACGAAACGCTGACCTTGCCGCACCCACGCGCCGCGGAACGCGCGTTTGTCCTGTATCCCTGGGCCCTGCTGGATCCCGCGGCGAGTCTGAACGGCGAAAGCGTGGCGGACCTGGCAGCCAAGGCGGAAGACTTTCCCGGGCTCCGGCCGTTCGACGGATTCGACGAGCCGGGAACCATAGCTGCCACGGGTGCGGTGGAGTAGACCATGAAGGCCATGCGTCCCCTCCTGCTGGCGATGATCGTCGTCGTCCTTGCCGCGGCCGGCTGGCTGGCCACCATTGCCACCACGCGCTACGGCATGGCCACCCCGGTCCTTCCGCCGTCCGCGCTGGTCACGATGGGCGTCATCGCCGTGCTCACCCTGGTGATGGGCATCCGCGTGCTGCGGTGGCGCAATGGCAAGAAAAAGACCCTCCTTAGCCCGATCCTCGCGGCGCGAACCCTCATCCTGGCCCAGGCCTGCGCTTATGCCGGCGCCGTCCTGCTTGGCTGGCACGTGGGAATCGTGATTGAGCAGCTCCGGATCTGGACCCTTCGCAGCGACCAAGGAATTCTTTGGCTCGCGCTCATCATGGGCGTCGGCGGGCTCGTCATGACCATCGTGGGACTCGTCGTTGAGCGGTTCTGCCGGATCCCTCCGGAGGACATGGAAGGCGGAACAGGCCTGCAAGACCGTCGCCACGGCGAGGCCAAAGGTGAGGGCGAATATGCATACCGCGGCGATTGATCCTCCGGGCGTCGAATGGTTGCGCGTTTCGTCGAAGTACGTGACGGTGAGGCTCGTCGAGTGGGCTATCCGCAACGTGATCCTGGTCGCCGTGGTCAGCTTGCCTTTGCTTTTCGTGCAACTCGGGTGGTGGACGTGGCCGCCGTTGTGGTTCGCTGTCGCCCTGCCCGCCTTCTTCGTGGTGCTCGCCGTGTGGCGCCTCGCATTGATCCCGCGACAGGTCCGCGCGATCGGTTACGCGGAACGCCACGACGACCTCCTCATCCGCCGCGGAATTTTCTTCCAGCGGACAATGGTGGTTCCGTACGGCCGGATGCAATACGTCGACGTCGCCGTCGGGCCGGTCGAACGGATCCTCGGGCTGTGCACGGTCAAGCTACACACCGCATCGGCCGGGACCATGGCCCACTTGCCGGGCCTCCCCGCGGCTGAAGGTGCGCGCTTGCGCGAGCAGCTTTCGGCTCGCGGCGAAGCGAGGCTGGCCGGACTGTGACGCCGCAAAAGACCGCGGTCGACGGCGACTGGCACCGTGTCCACCCGGCGTCGCCGTTCGTGCGGGGCTGGGTGGCGCTCGTCGCGATCGTCTACTTCTTCGGCCGCGACACTTTCGAAAGAAGCCTTCAGGGCCGCGGCAACATCGGTGCCGCGATCAACGAGCGCACCCTTTGGCTGTTGGCCGGCGGCGGCGTCGTGCTCTTGTTGGCGTTGGGATCGTTCGTCCTCAGCTGGTACTTCACGCGGTACCAGCTCGCCGAAGGCTATGTCCGGGTCAACACGGGTTTCTTGTTCAAGCAGCAACGCCAGGCCAGGCTGGACCGAGTCCAGGCCATCGACATCGTCCAGCCCTTGCTGCCCCGTATTTTCGGCCTTGCGGAGTTGAAGTTCGAGGTCGCCGACGCCGGCCATTCGGCTGTGCGCCTCTCCTACCTGAAGCTTGGGGAGGCCAAGCAACTCCGCGCCACGATCCTCGGCCGCGCTGCGGGCATCGCCGACGGCACCGAAACGGTGGAGGTACCAGAGGCTCCCGAGCAGGTGGTGCTGTACATCCCGCCCGGTCGGCTCATCGGTTCGCTGATCCTCAGCGAGCAGAGCGTCTTCATCGTCCTGAGTGCGGTCGCTTCCGTCATGGCCTCGGTGCTGACCGAATCCCGGGCCTTCATCCTCTACTTAATTCCCGCAATCATCGGCCTAGGCACCGCTTATTGGAGGTCCTTCAACAAGGGATACAACTTCACCGCCGCGATTTCTCCTGATGGGATCCGCATGCGTTACGGGCTTTTGGATACCCAAGCCCAGACGCTGCCGCCGGGGCGGATCCAGGCGCTCAAGGTCACCCAGCCTCCCATGTGGCGGCTCCTCGGCTGGTTCCGGATCCACGTCAACGTCGCCGGTTACGGCGAACATCACCGCAGCGAAGGTGAGCACCGGACCATGCTCCTTCCGGTTGGCCGGAAAGCCGACGTGATGATGATGCTTTCGCTCGTTTTGCCCGATCCCGGCATCGCGGACCCCGAAAGGGTGTTCACCGCTGGCCTGACCGGACTGGATTCGGACGCAGGTTTCGTGACGACGCCAAAACGGGCTTGGCCGCTCGCGCCCCTTGGCTGGCGGCGCAATGGCTTCCTTTCCACGGATACTGCGTTGCTGTTGCGCTCCGGGCGCGTGTGGCGGAAGTTGGTGATCGTCCCGCATCAGCGGACGCAGTCCATGGCCCTCCACCAAGGCCCGCTGGACCGGTTGTTCCGCGTGGCGGATCTCGTACTCCACACGACCCCCGGGCCGGTGGCGCCCAGGCTCTACCAAGTGTCCACGGAGCTTGCGGTTGCCTTGTTCGACCAACAAGCAGCGAGTGCCCGGGAAGCCCGGAAGCGGCAGACCAGCGAGCAGTGGCTGGCCCAACTTCCGCCTGTCCATCAAGTCGCAGGGACAGCATCAACCCCGGAGGAGAAGAACCATGGCTAGGCCAGGACGCCTCGGCGTCGGAATCATCGGCGCCGGCAAGGTGGGTGCCGTCCTGGGTGCGGCCCTGCGCGCGGCCGAGCACGCCGTCGTCGGGGTTTCCGCCGTCTCAGAGGCGAGCAGGGAGCGCGCGGAATCGCTGCTCCCGGGGGTCCCCATCCTGGAAATCCAGGACATCGTCGAACGTTCCGAGCTGGTCCTCCTTGCCGTCCCGGACGACGCCCTCGGCGAGCTTGTGGAGGGGCTGGCGAAGCTCGGTGCGTGGCAGCCGGGCCAGCTTGTGGCGCACACGTCAGGCCGTTTCGGCGTCGGGATCCTGAAGCCGGTCCGCGCCGCGGGGGCAATCCCGCTCGCGCTCCACCCCGCCATGACGTTCACCGGCATGAGCCTCGACTTGACCCGCCTGATGGACTGCACCTTCGGGGTCTCCGCCGACGCCGCAATGCTGCCCATCGCCCAGGCGCTCGTGGTGGAGATGGGCGCCGAACCTGTCGCCATCGCCGAGGCCGACCGAACGATCTACCACGCGGCACTCGCGCACGGTTCGAACCATTTGGTGACGCTCGTGGCGCAGGCGTCCGAACTCCTGGGGCAGATCGGCGTCGAGGCGCCCGAACGGATGTTGGGTCCGCTCTTGCGCGCCACTTTGGAAAACGCGCTGGCGTCGGGCGAATCCGCGCTCACCGGTCCCGTGGCCCGAGGCGATGTGGGCACTGTGGCCGCGCACGCGGAGGCACTCAACGAGCTCGACGCCGGAGCCGACGGCGACGTCCTCGCCGCCTACCGGGCAATGGCGCACGCGACGGCCCGGCGCGCGCTCAACCGCGGGCTGCTCAAAGGGAACCAGTTCAGCGACATCACCGACGCGCTCAACGATCCACGCACGCCGGACAACGGCGAAGACCGTCCAGGCGGCGATCCTGCCGGGATACAGGAAGGAAACTGACCATGGCCATCAAGCTTGTGACCACCGCGGCGGAACTGCGGGCCGAAAGCGCCCGCCTGCTCCTCGAAAAGCGGGGTTCGTCGCAGGGACTGGTCCCGACCATGGGGGCGCTGCACTCGGGCCACGCTGCACTGGCGCGTGCCGCCGTCGAACAGAACGACGTCGTGGTGGCCTCCATTTTCGTGAACCCGCTGCAGTTCGGCGAGGCCGCGGACCTCGACCGTTATCCGCGCACCCTCGAGGCGGACATGGCCCTCCTGGACGCCGAAGGAGTGGACCTCGTCTTCGCTCCCTCGGTGGAAGAGGTCTACCCGGGCGGCGAACCGCTGGTCCGAGTCACTTCGGGTCCGTTGGGCGAGAAGTGGGAAGGCGCCTCGCGGCCCGGCCACTTCGACGGCGCCCTGACGGTGGTCGCCAAACTGCTCCATTACGGCTTGCCCGGCGGTCCGGCGTTCGACGGCGGTGCTGCCGCGTACCGCGCGTACTTCGGCCAGAAAGATGCCCAGCAACTCGCCCTCGTGAAGCGGATGGTCTCCGACCTCAATTTTCCCGTAGACATCGTTGCTGTCCCCACTGTGCGCAGCGAAGAGGGGCTGGCGCTCTCCAGCCGGAACAGGTTCCTTTCAGAAGCGGAACAGGACGCTGCCTTGGTGCTGTCCCGGGCACTTCGCCTCCTCGAGTCCCGCGCCCTGGCGCGCGAACCGCTGGACCTGGACTCCGCCGTCGCACTCGTTGAATCCCAGCCGCTCGTACGCCTGGACTATTTCGACGTCGTCGATCCCGGAACGCTTGAACCCCTCGCCGAAAACTGCCAGGACACGCCGTTCCGCGGGGAGGGACTCGCGATCATCGCCGCGAAAGTCGGTCCCGTGCGATTGATCGACAACCTGCCGCTGAGTTCGTAGTGCTTAACGTTCGGGTTCGCCCGCCCAAACGTTTGGAATAACCTACTGACGGGAATGCGTATGCGGCTTAGACTGTTGCAGTCTTTACCGGTGCCGAGCGCCGGACACCGCACCCCATACCCGAGGGATCCTCATGTCTACCGACATCACGTCTGACGCGCACGGCAAACCCGTGCAGCAAGCGGGGACAGAGCACGCCAGCGACAAAATGTCGCGCGAGTCCGTCACTGTCATCGTCACGCTCCTAGTGGCTACATTCGTCGTGATCCTCAACGAGACCATCATGAACGTTGCACTTCAGCGGCTCATGACGGACCTCAAAGTGGATCCGCCCACTGTCCAATGGCTCTCCACTGGATTCATGCTGACGATGGCCGTGGTCATTCCCACCACCGGATTCATCCTCCAGCGGCTCACCACCCGAGCAGCGTTCCTGCTGGCGATCGGCCTGTTCAGCACCGGAACGCTGCTCGCGGCATTGGCTCCGGGATTCTCAGTCTTGCTGTTGGCCCGCATTGTCCAAGCGGGAGGCACGGCCATCATGCTTCCGTTGCTGATGACCACCATCCTGACGCTCGTGCCGTTGTCCCGCCGCGGGGCCGTGATGGGCAACGTAACCATCGCGATTTCGGTGGCACCCGCGCTTGGTCCCACAGTTTCGGGGATCATCCTGGACCACTTCTCATGGCGGTTCATGTTCGTCTTCGTGCTGCCCGTGGCATTGGCCGCCATGGCTATCGGCGCCAAGTTCCTCACCAACGTGGGGGAGCAGGGCAGCGTGAAGCTCGACTTCGTCTCTGTGATCCTGACCGTGCCGGCATTCGGCGGCCTCGTGTACGGACTGAGCCAAATCGGCGGCAACGGTGGAGCCAGTGCCCTGCCGGTCGTCGCCTTGGTTGTCGGCGTGTTGTGCATGGTGGCGTTCGTGTTCCGCCAACTCAAGCTGCAGAAGTCCGACGCCCCCTTGCTTGACCTGAGGGCCTTCAACTTCCGCATGTTCACCGTGTCCACGCTCCTCATGGTGGTGGCCATGATGGCGCTTTTCGGTGGCGTCATCCTGCTGCCGCTCTACCTGCAGAACATCCTGCACCTGCAACCCATGGAGACCGGCTTGGCCCTCCTTCCTGGTGGCTTGGCCATGGGCTTGCTCGGACCTGTGGTCGGCCGCCTGTTCGACAAAGTCGGTCCGCTCCCGCTCACCGTGACAGGCTCACTCTTGCTAGTGCTCACGCTGTGGCAGTTCTCGCAGCTCACCGCTTCCAGCCAGTTGTGGTGGGTGATTGTCCTCTACGCAGTGCTGAGTTTGGGCCTGGCTTTGTTGTTCACGCCGTCATTCACCACCGGCCTCAACCCGCTGCCGCCGCACCTTTACTCGCACGGTTCCGCGATCATGAGCACGCTCCAGCAAGTTGCCGGCGCCGCGGGCACAGCGCTGCTCGTCTCGATCTTCGCCGTGGTCTCGGCCTCATCCGGCTTCGTGGCCGGCATGCAGGCAGCCTTCCTGACAGCCACCGTGATCTCCGTCATCGCCGTGGTGCTTTCGGCAATGATGCGCAAGACCGAGGGCGCGGCGATGCATTAGTTCGCACTGTCTCTGGTTGGACGAGGCACCCTGGTTCCAGGATCCGACGCTTTCAGGGTTCGACGGCGCCGCACCACCTTTCGGGTGGTGCGGCGCCGTTTTGCATTTGCTCCCCGACGCGCTGGGTGAGTACCGATGCCGGCTCGCGTGTGGTGGGTGTGTGCGGGGGTTTTGGGGTGGTGTGGGGGTGGATTTGCGTGGGGGTGTGGGTGTGTGTAGAGTAGTTCGAGTCGCCGGCGCTGATGTGTGTTGATGGCGGCGAAAACCCCCCTTTCAAATGGCCTGGTTATGGCGTGCTTTTGTGGCGTGTTGTTGTTGGGTGGGGGCCGGGTGCGTGGCTGATTTGCTTTGGTTGCGTGGTTCGGGTAAGTTTGGAAAGTTGCTCCGGAGCGATCCTGACGGTTGTTGGGTGGTGTCGGGTGTGTCTGTTGTTTGAGAACTCAATAGTGTGCCAAGTTTGTTGATACCGATTGTTTTTTGATTGGTTGATTTGCTGGGCTGCTGCGCACCCCCGTGTGTGGTGGTCTGGTTTTTTGGCTGGTTTCAGATTTTTGCGATGCTTTGGTGGTCTTTTTCCGGCTGCCGGG
>NZ_SMRU01000080.1 GCF_004354015.1 Arthrobacter terricola
TCAGCCCGACGCCAGCAGTACCGGCAATCACCTCCGGGGCAAGCGAAGAACCACCCATCCCGCACAACACAATCCGGGAGACCCCTTCGGCCCGGAACGCGTCCCGCAGCTCCAGGATCCCCCCGACCAGGGCCCGGGAAACGGCAGCCGCCTCCACCCACCCCAAACGGATGGCCGCCTCGGACTCCGCCTCCGGACCCCACAACGAGGCATCCTTCGCGAAAATCCGTGTCGCAACCCGGTCCTCCACAAGTACCCGAACATGCTGCTCGATGGCCTGCTGCGCAGCACCACTGGCGTCATAGCTGAGAGTGCTCATCTGTGTTAGGAAGCCTTCCGTGCAGAGGCGAGGGCGCCTTCGACGTCGGCGAGGAGTTCCTTCCAGGAGGCGACGAACTTGTCGAGGCCTTCCGATTCCAGGATCGCGACGACGTCGTTGTAGGAGACGCCCAGGCCTTCGAGGGCGTTCAGGACAGTGTTTGCTTCCTCGTAGGTTCCGGAAACCGTGTCACCGGTGACCACGCCGTGGTCGAAGGTGGCGTCGAGGGTCTTTTCGGGCATGGTGTTCACAACGCCGGCGGCAACCAGTTCGGTCACGTAGAGGGTGTCCGGGTACGCCGGGTCCTTTACGCCGGTGGAAGCCCACAGCGGGCGCTGCGGACGGGCACCGGCTTCGGCGAGTACAGCCCAGCGCTCGGTGGAGAAGAGCTCCTCGTAGACCTGGTAGGCGAGGCGGGCGTTGGCGACGCCGGCCTTGCCCTTGAGGGCCTTGGCTTCCTCGGTGCCGATCGCGTCCAGGCGCTTGTCGATCTCGGTGTCCACGCGGGAAACGAAGAACGAGGCCACGGAGTGGATCTTGGAGAGGTCGTGGCCGTTTTCCTTCGCCAGTTCGAGGCCGGACTGGAAAGCGTTGATGACCGCACGGTAGCGCTCGAGGGAGAAGATCAGGGTCACGTTGACGCTGATGCCCTCGCCCAGGGTTGCTGTGATGGCCGCGAGGCCTTCCACGGTGGCCGGGATCTTGATGTGAACGTTGTCCTTGGCGACCCTCTTGTAGAGGTGCTTCGCCTCGGCGATGGTGCCTTCGGTGTCCCAGGCAAGGCGCGGGTCAACTTCGATGGAAACACGGCCGTCAACGCCGTTGCTCGCCAGGGCGATCGGGGCGAAGAGGTCGCAGGCGTCCGCGACGTCGGTGGTGGTGATCTCGAAGATCGTTTCCTCCACGGAAGCGCCCTTGGCGGCTTCAGCGGCGATCACGGCGTCGTAGTCGTTGCCGGAGGTGATCGCGGCGTGGAAGATCGACGGGTTGGTGGTCACGCCGACGACGTTCTTTTCGTCGATGAGCTTCTGCAGGCTGCCGCTGGCGAGGCGCTCACGGGAGAGGTCGTCAAGCCAGATGGACACACCGGCATCGGAAAGCTGCTGGGTGGGAGTCGTAGTCATTTCTCTATCTCCTTGGAAATCTGTTTGCTTGCAGGCGGGTCGTCGTTAGTTACCGAGGCTCGCGAGGGAGTCCTTCGCGGCGGCGGCGACGGCTTCGGCGGTGATGCCGAATTCCTGGAACAGTCGCTTGTAGTCCGCGGAAGCGCCGTAGTGCTCGAGGCTGATGGAGCGTCCGGCGTCGCCGACGAATTCCTTCCAGCCCAGGGCCAGGCCGGCTTCGACCGAGACGCGGGCCTTCACGGTTACCGGGAGCACGGACTCACGGTAGGCGGCGTCCTGCTTGGTGAACCATTCCACGCACGGCATGGAGATGACGCGGGTGGGGATGCCTTCGGCCTGCAGGGCTTCACGGGCCGAAACGGCCAGCTGGACCTCGGAGCCGGTGGCGATCAGCAGCACCTGTGCCGGGACGGTGGCGCCGTTGCTGGATGCTTCGGCCAGGACGTATCCGCCCTTGGCCACACCGGCAGTCGAGCCGAAGGTGTCACCCTCGGCTGCGCCTTCGCCACGGGCGTAGGTGGGGATGTTCTGGCGGGTCAGGACGATGCCTGCCGGGTTCTCGTGGTTTTCCAGCATGGTCTTCCACGCGACAGCTACTTCGTTCGCATCGCCGGGGCGGACGACGTCCAGGCCGGGGATCGCACGCAGGGTGGAAAGCTGTTCCACCGGCTGGTGGGTGGGTCCGTCTTCGCCCAGGCCGATGGAGTCGTGCGTCCAGACGTACAGGGACGGCACGCCCATGAGGGCCGAGAGACGGATTGCGGGGCGCTGGTAATCGGAGAAGATCAGGAACGTGCCCGAGAACGCACGGGTGCGTCCGTGCAGGCTGATGCCGTTCACGATCGAGGCCGCGGCGTGCTCACGGATACCGAAGTGCAGCACGCGTCCGTAGGGGTTGCCCTTCCATGCCTCGGTTGAACGCGAAGCCGGAATGAACGAAGGGGAGCCTTCGATCGTGGTGTTGTTGGACTCGGCGAGGTCGGCGGAGCCGCCCCACAGCTCCGGGAGGACCGGGCCGATAGCGTTCAGGACCTTGCCGGACGCGGCACGGGTGGAAACATCCTTGCCGGCTTCGAACGTCGGAAGTGCGGCGTCGATTTCGACCGGGAGCTTCTTGGCTTCGATGCGCTCAAGAAGGGCAGCGCCCTCCGGGTTGGCCGTCTGCCACGCCTCGAAGGAGGACTGCCACTCAGTCCGCGCAGCAGCGCCGCGGTCCAGGACCTTCCGGGCATGCGCCAGAACTTCTTCGTCGATCTGGAAGGACTTGGCGGGGTCGAAGCCCAGGACTTCCTTCAGGCCGGCGACTTCCTCGGCGCCCAGGGCGGAGCCGTGGATCTTGCCGGTGTTCTGCTTCTTCGGGGCCGGGTAGCCGATGATGGTGCGCAGCGAAATGATCGAGGGCTTGGAGGTTTCGGCCTTGGCCGCCAGCAGCGCGGAGTAGAGTTCCTGGACGTCTTCGACGTATTCGCCGGTCTTGGTCCAGTCCACGCGCTGGGTGTGCCAGCCGTAGGACTCGTAGCGCTTGAGGACGTCTTCGGTGAACGCGAT
>NZ_SMRU01000081.1 GCF_004354015.1 Arthrobacter terricola
GTGACCCTTCCGGCCGGCATCGTAGCCTCAGCAGCGGACCGCTCGAGGGCGGCAAGTTTCCCGACACCTGCATATTAAGGCGAACACCATGAGCATCGAAATTTCAGACTTCACCACCCTGCTAGGCGACACGGCTGTAGCCGAAATGGCATGGACCGCCGAGACGGTCACCGGCGCCGTCCGCCGGGTCGAAGAAGAGCACCCCGGGTACAGCTATTCATACTCCACGGAAATCCGATGCGACGCCTGGGAATGCAGCCGGTACATCGAGCTCAACCTCGTCCGAGGCGTCAGCACGAGCATCACAGCCGACGAGGCATACGCTGCCCACCGTTTGGAGCGTCTCGATGCGCTCCTTGCCGAACTGATCCACATGCCGGAAGACCTTGGCAATTAACCAGTGGCCAGGTCCTTGAGACCGAGACAACCTCGCCGTCTCGCCGCGGATTTGCTCGTTCACTGCGATTGGAGCCTGCTGCGGAGCCATGACGTGGCGGCCTCGCCTTGCTGCCGCTGAAAAGTCCGAAGCGTCGGCAGGCCCGGCACCGGCTGCTGTCTGGCGGCATCAATGAAGTAGGCGCCAAAGCCCGAGAGCAGACCTGTGATGCTGCCGGCATCCGCCGGGGCGAAGACTTCGTGGCTGTCAAGGATCGAATCAACGTCGAAGACCGGATCAAAGACCCGCACGTTAAGCAGCACACACAGCGCATCCACCCAGGATGAGCCGATGCACGCCCAGGGCCAGTCCACGAGAACCGCTGTGCCGCCGGTAGTGATCATGACGTTGTCGGCGCGGACATCGGTATGGACCAGCGTCGTGCCGGGAAGATCTTTCAGGCCGCGGTCGGCAAGGCCTTCAAGGACGTCGAGATTCTGAAGGATCCACGGGTCGATCGCCGGGGGTGGTTCTGTTCTGATGCGGGACCACCCCTTGAAAGGCTCGCGGAGCTCGTCTTCTAGAGAGGGCAAATGCTCCAGCGAAGGAGGCACAGGCGTCCGGGAGAGCTGAAAGAGGGCGTCCAGGACCAGTGTCAGCTCCTTCCGGGTCCATGGGACGTGCGGGTGCCGGCCCTCCACGTCGCTGAGAACGAGCGCGACCCAGTCACCGTCGTCGAAGGTTCCGATCAACGACGGTGCCGGCACGGTCCCCGGCAGGGCGGCAGTGATGGCGGCTTCTTTCCGGTGGATGGCCGGTGAATCCTCATTCAGTTCGCGGCCGACCGCTTTGACGAAGGCCCTGGCACCTGTGCTTGTGCGGACCCTGTCGGCCGTGCCCGGGGAGAAACCGCCCCGTTGCCCGTGCGCCTCCACAACGGGTGCGTGAAGAATCTGTTCGATTCCGGACCGGACGTTCGCAGGTAAATCGGCCCAACTGATGCGGGCGCTCCACTCCGGCTGCATGTGTGAATTATCCGCCGTGCTGGGAGTGGTCATGAAAGATGACGAGTGAACCCCGGGGACACGTTTCGAGCGCCGATTAGTCTGCCAGGGCGTCAGCCGAACCCTGACGGGAACCACAAGCTGTTTCGTTGACGCTGAGCTTGATCGGGGCTTAAAAGTCCAGTCTGAGGATGGTTCGTGAGAGCAAGTCGGCCCGCTCGGAGAGCAGGGCAAGACCGTTCTCGTCCAAGCCGGGATCGGCCCATTGGGTCGAGCCGTCGAGCAACGTCATGATCACCTTGATTCGCTTTTCCGAGTCCGGGTATCCCAAGACGGTCGCCGCGGCTACATGTATCCGCTCGTAAAGGTTCGCCCAGCCCTCGAGTTGCGCACTGATACCGGACGGGACGTTATGGGCCGAGTTGACCAGGATCGGGCTCAGGCGGGCGCTGTTGGAGGAATGGAGCCGGGTGATGTGGAGCCGGATGAGGCAGCTCCAGAGCTCCTGGGGTGTGTCCGCACGGTCAAGGATTTCAAGGATCTCGGTGCCGAGGTGCCGGAAGTAATTGCTCAGTGCCTCTTTCGCGATCTCGTCTCGCCCGCCCGGGAAATGGGCGTAGAGGCTTGGTGCCTTGATGTTGAGCTCGCTTGCAATCATCCGCATACTCACGTCATTGAGACCTTCGCGGGACGCCAGCTGCAAAAACACCTTGAGGATGTCCTGCCGGGATGCTGTGTGCCCATGTCCGGCAGACTCATCGAGGAAAAGGACGAGGGCTTCACGGACCGATTCACACGAGGTTGCGTCCAGTTCCTCCCTGCCGACCATCAGTGGACTGGCCGGGTCCGGAGCCAGATGAATTCCTGCGGGGGGAGCGTGATGCCGTCTGTAAGGTGGACTGTCCGCCCCGTGAGAAGGTCGACGGCGCCACTTTCGAACCCGGAGAGCGTCGCGGTCGCGATGTGCTGTGGGGTATCGGCGAAGTTCGCAAGGATGAGGACGGTGCAAGCGTCACCGGGTCGCTGGTAGCCCAGGACATGACGGTTGTGGGTGTTGAACCCGACGAGCCGGTTCCCCGAGAGTTCGGGCGTCTTCGCCCGGACTTCGAGCATTGTCGACAGTCCTTCGAAGATTTTCCCTGCCATGGTGGTCGGGTCATGGCGGTGTTCATAAGGTTCGGCGGGGTATCGGGGCCTGTGGACCCAGCGGCTGTCGGCCTCATGTCCGGGTTCCAGCGCATAGTCGGCGTCGTTGAGTTGGCCGACCTCGTCGCCGAGGTAGATGAGCGGGATCCCTCCTGTGGTGAGGGTGATCGAATGGAGCAGCAGGATCCGGCGGATCGCCTCGGCGGGGTCGACCTCGAGCCCGCACAGGGATGCCGTTGTGCCCGAAATCCGGCAGTCTCCCGTGCGAGGGTTGTCCTGGAAGGGGACACCGCGGGCGAAGCTTCCCGGAAACCGGTTCGTGTAGAAGGCGTTGAGGAAGCGCCGGTGGTCGAAACCGTTGATCCCAAGCTCCGCGGCGTCCTCGTCCGCGAAGGTCCAGCCAATGTCGTCGTGGCTGCGCA
>NZ_SMRU01000082.1 GCF_004354015.1 Arthrobacter terricola
AGATGAACGGCCGGCCGGGACATGACCGAAGTGCGATGGCAGCACCCGGAGCTAACTCGGGAACGCACTATGAGCAGACAGCCCAAGCCGTCGACGCTCGATCTTAGACACCGATAAGGCTCCAGCCGAACAAGTCGTCATGCGGTAACCAACCCGCGAATGTCAGCCTGACACTGCAGTCGGAAGAAACGACTCGCCAGCACCACACCACAACCGGCCGGTACGCGATGGGCGGCTCCCGGAACAACACCCAGGAGCCGCTCATCCATGCACTCTTGACAACCAGAACTACATATCAGCGGGTGCCATTGCTCCCATTCGTCCGTGCCGGCGTAGCGACGAGCCGAGAGCGTCTTGCCGACTCCAGGCGGGCCGTAGCAAAGGCCGATATAGCGGTGCGTGCGGACAGTGTCGGCGAATTCGGTGAATCGGCGGTGTTCCCGAGTGGTGACGAAATTCGGCTGCATGTTGAGGTGCGGAGGTGGGGCGTCGGTGAATTCGTCCCAGTGGCCGTTGAGGAAGCGGCGGCCGTCGTCGTTTTCCTCGAAAAGGACGGACCGGGGATGGCGTTGGAGTCGCTCATTCGGTGGCATAGGTCTTCAGCCCGTGCTTCCTTGGTTCGTCCGGTGCGGGACCGGTGTCTTGGGCAAGCCCGGCCTGGGGTGCTGAAGCGATCTGGTAGCGGCTGTCGGCGGGCAGTGAACTGGCAACGCGGCGTCGCTCGCGCAGCTGCTTCTTCAGGGCGCGGCCGCGGGCTGTGCGTGCGGTCTGGAGGTCGGCGAGTGTGTAGCTTTCGGATGAACGTTCCGGGGCGATGGCTCGGCACAGGAATGCGTTCTCGTAGAACACACGGATCTCGCCGAGATCGCGGGGGTCGTAGCGGACCGTGACATCTTCGCCGACATAGGCGGCGAGTACCGGTGAGATGTAGCGGGTGGATGCGAATCGGATGCCGTCGCGCTGAACGCGTCTTGTTGTCGCGGCGTTGAGCAGGAGCAGGTCGATGTCCTCGGGGTGCGCCGGGCCTCGCGGGACGAACCCGGTACCGCGCCAACGCGCGTGTGGGGCGGTACCTGTCTCAGAATGCCGTCGCTCGTTGTATTCGTGGACGATGAATCTCCCGAGCGTCTCGTCCAGTTGGCAGATGGTCAGCGCAGGCTCGGTCAGGGGCACGCCGCCGGTCCCGTGGGGGATGAATCCGGGCAGGTGGGGCAGGAGCTCGGTGGTCAAGGTCCCGTAGAAACGCTCGATCTTCCCCCGTCCCTGCGGCCTTCCGGCGCGGGAATGGACCAGGCGGATGTGCAGTTCGAGGCAGACCTGCTCGAGGCGAGCCGTGGTCGCTGTACAGCACGTCCGGGAGCCCCGACACGACCCAGACAGGGTCGTGCTTGCGGCTGACCGCCTGATGGAACGCTAGCGCCGAATGCTCCGCCGTGGGCGCCTGGACCGACAAAGCGTATCCGGCAACTGCGCGGGAATAATCGTCCAGGGCGACCGTCAGCCACGAGCGGACAGGCCGCTGCTTCTCGTCCAGGATCATCACGTCCAGAAGGGTGTGGTCCATCTGCCATTGCTCGTTCGCGGCGGCGGCCGTGCGGCGGAAGACCAGCTCGAATCCGTCACGGTAGGCGGCATCGCCACCGGCCGCGAGAGTGCGCAGGCCCGCATCGATGCCGTGGATGATGGCCCTCACCGTGGTGTAGCTGGGTGCCGCAAGGCCTCGGTCCCGGGCGATGTCGCCCACCCGACGGTGAATGTACGCCGCCGTCGGTACGGGCCGCTGCAGCGCGAGAGCCTCCACCACTTCGATGAGTTCGGGCGGGGTGTGTCTAGTTCCTTTGTCCCTGCGCGCCGGTCTGGCTAGCCCGCCTGCTTCCAGCCGTGCGGCCCACCGCTGGACAGTCCGTGTCGTGACCCCGGCGGCCTCAGCGAGCCGCACCCACGGCACGCCGTCGAGATGCCGGTGCACCAGCTCTGCCTTCTCATGGTCGCTGCGCTGTGCCATCACGGCTCCCTTCTCCTCAGGAGTGCTCGACGTGCTGGGTCAGGTGGCGGTAGATCGTTCCGCGCGAGACCCCGAATGTCTCGGCGATCTGGGCCACGGTGTGCTGCCGGGCGTCGTACATCGCCCGGGCTTGGGCCGCCTTCGTCGGGCTCATCTTGAGTCGGCCCCCGCCCTTGCGCCCGCGGGCCCTTGCCGCCGCTAGGCCATCCTGGGTGCGCTCCACGATCAGGTCATGCTCGAACTCGGCGATGGCGGCGAGCATATGGAAAAACAGCCGCCCTCCGGGGGTGGTGGTATCGATTCCCTGGGAGAGAGCTTTCAGACCGATGTTCCGGCGCTGGAGCGTGTCGGCGACCTCCTTCAGGTTTCGCACCGACCGGCCAAGCCTGTCCAGCTTCGCCACGACCAGAGTGTCGCCGGAGCGCAAATAACCGAGGGCCTCGTCCAGCACCGGCCGGCGCGTGAGCACCCCGGAGGCGTGCTCGACGAAGATCTTCTCGCATCCGGCCGACTCGAGGACGTCCGTCTGCGCCTCCGGGTTCTGCTCCCGGGTCGAGACCCGGGCGTTAGCTTTGCGGTTTACGCGTGTCTCGCAGAGGTGATTGTTTGCCTTTTGTACGGCATTTATTCGTTGCTCCGGCATGTGTCTCATGTCAGGTTTGTCCCGTGATTCTGCACTCGTTCAGTTCCGTTGAGTGGGAAGCGTGGGGGCTGTCCGGCCGGCCGCTGATCCGTGATGACATGCCGGTCCTCATCGATGAGGATCTCTGCTTCGAGGATGCTGAGGGTCCGCGGCCGACGGTTGCGATGAACCAGTGGCTTCGGGAGCTGCCGGTCAGCGGGGCGCCCTCCCCGAAGACGT
>NZ_SMRU01000083.1 GCF_004354015.1 Arthrobacter terricola
TTTAAACTGACCGGAGACGGCAAAACTGGGTGACCGTTCGCGGCAGTGGTTTTGACCAGCGGCGGCAAGCATTTTGGACAGCAGTAGGCCATAGTGTGTGGCTTGGCGTGCCGGGATTCCCCTTGTCCATTCCTCATGTCGTTACGAGGAGAGCCCCTTCCTTCCGCGGTGAAATGGCGATGCCAATCGTTGTATTTCACCCGTAACGGGAAGGAGGGGGCTCGTTATGAAGTCTCCAGGAGAGTTCATGGAAATTTTAGCTGCTTACGATCTGACCCGGTCCTACCGGGATGCCGCGAACATCTGCGGCGTTTCACACAACACCGTCCGCTCGTATGTGAAGGCCCGCCAGGAAGGCGCCCAGGCGCCGCTGGCCCGGCACCGCGGCCGGATGACCGACCCGTTCCTGCCCCAGATGATCTCCTGGGTCGAGCAGTCCCGCGGGAAGATCCGCGGCGATGTCGTGCACGAGAAACTCATCGCCCTGGGGTTCACCGGGTGTGAGCGGACAACCAGGACAACGCTGGCTGAACTGAAGGCCAAATACCGGGCCCGGAACGTGCGCGTGCACCGGCCCTGGACGCCGGAGCCAGGTCTCTGGCTCCAGTTCGACTACGGGGATGGCCCCGTCGTTGATGGTGTGAAGACCGTGTTGTTCGTGGCCTGGCTGGCCTTCTCGCGGTTCCGGATCGTGATCGCCCTGCGGGACAAGACCATGCCGAGCGTCTTCGCCGCCCTGGACCGGACGTTTAGGCTGATCGGCGGGATCCCGACCTACATTTTGACTGACAACGAGAAGACGGTCACGGTCGAGCACGTCGCCGGGATCCCCGTGCGGAACGCGCAGATTGTGGCGTTTTCCAGGCACTATTCGACGTCCATGCAGACGTGCATCCCGGCCGACCCGGCCTCCAAGGGCGGGGTGGAGAACGCGGTCAAGATCGCCAAAGCCGACCTCGGTCCCCAAAGAGACGAACCTCCTGCCCGAGTACCGGTCTTTCGCCGAGCTGGAGGCCGCATGTGAGGCGTTCATGGAGGAGGTGAACTCGCGGGTGCACCGGGCCACGCTGGAGATCCCGAAGGACATGCTCCGCGTTCTCGAACGCCCCCGGCTGCACACGGTCCCGGAAACCCCGGTGACAGCGAGTTTCGGCCATACCCGCCAGGTCCCGCCGAACACGCCCATGATCACCTTCGAACATGCCCGGTACTCCGTCCCGCACACCCTGATGGGTGAGATGGTCTGGGTGCGCGGCACCGACACCGAGGTTGTCATCGTCCACGTCGACGGCACCGGCCCGGTCGAGGTCGCACGCCACCAGCTCACCCGCCCCGGGACACCGGCGATCATCGATGCCCATTTCCCGCCGGCCCCTGCCGGGGCCCTGGAACGGGTCGTCCGCCCGACCAACAAGGCCGAGGAAGAGTTCCTGGCCATCGGCGCCGGTGCCGCGCTCTGGCTCAAGGAAGCCGCCGCTGCCGGAACCCAGAAGGTCCGGCACAAAATGGAACGCGCCGTGACCCTGGCCAAGGTCCTGGGCGCGGACGAGGTCGACAAGGGCCTGGGAGCGGCAGCGGTGCACCAGCGCTTCACACACGAGGACCTGCTCTCTATCGTCAACACTGCCGGCGGCACAAGCCACACAATCAGCACCCGCACCGTCACCGACCAGGGCCAATGGCTGAGCCAGGGCACCAGGGGCTGGGCTAACTTCGGCACCACCACCCCTGGGACCACCCATGATGACTTTGAAGGAGCCACCGAATGAGCGCGACAGTCCTTGCCCCAAGCCCGCTATCGGACCCGGCGGTGGAGAACGTGATCGCGTTGATGCGCACGACCCGGATGCCGCACGCCCGCGCCGTCGTCGCGGACGTCCTGGCCACCGCGAAAGCCCAACGCTGGGACCCCACCGAAGTCGTCCGTGTCCTGCTCGAAGCCGAAGCCACCGGCCGGAACGCCTCGATGCTGGCCACCCGGCGCAAACGCGCAGGCTTCCCCACCGGGAAAACCTTCGACGTCTGGGAGGAAACCCTCTCCACCCTCCCGGCTGCCACGACCTCGTTCCTGCGGACCCTGGAATGGGTGCGGCGCCGTGAGAACCTGATCGCGTGCGGGCCCTCCGGCACCGGCAAAACCCTGCTCCTGGAAGCCCTCGGCCAGCAGGCCATCGACCAGGGCATGTCCGTGTCCTGGCTGAGCATGGAAGACCTCGGCGCGCTCGTGCGCCGGCACCGCATCGATGACAGCGTCAACAAAGCCATCACCCGGGCCACAAACGTCGACTTGATCTGCATTGATGACATCGGCCTGCTGCCGGTGTCCGCCGACGCGGCCGAGGGCTTCTACCGCGTCGTGGAGGCCTCCTACGAGAAACGCGCCCTGGCGATCAGCTCAAACATCCACCCCTCCGGGTTCGATGAGCTCATGCCCAAAACCATCGCCACCGCGACCGTGGACCGGCTTCTCCACCACGCCCACCTCTGCCAAACCAGCGGCGAGTCCGTCAGGCTCATGCAAGCCCAAAACGGAAAAGGAACCCGCCCCATGAACTAACCCAAAAACTGGTCAGGCGCCCTGAAACCCGGCACGCCCGGGGCGCCTGACCCTGTCCAAAAATACTTGCCGCGACTGGTCAATCACCTGCCGCCATCGGGCAAACCAACCTGCCGCCACCGGTCACTTCTAAGCTGCCGTTGACA
>NZ_SMRU01000084.1 GCF_004354015.1 Arthrobacter terricola
GCAGCCGGCGTCGACGCCTTGGGCATCGTGCTGGGCGGTTCCGGTAACGGCGAGCAGATCGCCGCGAACAAGGTAGAGGGCGTCCGGGCGGCTTTGGCCTGGAACCTGGATACTGCCCGCCTGGCCCGCGAGCACAACGACGCCAACGTGGTGGCTGTGGGCGGACGCCAGCACAGCGTGGATGAGGCCACCGAGCTCATCGAAGCATTCCTGGCTGAGCCGTTCAGCAAGGCCGAACGCCACGTGCGCCGCATCGGCAAGATCGCAAGCTACGAAACCACCGGCGAAGTCGTCGAATAAAGCAACACAGGCTTAAAGGGTGAGGCCCGGCGGGACATGTCCCGCCGGGCCTCACCCTTTAACTACTAGACCGTCAGTGCATGGAGGGGAACAGCCGCTTCTTCCAGCGGGAAGGACGGCAGGTTGACCCCGGCCATTTCTTCCATCACGCGAACAACCTGGCAGCTGTAGCCGAACTCGTTGTCGTACCAGACATAGAGGACCAGGTTCTTGTTGTTGGAAATAGTGGAAAGGCCGTCAACGATGCCGGTGCGGCGGGATCCCACGAAGTCCGTGGAGACAACCTCGGGGGAGTCGATGTAGTCGATCTGTTCGCGCAGGTCCGAGTACAGCGACATTTCGCGGAGGTAGTTGTTGACTTCATCCTTGGTGGTGGAGGCCGCCAAGCTGAGGTTGAGGACAGCCAACGACACATCCGGCGTAGGGACGCGGATGGAACTTCCCGTGAGCCTGCCTTCGAGCTCAGGCAAGGCCTTGGAGACGGCCCGGGCGGCACCGGTCTCGGTGATGACCATATTCAGCGCGGCAGAGCGTCCACGGCGGTCGCCCTTGTGGAAGTTGTCGATCAGGTTCTGGTCATTGGTGAAGGAATGGACCGTTTCCACGTGGCCGTGGACCACGCCGAACTGGTCGTTGATGGCCTTCAGGACCGGCGTAATGGCGTTCGTTGTGCACGACGCCGCGGAAACGATGGTGTCCTCGTCCAGGATGGTGCCGTGGTTGATGCCGTGCACAATGTTCTTCAGTCCGCCCTTGCCCGGCGCGGTCAGCAGGACACGGGACACGCCCTTGCTCTGCAGGTGCTGGGACAGGCCCTCGGCGTCCCGCCAACGGCCCGTGTTGTCTACGACGAGCGCGTTCTCGATGCAAAATGCGGTGTAGTCGATCGTGGCAGGGTTGTCCGAGTAAATGACCTGGATCTGGACGCCGTTGGCGGTAATGGTGTTGGTTTCGGTGTCCACCTTGATGGTTCCCTCGAAGGGACCGTGCACGGAATCGCGGCGCAGCAGGCTGGCCCGCTTGGCGAGGTCGTTCTCGGAACCGCGGCGTACCACGATCGCGCGCAGGCGCAGGCCGTGGCCGCCACCGGCCTTTTCGATCAGGAGGCGGGCGAGCAGGCGGCCGATCCGGCCGAAACCGTAAAGTACGACGTCGGTACTGGTGCGGTCGTCCGCGCCCCGCTTCCCGACGAGGTCAGCCAGCTCGAGAAGGAGAAATTCCTCCAGAGTCAGGTCACCGCCGTCGGACTTGAACTTCTGGTTGAGGCGGGCGATATCGATCGCCGCGGCGCCGAGGTTCAATTGCGCCAGCGTGTTCAGGATCGGCGCCGTCTCTTCGAGGGGGAGCTCCGTGGTGCTGATGCGGCGCGCGAAGCGGTGCGCCTTGAGGATGCTCATGGTGGACTTGTTGACCAGGCTTCGGCCATGAATGCTGGTCACCACATTGTTTTCGCGGTATAGCCGGCCGATCACCGGAATCATTGCCTCGGCAAGAGCCTCGCGGCTCATCCACGTATCCAGATATGAATCTGACGTCTGGCTCATAAGGCTGCCTTCCTGGGGTAGGGGTTTTTGTTCTGCGACGTAGTGCCGGGTCGAGAATTCCAGGGGCGGATCTCGGCGGCTGGGTTTTATGCGTGTGTGAGTTGGCCGTTGGCGCGGAGGGATTCGATGGCTTCTTCGGGTGAGGGTTTGCCGTAGACGGAGGATCCTGCGACGAAGACGTTGGCGCCTGCTTCTGCGGCGCGGATGATGGTTTCTTCGGTGATGCCGCCGTCGACTTGGATGGCGACGTTGGCGCCGGAGCCGTCGATGGCTTGGCGGGCGCGGCGGATTTTGGGGAGCATGACGTCGAGGAAGGCTTGGCCTCCGAAGCCGGGTTCGACGGTCATGATGAGGAGCATGTCCAGTTCGGTGAGCATGTCCGTAGGGCCATGCCTGCTTTGGAGCCGCGGGCGCGTAGTTCGCGGGCGAGTTTGATGGGGGCGTCGGAGGCTTCGACGTGGAAGGTGACCGAGTCCAGGCCGGCGTCGGCGTAGTGGGGTGCCCAGCGGTCGACGTTGGCGATCATGAGGTGGGCGTCCAGGGGGACGGGGCTGACTTTTTGGATGCGTTCCACGACGGGCAGGCCGATGGTCAGGTTGGGCACGAAGTGGTTGTCCATGACGTCCACGTGCACGGCGTCGGCGTTGCTGATGCGGGCGAGTTCGGCCTCGAGGTTGACGAAGTCGGCCGAGAGGATGCTGGGGTTGATGCAGCACTTCAAGGGTGAAA
>NZ_SMRU01000085.1 GCF_004354015.1 Arthrobacter terricola
TCGCGGCATCCCGGTAGGACCGGGTCAGATCGTAAGCAGCTAAAATTTCCATGAACTCTCCTGGAGACTTCATAACGAGCCCCCTCCTTCCCGTTACGGGTGAAATACAACGATTGGCATCGCCATTTCACCGCGGAAGGAAGGGGCTCTCCTCGTAACGACATGAGGAATGGACAAGGGGAATCCCGGCACGCCAAGCCACACACTATGGCCTACTGCTGTCCAAAATGCTTGCCGCCGCTGGTCAAAACCACTGCCGCGAACGGTCACCCAGTTTTGCCGTCTCCGGTCAGTTTAAATTTGCCGCTTACAGAAATTAACAGATCTGCGAGATTCCGCCACATCCGGATTCCCGTACACCCTGCCGAACAAATGCCCGGCGACGCCCGCTGCTCGACCACCTCCAAGGACCTCGCCGAACCCCCGGGATCCGCCACGAAGAACAGCACACTGCGGCGACTCGACTTGATCGTGGTGATGGCTTCTGTTCGGGCCTATGAAGTCGTCTTCCCCGCGTCGGAGAAAGCACCAATAGAGGAAAATAGAAGCCACGTCCCGGCCTGGTTCAATGGGCTGGGACGGGGCTTTCACAGAGCTGGGTGAGCCCGCACGGCGGCGACATCCAACGGAACAGTGGTGGCGAATAGCCAGGAGGCAGGTCGTGATCCAGGAGGCAGGGTGACAACGTCCCCGGGCCGTTACTCCCGAAAGCCCGCGTTCCGGACACTTCCTTCGCCTTCCGACGACGGTGAGTGGACGACTGTGGTGCCTGCGACGATCCAGTCGGACCGGCTGGGTGCGTCGTCGGGGTCATCGGACCGGGCGGCGCGGTCGGCGTCGAACAGGGCGTCCGGAACAGTGGTGGCAGTCTCAAACATTGTTGGCTGGCTCCTTCTTATGGTGGCCTGGATCTCCAGACGGTGGCGTTGATCGGACGGCATCGGGCTGGTCGCCGTTGGTTGACGGCGGGAATTGATGAGGAGGGATGTGCCGCGGGCCAGGGTTCAGGCCGCATCCAGGTGGACAAGCCCGCTTCTGAGCTTCAGGATTTCGGCGTCGGCACGGGCTCCGGCGTGACCCGCGAGGATCACGCGCGCGATCCTCCGGCATTCGGCCGGCGAGGCGGTGACGAACATCGGAGGTATCTCGAGCCTCGGGCCTTTGAATCTGCCCGCTTTGTGGTCGTAGGGCGTCACGAACCTTCGGTCGCCTTCGGCGCTGAACCAGGCGGTTGAGTAGGTCAGGCGCGCCCACCTGAGTTCCTCAGGCACAGGATCGTTGCGGGAATAGGCCAGCCCCTTCCGGTAGAGAACGCAGCGGACGGCGCGGCACTGCTCCTTCATCTCCTGCCAGAGCATCACATGGAGGTTCTTTGCGCAGGCCGCGACCGCGTCAGGGGTCCCGGCCGGCAGGGTATATGCAGGTGACATCGTTGAACTCGTGTACCAAGTACCTTCCCAGGGATCCGTGATGAAAAACGTGGAGGCAAGGCGCGAGGGAGGAACTGCTCATGGCGGCGAAGAGGAAGCCTGAGCCGCGGCGCGTCCGGCTCACCATCCCGCAGGCGGACGAATCAGCGCTCGCGTGGGTCGACCTGCAGGATGACGCATCCGGCTCAATGCGGGCGCTTATCCGCGAATCGATTGCCCGCGACGGCTACATCGACGTGATCAACAAGCCGGTCGGGGTGCCCGGATCATCGGCGGACGGCCCGGAGCCGTCAGTTCACATGCCGGCGACGCAGACCCTTCAGCCCGCCGCAGGCTCACCGGTGACGATCAGTGAACCCGCCGCTTGGCCGGGAGCTTCCGGACCTGACCCGGTGGGCGCACCCGACTCCCCTCCCCCAGGTGCGAAGCCGGCGGTTTCTGCTTCGTCGGCGCATTCTTTACCGGCATCGGTTGGCGGCGACGGTTGATGATGACCCGAGGACCAACGACGCGATCATGGATCTCCTCGCATGAGCGGCACCACACGGAACGGAGCGCAGCCCCGCGGGATCCAGGCCGCGCCGGAGACCGTGGCATTACCTGGCGTGTTTTTCACCGCTCGGACGAAAAGGCTCACCAGGCCAATCACCGGATTGACGCTCCGGGAAATCAGCCCGACGCCCTGCGGCGCGGGCCGGTCATCCCACACGAGACCAAGACACATCAAGGAGAGACTCCATGCCTGTACAGATGACTGAGGCCCGTGCGGCGAGGCTGACCGGCGGATTCGACGGCGGCAACGGCTATGTGAAGGCCAAGCTGCGCGGCGAGGTGGACGGCGCCGAGGTGATCGACCAGGTCGACCTGCCATCGGTGGTCTCCTCGGAGAACCGCAGCATGCCGAAGGTGCCGCTGGAGGACTCGACCGCGGCCGAGGTGCTGGCCGACCCGGATTTCTACAACCGGATCGAATGCTCCATCCAGTCCCCCTTGGTCAGCCGCACCGATCTGAAGACGTTCGGCCGCAAGGCGCT
>NZ_SMRU01000086.1 GCF_004354015.1 Arthrobacter terricola
GAAGGCTTCTTCTTCGGCGGCGAGGCCGTCGCGTCGGAGTTCGTTCCAGGAGGTCACGGACCAGACGTCGGCTGCGATGTTCCAGTCCTCGTTGAGGATTTGCTGGGCTTCGAGGGCCCAGGGGACGGAGACGCCGGAGGCGAGGATCTGGGCGCGGGGTTTGGTGCCGGGCTCGGGGGCTTCGGCGAGTTTGTAGATGCCTTTGATGATGCCGTTGGTGTCGAGGTTGTCGGGTTCGGCGGGTTGGGTGATGGGTTCGTTGTAGACGGTGAGGTAGTACATCAGGTTCCGGTCTTGGGAGTCCGGTCCGTACATGTTGTTGAGGCCGTCGTGGAAGATGTGGGCGATTTCGTAGCCGTAGGCGGGGTCGTAGGTGCGTACGGCGGGGTTGGTGGAGGCGAGCAGGGGGGAGTGGCCGTCGGCGTGTTGGAGTCCTTCGCCGGTGAGGGTGGTCCGTCCTGCGGTGGCGCCGATGATGAAGCCGCGGGTCATTTGGTCCGCGGCGGCCCAGAAGGAGTCTCCGGTGCGTTGGAAGCCGAACATGGAGTAGAAGACGTAGATCGGTACGAGGGGTTCGCCGTGGGTGGCGTAGGAGGTCCCGGCGGCGGTGAACGCGGCCACGGCGCCGGCTTCGTTGATGCCGGGGTGGATGAGYTGGCCGGCGGGTGATTCCTTGTAGGCCAGGACGAGGTCGCGGTCCACGGAGAGGTAGTTCTGGCCTTTGGGGTTGTAGATCTTCGCGGTGGGGAAGAACGCGTCCATGCCGAAGGTGCGYGATTCRTCCGGGACGACGGGCACGAAGCGGTGGCCGAAGTTCTTGTCCCGCATGAGGTCTTTCAGGAGSCKGACGAAGGCCATGGTGGTCGCGGCTTTTTGTTTGCCGGAGCCGCGTTTGGCCACGTCGTAGGACTTGTCCTCGGGCAGGGTGACCGGGGTGTGGGTGGTGCGGCGTTCGGGCAGGGACCCGCCCAGGGCGGTACGGCGKTCGAGCATGTACCGGATTTCCGGGGCGTCGGTGCCGGGGTGGTAGTACGGGGGCCGGTACAGGTCCGCCTCGAGGGCCTCGTCGGGGATGGGGATGCGCAGGTGGTCGCGGAAGGACTTCAGGTCCTCCATGGTGAGTTTTTTCATCTGGTGGGTCGCGTTGCGGCCCTCGAAGTGGGGTCCGAGTCCGTAGCCCTTGACGGTTTTGGCCAGGATCACGGTGGGTTTGCCCTTGAACTCGGTCGCGGCCTTGTACGCGGCGTAGACCTTGCGGTAGTCGTGCCCGCCGCGTTTGAGGCCCCAGATCTGGTCATCGGWCAGGTCCGCGACGAGGTCCTTGGTGGCCGGGGACTTGCCGAAGAAGTGTTCACGGACGAACCCGCCGGACTCGGCCTTGTAGGTCTGGTAGTCCCCGTCGACGGTTTCGTTCATGATGTTCACCAGGGCGCCGTCGGTGTCGCGGGCGAGCAGGTCGTCCCATTCCCGGCCCCAGACGACCTTGATCACGTTCCAGCCCGCGCCGCGGAAGAACGCTTCGAGTTCCTGCATGATCTTCCCGTTCCCGCGCACGGGACCGTCCAGGCGCTGGAGGTTGCAGTTGATCACGAAGTTCAGGTTGTCCAGGTTCTCGTTCGCTGCCAGCTGCAGCAGGCCCCTCGACTCGGGCTCGTCCATTTCCCCGTCACCCAGGAACGCCCAGACCTGCTGTTCGGAGGTGTCCTTGATGCCCCGGCCGGTCAGGTACCGGTTGGACTGGGCCTGGTAGATCGCGTTCATCGGGCCGATGCCCATCGACACGGTCGGGAATTCCCAGAACGAGGGCATCAGGCGCGGGTGCGGGTAGGAGGAGAGGGCGTGGCCTTCCTTGGACTTTTCCTGCCGGAACCCGTCCAGGTCCTCCTCGGTCAGGCGGCCTTCCATGAACGCCCTGGCGTACATGCCCGGGGACGCGTGGCCCTGGAAAAAGACCTGGTCACCGCCGCTGGGGTGGTCCTTGCCGCGGAAGAAATGATTGAACCCGACCTCGTACAACGTCGCGGCCCCGGCATAGGTCGAGATATGCCCGCCGACCCCGATATCGGCCCGCTGCGCCCGGTGGACCATGACCGCGGCGTTCCAGCGCATGTACGCCCGGTACCGGCGCTCGAACTCCTCATTGCCCGGGAATTCGGGCTCCTGGTCCGCCGGGATCGTGTTCACATAATCGGTCGTGGTCACCATCGGCACCCCCACCGACTGCGACCCCGCCCGCTGAAGCAGGCTACGCATGATGAACTGCGCCCGCTCCGTACCCTGCTCCCTGATCAACGCATCCAAAGACTCAACCCACTCGGCCGTCTCCTGGGGATCACGATCAGGCAACTGGGAAGTCAACCCGCTAAGGATGTGTGAGGTCTCTTCTCCTGCAGCCACGTCCAACCTCTCTT
>NZ_SMRU01000087.1 GCF_004354015.1 Arthrobacter terricola
CCCAAGGTCCCGCCGTCGGCAGGTTCCAGGTCCGAAAGCAGACCCCACTGGCCGGTGGGTTGCAGCGCCGCGCTGAACGGGTCGACCACCACCGTCAGGTGCCTGGCCGCGGCCTCTTCGACCAGCGTGCCGATCGCGGACACCCACGGGTCCCGGCGGCCACGCCATTCTTCCCGCCCGGACACCGGCCGGTCAATGACCCGGACCGCGACGCCCTTGATGCCCAGACCGGCCACGGCGTCCAGCCTTTCCGCCGCCGCGCCGATCCCCAAGCTCTCGTAGCCCGGAATGCTGCGGTGAGCCTTTACGGAGTGGGGGTCTGCGGTGATATCCACGTCCAGTGCCTGCAGAAAGTTTTCCGGTGAGACGGTCACCTGCGCGTTTTCCGTCAACCGACGGCTGAGGCCTGCACGCACGAGTGTTTCCAACGTTTTCAAATCGATCCAATCCCCCTCGAATCACGTGCCGCCGACGGCGGCATTGGAGCGTCCAGGACCGGGGTCTGGGGCGCACCGGTCCTGGCCGCGAGCACCAAAATATGACCTACGCCACAGTAGGTGCAAACGCTTACGCAAAGATGTCATTTATCTCACCGGACGACCGGGGTGGCGGTGAGGTTCGGCACCAAGGGGTCGTCCGGGCGGCCGGCAGGCCGGCATCATCCTCGGAGCCGCCGTCATGTCGGACATCGTCGCCGCTTTCGCCGCCTCCGTTTTTCTCCCAGGGTCCAGGCGGCCATCGGCTTCAACCCCGCCACCCGCCTGGTCTCCGCCTGCCCGGAGGCGGTGAGGGCCAAACGGCCGACCATACTCCGCCAATCCGGACCGCCTCACCGGTATGCTGACCCGGGGGATGTGAATTCGCTCGGTGGCATGATCCCGGGTAACCCCCTGGCCCGACGCCGATCCGGAGGAGACACCCTTGGCCACCATGGAGGACGTTGCCCGTGCTGCCGGTGTTTCCAGGAGCACGGTGTCGTACGTTTTGAGCGGCACCCGGCCGATTTCCGACCAGACGCGTCAGCAGGTCCTGCAGGCGATGAAACATCTTGACTACACCCCCAATGCCCTGGCGCAGGGTCTGGCCGGCAAGCGCACGGGAATCATTGCCTTGATCGTTCCCGTTACGGAGGTCGGGTTCAACCTGACCGACTTCGAATACATCCAGGCCGCTACCGATCAGGCGCGCCGTGAAGGCTATCACTTGCTGCTGTGGCCCTACAGTGCGCAGGATGTCGAGGAGCTTCGGAAGGTTGTCAGCCAGGGAATCGTCGAGGGCGTGGTGCTGATGGAAGTGCGAACGGTCGATGAGCGGGTGTCGTTCCTTCTGGAGGAGGATCTTCCCTTCACCACGATCGGTCGCACCGGAGGCATCCAGCCACAGTCATTTGTCGATGCGGACTTCGAAGCCACGGTCAACATGGCGGTCGAGTATGCCCTTGGGCTGGGCCACGAGAACCTGGCGTATATAACCAGGTCACGGGATGAACTGGATGCCGGGCATGGACCGATGGTGAGAATGCGGGACGCTGTCCTGGCGGCCGCCGGGTCAAGGGGGCTCCGGATTCCCGTGTTCACGGTTTGCCCGACGTTTAATGGCGGTTGGGACGCTTTCGACAAGATCCGGGCACAGGAACCCCGGGTGACCGCGCTGCTGACGTTCAACGAGCCCGCCGTTCCGGGCTTCACGGCTGCGGCTGCTGAGCATGGAGTCCGCATCCCCCGGGACCTGTCCTTGGTGGGCCTTAACGGCAGCGAAGACGGATCAAGGACGAGCCATCCCAATGTGACTGGATTTTCTCCGAACCACAGCGAGTTGGCCAGGCTGGCAGTCAACTATCTGGTCCGGCGCCTTCGAGGCGAGGATCCGGCCGCCTTCCAGAAGCTGTTCACGCCCGAGTTGACTGTTCGGGCGAGCTGCGCCGCCGCGCCTTCCCGGCCGGGGCCGTCGCGCAACAGCTGACCGGAGCGCCTCCTGCGCATCGGATGTGACGCTTGACACATTTTTTGGCGCGCTCTACAGTTCTTTCATTGACGCGCGTCGACGAAGCGCGTCGACAAAACGCATCGACCAGATGCGGGTAATGCCTCCAGGCCGGTGACCCTTCCGGCCGGCATCGTAGCCTCAGCAGCGGACCGCTCGAGGGCGGCAAGTTTCCCGACACCTGCATATTAAGGCGAACACCATGAGCATCGAAATTTCAGACTTCACCACCCTGCTAGGCGACACGGCTGTAGCCGAAATGGCATGGACCGCCGAGACGGTCACCGGCGCCGTCCGCCGGGTCGAAGAAGAGCACCCCGGGTACAGCTATTCATACTCCAC
>NZ_SMRU01000088.1 GCF_004354015.1 Arthrobacter terricola
CGGTCCAGGGGGGAGGGTTTGCCGGTGTCGATCTGGCAGAAGTCGCAGCGGCGGGTGCATTCGGAGCCGCCGATCAGGAAGGTCGCTTCCTTGTCTTCCCAGCATTCGAAGATGTTCGGGCAGCCGGCTTCCTCGCACACGGTGTGCAGGCCTTCTTTTTTCACCAGGTTCTTCAGGCCCACGAATTCCGGGCCCATCTGGACCTTGGCCTTGATCCACTCGGGCTTGCGTTCAACCGGGACGGCCTTGTTGCGCTGCTCAACACGCAGCAACTTACGGCCTTCAGGTGCCAGGGTCATTGTTCTCTTTCCGTCGTACTGCACAAAAGCTGCACGAAGGGCGCACCCTGTAAGCGGGGAGCGCCCTTCGCGCGCCGAAGGATTACCCGATCGGGGTGGGTGGCTGTTCGCCGCGGAGGACGGCGAGCGTGTTGTCGGCTGCGAGCATGGCCATGGCGGTGCGTGTTTCGACGGTGGCCGATCCCAGGTGCGGGACGAGGGCGACGTTTTCGAGCTCGAGCAGTCCGGGGTGGACGGTGGGTTCGTGTTCGAAGACGTCCAGCCCGGCGCCGGCGATGACGCCGTCGCGCAGTGCTGTTGCGAGGGCGGCTTCGTCGATGATCGGTCCGCGCGCGGTGTTGACCAGGTACGCGGTGTCCTTCATGGCCGTGAGTTGTTCGGCGCCGATCAGGTGGTGCGTGTTGGGGCCGTAGGGGCAGTGCAGGGAGACGACGTCGGAGACGGCGAGCAGTTCGTCGAGCTCGACGCGGCGGGCGCCTAGTTCGGCGGCGATGGCGGGGTCGATTTCGCTGCGGGACTGGTAGACGATCTCCATGCCGAAGGCCTTGGCCCGGCGTGCGGTGGCTTGGCCGATGCCGCCCATGCCGACGATGCCGAGGGTTTTGCCTTGGAGGCTGGAGCCGAGCAGGAAGAACATGCCCCATTTCCAGGCTTGTCCGGAGCGGATGAGCCGTTCGCCTTCGCCGAGGCGGCGGGTGGCCATGAGGATGAGCCCGAACGCGATGTCCGCGGTGGCTTCGGTGAGCACGCCGGGGGTGTTGGCGGCGATGATCCCGCGCTCGGTGCAGGCGGGGACGTCGATGTTGTCGTAGCCGACGGCGACGTTCGCGACGACCTTCAGCTGTTCTCCGGCGGCGTCGAGCAGTTCGGCGTCGATGCGTTCGGTCAGCAGGCTCACGACGGCGTCTGCCCCGGCGACGCGGCGCAGGAGCTCTTCACGGCTGATCGACCCGGGACCGGTCCAGGCGTCGACGTCGTGCTCGGTGCGCAGTTTTTCCAGTGCTGCTTCGGGCACGCGCCCGGTGACTACTACTTTGCTCATGCGGTTTGGATCCATTCGCGCAGGCGGCCGAGGCCGTCGTTGATGGCTGGTACTTCGATGCCAGAGTAGGCCAGGCGGATGTATTGGCGCTCTTCTCCGGGCAGGCGCCGGCCGAAGTGCTCGCGGGTACAGAACGACACGCCGGTCTTGTACAGGGCGTCGGAGGCGAAGTCTCCCACGGCGGTGTAGCCCAGTTTCTGCATGGCTTCGGTGACGTCCGGGAACAGGTAGAACGTGGACTGCGGCACGGCCACGCTCATGCCCGGGATCGCGTTGACGAGCTCGCACGCGGCATCCCGGCGGTCTTTGAGGATGTCGAGCATCTGCTGGACGGGTTCCTGGGGGCCGCGAAGCGCCTCGATGCCTGCCCACTGGACGTAGTGGGTGGTGCAGGATTCGTCGTTGGTGTTCAGGGTGGACAGGACCTTGGCGATCTCCACCGGGGCGACGGCGCAGCCCAGGCGTGAGCCGGTCATGGCGAACTTCTTGCTGAAGGTGTACAGGATCACGGTGCGCTCGGCCATGCCCGGAATCGAGGTG
>NZ_SMRU01000089.1 GCF_004354015.1 Arthrobacter terricola
GTGGAGTATGAATAGCTGTACCCGGGGTGCTCTTCTTCGACCCGGCGGACGGCGCCGGTGACCGTCTCGGCGGTCCATGCCATTTCGGCTACAGCCGTGTCGCCTAGCAGGGTGGTGAAGTCTGAAATTTCGATGCTCATGGTGTTCGCCTTAATATGCAGGTGTCGGGAAACTTGCCGCCCTCGAGCGGTCCGCTGCTGAGGCTACGATGCCGGCCGGAAGGGTCACCGGCCTGGAGGCATTACCCGCATCTGGTCGATGCGTTTTGTCGACGCGCTTCGTCGACGCGCGTCAATGAAGAACTGTAGAGCGCGCCAAAAAATGTGTCAAGCGTCACATCCGGTGCGCGCAGGAGGCGCTCCGGTCAGCTGTTGCGCGACGGCCCCGGCCGGGAAGGCGCGGCGGCGCAGCTCGCCCGAACAGTCAACTCGGGCGTGAACAGCTTCTGGAAGGCGGCCGGATCCTCACCTCGAAGGCGCCGGACCAGATAGTTGACTGCCAGCCTGGCCAACTCGCTGTGGTTCGGAGAAAATCCAGTCACATTGGGATGGCTCGTCCTTGATCCGTCTTCGCTGCCGTTAAGGCCCACCAAGGACAGGTCCCGGGGGATGCGGACTCCGCGCTCAGCAGCCGCAGCCGTGAAGCCCGGAACGGCGGGCTCGTTGAACGTCAGCAGCGCGGTCACCCGGGGTTCCTGTGCCCGGATCTTGTCGAAAGCGTCCCAACCGCCATTAAACGTCGGGCAAACCGTGAACACGGGAATCCGGAGCCCCCTTGACCCGGCGGCCGCCAGGACAGCGTCCCGCATTCTCACCATCGGTCCATGCCCGGCATCCAGTTCATCCCGTGACCTGGTCATATACGCCAGGTTCTCGTGGCCCAGCCCAAGGGCATACTCGACCGCCATGTTGACCGTGGCTTCGAAGTCCGCATCGACAAATGACTGTGCCTGGACGCCTCCGGTGCGACCGATCGTGGTGAAGGGAAGATCCTCCTCCAGAAGGAACGACACCCGCTCATCGACCGTCCGCACCTCCATCAACACCACGCCCTCGACGATTCCCTGGCTGACAACCTTCCGAAGCTCCTCGACATCCTGCGCGCTATAGGGCCACAGCAGCAGGTGATAGCCTTCACTGCGCGCCTGATCGGTAGCGGCCTGGATGTATTCGAAGTCGGTCAGGTTGAACCCGACCTCCGTAACCGGAACGATCAAGGCAATGATTCCCGTGCGCTTGCCGGCCAAACCCTGCGCCAGGGCATTGGGGGTGTAGTCAAGATCTTTCATCGCCTGCATGACCTGTTGACGCGTCTGTGCTGAAATCGGCCGGGTGCCGCTCAAAACGTACGACACCGTGCTCCTGGAAACACCGGCAGCACGGGCTACCTCCTCCATGGTGGCCAAGGGTGTCTCCTCCGGATCGGCGTCGGGCCAGGGGTTTACCCGGGATCATGCCACCGAGCGAATTCACATCCCCCGGGTCAGCATACCGGTGAGCCGGTCCGGATTCGCGTCATGCGGTCGATTGCTTGGCCCTCACCGCCTCCGGGCAGCCACGGGGGGTGTCCCTATGTTCTTTGTCAAGCGGGTGGGAGCAGTTTTTCTTGGCGGTTGTCGGTCCGGGTTTTGGTCGCGGGGTATCGACCGGCGTCCCGGGGATGCCGGCTAATGTGGGGGTTTTGTCAGGCCGCTTTGATTTGCGGCGCCTCGTAAAGCACTCCGTCGCGCAGCATCGCGAACAGGACGTCACAGCGGCGTCTGGCCAAGGCGATCAAGGCCTGGTTGTGCCGTTTGCCCTCGGCCCGTTTGCGGTCGTAGTACTCCCGGGAGACAGGGTCTTTCAGCGCCGCGAACG
>NZ_SMRU01000009.1 GCF_004354015.1 Arthrobacter terricola
CAATCCATGAACCTGCGCTACGCCACCGTCACCGGCGTCGCCCGCGACGACCTCGACGACGAAGGCGTCTGGCTCTACGCCGAAACTGTGCGCAAGATCCACGAACTGAACCCCGGCACCGGCGTGGAACTGCTCATCCCCGACTTCTCCGGCAACCCCGAGCACATCAAGGCGATCTGCGACTCGGCCCCGGAAGTGTTCGCCCACAACGTCGAAACCGTGCCGCGCATCTTCAAACGCATCCGCCCCGCGTTCCGGTACGAGCGTTCCCTGGACGTCATCACCCAGGGCCGCAACCATGGGATGGTCACCAAGTCCAACCTCATCCTGGGGATGGGCGAAACCCGGGAAGAGATCTCCGAAGCCCTGGCCGACCTGCACGCTGCCGGCTGCGACCTGATCACCATCACCCAGTACCTGCGCCCCTCCGAACGGCACCTGCCCGTGGACCGCTGGGTCAAACCCCAGGAATTCGTCGAGCTCGCCACCGAAGCCGAAGAACTGGGCTTCCTCGGCGTCATGTCCGGACCCCTCGTGCGCTCCTCCTACCGCGCCGGACGCCTCTGGGCCACCGCCATGCGCAAAAAAGGCCGCGACATCCCCACGCACTTGAAGCACATTGCCCACATCGCCGAAGGCATCCAGGACTCCGGCACCACCCGCCAGGAAGCCCGCACGATCGTCCAGAAAGAGCGCAGGAAAGGATCCTTCCGTGGAGCATCTTCGTTTTAAGATCGCGCCCTCACCGGGTATCGAGAACATGGTGAAAAACTTCCTGCCTTCCGGTGCGGAAATCACCATTTCCTCTCTCCCGGTGCACGGAATCAGCGCCACTCTGGATTCGGCCGCGAGGTTAGCGGGGGAAGGCTATCGGGTGGTCCCGCACCTGCCGGCCCGGATGATCCCGAGCATAAGCTTCCTCCGTAACGTGCTGGGCAGCCTCACCCGCTCCGACATTGATCGAATCCTAGTCATGGCAGGAGACGGGGCACCGGAAGGGCCATACATCGACAGCCTCCACTTAATGGAGGACCTGACGGAGTTCGGTGGGGGAACCTTCAAGCTCGGCATTGTCGGTCACCCAGAGCCGCACCCGCACCTGCCGGACTCGATACTTCTTGACGCCTTACTCGCCAAACAGCACTTGGCGGCAGACCTAACAACACAGGTCTGCTTTGATGCAGGAATCCTTCGCCGCTACCTGGAGCGGCTAAGGAAGGATGGAATCGTCCTTCCCGTATGGGCAAGCGCACCATGCCCGCTCAAACGCGACGAACTCATCGGTGCTGTATCACGGACAGGAGTGGGTGCGTCCTTCCGAAAAATCAGTCGCATGGGCCCCTTGGCAGGCGGCCATTCAAAGACGGCGCATTCGACCTCGAGCAATTCAAGGTTGCACTCGGAACGGAATTCGCCGGCCTGCACATCAATACTTTCAACAGGCTCAATATCCCGCTGTCTCTGACAGCTTCTCACTGAGAGGACCAACAATGATTCAAACCCCAGATCTTCAGACCACGGGCAGTAGCCGTGTGAAGCGCGGTATGGCGGAGATGCTCAAGGGCGGCGTCATCATGGACGTCGTCAACGTCGAGCAGGCCCGCATCGCCGAAGACGCCGGTGCCGTGGCGGTCATGGCGCTCGAGCGTGTTCCGGCGGACATCCGCGCCCAGGGCGGCGTGTCCCGGATGTCCGATCCGGACATGATCGATCAGATCATTGGTGCCGTGTCCATCCCGGTCATGGCCAAGGCCCGCATCGGCCACTTCGTCGAGGCGCAGGTCCTGCAGTCTTTGAGCGTGGACTATATCGACGAGTCCGAGGTCCTGACCCCGGCCGACTACACGAACCACATCGACAAGTGGAACTTCACCGTTCCCTTCGTCTGCGGTGCCACCAACCTGGGTGAGGCGCTGCGCCGCATCAACGAGGGCGCGGCCATGATCCGTTCCAAGGGCGAGGCCGGCACCGGTGATGTGTCCAACGCCACCACGCACATGCGCCAGATCCGTGCGCAGATCAAGAACCTTTCCTCCCTGCCCGAGGACGAGCTCTACGTCGCGGCAAAGGAACTGCAGGCCCCGTACGAACTGGTCAAGGAAGTTGCCGCCACCGGCAAGCTCCCGGTCGTGCTGTTCACCGCCGGCGGCATCGCCACCCCGGCCGACGCTGCCATGATGATGCAGCTCGGCGCCGACGGTGTCTTCGTCGGCTCGGGCATCTTCAAGTCCGGCAACCCGGCCCAGCGTGCCGCCGCCGTCGTGAAGGCCACCACCTTCTACGACGACCCCGACGTCATCGCCAAGGTCTCCCGCGGCCTGGGCGAAGCCATGGTCGGCATCAACGTCGACGAAATCCCGCAGCCGCACCGCCTCGCCGAACGCGGCTGGTGACCGACATGACAATCGTTGAGACACAGCGGACCCTTGGATTTGCTCCGTACGAGCCCGGCGCCGAGCTTTCACACGGTCAGTGGAAGAAACTGGAAGAGGGACAATATGTCATTATTCAGCGCCTGGGCGAGCCTGTACGTGCCGGGGAAATCGACATACTGAACTATCACGCCACGATCTTCTGGGTACAGATTGACGGAGGGGGCCGCGTTGCGGTTTACGAGGACGACGGCACCCGCGTCTGGTTGCCCAAAGGCTGCCGACTGTGAATGGTTGCGCACTCGGGCGGAGTTTCCACGCAAGCTCAAGATCCCGATGGAACCGGCAAGTGGAAGCTGGCTACGCAAAGGAAAGCCACAGGCGTAGCCGTCTGGAACAGGCCTGGCACCAAACGACGGTGACCTGCAATGAGAGCCGCACTGAAACAAAGGATAAACGCGATGGCATGGATTGATGGCCAGCTGTTTATCTCTGTTCTGGTCACCCTTTTCGTTATTATGGACCCTCCGGGAACTGTTCCGTTGTTTATATCCCTGACGGCTGACATGACACCGAAGGCCCGCAACCGTTCTGCGCTGCAGGCCATTGCCGTCGCTGTGGGCGTCATTACAGCCTTTGCCATCTTTGGCCAGAACATTCTCAGTTACATGCACATCAGCCTTGCGGCGTTGCAGGGGGCTGGCGGCCTCCTTCTCATCCTCATAGCCCTTCAGCTGCTGACAGGGGAAACCGACGCGGCGAACAATGCCAACCGCTATAAAAACATCGCGTTTGTTCCTCTTGGAACCCCGCTGATGGCCGGTCCGGGAGCCATAGTTGCAGTCATTGTTTTCGCCCAGCAGGCCAACAGCCCTGCCCGTATCAGCGCGGTCGTTGCAGGACTGCTCCTAACCTTTTTGGCGCTGTACTTGGCGATGCGGTTCGCATCGCTTGTCCAAAGGATCTTGCGTGAGGACGGCGTGGAGCTTGTTACCCGCATAGCGGGTCTGTTGCTGTCGGCAATCGCTGTTCAAATGATTGCCGATTCGGCGCAGGAGTTCGTAAAATCCTGGGCCTGACCCAACCGAGATGCGCGGCGGGCCCAGCCGCGGGATTTTGCGGTTTGTCGAAAGGCCTACTTCGCCATCGGCGCCGCCCACACGCTCTCTTGAGTAGGACCGCCGTATTCATATCCGGTGCGGACGCTGACGCAACAGTTCCGTGAGCGCACCGGCAGGTTTCTCTCTCTTATCAGGTCTGCCCTAGTTTTGGACGCCTCCTCGAGAGCGCACCACAGTAGGTAACCCCTAGCCCACCGATGTCTCATGAGACATGCGAACTCTACAGAACCTCCGGCCGGCTCCAGCTGGGCCTGTTCGCGACCCTGGCGGAGTATGAGCGCGAGCTCATCAACGAACGGGTCCGGGCAGGGATCATGGCCGCCAGGGCGTGCGGTGTCCGGTTCGGTCAGAAGCCGGTCAACCAGGACACTGTTGAAGCGAAGCTCGAAGTGGCCCGCCAGCTCCTGTCCAAGGGTAAGACTGCGGAGCGCGCGGCCGAGACGGTCGGCTGGTCACGGGCCACCCTGTACCGCTACCTGAAGAAGTACGGTGCCGAGGTCCCAGAGCTCGATGACAGGCACGTGGTGCTCGGCCGCGGCCGGTCCCAGTACGCCGACAGCAAGCCGCTCCCGCCGCGGGACTGACATCTGCGCATGTTCCCTTGTAGAAGCCAAACGAGGAGGGATGCGCTGTGGTGGAGGTCGCGTGGATGAGGCCGCGACCGGAGGATGCTGATCAGGGTGCGCCGCTGCGGTGGCCGTCGCACGGGCGGTTCCCCACCGGATGGATAACGACGTCTACAACGTGGCCCCCCGCTCCGACACGTGGACGGCGCATCGCCAGGCCTGACACCTTCCACTCACCGTGCCCAACAGATAGTGTTGGTTCATGCAGACAGAGAAGGCTGCCTCTGAACAGACGGTCATCCTCAAAATCGGTGGCCAAGAGTTCACGGTGAAAGTCCGGGACGGTGTCGCGATGATGCCCAAAGGCCTGACCCGGGTACAGACGCGCCGGCCTGCCCGTTCCACGACGCGTGGGAGGGCGCCCGAACGGACGGGCTCAATCAATCTGGGCGGCCTGAGAAAGGACGCCCCTGACTACGGGCCTGTCGCCACGACACAACGGCTCGTCAACGCACTCGGGAACAACACCGTGGCCGCGCTATTGGGTGTCAATAAGGATCGTCCGAGCCGCTGGGCCTCCGGCAAAGACGTGCCGAATGACGAGAACCGGATCCAACTCGCCGACCTGGACGCGTTGGTCGGCCATCTCCACAGCGCGTTCACACCTGCCCAGGCCATCCTTTGGTTGGAGGGACAGAACGCCTACCTCAACGCCCGGCCCATCGACGTCTACCGGCTCGAGGGTGCAGCGCCGGTGATCGAAGCGATCCGCGCCCACGAGCAAGGAGCATTCGCCTAGTGGAGTTCTGGCGCGTCCTGAACTATCACTCGGCGGCAGCTGACCCGTCCGCAAACGGGCACCCTCTCTACATCAGGCCCAGGCAGGGACCGGGACGGATCGATGACCCGGACCGGGATTACCTGGTCCTCTACGTCGGCGATTCACCGGAGGGAGCAATCGCCGAGGCCTTCGGCAGCTACTCGACCTGGAGGCCGGAAGTCCTGGACCCTCCGCCGGGAACGCCGGCCGGGACGGTCAAGGCGTTGGTGAAGTACGAGGGCGATCCGGCCATTCTGGACCTGGATGACCCGGGGGTCCTGCAGGACTGGTCGCTGCGGCCCAGCAGTGTTGTCTCCAGGGACCGGCAGTCGACCCAGCAGTGGGCGCGTTCCATGTACGACACAGGGGACTACGCGGGCTTGTCCTGGTGGTCCGTCTATGAGCCGCGCTGGGCCAGTTACGGACTGTGGGACGTATCGAGCCTCAGTGTGATGGGCCGGCCCGAGGTGCTCACCCTTAGCCACCCGGCGGTACAGGACGCCGCTGCGCTGATCAGGCGGGTCATTAGCTAGTCCCTCAACGGTGAGAGGCTTTCCTGGCTCCGCACACATGAGAGGTAAGCAAACGGGCAACCGCCCCCTTACCTCTCAGGAGAACAACATGGCAACGATCAACACTTTCCCTGGCTCCCCGCTGAAAACACCTCCTGAACAGGAAGCTTGCTAGTTCTACTGAAGCAGTTGTGACCGTCCGACCCAAGAAAACTCAACGCGTTTCGCTACCGACAGCAAGTCGGCACGACTACCGGCAGACAAAGTTCAGTTTCCCGTGACGCATGGGCCGGAGGCTTGTGCCGGGGGGCATACGCAGGAGCCGCGGCATGCGACCATCGACTCGTTTTCGAAGCTGCACAAGGCGTTCCGGTAAACCTCTAGCCAAGTCCCAGCTCCGGTAAAGCGTCCACCATCCTGTTAGTCTCCAGGCTGAGCGCCACGATGCGGCCGATCAGGTCGATGATGTAGCGGGGCTGCTCATGCTCGCGGGACCAGTCATTTGGGTCGTTGATGATGCCCGACGCCTTGTCCGTCTTGACCTGGTACCGCTCAAGGATCCAGTCCAGGGCCGAGCGGGAGCCCAGCATGTAACGGTGAGCGTCCTCCGGGATACCCTCCAAGGTGATGTGGGAGTTGTAGATGACACGGGTCTTGTCCCAGGCGCCGGCCTTTCCGGCGTACTTCATCTTGGTCACGGCATACCGGGCATACTCGTCCTGCTCGATGGCCAGACCGGTGGTCACCTCGGTGAGGGCGTACGGCTCCAGCGACTCGTAGCCGATGTGGAGATCGGAGAGCGCCTTGCCGGCGTTGACGAAGGCCTGGAAACGCTCTGTGCCGGGAACCTGCGGGATGCGGGGAAGCATCTTCTTCAGGTCCGCGGCGAACCTGGTCCGGTATTCGGGAGAGTGGAGAAGCCCGTAGACGTAGTAGAAGATGTCATCCTTGGTTACGTCCGGGCCGTAAGCAGCGCGGTAGTCCGCCAAGGCGGAGTCGGTGATATTGTCGACTAGCTGCAGGCTCTGGTTTTGGGTGCTGAGTTCGTCGAACAAGCCGCCGGCCGCTGGTGCCGAGTAGGAGTAGCGCGGGAAGAACTGGACTCCGCTGATACCAGCACCTCCCAGGTCCGGAAAGGCGTTTGTGGCAAGGCAGAGAAAGTCGGGAGCGGAATTCCCCGGTGCGGGGAAGAAGTATCCGTGGTTTTCCGCATCTGCTGCCGGGAAAAAGCGCGGAAGCCGACCCCGCCGGTCGTTGAGGCTGTCATCGAAGTAGACGGACATCCGGGTGAAGGGGCGGTAGATGGATGTCTGGACGCAGTTTTCTTCTAGCTTCAGTGCCTTTCCGCGCTGGTGCTGTGCTTCCAACCCGCTTGACCAGCTGATGCGCGCCGGGTCACGGTCGGAGATGGGGGTTCCGAGCTGGCCGTTGTAGTTGGCGATCATCTGCTCTACGTTGTCCTGCAGTTTGCTGCTGGAGAAGTTGTAGACCCAAGCATCCCGGTTGGTCTTCAGGCCGCCTGAGAAGGTTGTGAAGATTCCGGCCTTCCCGTCCTTCTCGCCAATCGGAGTGAAGCCCTCGAAGAGGGCGTTGCGCTGGTTGATCCAGTCGCCGTCGCTGTTTGGCGTGAGCTGCGTCCAGTCGATTGTTGCGAGAGTTGCTTCGTTGACGATCGCAAGTTTCTCTTTCCGATCCAGGTAGTCGCCGATGTCCCTGTAGTTAAGGGAACAGCTCTCTACCGTGCCGGGTCGCTTAACGAGCAGGAGGATGGCCACGGTGTTGCGGCTGCCGGAGTCGAAGATTTTGCCGCCCTCGCGCCGGCTTTGTTCGCCTGCTGTGCGCTGGTTGCCGCGGAGGTTGTAGACGTAGATGTCGTGGAACTCGGATGCGAGAGTCTTCCGCAGCCCGTCGGCCGTGTTGCCGTCGATGTAGCCGCCATTGGAGACGTAACAGAGGACCCCGCCATGGGGAGAATTGAGGATCCGGTTGGAGCCCCAGCGGATGGCACGGATGTAGGAGTCGTACAACGAGTTTTTGAGCGTTGCCGTTGACAGTTCCGCATAGGTGGAGCGGATCGATTCGTCCAGAGTCGGGTACTTCAAGTTTGCGTTGTCGTCGTTCTGGCTGCCTTGCCCGGCGGAGTAGGGCGGGTTGCCGACGATGACCCGGATGTCGAGGGCGTTCTGGGCTTTCACGCGGTCGTTGTTCGAGGTGAAGACATGCTCGTCGAGGGTGTCGCCGTCTTCCGTCATCTGGAAGGTGTCGGTCAGGACGATGCCGTCGAAGGGAAGGTAAGGCACCTCGCCGGCATCCTTGCCCTCGGCTGCCGCCTGTTCCTCCAAGAGCCCGTGCACGGTGGCTTCGATGTTTATTGCGGCGATGTAGTAGGCCATGAGGAGCAGTTCGTTGGCGTGCAGCTCCTGGGTGTACTTACGGAGCAGGTCTTCGGGTTTGATCCGGCCGGATTGGAGCAGCCGCACGATGAACGTCCCGGTGCCTGTGAAGGGGTCCAGGACGTGGACGCCTTCGTCGCTGATGGAGGCGTTGAAGTCTTTCTTCAGGACGTCGTCGACGGCGCGGATGATGAAATCGACGACCTCCACCGGGGTGTAGACGATACCCAGGGATTCGGCGGTGCGGGGGAAGGCCAGTTTGAAGAACTTCTCGTACAGCTCGGTGACGATCTTCTGCTTGCCCTCGGCATTGGTGATGCCTTCGGCGCGGATCCTCACGGAACGGTAGAAGGATTCGAGGTTGGCGACCTCGGAGTCCAGGTTGTACTTCTCCAGGATGTCGACCATGGAGTCCATGACTTGGGAGACCGGGTTGTGGGCCGCGAACGAGTAGCCCTCGAACAGGGCCTCAAACACCGGCTTGGTGATCAGATGCTGCGAGAGCATATCGATGGCGTCCGACTCGGTGATGGAGTCGTTCAGGTTCCCGCGCAGGCCTTGCAGGAAGACGCTGAATTCTTCCCGCGGCCGCTGGTCTTCGCCGTCCAGAATGGTGCGGATCCTGAGCACATGGCGGTCCGCGATTTCTTTGACGTCTTTGGCCCAGGATTCCCAATAGCGGCGGTCGCCGACTTTGCGGACCATGCGGGCGAAAATCGCGTTGCGCCACTGGTCTGCGCCGGCGGCCATGTGGAACAGGGCCTCGGTGCCGGTACCACCGCTTTCAGTGTCCCCGCCGCCGGTTCCGCCTTGTCCTTCCCCGAACGGGTCCGCGACCGTGATGACGTCGATCTTGTTGTTGGCGTTCCGGTTCAGTTCGAGCTTGTTGATCATCGCCTCGAACCGGTCATCGTGGGCGCGCAGCGCCTGCAGGACGTCCCAGACGACCTTGTACTTCTTGTTGTCGTTCAGGGCCGTTTCGGGGTCCTGGCTGGCCGGGACGGCGATCGGCAGGATGATGTACCCGTACTCCTTGTTGGTCTCCGTCGAGGTTCGCATGACGCGGCCGACGGACTGGACGACGTCGACCTGGGAGTTGCGCGGGTTCAGGAACAGCACAGCGTCAAGAGTGGGGACGTCCACGCCCTCGGACAGGCAGCGGGCGTTGGAGAGGATGCGGCAGGTCTCGTCGCCGGCATCCTCTGCCTTGAGCCAGTCAAGTTTGGCCGAGCGTTCCAGGACGTTGAAGGTACCGTCCACGTGATCGGCTTCCAGCTTCAGTGCCGGAGCGTCAGTGTCGCCCTGGTTGACGAGCAGCTGCCGGCCTACGAGTTCGAAGTCGGCTGCCAGTTTTTTGGACTCCTTGATGTTGCGGGCGAACGCGACGGCGCGGCGCATGGGGGAGGCGTCAGTGATGTCCAGCCGTTGGCCATTGACGCCACGCTTGGACAGCCCGTTCCAGCAGCCGACGATGCGGGCTGCATCATCCAAGTTCAGGTCGCCGTTTTCCTCGAACAGGCCCTGGAACGACTTGCTGACCGCTTCTTCGTCCACGGCGAGCACCAGGACCTTGTAGTCGGCGAGGTGCCCCATCTCCACGGCTTTGCCGAAGCCCAGGTGGTGGAACTCGGGGCCGTAGACAGCCTCGTCGTCCATCGAGTAGACGGTGACGTCGTCCTGCGCGGCCTTGGCCTTGGACTCCTGGACATAGATCCTCGGCGTGGCCGTCATGTACAGCCGCTTGCCGGACTCGATGTACGTGTTGTCGTGAACCCGCACGAACGCCGAGTCGTCGTGGCTGGCCTCGGTGATGCCGGTGGTGCGGTGGGCCTCGTCGCAGACGATGAGGTCGAACTCCTGCAGACCCTCCTTCTGGGCTTGGTGGATGACGTCGATGGACTGGTAGGTCGAGAAGACCACCGTGATGGCTTCCTGCCCGGTGCTGATCCGGGCCCGGTTCAGGAGCTTTGCCGGGTCGGTGGTGGCCGGGAACGCCAGGTCATGGACGCTGACATCCTCGTGCTCTTTGCGGCCGACCTTGGTGTCGGAGCAGACGGCCAGGGGACGCAGCGGAACGGAGGCCTGGGCGGTCCATTCGTTCAGCGTCTGCTGCAGCAGGGCGATGGACGGGACCAGGAACAGCACGGAGCCGCCGATGGGGACGATCTCCTCGACCATCTTCAGGGACGTGTAGGTCTTGCCGGTGCCGCAGGCCATGATGAGCCGGCCCCGGTCGCTGATCTGGAAGCCGCGCTTGACATCGTCGATGGCTTCCCGCTGGTATTTGCGGGGTTCCTTGCCGCCGAGCTGGCGCATTTCCTGCGGGGCATCGACGTTGAATTCGGACCAGTCGATAGTCGAATCTGCCAGGTCCGCGAACCGGAGCCGGGTCATCGGCTTGGACTGGCCTTCCAGGGCGTCCTCGGCGTGCTTGGACCACTTGTCGGTCGTGGAAACCACCATGCCGTACGAGAAGTCGGCCTTGCCGACGGCGGTGAAGAACGAGTCGATCTGCTTCTTATCCAGGGTCCGGGCCGGATCGTAGAACTTGCACTGGATTCCGGTCAGCTCACCTGAATACCGGTCCTTGGCGACCAGGTCGATGCCGGTGTCGACGTGCCCGTTCCGGCCGGGCCATTCGCTCCATAGCCAGACCTCGGAGAACTGGTCGGCGTACTTGGGTTCAAGTTCCAGGTAGCGTTTCATGAGGTGTTCGAATTTGGTGCCCTTGTCGTGCTGATCACTCGCTGAGAAGTAGAGGCGATCGAGGACGTCTTCGAAACTTGCTGAACCCATGGAAAGTATCTTGCCTTATGTCGCACGCTGCAGGAGTACCAAACTCCATACCGAGAGCCGGGGCGCCTGCCCATTTCGGTCGTGCCGTGCTGCGGGGTAGACTCCATGCGTTCCTCTGCCATATTCAGATTGTGGGGCGGTTCAGAGGCCGGCGACCGGTGTAGTAGTTGCCGGCCTCACTCACTTTCCGATCGATAGCGGCACGACACGGCAAGGCGCCTCTCCGCAACGGCACCCCCTAAAGCGTTGCAATATATGAGGGTTCCTCAAGCTTGTCCGGGTTCACCTACATGCCGTTGAGTGTTTGACGTCGACGAGAAGGTACACGTCATAGTTGCACCACCACTGACGCCGTAACGAAGATCTGCACCTTGCCGCTCCTCGCAGGTGGCAATATCTCAAGTGCGCTCTATTTCAAGCCACTACGGTTTTCGGGTACCATCATGCCATGGGAAACTCGACGGTCATCTACTGCCGCATCTCCAAGGACAAGAAAGAAGGCGGCGGCCTCGGCGTGAAACGGCAAGAGGAGGACTGCCGGCGGCTGGCCGAAACAAACGGATGGGACGTTGCTCGCGTCTACGTCGATAACGACATCAGCGCCTACTCAGGGAAGGCGCGCCCGGAGTATCTAGAGATGCTCGCCGCCATGCGCGAAGGGCGGATAGTTAGGATCCTCGCCTGGCACACTGACCGGCTTAACAATCGATCTCGCTACACCCTCCGGTCAAGCCATCGCCCGTACGCTCGGCGCTTGGGCCAAGTACGAATCTGATCACAAGTCCGAGCGCATCAAGCGCAAGAAGCTTGAACTGGCCGTAGACGGCAAGTTCAGCGGCGGCCCGATACCGTTCGGATACAGCCGTGACGAGGCTGGTCGGATCATTCCCAATAAAGAGCAAGCCGTCGAGGTCCTAAAGGCTGTGCGGACCATTATCAACGGTGGTTCTATCGGTTCGATTGTGAATGACCTAAACGGGCGGGGGGTAGCAACCAGCCGCGGGGGTCATTGGACATCAACAGCAGTCAGAAATATGGTTATGCGTTCGACAAATGCCGGAATTGCAATGCATAAAGGCAAAGAAACAGGAAAGTCAGAATTTCCGCCTATTGTTTCGGAGAACGAATGGCGAACCGCGGCACGTATAGTCAAGGACCCGTCCCGCAGAACCCAGTTCGACGCACGAATTAAGCACATGCTTGCCGGCCTGATTCTTTGCGGACAGTGCGAAGCTCGGATGAAGATTTCATCCCGCAGTCAGAGTGCCAGCGCGACGAACAGGAACTATTACAAGTGCCCGACGAAAGGCGGCGGCCATGCCTTCCAGACGGCTGCGCCGTTGGAGGAGTTCATATCTGACGTCGTGGTTTCATACCTCCAGCAGCCGGGCTCCCTGGCGCTGTTTGGCGCTCCAGCTGAGCGTGACGAGCTGGAACGGATGACCGAGCTGCAGCAGCAGGCTGTGACGCTGCGGGAACGTCTTGACGGCTATTACGAAGAAGCTGCCAAGACGGGCAGCCCAAGCCCTGCAGCACTGGCCAAGATCGAATCGAGCATCTTTGCCGAGTTGGAAAAGATCGAGTCGCAAATGTCCCACGCCCGCGGTGCTGGCATTCTGGCTGGGGTTGCGCCCGATGAAATCCCGCAGTGGTGGAATCAAGCGAGCGTTGAGAAGCGCCGCATGGTCATTGAAGACCGGATGGTTATCCACATTGACCCGGTTCGGAAGGCCGCGCCGCGGGTGTTCGATAAGTCCCGCGTCCGTATCGACTGGAAAACCTATGCGGTATAGCCGAGGCCCATGCCGAGGTGTCATCATTCTGTGACAGCATCCACACTGAAGTTGGGGAGACAGAAAGTGGCAGGTCAGCAGCAAAGATTCGAGCGCGTTTACCCGGTGCCGGCGGGCGTGCTTTTCGACGCGTTCCGGGACGCCGCCCATGGGGGGAAGTACAGAAAGGTAGTCGTTGACGAGTTCGCGAAGACGGTCGTTTTCCGGACCAAGTCCTTCTACCGGGTTCCTTTCCATTGCCAGGGTCAGGTGACGGAAGATCCGGGCGGGGCGCGCATTGTGCTGACCGCTGGGCTGGTGAACGGCGGGGCGCTCTCGTTGGCCTCCGGGACGGGCCGCGCTTCGGAGATCTCAGCGCAACTGTTCGCGGACATCAGCCGCCGCTGCGCACAAGCCGTCGCCTGAGCCGTTAAATAGCTGTAGCGCCCCCGCCCGGTGAAGGGCGGGGGCACTTATAACAACCTATACCGGGGTATAAGGAATTTCTTATACCTAGGCGGCCGGCGGAGTTACCGGCGCGGGAGCAGGGGCAGGAACGGGCGTCGGTACGACAGGTGCATCTTTGGTGTTGCCCAGCAGGCCGCCGGGGCGGGTATCAGACGCGAATACGGACTGCGCCTTGTCGGCCACTCCGGTGGGCTTCCACAGCCCGAAGTGCAACGCCACACCGGTAACGAAGGTCGCAATGGCCGTCAGTAGAGCAGTGCCCAGATCAAAGGCCGTGTGGTTCTGAAGAGCGTCAGCAACGGACCCGACCAGCGGGGCCAGCACGGACAGCGCAGCGAGGTACACGGCCTGCAGCTTGGAATCGGTGACCTTGGAGGTTACCAGCCCGACAAGGACCGGGAACACTGTGCCGCCGACAACGGACAGCACCAAGTAAAGCGGGACATGGAACTGGATCATTAGGGTTTCCTTACTTTGTTTCGGTCAGTCGTTTGGCGAGCTCGTCAGCCACGGCTTGGGCGATATCCGCTGGGATGGCCGCCGCGACGGCCGGGGCGTTCTTGGCGGCGATGGCGACCAGCATGTTGGCGTTGGCCCGGACTTCGTTGATGATGACCGCGCCTTCGTCCTGGCCTGCCTTCTGGTCAAACTTCTCCGACGCGAACAGGGCCGCTTGGATGGATGCGTCCACGTGTGCGGTCAGGTCCCGGATCTGGTCCTGAATAAGCTGCTGGGTCACCTCCCCCACGGACTTTTGAAGTTCCGTCTGGAGCGTGTCGATGAAACCTTGGATTTCCAGTACTTCTGCTTGGGACATGCCGTCATCCTCCGATGGTGGTGTTGGTTTGTACCCTTGCGGGTTGATGGCGCCGCCCACGGCGCACAGGGCGTCGAATTCGGCGCGGGTGCCGTAGAAGATGTTCAGGTCCAGTTCGTTCGGCCAGTTGGGCAGGTGGCCGCTGGAGGTGAACTGCCACATCTTCACGTTCATCCCGGCTGGCACCCCGAGCGGGCCGACCGGGGGGGTGTAACCGTAGATGGGCTGGTAGCCGAGCGTGTACGCGGCCGCCCAGATCGGATATCCGGCGTCGGACACCGAGCGCAGCCCGGCGCCGATGGTGGACACCGGGCCATAACCCCACGGGACCACGCCGGACTGGGCGTGCACGATGTCGCACCACGCCTTGGACTGGGCCGGGTCCAAGGCGTTGAACCTGCCCGTTGGTGTTGGCTCGTAGTCGAGTGCGACACCAACGGTCCCGTCAAGGTACGGCATCACGTGGGATAGGAAGAACTGAGCCTCCTGATCGGGCGTCCCCTCGAGGTATTCCTCGTGGTAGAAGTGATACGCGAGCACACCCTTGTTGTCGGCCTTCGCTTTCGCGAGTTCCGCGTCGAAGTCAGGGTTCACGTACCCAGTCCCGCCGGTCAGCTTTATCATCACAATGTCGGACGGCACGGCGCCCGTATCGATGCCGTGCTGCGCGGACGAGACGTCGATTCCAAACAGGGTCATGGCTTTCCTCTCTCGGCCAGTGCGCGCGCGATGGCGCGCTTCTCGATGGCCCGATGGGCTGCAGTGCTCCCAACAGCAACGGCAAGCCCCAGCGCGACGGACAGGACGCCCTGCAAAGCCGCGGCGATAGGGGAGGACAGGATCCCGACGACGCCCAGGATCGTGACAACCCCGGAAGCGACGTTGACCGCGCCTATCGGGGTGCGGAAAAGAGCACGGATGAGCCTCATGGCCTCACCGGTGCTTGATGGGCTGAACGACGTCTCCGCCGCCCTCGCTGAGCAGGTACTCGAGCTCGGCCCACGACAGCCACGCGTGCCCGTCGATGCCCCAGCCCTCGCCCCAACTGTTGCGGATGTAGATCCGCTGACCTTGGGCGTCGTTGCCGACGACGGCGACCTGATGGCCGCCGGCGAGTCCCGAGGACGGGTCAACGTGGATCGTTCCTGTCTTGTCCGGCGTGAACATTGAGGACAGCCACGGGACGCCTATGGAGATCGGGCCCTTGTTCAAGAGGCCCAGTGCGATGTGCGTGGAGCGGGTGTGAACGTAGTCATCAATCCAACCCCACTGCTCGAGCGCACGCATCGACCATGGCCCCGTCGAACCTGTGTCGTCCGGCGGGTAGTGGCCCGGCATCTGGGAGTCGTCCAGTTTCGTTTCCGCCGTGTAGAGCTCGATGGCCTTGGCTTCGTTCAACGCCGCGGCAAGGCCCGGCTCAAAGAACGGGTCACACGCCAGCGTTCCGAGGGCGGCATTGGCCGTGCAGTTGCCGGAGATCAGGATCTTCCCGTTGCGGCGCGTCACGAGCGTGTGATGAGTTGGAACCTCCGCGCAATACACGGGCCCCTCGTAGTGCTCAACCGTGACATCCTTCTTGCGTTCGATGCAGGTTGTAACGCCCTTGAGATGCCTGACACTGCGTTCGGGGTGCACGCCGTGAACCTCCCGACCGTCTTTCATCTGGCTTGCTCGAGCGGCACGGGTGGACATGCCAGTTTTACCGCCAGCAAGAAAGATCAGACGCTGCATATCCTCAGCCAGCTGGGGCGACGCGGTATAGTGCGTCCATTGCCCGTTCTGGAACGATCCATCCCCGGCACGATGACCTTCGAGGAGATGCGTGATCTGAGAGCCGGGCAACTCGAACACAAAGCCGGGAACGAACTTCTCGGCTGCATAGATGCCCTTAAGTCCGAGATCTTCCATGTGTCGGTAAATGCGAGCATTCGCGAACGTGAAGCGATCCTTCAACTCCAGCGCCTTGACTCCCAGATCGGCGAGCGTCTGTCGAACGAAGTCCTTCTCCCGTTCCTTGGATGCAGCGATTTGGATCTTGTTAGGATGCGCATCCCGAAGCATTGTTCCTTCGGCAAGGTAGATGCCCAAGAAGTGCAGCCATGACTGCATGGGTACTTTGAGGTCCTCGCGTTGCGAAGCTCGCTTGTATCCCGGGATGCCAGGAAGTGTGTATGTGTCACTTTGAGCGGCGGCTCCGTTGAACTGCACGGTTGCCATGAGCCCTGCGTACCATCCGACATCTTTCATCGGGACAAACGAGAAGTCATCGCTTAGCGTGCGAGCGGACTCATCCCACTTCCGCACGAGCATCGTGTGATCGGCCGTGACGGCGAAATCGTTGCTTCGGTTTTGCACCCGATACAGATCGCCCTTGTAGTCCAACCGAATGACGCGCGTCGGCTTTTCGTAGGTCAGCTCATTGGTTTCCGGATCAACGGTGGCAAGCTCGTTGTCCATGGTGAGGTCTTGGAACGGAAGCCATCCAGCCCGAGTGAGAATTTCCGTCTCAGGGTCGTGGCACGACCCCGTGTTGCCCTGATTGAAGGGGGCTACGTGCTCGGCGTGGGTGACGGTTTTGATCTTGGCGAAGAAAGCGCCCAGGCTGCGGGCGTCCTTGTTCTTCGGGAAAGCGTCGGGGACCTGATGACGTCCGAGACGGTACGGGTTGGACGGGTCTTCGTGAAGGATCCGGAATCTGGTCACACACCTCCAGGGTGGTTGGTTTTGACGTGGGTATGCATTTCTTTGACGAGCGCATGAGTCTCGTCGTGCTTGGCTTTCATGGCCTGCTGGCGGCGCAGCACAAGGGCGCTGACATACACGGAAAGCGGGCAGAACACGAGTTGTGCGGCGTTGGACCAATACAGCATCTTGGCCAGCACCATGTCGGGTACGAACGCACCGATGATGCTGAACCCGGCGAACATCCAGATACACAGCGCGGAACCGTACGCGGCGGCGAGGGCAAGGGCGGCCTTGTCGTTGAGGGCCTTCAGCTTGGCGAGCATCACTTCACCGCCTGCCAGACCGTGGCGGCGGCGAGGATCGCGGTCATGAGCAGCGGGATGATCCACTGCCGCCATTCCTTGCGCTCGTTGTCCCGCTGGTCGCCCAGACCAACTTTCTTGTCGATGTCGTCCAGGCGGTCCGATTCGTGTTCAACTTTGACGTTCAGCTTCTCCACTTCGGTGTCGATCTTCGTGTGGATCCGTTCGGCTTCGCGGTCGTATTTCGAGGTGAACCGCTCCAGTTCGGCACGGTCCACTTTGGTGTCCATCCGTGCCGCAAGATCGGCGACCTCGGCCCGGTCCGCTTTGCCTTCGAGGCGCCCCGTCATCGTGTCGATCTTCGTCTCAACACGCTTGAGCCAGTCTTGGAAGAGATCGAAGATGGCCTTGGCGGCCGCGTTCGAGTTTTCCATTGCCCTTTGTTCCTCCGGGGTTGTCATCAGGCACCCCCGGGGATGTACGTGAATTCATCCTTGATGAGGTTCTGGGCGCCCCAGATCGGGGCGGTGATCGAGTGAATACCGACAAGCTGGTGGCGGTGGTGAATATCGCAGAGGCACCAAAGGTTAAATTCGGAGTGGTCAATGAAGTCCAGCATCTCCTGCTGCGTGAACGGCTTCTCAAACACTCCGGGGTGGCGCGCCTGCAGGTTCGGCCAGACGTGCTCGTTGAACTTGTCCAAGTCGATGGCGTTCTGGAGGGCCCACTCAATGATGTGGTGGTGCGTCTCGATCTGTTTCGCCCCGTGGGGATTCTGCGCAGGGTCGTTCAGTGTCGAGTTCCGAACCCCGCAGATAAGACAGGGCCGGTCCTCGGTGACGACGAGCCGGTGGTGAACTTTGGCGTACGCGGGGGACTCTGTGCGCTTGTCATGCTCGGGGTAGAAGACTTGCTCGTGCAGGACTCGGTCAACTTCGTGGGCGGCGGTCAGGTGCGGTTTGTCGGTCACATTCTCCTTAGGCTGGGCCGAGGTAGGCCATTTGGAAACAGGTGAGTGCCTGGGTGTTCACGTTGGCTGGGGTGTAGTTGTGGAGGGCCTGCAACCGGAGCACGTCCCCGGCGGCGAGCCGGACGACGGCGGCCACGTTCACCGACGTCGCGTACGCGCCGTTGTACGCCAGCGTCGTGCCCACGGCGAGGACATCCCCGCCGGCGGTGGAGTTGCGGGTAATCCACCCCGAGAACCAATAACCGGCATGGGAACTGGTCGTGGCGTAGGAGACCGTCCCCGACACCGACCACAAACCGGTGAGGTTCGCTGTCAGCGTGCCCGAGGTGCTGGCAATCGCGGAGCCGGAAGTGTCGAACTCCACGTTCTGGAAACCGAGGGTCGAATAGACGTTGGCGCCGACCGCTTGGACGCTGGACTGGATCATCCGGGCGCCCATGATCGGGTTCTGTCCGTAGGCGAAAAGTGCTGCGTCGAGAAGTGAACCCACACGCCCCCTAAAGGATCTGGTTCATCCGGCCATAACCGGAATATTGGAAGCGGTGCGCGGTGCGGGCGCCTTGGATCATCTCGTACGCGCCGACCAGGCGCCCGGCGGCGGAGTTCTCGAGTTCGACCCATGCCGTGGAGGATTCCCTGAGGTTCCGGAGCGGGGGGTTGTCGCCCGTGTATACGCCGACGATGAGCTGCACGCTGGTTTGTGCCGTCCATGTGGCCCCGGTGGGGGATGTTTGGAGGGTCCCCAGTCCGGTGCCGCCTTGCGGGGCGGCGAGGGTGTTCCCGGAGGATCCTGCCGTTTGGAGTACGAGGTGGTAGACGGCGGAGCCGGTCAGCCCGGAGACCTGCAATGGTAGGGACACCATGCGGGCCCGGTTCACGGGGACGAATTGCGCCGGTATGGTTATCGACGCCAGCGGGGTTCCTGACGGGGAACCGGATACGTCGGCCTGAATGGAGGCGGTTACGTCGGCCCCGGTCCCGAGGGCCTGTAGGGCGACTTCCACCCGGTTGATCGTGTCGATCCCCGCGGGGAGCGTGAATGGTTGGTCAAGCCACTGTGTGGCGAGTGACCATGTTGTTCCGGGGGTAGCGCTTCCTGTCGCCCCGACCTGCAGCGTGCCCGTGTTGTGCATGGTGAGGGCGTGCATGCCGAGTGACTGGTTGATCTGCCCGGCCTGTGCCACCTGTGTTCCGTCGCTTTTGGCGGCGAGGTAGGTTGGGGCGTTTGTGAGGAAGCTTGCGGCGTTGTAGTGGTTCAGGATCTGCGTGGCGGTAAGGGCGTGGGTGTAGACGGCGACTTCATCGACCATGGCCTGAATGGGCAGGCCGATCCCGTCATTGGCGATCCGGAAAACCGAGCCTGCGGAACTGACGGACAGCGAGGAGGCCACTTGTGCGACCTGGGCGCCGTTGACGTAGAGGGTGATGTTGGTCCCGTCATATGTTGCGGCGCAGTATGTCCACTGCCCGAGGGGCATCGCCCAGTTGGCCGTGGATGCGGTGTTGAACGTTCCATTGAGCGCCCGGAACGCTTCGATGGACCCGGACCCTGAGACGGACAGGCCCCACCCTTGGAAGCCGCCGCCGCCGTTGTAGTAGTTCCCGGCGATGGTGCCGACACCGTTGAACTTCTGGATCTGCACCCACGCCTCAACGGTCCACGCCGCCGTGCCGCCCATGATGTACTGGTTGCCCATGTCCACGTAGCCGTTCAGGAAGAACGTGCACGAGTCCTGGTCACCCATGACGGCGCCGGGCATGCCACGGCTGATCGACCCGGAGTAGGTGCCGGTGACGGTTCCTGCGGTGTCAGTGGCGGAGGAGTTCGATAAGAGGTCCCCGAGCCGCCAGTAGGAGGCGGGGGCGTCCCTGAGGATGACTTGTGCGTAGCCGACAGCCATTGTGTCGCCCCTTATCCGCTGGTCAGTGTGAAGCTGACCTGCATTGTCATGGTCTGGATGTTTGTTTTGGTCAGGGCCGGACTGATGAGGACGTGATCGATGAGGATGCCGGACCCGGGGGTGATGGATGCGGCGGCGAAAAGGCCCGCTTCGCTGATGGTTCCTACGGCTTGGGTGTTGCCGAAGAAAAACGACAGCACGGATTGTCCGTTCGCGGCGGATGCTTGCGAGACGGTGCCGCGTTGGATCTCGTTGGTCAGTGCTGTGTCAAGGGCGGTGACGGGTGTGGTGCCTGTGCCGACAGCCCCGTACGCGGGGGCGAGCGAGTAGGGGGTGTTGATCCCAAGGTTCGCGGCCTGATCCGAGATGGACGACCAGTTCAGGGCCGACGCCAAGGCGGTGAGGCCTGCTGTCGTGATCAGGTTCTTGCACTCCCGGGTCTCAACCAGTTCGTCTTCCTCGTACAGCTGCAGGGTGATGACGCCGACGACACCGAGGGGTGCGAGAAACCGCGCTCGTAGATCGCGGGCATGGGCTGTGTGGCTCTCTGGAATGGGCGTCTCTGACTCTTCCATCTCGCGGAGAGCATCTGCGGACATGTAGGTAACGATGGGATCTACAGTCATGGTTCACTGAGCCTTTCGGTACAATCAGGGCAACAACTCATTGGGGGGGTAACTTTTGCCGATCTTTCACGGGCGCCATCTGCGCGGAACCATCCGCCGCCACAAATCTGCCGCGCTGATCATCGCCGGAGCCGTCCTCGCTGCTGGGGCGCTGACCGGGGGTGGGATCCTGGTCAAGAAGCAACTCGACAACGACAAGGGTTGCGAGTCGGTCACGAACTGGGTCGAGTCCCGCGGCGACTTTGTTAAGATCGGGACCGGCGCGGAGAAGGTGGCCATCCTTGGCGACTCCTACGCCGCCGGTGATCTGTTGACTGACCGCACCAAGGGCTGGGTGTACGACCTCGCGCAGGCCAAAGGTTGGAGTGAGTACGTGGACGGTGTCGGGTACACCGGGTACACGAACGGCGGGTTCTGCGGTGACCAGCAGTACGGCACGCGGATCGCGAACATTAGGCAGCTTGCCCCGGATACCCTCATCATCGAAGGCGGCCTCAACGACGCCGGGAAGTCACGCGAGGAAGTTCAGTCAGCCGCCGACGGGCTGCTGAGGAAGTTCAGCGCCGTCAAGAACGTTATTGTCCTTGGCCCGGTCAATGCCCCGGCGCGTTCGGGTCTGACTGACATTGATGCTGCGCTCTCGGCTGCGGCAGCTACCAATAATCGCCAGTACATCTCCGCTCTGTCGTGGAGCTTCGATTACCTTCCTGACCGACTTCACCTCACGGAGGCCAGCCATGCTAAATTCGCGGATCTCGTCGCCGCCCAAATCCGGTAGTGTCGCCCAGGCGCTTCTCTTTTGCGGAGCCGCCGCGTTCGCGTGCTTCTGCGGTATCTCGGGGACCGAGCCATGGGTCGCGCCGCTTGGCGTACTGCTTATCCTGTTCCCTGCGTTCCTAATCCAATGGGACCGCTGGCAGGCCGAGGGCTCCCGTTGGGGCGGCGCGCTCCTGCTCTACCCAATGGTGTTCGGTGTCGCCTATATCCTCGGCTCGCTCAAGCTGGGTCAGCGCGGCGCTCTCGGCTTGGATCCGGACGCGACCCAATGGTGGCTCTACGGCCTCGGGCTTGGCTGTTTCATGGCTGGCGCCGCGGTCACGTCGAAGAAGGCCCCACGCTTCGGGCCCCGCGTCATCGCCCCTGCCGAGTTCAACCTTGGGCGGCTTTCTGCGTTCGCAGGGCTTGGCCTCGCCAGCGTGAACTTTGTGACCGGCGGGATCCCGCTGCTGGCATCCAACATCAATGCGGCACGGTTTCAGGAGAACGCCTCGGTCCTTGGCCCGATAACCGGCATCATCGTTGGTGTCGAGCAATTCGCCCTTGTGGTGCTGGTGCTGGACCGATGGTCACGGAAGCGGGCCGATCGGAAGATCTCGGCATTTGACACGCTGCTGATCCTGGTCCTGTTGGGGTTCCTGCTTGCCAGCGGTTCCCGGACGTTCCTTATCCTGCCGATCGTCGCCATTGTTGTGGCGTGGCTGGAAACGCGAGCGGTCAAAGCTGTCACGGTACTGCTCGTCGCGGTTCTCGGCTTCGCGGCCCTTACCGGTTTCAACTACTACCGTCAGCAGCAGTCCGGAACCGCTGAAGCTTTGAATGCGGCACTGGATCAGAACGGGCTTGGTGACTATCCTTTGGCCTCCGGCATCCTGAGTTTGCAGATCGGACCTCGAGTGTTCCAGGCGAGCCGCGACCTGATCCCGGACGATGTGCCGTTCCAGAACGGGCAGTTCTTCCTTGCCGATGCCGCGGTACTGCTGCGCTCGGGTTTGCCACCGTCAGACTCGTTCACCACTCAAGTCATTACGGGCCGCAGCTACGCCCAAGTTGGCGGCAGCCCACCCACCGTGCTTGGCGGCTTGTACATCGACGGCGGGGTGCCGCTGGTCATCGCCGGGATGCTTGCCCTTGGCTTCATCACTCGGCGCTTCCGCAACGGCTACCTCCGCCGCCCCAACCTGTACACCGCAGCAGCGTATGGCTACTGGGGCACGTGGATGATGCACTCGATCTACAACTACGTCAGCCTCAAGCCGATGGTGCTGGCGTTCCTTGGGCTGTGCCTTCTTGGGGCGTTGACGGCTCGCTCTCGGAAGCCGCTTGAATTGCCGCTGCCAGTTCCTTCTTCGCGGCAATGAGGCCAAGTGCGCTCTGCTCGAAGTCAGGGTGACCAACAGGGATCTGCGTGTTGTTCAGCATGTCAGCGAACACGTGGAGGGTATTAATCGAAAGCACGGTCGGCTGTTCCTTTTCTTTCAGGTCGTCAGGGAAGTGTGAATAGGCCAAGCCCACGATTTTCGCGATTTTGTGCCAGTCTTTTGGGTCGTATTGAACGTGAGCTTCGTTATCTGGGGTGATGTCGAGGCTAAACAGGGTTTCCGTCTCGGACTGGATCTGTAGACAATTTCCGTCGTCTGGGAAGTACGTGCTCACTATGTCTGCCTAACTAGTCCGAGGGTTTGCAAGGTGGTAATGATGTCGTCCACGGTGTGGCTTGCTCCCGTGGCGAGTAGCTGTTGAATGACTGGGGCTGCTCCGAAGAATCCGATCTTCTGGCCGCTAGCCCCACCTACGGTTCCGATCTTGCTTCCGGTGGTCGTGTCCAGGATGAAGTTCACGCCGCCCGCGAGGGTGATCGTGCCGTTACTGCTGTTGCCAGCGATGACAACCTGCGAGACTGACGATGAGTTCTGCCAGTTGTAGCTCTGGCTGGTCTGGTTTACCGATCCTGCGAAGCTGACTTGGAAGCGGGTAGTACCACCAGAGTCCACGGCTTGCAGGATGGACTTGGATTGACCGGTCGCGGCCCGCAGCGTCATGGTGGTCAGGTTGGCCGTTGATGGCGCTTGGAAGAAAGCGAACGACGTTCCAGTGTCCGCTCCGCCGTTCGCCAGAATCCACGCCTGACCGGTGTAACCGGATGCCCCGAGCGTGTAGCCGCCTTCACTGTTGATCGGGTCGCACACGTACACACCGTATGCCTTGGTGAAGGTACCACCGTTCGCGGCAGCGGGGGTCGGCTGCCAGAACGCAATGTGTTTGTCTGACGTTCCGAACGTCGGGCCGCCAGTGCTGTTCGTTGTGGCCTTGAAGTTAGCCGATGTGGCAACGTGCGCGGTGCTTTGGATGATGACGCGCGAGCCGATTCCTAGCAGCGGTGCAGCATCGCCGCCCATGGCAGTGTTCGAGCCTTCGATCTGCGCGATGCCCTCAATGGCTACGGTGGGCTTCGTGTGCGCGAAAGCCGTACCCGTGTTCTTGAGTCCGACGAAGGACGAGAATGCCTCCGCTGCGTCATCGGCGCATGGTCCGTAGTAGCTGGCGAGGATCGCAGCAGCCTGTGTGGTCTTGGTGACCGCCGCATTCGTGCCACCCGTGTAATCCCCGAACTTCTGGTAAACAATCCACGGTGCCCACGCCTCAGGAGGGGAACCATTACCGGCAAAGCCCATGCTCCCCGGCGCGTTGCCGAACGTGAACCACGTCCCGTAAGTCGGGGAGGGGGTGTTGACGTGAAGTCCTGGGTTGTTGCCTGTCGCAATCGGGATGTAGAGCGAACTGAGATCCGGGATCTGCGCCGTGGGAACCTTCGAACCGCTATCCAGACTGGCCACACCTGACGCTGCGCCACGCGAAGCCAACGGGACATAAGTGGCACTGAGTGTCGCTGCGTTGGGCGCTTGGTACCCGAGGGAAGCCCACGCGGTGACCCCGTCACCGAGCTTCCGGTTTCCGGTGTCCGTCTCCAAGCCCTCTTCCCCCGAAGCGAGGACCGGATTCACGGACGTCCAGTTAGCGGCAGTGTCACGGCGGATCTGGATTCTGTTAGCCACTGGCCGTACCCCCGTCAATGTTGATGTTGGCCACCCACGGCGGTGGCAGGAAAGCAGGAATGGCGGTCAAAGAGTGCGGGTCAACGCGGGTCAGGTTCGCCCACTGGGTGTCCGACGACAGCACCGAAACGTAGACCGTCTGCGGCGGGACGCCGCGGATGTCCATGTCCACCCGCCACGCCCAGTTCGACGTCGTCGCGGCCAGGTTGACGCTCATCCGACCCGTGCCGTCCAAGGCGGCGGTGAACGGCTTCGCAAGAACCTCCTGCGTCCCGTTGATCACCGACCCTGACGGGGTGAACTGGAACCGGCCGACAGCCGGGACCGAAGACCCGTCAGCAGCCGGAACCGTCTCATAGAACTGGATGACCGGCATCAGGCCCCACCTCCGTCAAAGTTCCCTGAAGTCGCATACGTGGAAGATGCCACGCCGCCGTCGATGATTGAGCCCGCACCCGGCGAGGCACCGCCGCCGTCGAATACCCCGCCCCACTCAACAGAGCCCCACACGGCAGAGGCGTCCCAGTTGAACGAAACGCCGCCGGTAACGGTGGTCACCGTGTCGGCGGCCACCACCGTGTCAAACACGCCGGTTAGTTGGTTGATCTGAAGCCCGGCGCCGTCGTCCGTCTGACCCTGCGAGGAGTCCTGATTCAACTGCCCCAGGACGTCCTGCAAGGTATACGCACGGTTGCCGCCAGCCATTTAGACCCTCACTCCCGTGATCGAGCACGTCCGGAACCCGCCAGCAACCCCCGAAGCGCGCATCTGGATCACAAGGAACGTGTCATCGATGCCCGGCGTGTAGTTGTTCTGCGAATCAGCGAAGTAACCGTTCTGGAACCGGAAGGACTGCCCGACCGTGAGCCAGCCCGGCCAGTCCTCCGTGGTCACCAGAACAACCCGCTCCTGAGACAGGGCGTACTCTTCCAACTCCCGCAACGCCCGCGCCTGCGCCGGTTCAAGCCCGTCCAGGGTCGAGTCGGTGATGAGCGTGTCGAACAAGCCCTGATTCGGGCCCGTCGCCGCCGCGATACCCGCACTGGACTGCGCCTGCGCCACCACCGGAGTCACGTAGTTGTATGTGACCGCCACAATCGCCCCGGAGGCCGGTGGTGCGCCGCCGGGCTGCGTGGACAGCGACCACACGCCCGGGGCGCCCTGAACGAGCAGCCACGGGGTTGTGGCGTCCGTCTGGTCACTCACAGGGGCAGCCACCCCGTTGACCTGCACAACAGCGTTGAGCGGGTTCGTCTGCACCGGGTAGGACAGGTGGAACGTCCTTGAGGTTCCGTCGCCCACGAACTGCTCAGTGGTCGTCCGGGTAATCGAACCGCCCTGCACCAGCACACGGGTCTTCAACGAAGAGGAATCCCACTGGTAGTACGTCTGCGAGTCCGTCTCGTAAAACCCCGTCATGGTCGTCGCCGCCGAGGTTACCCGGTCCGTCAACACAACCCCTGACGGTTGGGCGTCCGCCTGCGTTGTCGCCGCGAAGTGCAGGTCCGAACCGCCGTCCACCCACCACCCATACGTTGACGTCGTGGAAGCGAGATGGCAGAGCTTCTGCAACGCCTGCGTCACCGTGTGGTTCAGGCCCTTGAAATGGTCGATGATCGGCCCGGCCTCCACATGGTTCGCCGTGATCCCGCAGTCGGCCTGTGCCAGCATGTCACGGACAATCGCGTCCGCCGTCCACCCCGAATAGTCCGACGAGACGATCCGGTTCTGCAGATAAACGGCAGGCGAGGAACACATCAGTGTCCACGTCATCAGGTTCCCTGACCGGGAGGACTTCGGTTGGGTCGCGACACCACCGAACAGCAGAACCCCGAGGTTCAAGTCCCGCAGCTCGACCGTGGACATCGGCGGCAAAGCGAAGTTCGGCGCCGTCTTGAACTCATCCGTGAGGATAATCGACGCCGTATCGCCCTGCCTGCCCCAATCCTGAGACAGGGACCACTGATCCTGGTTGAAGTTCGCCGTCCGGTCCTGCCCGGCAACAAGTAGCTGCAGCTCCGGGGTGGCCGTGATCGTCCATGACGCGGAGAACGCCACGGGGGCGGACACCGCGTAGAGCCCGTTCACGTCAGTGACGATGACCGAGATCGAGTAGGAGTGCCCGTTCTGGATGGTCGAGAATGGCAGCCCCCAGGTTGTCCGGGCGCCGGCGATGTTCCCGGAGTCGTAGATGATCGCGGTCCCGCCCCCGGTGGTGTCCGTGATCAGTGTCCGGTCGTAGGCTTTGGCCGCGGACCCGCCGTAGTTGATCGTGACCGTAGCCGTAGCGGACGCCTCCACGGCCCCGCCAGCCGGTGCTGTGACCGTCACGGACGGGGGTGTGGTGTAAGTGAACGTCCAGTACGGCGACCATGCGCCCGTCAGGGTCCCGTCAGAGCCTTGTGCGCGCCATTCGTACGCGTGCCCCACCACAAGGGCCGAGGTCACGTCACGGGTCTGGGTAGCCCCCGACGTGAACGAGCCAGTGACCGTGGCCGGGTAACCGGGCACCTCCGCGCCAGCCGTCACGTCGAACAAGTCCCAGATCAGGGAAGTGACATTCGACCCGTCAGGGGTGGAGAACGCCGCCTTCAGCACAACAGAACCGGACGAGATGATCGCGGCCATCCCCGGCGCCGAAGGAATGGGGGCGTTCGGTGCGGTGTCAGTGGTGAACGCGGTCAGTGAAGACCACGGACCCCACACCCCGGACGTGTCCTGCGCGCGGGTCCACCACGTGTACGCCGAACCCCACGCAAGCGAAGGGAACCATTGCGCCACCGTGTAGCTGGCCCCGGGGGCGACCGTCTTGGCCACCACGCCGGAATCCTGGAAGACCGTCCGGCCCGAAGGGTCGAGAACTTGGACTTGGACGTTCTGCGCCGACAGGCTGGAGGGGTGCGTGTAGGTGGCCGTGAAGTTCACGCCCGTAATGGTTGTGAGCTTCCCGGTCGGGGCGGTCGGTGCCGGGGCGTTCGGCCCGGCGTTGGCCGTGAACGTCTGCGCCGCGGACCATCCGGACCACGCGCCCCACGAATCGGAGTACGCGAACGTGACCGAGTACTGGACGCCGGCGAGGAGGCTGATACCGAAGTCGGACGGTTTCTTCGACCACGAAGGGATGGCCGCGTTCACCGACCATTTTTGGTCCGCGACAAGGACGCCAGAGTCCGTTCGGGTGATCTGCCACCAGACCTGACCCACATAGTCGTACGCGGCGTCAGCCGGGTTCTGTGGTGTCGTCCCGGAGAACGTCGGGTTGGTGTCCGAGATCGCCCCCGAAGGGGTAGGAGACTGCCAAGAACCAGCGTTCGGGGCAGCGTTCGCAACATAGTTGACCGACGCCGACAACTGCCCCGGACCGTACGGGGCAATCGAGTTGGTGAAGTTCGACGGGCCGCCGCTGCCCGGGGTGGACTGCGCCCCCCAGTTCGTCGCAACCGAACCGTCCAAGCCCCAGATCGCGTCCGCGTTCGGGTCACGCCAGAACCCGGCATAGAACGCCGCGCCGCCACCAACCCGGAGGTTCGCAACGGACTGGGTTTGAAGTGCCCGGCCGGTCCCGGCGGAGAAACCGGGACCGGACCAGAGAAGCACACCATTGCTCGCCCACAACGCCAGCGCAGACCACGGGTTCGTGTACAAACCACCCATGATCACGCTGGCCGAGGTGATCCACCCGTTCGCGGGCATCGTCAGAACACAAGCAACCTGGTTGGCGTAGTTGCTCTGCGAGTCAGCGTACGAGTTATTGGTGAGGTCACCGACAGTGGACATTCGGTTACCTCCGGATCATGTGTCCTGCGCTTGGAAGGGTCCACGTCGCCATGCGCTTACCGAGCGCGTCCTCCAGCTTGGCCACGAACCGGTCATCAAGGGTGCCGTTGATGTCGTGGATGTCGATGTTGAAGACCATCGACGGGGCGTCCCCGCCCGGGCCCGCCCCGTCAGGGGAGATCACCCGTTCAGGTTTGCCCGTGCCGTTGTAGACCTGCGTGATGCCCGGTTGCAGCCACCCGCCCGAGTCGTACCCCACGTAGGGGCCGCCGTTGGACATGGACACCAGACCGGGCACGTTCCCGATGCCGCCGTACCGGGACCGGATGTATCCGATACCGGCGACGATGTTCGCCACCGGATCGAAGATGTCATCCGGCAGGGCCGCCGACCGGTAAGCCTCGAACGTGGAACCGATGGTCTGCATCAGACCCCTGGAAGGGTCTCCGGCCGCAGCGTTGGAGTCCCAGTTGTTCGCGGCGTTCGGGTTCCCGCCCGACTCGTGCATGGCGATCGTTTCCAGACCGTTCAACCAGTCCCCGCCGGTCACCCCGGCGTCGGACATGGCCTGAGCCACCCACTGCGCAAGATCCCCGGACACGGCCCCCGGGGAACCGATGTTCGCGTTGCCGGCGGACTTCGCCGCCGTGGAGTCCTTCCCGCCAAGGAAGGACAGGAAGCCGTCCCCGATCTTGTGCACACCCGAATCCATCAGGCCGCCGAACCCTGTCGAGCCAAGCGAACCATCCGCGAGATGCTCAATGCCCTGCACCACTGGTGCCGCCAGTGCCCGCAGGCCGCCAAGGGCGGCGTCCTTGAGGCCGTTCAGGGCCCCGCCAACCACGTTGCCAATACTTCCGATGATGTCCCCGACAACACCGCCGTCCGCGAAATGCTGACGGCCGCCCTTCAGGGAGGGTCCGCCGCCATGCCCGAACATGGAGTTGATCGCGTCAATCCCGGAAGCACCGCCAAGAGCCCGGACGGCCTGCGGGACAAGGACGCCCTCACCCGGGGATAGCATCGCGTGAACGGTATCGTTCCCCGGCGAGTAGCCGGGGACGGTGCCGCCTGTCGCGAAGTTCAGGTGTACCGGGTCAATCGGCGCGATCCCAACAGTCTTGGCAACGTTGTTCCAGACCGGCAGGATGCCGTTGTTGTAAATGGTGTCCACGACGAACTGGATCGGAACCTTAGCCGCTTCCTTCATTCCGTCCCAGGCCTTCTTGATGCCTTGACCCATGGCGTCAAAGCCCTTGCCAACGCCGTCAATAACCTTGCCAATTGGGTCGAACACGTTCTGGGTCAGCCAGTTCCACGCCGCACCAATCGCGTCCTGGATGGCCTGCCACACCGGCTTGATCACGTCGTCATGCAACCAGTTGAAGATGATGCCGAGGCCGGTGATCTCGGTGTGGATGAAATTCATGACGTTCTGGACGATCCAGTTCCACGCAAAAGCAATCGCGTCCTGGATGCCCTTCCACACCGGGACGACAACGTTCTGCCAGAACCATGTGAAGGTGTCCGCGAGCTTGTGGTACCAGTCGATGATCGGCTGAACCACGTTCGTGAGGATCCAGTTCCACGCCGTGCGGAACACGTCCACGATGCCGTTCCACACCGGGACAAGGACGTTCTGCCACAGCCACACGTAGATCGAGGCCACGAACTTCACGTAGTTCACGATCGGGTTGATGACGTTCCCCAGAATCCAGTTCCAGGCGACTTTCATCACGTCAACGATCCCGTCCCATGCGGGTTTGATCGCGTTTTTCCACAGCCAGTTCCATGCGTCCCCGAGGAGGTGGACGATCCCGACAATCGGGCCGATCAGGACCGCAGCCAGAAGCGTCACGACGAACTTCGCCACGGTAACGATCCCGTCCCACACAGCCTTGAACCCGGTCTCGATAGGCGTCCACACGGACATCCACCACTGAACGAAGCCGCCGATGGCGCCCTTCGTCCAGTTCACGACGTCATCCCAGATGGTCTTGAAGAACGCCCCCACCGGGGCCCAGACACCGTTCCACCAGGTCACAAAGCCGTCGATGATCTGCTTGAGCCAGTTCATGAACCCGCCCCAGATCTGGGTGATCCACTTGACGACGTCGTTCCAGTGCGTGACGAGCTGGACGACCCCGAAGGCAAGGGCCGCGATTGCGATGATGATCCCGGTGATCACCAGCACAATCGGGTTAGCGGCAAGGAACGTGAACGCGATAGTCAGGGCCGCGACCACGGCGATAAGCCCCATGACGGCGCCCGTGACGATCAGGATCGTTGCGGCAAGCTGCGGGTTGTGCGAGATCCAGTCAACGATCGGACCCATGAACGAGGAAACCTTGTCCATCAGGGTCCCGAGGATCGGCAGGAGAGCCGTTCCGATGGCAACCTTCACGGTCTCAAAGGATTCCTTGGCTTTGTCGAGCTTCGTGTTGAAGTTCGCCTGGATCTCCGTCCAGCCCTTCACGTTGCCCTGCGCGTCAGCCGTGGCCCCGGCAACGGACTTGATCGCGGCATTGGTGGTGCCGGCGTTCTCGCCGGTCAGCATCAGGGCCACGTTCAGGCCTGTCGCGTCACCAGTTGCTTTGGCGAGTGCCTGCGTGTAGTTCTGCAGCACCTCCGAACCGGACACCTGCGCGTCACCGATACGGTGCGTCGCGCCGAGCAGGGTAGCGAATGACGACGCCTGCTTGGCTGACACGGGGTCAAGGTCCAGCGCAGCTTTCTGGTACTGCTTCATGGTCATCGAACCGTCAAACAGGTGCTGCGCAAGATCCTTCGCCGGCCCCGTCAACGAATCCATGGCCGTGCGCATCTGCAGGAGAACCTTGTCCGACCCCGGCGGCATCATGTTCGTGATCTTGGTGGAGATCTCCTGCAAAGTCCCCGACAAGCCCTTGGACTTGATGTCGTCCGCCAACTGCGTCGTGGTCATGCCCAACAGGGCAAGCTGCTTGGCTTGCTGGGCTGTCGGGTTCTCCATGTGCCGGATCGCGTCCGCAAGGTTCTGTGACGCCTGCTGCGCCGACTCACCGTGGACCGTCATGGAGGCCATGTCACCCAAGATGTCCGACAAGGCCACGTGCGCCGCCGACGCCGTAGGCAGGATGGCAGGCATTGCCGATGCCAGGTCCTGGAACCGCATCTTGCCCGCCGCGGTCGCGGCGACAAGCTTCGAGGTCACGTCAGCCGCGTCAGAAGCTTTGAGGTGGTAGTCGATCAGGGACGAAGACACAGCATCCGAGACGGTCTCCAAGTCCGCGCCTTCAGCCTTCGCGCCCTCCTGAGAGGCCTTCAGGACGTTCATTCCGTCCGCGCCGTGGAAACCAGCCGAAGACACCTTGTAGAAGCCCTCCGTGAGGCTCTCCAGGGTGGCCCCGGTGTCCCGGGCCAGCGCCATGATCGCGTCGGAGTCCTTCTGCAGGTTCTCCACAGGCTCACCGGCTGAGGTGGCGACCTTCGTCATGTTCGCCTGAAAATCACCGGCCGCTTTCGCTGAATCCACAGCGAGGAGACCAACCCCAACAGCGACAGCGCCGGTCGCGACACCAACCCCGGCCATGGTCTTCGTGACAGCCTCGGACCTTGCCGACATCTCGGACTGGGCGTCTTGGAATTCCTTGTGCTTCTTGGTCGAGGTTTCAAGCGCACCCTGTAGGGTCAGAAGGGCGGCCTGCTCGTCGTTGGATGCCTTCTGCATCGCGGTCGCGGCGAGTTCCGAGGCTTTCTTCTGCTCGTCCCCGGACAGCTTCGCCGCGTCCGCCATCGCCGACTGGGCTTCCTTGACCTTCCCGCCGGCGGCGACCATGTCAGCCTGTGCGGCCTTCACCTGCGCCGCGGCGGCCTCGTGTGCGCGCCCGAGGGCGGCGGCCTTCGCCTGAGCTGCCTCCATGTCCGTCCCGGACCTACCGAGAGCGGTCCGCATGTTGTCGAGTCCGCCCGTGAACTTCCCAAGGCTCCCCTCAATGGACTTGAAAACCGCTGACGCGCGGTCCCGGGCCTCGACTTCGAGGAGGATCAGCTCATTGGTCACATACCTCCTGTTTCGCCGCGTTTCCTACGCGGGAGGTTGTCGAATGCTGTTTGCGTGGCGGCGGCCCGCTCAGGAGTGCTGGCCGCCGCCTTGCCGTCATGCTTTTCGTTCTGGACCTCGGCATCGGTGTTGAGGATGACGATGAAATCCTCAACCAGCCCGTCAGGCCAGTGGTTGAGGTCCTCCGGCAGGAGCCTCGCCCCGAACTTCGTCCAGAACGCCTCCGCCTTCCGGAACTGCGCCAACTGCCACGGGGGCCTCTGGTTGCTGTCCGGCGACCGCAGGGCTTTCTCCACTTCCGCCCGGAAACGCGGCCCGCCCCTCAGCGCTCTTCGTCTCCGCATCGCGGATCGCGGCGACAACCTTCGCCGTCACCCACGACGGGAGCCTCTTCACGGACTCCAGACGCTTGTCCTCCGGGGTGACGGGCATCGGGTTGTCATGCTCGTCCGTGAGGTTCCACGAGCAGATCGCCTGAGTCGTCAACACGATGTTGTAAGCCCCGGTGCCGATCTGCATTCCGGACGTGTTGCCGTCCATGCTGACCAGCTTGTCCTCAGCCGCGGCCTTCTGAGCGGCGGTCAGGTGCGGGCGGATCTCCACCCAGAAACCGTCCTCAAGGTCGATGCGTTCCGTCTTCGTGTACTTGGAAATAAAGCCCATGTGCGTTGGTCCTATCTAGTAGCCGAGGTATGCGGAGTTGACGAGAGTCGCGGAGATCGTGGTGGACGTGGCAAGGTTCAGGCGGGCCTCGAAAGCCAGCGAGGACTTGATCACGTCATCCATCGGAACCGCGTCGGTGTAGGTCTTCAGACGGATCGCGGGGAGGTTGAACGTCCACGTGCCGCCGTTGTTCGGGTGAGCCAGGGTCCACGCGACCGCGCCTTCGACCTTGTTCGCCATCTGGGTGTAGTAACCCCACGTGGCATCATCAAGGGACGTAAACACCACATCCGCCTTACCGGAAATGTGCCGGGTGACAGGGGTGAGGAACTTCGGCCCGGCCTGCCCGTACGTGTACGTGTCCTTGATGCCGTTCTCAATGTCCATCGAGAAGTTCTCCGCCTGCGCGACGGTCTGACCAAACAGGGACAGGGACGCCTCCGCGAACACGAACGGGTTCTCGTTGACAACCGCAATCGGGGAAGGGGAATCGAGGACCGCGGCGGACTGTGCAATGAGGTCCGCCGTGACCGTGGCTTCCTGGTTCGTGGACTGGCACGCCAAGGCCAGCTTGTTGATCCGGCAGCCGGCGAACTGCAGCGAGTCGTACCCGCCGAGGTTCTTCTCCACCGTCAGGGACGGCAGGGTGTTCTGCTGGGAGATCGTGTGCGTGAACGGTGCCACGACCGCGGCGACAGCCGAAGCTGACGCGTGCGCATACGTCAGGGCCGCGTCCAGGGTCAGCGTGTACGGCGACGTGGTGCCCGTGATCGTGGTGACCTTCCGGCACTCAGAGGTCTTCGTGGTGCCGGTGTTCGTGTCGATCTGCACAATCGTCGTGCCCGCCACATACCCGGTGACCGCGGCGACCAGGATCGTCGTCGCACCAGCCGTGGAACTGGACGTCATGGTCGTGGAGTTCGTCGGGGTGGAACCCACAACACCCTGACCGGGTGCCGCGTCCATGCCGATGGCAGACACCACAAGCTCAGCACCGTTGGACGGGAACAGAGGAGCGGACACGGAACCGGACAGTTTCTGCTGCCCGTACAGCGGGAAGATGTTCAAATCCCGCTGGCCCATCTGGACCTTCGGGAAGAACAGCCCCGGATCCATCTGAAGGGAGTTACCCGTCATGGGCACGTTGCTTGTCGGCAGGACCGGCGTTCCGAAAACTTGTTCGACGCCGATACCGGTGGCAGAGAGCGACCCCCACCGTTCAATTACTTGGCTGGTCACAGACCTCCTGGGTGTTGGTGTTCTTCGCCTTGGCGGGCGCCTTGGCTTTGGTGATTGCCCTCACCGGGACCGGCTTGGGGGTTGGGATGAAATCTGTTCGCCTGAGCAGGTGCGGCCCTATCGGCCCGTCGATGTCCTTGGTATCCCCGGGTTCGAAGATGCCGATGTTGTGGACGTAGACGGGTTGCTGGCCGGTAAAGGTGATCTTCATCAGAGGCCTTCCGTGACGGCTGCCCGGAACGTCAGTGCGATCCGGCTGCCGAGGGCGTCGGCGGCGCGTTTGGGGAAATCGTTTGGCTTGGACCCGGGGTGGTGGGCGAACGCCGCGAAGCCCGCCTCACCGTGGGCGTCCATGATGTGGAGCGCCCGTGCGGCCTTGGGCACGATGTCGTGCGGTTTCGTTCCCTCCACCACGTATTTGGCGTAGGGGGTGTTCGCGGTCCACTTGACCTTCAAACCGTCCGCGAGAAGGGACCGCTGGTACCGGATGGACTTTGCCAGCCGCTCGGATTGCTTCGGGGCCTGCTTCATCAGTTCGGCGCGCATGATCGGTCCGATATGGTCCGCCCAGCCCGCCGCCCGTGTCGCCCAGTTGAAATGCGCCAAAGGCAAGTCAGGAATGCTGGCGTTGAAGGAGAATGTTTCGCTCATGCCTGGATCGCCTCCACAACGCTCACGATCATCCGGCACTCGTACTGGAGCATGCGCTGATCCTCCAGTGCCCGTGCGGGCATGTAGTCGATCTTGATGTTTTCGCCGATCTTCTTGATCGTTGACTTCTCGCCGGTGACCGAATCGGTTAGTTGCGCCATTAGTTGGGTGTTACGCAGCACCTTCCGGACGGCGTCGATCACGACCGGGAACAGGGAGTCCGCGTTCGGGTCGTCCGCAAGCTCGGCATGGAATATCCACAGGTCGATGTCGTACGCGGTGTCCTTGAACCCGCCCGTAGAGAGGTTCCCTGGCTGTGCGCGCGGCATGGTGTGCCGTTTCTCATCGCCCATTGCGCCCCAGATGAAGCACAGCGGGGTGACCTGATCCAGGGGGTTCGGGTAGGAAACGTGAGCCTCCAGCGTCCCGAGCTCAGCGATCGGTAACGTCAGCCCGTCGAGGAGGCCCTTGACGTATAGTTGCGTCGCGTTCAGCGTCATTGGGCCTCCTAGCGTTTACGGCGGGCCGCGCGGTGCGCGGTGTGGCGGTTGGTGACTTGGCGTCGGTGCGTCAGATGGCGCTTGTGCCTCAGGTGGTAATGGCGGCGTAACTTCGTCGCCCGTCTGTGTGTCGCGTGAACCGCCCGCCGCTTGTGCTTCAGGTGGTAATGCCGGTGGTGGAGCGTCCGGCGGTGGTGGAACTTCCTTTTCCCGTGATGGGAGTGGGATTTCCAGCTCACAACGTTGGCCGGAATCTGTGGATCTTCAGTTCCGCCTCGGACGTGTACTGGTCAATGGACTTCGAGCCGCCGCCGGAGGAACCGGAACCGCCCGGCGCTGAGACCGCCGTGGCGCCGCGCACGAGAGCCTCTGAAACGGCGTACAGGATCGCCGCCGAAACCACAGACTCAGGGATGGTTGTGAACAGCGTCCCCACGGGGTGGGCGTTCGCCAACGGTGCGGCGAGCGTCAGCGTTCCCGGCCCGGACAGGGAACCCGTGACCGTAGGAGACACTGCTGTGACCACGGCGGCTTCCTGTCCCACCGAGTCGCGGATAGTCCCGCACGCGCCAAGCCAGCCAGTCACGTCATCTATCTGAATGGTGGTGTCACCGACGTTCGCAGCCGCCATGAGTTGCGTATGCGGCCACCCGTTCATGTAAGTCACCTGGACTTCGACGGAGCCGCGGGAACCGGAAACGACGCCCGGGGCCATCAGGACGGCCTGACCGCCCGTGTCCGTGGTCCCGGGGACGCTCGTGCCGTACAAACCCATGATGGGCTTGTAAACCTTGAACTTGCTGGCATCGAGAGGCGTCCATGCCGGGGGGAACGACGCCGAGGCCGAGTACTGGCCGGACAGCACTGACACAACCGGGGGCCGGGACAGGACAAGCCAGCACGTACCGTTCGGCCGGATCTGGAACCGCATGTCACCGGGACCAAACAGCGTCTCCGTGTCAATGGTGGCCCGCAGCGGAGTCGAGACATAATCGTCCACCGCTGCCGTGGCGCGCATGCAAATGTTCAGCTGCTCCGCGAGCTGCTGTTCTGGGCTAGCGCGCGGGGTCGGGATCGTGGACCACGAAATACCAGTAGGCGCGGCAATCAGCATGGCCGGGGTGATATACGGGGCGCCCGGGCCCACAATGTTCGTCATGATCAGCGCCCCTGCAAACTCATCTGGAAAGTGAACGAAGGGGACGCCCCGGAAATGGCCCACACGAGCCTGTACGGGCCACCGTTGAGCATCGTCGGGTTCTGCGTGCCCGTGCCGATGGAAAGCGCCACAGTGCCCGTCTGCGTGATCGCCGGCGTGGACGCGGCAACCTGCCAGACACCGTTGGCGTCCTGCTGCTGAAGCGTCACAACCAACGACCCCGAGGCCGCCGAGACGTTCACGCCAAGGAACATCTCCTGCGCGCCACTCACTGCAGGACCCGACTTGAGCGTGTCCACGTAACCCGAGGACGAACGGGCCGTCAGAGGCTCACTGTAAACGATCTGCACAGGTCCGCCGATCTGGGTCGCAAGGACCGCGGCGGTACCATTAGCCTGGTCAACCGAGCCAATGAGGTTCCCGTCGCCGTCCGTCATCACCGCCGGCAGGAGCTTCAGCTCGGACGGTCCAGGGATGACACATATCGCCCCTCCCGGAGTCATCTGAATGTTTGCGTTGCTCATCGCGTCCCCTTCGCGCATTTCGTGCACACCCAACGGTCATCGACCCACTGGACGTGCTTCTGGCAGACCATTTCCTTGCAATCCGAGCATTGGCCCACCAGCGGGCGGGGGCGTCTCTGAGGGCCCCCGCAGCGTGGGCACCCGCTACGCGGACGCCCCACGGGCCTTGGAACGCGGGGCAGACTTCGGAGCGGGCTTCGGCGCGGCAGCCCTTGCAGCGGCTTCGGCGTCCTCCTTGGCGGCGTTAGCTTCTACCTCAGCTTTGGCCTTCTCGGACTCAGCGGCCTTCGCGGCTTCAGCCTGCTGCGCGGCGAACGCCGCCGCCTGCTGGGACATGAAGTTCGCCATGAAAGCCTGCGAGAACTCGGCCATGGCAGCCGAGCCCTGCGCTTTCTTCCGCTCCGCCTCGCGCATCTCAGGACCCGTCAGCGGGGCCTCCTCGAGGGAAGTCGCCCAGAACGGGTCACCCGCAAGCAAGGGCTCGCAAACGGGGCAGTCGATGATAAAACGCTCATCGTCCTCGCCCTTGAGGTGCCCGTTGCACGGGACATTGCCCGGGGCGAAAGCGGTGACACTGGAAGCGGCGTAGGCGGTCATGATTCTCCTTTGAGTTCGAGAGGGCCGCCGCACTTCGGGCAGACGGTCGAAAAACGGTAGGCGGTGAATCGGCACGGCTCGCACCGCTTTGAAGCGGTCCGGGTAATCCTGGTGCCGGTGGCCTTTTGGATCCGGCCGCCGTCGTCGCGGGCGGACTGCTCGATGAGGCGCACATGATCCGGGTTGTCCACAGTCACGCGGCCATGGCTGTCAGCGTTGTAATTGGTGCTGCCGACCTTGATGCCGTAGCAGCCTTCACGCATCGGGGCGCCGTTCTTGCGATCGACGTAGAAGTCCAAGGGATCTCCTGAAGGATTGGATGCCACTGCCCCGGCCTGCTTAGGTCGGGGCAGTGGACTTTGGGACTAGCTGTAGGTTCCGGTCGTGCCGGACGCCACAGTCTTCTGGATGCCCTGGATGAGGCCGTTGTACTGAACGGCCGGGCAGAAGAGAGTGCCGTACATGAACATGCTGTAGCGGAACGTCACGTCGATGACGGGCCACGAGATGGACAGGTAGTCCTGAACCATGACGTTTTCCCACACGTTGCTGATGTTCTGCTGCGGCTGAGGCAGCTTCAGCGAGATCGGCATTGCCGTGCCCTGCGCGAGGTACGGGTGCGACCGCATGTCGATGACCTTGCCCGTGATCGGGTTGACGAACTCGCGCACCTTCGTGCCGACCCGCACACCGTCAACCTGATCCTGCGAAACCTCAAGACGGTAACCCGCCGTGCCCGTGCCCGCGTTGGCAATCGAAGCGCCAAGACGCATCTGGTCGCCAGCCTCAGTGAGGATGAAGTCCGGGTCAGCGCCGATACCGCTGGCACCGTTGTACATCGCCTGCAAGGCGTTGTTGACCGTGTTGACCGAGAGAATGTCACCGACTGCCTGGTTCACGTAGGAGCCCTGGTACCCGGCGGGGTACACACCGCCCGCAGCGTGCCCGGAGACCGTGGAGACGAGACCCTCGTAGTCGTTCGCGCTCGACGTACCGGTGTCGGCCGTGGGCGGGGTTGCGCCCGTGGTCGGAAGCGCGCCCTGGATGGTGAACTTCGTCGCACCGACGCCGGCGGTCTGCAGGTGCATGCCCGAGTTGGCGGGTGCCGCCGTGCCCGTGCCGGTGTAGATGTTCGACGCGAACCCGCCCGACACCTGCGTGAGGGTCACGTCGATGACCTGCCCGTTCGACGCAGCCACCGAGGCGACCGTGGACGGGAGGGTCTCGCCGTAGAGGTTCACGGCGGTGGTCTGCACGTACACGTTCGTGGTGACACCGGAGATGCCGACCTCGCCAGAGTTCGCGGAGCGGGCCGTGAGGGTCACCTGTGCCGGGGTGGAGAGCGCAGTCGCCGTGGCGGAGAGGATCGCGCGCTCCTCCAGCATCATCATCTCCTGCAACAGGATCAGCGACGCGAGTCCCGCGTTGTCCTCGAAGCCCTGACCAGCGAACTGGGAGAGCCACGAGACGTTCTCGGACAGGCCGAAGAACTTGTACGGGACGTTCAGGTCAATCGCGGTCTGCGAGCCCGAACCCGGGAGGTTACCCGGCCACTGCGAGAAGCTGCCCCCGTTGGGGAACTCCGAAATGGACATGCGGTTGCCGGGGGTCGCGAGACCGCCCATGGCCGAACCGGACACCGCCGTGATGACCTTCGCACGGTGCGAGAGGCCCTGACCGGGAACGCGGGGGAAAAGGTTCCTCAGCGGGGAGTGAACCGGGTAGATCAGCTTCGCCGGGGCCGCCAGATCGAACGGCACAAGACCGGAAGCCAGCGGGCTGGTGAGGCTGATGTTCTTGCCAAGCTCGGTACCAAGGATCTGTTCGAGCTGGCCAACGAGCTGACCCATCGCCGCCGACTGCGGCGTCTGCATCGCAGCACCGATCGCGCCGGAGAACATCGGGTTCAGGCCCTTCGCGACCTCCGCCGGGGCCTCGAAGCCCTTCTTGATGGCCTTGCGGAAGAAAGTATCCGCAGCCACGGCGTGATCGTCACTGAAGCCGCCCTTGCGGCCCTTGGTCAGCTCACCGATCATCTCGGTGGTCTTGTCGGCGTACTGGCCAGGCGCGACGCCAGTCATTGCCTTCGAAATGGCGTCAGTGTTCGATTCGGTGTTGGCGAGCTTGTCAAGCTCAAGGGTTCCAGAAATACGGGTCACATACCTCCAATAGGGTAGAGAAAGGGGTTGTCAATCAGAGACGAGATCGGCGGCCCGCTTGGGCCCCACGACCTTGATGAGCGAGTCCATGGCGGGACCGGAGATATCACTCCTGGGGTGCCGCGCCTTGAGGATGATCGCCCTCAGTGCCTCGGCTGCCTCGGTATCGACGCTGCCCGCAGCGCCCTTCTCCACCGATGGCCGCAGAGCGGCGAGGGCTCCACCCCGGTAAGCCCGATCACTCGGGTCCGGAGCGGATTCGAGGCTAGTGATCCGCTTAGTGAGCGTCTCAACCTCTTCCCGCAGGGACGAATTCTCATCCTGCAGGGGCTTCTGTGCCTTCTCAATGGCTTTACCGAGAAGGGAAGTGATCCGGTCGTCCAGCGACTCCTCAGCGGCCAGGCCAAGGCCCTTACGGACATCGCCGTAGTTCGGGGGCGTGACAGGCTGCGGCGTCGCCGTGGCGCGGGTGTCGAGCGCATCCGTTGTCGCCGGGGCAGGCGTGGGGAGAACACCCGGTTCCGGGAACATGGGGCACATGTCAGCGTGCTGGTCCGCGATGAAATCGTGGAACGACTTGAGGATGTCGGCGGCCTGATCCTCCACAACACCCTTGGTAAGGTCCGCTTCGGCGGCCTTCGGGGTCGGGACGTGCGAGGCGAGCGGGATCCGAGGGTGCTGCCCCGGCGCCGCAGTCGGGTTGACCCGGCCCGCCGAGATGTAAGGCCGCTTGAACTTGCCCGGCTCCACATCACCCGGGGTGGGGTGGGCGTCGGGGAAAGCGTCCGCGAAGGACTTCCTCAGCCCGTCCATCGCCGTGCCGCACGCGGCCTCATCGGCCTTCGCGAGCTGGAGCGCCAAGCCGTAGCCCTCGGAGAGACGGACCATGCCGGCGATGTCCTCCGCGGCAATCGCCTTGCTGACATCAGCGGCCCACACCGCCGGCTCCACAAGCCCCGGAAGGCCCTTCGCTACCACCGGGTGGACGTTCAGTACGTCCTCCTCGTGGAACGCGGCGCACAGGGCGTCGTGGAGGCGCTTGACGTGCAGCGGGACCACGGACTTCTCAGCCTTGTCGTCGTCGGCGTCAGGCTTGCCGTCACCATCGCCGTCAGTGTCCGCGCCGTCCTCGTCGCCGTCAGGCTCCTTCGCGTCGGCGGCTTTGGACACTTCCGGCTCCTCAGCCTTCTCCGTCTTGCCGGGAAGCTTCGAACCACAGTCAGCGCAGAACTTCGCCGCGGAATCCGCGTGGTGCGTTGCCCCGCAGTTCGTGCAGTCGCGGGAACCCTTGGTCACCTCAGGCTCAACCGGCGCCGTGTCGGCGTCAGTCGCCTTCTCAGCAGCGGGAACTTCAGCAGGTTGAGGCACAGAATCTCCTTCGCTCGCCTTGTCGCCGAACACATCGGCGGGGGTGGGGGCGGCCTTCGTCAGCTCCACTTCGACGGCCTTCTCAACGACCTCGATCTCACCAGAGCTGGCGCGCTTGGCCAGATCGAAACGGGAACGCGGGTTCGCGGGGAAGTCCACAAGGGAGATTTCCGAGAAGATCCCGTCCACCACGCGGCCGTTCTTCGCGATACCATCCGGGTCACGGATAATCCGCGGCTTCGAGATGCCAACCGAGTACGCCTTGTAGACGCCCTCCTTCACCAGCTTCACAGCTGTCGGTTCCACGACATGAGTGCGGACCCAAATACCCTCCGGGCGGACCTCCATCTTGACCGCCTTGCCAGCGGGCGCGAGGTTCGAGGAGTGCATTTGCCTGCAATTGCCCCAGTCCTCAAACCAGACCGTCAGGCCCTTGGTTGCGAAGTCCCTGTCAACAATTTGACTGTCGAGATCAAGGCCATCGTCGGTGCAGATGCCCTCAACATAGACGGAGCCGTCAGCGGCTTCTTCTGATTTGGTGAATGGAATGGAAATGGCGATGGATTCGCCGTCAGTCGTGAATGCCACACGCCTCCTGGTGGGTGTCTTTGGTTTGGGTTTTTGGGAATGGGGGGATTTTCGGGGTAGGCCAGACGGGAATTCCGGCGTCATAAATGGCGATTCCGGTCTCTGCGGGCTGTTCGGTCATGCGGGGACTCCTATGCTGAGTCGGTCAAGGACTTGCGCCCAGTCATCGAATACCCATACGCCTTGGTAGTCCTGCCAGTTGGTGGGTGTGTACGGGTGTCGGGGGGACCAGACCGAGACGCCTTCGCGGGGTACGGTCAGCCACTTTTCGGGAGAGTCATCGACCAGTAGCCCGGGATTGTCGGGGCCGCACCCGGCAAGTAGCCGTTCCTTGTTGCCCGGGCCGACGTTGAGGCTGTCAGCGGGGACCCCGTTCCGCTGGACCCAAGCCTCGGTGGAGATCCGCACCGACTCGGGCCGGTCCGTCGCGACACACACCCTGTGCCCGGAATCCTTGATGGTCCGGAGTGCCTCTATGGCCAAAGGGTCAGCCACCGCGTTGGCGTAGAAGACGCCCTTACAGAACTGGGCTGCAAGCCAATCCTGCTGCTCGCGAGGGAGCGTTTCCCCGATCCGGTAGGTGTTGACCTCCGCCGCCACAAGGGACAGCCCGAAACGGGCATTCAGGGCCGAGCATATCGACTCCGCGAAGTGGTTCAGCGTCCCGTCGATGTCGCACACGATCAGGGGCCGCGATGCCCGGGAAAGGAACACGTCAGCGGCGTCCACAGGCTAGACCCGCGGCGGCCAGGACCAGTGACGCTCGCCCTCGCCCTCACTGATCGAAGTCGCCCAGAAGTCGTCCGTGCCGTCCAGGATCACGCGGAGGTTCACCGACGTCGCCCATACACGCACGATGATGGCCGGGTAAACGTCACCCGCACGCACCGCGTTGCCGACGTGGGCTTGGTAGCCGTCCGAGGGGTACTCCTTGGACGCCTTCACGAACGCCATGAAGTCTTCGCGGCGCTTGTTGATCCGCGCGGCGTCGGATTCGGTCAGCGTGTAGTGGACGATACGGCCGATGCTCGGTTCCATGGTTTCCTTAGGGTCGTTTCGAGTAGTCGTGCAAATGAGTGGAGCGGCGGTGCCGGTGCGGGGCGTAACCAAGATCCCGGAGCGTCCGGGCGATCCGGACGTCCAGGCGGTGCCAGTCCCTTGCGGGCATCCCGTCGTCATCGATCCACCCGACAACCTCCATGAGGTCCGGGTGGTCAGCGATGAGCTTCGCGGAGAACTTCGTGCACCCGAGGCCCTCATCCAGCCACACGCCCGTGCCGAGCTGGTACGGGGACGCGCACCACGGCTCCGGGCAGGCCTCCATGGCCTCAACCACACCCCGGGCCGGGACAACGTCCTGCTCCACAACGGTCAGGGGCTTCCCGACATGCTCACTGAGCCCAGGGTCCCGGCTGGTCCCGGCACTGGCCATCCACATCATCGACAGCAGCGTCCAGTAGTGGCTTGAGTCGGACTGAAGCAGCAGGCAGATCAGCGCCCCGTTCGCCCGGGCCCACGTCTCAGTCTCCGATTCAAGGAAGGGCTCGACGTAGGGGACAATGACTGTCACGGCCGCACCCCCGCGATGAGCAGGATGAAAGCCAGGATCGATATCGCGTAAAGCAACGCGATCAACCATTCCCTCATGCCGCCGCAACCTTCGGGAATTCGGCCAAGTACTCGGATCGGAACCTGCCCTCGGGGAGGACCCTGCGCGCCGCTTCGACGGTTCGGGGGTCAATCCATGGCGCGTCCGTGATGTCCCAGCGGATCGCGCGGATCTTGGCATACTCGTGGAATATCCCCTTGGCCTCCCATGGGGCGGAGATGAGGACGACCTTCGCATCGGCGCCGACCGTAGTCTTGAGCGCACAGTTGAGTATGTCTTCCTCAATGAAAGCCGCGTCATCGATGATCAGGACATCTACGCTCCATCCGACGATGGACGCCCGCTCCGGTGGAACGCAAAGGATTTGCGAGCCATTCATGAGCGCCGTCCGATGGAAATCTTCGCCCGCAATTTGGCAATCGCAGAACCGGCGGACAGCTTTCTGAGAGCGGCCCGACTGACCATCGCTTGACGATACGAGCATGACCGTCAGGTTTGGCATACGCAGGGCTTCCCATGCCGCCAGAAGCTCGACAGTCTCGGTCTTTCCCGTCTGGCGCGGGGCGACAATGACAGTCACCACTTCTTTCAGGCTCATGGACTCGGCCTGCCAGTCGGCCCGGGGTGCGCCTGCTCCTAGGCAGAATGCAGCGAATTCACTCACAGCGTCTTCCCTCTCTCCCTCAAGATCCGTGCCACTTCGTCTGCCGGGATGTCCCGCGGCTCGTACGTGACGCCCTGATACCCGCCGGAGGCCCGCTCGCGGGCGTTCGCCGCGTCAGCAAGTTCCTGCCGGATAGCGTCACGATCCAGTGCCCGGCCCTGCGTGGACGTACCATCCGAACCAATACGGCTAGGCAGCCCTGACACGAAATCGGCCCTGGCCTGCTCAGCCGCGTCACGCCGCGCTGCCGCATCATCGTTCTGCTGGTCGTAATGCGACATCGCGTTCTCCCGCTGCGTGTTCCCTGCACGGGCCACCTCAACACCGCCCTCACGGAACGACACCGAACACCCGCACCGGGCACCGCCGGAACAAACAACCCCGCCGAACGTCCCGTCGCCCGGCCAGCCAGGCAAGGTCTGCATCGTGAACACCTTGCCCGCACGAGACAAGCACGGCGCGCAGTGCTTCTCAGTCGCGCCGAGCTCCCACACGATCTCGTAAGTCGGGTTGGCCGCGACAACGGTCTGCCCATACGCCGAGTTGTAAGCCCCCACAAGAGTTTGCGCGTACAACCCGAAACGGTTCGCCAGAGCCGCGCTGGAAACGCCCGTGATGACCGATTTCATGAGCCCCATCAGGAACCCCTGCTGGGCCTCAGCCCGCTGCCGGACCTCAGACCCGAACGAAACCACAGGAGTGTCCGGATGGTCCGCTGCAGCGTCCGAAGAACCGGCATCCATCGCCGACGAATACCCGCCCGCCATCACCGACGTGCCCCGGTCCACGAACTGAGCCGTGGACAACCCCTGATGACGGTGGTCATACACCAACTGCCCCAGACCGGCCGCGACAGCCGTCATGGCCGGGTGAAGCTGCTCCTCCCGGCGCTGCTGCCTCAGCCGTGCCCCCGCTTTCCGGGCCACCGCATGCACAGCGCCGGTCACGCTTTTGGGAGCTCAGCCTCCGCCAACTCGTCAGAGGTCAGGATGTCCGAGGAAAACGCCGATACCGGGCGTCCTTTCCTCAGGAACCGTTCCAGCTTCTCCAACTCCGCCGTGACAGCCTTCGCAGCCGGCGGGGTGCCGTCAGCCGCCCTCACAGCATCATGGGCCGGGGTGGTCAGGTTCGGGCCCTTCAGAGGCTCATCCTCATCTTTCGGTGCCTTATCCGGAGCTTCATCACCCAACTGCGCTGGTTCCGCGGCGCCGGCGGCCGCAGCGACCGACGCCACAGCAGCCTGAACAGCCACCGTCAACGGCATATACCCCGTGGACGTGATGATGCCCGGGACCGACGTCTCAGGAAGACCGAACGGGTTCTTACCGACCGCCACACGGGCCTCATCGATCGCTTCGAGACCGTTCTTGACCATCGTGACGTGCGTGTCGATGATGTCCGCCCCGGCATCCGTCTCCGAGGGAATGCCCCAGAACCATTCCATGTCCTTCTGGCCGAACACGCGCTGGATCACGTAGTCGAACAACTCGGCCTTCAACTGCCCCGTGACCGGCTTGATACGGTTCTGCGAACCCTTATCCGTGTTGATCTGGGAAAGCTGCTTCGACTCCGAAGGCGACTGAACAGCAGACACGCGAGGCGTCACACCAAGATCCATCGGAGTCATGCCGAACGGCCCCGTGACCTGGGAGATAATCCACTCATCACCCTGGTCCGCCAGCGGGGAATGCTTCTGGTCCTTCGTCTGTGAACCCTTCGGCAGGACAATGATCCGGTGCTTCGCCGCGATATCCCCGGCCATGGCATTCAGGGCGTCCTGAAGCATGCGGATCTGCTGCGGGGTGTCCACCCCGTCACCGGCGATCACGTACTGCGCCGGGATCGAGCCTTCCGTGAAGTAGTCCTCTTGGTAGATCTGCTTGTACAGGCCGATGGTGATAGGCCGGATGGCTTTCTCCACGCACGAGAACCCGTAGGGGGAGATCGTGCGGGTGGTCTCGCGCAGGTAGATGAGCTGGTCGCCACGGAACTCCACGGCAGGATCGCCAAGGTCCGCCACGTCTTCGCCCGTGAGCACCGAGATCAGATCCACGCGGGGCACACCCCACAGGTACTGCTGGTACGCCACGGAACTGCCCGAAGGTGTCGCGCCCGCAAGGTCGAACAATGGCCGGATGGTCGCACCGTCCAGAATGTCCAACGCTGCAAGGTTCGACCCGAACGGGCCAGCACCACGCCGCCGCGGCGGCCGCAGATGGATGGCCACGGCGTCGATCACGAAACGATCCTCGAGGAGCGCGGACAGCCAGGATTCAAACGTCGGGTACTTGGCCTTGTCCGAGTCCGGGGAGGAGAAGAACTCCACCACCTGACGGCGGCGCTTCTCCCAGTCCTCCCGAAGATCCGGGTCACCCTTCATCGCCTGTGTCGCCTCAGCGGTTGGGACAATGTCCCAGCCCATGGAAACGATCTCGTTCGTGCGGTGGTCAACGCAGGACCGGGCCACCGAGTACACGTCAGCGGCGGAACGCAGTGTCGCGAACGGTGCCAGCTTCAAGCCCTCAGAACCGGGCGTGCCGTGGTTAAGGTTCCAGTTGACCGGGTACTGGGACCGGCGCGGATCCGGCCGCTCCGACTCTCCCGGGACGTCCACCGCCATGGGGATCATCGGGGAACCCGGAGCGAACTGGCCCTGCGTGAACGCCGACGCGGGACGGGGGAGCGGGTTGTACGGCTGGTTCACGTCGAACTGGCCCTGCTGCGCCAGTTGAGTCATCAAGCCCGGGTTCTTACCGCCTGCGGCGAGGATGGCAGCCGCTACCGAGTTGCCTTTAGCCACACGCCTCCTGGGTCATCAATCAGTTTCGGCTTCCGCCGCTTTCACAACGTCTTCGAGCCACAACACTTCATCCGCTGGCCATGAGCCGTGGGGGAAGTACACGACGCGGCTCACTTTGCCGTCAGGGTGGTATTCGATCTCGGCCACGGCAGGGCATTTGCGGGCGTGAAGGCCGCCGCAGTGCTGGCACTTGCTTTTGTCGAAGATGGTCTTCGTGCCCATGTAGCCGTTGTCCTCCTCTTTCAGGAGGGCTTTGGCCTGTTCCGGGGTCAGCGCCCCGTCAGGCTCAGGAACGGGCTCGGGGCCCGGGTCGATGAGCTCCACAGCGGCTTCTGCGACCTGCCGGAACGACAGCGAGTACGGGGCCGGGAAACGCTCGCGCAGCGCCGCCGCCAGCTCGTCCGGAGTGTGGCGGCGTTTCACTCCTGCACCTCATCAAAATGCGGAAGGGATGCGAACCGGCTCAACACCATGAACCGGTCAATTAACCCATCCGGGTTAAGTCCGTGGACCTTGGCCCGGTACACCTCGGCGGAGGCCCGGTGAACCTCGGCGGCGAGCTCAGCGTCCGTGAATCGAATGTCTCGGTGGACGTAGTGCCATGACGGCGCATTGTCGTACACCGGAGGAATCAGGCCATCGCTGACCCGCCTGACCGGGCAGAAGCAGCGATGCCACGGTTTCCCGCAGTCAGGGCATTGATCATCGCTCATTGACTCAGCTCCTTCAGCTTCCGGAGCGCCTCACTGGCGCCGGACTTCTTCACCCCGTAAACCTCAGCCCACGGGTTCGGGGCCTCCACCGCCGCGGCCGACGCCGGAACACCCGAATACACGGCACCCCAGTCCGGCTCAGCGTTACGCGTCAACACCGGGACCGGGATCCGGATCCCGCCCGGGGTCTCAACCCAATGCATGCCCTCCGGAGGCTCCGAAACCGGACACGGCTCCAACTCCGAAGGAAGATGCCCCACAGCCAACGCCAAAGCGTCCGGCATGTCATCGTGCAACGACTCCTGCCGCGCCTGGATCCGCAAACCGCCCATCGGGGTTGTCGTGGCCGTGATCCCACCCAACTGCCGCAACAACTCCTCATGCTGAGGGATCACAATGCCCCGCTCAGACATGAGCACATGCAACCGGCCGTAGTAGTCCTCTTTCGACTTCTGGCTGGAACCCTGCTGCACAACCCGCGTCCAACCACCCAGACGCCGCATGAGCTCCTCGGACGGGTACGCCCCCACACCGTTCGTTTCCGTCCGGACGTCCAGCATCCACGACTTCGCGAGCTTCTCAACCTCGGACACCTGCGCACCGTACGGGCGCCGCGACGTCTCCACCCACGGAAGAATCACCACAGGGTGAGGGTTCACACCCCAGTCATACAAGGCCCCGGCAAGAACGATCGCATGCGCGTCCTGCTGACGGCCCCAGTCAAGACCACACGAAGCAGGCATTCGGTCACCGTCAGCACGCAACGGGTAATCCGCCGTGCAGGCAAGAATGTCGGACCGGTCGAAGTACGCGTCACCCGAAGTGATGAACTCGCCCTCATACTCGGCACGGAACCGCAACGGCGGCAACGACTTCCGGGCCGCCTCCACCACAGCCGGGTGGATCCACGGCGCATCCAGCAACTTCCACCGGTACGTGCGGGTGTGCTCATCCGTTCCGGACAGGCCCTGCATCGCAAGGTTGAAGAACGCCCCCGCATCACCCCACGGTGTTGAAGCCAACACCACCCGGGCGTCAGGGCGGGCCGTCGTCGTCGGCAACGCAGCCGAGAGCAGGATGTCGTCGGCGACGAACGCGCACTCATCCACGATCAGCAAATCCACCGACCAGCCACGGATGCTCTTCTCCGACGCCGGCACCGATAGGATCCGGGAACCGTTCTTCAGGACAATCCGGGTCTGCGTCGGGTCCTCCGCGAGGGAACCGCTCAACAGCGGGTGATCGAACGCCTCACGTACCATGTACAGCAGACGAATGGCCGCCGTCTCCGACGCCGAAACGATCATCACGAGCTGGTTCGGTTTCCGCAGCGCCGCATGGGCCGCCTTCAAGCTCAGAGACTCCGACTTGCCACACTGACGCGGGGCCACCACAACCGTCTGCCGCTTCCGGAGCTCCATCGCGTCGATCTGCCACGCCGTGCGTGGCTTACCAACCAGGGAGCAGAACAGGCCGAAATCATCCTTCGCGGCGCGGACGTCTTCGAGAGTCGGCACAAACCTCCCGGCAGGTTAGAGAATGCGGCGCTGTAACGGGCGCCTCCCGGCTGGAATCAGTACCAGCTGACTTCACTAGCGGATCCCCTCAGGAGACAGCCAAGAGTGAGAAGCGATAGCCGGAATCGAACCGGCCTAGGGTGCTTTGCAGGCACCAGGCTAACCACTCACCCATATCGCCAAATTACTGCTTCTCGATCTCCGCCCAATACGACGCCAGATCCCGCTGACCGGCCGCGATGTCCTTGCCGAGCTTCGCCAACGCCAACGGCGTCAACCCCAGAGCGTTCGCCAGGTTCAACGCGTGAGCCTCCCACCGGCGCAACATATCCTCCGGGGACATCCGCTTCGACGCCGACGACCGCCGCCGCGTCCCGCCCTCGAAGATCTTCACCCGCTCATCAACCGTCGCAAGCTCCTCAAGAGCCTTATCCGGGCCCATCCGCTCGCACATCTCCCAATACAACTCAATCCGGGAACGCACCCAACACCACGACTTCAACGTGTCCCGCACATACGGCTGCTTCACATGCTCCGGAAACCCCGGATCCGCCAAACACGCATCCAACCGGGCCTGAGCCCGCAACGACACAATCCGATCCGAATGCGCCCCATAAGACACCGACACAACATTCCCCGGCTCAAACGGGGCATGTGCCGGCGCCTCACTCATCCGACCCTCAGCAACAGCCCGCGCCCTCTTCGCCGCACGCTCCGCCGGATCCTTCGAATGCCCGCCCTTCGCAGAACCCGCCACAGTGACCTCCTGTCCAGCGCGCGCAGCGCGAAAAATTACTTACACCGAGGCCACGGCCACAAAAACCCGAAGATCGACGGGATCGCAGAACGGCGACAGCGGGAACACTCATACACTTCCCAGCCACCCCCACCACCCAAGAGGGACCATTGATGCTTCATCCGACCCCCCGCAATCCGCACGCGTGAAAAAGAAAAAGAGGGAGGAAAAACCCGCAACCAGCGCGCGCGATAAACACGACTGAGGGCTACTACGGGTTTTTGTAGCGCCCTATGTACCGACCCACCCCCCCGGTCAGCTAGAGCTTCTCAGCCCTGCGGCGCTCCTGCTCAGCCACATACCCTTCACGGGGCCTCTGACCGGGCTTCCTGTCCTTCGCGCCGGGCTTCCTGCCACCAACTGGCAGGCCGGCCTTCCTGCGGCGTTCAATGCCAGCCTTGGTCCGTTCCGACCGGCGCAGGGATTCCTGCTTAGCCATCCATGCCGCGAGTCCGACCAGCAGCTCACGCATGGCAGGGTCACCTGTCTTCAACCACGCTTCTTCGTGTGACCAGATCTCAGTGTCACACTCACCCAACTGGCGCAGCACAGACAGTGTGTCTTCCATGCCCCTGCGCGAGAGGCGGTCAAGAGCCCACACCAGCACCACACTGTAGTGGCCTAGGTGTGCACCATGCAGTAGGGCCTTACGTGCTGTATCAAAGGCCTGCCCTTTGCCCCGTGCAGTGCTGTATGCAGAGTCCTCTACCAGGTGCTCCACTACTATCTCCAGACCACGTCTGGCAGCCCATTGACGCAACATGAGGAGCTGATTTTCCGTGTTCTGCTCCTCAGTGGAGACCCTCACCCATATGGCACATTTAGTCATGAACTAAAGGTACCCCTATTTCAGGTACGCCACTAGGGGAAAACCCCTGTAAACACGCCACTGGAGTACCCCAATTCAAATAGGGGTCTATTTCACGCATTCCAGCTCTTCGCGCGCGGGGAAATCCGGGCCTGCCCTGAGCAGGAAAACAGGTCGGCCCGCTCACGTCCTGTGTGTTCCGGTTTTGCCCGTTTTTTTGTTTTTCGGTTTTTCGGTGCGTGGGGTGTGCCGGCGGGGCTTTCGCCCCTTGGGGTGCTCCAGTGGGGTGTCTCAGTCAGTCTCTGGTACGTGAGTGTCCGTAGCCTGTGACTTCGCCTGTTTTGCTGGTTTGGAGTGTCCACCAGATTCGTTCCTTGAGGCGTTCGTCGTGTTCTAGGTCTACGGGGACGTATACGCGGTCGAAGCTGTAGCCGCGGAGCTCTGACCGGATCGTGAGGAATCGGATGGTTCCGCCGTCCGGGAAGTCGATCCGGGTGTTTCCGTTGGATCGGTTGATCTTGTAGGCCAGGAGGCTTCCCATGGTGTCTTCGATGTCGCGGGCGATCCTTTCGGCTGTGCGCTGTGTTTGGCCGAGGATCAGGACGCTTTCACCGGTTGCGGCGGCCACGATGGCTTTTTCCATGTGGATGGTTGACATTTCCATGGCCGTACCGCCTTTCCCCTACAGTGGCTTTTTGGCCGATTCGGCTTGCAGTTCGGTGCGGACGCGGCGTTCGACGAGGACTTGGAGCGGGTCGGGCAGGTAGATCTCTTGAACGAGGTAGCCTTGGCCGGCGAGTTCGTCTTTCAAGTCGATCTGCTGCTGCCAGGACAGCTTGTCGGTGGTGAAGTACCGTTCCCCGAACTGGTTGATGTGCATGAGGCTGGTCGGGATCGCGCGGATCACGGTGTTCATCTGGCGCTGCTCATCCGGTCGCGGGCGGGCTCTGGCGTGTACTTGGCCCGGAATACGGCGCGTTCCGCGATGCAGCGGTGGCAGTCGTACGTGTCCGCGTCGAAGTCGTGGTCAATGCCGCCGTCGAACGTATCGGACGGCAGCGGGAGGGCCACATGCTGGCAGTTGCACTCGCCGGTTTTGAGCACGGAGCAGTAGTTCTTGTGGTCGATCATGGCTTCTCCTCGAACATTCTTCGATTCCACATGGCGAGAAGGGTCATAATTGTGATCGCGTCCGCCTAGGTGGATCATTCACTTATTCGGCGCTAAGCGCGTTTTGTCGAATTGCCGTGCTTCGCGGCGCAGTCGGCGGCGAGGGAGGGGACCACGTACCAGACTTTGCAGACCGGGCACCGCCACTGGTCGTCATGGTTGTGCGGTAATCCCTGAACTGCGCTGGTTCGCATTTAGCCATCCCAAACTCTCGTACATCGTTTGAAAATCACCTGGCACCACGAGTGCGGCGTCCGTGTTGAAACGCTCGATCCCGCCAGCCTCAAGGGCCATGCAGCACAGCTCTGAACAGTCCACGGGCCGGCGTCGTTTCAGCCAGTCGCGGATGAACTTCGGGACCGGGACATGGAAGGCACGGGAGAACAGGATCACGAACAGGACGGCGAGGTTGTACGGGCGGCCGATAAGGCGTTCCGCTTCGGCCACTATGGCGGCCCTCTCCGCGTCTGTGAGCTCGAACCGGGACCATACGAGGGTCGGGTAGTCGCTGATGTTCCTGACGATCACGTACGGCCATTCAGCGGACACGCACCGGGTCTCGTCGATGGCGACGACGGTGTGGTGGGTTTCGGAGTTGGTGACTTCCTCGATGATCCGGCCCTCAAGGCCGGTCGCATGCATTCTGAGTCCGACTTGCCCCGCAATCACAAACCTGCCTTGAGGGCTGTGGACTCTTCACTGTCAAGCTCTTTGATTCGCTTCAAAACCTCGTCAGCGGCGGTTACAGGAAGAGCCATGACCACTCCGTTCCGGGCACGACAAAGCCCCCGAACCATTGGGGGGAGTTCGGGGGCTTTGAAGACTAAAGTGACCTGTTTTTTTGACAGCTCAAGTGTGCCCTGTCAGTATATCGTGAAACTGGGCATGAATTACAAGGATGTAGTTCGGCGTGTTGGTTCATTTGTGTACTGGATATGCTGAGCGTGTCGAAACCTGTTTCCATGGAAACTCTCGATAGGTTTTCCAGCGTTCTTATGGCCGTTCCCGATGACGCATGGAGCTTCCGGTTTGGCTCCGCAATAGGGGCATTCGACCGAAAAGGCCATGTCGTGATCCCGCTTGACGGCAGCTTGTGCAGCCCGGGAATCAACATCTGAGTCATACGTCTCATCGGTGGTCCATGACATGGCTTCAGCAATTGCTTCGAAGTGTCCGCGCTGTGCGCATGCTTGCAGAAGCGCGTAATACTCCCGGACGTAACTATGTTCCCTGCTGTAGGTCTCATAGTCGTAATGTCTCATCATGCGGTTGACTTCTTTTGTTTGTTCCACCTCCCTCGCCACGAACAGGGCGAACATTGCATCATTCACGACGCCTCCTCGGCAGGTATTACGGTCACGGGGAATATGGGGACCTCTTCGGGCTTGGGCCGCTTTGGCAACCCAAGCTCCAAGTGGTCGTCGTTGCCGGTGCGGTGCCGGAATTTCTTGTCTGTCGGTGCATTGGGTGCCGTCGTCATGAGCGACTGCAGTTCGGTCAACTCTTGGCGACGGCGGGCGACGGCGTCTTGCAATCTGCGGAGTTTGGCTCCTTGCTCGGCGGCGATCTGGCGTTCGTCGGCTGTTGCCTCGACCTTCGCCCGAATCTTGGCAAGCTTCCGCTCGTAAGCTTCAACCCTGCGCTCAGCGGCGGCAAGGCGTTCCTCGGCGTTTTCGAGCGCCTTTATCTCGTCCTCGAAACGCCGCATCTTGCGTTCATCCACAGCGATGAAGAATCCGGGTTCTTCGAGCTTGTTCATCGCCGTGCCCTTGCCGAGACCGCGGCCCTTGTGCCGCCTCGCCGCAGCCCTACGATTCGAATAGCGGCGTCCCATTGCCCTCCCTTTCGGGCCTCGGCGGCAGCTTCCACTCCCTCATCCGTTCGGCCATCCGTTCCATGTGCTCCATCCGGCGTTCCTGCTCAAGCTGAACCTGGCTCTTTCGGTACCGGGTGGCCTTACCGAATACTTGCAAATGGAACTCCGCGAATCCCTCCAGCCACCCTTTTCGTAGTCGCTTGAGTAGCGGCTTACTGCGGCGAAAAGAAACCATGTCCCGCTCCCACTGCTCCACCTTGGCAAGGTGCGCCTCGAAGGTCTCGGAGGGGTGAGGGCTAGGATATTCGGGGCGAGGCAGGTTTTTCATGCCTTGACCTCTCCCTTGAGGATCTTCGCGGCACGGCCCGGAACCCAGTCATGGAAGCCAAGGAGACGGCCCGGAGTGATACTCCCTTCCAGGAATTCGGTGATGGTCATCGTTTGCCTTTCGGTTTGGTTCTGGTGCGGCCAGCAGAAGCGTTGCTGACACGGCGGCGAGAATCCAGACGGTGGCGAGGATCGTTGCTAGAAGCCGGGTCATCGGTTCTCCTTGTGGTTTGCTTTGTTGTGGGTCAGGATCCAGACGTGGGCTTCATTCCATGAGCCGAAGGGGCTGCTTTCGTTGCAGGCCTCGCACCGGCCCCTGAAGCCGAGCTCAATCTTTGCTGGCATCGTCGTCCTTCACGCCGTGGGCCTTCACGAATTCCTTTGCCTCTTGCTGCGGGCAGGTTTCGCCGGGTTGCAGGTCAAGGTAGCCGTGGGCTTGGCATCCGCCGTGGTGGTCGAACGAGCAGTAGTCCCGGTCGGTCAAGGAGTGGATCAGCGGGGCCACCTCAGCGAGGGCTTGTGCCCGCAGGAACGGGGCAGCGGCTTCAACTGCGGCTACAGCTATGCCTAGAGCGTCACCTCCACTCTCTACCCGGAGCAACATGCTGCGGATACGCGCTTCCGCCGCTTCGGCGGCTTCTTGGGGGATCATTCGTCGTCCTCGGTTTCGATGGTGGCGACGGCGTACCGTTCACGGCGGCCGACCTCGCGGGTCTGATTCGCCCAGTCCAGCCGTGCCTCTGCTTGATACTCGTTTAGGTTTTCGTGCCGTGCGATTTCACGGATGACTGTTGCGCGGTCTTTCCCGCAACCGCAGTTGCACCCCTGCCCGCTCACTGCCCCGCCTCCACAGCAGCAGCCAGAACCGCGCGGGCGTCGTCTCGGTAGCTTTCTCGGGTTCGCTCGCTCGCGTCCTCCCATGCCGTGAAGCAGCACGAGCAAGCGGCCTGACTGCGGATGCGGTCATGGAGCGCCCGTGCGACCCGTTCCACAGTCTTGGCGTTAATCGCTACCCTGTGGATGCCGCGGGCGGCGTCATGGGCATCCGCGGCGGCGAGGGCGTGGATGGCGCGGATGTCAGGGAACCTAACATCCGATGCGGCGAGTGCGTATGCTGCGGCTTCATCACGAGTTGCGCACTTGGCATATTCTTCGCGGCTCATTCCCCGCCTCCGAGGGCAGCGGTAACGGCGGTGATCGTCGGGCACGGCCAGTGCTGCCAGTTTCCGTCATCCGTCCCGCAACCCACACAGACCTTCACGAGCCGCTCATGGCGACCAGGATTCATGATCGCATCGGTAGAGTCATGAACCTCCAAGACGCCTTCAACGGCGGCGAGCAGCTTGGCGCGGTCCTGCGGCGCGTGAAGTCCTGGCGTTCCATGGTCACGGTAAGCCTCGGCGCGGGTTTTGACGGGTGCGAGCAGTTCACGGATCGACATCACGCTGGTTCCTTTCGTCAGGGGTTGTTGGTGGGTGCCCGGTCGGGCACCCACCAAAGGACTTTGCTAGTCGGCTACGTAAGCCCATTCCCCGGCGAATTCGCGCTGACGGCCCACCGTGTACGTTCCGGGACCGATCTCGATACCGCCGTGTTCTTGATGCATGAGCAGCGCCTTCGAACCGTCCGCGACGGTCAGCGTGCCAAGCGCAAGATCGGTGACCGAGGCGGTCTTGTTGTAGTCCCAGAAGCACTCCCCGGCAGGGTGCAGGGTATGCGTGTTCGTGGACGCTTCTGAACGGACGACCATGACGGTCTTAGGCATCGGTGTCGTAGCGGCGGGCGCATCTGTGCGGAACACGGACACGTCGCCCTGGCAAGCGGCTTTCGTGATCACAGGTACGTCAGCTTCGTGGTCAAGGTAGTCGAGGACTTTGACGCCGGTGGATTGGGTTGCTTCGAGAAGGGTTGTCATGATCGTTACTTTCCTTTGGTTTGGTTTACTTGCGGATTTCGAGGGTGGCGTAGGTGTCACGGTCAACACCGTAGAGTGAAGCGGCAGCGGCAACGGGGTCGGTTTGGTGGCCCTCAACGATCAGGCCGTACTTGTGGCGGGTCCCGTCACGCTCGACCGTGCCGTTAGTGCAGAGCAGCACACGGGCTTTCTGCGCGTACAGGCCGTTCAAAGCTTTGGGCAGGTCGTACAATGCCAGTTCGAACGGCGCGTTACCAGGGTCAGGGACGGGCTTGCCAACGGGTTTCATGCCAGACTTGGCTACGAACTTTTCCCACCCGGTTGCTTCGATAGCGCAACGGCGCACCTCGGCGTTCGTTTCCTTCATGACCGCTTCGAGGGTCCAATCGGTTTCGTGGAAACCAACCGGGAGGCGTGTGCCGTGCCACGCGTTCAGGGTGTACCCATCCGCGTACTCAATGGCGGCACGCTTCGGGCCGTGCAACCTGCCCTGCGCATCACGGAGCACTCGAACTGGGCGTTCTGTCATGAACGCAACAGCCGGCGTTGCATACCACCAGCCAGTGTTATCCATCACCCTCGTGAACAGGCTGAGCTTGTGTTCCAGTTCCGGTGCGTGGATCTTCGCGATCTCGAAAGCCTTGGAGTAGAGCACGGTCCAGTAGGTTTCGTACCAGGACGTGAAGCCGTTGTAGTAGGCGTTGTAGTCATCTTTGAGCTGGTCCCCGAGCTGGCCCCGGAGCTGGTCCCCGAGCTGGTCCCAGAGCTGGTCCCAGAGCTGGCCCCGGAGCTGGTCCCAGAGCTGGTCCCCGAGCTGGCCCCAGAGCTGGTCCCCGAGCTGGCCCCGGAGCTGGTCCCGGAGMTGGTCCCCGAGCTGGTCCCGGAGCTGGCCCCGGAGCTGGCCCCGGAGCTGGTCCCAGAGCTGGTCCCAGAGCTGGTCCCGGAGMTGGTCCCGGAGCTGGCCCCGGAGCTGGTCCCCGAGCTGGTCCCCGAGCTGGTCCCGGAGCTGGTCCCGGAGMTGGTCCCGGAGMTGGTCCCAGAGCTGGCCCCGGAGCTGGCCCCGGAGMTGGTCCCCGAGATGGTCCCCGAGCTGGTCCCCGAGCTGGTCCCAGAGATGGCCCCGGAGCTGGCCCCGGAGCTGGTCCCAGAGCTGGTCCCAGAGCTGGCCCCGGAGMTGGTCCCCGAGCTGGTCCCCGAGCTGGCCCCAGAGCTGGTCCCCGAGCTGGCCCCGGAGCTGGTCCCGGAGATGGTCCCCTTTCAATCCCTTGGCCATGGTCTTGAGTGTCGATAGCGCGAAGATCCCGCCAAGCGGTGAGTCCATCCAGATGAATGCCGGGGCGGCGAGGTTGTTCGCCGTGTACAGCTCACGGACGGCAGCCTCAGCGGTTGCCCGGTCGCATCGTTCGGTGGACAGCGCCTGCGCCATGCGTTCGGTGATGGTTTCTTGCAGCATCGCAAGATCCTCGGGCGTTAGTTTGCCCTTATACGGTCCGTTGTAGCTCATTTGGTGGTTCCTTTGCTGGTGAGGATTTGGTCGCGCAGATCAGCGGGGAGGTTGCGGAGTTTCGCAAGCAGGGCCGGGGTGGTTTCCGGGTCAAGACCGTACGTGGCCGTGGACGGTTCGGTGCGGGTCATGACTGGGCCTCATACTCGGCCCGGACCTGCGTGATCTCGAAAAACGCCGACGCCAGAGTCTGGTTGCCCCGGTAGCAGTCGTCCAAAACCTCAGCGACCTTACCCATCGCCTCAACAGCGGCCTGTTCGCGGGTCATTGCAGATCCCCCGCAAGCTCATCGTCAATGCGTTCCATGTCAGAATCAGCCTTCGCGAAATCAGCAAGATCCCTCGCTGAAGGCGAGTAACCAGCCAGAACAGCACGAGCCACACGCACCGCCGCCTGATTCCGGACAGTCCGGGCCTTCTCCCAGTCCGCGTGCGTGCTCATGCCGCGGCCTTAGCCTGGGTCTGAAGCTCATGAGCGAGCTTCTGCGCCGGCCGGACGGATTCCCATTCCGCACCGTTACGGTCCATGCCAAGGACCAGATCAATCAGTTCAGAAAACTTAGATTCCATGACGTCCCCCTGAATTTGATGGTTGGTTTTTTGGTGTCCTGCGCGGCCAGCAGAAGCGTTGCTAACACGGGACAGAAAGGATTACCCCGCCAACGGATCTTCACGCCGAGCTCCGCGGGTGGCTGTGTTGACTGGCCGCGCAGAAGATAAAACACGGGGGCTGCCGGGATTCGAACCCGGAAAACACCAGTAACTGCTCAGCCCTCCCGCCGCTCATGTAACAGCGGGCTATTCATTTGTGTGTCCCGGCTCCGTGGAGAACCCCGCCGGGGGAGGGCTCTGGGGACCCGAACGCGCGACTGGGGGAACACGCGAACGGGACTCTCCAGGTCTTTTAGTCAGGGCATGATGGACCACTGTCAGGGTTGTGTTCGTCAGTGATGCGCATGGATTCGAAGCTGAGCCTGAGCATTGTCATCTGCTCTTCGCGCGCCCATTGGATGCTGGGATTCTCATCGGCTCCGTTTATCCCCATACAGAAACTCTAGTCTCCGAATGGGTAATAAACAAGTACTTTCGGAGACTCAATGAACTCCGTCAAAGCATCACGCACCCTCCGCGCCATATCGACCGTCAGGTGCGCCGAGGGAACGACCCCAGCACTCTTGTAACTCTCCGCCGTTGCCTCGGTTACATCGCACGAGATCCACACGCAGGGTTCACTCGCCAGCGAGGACTCATGAACGCTGACGCGGTTGCCGTAGCGGTCGGTGAAGTCGGCAAAAATCCCAAAGCCGCGCCCGGTGTATCCCTCAGGCATCATCGCCGCCCATAGGGTCCGGCCAATTTCCAATCACAGCCCAACCCGCCTGTCTTCGTCTGCTTGTTCCATCGCCGAAATCGCGGCCTCTTCACGTTCCAGGTCCGCATCCACCCGGAAGCACGCGTCACAGTCCCCGCAGCCGGCGCACGCCATGTCCTCAGGCAAAAGCTCCTCATAACTGGCCGCCGCCCGGCCAAAGCCCGGAAAGCTCACGACAACCTCCCCTGGACTGACACCAACCAGGCGAGCTTCCGCAGGTTATCCCCCCGCCACTCCGCCCCGCACTCAGCACACACCCCGTTCGAGATAGCACCATCCGGGCCGTACACCACCGACAAGGCAGGCTTCGTGAAGATATGCCCGTCCTCCTCCCGGTCCACCACGCGGGACACCTGACACTCAGGGCAAGCCCCGACGATCTCCCACCGCCGTGTCGGTATGAGCAGCCCCTCAATCGCGTCACGCCACCCGCAAATGATCCGCTCCGCCTCCGTGAAGGCCTCAACAGAGGACCGGGCCGCCATAGCCCACGCCCTCAGTTCTGTGGCGACCTTGCCCCGCCCCTGGCCCTTGTGGACGGCATGCAGCAGCCACCAATGATGGGACGTTACCGGCACAATCCCGTCACTGCCGTAGTACAAGTCATAAGCCTCGGCGGCCAGCGGGATCGGCGTCCCGCCAGCACCCTTCACGGTCGGTTGCATGGCCGAGTTCGCGATGGCCATCTTCAACTGCACCAGCAGAGGGAGGGCCGTCACCCAGTGCGTGCCGCCGTCCTCGTCCTCGATCCGGTGCTTCGACAACCGGGTCAGCAATCCAACAGCCATGTCCAGATTCAGCGTTTCCATCAGACCCTCCCCATCAGTGCGTCCGCAGCAGCCCATTCACGGTCCAGCTTCCGCCGCTCCGTCATCGTCAGCAGCACCGCCCGCTCATACACGGCGACGACACGGGCCGTGGGTGCGCGGTAGGACTCCATGGAATCTTCCGTGGACCTCACAACCTCCCCGACAGGCTCCACCCGGTACAAATCCCCGCGGCCATACATGCTGGCGTGGAACTTCGCGTACAGCCGGTTCGGGGTGAAGTACACCGAAGCCCACCGTGACGGGCCATCCATGCCCATGTGCGCTTCACCCTTGGCCCGGGCCTCACACCACGGGCACCCGTCGTGCTGCCTCCGAGAGTGCCCCGGTTCCAGGACGTCCCCGACCATCAGCCCGTCCACGCCGCCGTGGTAGAAGATCAGCGTTCCCATGGCTTAGCTCCCATCCCCGTCCAGCCGTTAGCGGCCCTCGTCTTCGCCTGACGGTCCGCGCGGGCCAAACGCTCCAACTCCTGCCGGATGCGCTCCGCGTCCGCGTCAGCCACCTTCTGCGCCCGATGACAGCCACGATTCCGGTGCTTCGAACACGTGCCGAACGGCGTCCAGCAACACTTACGCGAGCAGGGAGAACCTGACTTAGCCGGCGCGTTCTCCATCACTGCTCCTGTTCCGGGCGGTGGCCGGCGAGGATCGCCGCGAAATCCGCGAGGCTCATGTAAACGATCTGATCTTGCGGCTTGCCCTTGCCGTGGCGTTTCGCAATCACAACCCCGGCCAATGCGTCGAGGTTCCCGCGCTCCACCTCAGCTTCGGCAAGCGCCGCTCCGACGTTCAGGCGTGCCAGGTTCTTGCATTCGACGGCGATGCGCTGCCCGTGGATCTTCACGCCCCGGATATCGCCCTTGTCTTTGTTCCCGGTCTTTACTTGACGGTCAATGCCGTCGTCGTCCAGCGCCTCGGCAAGGTAGTCGGCTGTGGCCCGCTCAAAGGACGAACCCTTCTGCCGGTGGTAGGCCGTCATGACTGATGCCATTTCAGGGAGATCCCGCGACCGTACGGGCCGGGACGGAACTCAGCATCCAGCTCATGGCCGGTGCTATCCGACTTGCGCTCCGTGGAGGCCACGTTCCCGCCGGCGGGGCGGAACCCGTCATCCACGGGTTTCATCTCATGCCGGTGACTGCCACGCCACGCCTCAACAGCGGTCTGCGCGTACTCTGCGTCCTTGCTGATCCACGTGAACTGCGCACCACACGAACAAGTTTCTGATACTTGGGCCATCAGCACGTCACCTCAATCGTTTCCTCGACGCAATCCGCGCACACCAGATCCGGGTCATGCCCGCACTCGGTTCGTTCGACGGTTTCTGATCCAGGCATTGAAGCCTCCTTTTCTTGAGTCATGCCGCATCCTTCCCGAAGTCCGGAGCGCCCCCGGGCCGCGGCTTCTGAGTGCGATCGATGTTCAGCGCGAAACCTTCACGGGTCACATGCGGGTAGCCGTAGTTTTCCCGGCATGATTTGCAGTAGTCGTAGTACCAGGACTCGTTTTCGTCTTTCGGGTTCCGGCATGCACCGCCGCCGTCCCAGCCTTTCCCGCCACACCATCCACAGCGGCCCATCGCGGCCCACACGCATGTGTAGACCGTGAACGGCGGGGTTGGCGCCGGCTCGTCCAGTTCAGCGAAAATGTCACCCTGCCCGGGGATCTCATCGCTCATTCCCCAGATGTCCTTTCCATAAAAGTTCCTTGATTGAATTCCGCCGAATCGAACGCTGAATCGGTCGGTTCCCGCTTCACCGGGACGCAGCCGCCGCAAAAGAAAGAGCGGCCACGCTTGGTCATGGTCTCCACCGCGAATTTCCGCAAACACTCCACACACAGCCGCTCACCAGACAAGCCAGCCGTCTCCGGATTCCCCCAAAACTCCGGCCACAGAATCGCCGGCGGCAGCTTCGCTTTTGGGTCATTCATGGCCTTCTCTGCTGCTGACGTCACTTCCCCGAGTGAAGCGCCCCTGTTCGCTGCGATGCCAAGCTGAGCCTTGATGGCCTGGGGGTGCCAGTTGGGGCGGCGGCGGCGAATGATGTTGATCAGGTCGTCGGCGTCGGCTTCGTCAAATTTGAGCGGCATTTGGGAGTCGGGCATTTCATTGGTCCTCCGGAATCTTGCCGAAGCTTGCAATAGCGTCCCGGAACCACTCAGGCATCTTCGTGCGCGGTGCCGGCTTAGGCGGGTCCAAAGCCCTCAACCGATTCACCTCTAGTGCGTGTAGCTCGCGCGCCTTGCGGAGGTTCGAGATGATGTGCGCCGGAACGAGATAGTCCGACGACGTCCGGCGATGGATCGTCAGGGCCGCCATGGCGATGTCATAAGGAACATGCCCGATGACCTCGTGCCATGCCTCGACGGTTTCACGGTCAATCTTGCGATTGTCGATAAGGGCAGCCTTGGCGAGGATCTTCGCCGTTTCACTTTTCTCCATTGCGTTCTTCCTCTGCGTACTGTGCGGCGAGCTCAAGCCCGGCTATGGCCCGCTCCGTTCCGGTGGCTTGACGTGTTCTGATTGCTTGGCCTCCCCCGTTGGCTTCGCGCTGGGCTTCGAATATGAATCCGGGTAATGCTCCTGGCCCCAATGCTTTTGCGTACCAAAGTTCAATGCCGCGGCGGATATGAGCTTCGGATATTCCGTCTTGAAGAGCGACCGTGACATGAGCCGTTAGGTCTTGGCGTGTTTTCGAAGGGAGAGTTTCCGGGATGCGGTCGTTGAATTGGTTCACGATCTTCGCTCCGGTTTGAACGGTGGTTCGTCGTGAAACTTCAACTTCGCGCTCTGCAACGTAGTTACGTAACGGAACCACAGCGGCCTGTTCCCCTGTTCCCCTGTTCCCCTGTTCCCCTGTTACAGGCGCGAGGGTTTCGGGAGATATCGCGACACTCTCGCGAATTTCAGAGTCTTTGTACTCCAAAGTCCCGTCAGGACGCGGATTTCTGCCCTTCCCCGGCTTGTCGATGCGCTGAGCTGACTCCCAGAACGAAACGAAGAGCAGGCGCTCTCCTTTGGTCTCATATCGGTGCACCAAACCGGCCCGGTGAAGCTCGGAAATCGCTTCGGACACCCTCGCGACAGTCTCGCGAGGGTTGGAGAACATGTCGCGAGGGAACACATCAGAGACAATCAATTCGATGTCATCCACGCCCACTCCGTTATCATCGACATAGGATTCAAGGCCTTTCAAAACCAGCCTTGCGTCCCATGAAACGGAGGCAATTCTTTTTGATTTCCAGAATTCCGGTTTAGTCCCACGGATTCTCACACGCGCTTTCCTTTCCGTGGTCCGTAGGCCTCCCGTGTTGCGGCGAGGAGCCTGGCATGGCCGTCGCTATGCGGGGTTGGCATCTTGGGGTGTTTGAGTTCCTCAATCGTTCTGAGGGCAACCGCCAATTTGCGTTCCGCCTCGGTCAACTGCTGGGCGATGGTTAGGTCACCGGAGTACTCGTACGTGCGCGTATTGAGATCGGTCATCACGCCACCGTCCTTCCGTACGAATCATTGAGAAAGAACCAGCTGTTTGACGCCCGGTCGTAGACGGGCCTGACAAGCAGGTAATCGGCCTCCCAGCGCTGCAACTTCCACCCCATAGCCCGTGCTTCGTCCGCGGCGGGTCCTGAGGATTCGAGAAGGCCGTTCTGAATTGAACAGAAAGTGATGACGTTCGACGGCATGTTCAGGAGCTTGGAGCCACCCATGCCGCGCCCCACGCGATGTTGCGGGACGAGCCCTTCAGTGGTGCCGCAGTGGTAGCAGCGGGCCCCGTCGCGGTCCAGGTACTTGCTGAACTCTTTCGCGGTCATCATGATGATTCACTGACCCGCCAGCCCTCGGCGGGGACCCTGCGGCGCCGGCGGGCGGTCAAGAACGCACCCAGACCGGAGATGGTGTTATGGAGCCGGACATTATCCCGGGCCACTTGGACCGGTGTCCGGGATTCCTGCATGCGCGGCTTCCCATCCTTGTCGGACTTTGCGCAAGACAGGCACCGCCCATCGGCATGCTGCGTCCTCAGGACACCGGCAATGTACTGCCTGTCCGCCTTCTTGCTGCGCGGCTGTGTCTGGCGTCCGCAGCCGGGGCATGTCCTCAGCATCCCGCACCGGCCTGTACACGGTCGGTTTCGGCCATCCATGTCCGGTGCGCGGCTTTGAACGCCTCACGTGCCGGGACGGTGTGCGCTTCGTAGTACTCCATGAATCCTTCTTGGCCGTACAGGTGCGGGTTAGCCGCGGCGACCGTGCAGAACTCCATGTACGCGTCCGTCCGGGCCTTCTTCGCGGCCTGGTAGGCAGGGTCATTCCAGTCGTTCATGGCTTCGTCTCCACTTCGGCTAGTACTTTCGCGAGGTCTTCTCCCTCGAAGAACAGCGCGGCCAGAAGAACCACGCAGTGCATGGCGTTCTGAATTTCCGTCGCGTGCTGATGGTGGGCGATGATTGCCCGCGCTTGAGGGTCGTTCGCTCCCCAACTCATATCGATGTCCTTGCTTGGAATTCGTCGGCCATGCGGGCGTCAGCCCGGGCCGTCCTGTGGGCGTCGAGTTCGGCGTGCAGTATGCGGAGCGCTTCACGGTTCGCCGTTACCATCTGCTCGGCCAAGCGATATGCTGCATGGGCCTTGTGTACTTCTTCGTCCATGTCGGCGTACCGGCCAGCGACCTCGGCTGACTTCTCGCCTTCAAGTCGGCACTGCACCACGACTCGGGCGTAGCGGCGGCCATACTCGGTCTTGGCTTGTGCGTACGTCCACGACTGAACCTCAAGGTCTCGGTGGTATATCCACATCTTGGCCAGGATGAGGTTCGCGCCGTCGAGCCTGCGGGACGACAGCTTGTTCAGCTCTTCATTCCTGTCCCACCCGCTCATGACTTCTGCCCCTGACGGAAAAGCTCAATGGTCATGATCTCCGCGCCCTTAGAGGACCAGCCAGCCGCTATGAAGGCGTTCCGGTAGCCGGTGAACAGTTCAACCACGGTGACGGCCGTGTCCATGCTCTGGAAAAGTTTTTCGGCGTCGGTCACTGTTTCACCGCCTGTTCCAGCCGCTGGCCAACAGTCAGCAGCAGGTCGTCCCGGCCCGTGTCCCTCGCCCACTCCTCGAACGCGTCAACAAGAGAATCGACATAAACGTGCAAGGCCGCACGCTTCGTGTCCGCGATCGTTTTGGACGATGCGTCCTCGTTGATCAGGCACGCCGTCAGGTACTCCGGAACGTTCTCCTCGAGGATGACGTTCGGCGGCAGGTTCTCCCAAAGGCCCGGGCCCATCTGGAAGAAATGGATGTCCCGCTGACCCATGTCAAGGAACGCGATGGCGGCCGCGTATTCGTCTTCAGTGGTCATTGTGGCTTCGCCTTGTTCCCTTCGGCCTTGATCCTGTCGAGGATTGCCTTCGGCGCCTTCTGCGACTGGGCATCGTTGTAAAGCTTCAGTAGCGCGTCTCGGTCGCCTGCGGCTTGGTCAATCGCTGCTTTCCAGTCCGCAAGCACCTGCTCATCGACTGCGGGTGCCGCGCGGCCCTGTGAGCGGGTCTGTGAGGCGCGCGGCTGCTCCCGTTCCTGCTGCACCCGGACCTCCTCATAAGAGGCGATCCCCCTCTTCGTGTCCGCAGCCAGGACCGCGACAATCGCGCGGCCCCACGCCGCCGTCTCAGCGTTCTGCAGCTCAGACCCGCGGGTGAAATTCGTGGCCCCCGGGATAGGTTCGTACGCCATCCCAATACCGGGGCGCGTGTCCTCTGGTGTGCGGTACGCCGCAGCAACGACGACGACGGACTGGTTGCCGTTGATCGTCTCGAACGTGTACGGCTTGGCGAGGTCTGCAGGCTGCAGTGAGCCGTCCGGGTATTTGGTGCGGAACTCCACGATGCGCTCACCAACGGTGATGTAGTCGTCGGAAAGTTGGAAGCCCATCAGCCCTTCACCTCGGTGAGGGTTGTCCCTTCGGGTGCCCAGATCTTCACCGCAGGGTCGCCTTCACGGTCTGGCCGTTCCGTGAATTGGATGGGCCAATCCGGGTACCATCCTTCGCCGGACGCGACGACGGCGATCTCCCATTCCCCGGTGAATTTGGCCGTCACGCCGAGCCTCCAGCCGTCAGGGGATTCCAGGACTCCTTCCCACTTCCCTGAGCAGTCGAACTCTTCGGAGATGGCGCCTTCGACCTCAATAAGGTCATCGGACGCACCGTAAATGATGATGGGTTCGGTGCTCATGGTCAGCCCTGCTTCCGTGCAGCGGCGCGGGTCCGGCGGGCTACCTTGTTCTTCGCGCGGCGGCGCTTCACCTCGGCAGGATCAACAGTCCCGGAGTAAATGTGCCCGGTAGCGGGGAACTCGCTGTGACCGAACCGGGCAGCCCGCAACGTGGCACGGTTCGCGTGGTTATTGCGGAGGCGGCGCGCGTTCTGGATGTCAGCCATCCGGGTCTTCCGGAAACCAGTCCGGATCCGCTCGAGTGAAAGCATCATCAGGACGCTCTGCTGCTTTACGGCGGACTGGGCTTTCAGTTCTGCAAATTTCATGGCTAAATCAGGCTCTCTTCCAACTTGGCTAGGGCGTTCAAAAGGAGGACGGACTGGCGGAGGAGACGAAAATTCGTCATGTCCTCAGGGATGGCCGAAACCGTGTCGATGATCTCGGTGAGGGTGGATCGGACGGCGGCGGCCAGAAGATTCTCAAGCTGCGTCACCAAAGCCTGGGCCTCGATGATCGCGGCGGCACGGCGGGAATCCGTGGTGTCCCACGGGAGGGCGTTCAACACGCCCGGTTTCGGGAGGGTCGCCAGCTTCGCGCGGGCCTCGTCGAGTTGGCGGGACAACTCCGTTACCTTCGGGGTGGTCATCACGCCTCCTTCAAATGCGGGATGCCATCCTTGATGGCGATGCCGTATTTCAACGCGCGCTGGGTAAGTTCGATCTTTAGCGCTAACTGCGAAAGTGTTCCCTGAACCTCATCCAGCAGTAGGCGCTCGCTTGCCGCTGGGGACGGCGATACTTCTTTGCCGTCAACCACTTCACTGAGGGAAAATCCCAGGATTCTAGCGAGGGCAGCAGCCTCACCTAGACTTACGTGACGTTCTCCGCGTTCAATGCGGCTTACCTGAGCCTGATTCGCGTTGTCCCACCCGGAGTCCTGCATTAGGGCGGCAAGGTCAATCTGCGATAACCGCAGACCATTTCGGCAACGCCAAACAGCTTCTGCAAACCGGGATTCCAATGTGTTCATTTCATGCTTCCTTCAAATACGGGACGCCGTCTTTGATCGCCACGCGAGAGGCGATTTTTTTGCCGTCGTAAACGGCGAATTTCGCGGTCCCCATAAAGGCCAGGAGGTGACCCTTTGCTTTCAGCAGTTCCGACTCGGAGACCTTCGCGTTGTTCGCCGCTTCCAAGTACTGCTCCGCGATCTCGTCAGGGATCACGGCCTCCGCTTTGGGGTCAGGGATTGACGGGTTCAGGCGGCGGAGCGTCTGATAGGTGGAGTCGGAGCCGTCAATATCCGGGGCAACGCCCTCCGTGATGGAGTCAGCGAACGCTCTGGCTTTGGCACGCACGGCGTCGGCCTCGAACGGGTCAAGCTCGAACGGGTACTGCACATAGTCACCGGAAAGGTTCGCGTACCCAGCCACCCAACCCATCGGGAACCCGAACACGTCCAGCTGCCATTTGAGCTGCGCGATGTACCCAGCGCTCGGACCGTCCGCCCAGTCCGCGAGGGAGGGGAAGGTCTTCAACTCCACGACGGAGTGAGCGGTAGGAACCTCAGACGGGGTATCAACGAGGTGCACGAGACGGTCAGGGTTGCAGCCCTGCCACGGGTGCAGCGTGGACCGCCACGAACCCGTCTCCTGCAACGAGTACTCAGGGTTCTTCTGCATGAACTTGCTGGCCACGAACGGCTCCATGAAATGCCCGTAGTCCAGTTTGTTCTGCCACCGTTCGTCCGGGGTTTTCGGTTCGATCAGGCCGGCCTTCTCATGCCAGAGCGTGTACGCGGACTTGAAATGGGACAGGCCAAGGATGGACGCAATGTCCGAGGACCCGATGACCTCGCCCCGTTGGGCGTGCCATTCCGGGGAGTCCTGCTCGAACGTCCCCACATACTCGGCGTTCCCGAGGATGGTCGATTCTCTGATGACGGTCACGCTTCGACTTCCTTCGCTTTGGTGCACCGGCACCGCCAGGGGCCGACGTGGACGGGGCGGTGCTCTTCGGAGTCATCGACCCAACCGGTCATGCTCAAACCGCACGCCACGCAAACGACGGTGACGTTTCGTTTCACTGCCTCAGGCCCGCGTTGAATCGTTCCCGGAGAATCTCGATTCCACCGGCGAAGTACGCGCCGAGCTGGAACGCGTCCCCGAGCTCCGGGAAAGCACCGGCGAGTTTCCGGACGTTGTTCATGTCGGCTTTCCCGAACGTGCTCAGCAGGCTTTCCGTGAAGCTGCCCGGCTGCCAGCCTTCGCGTTTGAAATACCAGAGGACGTGCGCGGCGGCTTCGTGCTGCTCCTGCGTGATCTGCGCGGTCATCGCGCACCTACGGCTTCGACCAGAGCGGTCAGGTCGTCAGCATTGACGGGGCAGGAAGCGGGCCCGAGATCCCACTCCTCACGGAGCTTGTCGTACTCATCGAGCACGGCGTTGAGGGCGTTGAACCGGGCGTCGTCCTCAGGAATTGGCGTGTAAGGGAAGAGTTTGTCCACCCATGCTTCGCGGAGGCGCTCTTCAAGCTCGAATTGGCGCGTCCTCCAAAACGCCATCTCCGTGATAGTCGCGCCGACTTCCGGGATCGGATTCAACGGAGACGCCGAAAGCAGGCGCGGAACGAGCTCGAGAAGCCGCTGACGCCCGTCGTCGGTCATATTGTCATTGGCGCGCCACGCGTAACCGAACACCACCGGCTCGGTGCACTTGGGCCTGTCGCTGAATGCCTCGCCGGCGACCATGGAGACGTACTCCATGACGCAAGCGCCCTGCTCCTCGCGGACGTGGCTGCCCTTGGCGAGCCGCACGAGCTTGTCAAAAATCTTCATCGCGTCCTCAAATCGTCGTCAACACGGTTGTCACAGTCCGGGTGGTGGGTGGTAGTGGTGACCGGGAAAGGCCCGATCCATTCCCGCGTGCTGACGCACAACGGGTTGTGAGTGGCGGGCTTCATGACACGCCCCTGATGAGGGTGATGATGAAACCCAGGGCGTAAACGACCACGGCGAGAAGCGTGAGATCCACAAGGAAGCGCCTGACCTGCTCCTCGGACGGCTTCGCGTGCTTGCTCATTTCCCGCACCCGGCCTTCCGCCTCCGTGCGGCGGCCTCATTGATGTTCCGGATGGCTTCCGCCGGTGTCGGATCGCGGTAGACGATGTTGCTGTAAAGCTCGAGCATCTCGGCCTCCGTAGGCTCGTGGATGTAGTCCCTGTGCCGGCGCATCGCCAGCTTTGCTGTTTTCTTGATGTAGGAGCGGTCGGCGTCAGGAACGTCCTCACGGACGCGGTTCTCCCAGAACGCCAGGGTGAATTTGGGCATGACAAATACCCCTATCTCCGAGGGACGGACCCAAGGGTGAGGTGAAAAAGGGCATGACGCATCGACCCGAAATGGGCGATGGGCTAAGCGAGGAAGAAGGGCCTACTAGGGGCGCTTCTGGGAAGGTGATTCAGCGGGGGCCTTCAGGCCGCCTGCGCGGCGTCCGCTGGCCGGGGCCTAAGCAGTGACGCGATTCGGTCTGCTTGTTCGGGCGTCAGCGGAGGAGCCGCAGCAACGATGCTGGCAACGTGGCGCCAATACTCCGCATCCTTGATCATGCCGCGTCCGGGGCCTTGATCAGTTGGACGGGGAGGATCTGGCCCAGATGGAGGCCGAGGGCCTGGGCGATCTGGCCCAGTTCTTTCAAGGTGAAGTCTGCATGGCCGTCAAGCTTGCGATCGAACGTTGTGCGCGGGATTCCGGAGGCCTTGGCAAGCACGTTCCGGTTTGTGTTCTTCTCGACGATGCCGAGGGCGATGTTTCGGTTCGTGGCTGAGACTATCTCAGCGATGTTTGTTCCCATACAGACACTGTAATCTCCGTATGGAGATTTTACAAGTAGGTTTGGAGACTAGTCATGAGTGTCTCGCGCGTAGTCAATTAGCTAGTTAAAGCAAGCACCTAGCGTGTCGTGTCGCGCACAAAATATCTGGACGGGTTGCTTTATCGTCCAATCGATGGATATTATTCCCATATGGGAACTTATGGAACTGACATCCAAGCAGCATTGATAAAGCAGATCAAAGCTGAGATGGCCGCCCTGGACTGGAAGCAACCAGAACTGGCGCAGAAGGCCGGCATACCCAAAGCCTCACTCCACCGCTACCTCTCCGGCGACCGCGACCTGCCGCTTCCCGCGTTCCTTAACATAGCGAACGCGCTCGGCCTGTCCCTGGGTGAATTGACCGAGCGCGCTCAGCGCCGCCTAGACGGCAAGGATGTCCTGTAACTTCATACCGTAGAGCTCAGCGAGCGCCCCGACCTCTCGAATGGTCATGGGGCGCTCTTTCTTTTTAACCCCAAGTACAGCTTCAGCACCAAGCCCCCAAGCCGTGCACAGTTCCCCAATGGAAGTCTCCAGCAAGAGAGATTCCAACCGCTCAAACTTCACCATTCGCCCCTATCCGAATATATATTCCAACTCCACGAGCCCATGACGGGGTGCCCTGACGGGGCATCAAATCTTGCGCTGAAGAGACCGGTTTTATCCTACGGCGTTAACGTACCCTAGATAGGCATAGGATCTTAAATTAGGCAAAAACTGCGTAAATACTAGGTATTTTGGGCAACTTAGCTAGACTGTGCCTAATTAGGGACGAAATGGGCACTCTGAGAGACGCAACCTCCCGAGAGTGCAGCGACGAGCGGATACGATCATGACCATGCCTCAACGAAAACAGAATCCATCCGGCCCCTTTGCGCGGGCCAGCTCGGCTGAGGTCCGGGCAACCATGGCCCGGAAACGGGTCAGTGCTGCCAAGTTGGCCGCGAAGGCGGAGATGTCCCCGAGTTACCTCTCAACCAGGCTCAGGGACGATCTGCCTTTCACGCTTAATGACATCGAGGCTATCTGCAAGGCCCTTGAAGAGGACCTGGACGCACTGCTTCACACGGCTGTGCAGAACGCAGCCATCCCGGAATAAGCCACCGGTTCGCACCCACCCAAAACAGGAAGGCCCCACCGTTTGGTGGGGCCTTCCTCTCGTAGTGTTTTGGAATATATCTCCAGTGCAGTGCATTGCAGCCGTCACGGTGATGGGCGCCGGCAAGTCACGGAAATCCTGTCCCTTGGCCGACGCGTGGAAAACGGCATCATTGAATCTTCGACCGTCTTCGCGATGCAGGACGGACAACTCCAGCCGTCAGCACACTCGATGCCCGCAATGGAGAAGTTCTCCAAGGCCGGCTTCGACGTCGCCGCACTTCTCGGGCACCATTGATGGCGCCCTTGCTCGGTGTCCTCTGCGGCCTCGGAATGTTCCTCATCTGGTGGTCCACGTGGGAACAACCTCCCATTGGCGGGAAGGAAGCAAAAGCTAAGCGCCTTGAGGTCCTGCTGCTCACGGCCGGAATCGAGAAAGTGAGCAGCCGCGGCTTCATCGCTTCCTGCCTGGGACTGGGACTGTTCACCATGCTGGTGGTTTTCATCATGACTGCCTCACTCCCGATATCCGGGTGCTTCGGACTCTTCGGTGCCTGGTTTCCGCTGGCTCTCGTCAGGTGGAGGGCACGAAGGCGGGCCGCCACGCTGCGGGGTTTGTGGCCGGACATCGTTGACCACTTGCGCTCGGCCATACGGGCAGGACTTTCGCTGCCGGAAGCCCTCATCCAGCTCGGAGAAAAGGGCCCCGTTGAATTACGGGGACTGTTCCAGGAGTTCGCTGCCGACTATCGGGCAGGAGGCCACTTCGACTCGTCCCTTGGCAGACTGAAGGAACGCCTGGCCGATTCCGTAGCCGACAGGATTATTGAAGCGTTGAGGATAACCCGCGAAGTGGGAGGATCCGATCTTGGCCGACTCTTGGGCACTCTCGCCGACTTCCTCCGCGAGAGTGCCAGGACGCGCAGCGAGCTGGAAGCCCGGCAATCGTGGACCATCAACGCAGCACGCCTTGCGGTAGCAGCCCCCTGGATTGTTCTAATCCTCCTCGCCTGTAGGCCGGAAGCCGTCGCAGCCTACAACTCGCCAGCAGGAGTCACCGTCCTCGCCGGCGGACTCCTGGTTTCCGCCATCTCCTATTGGGCAATGTTGCGCATCGGTTCCCTTCCCGCGGATGAGAGGGTGCTTCGATGACCGCGCTTGTCGCCATGACCGCCTTCGTCGGGCTGGTTCTGGGAGCCGGCCTGTGGCTTGTGTTGATTCGCATGCCGTTCATGCGTGCAATCCCCTTCGCGGAACGCATCGAGCCACAGCTCAAATCGCAGTACGTCGAATCCCGGTTGCTGGCATCGCCTTCCGAGATCGCGCCTTTCGGACCCCTTGAACGTATCTTGCGGCCCGTGTTGCAGGATGGGTGCCGATATCTGGCGCGGTTCAGTTTCGACATCACCGCGCTGAACAAGAGACTCTCAAGGGCAGGTTCCGGCAAAGCGGCGTTGGACTTCCGGGCCGAACAACTGCTCTGGGCAGCGGGCGGTTTCGTCTGCGGCCTCTTCGTTGTAATCTTCAGTGCCGCAGCTGGACGCTTCAGCCCGTTTCCAGCGGTTGCGGCCGTGCTTGCGAGTGCGATCGGTGCGTTCCTTGCCCGTGACTATCTCCTCGGAGTGCAGATCAAGCGCCGCGAACGCCGCATGCTGGCTGAGTTTCCGGCCCTTGCGGAACTGATGGCGCTCGCCGTCGGTGCAGGGGAGAGCCCGGTCGGTGCCCTCGACCGTGTCTGCGCAACAGCGCGCGGCGAACTGGCGAAGGAATTTGCGCTGGTCCTGGCCGCCACGAGATCGGGCAAGTCCCTCGTCGAAGCTCTCCAGGACTTTTCCCGGCGGACCGACCTCGGCCCGCTCGTCCGTTTTGTGGATGGTGTCGTGGTGGCGGTGGAGCGGGGCACTCCTTTGGCGGACGTATTGCGCGCCCAGGCTTCCGACGTTCGGGATTCTGCAAAACGCGAGTTGATGGAGTCAGCAGGGCGCAAGGAGATCGGAATGATGGTGCCGCTGGTTTTCGGCGTCCTGCCACTGACTGTGATCTTTGCCATTTATCCGGGATTGGCGGTTTTAGATCTTGGATTTTAATGAGCCTTTCCGGGGAATTTTTCTTACGTGGAATCCATTGGCGCCCACTTTAGTTTTATGAAAAGAAAATGAATAGGTGTCCGTCCGCGGATATCTAAAAACACACAAATTGGGGGAAATAATGAAGAATATCAACCGTGCTCGAGTATGGACGTCACACTTTCTGTGTTTGTGGTTTATGAAGTTCTGGCTATCGTGTCAGTTGGACAAGGCAGCCGCGCATAATGGAACGCCATCCGAGGACCATCGCGAGAGGGGCGACGTGCCCGGCTGGGTCATGATCACATTGATGTCCGCTGCCCTCGTGGCAGGCCTGTTGGCCCTCGCGGGTCCCGCCCTCGAAGGGCTCTTCAACCAGGCCATCAGTAAGGTCGGAAAGTAGCCCATGCCGTTCCACCTAGGCGGTGCGGAGTCCTGCGCCACGGGGCCAGTGCGATGCAATGAACGGGGATCGGCCGTGGTGGATTTTGTCCTCGTGGGAGGACTGCTCACGGCGTTCTTCCTCGCCATCATTCAGTTGACGCTGGTTCTCCACGTGCGCAACACACTGATCGACGCGGCGTCGTCGGGCGCTCGCTACGGCGCGCTTGCGGACCGGACGCCGGAGGACGCGGCCGTGCGCACGGCCGAGCTGATCGGCACCGCCCTCAACCCGGAATTCGCCCGGGACATTTCGACGTCGGAAGCCGGCTCCCAGGAGACCCGGATGTTGGAAGTCACGGTCAGGGCGCCTTTGCCTGTGATCGGGCTGGTCGGAGCCGGCTTCGCGCTGGAGGTGAAGGGACATGCCGCGGTTTTCGACTGACCGTGCAGCTCGTGCCGTTCGTGTGCGGTGCCGTACGGCGCTCTGCCTGCCGATCTCCGGCGTCAGGGAGGCCGAGTGCACCGCCCGATCGTCCGAACGAGGAAGCGCTACCGTCGAATTTACGTTCCTCGCGCTGCTCCTGATGGTTCCCGTTGTGTACTTCATCGTCACCATCGGGCAGATCCAGGGCGGCTCATTCGCCGTGGTCGGTGCTGCGGACCAGGCGTCAAAGGTGTACGTAACGCGGGACGATCCGCAACAAAGCCGCCTCGCAGCCGAACAAGCGGCCCTCTTGACCCTTGCCGACTACGGGCACCCGGCCGAGCGGGCCTCGGTAGATGTCACATGCGACCATGAAGATTGCAACGCGCCCGGCGGCACCGTCACGGTGACCGTCAAACTCAAAGTGCCCCTGCCGATGGTGCCGTTCGGAGATTCGATGAAGCTGGATGCCGCCCACCTGAATGCGTCGGCCACCCAGGTGGTTGGACGGTTCCGATGAGGCGATGGAGAACCAGGACCCGGGCTGTCAGGGATCTCGATGGGGAAGAAGGGCAAATGATGGTCTTGATCATCGGGTACGTGGTCATTGCCCTCCTGCTCGCGGTGGTGGTGGCGGCCGCCTCCGCGGTCTATATCGAGCACAAGAAGCTGCTTTCCGTGGCAGACGCCGCATCGGTCGCTGCCGCCGACAGCTATGCCCTCGGCGAGGTGGCAGGAGGAAGCGGAACCCCTTCGGCGGTCCTGAAAAGCGAACGGGTGCGAGGTGTCGTGGAGTCCTATTTGGCAAGGGACGGCACCCATTCCCGTTTCGACCGGCTGGCCATCGGCGATGGCACGGGAAGCCCGGAGAGTGCCACCGCCGAGGTGGTGCTGAAGGCCGTTGCCCATCCGCCCGTCGTCGGCTTCTTCATGCCTGAAGGCATAGTGGTCGAGGCCCGTTCCACGGCCCGGGCCCGGCTGACAAGATAGCGCGACCGCCTGGCAGGACAATGCAGGGCGTCATGCATCCGGTGGGCGCGCCACGCCCGGGCGGTCGATGGCGTACTCTGGAACAACCATGGCTGAGATTGATTTTCCCGCAGAAATCCGCGCGCTTCGTTCCACTTACAGCTCGATCGAGCAGGTTTCCGACGTCGAGAAGCTTAAGGAAGACATCGCTGAACTCAGCGAGCAGGCGGGGGAACCGAACCTCTGGGACGATCCCTCGTCCGCGCAGGTAATCACCTCCAAGTTGTCCCATCGCCAGTCCGAACTCGACCGTCTCAACAAGCTGGCCGGCCGCATCGACGACCTCGAAGTCCTTGTCGAGCTTGGCCAGGATGAGGGCGATGACGCTTCCATCGCCGAGGCCACCGCGGAATTGGACTCCATCCGCAAGGCGCTCACGGAGCTCGAAGTGGTGACGCTGCTGTCCGGCGAATACGACGAACGCGAAGCCGTCGTCACCATCCGGGCAGGCGCGGGCGGCGTGGATGCCGCCGACTTCGCCGAAATGCTCTTGAGGATGTACCTGCGCTGGGCAGAACGCCATGGCTATCCCACCACCGTCATGGACACGTCGTACGCCGAAGAAGCCGGCTTGAAATCGGCCACCTTCGAGGTCAAGGCGCCTTATGCTTTCGGCACCCTCAGCGTTGAAGCCGGAACGCACCGTCTCGTTCGTATCAGCCCCTTCGACAACCAAGGACGGCGGCAAACCTCGTTCGCCGCCGTCGAAGTCATCCCGCTGATTGAACAGACCGATTCGATCGACATTCCGGATAATGAGATCCGCGTCGACGTCTTCCGTTCCTCCGGCCCGGGTGGACAATCGGTCAACACCACGGACTCCGCAGTGCGCTTGACGCACATTCCCTCGGGAATCGTGGTGTCGATGCAAAACGAGAAGTCCCAGCTGCAGAACCGCGCGGCAGCCATGCGTGTGCTCCAATCCCGACTCCTTTTGCTTAAGAAGGAGCAGGAAGACGCAGAGAAGAAGGCCCTTGCCGGGGACGTGAAGGCGTCGTGGGGCGACCAGATGCGTTCGTACGTCCTCAACCCGTACCAGATGGTCAAGGACCTGCGCACCGAGCACGAAGTGGGCAACACCTCTGCAGTGCTCGACGGCGACATCGACGACTTCATCGACGCCGGCATCCGGTGGCGCACGGGAAACCGGAACAGCGAAGGCTAGGCGACCCCGCCCGATTGGGCGACACACCGGGCGAAGCCCCGCGATTCCTATGCGGTGCGTGCGTATAGTCGAAGAGCCGGCGCTCATCTTCCCCCATCGATAGCCCGCGTGCTGGCGGTTGGACTCGTCGAGCGCGGCATGTCCGGCGGGGTTCTGAAGAGTCATGATCCGATTTGAGAATGTCACCAAGGTCTACGACCCCAATGCCCGCCCTGCGCTGGATTCAGTGAGCCTTGAGATTGATCGGGGCGAATTCACTTTCCTAGTTGGAGCTTCAGGCTCCGGCAAGTCGACGTTCCTGCGACTCATCTTGAAGGAAGACCGGGCGACTTCCGGCTCGGTCTACGTCGCCGGCCAGAACGTGGCTAACATTTCGAGTTGGCGGGTTCCCAAGCTTCGCCGCGGAATCGGCGTCGTTTTCCAGGACTTCCGCTTGCTTCCGCAAAAGAACGTCTTCGCAAACGTCGCCTTCGCCATGCAGGTGATCGGCAAGAGCCGCGGCATCATTCGCGAGACTGTCCCTGAAGTGCTGAAGACGGTGGGACTTGAAGGCAAGGAACGCCGCATGCCCCACGAGTTGTCCGGTGGTGAGCAGCAGCGAGTCGCCATCGCCCGCGCGGTAGTCAACCGCCCCGGCATCCTGCTCGCCGACGAACCCACTGGCAACCTGGACCCCATCACGTCGATGGGAATCATGGGCGTGCTCGACAAGATCAACCAGAACGGAACCACCGTGGTGATGGCCACCCACGACGACGATATTGTGAACGAGATGCGCAAGCGTGTCGTGGAACTTAAGAACGGCGTCGTTGTCCGCGACGAAGCCAAGGCCCTCTACACCTCGATGATTCCGGTTGTTGGCGAGTCTCGGCGGTTGAAAGACGCGAGCGAAGCCGAACTCGACCGTGCGCAGGGGGTGCAGCAGTGAGGCTCGCATTCATCCTCGGCGAGATCGGCAGCGGTCTGCGCCGGAACCTTTCCATGGTTGTGTCCGTGGTCCTGGTGACGTTCGTGTCGCTGACGTTTGTTGGCGCAGCCGGCATGCTCCAGCTGCAAATCAACCAGATGAAGGGTTACTGGTACGACAAAGTCCAGGTTGCCATCTTCCTGTGCAACGATTCCTCGACGGCGACCGGTTGCGCCTCGGGCGCAGTGACCAAGGAACAACAAGACAACCTGGCAAAAATGCTCGACTCGCCAGCCGTGAAGCCGTACATCAGCGACTACCAGTTCGAGTCCCAGGCGGATGCCTTCAAGCACTTCAAGGAGCAGTTCTCGAACTCTCCCATTGTCGATTCGGTGACCCAGGACCAGCTTCCGTCTTCCTTCCGGATCAACATGAAGAACCCGGAAAAGTATCAGATCATCAGCGAGACGTTCTCCTCCCAGCCGGGCGTGGAGACTGTAAGTGACCAACGCCAGGTCCTCGAACGGATCTTTGAGTGGATGAACGGGGCATCCGTGGCTGCGATGGTGGTGGCCGCCGTCATGATTTTCTGCGCGGTCCTGCTCATTACCACAACCATCAGGTTGTCTGCCTTCAGCCGTCGACGGGAGACCGGCATCATGCGGCTCGTGGGGGCATCGAAGACGGTCATCCAATTGCCTTTCATACTGGAGGGCGTCATCGCGGCGGTGGTCGGAGCGTTACTGGCGTCAGGCACATTGTGGCTCGTGGCCCAATTCTGGCTAAATGGTGACCTGTCCAGGCAATTCCTGAATACGCCGTTCATATCCTCGACGCAGGTCCTTGTCATAGCGCCGGTCCTGATTGCGTTGGGCGGCGGATTGGCTGGAATCTCCTCACTCCTGACCCTTCGCCGATACCTCAAGGTGTAGCCATGAAAGCGATGATTCCCGGCACGCAGCCCGATCGCCGTCGATACCGCACGGCGGAACAAATGCGGGTGGTGAGTGGCCGCATGAAGTTCGCGGGGTCAGTACTGGCGATTGCCTTGGCCGCCAGCCTAAGTACCGCGCCCCTGGCGCATGCCGACGACCTCGACGATCAGCAGGCGGCGCTCAATGCGGAATCCGCACGTGTGCAGCAGTCTTTGGAATTCGTCGACGCCAACATCGCCAAGGCGGCAGGGGACCTCGTGGTCTACCAGGGCCGTTTGCCTGGTGCGCAGCAGGCCCTTCTTGAGGCGCAGGGCCGGGTCGCCTCCGCCGTAAAGGAAGCCGAAGCCCTCGCAGCGCGCCTGGACCTGGCGCAGCAAAGCAAGGCAAAGATCACCGAGCAGCTGGAGAACGACAAGCAAAAGATCTCCGACACGAAGAAACTCATCGGACAAATTGCGGCCCAGGCGTACAAGTCCGGCGGTGTCCCGACCAACGTCGCACTGCTGTTCGGCTCAAACGACACCGGCAATTTCACAGACACCATGGATCTCGCCAATCAGGCAATGCGTAGCCAAAACGCGGCGATGACCAAATTGACCCAGCAGAGCGCCACGAACGTTAACTCGCAAGCCCGCCTAGCCGCCGTCGAACAAGAGATCAGCGATCTCAAAGCCAAAGCGGATGCGGCGTTGGAGAAGGAAAAAGCGGCCCGTGACGATGCCGCTGCAAAGAAGGCCGAAGTGGACAAGCTCATCGCCGACACCACCCGCCTCAACAGCCAACTGCAAGCGGCCAAACCTGGAATCCAGGCCCAATTGGCCCAAGTGAAGGCGCAACAGGATGCGGTAGCGGCGGAGATTTCCGAGCGCGACCGCAAACTTCGTGAAGCATGGCTGGCCGAGCAACAGCGCATCGCCGCAGCCGCGGCCGCAGCAGCAGCCGCGGCGGGCCAAGCAGCGCCGGCGCCTTATGTACCACCCGCGAGCAATCCCCGCTCGAACTTCGGCCTGATCCACCCCGTGCCCGCGAACATCCCGATCACCTCGGGATTCGGCTGGCGTGCGACGCCGCCGGGAACCATCGATTTCTACGGCCAGGGCGGCTACATGCACACCGGCATCGACTTTGGCGCGCCGTGCGGTACGCCCGTCTATGCCGCGGCCGCAGGTACCGTGTTTTCGGCTGGTTGGGGCAACGACGGCGGCGGTAACCGGGTCAAGATTTCCCACGGAGTCATCAACGGCGACTCCCTGACTACGGTCTACTACCACAACACCAGCGTGGTGGTTTCCTCTGGCCAGCAAGTCAGCCAAGGCCAACTCATTGCGTATTCGGGCACCACGGGAAACTCAACTGGCTGCCACGTGCACTTCGAGACCTGGGTCAATGGCCAAGCCGTCGATCCCATGGGCCTTTTGTAAGCGCATTCTCAAGGATTCCGTTGGCGTAGACTAGGGGGATTCTTCAACTATCAAGGAGTTCTACCGTGCCCAAGGAAAGTGGCCGTAAGGTAGTGGCCACCAATCGCAAGGCCCGGCATGACTACCACATATTGGATACCTACGAGGCCGGAATCGCCCTCATGGGAACCGAAGTAAAGTCATTGCGCGAAGGGCACGCGTCCATGGTCGATGGATTTTGCACCTTCTACAACGACGAATTGTGGATGGAGAGCGTCCACATCCCCGAGTACAACCAGGGGAGCTGGACCAACCACGCTGCCCGCCGCCGTCGGAAGCTGTTGCTCCATCGCGAGGAGCTGAACAAAATCTCCGGCAAGATCCGCGAAAGCGGCCTCACCGTGGTCCCGCTCCAGCTGTACTTCCTCGATGGCCGCGCGAAGGTTGAGATCGCCTTGGCGCGAGGCAAGAAAGACTATGACAAGCGCCAGACGCTGCGCGAGCAGCAGGACAAGCGCGAATCACTGCGGGAATTGCGGGAGCGGAACCGCCGTTAAGGCCGGGCACCCCGGAACGGACACGCCCGTAGCCAGGTTCGGAATGTTCACGTGCGCTTATGCGTTATGATGGTTAACCCGGCAGGGAAGAACAGTGGATTGCTTCTGGCAAGTCGTTGGCCTGCGGGATTGGTAACAAAATACGGGGATGATCGGTTTCGACGATGTTAGTCGCGACAGGTGAAGCGGGCCGAGGATGCAGAATTATCTCGTAAACGCTGTCTGCAAACCAATAAGTGCCAACTCTAAGCGCACTGACTTCGCTCTTGCTGCCTAAGCAGTAAGACAGTCCGTCAGCCCGAGGTTGCTATTGCCCCGGTTCCTGGCGTCATTTAGATAGCCACTGCTGTTTGCCTTCGTCATCGGGGCAAACGGGACTCTTAGATGACTGGGCCCGGATCAGCCACCTGTTCGCAGGATGGTTGGGGCCGAGAAAATCCGACGCGAACTGCGCCCGGAGAAGCCCTGACAACACGACATCGGACGGGGGTTCAATTCCCCCCATCTCCACATTTGAAACACCCCCCGGTCTTCGGACCGGGGGTGTTTTGTTTCCCGGGGTACCTGGCTGAGGGAGTCCAATCGTTCACCCACGGCGTACCCGGGAACGGACTAACGGCGGCAAGTGATTCGTTGATATAGACACCACCGGTTACAGGAGGTGCACCATGAGCACATTGCCCGAACAAGCCCTTCCCGAAGACAGCCCGGGCGCCCCGTTGGACGACGACCTGTTGGATGCCTATTCGCGGACCGTCATGCGCGTCGCGGAGTCAGTCACGCCGCACGTGGCGGCCCTGGAGATGAGCAGCGCGCGTAGGAACGGACAAGTGAGGATCGGCAGCGGGTCCGCCGTCGTATTTACGGGCGACGGTTTCATGCTGACCAATGCCCACGTCGTTTCCGGACTTCAAGCCGGAAGGGCGATTTTCGCCGACGGGACGCATACCGACGTCGAACTCGTCGGAGCGGATCCGCTCTCCGACCTTGCCATCGTCCGGGGGCACCACACACCGACGCCCGCCGCCCTGGGCGACGCGGAAACCCTGCGGGTGGGTCAACTGGTCATTGCGGTGGGCAATCCGCTGGGGCTGGCGGGATCCGTAACGGCCGGTGTGGTCAGTGGCCTCGGACGATCGATCCCGGTGCGCTCCGGACGGCACAGCCGCGTCATAGAGGACGTCATCCAGACGGACGCCGCCCTGAATCCCGGTAATTCCGGGGGAGCGCTGGCGGATACCCGCGGCCGGATCGTTGGCATCAACACCGCCATTGCCGGCCTGGGCCTGGGGCTTGCCGTTCCCATCAACGCCACGACGCAACGCATCATAGCCGCGCTCCTCAAAGACGGACGCGTGAGGCGGGCATACTTGGGCCTGGTCAGCACCCCGATTCCTTTGGCTGCGAGTGCCGTCATCCGGACGGGGCAGAAGGAGGCATTGCGGGTGGTGGAAGTCATCGCCGGGTCCCCGGCCGAACGCGCCGGATTGATAGCGGGCGATCTCGTCTTGAGCGCGCAGTCCCGAGCGGTATCGAGTGCCGAAAGCCTGCAGAAACTCTTGTTTTCGCAAGCGATAGGTGAGCCGTTCCCCCTGACAGTGCTTCGGGACGGGAAGGTCCTCGCGATCGTGGCTGTTCCCAGCGAGATGACCGACGGCGACGCGTAGAACAGCCGGGGTGGATGGCCCCGGCTGGCGCTACTTCTTCCGCAAACGGCCCACGGGATCCGCGGCGGCTTCGGTGTCGTGCTTCGCACGCTTCACGGCCCGCTTTTCCTTGATGGTCTTGATGCTTTTCTTCATCTCGTGTTGGTGCGGCGCTTTGTCAGGCATGTCATGCTCCCTAACTACGGATCTTCAGTGAAGACCCTGCAAAGAGGGCCCTGAAGGACCCTCTTCTTGTAAGCTACGCCTGTTTTGGCCGAAAGCAACCGGCCTCTAACCGCCCTGCGAGTCAGGAATCAGCCGGGACGTCCACGATGCCCACGAACCTCGAACCGATACCCTCGAATTCGCTCCGGACTTCTCCGGGCAGCACTCCAGGAACTTCGCTATCGCGGTGGTGTCCGCAGAAGACATAAGTGAATTCAGGCCACCACTTCTTGGGGCGGGCAGCCTCGGCGTAGCCGCACACCACACAGTTGAGGTGTACCCAGACCGGCCTCTTCCCCGTGCGGTTTGCACGTGACTGGACCAACCAGGCGGGCGGACTGTCCTGCAGTTCAGTGAGTTCGGCCTGCGACAACCTGGTGGGAATTCCGTGGCGCTGCGCCATTTCAAGGGGAATGTCGAGGGCTATGGCGGCGTCACGTCTACTGATCACCTTTCAACGATACGGGACTCCCGGACGTTGCCGGTCCCGGGTCCCTCTCCCGGCGCGCGGCAGCCGGTCCGAGAGCCGGCACCGGCCCCGCGAAACCGGTGCCGGATCCGCCACGTCCCCGGCAGGCGTAGGCTGTGCTCATGACCGATGCAGCGGCCCTGCTGCCAAGCACTCCGCTGCAAAAGCGGGTCCTTGTTGTGGCTATCGTGGCTTCCTTCATTGCCATCCTTGACGGGTTCGTGGTCAACTTGGCCCTCCCCGCGATCGGGCGTGAGCTAGGCGGCGGGCTCGTGATCCAGCAATGGGTAGTCGACGCGTACCTACTGACCCTGGGCGCGCTGATCCTGGTTGCTGGTTCGTTGTCCGACCACTTTGGCCGCGCCCGGATCCTTGAGTGGGGACTTGCCGGCTTCACCTTGACCTCCGTCACGTGCGGGCTCGCGTGGAATGGTGAAGTGCTGGTGGTATCCCGAGCGCTGCAAGGAATCGCCGGGGCGCTCTTGGTTCCGAGTTCGCTCGCCATGATCGTGACCTTTTTCGCCGGCCCAGCGCAGTCCAAAGCGATCGGCCAATGGTCGGGCTGGACGAGCGCGGCGGCCATTGTGGCGCCGCTGATCGGTGGAGCATCCGTCGACCTGCTCTCCTGGCGGGTCATCTTCTTCATCAACGTAGTTCCGGCCGTGGCCGTGTGGCCCATCCTGATGGGCCTGCGGAAGTCCGACGCAGAGACCGACACCAGCAAGAAGATCGACTACCTTGGCGCTTTCCTGGCCATGCTTGGACTGGGCGGCCCGGTATATGCCTTCATCGAGCAAGGACGGATGGGTTGGAACAACATGCTCGTCTGGATCCCGCTCGTGCTCGGGGCCGTGGCGTTGGCGTTCTTCCTGGTCCATGAAGCCAGGACGCCGGCTCCGATGCTGCCTTTGCGGCTTTTCGGCATCCGTAACTTCGGGTGGGGGAACCTCGCAACCCTCGCCATCTACGGGGCGCTGTCCTTTGGCTTCTTTTCGGTGGGCATCTACCTCCAGCAAGTGGGCGGCATGAAGGCCACGACGGCGGGAATCGCCTTGTTGCCTTCCACCCTCCTCCTGATGCTGACAGCGTCCTTCTTCGGCGGCCTCGCCGGCAAATACGGGCCCCGTTGGTTCATGGCGGCTGGCCCGTTTATTTGCGGAATCGGCTTCCTCATGACGCTGACCGTCCAGGACCCGCTGAACTACTGGACGCAGGTCCTGCCGGGGCAGATCGTCTTCGGCATCGGACTCAGCAGCCTGGTGGCACCCCTCACCGCAGCGATCCTTGGCGCCGTCCCCACTGAGGAAGCGGGGATCGGCTCCGCCGTGAACAACGCGGTTGCGCGCATCGCGGGTTTGATCTGCATAGCGTTCGCGGGCCTCATTATCGGACCGGTCTTCACCCGCCAAGGCCTCTACAACGCGGTGATTGTCACGGCGGTACTGTTCTTCATCGGGGCCACGGCTTCCGCCGTCGGGATCCGCAATCCTGTACTGGGAGCCCCGGTGACGGAAGCTGCGGAAGGTTCGGGGCCCGACGACGGCGGGTCGGCTGCCCAGCGGGCGTGACCCGAAGCGGTCCAAACGCGAGCGGGGTCAGCGTCCCGCGAGGGCGCACCCTTCGTGCTCGGTATCTGTTGCCACCCAGAGAGCCGAGGTCACTTCATCGCCGAGGTCGTAGTCCCGGCTTTCGCCGCCATGCGCGATCCGGACCACGAGCGCGCCACCGAACGGCTTGCGCCCGATGACCTCTATTTTGGCGTCAAGGTCAATTTCCTCCGCGGAAAGATAACGCAGGAGTTCGGGGTTCTCGTCGCTGATCCGGGTGATCTTGCCCGAATGGCCGTCGTCGAGCTCGATCATCCGGTGTGCATGCGGGAGGTTCACTGAACCGTCGGCCGCCGGGATAGGGTCCCCGTGCGGATCGCGGGCGGGGTTGCCCAGCTTTGCGGCCATCCGCTCAATGAAAGTATCCGTGACAGCATGCTCGAGCATCTCGGCTTCGTCATGGACTTCGTCCCAGCTGTAGCCCAACTCGCGGACGAGGTACGTCTCAATCAGCCGGTGCCTGCGCACCATGCCCAGGGCGAGTTCCATTCCCTCCGGCGTCAGCGTGATGGCGCTGTAAGGCTGGTGGTCCACGAGGCCTTGGTCCTTGAGCTTGCGGACCATCTCGGAAACCGAGGAATTAGCCACGCCCAGGCGCTGCGCGAGCTGGGAGGAGGTGATGGGCTTGTCCTGCCACTCCGTGAAGGAGTAGATGACCTTGACGTAGTCCTCGATCGAGGAGGAGGGCGCACTGGTCTTCACGCTTCCAAGCCTATCGCGAACCGTCACTTCTCAGGCTTTCCGCGCCCGCCAGCTCTGGGTCAGATAAGGCAGCATGAGCACGTCGCCCTCGACGTAGCCGAGATGTTCGAAGAGGTACCACTGGAGATTGCCCATGACCTTGGCGCGTGTGACCTCATTGGCCCTCAAGTAGTAGCTGCGCGACTTCACCAATTCGAGGACGTCATCCGGGGTCACGGGATCCTCCCAACGGGTCAGGTGGCTCTCGAGCCCCGTGAACTCGGGTCCCATCGCTGGCCGGAAGTCCGGTTTGTGGACGTCGCCGGCGTGCATGATGCGGGACAAACGGTGAACCCACGGCACGGAGGTATCCAATTGGTTCCAGACCAATCCGATCACGCCTCCGGGCCGAAGGATGCGGGCGGCTTCTTTGCTGGCTTCGATGGGGTCGAACCAGTGCCAGGCTTGGGCAACGCTGACGACGTCGAATGCTGAGTCCGCCAGTCCAGTTGCCTCGGCCGTTCCCTCCAAGGCGTTCACCTGCGGGTAGGCCTTCCGGAGCTGGGCGAGCATGTCCGTTGAGGGGTCCACGGCGGATACGGCCAGGCCGCGCTCCACGAGGAGGGCGGTGAACTTTCCGGTGCCGGCGCCGACGTCGGCCGCGTCACGCGCGCCGTCCGGTATCACCCAGTCGGCGGAATCCGCGGGGTACCCGGGCCGGACACGCTCGTAGTGCTCGCCGCCGTCCTGGAAGCTTTGGCCCAGTTCGAGGCGACGTTGCTCAAAGAGCTTCGGACCGGTTGACGTGCCTTTGGGTCGTGGAACCACCCAGGAACTCCTTCGTGGGGCGTGGAAATACCCTACGAATCTACCTCAATCAGTCAGTGCTGCAGGGTGCGGCGCCCGCGGTCCCCGGAGTGTTCGGCGCCCACTCAGGGTAGCTGCGGTGGTCATTGGCGGGCACCCAGCGGCCGGCATCAACCACGTAGTCCCAGCCAAGGCCGTCGCTCTTGAGCGCCTTGATTCCAGCGATGAGCCGCGTAGCGTCCTCCAAGCGCGAACCGACGCCGAAGCTCGCACGCAGGGATCCGGACGGAAGGCCGAGCCGCTTGAGCAGGGGATGCGCGCAGAACCGGCCGTCACGCAGGCCAATGCCATGCTCTGCCGCGAGGTACGCCGCGACCAGGCCGGCGTCGTAGCCTTGCAGCGAGAAGTTCACCACGCCGATGGTGTCGGCGGGGTCGGTATCGCTGAAGATCTGGTGGACGGTCACGCCGTCGATTTCCTTGAGGCCGTCGACCAAGCGCGTACGGATGGCGGCCTCATGGGCGTGCCATTCGTCGTTGTCGAGGCTGGCGATGACCTGGGTGGCCCGCGCAAGGGTAGCGGCTCCGAGCACGTTCGGGGAGCCGCCTTCGTGCCGCGCGGGTCCCGTGGCCCAGCTGACGGAATCAAGCCGCGCTTCGCGGACGGCTCCGCCACCGGCGAGGTGCGGGGTACCGGCGTCGAGCCAGTCGGGGCGGCCCACCAGGACTCCCGCGCCGAACGGTGCGTAGAGCTTGTGTCCGGAGAACACCAAGTAGTCGATGTCTGCCGAGGCGACATCGATCCGGCGGTGCGGTGCGAGCTGTGCCGCGTCAACCACGATTCGTGCGCCGAACTCGTGCGCAAGGGCTGCCAACTCCTTGATGGGCAGGATTTCGCCGGTCACGTTCGAGGCGCCGGTGACGGCAAGGAGGCTGACTCCGCCTTGGGCGAGGGCAGCGCGGACGTTGTTCACGGTCTCCGCCAAGGTTTCCGCCGCGATTATGCTGCGGTGCGGGACGCCTTGCCACGGGAGGAGATTGGCGTGGTGTTCGATGTCCAGGTACAGGACTTCGCCAAGGTACCGGCCGTCCTCGGCAGGCAAGCAACCGGCCAGGAGGTTGAGGGAATCCGTAGTGTTGCGCGTGAAGATGACGGAGTCGTCCGGACGTCCACCGACGAATTCGCGCACGATGTTGCGGGCGTTCTCATAGACGGAAGTGCTGATTTGGGAAGCGTAGCCGGCACCGCGGTGCACGCTCGCATAGTACGGCAGGATCTCGTTCAGGTACGCCGAAACCACCGTCAGCGCGGGAGCTGAAGCACCATAGTCGAGGTTGGCGTACCGGACGTGGCCGCCTTGGATCAAGGGAGCCTGCAACTCAGCACCGGTGACGGCGGCCAGCGGGCGGGCTGCAGGGGATTCGACGCCGGAATGTGCTGAAGCAGCGGCGATGACGGGAGAAGTAAACGTAGCTGTGCTCATGGAACCTCACTCAAGAGGGACCCCTGGTGACAGGGGATCCGCGCTTGCCGTATCCGTTCCGGACCGGCCGGGTCGTCACCCGGGGCACCCCGCCGCGACGGAGGGTTGCCGGCCAGCAAACCGGGGTTTCACGCTGGCACTCGTGACCTGTAAAGAGACTAGGACACGGGCGCGGAGGGTTCCAAGGCGGCCCGTATTGTTAAGCGGATATTACGATCGCCGAAAAAACGCCGTTCTGTCGAAGAAAAAGTGGCGGACGCCCCGAAAAAGGAGCGTCCGCCGTCGAATATTCAGAAAACCCGATTAGAGGAGATCGTCGATTTCCGGATTCAGCCGCTTGAGGACTTCGGAATGGAGGATCGAGTTGGTGGCAACGGCATTGCCGCCGAAAGGTCCGTCGGCGCCTTCCAAGGAGGTGAAGCGCCCGCCGGCTTCCGTGACGATCGGCACCAATGCCGCCATGTCGTACAGCGCGAGTTCGGGTTCGGCGGCAATGTCCACAGCGCCTTCGGCCACGAGGCAGTAGGACCAGAAGTCGCCGTATGCGCGGCTGCGCCAAACGTCATTCTCAAGAGCCAGGAAGTTGTCCAGCGATCCTTGTTCCTTCCATTCGGAAAGCTCGGAGTAGGACAAGGAAGCGTCCGCCAAGCGAGACACGTTGGAGACCTTGAGCCGCGTGGCGGCTGCGAGCGAGCGGCCCATGTATGCGCCCGAACCTTTGGCGGCCCACCAGCGCTTGCCGAGAGCGGGTGCGCTGACGAGCCCCACCACCACTTCGCCTTCGTCAACGAGGGCGATCAGGGTTGCCCACACTGGCACCCCGCGCACGAAGTTCTTGGTCCCGTCGATGGGATCGATGATCCAACGCCGTGAGCCGTGGCCGCTGCTTCCGAATTCTTCCCCGATGACGGCATCGCGCGGACGGGAACGGGAGAGCTGCCCGCGGATTGCTTCCTCGGCTGCTTTGTCGGCGTCAGTGACGGGGGTCAAGTCCGGTTTGGTCTCGACCTGGAGGTCCAGGGCCTTGAAGCGCTCCATGGTCAGGGAATCGACGGAGTCCGCCAGGACATGGGCAAGCCGCAGGTCGTCGTTGTAGCTCGGATCGGGTTGGGTCATGATTACAAACTACCGTCTATCGTGCGGCGAACTGTGGATGTCGGGGCGCTACTGAGCGGCGGAACTAGGTGACGCTGCCCAGTTCTTTCGTCTCTTGGGCTTCCTGGCGCGGGTCAGCCCCCAGGAGTCGGCGCAACGACGAAAGCCGGGCAGGTCCGGCGTCGCCCGCATGGCCTTCCGCGACCCATGAGTCGAGCCCGCAATTGATCGCACTGGCATCATGCTTGCAGCCGCGCTCACATGTATCCGTGCCGGGTTCGAGGTCGGGGAACGCGTGCAGGATGCGGTCGGGATCCACATGGGCCAAGCCGAAGGAACGGATGCCCGGGGTGTCGATGATCCAGCTTCCGTCCGGGGCGTCGCTCAACTTCAGGGCGAGGGCGGACGAAGAGGTGTGCCGTCCGCGGCCGGTCACGGCGTTGACCCCGCCGGTGGCGCGTTCCGCACCGGTAAGGGCGTTCACCATGGTGGACTTCCCGACGCCGGAGTGCCCCAAGAGAACTGTAACCTTGCCATCCAGGTGATCCCGCAACTGCCCGACGGCGCTTCCGTCCAGACGCGCGGACATGCCGTCATCGGACCGGGCATCGATACCGGAAGCGTCGGCATCGGCCGTCCGGCTGATGATGACAGGGAAGCCGAGGCTCACGTAGTTAGCGAGCAATTCGCCCGGATCCTTGACGTCCGCCTTGGTGACGAGGAGCAGCGGCTCAATTCCGGCGTCGTACGCTGCCACGAGGGCGCGGTCGATGAAACCGGTACGCGGCTCGGGGTTGGCGGCGGCAACCACCACTACTAGTTGGTCGGCGTTCGCGACGACGGCGCGCTCGACGGGGTCGGTGTCGTCGGCACTGCGCCGCAGCAGGGTCTTGCGGTCTTCGACGCGCACCAGCCGGGCGAGGGTGTCCGGCGCGCCGGACACGTCCCCGACGAGTGCCACGAAATCGCCGGGGACCACCGGGGAGCGCCGCAGTTCGCGGGCACGGGCCGCGATGACGACGCGCTCATGGTTGGAGCCTTCGCCCACCACCGCGGTGTAGCGGCCGCGGTCCACCGTGATGATGCGCCCGATCACCGCGTCATCGTGGCTGGGACGGTCTTTTGTGCGGGGGCGTGAGCCCTTCTTGTTGGGGCGGATCCGGACGTCGGATTCGTCCCAGGAACGTGCGTCGCGGGCCATTGTCAGTTGCTGGACCCTGCCGAAGCCGTGCTGCCGGCGGCGGCGTCCGCGGCCAGCATCGCCGCCCAGATCTGCGGGAATTCGGGCATGGTCTTCGACGTGGTGGCGATGTCTTCCACCTGGACGCCCTCGACGGCGAGCCCCAGGATCGCACCCGCCGTCGCCATGCGGTGGTCCGCGTAACTGTGTACGACGCCGGCATGCAGCTTTGCGGGCCGGATCACCAGGCCGTCGCTGGTTTCCTCCGCGTCGCCGCCCAGGCGGTTGATTTCGGCTACCAGCGCGGCAAGCCGGTCTGTTTCGTGGCCGCGCAAGTGGGCGATCCCGGTGAGCCGGGAAGGTCCGGAGGCCAAGGCGCACAAAGCAGCGACCGTGGGGGCGAGCTCGCTTGTTTCGTCGAAGTCCGCTCCCAGGATTTCTGCTCCGCCGGTGACCGTGAGCGTGCCGTCCGCCAGCGTGACGGTGGCTCCCATGGTTTCGAGGATGCCGCGCCAGAGGTCGCCCACCTGGGTTGTGTTGCTTGGCCAGTTGGGGATGCGGATGGTTCCCTTGGTTGCCAGCGCTGCGGCGAGGAACGGGCCGGCGTTGGACAGATCCTGTTCGATGCGTTCGTCGAACGCTTCAATCGGGCCGGGGGCCACTCGCCAATGGTTAGGAACCGAATCATCGACGTGGACGCCGACGCCCCTCAAAACGGCCACGGTCATGTTGATGTGGTCCAGGCTCGGGACGGGCTTGCCGACATGCTCCAGGTGGAGGCCCTCTTCGAACCGCGCACCGACAAGCAGCAGGGCGGAGACGAATTGCGACGACGCGCTCGCGTCGATGACCAAGTGGCCCCCGCGCACGGAGCCGGTGCCCGATACCTTGAACGGCAAGGACGTCGCGGGCCGCCCGTCTTCCGTGCCGACGTCGACTCCGAGGGCGCGGATGGCTTCGATGATGGTGCCCATGGGTCGCTTGCGGGCATGGGGATCGCCGTCGAAGACCGCGACACCTTGACGAAGCGCGGCGATGGGCGGCACGAACCGCATGACCGTGCCGGCAAGGCCGCAATCGATGGCGGTAGTGGATGCTGCAGTCGTCGGGTCGATCGGCGTGACCTCAAGGTCCGGGCCGTAGTGCCCGTCGCCGGGAACCTCCGTGACCGTGGCGCCAAGGCTCCGCAAGGCTTCAATCATGAGGGCTGAATCCCGCGAATGCAGCGGAGCCCGCAGCCTGGACGGCCCGTTGGCCAACGCTGCCAGCACGAGGTACCGGTTGGTCAGGGATTTTGACCCCGGAACCGAGACGGTAGCGTCCACGGGGCGGGCGGCGAAGGGTGCCGGCCACAAGGGAAGTGCGGAGTCCGTGGTGCCCTGGGCCAAATCGCCGGGCTGCGTTGAATTGCCTGCGTGCGTTGCGGGTGTTCCTGGCATTGCTTCGTTATGCTCCAACTGCGTGGTCTACGGCCTTGCGAACGGCGCGGTCCGTCTTCTTGAGTTGCTTCCCGGTGGCCTTCTTGGCGTCCATCGCCAAGTGCTCTGCGCGCCACGCGAGGCTGGGCCGTCCGGCAGTGTCCACGGCAGCGAGCAACACGCCACCGGTCAGGGAGAGATTCTTGAGCAGACGCGAACGGCGGGCGATCCGGCCTTCCTTGGTGCTGATGTCAGCCGAGCGGTACTCGACGAAAGTGTTCAGTGCCGAGATGCCGGCGAGGAGTGTGGCCGAGATCCGGGAACACTTCCCGAGCGCAAGCAGGGCGCCGGCGCCCACCTGGGTTCCGCCGATCACGCGAGCAAGCATTTTCTCATCCGTCGCGAAGGGCAGGGTCTCCGCCGCCCTGCGGAGCAAGGGGGAGAGCTGCTTGGCCGTGTCATCCGCGTTCTTGAGCTTGTCCAGCCCGGCGATCACGAAGCTGGAAGCCAACATTGGCCTGGCGAGAAAACGGACGAGGGACATGTTTTGCCTCCTGGAGGGCTTGCCACGGTTTTCAGGTGGTGCTGCTTCCGCGTTCCGTAATTTGTGCGCGGTTCACCGGAGCAGTCGGTCCTAGTCTTGCATCTTTGCGGAATATTTGCCCGATGCCTGCCGTTGTGAGTAGAAGGTGCGGCACGGGCTGGACCTTCGGTTGTGGTGCGCCGCGGTGCGCTTGCAAGTCACATCGTGCGAATGAGTGGAGATGGTTTCTTGGCCTTGGTGAAGGACCGCGAGGAGCACTTGGCCCCCGGCCGTGAGGCGCCAATGGACCCGCGGAGGGTGACAGTAGACTTGGATGCAATGAGCACCAAGGATCCGGCCGCAGCGGCCATGTATGAAGCAGCGATGGAGGCCGCGGACACGCCGTCCGGCAACGACGCAATTGTAGAGGCCGCCGTCGAGACTGCGGTGGACTTTGCAAGCGAGACTCCCGGACAGCGGCGCGCGCGTTTTGAGCGCGACGCCATGCAATATGTGGACCAGCTCTATTCGGCTGCCATGCGCATGGCCAGGAACCCTTCCGACGCAGAGGACCTCGTCCAGGAGGCCTACACCAAGGCCTTCTCTGCCTTCCACCAGTACAAGCCGGGGACCAACCTCAAGGCGTGGCTTTACCGCATCCTGACCAACACCTACATCAACCTTTACAGGAAGCGGCAGCGTGAGCCGCTGCAGTCGAACTCGGACACGATCGAAGACTGGCAGCTGGCGCGGGCGGAGTCGCACTCGTCCACAGGCTTGCGCTCGGCGGAGGCGGAAGCACTGGACCACTTGCCGGACTCGGACGTCAAACGCGCGCTGCAGTCCATCCCGGAGGAATTCCGGCTCGCGGTGTACTTCGCGGACGTCGAAGGCTTCGCGTACAAGGAAATATCAGACATCATGAACACCCCGATCGGAACGGTCATGTCCCGGCTTCACCGCGGCCGGAAGATGCTGCGCGATCTGCTGGCGGACTACGCCGCCGACCGGGGAATCAACGCCGCCACCGAAGAAAAGGCCTTGGCCACGGGTGCGGCCGAAAGCAAAAAACAGGAGAAAAGGAAATGAGCTGCCAAGGATTGGGCGACTGCGACGATGCTCGGATGCAGCGTATCTACGAGTACCTCGACGGTGCGTTGACGCGGGAAGATATCGCGGAGATCAAAGAGCATCTGGACAGCTGCCCGGAGTGCACGGAGCAGTATGACCTCGAGTGCGTTATCCGCACGGTCGTCAAGCGATCTTGCACCGAGGCTGCTCCCGAGAACCTCAAGAACTCGATCCTGGACAAGATCCACGCGATGAATACGGTGGACGTCTAAGCTCCCGGAACGGCAAGGGCCCCGGAAACCTCATGGTTTCCGGGGCCCTCCGCATTAAGTCTTACGCTAAGCCGCAGGCTTAGGTGTTGGGACGCTTGCCGTGGTTTGCGCCGCCGCGCTTACGGTCACGACGCTTACGTGCACGCTTGCTCATAGCTGGCCTCCTTAGATTCTTTGATACTCAACAAAGCTGCCCTCCAGTCTCCCACATCCGGGGGTCGCGCCGCGAACCGGGTCCGTTGCCTCGCGGACCGGCGTCGCCATGCCGGATCCAGCTCAGCTCCGCAAGGAATTCCGGATGGAGATCCGTGCCTGGTCGAGGACGGTCCGCACGGTTTCGAGGGCGACTGGAGTCAAAGGCATGGAGCCGGCGTGCTTGCGCAGCTCGACGCGGATGTCGTCGCGGAACGACTGGACCATGAGCTCGGCTTCCTTGAGGACACGGTCGCCCTCTGGCGAGTAGGTCCGTGACCGGGGTTGGGATTCCGTGGTTTTCGCGTTCGCGCGGGCAGCCTCAGCAGTGGCGGCCAGGTCGGCTCGCAGTCCACGCATGTTGTTGCGGATGTCTTCGCGCAGGTCGTCGGCCAGCCGCCTCACGGAGGCCGAAATGCTGTCTTCGACGTCGGCCAGTTCCTGCCGCCGGTTGTTGAGTTCCGCGAGTCCGGCAGCTGTGATCGAGTAGTTGGTCCGGCGGCCATCGCTGCTTGTGGCCACCAGTCCTTCTTCCTCCAGTTTGCCAAGCCTGGGGTAGATGGTGCCCGCGCTGGGGGAGTACGTGCCGCCGAAGCGTTCACCAAGGGCTTTGATGAGCTCGTAGCCATGTTTGGGACCGGACTCGAGGAGTGCCAGCAGATACAGCCTCAAGGCCCCGTGGGCGAAAACGGGAGGCATCAGATACCCTCTTCCTCCGGTTGGGGACGGGTGTTTCCGGAATTCGGCCCGGTGCTGTGGAGGATGTATGTCTTGCCTGACACGGAGTTCGTGCGCACTACCATGAGCTTTTCGTCCGGACCTGCGATCGTCTGGATCTTGCTGCCCGGCTGAATGAATCGCTGGTTGTCGATGACGACCGTCCCGCTCGCCGATTTGGCGGTCACGTCCACTCCAATGTCCCGCGGAAGTCGGATAGTGATGTCGCCGGACACCGAATTGCCGCCGAAGTCCCGGGTGTAGCCGTGGAGATCGAAACTGAGGTCGCCGCTGACCGTGGTGGCTCGGATGTTCTTGAAGTCGCCCGACGCCGTCACTTCGCCGGAGACGCTCTTGGCGGTCATGACGCCGTCATGGTTCCTCGCGATGACCTCGCCGCTGACCGTGTTGACGTGGAGCTCGCCGTGGGTACCGTCAGCGAGCACGGAACCGGAAACGGTATTGAGGCGGATATTGCCTTCGACGCCGGAAACCATCCCGTCGCCGCTCACGGTTCCGGCTTCCACATCGACGCCGACCGGCAACGCAATGCTGATGACGACCGTGTTGGTACTCGTGTTGTTGACCGTTCCCATGAGGTTGCGGAACCATCCTTGCGGACCGTGAAGCTGGTGGCGGACTTCGAGCCTGCCGTCGATGAGCGTGACACTCAACGGATCACCCGCGATTTCGGAGATTTCGACCCTCGTTGTCGTTTCGTCGTGCGTTACGACGTCGAAGCGGCCCTTGACGATCCCGAGTTTGAGTGAGCGGACGCCGTCGACGTCTATGGTCTGCGGACCGGTGACGGTCCAGTTCTCTTCTGACATGACCCCTCCAGAAATGCGATATATCGCGTTGACAAGTTCACGATATATCGCGTTTTTGGGATCCGCAAGGGGTTCGGGCGCGAAAGAAGGCACGGACCGCGTGGTCCGTGCCTTCTTCGCATCCGCCTTTTGTCTTTCGGGTCGGCTCTCTATGAGCCTATTCCGGCTGGGAAATCCGCAACCATTGGAACCAACCGCGGTGCAGCACGAGCCAGGCCATCAGGCCGTATCCCGCCTGGCCCGGAGTGCCGCCATTCGCCGCGAGGTCGGTGCGCCATTGTTCATGGTTGAGCAAGGGAGAAAACGTATCCACATACTGGTGGTTGCGACGTGTAGTGACGTCAGCGAACGCAGCGTTGAGCTCCGCGATCCGGCGGTTCTTCGCGGGATCCAACGTCGGCGGTGGACCGACGACGAATACTTCGATGCTGCTGTGGGAAGCTCCGTCCAGGATATTGGCCAGGTTGAGCCGGCTGCGCGCAGTCGAGATGCCGAATTCAATGTCCCGGCAGGACAAGCCGATCACCAAGCGGTTCTCATGGATATCGCTGAAACGCCGCCCAGCCTCGTCCATCCAGCGGGCCGCGAGGCCTTCCGTCCCCTCCATGGGGCAGGGCAGGGAATAGCTCTCCACCAGCACGGAGTCCTGGGGTGTACGTGCGAGCACCCTTCCAAGCCAGCCCAAGGCTCGGGGATCACCGAGCCCGGCGAGTAGTTCATCACCTACAGCTGCGATGCGCAGCTTCCTGTCTTCCACAGTTACCTCTTCACCAAACGTCGCGGTCCATGCACTGTGTCCGGCCGGGCGGCGGGATCGCCGAACACTTATCCATTAAACAGAACTGCCCGGCTGGAAGCGGGTATTGAACCTCCAGCCGGGCAGTCGCCGTTTTAGTTGCGCTCGAAAGCCTGCTTGAGCAAGGTGGCCTGCTCGGCGCTGTGCCGCTTCATGGAACCGGCCGCGGTGGACGCCGACGCCGGACGCGAGACAAGGCGGACCCCGCGGTTCAGGTGCTGCGGCAGGTTCAGGCCGATGAACGGCCACGGACCCTGGTTGGCGGGCTCGTCCTGTGCCCAGACGACCTCTGCGTTCGGGTACTTGGCCAGCTCGGCCTCGATCTGTTCCGCCGGCAACGGGTAAAGCTGCTCAACACGAATGATCGCCGTAGACGTGTCGCCGGTTTTCTGGCGGCTCGACAGGAGGTCGTAGTACAAGCGGCCCGAAACCAGGATGACACGATCAACCTTCTGGGCATCGAACTGTTCGTGTTCGCCGATGACCGGGTTGAAGCCGCCCGTGGTGAAGTCCTCCACCGACGACGCCGCGCCTTTGAGGCGCAGGAGCTGCTTCGGGGTGAAGATGATCAGCGGCTTGCGCGGACGGCTGTAGGCCTGGCGGCGCAGCAGGTGGAAGTGCGATGCCGCCGTGGTCGGGTTGGCAACAATCATGTTGTCTTCAGCGCAAAGCTGCAGGAAGCGCTCGATGCGGGCGGACGAGTGGTCCGGTCCCTGTCCTTCGTAGCCGTGCGGAAGCATCAGGATGAGGGAAGAGCGCTGGCCCCACTTCTGCTCGGCCGAGGAGATGAACTCGTCGATGATGGTCTGTGCGCCGTTGACGAAGTCGCCGAACTGGGCCTCCCAGAGCACCAAGGCATCCGGGCGTTCCACCGAGTAGCCGTATTCGAAGCCCATTGCCGCGTATTCGGACAGCAAGGAGTCGTAGATCCACAGCTTGGCTTGGTCGTCGCTCAAGTTGGCGAGGGGCATCCACTCATTGCCGTTGACGCGGTCGTGGAAAACAGCGTGGCGCTGCACGAAGGTTCCACGGCGCGAGTCCTGGCCTGCGAGGCGGACGGGAACGCCTTCCATGATGAGCGAACCGAAGGCTGCGATTTCACCGAAGCCCCAGTCGATTCCGCCTTCGCGGGACATCTGCTCGCGCTTCTCAAGGAGCTGCTTGAGCTTCGAGTGCACCGTGAAGTCCTCCGGAATGTCCAGGTGGGCCTGGCCGATCCTTTGGAGCTTCTCGGCCGAAATGGCGGTGGATGCCGGAGCGCTGGTACCGGAGTCTGCCTGCTGGGCAATGGGACGCTCGATGTCGGAGACCGCGGCGGAATCCGCCGTGATGATCGGGATCGGCGAGGTCTGGGCCGCGTGGGTCTCGGCGAAGACCCGCTCAAGGCGTTCCTGGTAGTCGCGCAGCAACTGCTCGGCTTCGTCCTCGGTGATGTCGCCACGGCCGATGAGGGATTCCGTGTAGAGCTTGCGGACGGAGCGCTTGGCTTCGATCAGGTTGTACATGAGCGGCTGGGTCATCGAGGGGTCGTCGCCCTCGTTGTGGCCACGGCGGCGGTAGCACACCATGTCCACAATGACGTCCTTGTGGAAGCGCTGGCGGAACTCGTAGGCGAGCTGCGCGATGCGCACCACGGCCTCGGGGTCGTCTCCATTGACGTGGAAGACGGGAGCCTGGATCATCTTGGCGACGTCGGTGGAGTACGTGGAAGAACGCGACGACGACGGTGCGGTAGTGAAGCCGACCTGGTTGTTCACGATGACGTGGATGGTTCCACCCGTGCGGTAACCGCGCAGCTGGGACAGGTTGAGGGTTTCCGCCACGACGCCCTGGCCGGCAAATGCCGCGTCACCGTGCACCATGATGGGCAGCACCGGGAAGACTTCGCCCTGGTCCAAGCGGTCCTGCTTGGCGCGGACAATGCCTTCGAGCACGGAGTCCACAGCTTCGAGGTGCGACGGGTTGGCGGCCAGGTAGACCTTGGTCTCATTGCCGTTGTCCGAGGTGAAGGTGCCTTCGGTGCCGAGGTGGTACTTGACGTCGCCGGAGCCCTGGACCGAGCGGGGGTCCTGGGTGCCTTCGAACTCGCGGAACACCTGGGCGTAGGTCTTGCCGGCGATGTTGGTCAACACGTTGAGGCGGCCGCGGTGGGCCATGCCGATGGCGACCTCGTCGAGGCCGTCGTCGGCGGCGTCGGAGATGATCGTGTCCAAGAGCGGGATCAGGGACTCGCCGCCTTCGAGGGAGAATCGCTTCTGGCCCACGAACTTGGTCTGCAGGAAGGTTTCGAAGGCCTCGGCCGCGTTGAGCTTGGAGACGATCCGCAGCTGCTCTTCGCGGCTCGGCTTCGAGTACGGGTGCTCAAGCTGGTCCTGGAACCACTTGCGTTCCGCCGGTTCCTGGATGTGCATGTATTCGATGCCCGTGGTCCGGCAGTAGGCGTCGCGGAGGACACCGAGGATGTCGCGGAACTTGAGCATCGGCTTGCCGCCGAAGCCGCCCGTGGGCCATTCGCGGTCGAGGTCCCACAAGGTCAGGCCGTAGGTCAGGACGTCAAGGTCGGCGTGCTTGCGCTGGACGTATTCAAGCGGATTGGTGTCCGCCATGAGGTGGCCGCGCACGCGGTACGAGTGGATCAGCTGCTGGATGCGGGCGACCTTGTTGATTTCGTCGGCGGGATCGACCTGGAGGTCGGGGCTCCAACGGACCGGCTCGTAGGGGATGCGCAGGGCTTCGAAGATTTCGTCGTAGAAGTTCTGTGCGCCGAGGAGCAGCTGGTGGACGAGCTTGAGGAATTCACCGCTGCCCGCGCCCTGGATGACGCGGTGGTCGTAGGTGGACGTCAGCGTGAGGATCTTGCTGATGGCGTTCTGGGCAATGATCTTCTCGCTCGCGCCCTGCCACTCAGCGGGGTAGTCAAGGGCGCCGACGCCGATGATTGCAGCCTGGCCCTTGGAGAGGCGCGGCACGGAGTGCACGGTGCCGATGCCGCCCGGGTTGGTCAGGGAGACCGTGGTGCCCGCGTGGTCGTCAGCGGTGAGCTTGCCGTTGCGGGCGCGCTTGATGAGGTCTTCGTAGGTGTGCCAGAACTCCGCGAAGTTCATGGTCTCGGCCTTCTTGATGTTGGGGACCATCAAAAGGCGGGTGCCATCCGGCTTGGGCATGTCGATCGCGATGCCGAAATTGACGTGCGCGGGCTGCACAGCGACGGGCTTGCCGTCCACTTCGTCGTAGTAGACGTTCATCGACGGGAACTGCGACAACGCGCGGACAACTGCGTAGCCGATGAGGTGCGTGAAGGAAACCTTGCCGCCGCGGGCGCGGGCAAGGTTGGAGTTGATGACAACGCGGTTGTCGATCAGGAGCTTGGCGGGGACGGCCCTGACGCTCGTTGCGGTGGGAACCTCGAGGCTCGTCACCATGTTGGAAGCGATGGCCTTCGCGGGTCCGCGAAGGACGGAGACGACGTCCTCTTCCGGCGGAGTGGGGGCCTTGGTGCTCTTGGGGAGCTGTGCGGGGATCGGCTGGGCCTGGCCTTCGGCGGGCTTCTGAGCGCCGTCTTTGGCGACAGTGGCCGGTGCCTTCTTGGCCGGTGCAGCAGGGGCAGGAGCTGCGGCCGGGGCCGCAGCGGGAGCAGCCGGCGCCGTTGCCGTTGCTGCGGCCGGGGCCACGACGGGAAGTTCGCGAGTGGGAGGATTCACAGGAGCGGAGGTTCCGTTGGAGGAAGTGCCGTCAGCGGTATCGAAAGACTCAAACAGGGGCCACCACTTGGCGTCGACTGAATTCTTGTCCTGTTGGTACCGCTCGTACAGTTCGTCAACGAGCCACTCGTTTCCGCCAAATTCCTCGGGTAGACGGTGGGTTGGCTGCTCTGGCACTTGAAATACGCCTCTTCCATGAGTGTTGATTTCCAGCTGGCCCGGTAGGTAGGTGCAGGGGGTGCAAACAGCGGGCCAGGGTCTGGGTCCCGCGAACTCAGACCCTAGCCAGTCTAGTGACGAGCGACGGGTAACTGCCAATAGTGGTGACCTAAATCATGCCGATCCGGAGGAAGCTCCGCAACGGTGCCCGGAGAGCATCGTTTTTGACGGCGAATTGCCTGGCTCCGGCCATCAAAGCGCGCGTGAGTGTCCCGGTCCGCCGGACTGTAGACTGGGATTCTTATGGACAGTAATTCTAGGTGCCGGCCTGGGAACTGCGGGGGACGTCGATTGGCAATCTCCCTGCAGCACACTCGCCGAGCCGGCAATACCCGTTCACATGCCCATCGCACCCCGGAGCTTCAGGCCGGCAGGTCGGCGGATAGATCATCCGCTGCGTCCGACCAACCCCCGCCGGGCCAAACGGCCCGCCGCCTTCCGGTAATTTCACTTCAGCCACTTTCTCTCCAGCCGCCTTCACTCATGCCAGCCAAGCCGCCCGTCCGCTTCGGTGGTGGCCAATAATGGAGTGGCTCCTCCTTCTTGCCGGCCTGCTTTTGATCGTGGGGACCGGCTTTTTTGTCGCCGTCGAATTCTCCCTGGTCGCTCTCGACCAAGCGACCGTCCAGCGGGCCGTAGACCGCGGCGACCACGCGGCCATCGCGCTTCTTGCCTGCCTCAAGTCGCTCTCCACCCAGCTTTCAAGCTGCCAACTGGGTATCACCCTGACCACGTTGCTCACGGGGTTCGTCATGGAGCCCTCGGTTGGCTTCCTCTTGCGCGGGCCATTGCTCTTGATTGGGCTGCCCGCGGCAGCGGCCCAGTCCGTGTCGCTCGTCATCGCCATGGCGATCGCCACAGGCCTGTCGATGCTGATCGGTGAACTCGTGCCGAAGAACATGGCCATCGCCTTGGCATTTCCGCTCGGAAGGACACTGGCGAGGCCGCAATTGATCTTTACCGCAGTGTTCAAGCCCGCCATCGTGGTGCTCAACGGCTTTTCCAACAAGGTCCTCAACCTCATGGGGCTTGAAGCCAAGGAGGAGATTTCGGGCGCTCGTTCGCCGTCGGAGTTGGCATCCTTGGTGCGCCGTTCGGCGGAGCTGGGAACCCTCGACGCCGGGACGGCAAACTTTGTCGCCCGGACATTGAACTTTTCGGCGCGCACGGCCGCGGACGTCATGACCCCGCGGATCCGCATGGAAACGATCGACGCCGACCAACCGGTTTCGGACATCATCGACGCCGCGCGGCGTACCGGCTACTCGCGTTTCCCCGTGATCGGGGACTCTGCCGACGACATCCGTGGCGTCGTGCACATCAAGAAAGCCGTCGCCGTCCCCTCGGAACGTCGCGGCGGCGTCGAAGCCGGAGCCATCATGTCCGACGTCCTGAGCGTCCCCGAAACGATCCATCTTGACGCCCTGCTCCTGGAACTTCGCGAAGGGAACCTGCAGCTCGCTGTCGTGCTTGACGAGTACGGCGGAACCGCGGGTATCGCAACGCTGGAGGACCTTGTGGAGGAAATCGTTGGTGAAGTGGCGGACGAACACGACAAGGTCCGGCCTGGATTGCTGCAAAGCGCCTCCGGCGACTGGTACTTCCCTGGCCTCCTTCGCCCGGACGAGGTGAGTGAACAGATCCCCGGACTCACTGTTCCCGATGATCCGGCGTATGAGACAGTCGGCGGATACGTCATGAGCCAATTGGGGCGTATCGCCGTTGTCGGCGACGTCGTGGAGGCCGGCGGCGGGACGCTGTCGGTCACCCGGATGGACGGCCGGCGGATCGACCGTATCTGCTTCAAGCCGGCGACTGGGGAACCGGGCGAGGACCGTGCGGACGCCAATAACGTTCCGGCGCCCGCCGTCGGAAGTCCAGGCCGCAGTGCAGTCAGCAGGGTGCCCGGCAAGGGCGCCCGGAAGGGGCGTGCAGCATGAGCGACTGGGCAGGGATCCTATGGCTTGTGGTGCTCCTGATCGGCAACGCCTTCTTCGTCGGGGCAGAGTTTGCCGTGATGTCAGCGAGGCGGAGCCAGATCGAGCCTTTGGCACGCGGAGGATCCAAACGGGCGCAGACAACCTTGCGCGCGATGGAGAGCGTCTCGCTCATGTTGGCGTGTGCCCAATTGGGCATCACCGTGTGTTCCTTGCTGATCCTCCAAGTGGCTGAGCCCGCCATCCACCATTTGCTGGCCGGGCCGTTGGGATCGGTAGGCGTCCCGGTCGAGCTGGCAGACGTCGTCGCATTCGCCATTGCCCTCCTGGCTGTCACGTTCCTGCACGTGACTTTCGGTGAGATGGTCCCCAAGAACATTTCGGTTTCGGTGGCGGACAAGGCGGCGCTGTTGCTCGCACCTCCGTTGGTCCATATTGCACGGTTCGTCAAACCTGTTATTTGGACGTTGAACTGGTCGGCCAACCACATCCTGCGGCTCATGCGGATCGAACCGAAGGACGAAGTGACCTCCTCCTTCACGCTCGAAGAGGTGCAGTCGATCGTGCTCGAATCGACGCGCCACGGGCTTGTGGACGACGACGCCGGTTTGCTGAGCGGCGCGCTGGAATTTTCCGAGCACACCGCCGCGCACATCATGGTTCCGCTCGACAAGCTCGTGATGCTCAAGCCGGGGTCCACTCCGCGGCAATTGGAGAAGGCGGTCAGCCGTACCGGCTTTTCGAGGTTCCCGGTTCTGGACGACGACGGCGAGCTGACGGGTTACGTGCACATCAAGGACGTGCTGTCCATACCGGAGGAAGGACGCCGCCACCCCATCGCCGAAAGCCGTGTCAGGTCGCTTGTGAATCTCGCCCCGGACGACGAGATCGAAGATGCGATGTCCGTGATGCAGCGGACCGGTTCGCACCTTGGCCGTGTGGTTGGCCAGGGCGGATCGACACTGGGCGTGCTGTTCCTTGAGGATGTCATCGAGCAATTGGTAGGCGAGATCCGCGACGCCACGCAGGCAACGGGAATCCGGAGGCTAGGCGGCCAGGCGCCCGCCTAGTTGCCGCCATTCTTTCGCGGTGGTCCGCGCCGGCCGGCTTGGCTGGCGCGGACTTCCGGTTCTAAATAGGAATCATTCCTATTTATCGATACACTCGTTGAGCCAGCTATTGTGCTTCATTCTCATATGAGTAGATCCGAGGTATCCCGTGCGTCTCGCCGCCGTCCGTCTTTCCCTTGCCGCATCCGCCGGCCTTGCCGTCCTGCTCTCCGCGTGCGGGGCTCCGGCCGCCACGGCGCCGTCGTCGTCCTCCGGCGCGATCGACGTGGTCGCTTCGACGAGCGTGTACGGGGACATAGCGAAGAGCGTCGGCGGGGATAAAGTGTCCGTGACATCGATCATCAGCAAGACAAGCCAGGATCCGCACTCCTACGAGGCGAGCACACAGGACAAGTTGGCGGTTTCCAAGGCGAAGCTGGTAATCGGCAATGGCGCAGGCTACGACGATTTCTTTACCAAACTGCTTGACGGCACCAAGGTTCCGGCCGACGACGTCATCGTGGCCGTCAACGTTTCAGGCCTCTTGCCCGCCTCGACCACCGGCGGCTCGACGAATGTACCGGAAGGCTTCAACGAGCACGTCTGGTACAACTTCGACGCCATGGGCAAGGTGGCGGACGCGGTGTCAGCCAAGCTGGGAGCCCTGGATCCGGCAGACGCCAAGACCTTTGCCGCCAACGCGGACAAGTTCAAGTCCTCCCTCGCAGGGCTGGATGCGAAAGTAGCCGCGATCAAATCGTCCAGGGGTGGACTCCCCGTCGCGATCACCGAACCCGTCCCCGGCTACCTCCTCGAGGCTGCCGGACTGGAGAACAAGACCCCAGAGGCGTTCAGCCACGCGATCGAGGAAGGGTCCGACGTCCCGCCCGCGGCCGTCAAGGAAACCGATGACCTGATTTCCTCGAAGTCTGTCCGTTTCCTCGCATACAACGAACAGACGTCCGGCGTCGAAACGGAAAAGCTGAAGGCCGCGGCGAACGCCGCGGGCGTCCCTGTGGTCGGCTTCACCGAGACGCTTCCGGAAGGGAAGGACTACCTCTCCTGGATGAATGACAACGTAGGCAATGTTGTTGCTGCGCTGAACAAGTAAGGCTGCGCTGGCCGGCACAACGACGGGCGGTAAGACTGTAAGCCGCCAGGCCCCGCGATCGTCCTAAGATGTACAGGGCGGACGCGGGGCACTGCTGTCCGAAGGGAGGGGTTTCCCCATGGATCGAGGAATTTTTTGACACCGGTAGTGAGCCTTCGCGGCGCGGGCCTCCAGTTCGGCCAAAGGGCTTTGTGGAAGGATCTCGACGTCGACCTCCGGGCAGGCGAGTTCCTCGCCGTGCTCGGTCCGAACGGCAGCGGTAAGTCCAGTTTCCTCAAAGTCCTCCTGGGCCTCCAACGCCTCCACTCCGGAACGGCGACCGTGGGCGGCCGTCCAGTGGAAAGGGGGAGCCGCAAAATCGGTTACATACCTCAGCAGAAGTCCTTTGCCGCGGACACTCCGCTCCGTGCGCGTGACCTTGTGGCACTGGGCGTTGACGGCCATCGCTGGGGTCTCCGGCTGAACTCCAGGATCGTCAATGAACGGGTCGATGGACTCTTGGACCTCGTGGGCGCACGGGACTATGCGAAGGTGCCGGTCGGCCAATTGTCAGGCGGCGAGCAACAAAGGCTCCGGGTCGCTCAGGCACTGGCTACCGAGCCCGAATTGCTGCTTTGCGACGAACCCCTCCTGTCCCTCGACTTGAACCACCAGCAGGCCGTGAGTGCACTCATCAACCGGCAATGCCGCGAACGGAACAGCGCGGTGGTCTTCGTGACACACGAAATCAACCCCGTCATCGAATACGTGGACAGGGTCCTCTACCTCGCGGGCGGCAGGTTCAGGGTGGGGACGCCCGAGGAAGTCATGACCACCGAGGTCCTCTCCGATCTGTACAACAGCCACGTGGAAGTCATCCGCGCGAACGGCAGGATCGTCGTCGTCGGCCTGCCGGATGCGACCACCCACTACCACGACGACGCACACTCCGGTGTGGAGGAGGGGCACTGATGGACTTCGGCGACATCCTGCACACCATCTTCAACTTCGAGGACTACGGCGAACTGCTGGCCCTCGTGCAGAACTCCATCTGGGCGGGCGCCGTGCTCGGGCTCCTCGGCGGGCTCGTCGGCACTTTCGTCATGAAGCGCGACCTCGCGTTCGCGGTCCACGGCATCTCCGAATTGTCGTTCGCGGGTGCAGCATTCGCCCTGTTGGTGGGGGCCGACATCATTTTCGGATCACTTGCCGGTTCCGTTGCGGCCGCGCTCCTGCTGGGACTCATGGGAGTCCGGGCGCGGGACAAGAATTCGATCATCGGCGTCATCATGCCGTTCGGCCTCGGCTTGGGAATCTTGTTCCTGGCCCTGTACCAAGGCAGGGCGGCCAACAAGTTCGGGCTCTTGACCGGCCAGATCGTGTCCGTTGATACGGTGCAGTTGCAGATGCTCGCAGGCACCGCCGTTGTGGTCATGATCGCCCTCGCCATCCTGTGGCGGCCGCTCAATTTTGCCAGCGTCGACCCCGAAATGGCAGAAGCCAGGGGAGTGCCCGTGCGGGGCCTGGCGATCGCTTTCATGGTTTTGCTCGGGATCAGTGTCGCCTTGTCCATCCAGATCGTGGGCGCGTTGCTGGTCCTCGCGCTGCTGATCACTCCGGCGGCTGCCGCGCTGAGGGTGACAACCTCACCACGTCTTGTGGTCTTGCTGAGTGTCCTGTTTGCGACCGCATCTACCGTGGGCGGCATTCTGTTGGCGCTCGGAAGCAGGATTCCGATCAGCCCCTACGTCACCACGTTGTCGTTCTTGATCTACGTGGTGTGCCGGATCATCGGCAACGTCCGCACCAAACGGGGGATCAACGGAAGGACCGGGATCCCGTTACAGGCCGCGGGGCGCCCGGCCGAAGACCGGGCGGTAGCCGGCTAGAGCTGGCCGGCGGCTTTCTTCGCGGTGCAATCAGGGCAGAGGCCAAAAACTTCCACCGTGTGCGCAACTTCCGTGTAGCCGTTTTCGGCGGCCACCCGGGCTGCCCAGGTTTCGACGGCGGGAGCTTCCACCTCGACGGCCCTTCCGCAATTGCGGCACAGCAAGTGGTGGTGGTGGCCGGTGACGGCGCAACGGCGGTAGACCGCTTCGCCGTCGGCGTTGCGAAGGACATCGATCAGGCCGTCGTCCGCGAGGGATTGCAAAATGCGGTAGGCCGTTGCCAAAGACACCGAGACACCCTTGTTTTGAAGCAGGCGGTAGAGCTCCTGGGTGCTGACGAAGTCATCCAGTTCATCGAGGGCGGCACTGACGGCCAAGCGCTGCTTGGTGACCCGCTGCTCCTTGACGGCGGGTTCCTTCGCAACCGGAAGCGACTGGGCAGAGGGCCCGGACGTGGCGGCTTTGGCGCCCTGTGACATTCGTGAACTCATTTCGGTGTGGACATTCGCAAGCACCAAGATTACCAGCCGGACCTTTACGGACGCGGGTTCGTGGACACCGTCGCGCGCCCGCACCTAGGCTGGCTGCATGAAGCTCACCAAGTTCACCCACGCTTGTGTCCGCCTGGAGAAGGACAACCAGGTCCTTGTGATCGATCCCGGCGCGTACTCGGAAACGGGGGAGGCGCTCGCGGGTGCCAACTTCGTACTCATCACCCACGAGCATGCGGACCATGTGGACGTCGACGCCGTCGTCGAGGCGCTCAGGGACAATCCGGAACTCCACGTGCACGCGCCTTCGGGCGTCGCTTCCCAGCTTGCGGACAAGGCGGGCGACGGCGGCGGCCGGGTACACGCCGTCGAGCCCGGAAGCTCCTTTGACGCCGGCGGGTTTGCAATCCGTTCCTTTGGCGGCCAGCACGCACTGATCCACCCCCAGATTCCAGTTGTCGCCAATATCGGTTACCTCGTGGACGAGAATGTCTTCCACCCGGGGGACTCTTTCGTAGTTCCGGACGGCATCGACGTCAAGACCCTCCTGGTCCCCATCCATGCGCCGTGGTCGAAAGTGGGGGAAGTAGTGGACTTCGTCATATCCGTGCGGGCGCCGAAGGCGTATCCCGTCCACGACGGCCTGCTCAACGAACTCGGGCGCGGGTTGGTCGAAGCCCACGTCACCCGCATCGGCGCAAAATACGGCACCACGTATGCGCGGTTGTCGCCCATGGATTCGGTGGAGGTTTAGCCGGGCTTACATATCGCCAGGCCAGGAGGCGTCCTCGAAGAACCCGGCGAGGACGGCCTCATACGGCGCTGGATCCAGGCCGCGTTCTGCCAGCCACTCCGGATTGTAGTAGCTGCCTTCGTACCGTTCGCCGGCATCGCACATCAGGGAGACGACACTACCGCGCTTTCCCTCGGCGACCATGGCCGACACCAGCTTGCAGACGCCCCAGAGGTTGGTTCCCGTGGACGGCCCGGCGCGAAGACCGGCCAATCGCTGCAGGTAGCGCATGCCGGCGATCGACGCGGCGTCGGGCACCTGGATCATCGTGTCGATGACGGCCGGGACAAAACTGGGTTCCATGCGAGGCCGGCCAATTCCTTCGATCCGTGACGGCATGCCGGTGGAATGGTCCTGCAGGCCGTCACGCCAGCCCGGGTAGAAGGCCGAATTCTCCGGATCGACCACGGCAAGGCGGGTGCCATGGCGGTGGTACCTCAAGTAGCGCCCGATCGTCGCGCTCGTCCCGCCGGTCCCGGCGCCTACGACGATCCACTCGGGGACGGGGTGCTCTTCGAGGGCAAGTTGTTCGAAGATCGATTCCGCGATGTTGTTGTTACCCCGCCAGTCGGTTGCGCGCTCGGCAAACGTGAATTGGTCCATGTAGTAGCCGCCAGTGGTCCGGGCGACGTTTTCGGCCGCTTCGTAGACTTCCGAGGCGTGGTCCACGAGGAGGCAAGCGCCTCCGAATTCCTCGATGAGCGCGATTTTCTCCGGACTGGTGGTCCTGGTCATGACGGCAATGAAGGGCAGGCCGATGAGCCGGGCAAAATACGCTTCAGACACCGCGGTGCTGCCGCTGGACGCTTCAACGATGGTTGTTCCTTCGCTGATCCATCCGTTGACCAAGCCATAGAGGAAGAGCGAGCGGGCCAATCGATGCTTGAGGCTTCCGGAGCGGTGCGTGGATTCGTCCTTGAAATACAACTGGACGCCCCAGTGTTCGGGAAGGGGAACCGCGTACAGGTGGGTGTCCGCGGATCGGTTGTTCTCGGCTTCGATCCGTCGGATCGCCTCGTTGGCCCATGCCCGGTCCTGGTTGCGCGGAATGCTCATCGACTCAGCCTACCGGCGGCGCGGGCCAGCGGGGGATAGGCTGGTAGGCGGCCGGGAACCGCACGGCGGCAGACTTTCCGGACCGGCTCGACGAAGGAGATTTGATGGCCACCCTGATGGACGCAGACACCCTCAAAAACCGCATGGATGCGGGCCTGCGGACGGTACTTCTTGATGTCCGATGGGTGCTGGGCGATCCGCACGGCCATTCGCACTTCCGGCAGGGGCACATCCCAGGCGCCGTCTACGTCGACTTGCACAACGAGCTGGCCGATCCCACCGCCGAAGGCGAAGGCCGCCATCCTTTGCCGAAGACGGCTGCCCTTCAGCAAAGCGCGCGGGCGTGGGGCGTCAACGACGGCGATACCGTCGTCGCGTATGACGACAGCGGCAACATGGCAGCGGCCCGGCTGTGGTGGCTCCTTCGCGACGCCGGTTTCCATTCGGTTTTCCTGCTCGACGGCGGATTGGGCGCCTGGCGCTCGGCGGGCTATCCGCTGGCGCAGGACGAGGACCATCCCGCACCCGGCAATGTAGTGCTCGGCCACGGGCACATGCCCGCCATCAGCATGGACGAAGCCGCTGATTGGCACCGCCACGGGATCCTCCTCGACGCCCGCGCCGGCGAGCGCTATCGCGGCGAGATCGAACCCGTCGATCCCCGTGCCGGACATATTCCCGGAGCCATCAGTGCGCCCACCGGAGCAAACCTCGACTCCGACGGCGCCTTCAGGGATTCGGCCGGTCTACGCGCACGATTCGCGGAGCTTGGGATCGCCGACGGCACGAAAGTAGCGGTGTATTGCGGTTCAGGGGTGACGGCGTCGCACGAAATCGCTGCCTTGGAGGTTGCCGGCATTAAGGCTGCCTTGTTCCCGGGTTCCTTCTCGCAATGGTCTTCCTTCGAGCCCAACCCCGTGGCCACCGGAGCGGAGCCGCTTGGCCGTGCCGAAGTCCGGAACCCCGCCGGCCAGTGAAGCCGCCAGCCGGTGAAGCCGCCGAATCGGGGGCGTTACGAGCCGTTTCCGGAGAGTGGCACAACATGAGGGGCAGGGGTAGCGTCGAACCATGACTCCCGGACGACCTGTTCCTCCTCCCTTGGGCAAGCACCTTACCTTGGGCGATGCCGACTCCAGTTCGGCCGGCGACGGCGTTCGGACGCTTGCGGCCGCTTATGGCGCGACGTCTCCCGGGAGCGGTCTTGTCCCGCTGACCATCGTCCGGCGCGCACCCAAGCCCGACGACGTCGAGATCGAGATCGAATTCTGCGGCCTGTGCCACTCCGATGTTCACTCGACGCGCGGTGAATGGGGAATGCGGAATTATCCGTTGGTCCCGGGACACGAGATCGTGGGCCGGGTCCGCAGCGTGGGCTCCGCGATTCACGACTTCGCACCCGGGGACAGGGTGGGCGTCGGTTGCCTGGTGGACTCCTGCGGCGAGTGTGAGAGCTGCCTTGAGGGACTGGAGCAGTACTGTGAACGCGGGAACGTGGGCACGTACGGGGCGAAGGACGCCCGGAATGGCGATTCCATCACGCAGGGGGGCTATTCAACTTCCGTAGTCGTGGACCGCCGTTTTGTCCTTCGCATTCCCGAAAGCCTGGACCCGGCTGAGGCGGCGCCGCTGCTTTGCGCGGGCATCACTACGTATTCGCCGTTGCGCTACTTCGATGTCGAGGAAGGGGACGTCGTGGGAATCGTCGGGCTCGGCGGGTTGGGCCACATCGCCGTCAAGCTCGCGAAGGTGATGGGCGCGCATGTGGTGGTCTTCACGACGTCGGAGGCCAAGGTCGAAGCGGCACGCGAGTTGGGCGCGGATGGCGTCATTCTTTCGACGGACAGCGACGCCATGGAGGGTGCCGAGCGCACAGTGGACCTCATCATCGATACCGTGGCGGCTCCGCATGACCTGGATCCCTACTTCCGTTCCTTGCGCCTGGACGGTGCCCTCTTCCAGTTGGGCCTTCCTGCCACTGACATGCCGCCGGTCAAGCCGGGCTCGTTGATGCGTCGCCGGCTCGCCTACGTCGGATCGTCGATCGGCGGCATTGCCGAGACCCAGGAAATGCTGGATTTCTGCGCGGAACACGGAGTCGCGAGCGACATCGAAATCGTCACCGCGGACCAGCTCAACGACGCCTACGACCGCATGGTCGCCGGCGACGTGAAATACCGCTTCGTCCTAGATACCAAGACACTCCATACCCCTTCGGAAAAGGCAGACGCATGAGCACCCTGTTTACCAAAATCATCAACGGCGAGATTCCCGGTCGGTTCGTCTGGAAAGACGAGGACGTGGTGGCTTTCCTGACCATTGCTCCGCTCACCGACGGGCATACCTTGGTGGTTCCTCGACAAGAGGTGGATCGTTGGACCGACTCGGATCCGGAGCTCCTTGGCAAGGTCATGTCCGTGGCGCAAACCATTGGACAGGCGCAGGTGAAGGTGTTCGGGGCTCCACGGGCCGGCCTGTCGGTGGTCGGTTTCGAAGTGGAGCACTTCCACGTTCACGTCTTCCCGGCCAACTCGCTGGCCGACTTCGACTTCGGTTCGGTGGACCACCACCCGGACCCCGCGGTACTCGATGCCAACGCGGCGAAGCTCCGCGCCGGACTGGTCGATGCCGGGCACGCGGAATTCGTGCCGGCGGACTGAACCGCTTCGCAGGAGATGCGGCTACGCCGGCGCCAGTGCCTGGTTGAGCGCGGTCCGGATGCGCTTTTCCGAAACCGAGTACGCCGTGCCGAGTTCGACGGCGAAGAGGCTCACCCGGAGCTCCTCGATCATCCAGCGCACGCGTGTTAGTTCCGCCCCTGCCCGACGCCCGGGCAGCAAGGCCGACACGGCGTCGTCGTAGTCGTCCTCCAACGCTTGGACCGCGGACATATTGAGTCCGTCGCGTTGGACGTTGCCGGGGAGCTTCTCAAGGCGCTTCTCGATCGCGGCCAGGTACCTCGGCAGGTGGCTGAGCTGCGCGTAACCCGACTGTGCCACAAAACCGGGATACACGAGTTGTTCCAGCTGGCTCTTCATGTCGTTGAGGGCGCTGATGAGGGAAAGGCTCGTGCTGCCCTTGAGTTGCTTCTCGATGCGTCGGGTGCTCGCCAAAACGCGTTCGACGACGGCGGTCACGGTGAATACCGTATCGATCAGATCCGCCCGGACCAGTTCGTACAGGGCATCGAAGGCCGCTTTGTCCCACGGAAGCTCAGCCGGGACGAGCTTGTCGATGGCTGCGAGAACGCAGTCGGCGATCAACGCTGCCACGGAACCGTGCGGGTTCTGGCTGAACGTGAGCTTCTCGGTGTTGTTCAGGTGCTCGAGGACATAGCGGTCCGGGGAAGGAACCCGCAGCGCGAGAAAACGGATGACACCTCCGCGCATTGCGGCTTCCTGTTCGGTCCGCGTTTGGAAGACACGCAGTGCCACGGACTTGCCTTCGTCCACCAATGCCGGGAAACCGGTGACGTCGTGCCCTTTGACCATGCGGGTCACTTGGCGTTGGATCGTCCCGACGGTCCATTGCGTGAGTCCGGTCTGCTCTGCCAGGAAACCGGCGCCCTGCGGCGCGGGAACGGCTTCGCCGCTGCCCCGGGAAGGCGCGGGTGCCCCTGCGGTCCGCTCCGGCGTCGGGCCCTTGGCGCGGGCGGCCTTCGCGGGCGTTGCGCCGAGCGACTCGGCGATGGCCCGGCGGGTGGCGGGCGCGAGCTGCTCCTGGAGCGCGGCGAGGTCTTTTCCTTCGCCGAGGACCTTTCCACGGCTGTCGACCACTTTGAAACTGACACGGAGGTGGGGAGGCACCGCATCCCAGTTCCAGGAGCCCGGCGGGATGATGTGCCCGCGGAGGCGGCGCAACACCAGTTCGAGGGACGGTTCGAGCTCGTCCGTCGCGGGATCGAAGCCGTCCTCCAGGGCTGCGGCTGCTTGCCGGGCGACATCGGGTGCTGGAACGAAGTTCTTGCGGACCTGTTTCGGCAAGGACTTGATCAAGGCCGTGACGAGGTCCACTCTTTGGCCGGGAATCTGCCAGCGGAAGGCGGCGTCGTCGAGCTGGTTGAGAAAGAGGACGGGAACCTCGGCGGTGACGCCGTCGGACGGATTCGGTGGGGAACCGGGCGCCACCGGGTGGAACTCGTAGCTCAGTGGCAGTTCGAAACCCTTGTGCAGCCAGGTTTTCGGGTACGCGGAATCGTCCAGGGATTCCGCGTCGTCGCTCATCAGGAGCGATTGGTCGAAATCAAGCAGGGTTGGATCCTGCTGGCGGGCATCCTTCCACCATTTGTCGAAGTGCCGTTCGGAGACCACGTCCTTGCCGATCCGGGCGTCGTAGAACTCGAAAAGGGTGTGGTCGTCCACCAGGATGTCGCGGCGGCGCATCCTGGTTTCCAGCTCTTCGATCTCGTTGAGCAAGGCCCGGTTGCGGTGGAAGAACTTGTGGTGGGTTTTCCAGTCGCCCTCCACGAGGGCATGGCGGATGAAGAGTTCGCGGCACAGTTCGGGGTCGATCCGGCCATAGTTGACTCGGCGGTTCGGGATGATGGGAACGCCGTACAGCGTCACCTTCTCGTGCGCCATGACCGAGCCGCTCCGGGCAGACCAGTGGGGCTCGCTGTAGGAGTGCTTGACGAGCTCCGGAGCGACTTGCTCGGCCCACAGGGGATCGAACTTCGCCGCGATCCTGGCCCACAGCCGGCTGGTTTCCACCAGTTCGGCCGCCATGACGAACGCCGGTGACTTCTTGAAAAGGGCCGAGCCCGGAAAGATCGCGAAGCGGCTGCCGCGGGCTCCGGCATATTCGCGCTTCCGCTCATCCAGCAGGCCGATGTGGCTCAGCAGGCCGGACAGCAAACTAATGTGGATGCCCTCGTTGTTGCCCACGGGATCGGCCTCGCGCTTGTTGTCGATCGTGATGCCGAGCGGCTTGGCGAGTTGGCGCAATTGCTGGAAGAGGTCCTGCCACTCGCGGATGCGGAGGTAGTTGATGAACTCATTCCTGCACAAACGGCGGAATTGGGTGGAGGAGAGTTCGTGCTGCTTCTCCTGGATGTAGTTCCACAAATTCAGGAACCCCGTAAAGTCGGAGTTTTCGTCCCGGAAGCGGGCGTGCTTCTCCGCCGCCAATTGCTGCTTGTCGGTTGGCCGCTCGCGAGGATCCTGGATGGTGAGTGCAGCTGCCAGGATCATGACTTCCTTCACGCAGCCGCGCTTTCCGGCCTCGACGATCATGCGGCCCAAGCGGGGATCGACCGGCAGTTGCGCGAGTTTCTGCCCGACGGCGGTCAGCCCGCCGCCGCTGCCCTGGCCGCCCCTTGCTGCCTGGCCGCCTCGGCGCCCGTTTCCGCCGTCGCCGGCCCGGGGCGCGCCCGCATCACCTGGACGGGCAGCGCTGAGGGCACCGAGCTCGCGCAACAGCATGACGCCGTCGTTGATGGCGCGGGAGTCCGGAGGCTCAACGAACGGAAAGTTCTCGACGTCTTTAGGGCCCCGGGCCACGCCCATTGCCGTCATCTGCAGGATGACGGCGGCCAGGTTGGTCCTGAGGATCTCGGGATCGGTGAATTGCGGGCGGGACTCGAAGTCTTCTTCCGAATAGAGCCGGATGGCGATGCCCTCTGAGACACGGCCACAACGGCCCGAGCGCTGACTTGCCGATGCTTGCGAAACACGTTCAATCGGCAGCCGCTGCACTTTGGTCCGGTGCGAGTATCGGGAAATGCGGGCCGTGCCGGTATCGATGACGTACTTGATGCCGGGAACCGTCAGCGACGTCTCCGCGACGTTGGTGGCGAGGACGATCCTCCTTTTGCCGCCGGGGTTGAAGACCCTGTGCTGCTCCTGCAGGCTCAACCGGGCGAACAGCGGCAGGACTTCGGTGCCGGTCAGCCGCCGATTGGACTGGATCCGGCCGTTAAGCGCCTCCGCGGCGTCCCGGATTTCACGCTCGCCCGAGAAGAAGATCAGGATGTCTCCCGGCGCTTCGAGGGCGAGTTCGTCGACGGCGTCACACACCGCGTCGAGGGGATCGCGGTCTTCCTCGAGTTCGTCGTCGGACGAGTCCTCATCTTCGCCGGTTCCGGCGGACGGTTGCGACAGCGGGCGGTAGCGGATTTCCACCGGGTAGGTCCGGCCGGAGACCTCGATGATCGGCGCCGGCTCCTCTTCGCTGCCGAAATGCTTCGCGAACCGCTCGGGGTCGATTGTGGCCGAGGTGATAATGACCTTCAGGTCCGGCCGCTGCGGCAGGATCCGCTTGAGGTAGCCGAGGATGAAGTCGATGTTGAGGCTTCGCTCGTGTGCCTCGTCGATAATGATGGCGCTGTATTTCCGCAGCAGTTTGTCCCGCTGGATTTCCGCCAGGAGGATGCCGTCGGTCATCAGCTTGATCTTGGTGCCCTTGCTGACCTCGCCGGTGAAGCGGACCTGGAAGCCCACCTCCTGCCCGATCTCCACGCCCATCTCGAAAGCGATGCGTTCGGCAACAGTCCTGGCGGCGAGGCGCCGCGGCTGGGTGTGGCCGATCAAACCCTTGTCTCCCAGGCCGAGTTCAAGGCACATCTTGGGGATCTGGGTGGTCTTGCCGGAACCAGTTTCGCCGGCGATGATGGTCACCTGGTTAGCGGCGATGGCCGCCATCAAGTCCTCGCGGCGCTCGGAGACCGGCAGCTCTGCGGGGTAGGAAATGTGAAGTGTCATGGCTGCTGACAGTCTACTGTGGCGGCGCCTCCGCTTGCAGGACGCGGGTTCCGGCAGCCTTCCCCAACCGCGCGGCCATGGTGCGGGCGTAATCCTTGAATTCCTCCGGGGCGATGATTTCGAAGTCCATGCCCAAGGATGCGAGGTGGGCGGCAGGCTGCGCCAGGCTGTCCCAGCCGGCGCGCAGCAGCGTCGCGTTCCCGCCGTCGTCGCTCAAACTGGCCAGTTGCGGACCCACGACGGCGGCCACCTCGCCGAGCGGCGCGTGCAGGCGGACGACGACGTCATAGCGGTAGGGGGACCGCGTCACGGACCGTTGGACATAATCCGCCAGGTCATTGGCGGGCAGTGGTCGTGGTGAGTATTTCCTGCGTTCCACGGGCAGTGAAGCGATCCGGTCGGCCCGGAAGGTCCGCCAGTCCTCCCTATCAACGTCCCATGCCACCAAGTACCAGCGTCGGCCGGTGTCCACCAAACCGTACGGTTCCACGAGCCGCCGCGCGGTATCGCCGTTGGCCTTGGCGTAATCGAAGCTGAGCTGGCGCTTGTCAGCAATGGCGGCTGAAACAACCGTGAGTTGTTGCGGGTCCACCGACGCTGCATTGCTTGGCAGGTGGTCACGGCAGCTTTCAGCATCGCGAATTTGGGCCGGAGCCGTGAAGGCAGCACTTGCTCGAGTTTGGCGAGTGCGCGTACCGATGCTTCGCCGATGCCGGCAACAGGACCGGCTGCCACGGAGTTCAATCCCAAGGCGACAGCGAGTGCTTCGTTGTCGTCTAGGAGGAGCGGCGGGAGCTGGGCTCCCGCACCCAGCTGGTAGCCGCCTGCGATGCCTGGTGACGCATGGATGGGGTATCCGAGGTTCCGGAGTTTATCGATGTCGCGCCGGACGGTCCGTTCAGTGACTCCCATGCGCTTGGCCAATTCCGGACCCGACCATTCACGCCGGACCTGCAACAAGGAAAGCAATTGCAGCAGCCTGGCGGAAGTTTGAATCATGGATTGAATCTAGCCCACCATCCAGGCTATACGGACAACAATCGTCCTTATTTGAGGGCACCCTTAACGGGCGGCGTTGATCCGGCGGGGCTCGGCGGGCGGCGCTAGAAGACGCGCGCCGTCCAGCACGAGTTGTTGGGCAGTTCCCGCGAGGTCCACGGCTCTGAACGATCGGGAGAAATGTTGCTGCTGCCGCCGCGAAGGACCGCCGAAACGGTGCCTGCGAGCGTCATGAGGAGGACGATGAACACTAAGACTCCGACGATTTCCATGACTCCATCGTGTTCCCGATCCCGCCCACAAAACAGTGGCAGAAATGCCCACTATCGACGATTTTCTGCCACACTGGAATCATGTTGAAAACGGTGGCGATCATAGTTGTTCCCAACTTCTCGATCTTCGAATTCGGGACCGCCTTCGAGGTCTTCGGGATCAACCGGGAAGACCGCGGGACGGGTGTTCCGCGCTTCGAATTCAGGGTGTGCACGCCCGTCCCGGGCGACGTTCCGATGAAGTCCGGCTTGTCCATGCACGTTGACCACGGACTTGCCGCGGCCGACGACGCCGATCTGGTCATCATGGCCCCGTTTGGCCGTGACCAGGACATTCCCGAGCCCGTGTTGGAAGCGTTGAGGGCCGCCCATGCGCGCGGTGCGTGGGTCATGTCGATCTGTTCCGGAGCCTTTGCCCTCGCCCGGGCGGGGTTGTTGGACGGCCGCCGCTGCACGACTCATTGGCATTACTCGCAGGAGCTGGCCAGTCGGTATCCGAAGGTCTGCGTGGATGAAAACGTCCTGTACGTCCAGGACGGAACAATCATCTCGAGCGCCGGGACTGCGGCCGGAATTGACGCTTGCCTGCATCTGGTCCGCATCGAACTGGGTGCCAACGTTGCCGCGGCAATCGCACGTGACATGGTGGTCCCGCCACACCGGGATGGCGGGCAGGCCCAGTTCATCGAACGCCCCATGCCAACGTGCGGGTCCGCGCCCATGGAGGCCTTGCTGCGTTGGATGGTGGAAAACCTTGAGCACGACCACAGCGTCAACGAGTTGGCGGCCCGCATGCACATGTCGGCGCGCACTTTCGCGCGCCGCTTCCGGGCAGAGACGGGAGCCACGCCCGCGGCTTGGCTCAACTCCCAGAGGGTGCTACGGGCACAGGAACTCCTGGAAACCACGGAATTGAACATTGACGAGGTGGCCCGACGCGCGGGCTTCGGGCACTCCGTGCTGTTGAGGCACCACTTTGCCAAGGCCTTGGACACAAGTCCGCAATCGTATCGGCGGGCATTCCGCGGGCAACTGGCCGAGGTCGGCTAGCTGTCCTCAGTCAGTCGGCTGGCGAAAGGCTGAATGCCCGAATCCGTCACCGGTCCAACGTCACCGGCCCAACGTCTCCGTGCCCTCGTTCTTGGCGTTTTCCACGAGGGTGTGCCACGGTCCGGTGATGGAGGCCTCCGGGAGGGTCGCCCGGCGTTGTCCCGCACGGATCGAATACATGAAACGGTCGGCTTGCCCCGCCGGCGCGCCCGCGGAGCCACTCACCGGCGCACTCGCTTGTCCTTCGGACTTTACCGCCTGCAGGCTTCCGGCTTGAGTGCCTTCGGCTGGACTTACCTTCCAGCGCGGGGGCACTGTATCCCACGGGCAGGCCTCCACGATCGGCATCCAGCGGCGCTTGTCTTCCGGACTCGTGGCGACCACAGTCCACACGCGGGTTACCCCCGCGACGCCGCCGCTGCGCTGCACTGTGATCTTCATGTCGCGGCCATCTTCACGTCAGGGTGATCTTCATGTCCGACCGGTTTTCCATGCTCGAGTGGTCTTCGTGGTCGGCAACTTCCGCCAGCCAATAGTGATGGCTAGGCCTTTACCTTGACAGTCTCCCACGCCTTCAGGACGGCGTCATGCTCGGGTGATCCAGCGCCGAACAACTCGACGGCGGACGCGACTGTGGCTTTGGCGAAGCGGGTGAACGTGCAGGTCGCAGGCAGCGAACCGGAGCTCAAAGTGTTGTACCAGATCTGTCCGGCCGATTCCCACGCGTTGCCGCCGAGCTCCAGGGCAAGGACAGCGAAGGCCCGGTTGGGAATGCCGGAATTGATGTGCACTCCGCCGTTGTCCGCCGTCGTCCGTACGTAGGTGTCCATGGAGTCCGGTTGCGGATCCTTTCCGAGGACGGCGTCGTCGTACGCGGTGCCCGGTGCCTTCATGGAGCGCAGCGCCGCACCTTGGACGGCGTCGGTGAAGAGGCCTTCTCCGATGAGCCAACTGGCCTCCGCGGCCGGCTGCTTCCTGGCATATTGCTCCACCAATACCCCGAAGACATCGGACATGGATTCGTTCAACGCACCGGCCTGGTTCCGATAGGCGAGGGCTGCCGTGTACTGCGTGACTCCATGGGCCAGTTCGTGGCCGATGACGCTGAGCGATTTGGTGAATCGCTGGAAGATCTGCCCGTCGCCGTCACCGAACACCATTTGGCTACCGTTCCAGAAAGCGTTGTCATACAACTCGCCGTAGTGGACGGTGGCATCGAGTTTGAGCCCGGCGCCGTCAATGGAGTTCCTCCCGAAGGCCTCGGCATAGAGGCGGTGGGTATCGCCCAGCCCGTCAAACGCTTCGTCGGCGGCGGGATCTTCGGTGGCCGGACCGCTTTCTTTGCGGATGAGCTTGCCGGGCAGGTTCTCGGCGGAGCCGGCGTCGTAGATTGTCCGCTTAGGCAGCCCTGGTTTGGCCTGACGGGCGGTGGGAACCGGTATAGGCACCGGGAGCGCCCGGGCAGCCTGGAGGGACTTGATGTGGACGAGGCCTTCTTTTGCCGCACGGGCAATGGCCCGCAACCGGGGCTCATGCTGTGCCGCCAGCCTGCGCAGCATGTAGGGCGGAACTATGGAGCAGATCATGGAAGACCCTTCCTGCCGTGGACGTAACCGGGTACGAAACAGCCTAGGAGGGGCCCCTGACTTTTTAGCCGGACATCAAAGGTATGTCCGTGAGTGGGGGTGGAGGGGCGCCTGCGGGTGTCGAAAACAAAAAAAGAAACCCTGCCAGTCTAGGAACTGGCAGGGTTTCTCTGGTGCCCTCGATAGGATTCGAACCTACGGCCTTCTGCTCCGGAGGCAGACGCTCTATCCCCTGAGCTACGAGGGCATCCGGGGCTCCCATCCGTTGCCGGTGGGACGTCCATGAGCTTAGCAGCCACCGCGCCGCAATGGAAAACGGCGCTGCGGCGCGCCCTCAGTAGCCCGCGAAAGAGTCCACATGGATCCGCCGGGCGCCCGCGCGTCGTGCGGCTGCCCGGAGCGAGTCCACGTGCGCGGGCGACCCCGAAACGTACACGATCCGCTGTGCCACGTCGGGAACGAATCCCAACAGTGAGTGGGCATCGATCCGTGCCTGGCCGGCGTCGTGCATGAACTCCGGCGGGGCCGATCCGTCCGCAAGCCTGGCGATCACGCGTGCCCCAGAGGCCTCCAGGACGTCGCTCCCGGCGAGTTCGGCGGCACTCCGGGCGAGATACAGCACCACGATGTCGCGGCGAACGGAACTGAGCGACGCGAGTTGCGACAGGAAAGGAGTGATCCCGATTCCGGCGGCAATGAGCAGGACCGGTGCTCCGGCGTCGGGCGGGAGCACGAAGTCACCTCCCACCGCGGTCCCGCGGACGCGCTCGCCGGGCGTGAGCGCCAACAGCGCGCGCTTGGCGGCCGAGACCGGTTCGGCCGTTCCGACGCCGAACGTCACCTCGGGCGAGTCCGTCGCGTTCGTGATGCTGAAGACGCGCCGCCAGCCCTTTCCGTCTGACCGGGAGTGCGGAAGGTCCAGTTCCATGAACTGCCCGGGCAGGAAGCGGACCGGTCGCTTCGGCACGAACCGGAATTCCGTCGTGGAAGGCGTCAGCGGACGCGAGCCCTTGAAAGTCAGCATGACCCCGCGCCGCTGCCCGGCGAGGAACGCGAGGATATTGCCCACGAGCAGGGCGAGCTCCGGCGAGTTCGCCACCCCGCCCAGGTTGTATGGCACCGCGAACAGGACGCCCACGACGACGGCCATCGCCAACTGCTGCCATCGCCGCGGCGGCAGCGTCAACGGCTCGGTCAGCATGAAACCGACGAAGAACAGGAGCGGCTGCTGCGCGAGGGGTTGCCAGATGGCCGACCCCACGTCCACCCCTGTACGAAGCAGCGCGCTTGCCACGATCGCCACCGTCACCACGAGGAATACCCCTGCCATCGGCAGCTTCTTCGTGCGGTACAGCACCAGGGCAACCCCGGGCACCAGGAGCCAGAGCATGGCGGGCGTCGCGGCCCACCACGTGGCGATGTTCAATCCCGTCAGGCTGACAATGAAGGCTCCGGCCGCTGCGGGATTGAAAATATGGCGGCCCCGGTACGCAAGGACGTACTTCGACGCCGACGCCACTACGCAGGCCAAGGCGACTCCGGCGAGATCCGGTACCTGCGCAGAAGGCGCCAGGGTGCTTGGCCAGAAAAGGAAATAGAGGAGCAGGCCCGTGATGAGCGATGACTCCGAATGCGGCTTGACCCGGAACAACAAAGCAACCAGGCGATTGGAGGCGTACGTCAGGCCCAGGCACAGCGCAAGGTGGACGAGCATGTCCGTGACGCCGAACGTGAGCCAGCCCAACACATCCAGCAGCAGGCTATACGCCGCCAGGATCGCAAGGATCCACAGGATGAGCCGGTACATGGTCATTCGGCCAAGCCAGGCGTCCACCCGCGCTTTAGTGGCATTCATGAGAAAAGCGTCCCTTCGAATCCGGCCGAGAAAGCAGCATGTCCATCCGAGTAAACCTTGAGCCAGGAGAAATCGAACTCATCCTCGAGGACGTCCGGCTCCACCATGAAGAGCGCCGTGGCAAGCGCGTCGGCCTCAATCGCCGTGGCAGCCATGGTCCACGTCGCAACAACAGTTTCCACGGGACGGCCCGTGGATCCGTCAAGGACGTGGTGCAAACCGTCGCCCCAGGCCCTGCGGTTGGCCGCCGAGGCGCACAAGGCTCGGTCCCGGAGCTCGACGACGCCAATCGCCCGGGAGGGGTCGTACGGGTGTTCGAGGGCGACCCTGAGCGGTTGCACACCGCGGTGGAGCATGTCGCCGCTCGCATCGACCACAAACCCGGGAATCCCGGCAGAGAGCAAGGCCTCAGCCACAAGGTCAACCAATTGGCCTTTCCCGGCCGCGCCGATATCCAGCACTACCGGTTCGGAGGCGGAGATTTCCCGGCCATCCCAGCGCAAGGCGTCCTCCCAGCGCGGCGCGGGCAGCGGTCCGCCAAGCGGACGCAAGGCGTAGTCCGCGCCATAACCCAATTGTTCAAGGCTTTTGCCGATCAGGGGAGTCATGGCACCTCCGCTCAGGCGATACAGGGTCCTGAACAGCCTTTCGAGGTCGGCAGCCCCTACCGGCAGGGTAATGCTCCCGGCGTCCTGTCCCAGCCGTGCGATCACGGCGTCGTTCCGGAACCGCGAGTAGCTCCGGTCGTAATCCTCCACGACGTCGAGGAGGAGTTGGCGAACCGCGCTGGTGAGCGGTTCCGGCGTCGAAATCTCCCAGCGGGTCCCGATACCGTCGAAGCTGAAGTCACTCCAGCCCGCGTACGGCACGGCGGCTATTTGGCCTCGGACTTGATTTTTTCCACTGCTTTGTTGAAGCCGCCGCTGGTCAGCGAGGAGCCGGCAACCTTCGTGACGTTGATCTCGTCCAGCTTCTTGCCCACGACCTGGGCGGCGATCCCGTCCTTGAATTCACCTTGGTACTTCTGGGTGTTCGGGTTGTCGGCGTGGACGGTAATGTCCACAGCAGAAATCGCGTTGCCGGACAAGGTCAGCTGCACTCCGACTGTTTCGCCGCCGTTGGGCGAGAAGTAATCACCGTCGGCGCTGTACGTGCCGTCCTTGTAAGGGCCGGTGATGGTGGAACCCGATTTGGCGAGGTCGGTAGATCCGGCCTGGGCAGTCGGCGCGCACCCCGCGACCGAGCCGGCGAGGGAAAGTCCGGCGGCGCCGACGAGGAGGCTCTTGCGAAGTGGCGTGGTCATATTTCTGCTCGTTTCAACTGGACAAGAAGTGGGATTGGGCACATGGTCCGGGCTGGACACAGATCACCCCTTAAAACGTCGGACTCAGCGTATCGGTTCAGGCTGTGAGCTCCACCCGCCCAAACTGTGAGCCAGCTGTGTGCAGGCTGTGCCTGCGTGTGCATCATCACGTGCGTCCCGAATTCCTCCACTTGCAAGCCCCACCGGTACGCTAGACGGGTGACTCCCGAAGAACTCTCATCCGCCATATCCGCCTGCCTGAAGGACGCTGTCGCCGCCGGCGAACTCGCCCTTTCCGAATCGGCCCTTCCCGAGGACGTGCGCGTGGAGCGACCCAAGAACAGGGAGCACGGCGACTGGGCCACCAACATTGCGTTGCAATTGGCGAAGCAAGCCGGCACAAACCCGCGCGAATTCGCCTCGATCCTTGCCAAAAGGCTCGAAGCGATCGACGGCGTCGAGTCCGTGGACATCGCCGGTCCGGGATTCCTCAACATCACCGTCGAAGCCGCTGCCGCGGGCGCCCTTGCAAAGGCAATTGTCGAAGCCGGACGCTCCTACGGTACCAACCAGGCGCTCGCAGGCCATGTAGTCAACATGGAGTTCGTCTCGGCCAACCCCACCGGTCCGCTCCACATCGGCCACACGCGCTGGGCTGCCCTGGGTGATTCCATTGCGCGCGTGCTGCGCGCGTCCGGGGCAGATGTCACCGCGGAGTACTACATCAACGACGCAGGCTCGCAGATGAACGTGTTCGCTAACTCCGTCCTGTCCCGCCTCCATGGCCGGGATGTTCCGGAAGGCGGCTACCCCGGCGAGTACATCAGGGAACTCGGAGACGAGGTCCTGAAGGCGCACCCGGCGATCCGGGAGCTGACGGATGAAGCGGCATTGCCCGTGATCCGCGCCGCGGCCTACGAAGCCCAGATGAAGGACATCAAGGCCACTCTGGCAAAGTTCGGCGTGTCCTTCGACGTCTTCTTCTCCGAGCAGGAACTACACGACGCCGGGGCGATCGAATCCGCCGTCGCGCGCCTCCGCGAACAGGGCCACGTGTTCGACGACGAGGGCGCGGTGTGGCTGCGCACCACGGACTTCGGGGACGACAAGGATCGCGTGATGATCCGGGCCAACGGCGAGCCCACGTACTTCGCCGCCGACGCCGCGTACTACCTTTCCAAGAAGGACCGCGGCTTCACCGAGAAGATCTACCTGCTGGGCGCGGACCACCACGGCTACATCAACCGGCTCAAGGCGATTGCCGCGTGCGCGGGCGACGACCCCGAGGTCAACATCGAAGTCCTGATCGGCCAGTTGGTTTCGGTCAACGGTGCCAAGTTGTCCAAGCGTGCGGGCAACATCATTGAGCTCAAGGACCTCATCGATTGGCTCGGGACGGACGCCGTTCGCTATTCGCTGGCCCGCTTCCCGGCAGATTCTCCGTTGACGCTGGATCCGGAACTGTTGAAGAAGAACAGCAACGAGAACCCGGTCTTCTACGTGCAGTACGCGCATGCGCGGTCCCGTGGGACGGCCCGCAACGCGATCGACGCCGGCGTGGACCTCAGTGCATTCGACGCGTCCCTCCTGGACCACGCCACGGAAAACGAGCTGCTGTCCTACCTTGGCAGCTACCCGTCCATCGTGGCGAAGGCCGCGGAGCTCCGCGAACCGCACCGCGTGGCCCGCCACCTCGAGGTCATTGCCGGTGCCTACCACCGCTGGTACGACGCTTGCCGGGTCTCGCCTTTGGGCGACGAGCCGGTACAGGACGTCAACCGCACCCGCCTCTGGCTCAACGAAGCCACCAGCCAGGTTCTCGCCAACGGGCTCGATCTCCTCGGCGTTTCCGCTCCGGAACGGATGTGACCGAAATGCAGGATACGAACAGCACCGCATCGCCGCTCGCTCCCGAATGGCTCGCCGTCCCCGGCGACGTGAACGCGCTCCACGCGCCCCTGTGGGCCGAAGGCGTCAACAGGGACGACGCCGGTGAACTCACCATCGACGGCATCACAGCCAGCGAGCTCAAGGCCCAGTTCGGCACTCCGCTCTTCGTGATGAGCGAGTCCGATTTCCGGTCCCGTGCCCGGGCGTTCAAGGAAGCCTTCGACTCCGCGTTCGAGGACATCTGCGGGGGAGTGGATGTCTACTACGCGGGCAAGTCCTTCCTGTGCACTGCTGTTGCCAGTTGGGTGGCCGACGAAGGCCTGCGCCTGGACACATGCTCCGGCGGGGAACTCGCCGTCGCTGCGCGCGCGGGGATCAAGGGTCCGGACCTCGGACTGCACGGCAACAACAAATCCGACGCCGAGATCAACCGTGCGCTGGACATGAAGCTTGGCCGTATCGTCGTCGACAGCCTTGATGAGCTCGATCGCGTCGCGAAGATCGCCTCAAGCCGCGGCGAGGTTGCCAACGTGATGTTGCGCCTCACACCAGGTGTGCACGCCCACACGCACGAGTTCATTGCCACCGCGCACGAAGACCAGAAGTTCGGCTTGTCCATGGCCGACGACTCCACCGACCAAGCCGGATTGTCCGCCGCGGAGGAAGCGGTTGCGGCCGCGACGTCCTACCCGGGCATCGAGCTTCTCGGGCTCCACTGCCACATCGGTTCCCAGATCTTCGAACCGGACGGATTCGCCTTGGCGGCAGAGAAGCTCCTGGGGTTCCTGGCCCGGATGCAGGAAAAATACTCCATGACATTGCCCGAGCTCGACCTTGGCGGCGGGCACGGGATTGCGTACACCCCGGTGGACACCCCGCGGCCGCCCGCGGAGATCGCCAACGCCCTTGCCGCCGTCGTGCGTTCGAAGTGCGCGGAACTCGGCATCGTGCCGCCGCGCATCTCGATCGAGCCGGGCCGGGCGATCGTGGGCACCAGCACCTTCACCTTGTACGAGGTGGGAACGCTGAAAACCGTGCGCGTGGACGCTCCCGGCGGGACTACGGGGCAGGAGAACGTTACGTTCCCGCGGCGCTATGTGTCGGTGGATGGCGGGATGAGCGACAACGCCCGTCCGGTCCTGTATGACGCGGATTATTCGGCAATTCTGGCCTCCCGCGAGTCTTCAGCGGCTCCGCAGTTGTCCCGAGTAGTGGGCAAACATTGCGAGAGCGGCGACATAGTTGTTAGAGATGTATATCTGCCCGAAGACGTGGCAGCCGGTGATCTGCTCGCTGTACCGGGAACCGGCGCTTATTGCTGGGCCCTCTCAAGCAACTACAACTATCTGGCCAGGCCTGGCGTTGTCGCTGTGCGCAACGGATCCGCCCGGCTGATTGTCCGCGGGGAAACCGAAGAAGATCTGTTGAACCGCGACATGGGAGTGGCGAATGTCTGAAGTGCGAACCCTGAAGGTGGCCCTGCTGGGCTGTGGCAACGTTGGAGCCCAGGTTGCGCGGATTCTGCTTGACGACGCCGACGCCCTCGCCGCCCGCAGCGGCGCCCGGCTTGAACTGACCGGCATTGCTGTGCGCAATATAGACGCCGAACGCGACGTCGAACTCCCGCGGGAGCTGTTCACCACGGACGCAGACACCCTCGCCAAGGACGCCGACCTCGTGATTGAGCTCATGGGCGGCATCGAACCTGCCCGCTCGCTCATCCTGACCGCCATCCAGAACGGCGCCTGCGTGGTCACCGGCAACAAGGCCCTCCTGGCGCAGGATGGTCCGACGCTTTACGAAGAAGCCGACAAGGCCGGGGTCCAGCTTTCGTACGAAGCCGCCGTGGCGGGCGCGATCCCGATCCTGCGGCCCATCCGCGACAGCCTCTCCGGTGACCGCATCACGCGCGTCCTCGGCATCGTCAACGGCACCACCAACTTCATCCTCGACCAAATGGACAGCACCGGCGCACAGTTCGCCGACGCCCTCGCCGAAGCGCAGCGTTTGGGTTACGCGGAAGCCGACCCGACAGCCGACGTCGAAGGCTATGACGCCGCGGCCAAGGCGGCCATCCTTGCCTCCCTGTCCTTCCACTCGCGTTTCGCCCTCGAAGACGTCTACTGCGAAGGCATCACGAAGGTCAGCGCCGAGGACATCGCAGCAGCGAAGGATGCCGGATTCGTCATCAAGCTCCTGGCGATCGCCGAGAAGATCACCAAGGAGAACAACGGCAACGGCGGCGGAGAAGGCATCTCGGTCCGCGTACACCCGACCCTCCTCCCGCGCGAACACCCGCTCGCCGCTGTCCGTGGCGCATTCAACGCTGTTTTCATTGAGGCGGAAAACGCCGGTGAACTGATGTTCTACGGGCAGGGAGCCGGAGGAACCCCGACGGCGTCTGCCGTTCTGGGCGACCTCGTGTCCGCTGCCCGCCGCGTGGTGTTGGGCGGCCCGGGCCGGACCGAAACCACCACAGGGCACGTACCCGCATTGCCGGTTTCGGCGTCGACCACGAGCTACTACGTCGGCCTCGACGTAGCGGACCAGCCGGGCGTGCTCGCCCGGATCGCCCACATTTTCGCCGAACACGGCGTATCCATCGAAATCATGCGCCAGACGATCCACCGAGATGCGGCCTCGAAAAACGAGTCGGCAGAACTGAAGATCGTCACGCACCGCGCATCCGAAGCCGCACTCGCGGCAACCGTCGAGGCCATCAAGGGCCTGGACGTCATCAATTCTGTGACATCCGTCCTGCGGGTAGAAGGGGTCTAAGTGGCTCACCAATGGCGCGGAGTAATCCGCGAATACGCTGATCGTTTGCCGGTAACGGAAGCCACGAAGGTCATTACCCTGGGCGAGGGCGGGACTCCGTTGGTCCACGCCCAAAAGCTCTCCGAGCTGACGGGATCCGCTGTCTACCTCAAGGTAGAAGGCATGAACCCGACCGGTTCTTTCAAGGACCGCGGCATGACCATGGCCATGACGGCCGCCGTCGAGGCCGGCGCCAAGGCAGTTGTGTGCGCTTCGACGGGCAACACCTCGGCGTCCGCCGCCGCCTACGCAACGGCTGCCGGGCTGAAGTGCGCCGTGCTGGTTCCCGAAGGCAAGATCTCCATGGGGAAGCTCAGCCAGGCGATCGCCCACGGCGCCACCTTGCTCCAGGTGGACGGCAACTTCGACAACTGCCTCGACATCGCACGCAAGCTCGGCGATTCCTACCCGGTTTTCCTCGTGAACTCCGTCAACCCTGCACGTATCCAGGGACAGAAGACCGGTGCCTTCGAAATCGTCGATGCTCTCGGCGACGCTCCGGACATCCACGTCCTCCCGGTTGGCAACGCCGGCAACATCAGCGCCTACTGGAAGGGCTACAAGGAATACTCCGCGCCGTTCGAGTCGGCAACCGCGGGCACACTTCCCGCCGTTTCCACCAAGACTCCGGCGATGTGGGGATACCAGGCTGCCGGCGCCGCGCCTTTCGTCGCCGGACACCCCATCACGGAGCCGGACACCATCGCCACGGCGATCCGCATCGGCAACCCGGCTTCCTGGGACACCGCCATCGCAGCGCGTGACGAATCCGGCGGCTTCATCGATTCCGTGACCGACGAGGAAATCCTCAACGCGCACCGCTGGCTCTCCTCCAAGGAAGGCGTCTTCGTGGAACCCGGTTCCGCCGCGGGCGTCGCGGGCCTCATCAAGAAGCACGCTGCAGGTGAGGTACCTGCCGGAAAAACGATCGTCATCACAGTCACCGGGCACGGGCTCAAGGATCCGCAGTGGGCCCTCCGCACCGAGGACGGCAGCGAAGTCCAGCCCGTCAAGGTGCCGAACGATGTCGTCACCGTAGCAGCCGAACTAGGACTGGAAGAAAACTAAGAGTGGAAACCACGCAGCCTACCGCGACCGGACTCGAACTCGTCGCGGCGGGCCAGCAACTTACCGTCAGGGTGCCGGGAACCAGCGCCAACCTGGGCCCCGGCTACGACAGCCTCGGCCTGGCATTGTCGATCTACGACACCCTGACCGTCGAGACGCTTACCACCGGAGAGCTCGAGTTCGAGCTCTCCGGTGAGGGTGCCGACACCCTGCCGCGCGACGCAAGCCACCTCGTGGTCCGCGCCATCAACACCGCTTTGGAACGCCTCGGCTTCCGTCACAACGGGTTGAAGATCACCGCTGACAACGTCAACCCGCACGGTCGGGGGCTCGGCTCCTCTGCGTCTGCCGTCGTCGCGGCGGTGACGGTAGCCAACGCGATGGTTCCCGAGTCCGCGCAGCGTGATCGGGAATGGATCCTGCAGCTCACCAGCGAGATGGAAGGGCACCCGGACAACGTCGCACCGGCGATTTTCGGCGGATTGGCGTTGTCATGGCAGGACAGCGAGCAGTACAGCAGCACGCGCGCTGAAGTGGCACCGTCCGTTATTCCGATCGTCGCCGTGCCGGATTATGAGTTGTCCACCGAAACTGCGCGTGGCTTGCTCCCCGCGTCCATTGGGCACCATGCCGCCGCAATGAACTCCGGACGTGCCGCGCTCCTGATCCACGCACTGACCACCGAGCCTCGGTTCCTGCTTCCCGGTACCGAGGACTACCTCCACCAGAGCTACCGCGCGGAAGCCATGCGGCCCAGCGCGGACCTGATCGGTGCGCTGCGGTCCGCCGGCCACGCCGCCGTCGTTTCCGGTGCCGGACCGACTGTCCTGGCCCTCGCGAATGGTGTCCAGGAAGCCGAAGAAGTCAGCGCATTGATCGCCTCCTTCACGGCGGGCAACACTCCCGACGTTTCTTGGCGCGTGATGACGCTGGCGGTAGACGTTGAAGGTGCTAGAGTGGAGTTGCACCGGCGGTAGAACCGCGGGCAGTTCCCTGACATTGGATTCCGGCTCATGCCGATTCCGTCTTCTACTGTGTCGAAGTCTGCCGGTGTCGTCTCCTTATCGGCCTGTCGCAGGTGCCGCAGAACCCTTTCTGTTTCCTGGACCGTCCGCCCACGCCCCGCCAGCCGGAGCAACGAAGACGCATCAGTATCCGGGCCTGCTGAAACTACACCGGCAAGACCGACAACACACGGCTGCAGATCTGAACTGCAGTCCAGAACAAATCATCGCGTCTAGCTCCAGATCTGGACGCCGTCGAGGGGGAAGGATCCTTCGTGACAGAAACCACTGAGCTGGCTTCAGCTGTGGACACAACATCTTCTGCGGACGAGTCGTCAACGGCCGCAACCGCCAAGAGCAGCGGCCTCGCAGGCCTCAAGCTCGCGCAGCTCCAGGCACTTGCCAGCCAGCTGGGTATTTCGGGGGGATCCCGCATGCGCAAGGGGGACTTGGTTTCGGCCATTTCAGCCCATCGTGCGGGTGCCACAACTACCAAGGCACCGGCCAAGGCTCCCGCAAGGGCTGCGGCCGCCAAATCCGCAGCAGCAACGCCTGCCGCGGAGGCCACCGAGGCTCCGTCCAGCGAAGCCGCTGCGCAGGAAGGCACGCGCCCCCGCACCCGCGGACGCAGCCGTCGCGCGACCAGCGACGGCGTAGTAGCCACCCCGGCCCAGACAGAAACCGCCGAGGCCCCCGCCGCCGTCGAAACTCCCGCAGCTGCTCCGGCCGAGGCAAGCGAAACCGCTACCGAACGCCGCCAGCCCCGCACACGGAACCGTCGTCGTGGTGAAACCGTGGCAGAGGCCGTCGAAACCGGCGAATCCCGCGCTGCCGAGCAGCCGCAGGCCGAACCGAGCCAGGCTGAACAGCCCCAGGCGGAGCCACGCCAGGCTGGACAGCGCCAGGGCGAAGGCCGTCAGGCCGAATCTCGTCAGGCCCAGTCCCGCCAAGGCGAGCAGGCACTCGTCGAAGCGCCGGAACCCGCACAGCGGGAACGCCGCGACAACACGCGTCCGCGCCGCGAAGACGAAGGCGACGAGACAGGCAACCGCCGTAACCGCCGCAACCGTCGCGACCGCAACGAGCGCCCAGGTACGCAGGACAACCGCGACGGAAACACCCGCAGCGACCGTTTCCGCGACCGCAACGAGCGTCGCCGTGGACGCGGCCAGGGCCCCGACGTCGAAGACGTCGAGATCACCGAAGACGACGTCCTGCTGCCCGTCGCCGGCATCCTGGACGTTCTCGAGAACTACGCGTTCATCCGCACCTCGGGCTACCTTCCGGGCGCGAACGACGTCTACGTGTCCCTCGCCCAGGTGAAGAAGTACAACCTTCGCAAGGGTGACGCCGTCGTCGGCGCAATCCGCGCACCGCGGGACGGCGAAGACCGCAACCAGCAGAACTCCCGCCAGAAGTTCAACGCCCTCGTCCGCGTCACGTCGGTGAACGGCAAGACTCCGGAAGAGCTCAGGGACCGCGTTGAATTCGCCAAGCTCGTCCCGCTGTACCCGTCCGAGCGCCTGCGCCTCGAAACGGACCCCAAGAAGATCGGCCCCCGCGTCATCGACCTCGTGGCCCCGATCGGCAAGGGCCAGCGCGGCCTGATCGTCTCCCCGCCCAAGGCCGGCAAGACGCTCATCCTGCAGTCCATCGCCAACGCGATCACCACCAACAACCCTGAGGTGCACCTCATGATGGTGCTGGTTGACGAACGCCCCGAAGAAGTCACGGACATGCAGCGCACCGTCAAGGGCGAGGTCATTGCCTCCACCTTCGACCGTCCTGCCGATGACCACACCACGGTTGCCGAACTTTCCATCGAACGCGCCAAGCGCCTCGTGGAAATGGGCATGGACGTGGTGGTCCTCCTGGACTCCATGACCCGCCTGGGCCGTGCCTACAACCTGGCAGCGCCGGCCTCCGGCCGCATCCTGTCCGGTGGTGTGGACTCCGCAGCCCTCTACCCGCCCAAGCGCTTCTTCGGTGCCGCCCGCAACATCGAAAACGGCGGCTCACTCACCATCCTGGCCACCGCGCTCGTCGAGACCGGCTCCAAGATGGACGAAGTCATCTTCGAAGAGTTCAAGGGCACCGGCAACATGGAACTGCGCCTGTCCCGCCAGCTCGCGGACAAGCGCATCTTCCCGGCCGTGGACGTCAACGCCTCCGGTACGCGCCGCGAAGAGAACCTGCTTTCGGCTGAGGAAGTCAAGATCATGTGGAAGCTGCGCAGGGTCCTCTCCGGCCTTGAAACCCAGCAGAGCCTCGAACTGTTGACCAACAAGATCCGGGAAACCGGGAGCAACGTCGAGTTCCTCATGCAGGTGCAGAAGACGACTCTTGGGGCTAAGTCGGACAACGACAAATAGCTGTTTTAGGGGCGGGGTGTCGGTGAGTTCTCTGCGGCTTGGGCCGCGCGGAATTCCCGCCCCCGCCCCTTCGCGTGGCGGCTCAGGTCCTTTGGACTTGAGCCGCCACGCTCCGGCAGGCCCGATGCCACTCCCGGGGCGGGAATTCCGCGCGGCGCGGTCGGGTCACCAAACGCTTGGCCTCCCGAGGCCTGGCACATGGTTGAATTCGTAGGCGCAACTAGACTTGGTCACAAGTCGAAAGAGGTTTGAAATGTTTGAGTCCGTACAGGGATTGCTTGATGAGCATGCTGCTATCCAGGCGCAGTTGAGTGATCCTGCCGTTTATGCCGACCAGTCCTTGGCCCGGAAGCTGGGGCGGCGTTCTGCGCAGTTGCAGGGCATCGTGGAGGCGTACAATCGTTGGCGCGGGCTCATGGACGATCTTGATGCGGCCAAGGAGATGGCTGCTGAGGACCCCGACTTTGCTGCTGAAGTGGGGGACATCGAGGAACAATTGCCTGCGGCTCAGGAAAAGCTGCGCCGTTTGTTGATTCCGAGGGATCCTGACGACGCCCGTAACGTCATCCTTGAAGTCAAGGGCGGTGAAGGCGGCGACGAAGCCGCGCTGTTCGCCGGCGACCTCCTGCGTATGTACATGCGTTATGCCGAGTCGCGGGGCTGGAAGACCGAACTCATTTCCGCCACTGAATCGGACCTGGGCGGCTACAAGGACGTCCAGATGGCCGTCAAGGGCAATTCGAACGATCCCGCCGAAGGCGTGTACGCCCGTTTGAAGTTCGAAGGCGGCGTGCACCGCGTCCAGCGTGTTCCCGTCACCGAGTCGCAGGGCCGTATCCACACTTCGGCGGCCGGTGTCCTGGTGCTCCCCGAGGTTGACGAGCCCGAAGAGCTCGAAATCAACCAGAACGACCTCAAGATCGACGTTTACCGGTCTTCCGGTCCTGGCGGCCAGTCGGTGAACACTACCGACTCCGCTGTTCGCATTACCCACCTTCCCACGGGCATCGTGGTGGCCATGCAGAACGAGAAGTCCCAGCTGCAGAACAGGGAAGCCGGCATGCGCGTCCTGCGCGCCCGCATCCTGGCCCACCAGCAGGAACAGATCGACGCCGAAAACTCGGCCCAGCGCAAGTCGCAGATCCGTACGATGGACCGTTCGGAGCGCATCCGCACGTACAACTTCCCGGAAAACCGGATCGCCGACCACCGCACGGGTTACAAGGCCTACAACCTGGACGCCGTCATGAACGGCGACCTGGAACCGGTCATCCAGTCGGCCATCGAGATGGACGAGCAAGCCCGCCTGGATGCGCTCGGCGAATAGTCGCCGGGACCGCCATGAGCTTCTTTCCTGGACAAAGCCTCGCGGACGCCGTCCGGGAGGCAACCACCATCCTGGCCGACGCCGGAGTACCCACCCCGCGGGTGGATGCCGAACTCCTGGCTGAGCACCTCCTCGGCGTGGGCCTTGGCCGCTTGCGGGCCATGCTGCTCGGGGATTCAGCGGCCCCGGACGGCTACGGTGACCTGGTGGCGGAACGTGCACAGCGCGTTCCGCTCCAGCACATCACCGGCGTCGCCCACTTCCGCTACCTGACGCTGGCCGTCGGACCGGGGGTTTTCATTCCGCGTCCCGAGACGGAATCGGTTGTGCAATTGGTCATTGACCACCTTCGCGGGCATCCGCACCCGAAAGTGGTTGATCTCGGCACAGGATCCGGGGCAATCGCCGGTTCGATTGCCCACGAAGTTCCCGAAGCTGACGTTTACGCTGTCGAGTTCAGCGACTTTGCCCACGCTTGGGCAGCACGGAACCTGCAGCCCCTGGGTGTGAAGCTCGTCCACGGGGACCTGCGCAACGCACTGCCCGAACACGACGCAACCTTCGACGTCGTCGTCTCCAATCCGCCATACATTCCCGCAGAAGCCATCCCCAACGAACCCGAAGTCGCGCTCCACGATCCGCCCGAAGCCTTGTACGGCGGGGGAGCGGACGGCATGGAGCTCCCGACGGCGGCCGCCGCCTCGGCTGCCCGGCTCTTGAAGCCGGGCGGCTACTTCGTGATGGAACACGCCGAAGTCCAGGCGGGCTGGATTGCGGACCATCTACGCGCTGCCGGTTGCTGGACAGACGTCACGACGCACGTCGACCTCAACGGCAAGGAACGGGCCACGAGCGCAGTGTTGGCAATTGCGGGCCCAGAGGAATGAAAGAATAGCGTTGTGACCACAAGCTACAACTGCACTTCAGAGGAACAGCGCGCCGAAGGCCTCGAGCACGCGCAGCGCGCCATCAACGAAAAGAAATGCATCGTCATGCCGACGGACACGGTGTACGGCATCGCGGCGGATGCGTTTTCGCCCCAGGCCGTCACCATGCTGCTTGTTTCGAAGGGCCGCGGTCGCCACATGCCGCCGCCGGTCCTCATCCCTCGGCTCAATGCCTTGGACGGCCTGGCAACCGAGGTTTCGGAAGACGCACGCAAGCTCGCCGACTCGTTCTGGCCCGGCGGCCTGACGCTGATTTTCCACGCCCAGCCATCCTTGGATTGGGACCTGGGCGATACCCGCGGGACCGTCGCGCTTCGGATGCCGGACGACGAAGTCGCCCTGGAACTCCTCAACCGGACGGGGCCCCTCGCCGTTTCCTCGGCGAACCGCACAGGGCAGCCCGCCGCCCAGACCGCTGCCGAAGCACGGACGCAGCTTGCCGAGTCGGTGGAGGTTTACCTTGAGGGCGGATTCCGTCCCCTCGTGGGCACCGACTCCGTGCCATCCACCATCGTCGATGCCACGGCGTCGCCGCTGCGGGTGGTGCGCGATGGCGCCATTTCGCTTGAACGCCTCCGCGAGGTGGTTCCCGGAGTCCTAGGCCTGGGGGAGACTGAGTCTGCGGCTGCGCCGGCAGAGCCTGAGCCCGCGGCCGCCGAGCCCTCTGAGCCGGCGGCTGGGCTGGCAGAACCGGTTGAAGCACCCGGTGCCACCGAAGCTCCGGTTTCCGGCGAGACCAGGGCCGAATGAGCCTGGTCCGTGATCGCGTTCCCCTCCTGGACGTCGATGTCACCGCGCTTTGCACCGATCAACTCATCGAAGCCATCAGCGGGTTCGTCTCCGACGGAACCACCCGGCTGGTCCTGGGCCACAACCTCCACAGCGTGACCCTGTTCCATTCGCGTGCGGAGTTCCGCAAGCTCTATGAACGCGGAGACGTCGTCCTTTTGGACGGTGCACCTGTTGCGATGCTGTGGGGGCTCGGCCACGGTTCAACGCGCAGCTCCGGGCCCGGCATCATGGAATACCGCTTGGGGTCCACCGACTGGGTGCCCTCGCTGGGCGGTGTCGACGGGCTGGACCGGATCGCCGTCGTTGGGGCCGGTCCGGAGGCCAACGCCCGGACGGTTGAACGGCTCCGCGGGATCGTCTCCGGCGCCGAAGTTGTCGGCAGGCCCGGTGAGAACTGGGACGATGCCGGCGAAGAGGCCACCGTTGAATGGTTGTCGGAATTCCGCCCCCAATTGGTCCTCCTCGGCTTGGGCATGCCGCTGCAGGAATCGGTCCTCCACCGTCGCCTGGAGGAACTGCCGCCGGCGGTGTACTGCACCGTGGGAGGAGCCATCGAGCAGCTAGCCGGCCTGCAGAAGCTTGCTCCGCGCTGGCTTGGCCGGCTGGGGCTCGAATGGGCCTGGAGGCTCGTCCTTCACCCCGGACGCGTCGCGTACAGAGTCTTCGGGGAGCCATGGGTCCTGCTCGGGCTGTTGGTCCGTCGGCGCTTCTCCGGCAAAGCGTCACGCTGACAGGACTCCGGCAACAACCCAGGCACCAACAACCCAAGCGCCGGCCCTAGAACTTCTGGTCCTCCAACGGCCCGAACCCCTTGTTCCGCAGTCCCGCTGAGAACGCGCGGAACCATTCCGCGAGCCCGCGGAAGTCGCCGCGGGGGAGGAAGTAGCCCAAGTACCCGCCGACGTCGGCCACCATGGACTTGCCGCGGCGGTAGCGGCGGATCAGATAGCCACGGTTGCGGTAGTAGAAATGCCGCTTGAACGCGGAATCCGGCACGATCACGTGCCAGCGGGCGCCAAAAACGTGCTTCGTTTCCGAAAACGCGTGCGGGTGCGTAATCCACGCCGTCGCGACCGTGCCGAAGCGAATCCCGGCTTTCCTCAAGCGGATCATGAAATCCACCTCGTCGCCGCGGATGAACAGCCGGATGTCGGGTACGCCCACTTTGAAGAAGACGCTGGAACGGATGAGCGCACCGTTGAAGAAGTGCCCGACGTCGGGCAGGAACCCGGCTTTTTCGACCTCGGCGCGGTCGTGGGTCACCTTGCCGTCGATCCGGAAGAAGAACGACAGTTTGTCCGGGTGACCAGGTGCCACCACGAGCGGAACCACAGCATCCAAGCCTCGGGCTTCGGCTTCGCGGACCAGGGTTTCCAGGCACTCGGGGTCGCCCGGCTCGGCGTCATCGTCCATGATCCATACCCATTCGGCGCCGCTCGCCACCGCCTTCAGGATCGCGAGTGCGAAGCCTCCGGCGCCTCCGAGGTTTGCTTCGGAGCGCACGTAGTCGACATTCGGATGGCTTGCGGCAACCTCCTTGGAGGGCGTCGTCCCGCTGTCCACGAGGCATACAGTGTCAACCGGAATCGACTGCTTGTTGACGGCGTCGAGCAGGACTCCAAGCTCTCCGGGGCGGTCAAAAGTCACGGCCGCAACGGCAACGGAGACAGTCATGTAGGGTTCCTTCCGGGCAGCAGCGGGTGGGGATTCCCCGGCTCGCCCTAGGGGCGCGTGAAACGGAGCAATGCTGCCGTAGCCGCTAGTATCTTGACAGAGTCCAACTGTAGTACAGCAACATTCGGCGGTGCGCAGGGGTGCCTGCGGGTTTGTGCCGGTAGCTAGTCGCCAGGGCCAAATCCATCCACCACCGCAACCAGGAGCCGCCACGTGATCATGTACTCGCTCATGATGCTCACGGCTGCCATCGTGTCGTACCTTGCGACGTGGATAGCGCGCCAGATGGGGAACAAGCTGCGGCTTTTCGCCCCGATCCGCAGCCGTGACATGCATTCGGTACCAATCTCCCGCCTTGGCGGCCTCGGGCTCTTCGCGGGGTTCGCAGTGGCGCTTGTCGTGGCCAACAACTCGTTCTTCGTCAAGGACATCTTCCACAACAACAGCGGGCCCTGGGGGATCCTCGCGGGAGCGTTCGTCATCGTCGCGGTGGGCGTTGCCGACGACATCATGGACATCAAGTGGTGGATCAAGCTGATCGGGCAATGCACGGCGGGGACGGTCGTCGCTGTCTGGGGCGTGCAGATGTCAGTCATTCCGTTTGTCCCTGAGCCCATCCGCATCGAATCGGAGCCGCTCCGGATCGTCCTGACGGCACTTGCCATTGTGACAACCATGAACGCCGTCAATTTCATCGACGGCCTCGACGGCCTGGCAGCCGGCGTCGCCGCCATCGGTGCGGTTGCCTTCTTTCTGACCGCGTACTGGGTCCACCGCAATGCCGTCCTGACTGACCGCTCGGACCTCGCGGCCCTCCTGATGGCCATCATCGTGGGCTGCTGCATCGGTTTCCTGCCCCACAACTGGTTTCCCGCGAAGATCTTCATGGGCGACTCCGGCGCCATGCTCCTGGGACTCGTCATGGCTTCCGCTGGCGTCGTTGCCACTGGCCAGATCAGTTCGGGCCTTTACGACCGCGCCAACGGTATACCGACGATCGTGCCCATCCTGCTTCCTTTCGCGATCCTTTCGCTTCCGCTCCTGGATCTTGGGCTGGCCGTGTTACGCAGGACAGCGCGTGGACAATCGCCATGGTCGGCCGACCGCGGCCACCTGCACCACAAGCTCATCGAGTTGGGGCACACCCACCGGACAGCGGTGCTCATGATGTACGTCTGGACGTGTATCCTCGCGTTCGGCGGCTTGGCCTTCGCGATCTTCAAGTGGCAATTCGTCCTCACCGTGGACATCGTTGCGGCCCTCATCATGGCCGGGGTCACGGCATGGCCGTACATGGTCCGTAAAGGGCGCGAAGCCCGATAGCCTCAATACGGCTGTAGTCAATGTGTGACAAGGGCGTTAACATCACAGTTCTATCTCATGTAGAATTTTAGGGCGGACAGTCACTCGCCCGCGCACCCACCCTTTTGAGAATTTGGCGTCACCGCCACGACGATCGGCATCCCCATGACTTCCAACGCCGGCGGACAGCAGTCCGACTCCCGCGGCGTTGCTGTCGACCGCTCCACACCTTCCTTGTGGCTGCGGCTCCTGTTCATGAGTTCGACGGCGGCCATCCTCGCCCTGGTTGTTACCGGCGTCATCGCCGCGGCCATGAACGGCGGAGTCGGTGCCTTGTCGGCCGCTTTCGGCGGTGTGCTCGTGATGGTGTTCTTCGCGATCAGCCTGCTGATCGGCCACTTCGTCGGCCGAGGCAATCCTTCCGGCGCGGTCGGCCTCTTTGTCGCCACCTACTTTGTCAAGGTAGTCGGTTTCGCGGTAGTGCTGTTCGTGATGGGCGCCCCCGCCTGGCTGCACGGCCGCTGGTTCGTGATCGGCGCCGTCGTCACCGTCGTCTTCTGGCAAGCGGCCGAAATTTACGGCTTCAGCAAGGCGCGCCTGCAGATCTACAACGACCCCGCGTCCGGTAAGGGGGACTCCGATGTCCGCCCGTAAAGACGACGGTATGCCCACCCCCCGCAAGTCCCGGCATTCCGGCGATTCCACTGAGGTTGAACGTGACGGAGGCGACGGCGGATACAACGCCGGAATAGCCGTCTTCAGCTACATAATTGGCGGAATCATAGTCTGGAGTTTGATAGGCTGGGGTCTGGATTATCTGTGGGGGACCCGCTGGATTGTGCTCCTTGGCGCTCTGCTTGGAGCCACAGGGGGGTTCTATCTTTCCCATATGCACGGCCTCACCAGCCAGCGGACTTCATCTGGTGGAAGCGCAGCAGACAGCGGACCGTCCGACGACGGGGACAGTAATGCCAAATAATTTCACACGGGAAAAGGCTGCAGAGAACGCGGCTGGATCCTCAACAACGCCCAATGATGGACACTGCAGAGAGGAAACGCGTTGATCGCGCTTGCGCTCCCGGCCCAGGATTCAGGGACCTTCACTCCTCCCGGAATCGACCAATTGCACCTGCCGGCAATCCTGCCTTGGGGTGCGTCCGAAGGATTCTCCAAGCAGATGCTGCTTGTCATCCTTTCGGTCGTTATTATCGCCACCTTCTTCGTCCTGGCCGCACGCAAGCGCCAGCTCGTTCCCGGCAAGCTGCAGTTCGCAGGCGAGATGGCTTACGGCTTCGTCCGTAACAGCATCGCCAAGGACATCATCGGCGGCCGCGACTTCATGAAGTACGTTCCGCTGCTGTTCAGCCTGTTCTTCTTCATCCTGGTGAACAACATCTACGGCGCGATCCCGCTGATCCAGCTGCCAAGCTTCTCGCACGTCGGCGGAGCCTACGTGTTGGCCGTCCTCGTCTACGTCACCTGGATCGGGATTGGCATCAAGAAGAACGGTCTGCGCTACTTCAAGCTCGCCACCGTACCCTCTGGTGTTCCCGTTTACATCCTGCCGATCGTCATCCCGATCGAAATCATTTCCAACTTCCTGGTCCGTCCGGTCACGCACAGCCTCCGTCTGTTCGCCACCATGCTGGCAGGCCACCTCATCGTGATGATCGCCGGATCGGGCATCGAGTTCCTCGTGATGCAGGAAAACTTCCTCCTGAAAGGCGCTTCCGTCCTGGTCCTTGCGGGCGCCATCGCGATGTACATGCTTGAGGCCCTGATCATGGTGCTGCAGGCTTACGTCTTCACCTTGCTGACCGCGATCTACATCGAAGGCGCACTCCACGCCGACAGCCACTAGGCATCCCTCAATCTTCCCCTTCGGGGGATGAAGCAAACCAAACAACCTGCCGCGAACGCGGCATCTTGAAAGGAAAACAATGAACGGCGACATCAACGGCTCCCTTAACCTCATTGGCTACGGTCTCTCCGCAATCGGCGGTGGTATCGGTGTGGGTCTCGTCTTTGCTGCTTACATCAACGGTGTTGCACGTCAGCCGGAAGCACAGCGCGTGCTTCAGCCGATCGCGTTCCTTGGTCTGGCCCTGACTGAAGCCCTCGCGATCCTCGGCCTTGTCTTCGCTTTCGTTCTCAAGTAAACCGCTAAGAACAAGCGAACATTCAGAACCGAGTAGATAAGGACGGGTGAAACATGAATCAGCAGATCATCTCAGCCGCCGCTCAAGGCGCCGCCGAGTCGGCTAATCCGCTCGTTCCCAACCTTTGGGAAATGGGCGTCGTCCTCGCCGGCTTCGCGGTCCTCTATTTCATCGTGGTCAAGTTTGTTGTCCCGATGTTCGAGAAGACCTTCGCCGAGCGTGCCGAGGCGATCGAGGGCGGCATTGCCAAAGCCGAAAAGGCCCAGGCGGAAGCTTCTGCTGCTCTTGAAGAGTACAAGCAGCAGCTCCACGACGCCCGCGCCGAGGCCAACCGCATCCGCGAGGAAGCACGCGCCGAAGGTGCCCAGATCCTTGCGGACCTGAAGAGCAAGGCAGCAGCCGAGTCGGCCCGCATCACCGAGCAGGCTCACGCCCAGATTGAGTCGGAGCGCCAGGCAGCCGTTGTTTCCCTGCGTTCCGAGGTAGGCACCTTGGCCACCACCCTGGCCGAGCGCATCGTTGGCGAAACGCTCAGCGATGACGAGCGCGCAGCCCGAGTGGTGGACCGTTTCCTGGCAGATCTGGAGACCCAGAGCGCAGGTGCAGCTAAGTAATGGCAGGTGTATCGAGCGAATCGCTGACCAATGCGTTGGAGCAGCTGGAAGCCAAGCTTCCGCTGGCCTCGCTGCAGTTGGCTAAGGACCTCTTCGGAATCCTGGGAACGGTGGACAGCTCGGCTGGCTTGCGCCGCGCCCTGACTGACCCTTCCCGCAGCGGAGAAGAAAAGTCGGCGCTGGTCAGGCAGTTGTTTAGCGGGAAAGTCTCCGCTGATGCTGCGGAAATCGCGAGTGGATTGGCCGGCTCGCGCTGGGCGTCCGCACGCGATATCGGCGATGCACTCGAGACTCTTGCCGCCACGGTGGTCATTGCCGTGGCTGAAAACAAGTCGGCCGTTTCTGCCTCCGGAATCACGGGGCTGGAAGAGCTGGAAAACGATCTGTTTGCTTTCAACCAGGCCGTTGCTTCCAGCCACGAAGTACAACGTGCCCTGGGAGAGTCGCAAGCAAGTGCCGCGGCCAAGGTCAACCTGGCGGAGAGGCTGGTACCCGGCGCAAGCCCGGAAGCCCTCCTGCTCATCGGCCAGGCAGTCTCGGAGCCGCGCGGCATCAAGCCGAGCAAGCTCGTCGAGAACTTCGCCAAGCTTGCAGCCAAGCGCCAGCACCGCTGGATCGCAACTGTCAGCGTTACCCGTCCATTGACGGAAGCGCAAGCCAGCCGTCTGCAGGCAGGGCTTAACGCCCTCTACGGCCGCGAATTGAAGGTCAACGCCACCGTTGATCCGACGTTGATCGGCGGAATTCGGGTCCAGGTTGGGGACGAAGTGCTTGACGCTTCCGTCGTGGCCCGACTGTCCGAGCTCCGTCGGCAACTCGCTGGCTAGCCAGACAAGCACAACTTAACTGATACAAAACCCGGTCATCGTGAGCAACGATGATCACGAAACAGGAGAGCAGGGACTGCAGATGGCCGAATTGACCATCAACGCCGACGACGTCCGTAATGCGCTGAACGAGTTCGCGGCGTCCTACGAACCCGGAAACGCAGAGCGCGTAGAGGTCGGCCGCGTGACCGCCGCAAGTGACGGCATCGCCCGTGTTGAGGGCCTTCCCTCGGTCATGGCGAACGAGCTGCTTCGCTTCGAAGACGGCACCTTGGGCCTCGCCCAGAACCTTGACGTCCGCGAAATCGGTGTCATCGTCCTCGGTGACTTCACCGGCATCGAAGAAGGCCAGGAAGTTCACCGCACGGGTGAAATCCTGTCCGTCCCGGTAGGCGACGCCTTCCTGGGCCGTGTTGTTGACCCCCTCGGTCAACCGATTGACGACCTCGGCGAGATCAAGGCCGAGACCACCCGAGCATTGGAGCTCCAGGCTCCGGGCGTGACGCAGCGCAAGTCGGTTCACGAACCCATGCAGACTGGCCTCAAGGCCATTGACGCCATGATTCCGATCGGCCGCGGCCAGCGTCAGCTGATCATCGGTGACCGCCAGACCGGTAAGACGGCCATCGCCGTGGACACCATCATCAACCAGAAGGCCAACTGGGCTTCCGGCGATGTGAACAAGCAGGTCCGTTGCGTCTACGTTGGCGTCGGCCAGAAGGCTTCCACGATCGCGGCTGTCCGCCAGACTCTGGAAGACCACGGCGCGCTTGAGTACACCACCATCGTGGCTTCCCCGGCATCCGACCCCGCCGGCTTCAAGTACTTGGCTCCCTACGCAGGTTCGGCCATTGGCCAGCACTGGATGTACGGCGGAAAGCACGTCCTGGTGATCTTCGATGACCTGTCCAAGCAGGCTGAAGCTTACCGTGCAGTGTCCCTGCTGCTCCGCCGTCCGCCGGGACGCGAAGCCTACCCGGGTGACGTTTTCTACTTGCACTCCCGTCTGCTTGAGCGTTGTGCCAAGCTCTCCGACGAACTGGGCGCAGGCTCGATGACCGGTCTCCCGATCGTCGAAACCAAGGCCAACGACGTTTCGGCGTACATCCCGACCAACGTCATCTCCATCACCGACGGCCAGATCTTCCTGCAGTCGGACCTCTTCAACGCCAACCAGCGTCCTGCTGTTGACGTTGGTGTCTCGGTTTCCCGCGTTGGTGGTGCAGCCCAGGTCAAGTCCATGAAGAAGGTCTCCGGTACGTTGAAGCTGGACCTGGCCCAGTACCGCGACATGCAGGCATTTGCCATGTTCGCCTCGGACCTGGACGCCGCTTCCCGCCAGCAGCTGACCCGTGGTGCCCGCCTCATGGAGCTGCTCAAGCAGGGCCAGTACTCGCCGTTCCCGGTCGAGGACCAGGTCGTGTCCATCTGGGCAGGTACCAACGGCTACCTCGACGACGTTCCTGTTGAGGACATCAACCGCTTCGAAGCCGAGTTCCTTGAGCACTTGAAGCACACGTCCTCCATCCTGACGACGCTTGCACAGACGAACGTGCTGGACGACGACACCCTTGAGGCCCTGAAGACCGCAATCGTTTCCTTCAAGAAGGGTTTCTTCGGGGAAGGTGACAACCGCCTGGTTGGAGCCGGCCACGAAGAGCACGAAGCGATCGCCGGCGGCTCGGTCGACCAGGAAAAGATCGTCAAGCAGAAGCGCTAGGGCCTTGGCCCCGTGCCTGCGTAGCTACGCAGGCACGGGGCCCTCGCCAAAGCCTTAGCCCGGATCCTCCGGGATCTTAGGAAAGGAAATGTATGGGAGCCCAGATCCGGGTCTACCGCCAGAAGATCAGCTCGACGACGTCGATGCGCAAGATCTTCAAGGCGATGGAGCTGATCGCTACCTCGCGCATTGGTAAGGCCCGCGCCCGCGTGGCAGCTTCGCTGCCCTATGCAAACGCGATTACCCGTGCCGTTTCTGCTGTCGCAAGCCAGAACGAAATCGATCACCCGCTGGTCACCGAGCCGGAGCAGATCCGCCGTGCCGCTGTCCTGGTCATCACCTCTGACCGCGGCCTTGCCGGTTCCTACTCCGCGAGCGTGCTCAAGCAGGCCGAAGGACTCAACGAACTCCTCCGCGCAGAGGGCAAGGAAGTCAAGACCTACCTGGTCGGACGCAAGGCACAGGCTTACTTCGAGTTCCGCGGACGTGACTACGCCCGTGTGTGGACCGGTGGAACCGATGCGCCCGAGTTCGCGACCGCCAGGGAAATCGGTGCGGCCCTCCTCGAAGAGTTCGCCAATGACTTCGTCGATGGTGGCGTGGACGAGATCCACGTCGTCTACACCCGTTTCAAGTCAATGGTGACCCAGGAGCCCACGGTCATCCGCTTGCTGCCGCTCGAGGTTGAAGAGCAGGCAGTCACCGAATCCGAGCTCCTGCCGTTGTACGAGTTCGAGCCGGAGGCGGAGCAAGTTCTTGACGCCCTGCTTCCGCGTTACATCGAATCGCGCATCTTCGCGGCAATGCTTCAGGCAGCGGCTTCCGAGCTCGCAGCCCGTCAGCGCGCCATGAAGTCCGCGGGCGACAACGCGACGGAACTGATCAAGAAGTACACGCGTCTGCGCAACACGGCCCGCCAGGCCGAGATCACGCAGGAGCTTTCCGAGATCGTGGCCGGCGCCGACGCGCTGAACGCGTAATCGCCGGTGCATGGTCCGGCGCAAGCGGCACCTGCACCACATAGATAAACTTAACCCCACGCCATCTACTGAGTGAAGTGAGAGAGATGACTGCCACCGCTACCGAGCACGTAGCCACGGCCGGTGCCACCGGCCGCATTGCCCGTGTCATTGGCCCGGTTGTCGACGTCGAATTCCCGGCCGACGCAATCCCCGAGATCTACAACGCGCTCACCACCGAGGTAACCCTCAACGGTGAAACCAAGACCATCACGTTCGAGACGTCGCAGCACCTTGGCGACAACCTCGTTCGCGCCATCTCCCTGCAGGCAACCGACGGCCTCGTCCGTGGAACGTCTGTCAAGGACTCCGGTGCCCCCATCTCCGTCCCCGTCGGCGACGGCGTCAAGGGCCACATCTTCAACGTCCTCGGCAAGCCGCTGGATGTTGCCGAGTCGGAGATCCAGGCTGACGACCACTGGCCGATCCACCGCAAGGCTCCGTCCTTCGCAAGCCTCGAGGGCTCCACGGAGATGCTCGAGACCGGTATCAAGGTCATCGACCTCCTCACCCCGTACATCAAGGGTGGAAAGATCGGTCTGTTCGGTGGCGCCGGCGTCGGCAAGACCGTTCTGATCCAGGAAATGATCACCCGTGTTGCCCGCAACTTCGGTGGTACTTCCGTCTTCGCCGGTGTCGGCGAGCGTACCCGTGAGGGCAACGACCTCTGGGTCGAAATGGAAGAAGCAGGCGTTCTGAAGGACACCGCTTTGGTGTTCGGCCAGATGGACGAGCCGCCGGGAACGCGTCTGCGCGTCGCCCTCTCCGCCCTGACCATGGCAGAGTACTTCCGCGACGTTCAGAACCAGGACGTGTTGCTCTTCATCGACAACATCTTCCGCTTCACCCAGGCCGGTTCCGAGGTCTCCACGCTGCTCGGCCGCATGCCGTCCGCCGTTGGCTACCAGCCGAACCTCGCCGACGAGATGGGCCTCCTGCAGGAGCGCATCACCTCCACCAAGGGCCACTCGATCACGTCCATGCAGGCCATTTACGTCCCTGCTGACGACTACACCGACCCGGCTCCGGCAACGACCTTCGCACACCTCGACGCCACCACGGAACTTTCCCGTGAAATCGCGTCCCGTGGTCTGTACCCGGCCGTTGACCCGCTGACGTCGACCTCCCGCATCCTGGACCCCCAGTACATCGGCAAGGACCACTACAACACGGCTGTCCGTGTGAAGCAGATCCTGCAGAAGAACAAGGAACTCCAAGACATCATCGCCATCCTCGGCGTTGACGAACTGTCGGAAGAAGACAAGATCGTCGTGTCCCGCGCACGCCGCATCCAGCAGTTCCTGTCCCAGAACACCTACACGGCCAAGCAGTTCACCGGCGTCGAGGGTTCCACCGTGTCCATCAAGGACACCGTGGAAGGCTTCACCGCGATCTGCGACGGCGAACTCGACCACATCGCAGAGCAGGCGTTCTTCAACGTCGGTGGCCTGGACGACGTCGAGCGCCAGTGGGCCAAGATCCAGGAACAGACCAAGTAGCATGGCTGAGCTCGAGGTTGAGATTGTCGCGGCGGACCACTTCGTGTGGTCCGGTGCGGCCAAGATGGTCAAGGCCCGCACCAGCGATGGTGAGATCGGGATCCTGCCGGGCCACTCGCCGCTCCTGGCCATTCTGGCTGCGGGCGAGCTGGCCATCGAGCCGGTTTCCGGAGAACGCCTTGCGGTTGTTGTGGACGGCGGATTCTTCTCCGTCGACGACAACCGCGTGGTGATCGTGGCTGACAACGCCCAACTGGGTGAAGCAGCAACTGCGGGGATCCGATAGCAAGACCTTGATGGACGATTCTGTTTTTCCGTTCATCGCCCTGGCAACGGCGTTTGCGTTGCTGATTCTTACACTGTGCCTTGTAGGGGTGCGCCGCTTCAACCTGCGGCGCGCCCTCGGCACGGTCGACGCCTCCATTTGCATGGCTGGAAACAGCTGGCGGATGGGGGTTTGTCGTTATCAGGACACGGAGCTGGAATGGTTCCGGCTCCTTTCCCTCAGCTTCAGGCCGAGGCACAGCTTCCGCCGAAGTTCCCTCGAGCTCCTTGGCCGCAGGAAGCCCACCGAAGAAGAACGGACACGGCTCCAGCCCGACGTCGTGGTAGTGGAACTGCAGCACGAGGGGCAGTCGTTCATGTTGGCGATGAGGTTCGAGGCCTATGCCGGGCTGTCTTCCTGGCTTGAAGCCGGCCCTGTGGTGGGCGTCGGCACCTGGCGCTGACCCCGGTGGACTCCTTCAACAAACTGAGCCTGGTTGACGGGCCCCTTTTTTGGACTCTTTTAGTCGCCGGCGTGTTGGGCGGCACTTTCCTTCTTTTCCGGCGGCGCTGGAGTTGGCTGCTGTTGATTGTCCTCGCTCTGGCCTTAGCATTCGTGGTTGTCTCCATCGCCCACTGGTTGCTGGTCAACGTGCTCCTTGTCTTTCCCGAAGACCTTCCCTTGGACGTGCTGGCGTGGTCTGTGCTGGCCGTCGCGGCATTGTTTCTTTTCCTTTTCCGGATTCAGGGCTCTTCCTGGCGCGCGAACGCCGCATCCGGAGTCTCCCTTCTTGCTGTCCTTCTTGCGTGCTCGTTGCAGATCAACAGCTATTTTGGTTTGAACCACACGGTGTCGGACCTCTTAGGACATGAAGTTGGCCGCATTCCCCAGCTTGAGGACGTCTTGACGAAAAGCGCCGCAGGAGCCTTTTCGGGACCCATGCCCACTGAGGGCCTGGTTCGTAGGGCAACGATCCCTGGAACGAGTTCAGGTTTCAAGGCGCAAGATGCCTTCATCTATTTGCCACCGGCGTACCTTTCCTCCGAACGGGTCGGTTTACCCTTGCTCGTCCTTTTCGCCGGGCAACCCGGCCGTCCTGCTGATTGGCTGACGGGCGGACTCCTCGAACCAACCATGAATACGTTTGCGGCCAAGCATGGAGGCCGGGCGCCCGTTGTGGTGGTGGTCGATCCGAATGGTTCCGATACCGCAAATACCATGTGCATGGACAGCCGGATCGCCCAAGCGGACACGTACCTTTCAGTCGACGTTCCCCGTTGGATTTCTGCGACGCTGGGGGTGTCTGCGGATCCGACGAGGTGGGCGGTCGGTGGCTTTTCCTTTGGTGCGACCTGTGCGATGCAGATGACCACGCTGCACCCGGACACTTATTCCTCTTTCATCGCCTTCTCGGGGGAACGCGAACCCTCGCTCGGACCGGACCGCACACGGACCATTGCGACGGCATTCGGGGGAGATAGCGTGGCTTTCGAAGCACTGACTCCCTTGACGAACATGAAGCAGCGGAATTACACGGGTCACGCAGGCTTCATCGCGGTTGGTGCTTCAGATTCAGAATTCGGCCGTTTCGCCGACGAACTTGCCGTATCCGCACGCGCTTCGGGCTTTGAACTCAGGCAGTCTTCGGTAACAGGGGCCGGCCATTCCTGGGCTGTCGCCGTGCAGGAGCTTCCGTCGGCAATGGAGTTCCTTGCCCCGCGATGGGGACTGAAGCAATGAGCATCGATGAAGCACAGCGGCAGCAGGAACAGTCGGAAACCCGCGCGGACGCGAAGCCTGCCCGAAAAATGCTGGCAGCGTTTGGCCGGGTGTTCCTTGAGAAGGTCGCGACCCACATCGGAGCGATTCCGTTCACGGTAGCCGTCCTCGCCCTCTATCTCCTTTCGCCAGCGATCTTCGACGCCGATGTGGCGGGACCGGACGCGCTGCGTCACCTTGCCAGCGTGAGCGGTGGCGGCTTGAAAGCGGGGGACTGGTGGACCATCTGGACGTCCCTCGTCTTTGCCGCCAATCCGGCTGATTATGTCCTGAGCGCGCTCCTGCTTCTGGTCCTCCTCGGTTCGTCCGAGCGGAAACTCGGCTGGTTCCGTACCGCAGTGGGATTCCTTGGCGGCCAGTTCGCCACTGTGACGGTCTTCCTGCTGGTGGTCCAAATTGCCGCGTACGGCGACGACGGCTGGCTTGGGCGCATGATGGATGCCAAGACTTCCGGGCCGCTGCCCGCGATCCTCTTCGTCTCGATGGCAGCCAGCGGACTCCTGCCCACTCTGTGGCGTCGACGCCTCAGGGCAACTGTGGTTTCGCTTGCCGTCCTGCTGGTCCTGTACGTGGGCGATCCCTCGGCCGTCATGGCGCTGGCCGGAGCACTCCTGGGCCTTGGTTCCGGCCTTTGGCTCCAATTCGGACAAGGCATCCAACCAAGCCATCGCGCGACGAGGCGCGAAACGCGGAACCTGCTCTCGCTCATGGTGGCGATTTTCGGCGTCGGGCCCCTTGTGGCCGGTGCAGTACGGAGTCCGGCAGGACCTTTGGCGCTGCTCCGGGAAATGGTCTTGAACCCCGTGCCCACGCTCACGCAGCTGCAGGCGAATTGCGGCGGGACCGTTGATATCCGGTGCCTCGAACTCGGCCGTCAAGGCTATCCCGGGCCGGCAGGTGTTGCCCTCGCGGTGGTTCCCGCGCTGCTGCTCCTGATTTGTGCAGTAGGCATGCGCCAAGGAAGGCGCCTGGCTTTGAAGATCGCGATCGCGGTTCAACTCGGGGTCGTTGCCTTATCCTTCGCCTATTTGGTCCTGTTCGCCAGCATTCCGCATTTTCCAGGTCGCGGCCGGACGGTACTGATGGGACCCGCAGTCTTCCACATCCTTACCCTGGTGCTTGTGCCGCTGGTCCTCGCTGTCCTGCTTTTCCTGTTCCGCGGAAATTTCGTGGTCGGCTCAAGGACGCCGCTTCGACGGAAGATGGCGTGGCTCGTTGGAGCGACGTGGCTGGTCCTGGCCAGCGCCTATACGGGAGCCTGGCTCGGCGCCGGGGGTCCGGCCCATGACGGGGGAGTACTGGGTCTCGCTGGCGAACTCGTCCGGCAATATTTGCCGTTGCCGATTCCCGCCACGTTTGGCCGGGTATTCGCCGCGCGGAGTGCCGTGGAATCGATCTTGTTCGCCTGGTCAGGGATTGTTTTCTGGCTGGTTGCCCTTGCCACTGTGTGGACGTTGCTGCTCAAGCGGCAGCATGGTCCTGGTGGAGATGACCCCGCGCGCTTCTTGGCCAGGGACTTGGTGAGGAAAGGCGGAGGATCGCTTTCGTGGATGGCGCTGTGGGAGCCCAACAAGTTCTGGTTCACTCCCAACGGGGATGCCGGCATTGCCTACCAGCAACACGGAAATGTCGCATTGACCTTGTCCGGACCTTTCGGCGACCTTCGCCACTCCAGCACCGCAACTGAAGGATTCCTCGACTATTGCGCGGACCATGCATTGGTGCCGTGCCTCTATTCATGCACCGAGGAATTGTGGCCCATGCTCAGGAGCGCGGGATTCCGCCGCATCGCCGTCGCCCAGGAAACCAGGCTATTTGTCCGGGGCCTGGAATTCACGGGCAAGGCGTGGCAAAACGTGCGAACGGCAAGGAACCGGGCGGTCAAGGCCGGCGTCGAAGCCCGCTGGGGACGATACTCCGAATTCCCGCAGCATGTACGTTCCCAGCTCGGGGAGGTTTCCGAGGAGTGGGCCGCACGGAAAAAGGTGCCGGAAATGGGCTTCACCTTGGGTTCGCTCGACGAGCTCATGGATGACGATGTTTTGTGCTGCGTCGCCGTGGACGGCAAGGGGTTCGTCTATGGTGTGACCAGTTGGTTGCCGGTCTTCCGCGAGGGCAAGGTGGTCAGCTGGACGTTGGACTTCATGAGGCGGCGCAGTGACGCCTTTCCGGGGCTCATGGAGTTCATGATTGCCTCGGCCGTACAGGAGTTGCGGCACGACGTGGAGGTCATATCCCTCTCCGGCTCTCCCTTGGCCGCCGAGCCCGATGAATCGCACGGCGGGGAAGCAGGTCTCGCCGATATCCTCGATCTGGTCGGCAGGACGTTGGAGCCCGTCTATGGTTTCCGATCTTTGGCCCGCTTTAAATCCAGGTTCCAGCCCGAGTACAGGACGTTGTACATGTACTACCAGGACAGCTTGGAGATTCCGGCGATCGGGGCCGCATTAAGCCGCGCATATTTGCCAGGCTTGTCTGTTCGCCAAACTGCCAGGCTACTCCGGACACTCGTTGCCTAAGCAGGCAACAGACGCTCAGCTGTTGTAATATTCGCGCTTTAAGACGTCAAAAGCGCCATTAGTTTCCTCCGAATAAGAAACTCTTGCGAAATACAGGAAAAGGGGTCCCGCGGCCTGCGCGGAACCCCTTCATGAAATCTGCGAAGCAGAATTCAAGCGGCCAAACTAGATGGCGGTGACGCCCGTGGCCTGCGGACCCTTCGCGCCCTGACCGATCTCGAACTGAACACGCTGGTTCTCGTCGAGGGTACGGAAGCCGCCGGTCTGGATCTCGGAGTAGTGGACAAAGACGTCGCCTTCAGCGTCGTCCGGGGTGATGAAGCCGAAGCCCTTTTCAGCGTTGAACCACTTGACAGTGCCCAGTGCCATTTTTTGTTTCTCCTCATTGTGGAACTTTTAAGTTCGGCACACGGCGTGCCGGCCTTGTTACTCCGCGAGAAGACCTGGTATTCCCTCCAAGCCGGGCTTGGCTGGCAGGAGCTTCACGCTCGCAACACGTCTTGCGAGCATGAATCACACCTACACAAAGACTGCTACAACACTTTCATGGCGGCTACGGGAGGTCAACGGTCTGCTCGGGAATTCCGGCAAAATTTAAGTAAAAAGAAGGTGACGCCAAAAAGGGTAGGTGGCCCATTGGGGCGCACTTGAATTCCGCCTACGCTATCCAATCCCCATTGCGCAATACCGCGGCAAGCTGCAGTTCCTTGTCCACCACCACGAGGTCCCCCCGCAAGCCCCTGCGAAGGCCCCCGAGTTCGTCCGAAAGCCCCAGGACAGCCGCGGGCACCGCCGTCGCCGATGACACGGCGTCGGCGAGTCCGACGCCGGCGCGCACGGTGTGCCGCACGACGTCGAGCATTGTGGCGGTGCCGCCGGCGATGGAACCCGTCGAGTCCAAAGTGGCCACGCCGTTCGTCACCGTCACAGGAGACGGGCCAAGCATGTAGTTTCCGTCGGAAAGCCCGGCGGCGGCCATCGAGTCCGTGACGAGGACGATATTCGAGGCACCCACGAGCTGGAAGACAGTCGCGACCATGCTGGGATCCAGGTGTGTGCCGTCCGCGATCAGCTCCAGCACCGCCTTGCCTTCTTGGGCGGTGCGGAGGCAGGCCGACACAGGGCCGGGGGTGCGATGGTGCATGGGCGGCATCCCGTTGAACAAATGCGTGACTGTCGGCAGGGAGCTGACACCGTCGAAGCCGGCAGATTCCAGGCCCTCGCGCGCGGCGGCCAAGGACGCGGCCGCCGTCGCGTCGTCGCAATCCGTGTGACCAAGCGACGGGGTGACGCCGTGGAACGTCATGAGGTCCACGAGTTCGGCAGCGCCAGGCAACTCAGGCGCGTAGGTCATGGTGGCCAGCTTGCCCGCCGCCGCTTCGACGAGCTCGTTCAAGAGCCCGAGGTCTGGCTCCAGCAGGTAGGCGGGGTTCTGGGCGCCGCACCGCGCATGCGAGAGGAACGGTCCCTCGAGGTGGATTCCGGCAACCAGCCCTTCGTCGGCCAGGCGCACGAAGAGTTCAATTCCGCGCAGGAGGTCTTCGCGCGGCGCGGTAACCATGCTGGCCAGGAACGTTGTGGTTCCGGAACGGTGAAGGAAATCGATGGCCTTCCGGGCGGACGCCTCTTCCGCGCCGGGGAAGTCGCCCCCGTTGCCACCGTGGCAATGCACGTCCACGAATCCGGGGACGAGGTACCGTTCGGACGGGAGATCGGTCCTGAGGGTTTCCTCGAAGCCTTCGAAGGAACCCTCGTCAAACTCTGCGGCGACCCCGGAGAAAACGATGCGGCCGTCTTCGACGGCCACCAGGCCGTCCTCGATCACCGTGGCGTCCGTGACGATCGTTCCGGTGATGAGGTGGCGTACGGGCGCAGACGAGAATGTTGGCTGGTCTGTGGCAGTCATGGTTCGATTCTAGTTGCCGGTGTCCAGCAGGCGCCGGTGCGGAACTTTGAGCAGGTGCGGGAACCTGGCGGCGGTGGAAACCTAGAACAGCCGGCTCTCGGAATCGTCGACGCCGCGCATAGCGTCATAGTCCAAAGTGACGCAATCGATTCCGCGGTCGTTGGCAAGGACTTTCGCCTGTGGCTTGATCTGCTGGGCGGCGAAAATGCCGCGTACCGGCGCCAACAGGGGGTCGCGGTTGAGAAGTTCGAGGTAGCGCGTGAGCTGCTCGACGCCGTCGATATCGCCGCGCCGTTTGAGTTCGACGGCGACCGTCCCGCCTTGTCCGTCCCGGGCGAGGATGTCCACGGGACCGATAGCAGTGAAGTATTCCCTCCGGATGAGGGAGTAGCCGGGACCGAGCGTCTCGATCTGCTCGGCCAAAAGACGCTGCAAGTCCGCTTCGACGCCGTCCTTGATGAGCCCGGGGTCTACGCCGAGTTCGTGGGAAGTGTCATGGACGTGCTCGTAGATGTTGATGATGAGCCGGTCGTCGGTCTTGGCGGACTGCACCGACCACTGCTCCACGACGCCTTCTTCGACGTCCGTCTCCTCAGGGGTTGTCACGCGCAAAGTAGCGGGCGGACTCATCCAGTTCAGCGGTTTGTAGGAACCGCCGTCGGAGTGCACCAGCACCGAGCCATCAGCCTTGACGAGCAAGAGCCGGGTGGCCAGGGGAAGGTGGGCCTTGAGGCGGCCGACGTAATCAACGGAACAACGGGCTATGACGAGTCGCACCCGCTCCACTTTACTTCCTCTGGCGCTCCCTCTGGCGATCGGGCCTGTCTGCTGGGGCAGAATGGAGTCATGCCTCGCTCCAACCGTCCCCGGCGTTCCGAATCAGCGAAAGCCAGCTGGAAACGGACCGGGCAGTCGCCGGACCTGGATTTGGAGCGTGCCCGGGCGGGGATCGCCCGCCGGGAAAGTGCGCCGGACGGCGACTGGATGGTCCGGACCATGACGGCGCGCAATGCCGAGAAGACGTACATCTGCCCCGGTTGTCACACGGCGATCATGCCGGGGATCGCACACTTGGTGGTGTGGTCGGATACACACCTTTTCGGCGCCGCCGCCGGACTGGCGGAACGCCGCCACTGGCACACCAATTGCTGGACCGGCCGGACGTACAGGTACCGCTGAGCACTTAGGCTTGGAAACATGAGTTTCGATCCTGCGTCCCTCGTTTTCAGCCAGCCCGAATCGGCCACGGAAATCCGCGCGTCCACCGTATTGCCCGCGCGCCGGGAAAACGTGGAGTTCGTGACCGAAGACGGAAAGCTGCTAGTGGGCGAGCTGGCGACTCCCGAATCGGGGGAGATCGTGGCGACGCTCATCACCCTGCACCCCTTGCCCACGCACGGCGGTTTCATGGATTCGCACGTTTACCGCAAAGCCTCCTACCGGCTCCCGGCCCTGGCCGGCGTCGCGGTCCTGCGCTTCAATACGCGTGGCACTCACTCCCCACGGGGCACCAGCCAAGGGCACTTTGAAGAGGGCATCGGCGAGCGTTACGACGTCGAGGCCGCCGTTCGCTTCGCTGTCGAGCGCGGGCTGCCGAACCGCTGGCTAGTGGGTTGGTCCTTCGGCACCGAACTGGCTTTGATGTACGGCGCGGTCGAACCCGTCGCCTCACAGATCGAGGGCGCTGTGCTGTTGTCCCCACCGCTGCACCGGGCCACGGACGTGCATTTGAAGCAATGGGCGGCCTCGGGCATGCCCCTGACCGTTCTGGTGCCGGAACACGACGATTACCTCCAACCCGCGGAAGCCGCTGATCGCTTCGTGCTCGTGCCCCAGGCGCGCGTGCTGGGAGTCGACGGCGCCAAGCACCTTTGGGTGGGCGAGAAGTATGCGGCACGTGTCCTGGACGAGATTGTGGACGACGTCACGCCGTCGGGATCGGGCGTCGAAGGACTCCCGCGCCAATGGAGCGGCCCGGTCGCCACGGCCTAGGTAGCTGCGGTTCCCGTCCGCGGGCCGGTCAGTGCCCGACGGCGGCCCGCGGCCTGGTCAGTGCCGGTCCGGTCAGCGTCGGTCCCGTTAGTGCCGGTCTTGGCGGGCGATGAAGACTTCCTTCATGAGCAGCATGATGGCTGCCGCGGTCGGAATGGCGATCAAGGCGCCAAGGACCCCGAGCAGGCTGCCGCCGGCGATCACCGAGATGACGGCGACTGCTCCGGGAACAGCCACGGCCTTCTGCATGATGCGCGGCGAAATGAAGTACGCCTCGAATTGGAGGTAGGCGAAGTAGCAGATGGCATAGACCAACGCCGTCTGCCAGCCGGCCGTGAGGGCAACCAGGATGACCACGACGGCGGCAATCATGCCGCCCACCAGCGGGATGAAGGCGAGCAACGCCACCACGAACGCCAGCAGGACGCTGAACGGAATACGCAGGATGCTCATGACGATGAAGGCATACAGGGCGTTGAGCAAAGCCACGCACACCTGCCCGATGACGTAGTTGCCTACGGAACGGGTGATTTCCTCGGACAATGCCTCCACACGGACCCTGCGGGAGCGTGGAGCAAGGCGGTAGCCCCATCTCTTCATGGCAGGAAGGGCGCCTAGGAAGTAGAGGCTCAGGACCAGGACGATGAGCGTACCGAAGATGCCGTTGGCAACAGTGGACCCGAATCCGACGACGCCGCCGAAAATACCGCCCATGGCGTCCGGGTTCTTGACGAACTTGTCCAGCTCCTGGCTGATCCTGTCGCGCACGCCGAATTGGCTGTCCAAGGAACGGAAGAAATCGGAATCCACGAAGCTCCGGATCCAATCCGGGGCCTCCCGGACGATCTGGGTTACCTGTTCCACGATCGTGGGAATGAGGGTGGCGAAAAAGGCCGCCACTCCGGCGACGAGGGCTCCTACGGCAATGACGACGCCGGCGGGCCGCGGGACCTTCCGGCTTTCGAACCAGCGGACCACCGGGTCGAGGCCAAGTGCAATGAACAGTGCGGTCACGATCCACAACAGCAGCTGGGCTGTGTTCATGCCGATGTAATACAGCATGAGTGCGACGCCGACGCCCGCGGTTCCCATGAATCCGACGTAGAGCGGATGCTGCGAAGACATCCGCGGACCGGGGGAGCCGAAACGTGGACCGTCTGTTTCGTCCTCTTCGACGTCGGACGCCATATCGCGTTCGAGGTCCGGCGGCATTTCGAAACGGACCCTGGGCTGTGCGCCGGGAATGGGCTGGCGCAATCGCCGAACGAAGGATGCCATCAGGCCGTCTCCATGGTCCCGGACGTTGTTGCCAGGGCCGCTGGAGCCGTTGCCGTTGGGGCCAGCGCCATTGGACGAACCCTCCCGGCCGTCCCCGGGGCCTGGGAGACTCGGATCCTTGCGCTCTTTCACGTGGTTTCGCTGCCTTTTCGTTCCGCGATCAGGCCCCGGCGGCGCCCGATATCATGTTGTTCGCCACACTATCAGCCGCGCGGAATTGCCGGTTTCCCGCGGTTAACCGGGGGCCGGCAGCTCGTTGGCGGACGGCGCCGAACTGACTCGAAGGTAACGAAACCGTTACCCTTGTAGTTCAACGACCGCTGATGATAGGTATTCCTGTGCGATTGAAGACTGCAGTTTCGCTGGTGCTGCTTGGCCTGCTGACACTGTTGGCCGGCATCGGCCAGCTGACCTTTTGGGCTCCGGCCGAGACCATTACCGCGTCCGCTCCGGCCGACACCAAATCCGCTCCATTGACCGTGATCGACCAAAGCGTGCTGACCCACAAGGGCGGCCCGACGAAGATCAGCATCAAAGGCGACGGAAACTTCGTGCTGGCGGTCGGTCGTCCCGACGACGTGGATGCCTGGGTAGGCAAGACGGCACACAACAGCGTCACGGGAGTTTCCGAAGACGGCAAGTCCCTGCAGGTTTCTGCCGCCGCAGGTGATGCGAAGGCCCCGTCACCGGCGAATTCGGATCTCTGGGTGCAGACCGAGAACGCCAACGGACAGTTGGACTACACCTGGACGCCTCCGGCCAGCGGAAATTGGTCGCTCCTTGTGGCGAGTGACGGAACCAAGCCAGCGCCGTCGTCGGTGTCTCTGACGTTCCCCAACGACACGAGCATGCCGTGGGCCGTCCCCCTCATCGTGATCGGTGCCATCCTCATTCTCGTCGGCGCCGCGTTGCCGTTCATCGGCAGGTTCATCGGCGGCAATGGCAGCGGTCCCCGGAATCCGTTCCTGAACCGGGCTGAAACCCCGGCCGTCGCAGACGGCGCGAGCGAAACCGGCGTACTCGAAACTCCGGAAACCGACGCTGCTGGAAGCGACGTTCCTGAAGACGCCCCGGGCAAAGACTCCAGGGAGGGATCGGGAAGCGGTGCGGCACTGCGCGTTTCCGTCGTTGCAGCCGCTGTTGCGGCCTCCCTCGTGGGCGGTGCCGCGGTAGGCGCCCAAGCCGCGGAGTCGCCGTCGCCGTCGGGATCCTCGACGGCGACCCCGTCCGCCCAAGACGCAGCGCAGTCTTCTCCCGTCCTCTTGGACTCGCAGCTCAAGCGCATCCTCGAGCAGGTCGCCAGTGCCGTTGCAGCCGGCGACGCTGCGCGGGACGCCGCCAAGCTCGCCCCGCGGGTAGACGGCACGGAGATGCAGGTTCGGACCCAGAACTACAAGATCCGCTCCCAGGTGGCGACGTTTGAGGCACGGATGCCGGTCCGGTCCACCAAGCTGCTGGGCAGCGTCATCACCACGCAGCGCTCGTGGCCGCGCACGGTGGTTGCCGTGACGCAAGGCGACGGCAACGTGGTTCCCCAGGTCCTGACCCTCGTACAGGCCTCTCCGCGCGATAACTACAAGCTCAAGGACACCGCCCCGCTCCAGCCTGGAACGTCCTTCCCGGCGATTCCGCTGGGCGGAACCCAGCAGATCGCTGCCGGGGACAAGACGGGCCTGCAGTACAGCGGGACCGAAGCCATGGCAGCCCTCGCCGACCGCCTCACCAAGCCTGACTCGGCGTTCAAGGACAAGCTGGTGGAGGGAACCAATTCGCCGTACATCGCGGACGTACTGGACTACCAGTCGAGCACCGTGAAATCCGGCACGAACGGCGACTTCACCTTCACCCACACACCGGCTGCCCCGGAAACATCAGTGTTCCGTACGTCCGACGGCGGTGCTTTGGTCATCGGAAGGGTGGACTTCACTTTCACCAGCAAGCCGAAGGCCGACGGCGATACGTTGAACGTGGACAAGGCGGCCGCTGTGCTTGCCGGCGGTGATTCCACGAAGGTCGGACTGGTGCAGAACTTCGCGGAATCGGTGGCAATCTACATTCCGCCGACCGGGACCACGGGCCCGATGAAGCTCGTTGCGGCCGTCCGCGGCCTGGTGGGGGCAAGCTTCCAGTAAGCAAACGCTGTTGGCGCAGCGGCTAGAGTGGACGGTATGAGTTCGCAAGGTTCCCGTCCCGTCTCTCCAGCCGCCGCCAGCCAGCTCAACCTTCGCGGCGCCGTCGACCTCTCTGCTTTGCGTCGGCCGGCGCCGTCGCCGTCGGGCGGCACCCTGGCCGCTTCCGCCGATGGCAACGCGAATGGCCAGCCATTGCGCGTGGATGCCACCGAGGGTAATTTCCAGGACCTTGTGCAATTGTCCGCGCAAGTCCCTGTCCTTTTCCTCCTGTGGTCCAAGCGCTCGCTCGAAGCGGCGGACTTGTTGCATGGCCTGGAATCGGTGGTCGACAGCTACGCGGGCAAAATCGTGCTCGCGGCCGCCGACATCGACGTATTCCCTCAGCTTGCCCAGGCTTTCCAGATCCAAGCCATTCCGACTGCCGTGGCGGTCCTCAAGGGCCAGCCTGTCCCGCTGTTCGAAGGGCCCGCTTCGGATCCCGAGATCCGCAGCCTCATCGATGAACTCCTCAAAGTGGCCGAAGCCAACGGGGTCACCGGCAGCATCGGGGGCGGCGCTCCGTCCGGCGAGGCGCCGCCTTTGCCGCCGCTCCACCAAGCAGCCTTCGACGCGATCGAGGTCGGCGACTACGCAGCCGCGGCCGCGGCCTACCGCCAGGCGCTCGCCGAGAAACCCGCCGACGCCGACGCCAAGGCCGGCCTCGCCCAGGTTGAGCTGATGGGGCGCCTGGAGTCGTTGACCGCTCCGGATGCGGAAGCGTTGCGCCAGAAAGCGGCGGAGGAACCGGACAACATCGACGTCCAGTTGGGCGTGGCGGACCTGGACATCTCGGGCGGACACATCGAGGACGCCTTCAACCGCGTCATTGCCTTCATCGGGCGTAACTTCGGGCCGGCCCGCGAAACCGCCCGGGTACGGCTCCTGGAACTCTTCGACGTCGTGGGCATTTCGGACGAACGCGTGGCCAAGGCCCGCCAAGGCTTGGCCCGGGTCCTCTTCTAATGACGCAGTCGGCCCTGTTCAGCCCGCTGCAGTTGCGCTCCCTGACCCTTCCGCACCGCGGTTGGGTGTCGCCGATGTGCCAATACAGTTGCTCGCCCGACGACGGCGGCGGCGTTCCGAACGATTGGCACCTGGTTCATCTTGGCGCGTTTGCCACCGGCGGCGCGGCGCTCATCCTCACGGAGGCCGCAGCGGTCAATCCTGGCGGGCGGATCAGCCCGCGGGACGCCGGAATGTACACGGACGAGCAAGCTGCCGTGTGGGAACGGATTGTGGATTTTGTCCACCGGAACAGCGCGGCCGGCGGCAAGATCGGAGCCCAATTAGCGCACGCGGGCCGCAAGGGGTCGACATATTGGCCTTTCGCTGAGCAGGGCGGATCAGTGCCGGAGGACGACGGCGGTTGGGTTACGCAGGGTCCGGGCAACGGAGCGTTTGCCGGCCTCGCGAGCCCGGCCAAAATGGACGAAGCCGACATTGAAGCCGTGATTTCCGATTTCGCCGCGGCGGCCAAGCGGGCAGTGGATGCCGGGTTCGACACCGTCGAGATCCACGGCGCCCACGGGTATCTACTCCACGAATTCCAAAGCCCGCTTATCAACAATCGCGACGACGCCTGGGGCGGAAACGAGTCCGGCCGCAACCGCTTGATGCTTGCCGTGGTGGACGCCGTACGGGCTGTCATTCCCGATTCCATGCCGTTGCTGCTGCGGATCTCCGCCAGCGATTGGGCCGAAGGCGGAGTGGACATCGAGGCCTCGGTCCGCTTGGCGCGGGAGGCCGCTTCGCGGGGCGTGGACTTGGTGGATGTATCCAGCGGGGGCGCGGTTGCCCATCAGCGGATCAAAGCCGGTCCTGGCTACCAGACGGGGTTCTCGGCGCAGATCCGGCGCGAGGCGGGTGTTCCCACAGGCGCTGTGGGTTTCCTGACGTCGTCGGGGCAGGCTGAGCACACGGTTGCTACCGGCCAGGCCGATGGCGTTTTCATGGCGAGGGCTGCTTTGCGGGATCCGCATTGGTGGCTTCGCGCAGCCTTCGAGCTCGGCCATCCCCTCGAATGGGTACCCCAGTACCACCGTGCAGTTCCGCGCCACAGTTTCTAGGTGTGCGGGTTTCCCCTTGTAGTCCTTTGGGATGAGGAAGCCCCGCAAGCCGCTGCGCGAGTTCCCCCTCCAGGACGACTCCCGGAGATGCCGCCAGGGCTAGGCTGACTGCATGACTCACCCGCACCCCGATTCCCCCGCCGTTCCACCGGTTCCGGCATTAGCCCTGCGCGGACTGGCGAAGCGCTTTGGCGCGAAGATCGCCGTCGACGGCATCAACCTGGACGTCCCCGCCGGTTCCTTCTACGGAGTAGTCGGACCTAACGGTGCAGGAAAGACGACCACCTTGTCTATGGCAACCGGCCTTCTACGCCCGGACTTCGGCACGGCGTTCATCCACGGGGTGGACGTCTGGGCCAAGCCGTTGGAAGCCAAGAAGCTGATGGGCATCCTGCCTGACGGCGTGCGCCTCTTCGACAGGTTGACCGGTGAGCAACTTGTCACTTACGCCGGACTTTTGCGGGGGATGGACAAGGAAGTCGTTGCCCAACGGGTCGGCGAACTGCTGGAGGCGCTGGATCTCGGAGGCGACGCGGGCACCCTCGTGGTGGACTACTCCGCCGGCATGACCAAGAAAATCGCCTTGGCTTCGGCCCTCATCCATGCCCCGCGGCTGCTGGTCCTGGACGAACCCTTCGAATCGGTGGATCCGGTGTCGGCTGCCAATATCCGGGGAATTCTTGAGAGCTATGTGGCCTCGGGCGGCACCGTGATTGTGTCGAGCCACGTAATGGACCTGGTACAGCGCATGTGTGACCATGTCGCTGTGGTGGCGGCTGGCAGGATCCTGGCGGCGGGAACGGTGGACGAGCTGCGCGGCGACGCGTCGCTCGAGGACCGCTTTGTGCAGTTGGTGGGCGGCGGATCCCGGACGGAAGGCCTGGAATGGTTGCGCACCTTCTGAGCTTGAAGTGGCGGCTCCTGCTCAATGGCGTCCGCCGAAGTCCGGCGCAGCTCGTCGGCATGGCGATCGGCGCGCTCTACGCTTTCGGAGCCGCGGCAGGGCTCGCTGTGGCCCTTGTCGTGTTGCGGTGGGCGGACGTGCAGACCGCCCACAGCGCGGTTGTCCTCGGCGGGGCGGCCGCGATGTTGGGGTGGGTTTTGGTCCCGTTGCTTGCTTCGGCTGCTGACATGACCCTGGATCCCGCCCGTTTCGCGACGTCGGCCATCCCCATGCGGCAGTTGTTGGCCGGCCTGGCCCTTGCCGGCCTGATCGGACTGCCGGGTGCCGCCACCTTGGTTGTGGCGTTGTTCACTACCGTGACGTGGTGGCGCAGCGTTCCTGCCGTGGGCGGTGCGCTGCTGGGGGCCGTCGTTGGAGTCCTCAGTTGCGTGGTCCTGTCCAAGGTGGTGACGACGGCGACGTCGAGCCTGGCCGCGTCCCGTCGCTTCAAGGACGTGAGCAGCATCGTTATCTTTGTCCCGCTGATACTGATGGGGCCGATTTTTGCCAGCGTTGTGCAGGGCGTTTCCCGATCCACCTACTATCTACCGGACTTGGCCCGGACCGTGTCCTGGACACCGCTTGGTGCTCCCTGGTCCATCGGCGGAGACCTGGCGTCCGGCGATGTCCTGGCCGCAATCGTGAAAGCGCTCATCTCCCTTGCAACCCTCGGGGTCCTGTTCGTCTGTTGGAACGCGTTGCTCAAGCGTGCACTGGTCACTCCGCCATACTCCGGGGGATCGGGAAAGCGCGGCGGCAAGCTCGGCTTGTTCGGGCTGTTTCCGGCGACGCCTACCGGTGCCATCGCGGCACGTTCGCTCAGCTACTGGATCCGGGACCCGCGGTACGCCGCATCCCTGCTGGTCATTCCGTTGCTGCCGGTCATTTTCCTCTTCCAGTCCGCCCAGGCCGGCAGTTACTCCATGCTTGTCATCCTCGGCCCCATGGGAGCCTTCATCCTCGCGTGGTCGATTGCCGCGGACGTTTCCTACGACAACACCGCGTTCGCCTTGCACCTGGCGACCGGCGTGCGTGGGGTCCACGACCGTTTGGGAAGGGCGTTGGCGTGCCTTTCGCTCGCCTTTCCGATAGTGCTGATTTTCGCAGTCGGTCCCTTCTTCCTGACGGGTGACTGGGCCTGGTTGCCTGGCATCCTGGGATTGTCCTTTGGAGTCTTGTTCTCGGGATTGGGCTTGTCTTCGATCGTCTCGGCGCGATATACCTCAAGCGTGCCGCTTCCTGGAGACAGTCCTTTCAAGAAGCCTCCGGGAAATGTCGCCCAGACGCTCGCCGTCCAACTGGGTGGCATGGGGGTGCTTTTGCTGCTCGTTGTTCCGGAAGTGGTTTTCGTGATCGTTCAAGCCGCCACGGGCGAGTCCGCTTGGGGCTGGGTCACCCTTGGCATCGGCCTTGTGCTCGGTCCGGTGCTTTTCGCGACTGGAATCCGCATTGGCGGCGGATGGTTGGACCGCCGCGGCCCCGAACTTTTTGCCCAACTGATCGTCAACCGATGACAATGCGCAACAGTGACAAGTCATGGGACATGGGATAACCTCGAATTAGAATTGATCCACCGCCGGAAACACCACCAGAGAGGTCCTCGCCGATGGAAATTGTCATCCTGACGGGAAGCAAGCAGATCGGGGCGCTCGCGGCCGACGCCATCGAGGCGCTGCTGCGGCGAAAGCCGAACGCCGTCCTCGGCCTGGCCACCGGATCGTCGCCATTGCCCGTCTACGACGAACTCGCACGGCGTCACCGGGAAAACGGCTTGGATTTCAGCCAAGCCCACGCATTCGCCTTGGATGAATACGTCGGGCTTGAGCCAGGCCACCATGAGTCGTACCGGGAAGTGATTCGCCGTGAGTTCACCGACAAGGTGAACATCGATCCCGCCAATGTCCACAGCCCTGACGGTATGGCGGCTGACCTGCCCGCGGCTTGCGAAGCGTACGAGGAAACCATGCGGGCGCTTGGCGGCGTCGACCTCCAGATCCTGGGCGTGGGCACCGACGGGCATATCGGCTTCAACGAACCGGGATCCTCGCTCGCCTCGAGGACCCGGATCAAGACTTTGATAGAGCAGACGCGCAAGGACAACGCCCGTTTCTTCAAGAACATCGACGAGGTCCCGCACCACGTAGTCACCCAGGGGCTTGGCACCATCATGGATGCCCGCCACGTTGTCCTGATCGCCACTGGAGCACAGAAAGCCCAGGCAGTCCGGGATTTTGTGGAAGGTCCGGTCGCCGCCATCTGTGCTGCTTCCGTGCTCCAGATGCACCAGCACGCGACCATCCTGATCGACGAAGCTGCTGCCTCGTCCCTCAAGCTTGCCGACTACTATCGCCACACCTATGACAACAAGCCGAAATGGCAGGTCATCTGACGGCGAAGGCCGAGCCGCTAAGATGGAAGGCATGACAACGCTGCCTCCGGACCCATTCGAAGACGACCCCATGCGCGAGCTTTCCGGAGCCGGAACTTCCACTGCAACCATTGAGCGCGAGGAAACGCGCCAGGAAGTGGAGCCCGGCGACCGGGAGCGGTTCGCGCACTACGTCCGCAAGGAAAAGATCATGGAATCCGCGATGACCGGCGAGCCCGTCATCGCCTTGTGCGGTAAGGTGTGGACTCCAGGCCGGGACCCGCAGAAATTCCCCATCTGCCCGGAATGCAAAGAAATCTATGACGGACTTCGCCCTGGAAACGACGGCGGAGACAAGGGAAACAACAAGTAGGCGGGCCTTCGTCCGCCGGCAATGATGCCTGCCGCGCCGGCCATCCACCCCGCGGGTGATGGCCGCCGTTCGCGGTGGCCGCTATTTTGTGCGCCGCTCGCTTGGCGCTTAGCCTGAGTCTTTGTTTCTGCCCCAGCGTGATCCTGCGCATCCGGAACAGATTGGTGTTAATTCCGCATGACCGAAACCCTTTTCGGCGGCCCCGCGCTGCCTCCTGCCTACCCGGAGCGGGCTGCGTGGGGAACTGCCCCGAAGCTTCGCGCCTGGCAGCAGGAAGCTCTGGACCTGTATATGAACGCCAGTCCCAGGGACTTCCTGGCGGTGGCAACGCCGGGCGCCGGAAAGACCACCTTCGCGCTCCGCATCGCCTCCACCCTGATCGATAACGGAACGGTGAACCGGGTGACGATCGTCGCCCCGACCGATCACTTGAAGCGGCAGTGGGCGGACGCGGCGGCGAGGGTGGGCATCGCGATCGACCCCAACTTCAAGAATTCCGACGGTCAGCACGGCCGGGGATTTATCGGCGTCGCTGTGACCTATGCCCAGGTGGCCAGCAAGCCCATGCTGCACCGGGCCAAGACGGAAGCCGCCCGGACCTTGGTGATCCTGGATGAGATCCACCACGGCGGCGAAGCGTTGTCCTGGGGCGACGGCCTTCGGGAAGCTTTTGACCCGGCAGCGCGCCGCCTCGCCCTCACCGGTACTCCGTTCCGCTCCGATACTTCGCCCATTCCGTTCGTCGAGTATGCCGAGGACCGCGACGGTATCCGGCGCTCGAAGGCCGATTACACCTACGGCTACGGAAACGCCCTGAAGGACCACGTTGTCCGTCCGGTTTTGTTCATGGCGTACTCGGGCCAGATGCGCTGGCGGACCAGTGCCGGTGACGAAATGGCCGCATCCCTCGGCGAAGCGGCTGTGACGAAGGACGTTACCTCCCAAGCGTGGCGCACCGCCCTGAACCCGAACGGTGAGTGGATCCCCGCTGTCCTTGCGGCGGCGGACAAGCGCCTCAGCGAAGTGCGGCGCACGGTACCCGACGCGGGCGGACTGGTGATCGCCACCGACCACGATGACGCCCGCGCCTACGCGGGACAACTCAAGAAAATCACCGGCCAGTCACCCACCGTCATCTTGTCGGACGATTCGAAGGCTTCGCACAAGATCGAGGAATTCACTGCCAGCGACAAACGCTGGATGGTGGCCGTCCGCATGGTGTCCGAAGGCGTCGACGTTCCCCGGCTTGCGGTCGGGGTCTACGCAACGTCCACCTCCACGCCGCTGTTCTTCGCGCAGGCTGTGGGCCGCTTCGTCCGTGCCCGTAAGCGCGGGGAAACGGCTTCTGTCTTCCTGCCGTCCGTGCCACCGCTCATGATCTTGGCCAACTCCATGGAGGCCGAGCGCGATCACGCGCTGGACCGGCCCGAGAAGGAAGATCCGGACGGACTCTTCAACCCCGAAGAGAGCCTCATGGATGAAGCCAACCGTGAGGAGAAGGCTTCGGACTCCCTGGAAAAGGGCAAGTTCGAGGCACTCGATTCCCAGGCGTCCTTTGACCGCGTGCTGTTCGACGGCGGCGAGTTCGGTACGGGAGCGGATATCGGTTCGGAGGACGAGCTGGACTTCCTAGGAATTCCCGGTCTTCTCGACGCTGAGCAGGTGGGAACCTTGCTGCGGCAGCGGCAGCACGACCAACAGTCGCGCAAGAAGCGCCAGGGCGCCTCGTCCGAACCGGCGGCGCCGGCCGTTCCGGACCACCGCATGCTCATGGACCTTCGCAATGAGCTCGCCAAGAACGTTTCCGCCTGGTCCGCCAGGACGGGTACGCCGCACGGCGTTGTGCATACCAAACTGCGCGAGGTGTGCGGCGGACCGGCCGTTGCCCAAGCGAACGAAGCACAACTGCAGGCCCGGCTCCGGAAGCTCCAGGACTGGTTCGTCGGGCGCAAGTAGTCCGGTGGAACCCACCCCGGTGGAACCGGAGGTCCGGCGTCGGCGTCAGCCTTGGCTGAGTTCGACGCCGTTCTCTTCGAGTTCCGCATAGGTGTCGCCGAGGTCCTCGGCGATTCCGGCGGTGAGGTCACCGATCACTGTCACGGCGTAGCCGGCCTGGACGGCGTCGAGGGCGGTCGCTTTGACGCAGTAATCGGTGGCGATGCCCACCACCACGACGTCTTCCACGCCGTGGCTTTGCAGCCAGTCATCGAGTCCTAGGGCGTCTTCGTCTGTTTCAAGCGAAGCGGCAACGCCGGGAGTGAGTTCGCCGGTGGGCACTTCGTCCTCGGGAGCCAGGATCCCTTCGAATCCGGAGTAGGCGGCCGTGAATTGTCCCTTGCGGAAGTAGGCCTGGATGTACTCGGCGTCCAGGTCGGGGTGGAGTTCAGCCCCCTTGCTTCCGGCCCGGCAGTGCGGAGGCCAACTGTCCACCCAATCCGGACTATCCGAAAAGTGGCTGCCGGGTTCCACGTGCCAGTCCTGGGTGGCCACGATGTGGTCGAACTGTTGGTAGTGGGTGTCGAGGTACTCGCTGATGGCCGCTGCCGTGGCCGCGCCGCCCTCCACCGCGAGGGAACCGCCTTCACAGAAGTCGTTCTGGACATCGACGATGATCAAGGCGCGGGACATTCAGTCCTCCTCGTAGATGGTGGGGATCGCCGGTTCGCCGCGTTGCAGCCGCCGGACCACGGGTGGGAGTTCGGCCATGGTGTCCGCGTGCCGCTTTTGTGCCCGGACCACGCCCTCATGTCCAGTCCACCCCGGGAGTAGTTCGCCGTTCTTCACAAACTGCTGGAGGAGGGGCCGGTCATTGCCGTCGTCTTCGGGCGGGTGTCCGATTCCCACGACCTCGTGCGTCGCGATTCCGTGCTCATCGAGCTTGCGGAGGGCATACTTGCGTCCGCCGACGCTCGCCTTGTTCTTCGCGGCCTTGGCCACCGAGATGAATTCGCCGGCATCGTTGGTACGGCTCACGAGTTTGTAGACCATGCTTGCCGTCGGGGCTCCAGATCCGGTGACCAGGGACGTGCCGACGCCGTAGACATCCACGGGTGCCGACTGCAGGGCGGCGATCGCGTATTCGTCAAGGTCTGAAGTGACCACAATCCGGGTATTGACGTTTCCGAGGTTGTCCAGGAGTTCGCGGACCCATTGCGCCTGGGCGACGAGGTCACCCGAGTCGAGGCGGACTGCGCCGAGTTTGTCTCCGGCGAGTTCGACGGCGGTCCGCACTCCGGCGTCGACGTCGTAGGTGTCCACCAAAAGGGTGGTGCCCGGGCCGAAAGCGGAGATCTGGGCTTCGAAGGCCTCGCGCTCGGTATCGTGCAGGAGCGTGAACGAGTGGGCCGCGGTACCCACCGTCCGGATCCCGTAGCGCCGGCCGGCTTCGAGGTTGGAGGTGCTGCCGAAGCCGGAGATGACGGCGGCGCGGGCCGCCGCCGTCGCCGATTCCTCCTGGGTGCGCCGGGAGCCCATCTCGATGCAGGGGCGGTTCCCCGCCGCGCTGGTCATCCGGGAGGCCGCCGAGGCGATGGCGGTGTCGTGGTTGAGGACGGAAAGGACATACGTTTCGAGGATGCATGCTTCCGCGAACGTCGACTCGACGATCAGGATGGGGGAGTGGGGGAAGTACGCTTCCCCTTCCGGGTAGCCCCAGATATCGCCGGAGAACCGGTAGTCCGCGAGGTAGTCGAGCGTTTCCTTATCCACGACTTCGTGCTGGTCCAGGAAGGCGAGTTCGGCGTCGCCGAACTTGAAGTCCTTGATCCCTTCCAGAAGGCGGCCGGTTCCGGCGACAATCCCGTAGCGCCGGCCGTCGGGAAGGCGACGGGCGAACACTTCGAAGACGGAGCGCCGGTGCGCCGCACCTGAGCGGAGGGCGGCCTCCAGCATCGTCAGCTCGTAATGATCGGTGTACAGCGACGTGCGGGGGTGGTCCCAAGCAACGGATCTACTCACGAAATTTACTCTAGTCCCCACCGGCTCCCTCGTCTCGCTCCGCTCGACGTGGGGCCCTCGCCGTCGTGGGCCCACCCACCGGCTCCCTCGTCTCGCTCCGCTCGACGTGGGGCCCTCGCCGTCGTGGGCCCGTCCCTCGCCTTAGAATGGACAGATGACCACTACCGTTGCCCCCGGGCTTGCCTCTGGCACCTGTACAGGAACCAACGCAGTGACAGACGCAGGCTTAAAGGGAGAAGAACGCACGGATCTCGCGCAGGAGTCAGCTACCGACCTCCTGACCGCGGCGGACGTTCCATGGAACCTGGTGATCTGGAATGATCCCGTCAACCTCATGAGCTACGTGAGCTACGTGTTCCAAAGCTACTTCGGCTATTCGGAGGCCAAATCCAACAAACTCATGTTGGAGGTCCACCGGAAGGGCCGCTCCATCGTCGCTTACGGCGGCAAGGAACAGGTCGAGCAGCACGCCGTCGCCATGCACGGATACGGGCTGTGGGCCACGGTCGAAAAGGCGAGCAGCAGTGGAGACGGCCAAGGACGGAAGGGCGGTTCGCGTGGCTAAGGCCTTCAAGTACGGACTTAAAGGCATCACGGGTTACCTCGAACCTACCGAGCGCGAACTCCTTCGCGGCCTTGTGGACGACGTCATTTCGATGCTCGAACCGCAATCGTCGGCGGACGAGGACCCGTTGACCGCCCTGATCGGCCTCGACATGAACGTGCGGGAACCGTCCGACCGCGCCTTGCTGCGGCTCTTGCCGAACGTCATGAAGAACGACGGCGCCGCGTCCCTTGAGTTCCGGCAACTCACCGAGCGTTCCCTGCGGGAGACCAAAATCGGTGCGCTCCGGGCGACGGCGATGGGCTTGGATCGGAACGACCTCGTCCTCACGCCGGAGGAGGCGAGGCTGTGGTCGATGGCTTTTAACGATGTCCGGCTCGTCTTGGCTGAACGCCTCGACATCCGCGACGAAGCCGACGCGGACCACGTGCACGCCATGCAGGATTGGTCGCAGGCGGACGACGTCGAGAGCTACTTGGCGCTGGTATACAACTTCACCACCTGGCTCCAGGAGTCGCTGGTCCAGGCCATGATGGCCTCGATGGACCGGAAAGGCTAAGGCGGAGACGGCGCGCCCGCGTCCTTTCGTGTGACAAAACAGACACGAGGGCCGGACCACAAGTCATGGCTGCCGCTCATGCCTTGCCTTATTCTCTAAGAATCATGAACTCAGCATCGGATTTGGTATCTGACGGAAAGGGCGCCGCCACGGCGCCGGAGTCCTTACACGACAATGCGGACAAGGCTTTGCTGGGATCACGGCCCATCGGTGTCTTCGACTCCGGCGTAGGCGGACTCACCGTCGCGCGGTCAATCATCGACCAATTGCCGAATGAGTCGATCATCTATGTGGGGGACACCGCGAACGGCCCGTACGGGCCGTTGCCTATCGCCGAAGTCCGGGCCAACGCGCTGGGTGTCATGGACGAACTGGTGGATTCGGGAGTCAAGCTCCTGACCATAGCTTGCAACTCGGCGTCGGCCGCGGTGTTGCGCGATGCCCGGGAACGCTACACGGCGCGTTACGGAATTCCGGTGATCGAAGTAATCCAGCCGGCAGTTCGGCGTGCCGTCGCCGCGACGAGGTCGGGGAAAATCGGCGTCATCGGCACCTCAGCCACAGTGGGCTCACGGGCGTACGAGGACACTTTCGCCGCCGCTCCCGACCTCGACATCACGTCCGCAGCCTGCCCGGAGTTCGTGAGCTTCGTGGAAGCCGGCATCACCACCGGTCCCGCACTCCTGGCCGCCGCGCACGAATACCTGGAACCACTCAAGGCTGCCGGAGTGGACACCGTGGTCCTGGGGTGCACGCACTATCCGCTGCTCACCGGCGTCATCTCGTATGTCATGGGCGAGGACGTCACCTTGGTATCGAGTGCCGAGGAAACCGCCAAGGACGTTTACCGGGCGCTCGCCACCCACGGGATTCAACGCAGCGATTCCGGCCAGCCCAAGCACGACTTCATGGCCACGGGCGATGCAGCCCAATTCGAAACCCTCGCCCGGCGCTTCCTCGGTCCCGAGGTGCTCTCGGTCCGCCACGTTGACCACGTCGCGGCCCAGTACCCCACGGGAAGCCTCGCGCGGATCACTCCGGAGATGCTGGAGGCCGCACGCGCCGGCGGCCAGCACGCGAGGACGTCCAACTTCGTTTCCCCCGCACCCTTTGCCGGGAACGAATTCGGCTCATCACGCGGGGGCCGCATCCAGTGAAATTGACCATCGTTGGCTGTACGGGTTCATTTCCTGGTCCGGGATCGCCCGCGTCATGCTATTTGCTCACCGCACATGATGGTGAGCGCAAATGGAAAATCGTCATGGACCTTGGCAGCGGGGCCTTGGGGGCCATCCAACGCTACACGGACCTTGAGGACATCGACGCGATCTTCCTCACCCACCTTCATCCGGACCATTGCATGGACCTGTGCGGACTGCACGTGGCGGTGCGTTGGAAGCCGGGCGGCTGGGGCCGCGACAGGATCCCCGTGTGGGGTCCGGCCGCCACGGCTGACCGCATGGCCACGGCTTACGGCTTGGAGCTGGACCCGGGAATGCACGAGGAATTCGATTTCACCAATTGGAGTGAGCGCGAGTCCGTCAGCCTTGGGCCCTTCACAGTGACGCCGTACGCGGTGAACCATCCCGTCGAGGAGGCCTACGCCCTGCGCGTGGAGGTCACGGAGCCGGACAAAGAAGGCCTGCCCCTCACAAGGGTGCTTGCGTATTCGGGAGACACGGACTCGTGCCAGGGCCTCGAGGATGCCGCGCGGGACGCCGATCTCTTCCTGTGTGAGGCCGCCTTCGAGGAAGGGCGCGACGACGGCATCAAGGACGTGCACTTGACCGGAAAGCGCGCAGGACAAGCCGCCACCGCCGCGGGCGCCCGCCGCCTGCTCCTGACCCACATCCCGGTGTGGACCTCCCAAACCAAGGTCATGGCAGAGGCGAGGCCGGAGTTTTCCGGGGATGTCGCCGTCGCGGTCGCTGGAGTCCACTACAGCGTCTGACATGGGAGTCCAAGCGGGGCCGCGCGATCGCTAAGCTTGCAGTATGACTTCCGAAGCCACATCTGTCCCCGTCATCCGTGCCGACGGCCGCACCCCCAACCAGCTCCGTCCCATCAGCATCACCCGCGGTTGGTCCAAGCAGGCCGAAGGCTCGGCCCTGATCGAATTCGGCAACACCCGGGTCCTGTGCACGGCTTCCCTCACCGAAGGAGTTCCGAGGTGGCTCAAGGGCGAAGGCCGGGGCTGGGTCACGGCGGAGTACGCGATGTTGCCGCGTGCCACCAACACCCGTTCGGACCGCGAATCGGTCAAGGGCAGGATCGGTGGCCGCACCCATGAGATTTCGCGCCTGATCGGCCGTTCCTTGCGCTCGATCATCGACACGAAGGCGCTGGGCGAGAACACGATCGTCCTGGACTGCGACGTCCTGCAGGCCGACGGCGGCACTCGCACCGCCGCGATCACCGGCGCCTATGTGGCACTCGCCGAAGCGATCCGCTTTGCCCGCGAAAACAAGATGATCTCGAAAAACGCTGAGCCGCTCACGGATACCATCGCGGCTGTGTCCGTGGGAATCATCGATGGAATTCCGATGCTGGACCTGCCGTACGTTGAGGACGTCCGCGCGGAAACCGACATGAACGTCGTGGTGACGGGCTCCGGGAAGTTCGTTGAGGTCCAGGGAACCGCAGAAGGGGCGCCGTTCGACAGGGACGAACTGAACGCACTGCTTGACCTTGCGCTCATCGGAACCGGCGAGCTCGCCGCGATCCAGCGCGAGACCCTGGCGGAAGCCCCGTGACGGGGGCAGGGACAGCCCACGAACCGCGGCTCGTTCTCGCCACGCACAACCAAGGAAAACTCCGCGAACTCAGGGAACTGCTGAGGGACCAGATACCAGGCCTCGACGTCGATACCCAAGTGATCGACGCGTCCGCCGCGGGAGCTCCGGACGTCGCTGAAACCGGGGTGACGTTCGCTGAGAATTCCCTGCTCAAGGCGCGGGCCGTAGCCGAAGCTACCGGGATCGTCGCGATCGCGGATGACTCGGGCCTCGCCGTCGATGTCCTTGGCGGCGCCCCGGGCATCTTCTCCGCACGCTGGTCCGGCAGGCATGGCGACGACGTCGCGAATCTGGAGCTCCTGCTTGCGCAGCTTTCGGACGTCCCCGATGTCCACCGCGGTGCGGCGTTTGTTTGTGCGGCTGCCCTCGCCGTGCCGTCAGCTGACGACGGCGGAGGTTTTGAGACCGTCGAATACGGCCAATTGGAAGGCATCCTCCTGCGCGAACCGCGCGGTGAGGGCGGGTTCGGCTATGACCCCGTCCTGGTGCCGCACGGACTGGACCGCAGTTGCGCCGAGCTCAGCCCGGAGGAGAAGAACGCCATCAGCCATCGCGGCAAGGCATTTCGCGCCCTCCTGCCGGCGATTGTGGCGGCGCTGCGCTAGCCAGGCACCAGGCCAAAAGACAGGCGCCAGCCCAAAAGAGAGGCGCCAGCCCAAAAGAGAGGCGCCAGCCCAAAAGAGAGGCACCCTGCAGACGGGGATCCGTCCGCAGGGTGCCTCTCTCGTTAAAAAGGTGCCGGTCCTAGTGTCGCGTTTCTGAAGTAGTTAAGCGGTTGGCTTTTGCGAGGATTTGTTCGGGGGTTTTGGTCCAGACGAACGGGTGGCATCGGTCGTTCCAGCCGGTGATGAACTGGCGGATTTTCTGGTTGAGGTCTTTGACGCTTGTGAAGACGCCGCGCCGGATGGCCTGCCGGTCGATGATGCCGAACCAGACTTCGACGAGATTCAGCCAGGATCCCGAGGTAGGAGTGAAGTGGACGGTGAAGCGGGGATGGGCCGCAAGCCATGCCTTGACTTCGGGGGTCTTGTGCGTGGCGTA
>NZ_SMRU01000090.1 GCF_004354015.1 Arthrobacter terricola
TGGAGTGTGGGCTGGTTCGGTGAGGATGCCCAGGGCCGGCGTCTGATGCGTGCCCTGGTGTTCGTGCGGGATGAGCCGGATGATTCCCCGTACGCGCACCCGATCGAGAACCTGGTGGTGATCTATGACCTGTCCTCGGGCCAGGTGGCGAGGATTGATGACAACGAGGCGATCCCGGTCCCGGCCGCGCGGGGTAATTACCTGCCCAAGTACGTCGGGGAGGCCCGGACGGATTTGAAGCCGATTTCCATCACGCAGCCCGAGGGGGCCTCGTTCACGGTCACGGGCAACCATGTGCGCTGGGCGGACTGGTCCTTCCGGGTGGGGTTCACCCCGCGTGAGGGCCTGGTGCTGCATCAGCTGAAGTTCCGTGACCAGGGCGTGGAGCGTCCGGTGATCAACCGTGCTTCGCTGGCCGAGATGGTTGTCCCGTATGGTGACCCGGCCCCGGTGCAGGCGAAGAAGAACGCGTTCGACTCGGGCGAGTACAACATCGGCAACATGGCAAACTCGTTGACCCTGGGCTGTGACTGCACCGGGGAGATCAAGTACTTCGACGGGATCACCACCGACAGTCACGGTAACCCGCTCACGATCGAGAACGCGATCTGCATGCACGAAGAAGACGATTCGATTTTGTGGAAGCATTTTGATTTCCGGGAGGGCACGGCCGAGACCCGCCGGAACCGGAAACTGGTGATTTCCTTCATCGCCACGGTCGCGAACTACGAGTACGCGTTCTACTGGCACCTGTTCCTGGACGGCAGCATTGAGTTCCTGGTCAAGGCCACCGGGATCCTGTCCACGGCCGGTCAGCACCCGGGCGAGAAGAGCCCGTATGGTCAGAACCTGAACAACGATGGGCTGTATGGTCCGATCCACCAGCACATCTTCAACGTGCGCATGGACTTCGAAATCGACGGGGTGAACAACTCCGTGTACGAGGTGGACACCGTGATCCCGGAAGAGAACCCGACGTTCACCGCGTTCAAGGCCGTGGACCGGCTCCTGGAAACCGAGCAGGCAGCGATCCGCAAGGCCGACACGTCCAAGCACCGGTTCTGGAAGATCGTCAACCACGAAAGCAGGAACATCGTGGATGAACCGGTCGCGTACCGGCTGATCCCGGACAACGCGATCACCCTGGCCGCGGATGACCGCGCGCACGTGTCCCAACGCGCMCAGTTCGCCCGCAACAACCTCTGGGTCACCCCGTACACCCGGGAAGAACGGTTCCCGGCCGGGGAATACCCGAACCAGTCCACCGGCGGGGACGGGCTGCCGGCCTGGACCGCGGCGGACMGGAACATCGTGGATCAGGACCTGGTCGTGTGGTACACCTTCGGCATGCACCACGTCGTGCGCCTGGAAGACTGGCCCGTCATGCCGAGGCAGAACATCGGGTTCATGCTCGAACCCCACGGCTTCTTCAACCAGAACCCCACCCTGAACCTGCCCGCCGAGATCACCACCACCACCGGCGGACACTGCAGCACCGGCAAATAACCCCGCCACCGCAGTGAACCAGTAACAACCAGTTCCACAATCTTCGGTCCCCGGCGCTGCCCCGAAGCAGCGCCGGGGACCGAGTCCATTCCAGCCACAAACTTTTTGTTCCCTAGTGAGGGCGTGATCCTTGTGTTCGAAATCCCCGCAGTCTCCTGGGCCCTCACGGCCGTGCTGTCCGCCGCCGGCGCCTACCACCTCTACCTCGCCGCCCGGGCCCGCCAGGCCACGGACCGCATCAACGAAGCCCTGCACGCCCTCATGCATGCCGCCATGGCCGCGATGATCTGGAACCTCGCCCCGGCCGCGCTCCTGGCCCA
>NZ_SMRU01000091.1 GCF_004354015.1 Arthrobacter terricola
GCCCGCCGCTAGTTAGACCCCGCTGGCAGCGTCTTCGCCCATGACCCCGACGGCGTAGTCATTGGCTGTAAAGCCATTCAGATTCGACTAAGGACTTCCCCCATATGTCTGAACTCAAGCAACATGATTCGAGCGGTCTGCAGGATTTTGGTTATACGCAGTCGCTGGACCGCAGTATCGGTAAGTTCGCCAGCTTCGCGGCCGGCGTGAGCTATATTTCGATCCTTACGAGTGTTTTCCAGCTCTTCTACTTCGGCTATGCCACCGGCGGCACGGAGTATTTCTGGTCCTGGCCGATGGTGTTCGTGGGCCAGTTGTTCGTCGCGCTGGTCTTCGCCGAGCTCGCGGGCCGGTATCCGGTCGCCGGCGCGGTGTACAACTGGGCCAAGCAGTTGTCCTCGAAGACGTCCTCCTGGATGGCCGGGTGGCTGCTGCTGATCTCCTCGATGGTCACGATCGGGGCAGTCGCGCTGTCCCTGCAGATCACGATGCCCCAGATCTGGTCCGGTTTCCAGATCATCGGTGACGGCACGGGCCCGTATGACTTCGCGGTCAACGGCGTGCTGCTGGCCACGATCCTGATCACCTTCACCACCTTGGTGAACGCCTTCGGAGTCAAGCTCACCGCGGCGATCAACAGCATCGGGGTGTTCGTGGAACTGGTCACGGCCGTCGTGCTGATCATCGCCCTGGCCTGGAACATCGTGCGCGGACCCGAGGTCCTCGTGAACACCCGCGGACTGGGCAACGGCCAGCCCCTGGGCTACTTCGGTGTTTTCCTGATCGCCTCGATGGCCTCGGCCTACGCGATGTACGGCTTCGACACCGCCGGTTCCCTCGGCGAAGAAACCAAGAACCCGAAAAAGACCGCCCCCAAGGCCATCCTCAGGGCCGTCAACGCATCCTTCATCCTGGGCGGACTGCTGCTGCTCTTCGGCATCCTCGCCGCCCCGAACCTGAACGACCCCAAACTCGGCGAGCCCGACGGCGGCCTGCAGTACATCATCCTGCAAGTACTCGGCGGACCCTTCGGCAAGATCTTCCTCGTCTGCGTCGTCATCGCCATCACCGTCTGCGCCCTGGCCATCCAGGCCGCGACCATCCGCATGATGTTCGCCATGGCCCGGGACAACAACCTGCCCTTCAGCCGCCACCTGGCCAAAGTCCACCCCGTGCGCAAAACCCCCACGACCGCAGCCATCACCACCGGCATCACGGCCATCATCCCGCTGCTGATCAACATCACCCAGCCGGCCATCTTCACGATCCTCTCCAGCATCGGCATCGTCCTGATCTACATGTCCTACCTGCTCGTCACCGTGCCCATGCTCCGCAACCGGATCCTGAAGAAATGGCCCCTGCCCGACGACGGAGAAGCCGGCTTCAAACTCGGCAAGAAATGGGGCTTCATCATCAACCTCCTCGCCGTGATCTGGGGAGCAGCCATGACCATCAACCTGATCTGGCCCCGCCAGGAAATCTACAACTCCACCCCGCCCTTCCAGTGGTACCTGCAATGGGGCGGCGTCATCTTCGTCGCGTTCGTCGTCATCGCCGGACTGCTCCTCTACAGGCTGCGCATCCGCCACCGCACCGGCGTCCTCGAAGAACACTCCGCCCCCACCACCAGCGACCAGGACATCGCCGAACTCGAGGAAGCCTACCAACTCGACGCCGTCCAAGGCTCCAACGACCCCGACGACGACGAACTCGAACGCGCACTCATCTAACCCCGCAAAAGAACCCACCCCGCAAAAACAGGAAGGCAAGACCGCCACAAACGGTCTTGCCTTCCCGCGTC
>NZ_SMRU01000092.1 GCF_004354015.1 Arthrobacter terricola
CTTAGACGATATGAAGTGGGACGGGTTACCTGCCCGTCCGGAGCGGTCCATTATCGCCGGGCGGTCCTGCAGCGCCGGCTTTGAGGTGATTCGGCCGCCCCGACGCGCATACTGGCGCTGCCGGACCTGGTCCCGGCGGTGGCGGCCCTTATCCCGGACGGCCAGTTTCAGCCGGGAGGATGAGGGGCCGGGGCCTTCTGTTTCACAGGTCCGTGGGTTGCCATTGGCGGCTCCTGTGGCCTGCGAGGGTCCTTGGGGGTGCAATGGTAGTGCCACATGTGAGGTTTGGGAGGTCCCGGCTATGTTTGAGCATACTTTCATTGGTCTGGATGTTCACGCGGTCAACGTTGTCGGTCATGCGCTGAGCCCTGGCACCGGCGAAATCAGCGCCCACACGATGGCTGCTGACCCGGCCATGGTGCTGGAGTGGGTCCGGCGGTTCGAGCCGCCCCTCAAAGTCGTTTACGAATCGGGTCCGACAGGGTTTGTCCTCGCCCGGCACCTCCGCGCCGCCGGCATTGACTGTGTGGTGGCGGCTTCGTCGAAGCTCCTGCGCGCTCCAGGGGACCGCATTAAGACGGACCGGCGCGACGCCCGGGTTTTGGCCGAAATGCTCGCGGTCGGTTCGGTCACCGAGGTGCGCATCCCGGACCCTGACGAGGAAGCCCTGCGGGATCTGTCCCGGCTGCGCTCCGGCGCAGCAAAGGACCTTGCACACGCCCGCCAGCAGGTGAACGCCGTCCTGCTCCGGCACGGGATCCGTTACCCAAAGGACACCAGATGGACGCAGGAACACCGCCAGTGGCTTATCGCCCAGCGCTTCAGTGAACCGGCGCTGCAGTTCACTTACGAGGCCGATGTCGAGCAGGCCGAGCTGCTCGCCGCCAAGCTGTCGCGCATCGACAAACAGGTGGCCGCGACGGCGGCAGCGTGCCGCTACGCGTCGGTGATTGACGCGCTGATGTGCTTGCGCGGCATCCAGCTCACGACTGCGTTCGGGCTGGCCGTTGAAATCGGGGACTGGACCCGCTTCACCGGTTCGTCCATCGGTTCCTACCTCGGGCTGGTTCCCAGCGAGGAATCCTCGGGCCAGTCCCGGCACCAGGGCCCGATCACCAAGGCCGGGAACACCTACGCCCGCAAACTCCTCATCGAAGCCGCCTGGGTGCACCGGCGCCCCTACACACGCCCCGGGGACCGGCTGCTGCGCCAGCTTGACCTCGTCGCCCCGGCAACCCGCATCCGCGCTCTGGAAGGCAACCACCGGCTGCACCGCAAGTGGGAACATTTCGATGAACGCCACAAGATGCCGGTCAAGGCCAATGCCGCGATCGCCCGCGAGCTCGCCGGCTGGTGCTGGTCACTGGCCGCACCGCTCCAGCAAGGAGAACGCATGAACGCGGCCTGAGATGAACGGCCGGCCGGGACATGACCGAAGTGCGATGGCAGCACCCGGAGCTAACTCGGGAACGCACTATGAGCAGACAGCCCAAGCCGTCGACGCTCGATCTTAGACACCGATAAGGCTCCAGCCGAACAAGTCGTCATGCGGTAACCAACCCGCGAATGTCAGCCTGACACTGCAGTCGGAAGAAACGACTCGCCAGCACCACACCACAACCGGCCGGTACGCGATGGGCGGCTCCCGGAACAACACCCAGGAGCCGCTCATCCATGCACTCTTGACAACCAGAACTACATATCAG
>NZ_SMRU01000093.1 GCF_004354015.1 Arthrobacter terricola
TTTAGTTGCGTTGGAGGTGGCGGTTGAGGCGTTGTTCGAGGAGTTTGACGAGGGCGAGGAAGAGGAGGGTGAGGGTGCCGTAGAGGATGGAGGTGAGGAGGTAGACGGAGAGGTATTGGAAGGTGATGGAGCCGATTTCGAAGGCTTTGGACATGAGTTCGGGCACGGCGATGACGAAGGCGAGGGCGCTGCCTTGGAAGACGAGGACGGCGAGTCCTGCCAGGGGCGGGGTGGAGATGCGCAGGGCTTGGGGGAGGATGATGATGCGGAATCCGGTGAAGCCGGACAGTCCGGAGGTGAGGGCTGCTTCTTTTTGTCCGAGGGGGACGGCGGCGATGCCGGCGCGGAAGTATTCGGAGGCGTAGGAGCCGGTGTTCCAGGACAGGGCGATGATCGCGGTGGTGAGGGATCCGAGGGTGATGCCGGCGTCGGGCAGGCTGAAGTAGAGCAGGTAGAGCAGGACGAGGGCTGGGAGTCCGCGGCCGAATTCGACGAAGAGGAAGGAGATCCAGCGCAGGGGGGCCGGTTTCGCGGCGGCCATGACGGCGAAGAGCAGTCCGAGGGGGAAGCCGAAGAGCAGGGACAGTCCGGTGAGTTGGAGGCTGATACCGAGTCCGGGGAAGAGGGCGGGCAGCCAGGAGGCCCATTGGGTGAGGATGTCCATCATGCCACTCCGATCTTGCGGCGCAGGGTCAGGTCGATGCGCCGGCAGATGAGCGCGACGATGAGGCTGATGATGATGTAGAGGGCTCCGGCGGTGATGAAGGAGAGCAGGCCTTGGTGGGTTTGTTTGGCTGATTGTTGGGCGTAGTAGGTGATTTCGTGCACGCCGATGGTGGAGGCGAGGGCGGAGTCTTTGAGCAGTCCGATGCCGTAGGTCGCGATCGCTGGCAGGGCGACGCGGAAGGCTTGGGGGGTGATGACGTGGGTGATGGTGTCGATGGTGCCCAGGCCGAGGGCGTGCGCGGCTTCGCGCTGGCCTTCGGGGATGGAGAGCAGCCCGGAGCGGTAGATTTCGGCCATGAAGGCTGCGGCGATGAGGGAGAAGCCGATGATCGCGGCCTGGATGGTGGATAACCGGAGGGCGTATTGGGGTAGTCCGAAGTAGATCAGGAAGAGCCAGGTGATGGGCGGGATGACGCGGATGAGGTTGATGTAGAGGGTGGCGAGGGTGCGGATGGCCGGGACGGGGGAGCGGACGGCGCCGACCAGGGCCAGGCCGATGATCCCGCCGAACAGCAGGGAGGCGCCGGTGACGTAGAGGGTCAGTCCGATGCCTTGGGCGATGGTGGTGAGCAGGTGCAGGGTCATGGCGGGGGTCACCGGTCCAGGACGGCTTTGAGGAACTGGCGGGTGCGTTCGTTCGCCGGGGCGGTCATGACTTGTTCGCTGGGTCCGATTTCCAGGACGCCGCCGTTGCCCATGACCATGATCCGGTCCGAGACGTCGCGGGCGAAGTGCATTTCGTGGGTGACGACGAGCATGGTCATGCCTTCGTCGGCGAGGTCGCGCATGACGGCCAATACTTCGAGGCCGATTTCGGGGTCCAGGGCCGAGGTCGGTTCGTCGAAGAGCATGACTTTCGGGTTCAGGGCCAGGGCGCGGGCGATCGCGATGCGTTGCTGCTGGCCTCCGGAGAGCCGGGCGGGGTAGGCCGCGGCCTTGTCCGGCAGGCCGAC
>NZ_SMRU01000094.1 GCF_004354015.1 Arthrobacter terricola
CTCGGCTTACGCTCCGGCGGTGCAGCTGATTCCAGAGCCTGCCTAACCGTCCTGCGGTGCACCCCGTGCCGGGCCGCCAGCGCACGAACCGACAAGCCCTCGACCCGGGCATCGCGTCGGATCCGCGCGAACAACTCCACCCTCGACTCCATCCAGACCAGCCTTCCGCCGCATCCATCCACTGATGAATCCAACGTTGAAGGCGGGGCCACACATAACCGTCGCAACTGCCCGGCGAGTCACAAAGTGGGGCCAGAAATAACCGTCCTACCGGGGCCATCCAAACCTGTCACAGTCATCATTCAAGGAAGCCAAAGAACTTGCCCAGTGGATCACCAAGATCCGGAAGGGCTGGGAGAACGTGCGCATCGAGTACGTCGACTCAGTGGGCGTCTCCGAAGAACCACAAATCGGCGACACCCTGCAGGTCAACACCTACGTTGCCCTCCACGACCTCACTCCCGAGGACGTGGCAGTGGAAATAGCGTACGGGCGGGCGGGGCAGGGCGAGACGCTCGAAGACGTGGAACTCCTGGAACTGTGCGAAACGGAGGACCTCGGGAACGGCCGGCACCTGTTCACGGGATCCATCCTCATCAACCGCTCCGGCTCCTTCGGCTACACCGTCCGGGTCCTCCCCAAACACCCTGCACTGGCATCCAAAGCCGAACTCGGCCTCATCGTCAACGCCTAACAGACTGCCACCCCCGCCGACGGAGGGATGAACCCGGCGGGGGTGGCTCCCAACCCGGCAATGCCGGGAACCAGCATGCCCGGCTTCCGGGCGGTCAGTACAAGGGGGAGGACCATCATGACAGACAAGGCAGAGGACCCGGGCACTGAAGTGCAAGTCCGCTTCGACTCCCGTGCGCAGCCCCTTGCCATCCGCCATGGCGACTCCATCTGGATGATCGACCCGGGCTCGGCGACAAACCTTTCGGAGGAGCGGAGTGAACCGCCGGGCAACAGTAAAGCGGTACCGGAGGGCTGGCGTGTCCAAGCACGCAACAGTACAACATCCGAACTTCGAACCATGGATCTTCTCCCCGATCCCGGATCGGACTCATGGCACCTCACCATCACTGGCGACGGGTAGACGAGGGACTCTGGCCAGTATTCGCGTCCCGACCATGTTGCCTTGATTATCAGACAACGGATTTTTGGGTGCTCAGCCAATTACAACTGATTGCCCACGGCATGAAGGTCGTCCCCGAGCCGCAGAAGCTGGCCCGTTGTTCACTGTGTTAATGCGTTTTCTAGGAGGTCTTTGTGGAAATCACGGTTAGCGGCGGGCAAACGACAGGGCAGCGGGTCCTTGATTTCCTCGAATCGGTTCCGGGGCTTCACCGCGACGGTCCCATGTGGAGGGACTTCGGCAGGCGGTTCGAGAAACACTTCCCCGAGCTGGAGCGGCTCTTCCGTTCACTCTACGGAGAGCGGGAGGACTGGACAGAGCACCTCGCGTCTCTGGTCGCCGCCTGCGCCTTGTCTTGGCAGGACCGGCCCGCGGACCTGAAGGACCTCGATGCCCGGCGGGAGGCGGATCCGGACTGGTTCCAGGCGCAAGGGATGCTGGGCGGAGTCTGCTATGTGGACCGCTATGCCGGAA
>NZ_SMRU01000095.1 GCF_004354015.1 Arthrobacter terricola
CGTTACCTTTTTCGTGGCCCCTAAATGAGTAAGAATCGGGGTTGCTGGCCTGTCGGGCCCGGCATGATCTTGTCCCCCAGTCGACCATGATCCGGGGGGTGTTGTCACCGGGTTCCGATAGGCGCCAGGGGATCGCTAATGGGGACCAGACCAGCCGCAGACCTTACCGCGGGAGGCCGGCCGTAACGTGGATGCCGAACTCTGGGGCCGCAGGACATGCCAGCGCTGTTAGATCGGAACGGAATTCTGGGGGTTATTGCGTGATCAAGGACCACGAATCCGTCGATGTCTTCATCGGCGTCGACGTCGGCAAGACCAACCACCACGCGGTGGCTCTGGATAAGAACGGCAAGAAACTCCTGGACAAGGCCTTGCCCCAGGAGGAGGCGAAACTGCGGGCGATCATCGACAGCCTCGCAAAGCACGGGACCCTGCTGCTGGTCGTGGACCAGCCGGCCACCATCGGTGCCCTGCCGGTCGCTGTGGCCCAGGACGCCGGCATCCTGGTCGGTTACCTGCCGGGCCTTGCCATGCGCCGCATCGCCGACCTGCACCCGGGTGAGGCGAAAACGGATGCCCGAGACGCTTACATCATTGCCGAAGCCGCCCGTTCCATACCGCACACGCTGCGTTCGATCGCCGTCGCCGATGAGCAGGCCGCGGAACTGTCAATGCTCTGCGGTTTTGATGACGATCTGGCCAAGCAGGCCACGGCTGCCTCGAACCGGATCCGAGGGCTCCTGACCCAGATCCACCCGGCCCTGGAACGGGCCATCGGCCCGCATCTGGACCACCCCGTGATGGCCGAGCTGCTGCGGAAATACCCGACCCCGGAAGCCCTGCGCCGGACCGGACAGAACCGGGTCGCAGCCTTCATGACCAGGTTGGCGCCGCGGGCCGGGAAGCGCTGGGCGGAGGAGATCTTCGCGGCCCTGGACCAGCAGAGCGTGGTCGTGGCCGGTACCGGAGCCGCCGGCGTCGTCCTGCCCCAACTCGCCGCGCAGCTGGCCCAGCTGCGCACCTCCCGCGCGGAGATCTTTGCACAGGTGGAGACACTCGTGGAGGCCCACCCTCTTCACCAGCTCCTGACGTCTCTACCGGCGGTCGGCGTCAGGACGGCAGCCCGGATCATCACCGAGGTTGTCGGTAAGGAATTCAAGACCGCCGGGCATCTGGGCTCCTACTCCGGACTCGCGCCCGTGACGTGGCGCTCCGGGACCTCGATCCGTGGCGACCACTCCTCGAGGAAGGGCAACAAGATCCTCAAACGGGCGTTCTTCCTCTCGGCGTTCGCGGCGCTGAAAGACCCTGTCTCCCGGGAGTACTACGACCGCAAACGGGCCGAGGGCAAACGGCACAACCAGGCCTTGATCGCCTTGGCCAGACGCCGCTGTGACGTCCTGTTCGCGATGCTGCGCGACGGAGTGCTTTACGAGGCGCCGCAAATCAAAGCGGCCTGACAAAACCCCCACATTAGCCGGCATCCCCGGGACGCCGGTCGATACCCCGCGACCAAAACCCGGACCGACAACCGCCAAGAAAAACTGCTCCCACCCGCTTGACAAAGAACATAGGGACACCCCCC
>NZ_SMRU01000096.1 GCF_004354015.1 Arthrobacter terricola
CGACTGGGTCTACCGCGGTTCGAGCGTCGGCTTGGCCGCACCGCTCGGCATCGCGGATAGCCTGGGTACGTACGACTTCGCCGTGCGTACCCTCAGCTCTGGGCCTGTGAACGCCCAGGGGCTGTGGCTGTATGACTCAGCCAACCGTGAAGTGAACATCAGCCGCACCAGCGCTGCGGCTGGCGGTATCCTGGACGGCGCGAGCCGTCCSCATGTGGCTGGCGACCAGATTGTGATGGTCGAGGGCCAGCTCTACATGGAGCCAAGCACGTGGGCAGTAGGCAACGTGYTGGCTCTTGGTGTACGCATCGGCGAGTTCGAGCAGGACCTGCTGACYGGACTCCCGAGCGTTGATGCTGACTACAGCATGTGGAATCCGGCTGTGGTGGCACAGACGGAAGCGGCTTTTGCGAATGACCATCGCAACAACCGCTGGGAACGCCGTTACTGGATGGGGTTTGACACCAACGACGCCCTTCAGGTCGTCACCATCCGTGCGCGCATCAACATGCGCTTGCGAGGCACCGCTGGCCTCGCCCTGTGGCTGGAAGCGGCGAGCACCTCGGTGAATCTCCGCTACCAAACCTGGTTCAGAACGCTCGTGCGACCGGCGTAGCCTGCGCATCGTAAGCGTCCGTGAGCCCGCCCGGCCCGTTTAGGGGGCCCGGCGGGTTCTTTGCTTGCGCTTCAGCGAGAATCCGATAGGCTCCTCGGTAGCAGGCTGGAACCTGCTGGAAGGTTGCTCATGCCACGTGCCTATCACAACCTGGATGGCTGGACTCGAGATGTCGAGTCCGCACTGCGCGCGGGACCCGAGGGAGATGGCGAAGCCTACTCCCGATGGACCCGCTTCGTCGACATGGTCGAAGCCGCCCTCGARGAACTCGATGGAGGCGGAGATGGAGAACCCGAAGGGGTCTCCACCATACCTCAGGATGAGGTGGAAAGCGTACAACGCTCTCTCAGCCTCGAGGATGTGCCTCGAGCTGGKCGACATGCTACGCGGARCGGAGCTGTCGGTGCCCCTGCATCCCTGCTGGACCGCGCATTGGACGGTCTGGCAGGGGAAGAACGAGCTCGAGCAGTCGCCGAGCTCGATGCTCTACGGCGTGACGCTGTGGCTGCTTCTCACGGGGGAAAGCGCCTAGCGTGCATGCCTGAGGTGACCCGTGGCTAAGTCCCGGGGCACCTCTCGTCGACGCGCGCCMCAAAAGCGCGCCGACTGGGTCTACCGCGGTTCGAGCGTCGGCTTGGCCGCACCGCTCGGCATCGCGGATAGCCTGGGTACGTACGACTTCGCCGTGCGTACCCTCAGCTCTGGGCCTGTGAACGCCCAGGGGCTGTGGCTGTATGACTCAGCCAACCGTGAAGTGAACATCAGCCGCACCAGCGCTGCGGCTGGCGGTATCCTGGACGGCGCGAGCCGTCCCCATGTGGCTGGCGACCAGATTGTGATGGTCGAGGGCCAGCTCTACATGGAGCCAWGCACGTGGGCAGTAGGCAACGTGCTGGCTCTTGGTGTACGCATCGGCGAGTTCGAGCAGGACCTGCTGACCGAACTCCCGAGCGTTGAT
>NZ_SMRU01000097.1 GCF_004354015.1 Arthrobacter terricola
ATCACCCTGGCCGCGGATGACCGCGCGCACGTGTCCCAACGCGCCCAGTTCGCCCGCAACAACCTCTGGGTCACCCCGTACACCCGGGAAGAACGGTTCCCGGCCGGGGAATACCCGAACCAGTCCACCGGCGGGGACGGGCTGCCGGCCTGGACCGCGGCGGACCGGAACATCGTGGATCAGGACCTGGTCGTGTGGTACACCTTCGGCATGCACCACGTCGTGCGCCTGGAAGACTGGCCCGTCATGCCGAGGCAGAACATCGGGTTCATGCTCGAACCCCACGGCTTCTTCAACCAAAACCCCACCCTGAACCTCCCCACCGAAATCACCACCACCACCGGCGGACACTGCAGCACCGGCAAATAACCCCGCCACCGCCGCAGCAAGCGCACCACCGGCTGGACCGGCACCACCTGTAAGACCCGTCTTACCGGGATGAAATAGTCTTCGGTCCCCGGCGCTGACTCCCAGTGCCGGGGACCGAAACCATCCCAGCCACAAACTTTTTGTTCCCTAGTGAGGGCGTGATCCTTGTGTTCGAAATCCCCGCAGTCTCCTGGGCCCTCACGGCCGTGCTGTCCGCCGCCGGCGCCTACCACCTCTACCTCGCCGCCCGGGCCCGCAAGGTCACGGACCGCATCAACGAAGTCCTGCACGCCCTCATGCATGCCGCCATGGCCGCGATGATCTGGAACCTCGCCCCGGCCGCGCTCCTGGCCCAGATCGGCGTCCTCGCCGCCGCCGCGCTCTGGTTCACGCTCCAGGCCATCGCCCGCCCCGAATACAAACTCCTCTGCACCGGCACCCAAGGCCGGATCACCTGCGCCTACCACGCCGCGACCATGGCCGCCGCCGCGTTCATGCTCACCATCATGAACACCACCAGTGCCGGAAACACGGCCACCGGAAACACCGGCGCGGGCAACATGCCTCAGATGAACATGGGCGGCATGGTGGACATGGGCTCCATGCCCATGAACCACCACACCACCACACCAGCAGCGGCAACAAGCACAGCCAACCCGCTCACCGCGCTCTTCGCCCATCAAAGCGCCCCCGCCCTGATCCTGGCCATCCTCTTCGGCACCGCAGCAATCACCTTCACCACCCTGCTCCTCCGCCGCCAACCCACTACCGGCCACGGCACACACGGCAACACACACAACAACCGCACCAAACACGCCCTCGAAGCCACCGGCGCCGCCACCATGGCCCTCATGTTCGCCACCATGACCAGCTAAACAGGAGACAGGGATCATGTCTGTTTCACCCTTGAAGTGCTGCATCAACCCCAGCATCCTCTCGGCCGACTTCGTCAACCTCGAGGCCGAACTCGCCCGCATCAGCAACGCCGACGCCGTGCACGTGGACGTCATGGACAACCACTTCGTGCCCAACCTGACCATCGGCCTGCCCGTCGTGGAACGCATCCAAAAAGTCAGCCCCGTCCCCCTGGACGCCCACCTCATGATCGCCAACGTCGACCGCTGGGCACCCCACTACGCCGACGCCGGCCTGGACTCGGTCACCTTCCACGTCGAAGCCTCCGACGCCCCCATCAAA
>NZ_SMRU01000098.1 GCF_004354015.1 Arthrobacter terricola
CATTTGAAGGCGGCCTCGGATCTTGGGGTGCCGTTGATCGGTGTGGGTTTGTTGTATCAGGCGGGGTATTTCAAGCAGTCCTTGTCCCGGGATGCGTGGCAGCAGGAAACCTACCCGGTGCTGGACCCGGACGGGTTGCCGTTGACGCTGCTGCGTGAACCCTCCGCTGACGGGACGGGCAAACCCGTGGTCGTGTCCCTGCCGTTGCCGCACGGGCGGAAACTGAACGCGCATATCTGGCGTGCCGACGTCGGACGCGTCCCCTTGCTGCTGCTGGATTCGAACGTTCCGGGCAACGACGACGCGGCCCGCTCGATCACCGACCGTTTGTACGGCGGGGGCGGGGACCACCGGTTGCAGCAGGAACTTTTGCTGGGCATGGGCGGGGTGAAGGCCTTGCGGGTGTTCCAGCGCCTGACCGGGTGCCCGGCGCCGGAGGTGTTCCACACCAACGAGGGCCATGCCGGGTTCCTGGGGATCGAGCGGATCCAGGAACTGATGTCCGCGGAGAACCCCTTGTCCTGGTCCGAGGCGTTGGCCGCGGGCCGGGCGTCGACGGTGTTCACCACGCACACCCCGGTCCCGGCCGGGATCGACCGGTTCGAGGCCGTGCAGATCCGGCACTTCTTCGACGCCGGCCTGGCCCCGGACGTGCCCGTGGAGAACGTGCTGGACCTGGGCCAGGAGAACTACGAGGGCGGCAACCCTGCGGTGTTCAACATGGCCGTGATGGGCCTGCGCCTGGCCCAGCGCGCCAACGGCGTGGCCAAACTCCACGGTGTGGTCTCGCGTGAAATGTTCTCCGGGCTCTGGCCCGGATTCGACCACTCCGAAGTGCCCATCACCTCCGTCACCAACGGCGTCCACGTGCCCTCCTGGGTGGACCCGCGCATCTCCGCCCTGGCCCACGAGCAATTCGGCTCCGAAGCCGACGCCTCCGGACGCTGGGACCTGGCCTACAACGTCAGCGACGAAGACGTCTGGAAACTCCGCCGCGAACTCCGGGTCTCCCTCGTCGAGGATGTACGTCGTCGTTTGCGGGCGTCGTGGAAGAAACGCGGCGCGGCCGATGCCGAACTGCGCTGGACCGACAAAGTCCTGGACCCGGACGTGCTCACCATCGGATTCGCCCGCCGCGTACCGACCTACAAACGCCTCACCCTCATGCTCCGGGACCCCGCACGCCTCAAAGCCCTGCTCCTGGACCCCCAACACCCCATCCAACTCGTCATCGCCGGCAAATCCCACCCGGCCGATGACGCCGGCAAGAAAATGATCCAGGACCTCGTCAAATTCACCGACGACCCCGAGGTCCGCCACCGCATCGTGTTCCTGCCCAACTACGACATCGCCATGGCCCGCACCCTCTTCCCCGGCTGCGACGTCTGGCTCAACAACCCCCTGCGCCCCCTGGAAGCCTGCGGCACCTCCGGCATGAAAGCAGCCATCAACGGCTCCCTGAACCTCTCCGTGCTCGATGGCTGGTGGGACGAAATGTACGACGGCGAAAACGGCTGGGCCATCCCCACCGCCAACAACGACGCCTCACCCACCGAACGCGA
>NZ_SMRU01000099.1 GCF_004354015.1 Arthrobacter terricola
GGCGGGTTCTAGCGGTCGTTGCAACACCCTGATTTTTGGGAGTTGCAACGACCGTGGTTCGTTCAAGCCGTTATGGGCTGGAAGAGAAGGCTGCTTTCTTCGCGGTGTTTGATCGTTTGCAGAATACGACGGCGGCCGCGAGGGAATGCGGGATCAATCCGGTGACCGGAGCATCCTGGGTCCGGAAGGCCGGGTTGAAAGGCCGGGGAAAACGGGGAGCCGGCCCTCACCCGGGGCGTGAGGAGTTCTTCCGGTTACGGTCCTCCGGGACGTCCCGGAAGGAGGCTGCTGCACGTGTCGGGGTGAACATTCGCACTGCCCGTGACTGGGATCTGGGGATCCGCCAGTTACGTGGGTGCCGCGTTTACCCGGATGGGCGGGTGGTCGTTTACAACGATGCTGTGAGAACTGTTCAGATCCCGCGTGACCCGTCAGCACCGCTCCGGCCCATCAATGCCCGGTTCCTGTCCTTGCCGGAACGCGAAATGATCCAGGACCTGCGTGCTGGCGGGTCCTCGATGAGGGAAATCGCCACGGCCCTCAACCGCCCGGTTTCAACGATCAGCCGGGAACTGGCCCGCAACACCGACCCGGTGCTTGGCTATCTGCCCCACGGCGCCGACCGGAAAGCCGCTTCCCGCAGGGCCCGTCCGAAGACGGCCAAACTTCGGGGGCAGGGTTCCTTGCGGGACTATGTGCAGACCAAACTGGCCATACGCTGGTCACCGGAGCAGATCAGCCGCACCCTGGTCGATGAGTTCCCCGACGAACCGGAGATGCGCGTGAGCCAAGAGACGATCTACCAGGCCCTCTACTTCCAGGCCAGGGGCGGACTCAAACGCGAAGTCCAGACCGCCCTGCGGACCGGCCGGACCCGCCGCAAACCCCACAAGGACCCCGCTCAACGCGCTTCCCGGTTCGCGGATCCGATGATCATGATCTCGGACCGCCCCGCCGAAATCGAGGACCGGGCCGTGCCAGGGCATTGGGAAGGAGACCTCATCACCGGCGCCCACAACCAATCAGCGATCGGCACCCTGGTCGAACGCACCACCCGCTACGTGATGCTCGTCCACCTGCCCGGTGACCACACCGCCGAAACCGTCCGTGACGGGCTGATCAAGACCATGTCCACGCTCCCGGCGCACTTGCGAGGCTCCCTGACCTGGGACCAAGGCTCCGAAATGGCCGGACACAAAGCCTTCACCATGGCCACCGACATGCAGGTCTACTTCTGCGACCCCGCTAGCCCCTGGCAACGCGGCTCGAACGAGAACACCAACGGCCTGCTGCGCCAATACTTCCCCAAAGGCACCGACCTGTCCGTCTACGGACCCGAAGACCTCGAACACGTCGCCCAGGAACTCAACGGCCGCCCACGCAAAACGCTCGACTGGAAAACCCCAGCCGAGCGCCTACGTGATTTACTACTAACCACCTAACCACCAAGTGTTGCAACGACCCCTAGAAACCGCC